>NZ_FOTD01000003.1 GCF_900114465.1 Trichococcus palustris | reverse complement strand
TGTGCTCGCCAGTCAGCACCGACAGTAAAGTAAGCATATTCATACACTACACCATTATAGGTATAGCTGTTAAAGGCGCCATAACCGCCCCACCCACTTCCTGAGGTATAATACCCTGCTTGCTGAAGAGATGCTGAAGGCGTTTTGCATATAACTAAATAACTTTTCCCTGTTTCAATTCCAATAGGGAAAGTAACTCCTCCATAACTTTGAGTTAGCGTATAGGTTATTGTCTCTAACTCAGCATCATAAGTTAAAGCTTCAACCCCAAATGCAACCAGTCCCAAATAGTTCAGAAGTATTCTTGGTGCGCTATTTACCATATACCTGGCCGTCAAGTTTGAAGCTGACTCGGAAATTGAGGATTCGATCTCCTTAATCTTTTGGGCGATATTGAAGTTTCCACCATTAGTAGTGAAGCAATCATTTATCAATATTAAGTTTTGAGTCGAACCAGTTACGTCAAACACTTTTAAGTCATCGATAGTGTGGGTAGAACCTGCAGTTGCAGCACCTCCATGCACAAGCATTAAATACTCTCTAAAATCAGTGGAGACATCAACAAAAGCATATCGATAAGCTTGTCCACCGAGTGTTACATCATATATTCCTTTCGTCTGCGCCCACTGACCTGCTACGTTTAGATAACCCGCTTGACCTAGTGAGCTTGATGCGCTTTTGAATATCATTAAGTATGAATGATTAGCTTCAACGTCAATAGGTACTCGCATACCGTCATAACTTGCAGCTAATACATAGGTCCACGAACGAGTCACTAAATTATAGGATGTGAGTGTGCCTCCGAAATGCGGTACGGCTGCAGCAAAGTCAACTACTTTTTGAGGGGTTGCACTCTGAGCATTTTTAGCATATTCGGCACTGTTTGCGCTTGCTGCTGAAATGGCGCTCACTGCATTAGTTGCATTTACCGCATTGGTTGCATTTACAGCTTCCAATGCTTTATCTGCAAGCGTTGCTTTTATTACCTCACTGTTTCTATTCGACTTCGCATATAATGCGGCAGGGTCCAACTTTAATATTTCAGCATCTGTAAGTCCCGTAACGTCGACGATATACCACTCTTTAACGTTGAATATTTGACCAACTGCTCCGACGTTAAAACCTATATCAAGCCTAGTTGCGGTTGGTTTACTTGCGATTGAGAACCTGGCAAATAGATTTTGATATACGTTTTCTTGAAGGTTTACAGAATTAGGTCCACTCATTAATACTTTGGTAGCGGTTCCTAAGTTTGCGTTATTTATGTCATAGGCATAGGCATTCATATAACACCCAGCACCAATTGCTGAACTTCCAGAAGGTGCCGCCACTTTACCTAATAAAATAAAGTCAGTCATTTTTCCTAGGTTCTGCAATTTGGCATAAATTGTTCCATAGGTTGTTGACGAAGTAACAGTAAACACCCCATTGCTCTCAACTCCAGATGCTCCATTGTAAACAATTCCAGTATTATGCGCGCTTCCAAATAAATTACTCAATGGATTCTTCATAACCGAATTATCGATTTTAACACTACTTACAGCCTTATCACCTACTTCTATAGCCTGATAAGCTCCGCCATCTGTCCATGCCGTTCCGTTCCAGAAATATCTATGGTAATTTGCAGCCTCTCCGATTGCAGTTCTTACAAATGTCCCGGTTGTACCTGTAGATCCCCCACTGAATACAGGAGCTGTTCTTGTTCCGACGGAAGTTGCAGTGAAGGTTACTACTGCGCCGGTACCTCCAGTTGTCCAACCTGCAAACACAGCAGCCCGGATAGCTGTTGCAACGATTGTGGTAGTGGCAGCTACAACGCCTTGGATAGTGGTCGTCATCGTGCCAGTAGCGCCTGTGGTTCCTGCACTGTATGTGGCGTCAGTTTTGGTGCCTACTGCGGTTGCCGTGAATGTAACAGTTGATCCAGTGCCTCCAGTAGTCCAACCAGTGAATATAGCAGCTCTAATTGCGGCTGCTACCAAACCAGTCGTAGTTTGTACAGCAGGATCAAGCGCTACAGTAATGGGTACGCCATTTAAGTTGATTGTCACATTACCGGCCACAGTTGGAACCGCGGTAACTAGCAGTGAAGCTACTTCAGCCACACCTACCGTTACGGGAACATTCACCGCAACCCCATTCAGAGTCACAATCACATTACCAGCAGTTGTCGGGATTCCTGTAACAGTCAGAGTATCAACCTCTGCGATATTCCCAGCTACAATATGATCCCTAGTGTCTCCGGTAGGGTATGCTGCTAATAGTGAAGCCATAGTAGGCATTGTTTCACCAAGGCCGCGGTTCAACAAATCGACTTGCGCTTCAACAGCCGCTACTGACCGCTCTGCAGCCGTAAGCCTAACAGGATAAGCCGCATCCAGAGCATCCGCCCGATCCCTAAACTCCTGTTCCACGTCATCAATCCGCGCGTTCCAACCATTCACTTCCACGAGTGCATTCTCCAAAGCTAGGAAGCTTGTCTCACCCTGAATCGCCGATGAATTGATCGCACTGTTCTTCACGGTGAGTCTGAAATTATTGGATTCCACCGGCCTTCCTTCACCAGGAGGGACAAGCTGCAGCGATGCGTTGAGCGGGCCTATATTTGTGAGCATGCCACTTGTATAGACAATCTCGAATATCCCTTTTGTGATATCTACTGCAGTAAAGGCATCCAACCCAAACTTCGTCGGATCTTTCAGACTCGTCCACCCTAGATTAAGCGTATATCCGGTTAAATCCTCAACGATACCGCCATTGACAACTCGTACACGCATCTTCCGGCCGGCTTTCGCTTCCGGATTTTCGTAAAACGTTTTACCGACTTGATCCCAAGTAATGTCGGCATCTATTATAAATTGTTCTAAGACCAACATGTATCACTCCTTTTGGTAAATCGAAAAAAACTATCTATAAAGATAGCTTTTCCAAAAATATTATTTTAAGTACTGTATCAATTTTTGCTAACTATCGCTTATACTGAATACAGAAAGCGAGGTGAGAAAGTGATTGAAAACGAAGAATATTATATGCAACAACTTCACGAGCAGATTTCCTTTCTAGTTGATTCCGCACACAATTACGACAGAGGAAATTTTGCACAAGCAAAAATGATGTCCGCAATAATAAGGACTTTATTAAAAGATCCCGATTTTCCAAGGAAAAATAATAAGACAGTCAGCTTGCTTAAGCAACTGGACCGGAAAGAATCTATGAAATTTTTTAATACAGGATTTGAAGCAATTGACCCAATAATTAGTATTAATTTAGTGGGCATGGTGACCGTTCCGAGTAAGCCACCAGCGTTGCCAGGAAAGGTCGATAATATCTATTTACCTGTTCTAGAAAAAAGCAGGCACATTGATGTTAAATGGTTAAATTTCATTGATTGGTGGGAAAGCAACATTATTGTCGAACATTCTGAAAACCTTGATCTCAGCATTACGAGAAAATCAATCGTACTTACTATGGCTGAGCAAGATGGAGGGACTCATGTTGACTCTGTCGAAAATGTGGAAATTAACTATTTGAGTTTAGCGACTGCAACAAAAAGTTTATTCACTAATGTGGATCAGAGTGGATATGAGTCTCCAATAATAAATCTTCATTTTGCATTAGTACGTCAAATTGCACATGAACTAATCATCAGTATTTCTAGAGAGTTCAATTTAGGTGTATCATATACTCCTACAAATTCAATAAACCTCAGAGGAGTATCTGAAAATAACATTAAACAAGTTGGAGTATTTGCTGAAAAAGGAAAAGAAGGATCTTCACGAACAGCACATCCATTCAAACAAATGCCGAAATCAACCTTCACAACTCCAGCTAATGCAGCATATGTAAAACTATTTTTATGAAACGTCACAATGTTTAAGGATGGACAATTAGTCCATCCTTTTTAATATGAATTTCATCATCATTCAATTTTACTTTTATAAGGGTTCCCCCAATGTTTATTTTATTGCGGAAATGTCAGCTTTCATCGTTGCGTTTTCTGCTTCCAGCGCTTCAATCCTCGCCAACAACTCCTGGACCCCTTTTGTGGCCAATGCATTCGCCTTGTACAAGCTAATGGCATCATTTGTTGGGTTCGAAATAGCTGGGCTATTCTCAGCAATGAATCCGAGCTGCTTGTCAACCGTCCCATCTTGTACATCCTTAATCAGGTCGTATTCGACCACCGTCAGGTCCATAATCTGATCCAAGGCGCTGATTGTTGATTCCACGATGTTAGTTTTAATCGTTTCCGATGAAGATACGACAAAATCGGAGGCCTTTATGTTGTAATAAGCTGTCATTGTCGGATCACATATATAAAGCGACCCCGTACCATTCGGGCTGATTACAATACTTCTGTTCCCATCACGCGGCGTTTCCCAGCGGTCTGCATAATGATGGGTCGGGTTATTCGGATCCGACGTAATAAAGTCCCTCGCGATGATGTCCCGAGGATTCCCGCCCCAGTCAATAACCTTGACTACTTCCCCATTCGCGGTGCGGAGATACAAGTATTCGCCGTTTGATTCCACCCGGGCTCTGTGCGTCGATTCCGGCGCATTTCCAGTGAGGTCACCGAAGAAATCTACATAGGTGATACCACCATGCAGACGCAGGGAGGTGTTCAAGTTCGTTCCGGTGTTGTTAGGTCCCGGATATAACTTCCAACCTTCAGATGTATACGCGAGAATGCGTTCGTATGTAGTACCTGCACCATATATGATTTTTGCTTGGTCGAGGTCTAAAGTGTCTTGGGATACTGGATCAATGAACCGCATAAGCCCGGTGATGAGGTTCAGCCAGAAATTTGCGCCGCTAAGTGTCCCTGTCGTAATAGCATTGGCATCGATGTTAATAGCTTGTACAGTAGCAAAATCAACAGTACCAGCTAAAGTATCAGCACTTGTCTTTTGTAGTGCCCAGATAATTCCGTTCCAGCGATACATCTCCACCGCTCCGGAATCGACTGGCTTGTACCACAAATCATTGATATTCGATGCAACCGGTTCTGCTAAACCGGTGTAAATCTTCGTTTTGCCATCTGCAGCAAGGCGAATCGTATTTAAATTAACAGCTACTGTCTCCAGTTTTCCATCAACAGTTGTATTTATGCTCTGCGCCAAACTTGCCCGAGCTTCCCCTACTTCAATGGAATCGTATTGCTTCAGCAAATCATCCCAAACCGTTTTGATGATTTTCTCATTTGTTTTGATTCCATATTCCTCAAAGTAGATCGTTACCCAATCGCAGACATTTACTTCTTCCAGCGCTTGCGTCTCTTCGTAGTCCAATGTTTTGGCCAGATCCACATACTTGATTTTCAGATTCACTTTCGGGACGCCGATCCGATTATTGATGATGTAGGCTTCAGCTTTGGTCCGTAGTTGTTCGACCGTTGTGACATCATCCCCGGAAAAATCAACGGTGAGAATTTTCCGTCTTGCGTAATTGCTGACATATTCGCTATCAAGATAATATTCCGGCAATGTCAGAATGATTTCGTTCTGGTTATCGTCCGATACTACTGCATATGGATAGATGGAGGTATAGGTATCTGCAATATTTTCTTCTTGCTCCAGATCTGTAAGATTGCGACCGTATGCAATAAGGGCACCAGACTGCTTCCCACGGTTTGCATATAATTTGATATCGTAATTATCAAACAAGTACTCACCGCCATACGTGTCCAACAGTGATCCTTCGACACCGCCAAGCGCGTCCCTGGCATTCTTAACGTCTTTGATAGACCAGGAGCCGCTGCCCGGCAATGAAATATCAGAAAAAACAGTGAACGGGTTCGGATCAATTCCGATAATGGAATTCTTCCATGTATTCAGTGCACTTGTAGCATCACCGGAAAAACTCACGTTTGGCGGCAATGGTAAATCACGCGTCAGCATACTGACATGTTCTCCATAAACGGTTACGATGCCATTCAATGGTTTAGTAATCCTAATGATTTTGAATCGCTGATTCTTCAAATAATGCCCGGCATCAGCCTTAATCAATCGGTCTAGTTTCAAATCTGCAAACCGATCACCACTGACAGGGTATTGCATTTCCAACTCCAAAATCCCGTTACGTTCTTCCGTAACAAAGATTTGAATGGCATCCTGAAGCATTCCCAGCCCGAAATGGGTGAAGTCCGTTTCATTCGCTTTATACAAAATAGCCATTAAGCGATAGCCTCCCATCTCGGAGTGATGCTAACAGCAAATCCGGCTTCTGCCCAAGTGATAGCGTTCGTCCCAGGATCCAACTGCGGGAACAGTGGCGACAAAGTAGCGTTCATTTTTTCAAATAGATTTGGGCCATCTTTATAAACGCTTTTTGATTCCGAATCAACGGTAATGGAGCCATCGATATCGCTCAAAATGAGCCAGTTTACGCCGTTTTTCTTTATGGTAATGTCTCCGGTTCCCATTATGGAAATCAATGGTTTGGCGGCTCTTTTTTCCGGATTAAGTAACGTCTGTCCAGAAGTAAGAGCCAGCGCATTTTGTCCACTAATCAGATACTTGATTGGATGGCACTTGAAATTCAAAGCGATTTTCCCGAATCTCGGAAGAATGTCGGTAATGCTGAACTGTTCGTTGTAAACGGCTTTGTAAATGTAATTAGGATCCCATGACAAATACAACTCTCTGTAGCGCACGTCCCCTTTTAGCCATTGCGAAATGTGAGAAGCTGCTTCATGGATATCTAAACCTACTTCTGGTCTGAGATACGTGTGAATCGGATAAATGAAATTATTCAATCGCTTGTTATCAACAATAAGGCTGCCATCGCGTCCAGGAATTTTCTGGAAGGAGATATCCGCTTCTGGACTCGTTTGAGCCGTCTCGTTACTGACTACAAGGCCCATATCGCTCGAAACGGTATCGCCATACACGAAAACCGCTTGATCAGTAGAATCCAGTAATTGTTCATACAAATCTGCATCAGTAAGCACTCAATCTCCCCCTTTCTTTCTTCGTCATCCAAGCCAGGTTGTAAGCCAATGTTTCAAGATCTCTATCTGTGTTATTCTCGAATCGATCGATTGTAATATTCACGTCCCCCTCGTTATAAACGCCTGAACCGCCCTCGGATTCTCCGACTGTGTTTCTTGCAGCTTCCTTCGCGTATTTCATAGATACATCGTGAGGGATAACCTGTGATCCGTTCGGCAGATTTACCAACTCGCCGCGTCCGCCTTCATTCATCCGGGCGAAACCGCCTTGCCAGTTATTCGTACCATTCACCAAATAGGGAATGGTTCCGATGGAAACGCCGGGTATCTTGTTGATGATGCTGATTGCCGAGTTTACGCCACCAATGACACCATTAACGAATCCCTTTACTTGTCCGACTAGTGAGCTTACAGCGCTTGAGATACCGCTGAATACGCCACTTACGAAACTCGTCAACCCGTTCCAAGAGGTCTTGATTGCCTCAAAGACAGAACTGATTTTGCTAGAAACGTTACTCATGACACTAGAAACCGTGCTGTAGATGGTATTAAATACGCCGGATACCGTGTTCGTTAACCCGCTGATGATGGTACCAATGGAATTAATCGCACTCCCGATGAACGTCATGATGTTTTGGAAAACGCCGCTGATTACAGTGAATATCGTTGAGAAAATTCCCGTAACGATCTGAATCAAAGGCGTAATGAAGCTGACAATCGACGTAATGACACCCGCAACAAATACAATGATAGGCGTGATGACAGACATAATCGCGCTGACGATTGTTCCGATAAAGGCTACAATCGGGCTAATGGTCGATATTACTGCAGCGAATACTTGAACCACAACCGTGATTATCATCATGATGATTGGCAATAGTGCCTGAATGACGGCCATGATCGCATGGATAATCGCAATAAAGGCCGGCGCTACTGCGGAAACAATGTTCATGAAAGCAACAATGATATTTTGAATAACCGGCAGCAAAGAACTGATCAATACGCCAACTAATGGAACGACCTGCGCTATGATATTTGCGAACATCAGAACGACTTGTACAATGATTGGAATAAATTGATTGAACAATGAAATAACCACTGGCAATACCGAACTGATGATGTTCATGAACGTGGTTCCAACCTGAACAACTATCGGAATCAGTGTCGCTAAAGCCTGCATAACAAGCGGTATGATTGCCGTTGCCAATTGTCCGATTGTCGTTCCGATAGTTGCCATCAACGGAATGACCATAGTAGCAATCTGTTGGAAGGCTGTTACAATTTGAGGTCCAAAGTTTTGAAACAATATAATGATTCCTTTGATGATTGGATTCAAACCAAACAGTATCGTTGATAAGTTAATGGCAAAGCCAGTACCTGCTCCGTCCGCTGATTGGAATCCGGATAATAGACTGCTGAAGAACGTTGTGAAAATTGGATAAACAGCTTGAATGATACCCCAGATAGTCTTGAATACCGATCCAATCTGTGAACCGATATTTCCTAGCGAGCTCATGACCGAAGGGCCGATTGCCTGGAAAGTATTCATGATGAAATTTCCGATGTTTGCAAGTAGCAGTTGAATAAATGCGATCGCACTTTGTATGATCGGGCCAATGGTTTGGAAGACACTCGATACTTTTTCTTTTACTGCATCAAAAATACTCCCCATCTTTTGGCCCATGCCTGACAAGAGACCAGGAACGCTAGATACAAATCCGGCTATAACTGGTTGTGCTTTTTCCCAAACGGCATTCATTTTTCCGCTGAGTTCGGCAAATATCCCCATGGCAATATCTTTTACGTTGTTGAAAGCTGTTATTACCGTGTTCCGGAATGATTCACTCTTTATCATCGCTGTAGCAAACGCGGCAACCAATCCTATGATTGCGGCAACGACTAATCCCATCGGACTGAGCAAGAATCCAAGTACCCCGACAACTCTACCTAATCCCCAAATCATTGTTCCTAGCACGGTTATCACTGGACCTGCAACAGCCGCAATCCCGGCAGTCATAGCAATCAGTTTCTTCGTTCCATCCGGCAATTCATTGAATGCATTCACTAAGCTCGTGACCCTTTCCGCAATTTGGCGAATCATAGGTGTCAGCTGGCTCATTACTGAAATTGTGGCCGATTCAACGGATCCACTTAATTCGTCCAACGCACCAGCCAAATTATCTTTCATTTTAGCAGCCGCTTCTGCAGAGGCTCCGGCGGAATTTTCCAGCTCCTTGGTCATGCCTTGCAACTCTTCTTGTCCGGCCTGCAGAAGAATCATCATCCCGCTTGCGGCTTCCGTCCCGAAGATGGTAGACAGCGTGGACAGCTTTTGCGCTTCCGTCATGCCGTCCATAGACGTGCTCAATTCACCCACAATTTGATTCAACGGTTTGAAATTGCCATCAGCATCCATTGCACTAAATCCGAGTTGTTCCATCTTCCCGGTGGCTTCTTTGGTTGGATCTACCAAACGGCTGAAAGCCATTCGGAGAGTTGTTCCAGCTTGCCCTCCAGCCATACCTGCATCAACCATGAATCCTGTCGCTGCCGTTAGCTCTTCGATGCTGATTCCTAAGGCATTTGCACTTGGGCCGGCATATTTCAATGCATAGCTCAAATCTTCCACGCCTGCAGCAGTTTTATTGGCAGACATTGCGAGGATATCAGCGACTCGACCTGATTCACTCGCCTCCATGCCGAACCCATTCAACGCACTCGTAACCGTATCGGCCACCAATGCGAGGTCTTCCCCCGAAGCTTCAGCTGCGCTGATGACACCCGGCATTGAGGCAATTACTTGATTGGCATCGAAACCTTTTGCGGCCATTTCGCTCATTGCGACAGCTACCTCACTACTGGATAAGGAAGTACTTGCTCCAAGATCCACTGCGGCTTGAGTCATTGCTTTCAACTCTTCAGCACTAGCGCCTGCAATCGTCCCTGCTTTTGTCATCGCTTGTTCAAAGTCTGCAGTTGTCTGGACAGCTTTTACAAACGGAACTGTGATGGCAGCTGTCATACCGGCTCCAACCATACTGATTGTTTTTCCAGCACCGGCAATCTTTTCGCTGATTGATTTTGATGTTTCTTCTAAACCTTTCAAGTCAGATATTGCAGACTTAACCGCAGTTTTAAATTTATCCGCATCCGCCGTAATATTTGCGCTTAATACATAATCAGCCATTATTTACTCCTTTCTTTGAGCGATAGCCTTTTTCATTCCGGCGGCTTTTAATATCTTCTCAATCCAACATTGACCGTTGTTTCGATCCATTTCTTCGATGATTTTCACTGCATTCTCGTTATATTCCTTGTCCACCTTGGTAGGCTTTTTAGGGAACAATTCGATAAAGCGTTTATGCTTCTTACGGTTGAGGTTTGCCTCAGCATTCAGAACCGCGTTTCGCGTCCAGGTCGTGTCCGAAATCAATTTATTCTCATGCTCTTTCCGGATGAACATCTTTTCTTTTTCAGTCAGCATGCCGAATTCGGCCGGCGTCATGTGAAAATGGACAACAAAAAAAGCCAGATCTTTCTCATAAGAGAAATCCCTGGCTAATTCCGCGCGGCGTAAATCAGCTGGTGTAGGATTGTCGTTTTCAGGAAACTCGCTCTCGGTGAGTTCTAACGGAACATAAACCCCAAGTCATCTTGCAACTTTTCAATGATCGCCATATTTAAGCTGATCAATCCATTTTCTTCAACCACACCTTCAAACAATTCAAGTGCTTTTTTCTGCTTCACTGCTTCATTTGTCTTTTCTTCAACCAATCCGAAAGAGAATAGCTGTTCTATCAGAGAGTATCGAAGAATCCCATTGTTCTTTGTGATTTCTCCAACGACACTTGTATTCGCAGTCAGCTCAATCGTCTTCAATTTCTGTTTGTTAAATTTCAATGTATAGCTTACGCCGTCAACTTCAAACATATTTCCACTCTCCTATTTATGCTACTAGCCGACTGTTATAATCGCTGTAGCCGCCTTTGTGACATCTTGCGTAGATTTTGCTGTAATAGTAGCGGTTTGTGCTGCAGTTGCGCCTACCAAAACCGTAACCAAACCGTTTCCATCGACTGTAGCAACTGAAGCTGCGCTTGTTGTCCATGTAACTGTATCGATATCTGTTCCTGTTACTGTTGCGACTAATTGCTTGGTTTTGCCGGGCAATACGGTAGCACTAGCCGGTGCTACTGTAACCACTATTGGCTCACTAGGGCGTAATAGTGGATGCGACATCCGCCAAGTCAACCAATTCCCCAGTTCCTTGCAAACCGATTGTATAAGTCACGGCATCATCATACGGGGCCTCGATTGGGTAGCTGTTCAAGATTGCCAATCCACCGAACATATCCTTTGATGTTTTGATATTCACAACTTTAACTAAAATCGGAGCGCCTGACGTAAACGCTTCTTTCAAAGCCGCATGAGTAGCGTCTGAGCGCACATAGATACCATCATTATCGATGGACCATTCATTCAGGCCGCCGATAAACTCTTTCCATCCATTCGAATCCTTTGAAGTCACTTCGAAAGTGTCCTTATCACGATTGATTGTCAACCCTTGTTGTCCGGCTACGGCCAGAAGCGTAAAAGTCGTGCTGTTGTATAAAGCCAACACCAAATCTTTGCCGGCAATCGCTGCTGTAAGCGTGCCTGTTAATTGTGCGTATAATGGATCTGCTGCCATTTAATCATCCTCCTAAATTTTGGTTTTGAATCCGTAGAATATAGTGAAGTCATAGCCCATAATGGCATGCTTCGAACCATCTGCTTCATCGTAAATTTGTTGTACCCCTGTCGGTGTCTGCATGATTAATTCATAGCCGGCAGGCAGTTCAATTGCCATTGTCATGGCCTCAGCAAGATTGTCGATTATTTCGAATAAGGCTACTGAACCATTCGAACCATCAGCAAACGCATGAATGACAATTTGATAACGTTCTTTCCACATCGTTTTTGATGGATCTGGAATCTGACCAATAATCTCAGCTGCATAGTATGGATAATCTTCATCGCTTGGAACTAAGTCGTAGCATTCCAGCTCGGTCCCGGCCTTTACAGTCTTAATCACTGCAGCTAATACAGTGGTGAAACTCAATTTTTTAATCATGCGCCTACTCCTTCAGTTTGTTTCTCAAATCTTGTTTGTAAATCGGGCGCTGCGTATCCACGTTCCGCTTCAGGAAATACTGACCAGGTACATAACCGCCGTTTACAGTTCTATGACCGTATTCAACGTGCGGCCCATAGTCCATTAAGTATCCCATCTCATCCTTAGCGTAACGGGCTGATTTACGTAATCCGCCGCCTCCTAGGTAATCCCCAACAGGCGTTCCACCAGTTTGTTGCGACCGAGCAAAAATATCACGGATGTTTTTGTTACTGACTGCCGTAAAATCAAGCAAACTTTTTTCTAACAACTTCATTTGAAGGTCGTTCAACTGCTTTCCGTTCCATTCAAATTTCATTGTCCATCACTTCCGTAACGATCCACAATAAGGATGCGCCAACGATCATAATCCGAACCCTTCACTTCTTTTACAGAGTAGTAGCGGCCCTCGAATTTAACTTTGTAAGCTTGCTCCAAGTAGCTTTTTGATGCCCGGGTAACTATCTTTCGGTTGTTGATCGTTACATTGCGATTATCCAAAGCAATCTCTTGGGAAGTCCAATTGGAAAAGCGGCCATCCGATTGCCAAAATTTCTCCAGCGTGTTGATTGGGTTCCCAAGCGCGTCTGTCTCCAACGATTCATTTTTATAAAACAAAAGGGGCTGAAATCTCATAAGAATCTCAACACCCCTCTATTTGTATTTGCTTGTTTTTCTTTGATAGCGAGATATCTGGAGAATTCCGTTTCATATTCCTTCAGGATGTCATCCACGAAAGTGGTACTGAAGGTGTCCACTCCCTCAGTTTTGATTCCCTCATGAAATGATCGATTATACATAGCGCAGATTACTTCGACAGCGATGGAGTTCAATTCAACGGGGAACTCTGCCAGTCCCAAACGCAGTTTGATTCTGTCTAATGCAGTCGTTTCTAGTTCATACATCAGACCTGATCCGATTTCAGGAATACGAATCTTCACACGATCGATAATGCTGATTTCAAAAGTCATGGTTATTCACCGACTTTCAGTGCGTTCTCCGCTTCAATCGCCACTTCCTTGCCCTTCACTTTTTCACCGTTGGAAAGCTCATATTTGCCGCCTCCGATGTGATTAGGGAAAACTTTCGCAACTTCTTCATCCGTTTCAGCATCCGGAACGAATTTGATGAACGTTTTTCGCTGTTGATTGGCATCACTCAACAAATAATCGATATGACTCGGTTTTACATCGATTCCATCGCTTGGATAAGGTTGTCCCACTCGATAACGGATATCGCCATACTGCGTATCGTAAAATTCTCTGACTGCTATATAAGCCAATTGCGTTCATCCTCTCTTATGCGTTCGCTACAGTACCAAATACTAGTTTAGCGACACGGATTTTCTTGTTGTCATATACACGTGTCCAGTTCGTTCCTGTTTGAATCTCAGCATTCGTCGGGAACTCGCCAGCTACAGCAGTTTCAGTCCATTTAATTCCACGAGGGTGCAGCAATTGAATACGACGGTTAATCAAGTAGTCGATACCGGCAGAGTTTTTAGCATCACGGGCAACTTCAGTCGCTAGAATATTAGGGTTAGTACCGTTACCTTGACCGATTGCTCCTTCTCCGAACAAGAAGATTTCACCTACGCCCGTTCCAGTGTTAAATGCAACAGCATCATCAACAATTACACGTTTGCCCATGAAGTAAGCCAGAGGTTTGCCTTGGTCAGCTACCGGAACATATTCGATTAGGTTTAATTTTTTCAAGAATGTTTCAGTGTAAGAATTCATCATTGTTGCAGTTAGAAGGTCTTTAGAATCACCTAGCAATTGTTGTGCGTCCAAGAATGCTTCCGCACCCAATACGTTGGCGCCTACCGTTTTTCCTGAAATATCCAATACATTGCCGGACATGCTGGTTGCGCCGAAAATACCCTTCAACATTGCCAATACAATTCGTTGGTCTTGGCGTACCCAGTAATCAGATACCAGCTCTCCGATTTTAGCCAATGGATCAGTTCCGGACAATGCTCCAGCCAAGTTGTTCGCACCCCACATTTGTGCACGCATCAATTTACGCGCAATATCTTTGCCAGTTGTGATCCCTTGTGCCGTTAAATCCGTCGCTTCAGCAACGGACGTTGCTTCCGTATCAGCCAAATCATTCCAGAAAGGCATATCCATTAATTTGGATGGCCCGCTTGCCAACTCGTTGAATTGTGGATCGTTCACGACAATCCCTGATTGATAGAGTGCTGATTTTTCCGCTGTTCGATTCATGACGTACTCAGTGAATACCTCCGGTTGAATAACATCTGTTAATTTTACTACTGTCATTTATAACCTCTCCTTATTTGCCTGCTAAGGCTTTTAGTATTTTGTAGCGTTCAGGATCTTCTTTTTTCAGACGACCTTGTTCGGTTAAGTTGAAATGCTCCTTGCTAAATGGGTTCTTTGCTCCACCGGCAGTTGTTATGCTTGCCTTAGGTGGTGTGCCGGATAGCGCTTGTTTCACTCCATCAGATATCTTTGTGTTGACTAGAGCCACAAACGAATCCACGGCTAACTTTGTAGCCTCTGCATCACCCTTCACGACGAAAGCGAGCAATTCATCATCGGCATGAATATTATGCTCAGAAAGCATTTTTGATGCCTCTTTGGATAAACCGTTAAAGGCATCTTTTTTCTTGTATTCAGCCAATTCCCTTTGAAGTTTCTCCAATTCATACTTGGCCTTTTCATCTTCATTCATTTTCGCAAGTTTCTTGGCTTCTTCTAAAGCTTCCTCAGCTGCTTTTTTCTCGCGAGCAACACGGTCTTTCATCATTTTTTCGACTTCTTCTTGTGTGTACATCTTCGCAGGCGGTTTAGGGTCAGTGGGTGGAGCGGGATCCGCAGGCGGGTCCACTGGGTCTGACACTGGCGGCGCTGGATCTGCAGGTGGCTCAGTGAACAGTTGTAATTTCAAAGGTAAATATGGTCTTGATTGCTTGAATCTATCGATTTTCATCGTAATTCTCCTCACGTTTAGAGTCTCGGTTGACTATTTACTCACGCTTTATTTATAGCGTCCACAGCGAGGCAACGGACAAAAGAAAAAGGCCGAGAACAAGCACGGCCATGAGTCATTTATTTGTTTTGCCTATTTTTGTAATAGGCTTTCCTTTCAGCGTCACGTTTCTTTATATAGCGAATGTTGCTAATGGATAGGCCTATCGCTAGAAGAGAAATGAATATAGTGATTATAGGTAAATACTGCACGTTAGCACACCGCCTATTATTTTTTATCTATTCCAATAATATTTGCAGCAAATTCAATTGTTACAACCGAAATATTATTGGCATCCATATTGATATTTGCCTTGAGTATGTGGCTTATTTCCACTCCATTTACAAACAGTCCATCTTTTATTTCGACCTTGTTCAATTCTCCAAACGAATGTTCCGATTCTCGCGCCATATCCGCACCACCTATTCAATCTCTTCACCGACATCGTCACCGTACATCAGGACGTCTTTCCTTCTTTTAATGCTTCGATAGCTTGTCCAAAATTCATTTCGACACCCCTGTTTAAATTTCTATTTTTTTCTTGTTGAAGCAAAACGACCTGCCGAATGCATCGATTTGTAACCAGCTTTCAGCAAAACGCTTGCCGTCTTCTGCGTACTTCGTGATAAAGTGTTTCATACCAACCCTCCTAAAGTTGTTCGTCTATTTTTTTTTCGTAATCAGTATCATTGCCTCTAAGCGCCACTTCTTTTGCATATTCAAGCATGCCCATTTTTACGATAATGTCATTATTATTTGCATCAACATAAAAAATTTCATTTTTCGTTTCAAAGGCAATTACCAACGTTTTGATATCATTTGAATTAAGAATCAAATAATCAATAATTTCTGGTACTGTTTTTGTTTCTTCCAAAATTCCACCTCCTTCGCGTTAGATTAGATATTGGATCACTACTCCTTTCTTTTCTTAACCTCGTTGATACTGATACCCACGATCAGAATGCTTAAAGCTACAAAAATAGAGAATACAACTAAATAAAGTCCATATAATAGAACGGTTAACATTGTCATTAATCCAACTCCTTTCTCAGTCGTTCTCAATGCCGAAAATCGTTGAGCGACACCACGGATGGAACGGCGGGAAATTCGATCCGACTTTCGCATCCTTAAACTTAAACTGCTGCCCATCTAAATGCTCGCATGTTTGGCTTGTCCGTTTGTCCAGAACGGCAGAGATCTCATAACGCTTTATCCCTACATCCATAAAAGCCTGTTTGTTCGCTTGATTGGTAACGAACGCACTTTCGGTCGCCACCAATCGTAGAGACTCGTATGCGCCAACCTCGGCCCTATGCCGCAGCGTTTGGGTCATCTTCTGATAACTGTCCCCGCGAATAATGCCGTCTCGGATTTCATTGTTAAGTGTGTTTATCAATTTTTCTTTGGTGTCCCATATACGATCAGAGAAATTAGCACCATTGGTCCACTTCTCGTTTATCGTCTGAGCCATAGCGTCGTTGTTCACGCTAAAAAATGAAGAAGCACTATCCAGCCCCTTCATCGTTGATAAGTATCCATTTTCATAAGCTTCTTTGAGCAGCTGTTCTAATCCCTCTTGCTCAAATGCCCCTAATTCAACCATCTGCATCCTCGTGGATAGTTGCAGACCTTCTAATCGGTTCAGCTTATATATGCTTTCCCTGACCGGCATCAAGTGGGAATACTTTGGATTTCTTCTCATGAACTCGTCGTAATCCTTATACAGGAGATTCCTCTCAGAGTCTGTCAAGGAAATGACTAGTTTCCGGTACTCGATCACGTCATCTTTTCCGTACTTCTGATAATAGCTAGCGATATCTTTGCTGATGCTCTCTTCCAACGCGTGATATTCTTTCCGCATTTTATTGTCGAACGCATTATTTCTTTTATCCTGAGCCGCATCCAGCTGAGTCATCCGGTCAAGCCAATAGGTTTTATTATCTTTGGATTTAACTTTCTCTTCAGTAGCCATGTGATCGCCTAACTTCCTTCAGTTGCAAAGCCGCCGTTTGGATCCGTAGAATAGCCGCTATTGCCGGAATTGTTTTCCTCGGCCATTTTCTCAATCTCATCATCGACATTATCAACGATGGACAACACACTCAATTGCGTCTTTTTAGATACGACCCCTTGCAAAGATGAGGCAGTGTCCGCTTCATCCGCGATATTCCTTGGAATGTTCCGGGTAAATCTATATTTCAGATTGCGCCATTCATCTTTCTTACTGGCCTCGATGTTAGTCGGCAGGTTGAACAGCATTTTAAAACGGCGATTCATGCCTGACGTGAATTTTCGCTCCTTCATTGCGGCTAAATTCTTCATCGGCTGCAGCTTGAACTCCAGTGCAACACCTGATGCATTCCCAAAGCTTTCATCGTTGATATTTGAGACCATAGCGATCTGATAAACCAAACGCTCCAAACGGTCCAGCAAATGTTCCTGCGTTGTATCCCCATCAGGTTTCTGCAGGAATTCAACGACAATCTTGCTCGCGTCATCCGTGCCAAATATATTAATAGTCCGATTGTCCCGGATTCTCGTCACGCCATCTTCATCCAGCTCTGCACCAAGAATGCAGAGATATGCATCCGCAAAATAATCAACGTCATTGGCTTTTTCGGATAAGGCTTTGTCATACGCATTGATCAGCGATTCAATAGGCTCAAACAGCGCCTGCCGCTCTTCATTCTCAATGTATTCAATCACGGGAACATCACCGTAATAGTGTAGCTTTGTTTCTGCGAACGCTAAATCTTCTTCACCCTGGACAATGGCTACCTCCTCGTTTTTAGTGAACAGCTGTCCATTTATCTTCCCTTCCGAATCGAACTGATACCGAACCGCAAATAAAGGCTTCTGCGCAATCGTGTCATCATAGACGATAAACATATCCAGCGGATTGTTATACGTGCAGCAGGTCTCAGATTCTTCGTCCTGATAGAGCAATTCAAATCCATGGCCATAGATCGAGGTAATCTTGCTCAACTCCGCGAAATTATCGTCCATATCATTCATTCTTAAGAATTGCTCAATTCTTTCGCTGACATTTTTATCTTCATGGCTGACCTTCACAGGTATTCCAGCGAAGTAGCCGTTGAATGTTTCGACCGTATATTTTGCATGATTCACTACCAGGCGATTGTCAGGCTTGTAGGGCTCTTTCTTATCCAGACTGAGTATCGGAGCCTGGCTTTCAAAAAGGTTCTTCAGTCGCATGTATCGAGCTAGTTCGGCCTGATGAATTTCTATGAAGTTATTCACTACTTCAGCGGTTACTTCTTCCTCTGCAGGATGAATCAATATCACTTATAGCCCTCCTTTTATTGTTTTTAGTTTGACCTTGCTACGAATTCCTTCGACCGCATAACGGCAAGCATCGATAACGTGGTTATAACTGTCTACCGGCTTGTTGATGTACTCATTTGTGCCTTTGTCCTTCACCCAAGTGTAGTTTTCCAGCTCCTCAATCAGCTTAACGCAGCGTTCATCAACGATAAATTCATACTGCGAAAGAAATTGGATTCCTTGGATGACAGAATCAGGACCTTTCTTCGCCTCTCGGATCCGGCTGATTCCCTTCTGTCTAATTTCAGCAATGGATTTCTTTTCCGCAGAGTCAGCGGTTATGACTTCTTTCGAATAACCCAGGTCTAATATAGCCTCGGCAATCTTGTCATTCAGCAATCCTTTTCGCACATACTCCTCGAGGAAATAAATCCGTTTGTTCTGTTCATCTATTTTCAGGTGAATAAATGCAGACGGGTCATTGATATAACCAAAGTCGAGACCGAAGTAGGACGTTAACTGAGCCACTTCGTCGCGGTTTATCAGCCGTTTTTGATAGGTTGGGAAAACTAGCTTGTCCAGGGTAGCAAACTCGCCAAGCGCGTATATTTTGTAGTACGCAGGGTTCCGATTCGCTAACTCTTCGATATTTTGCTTCGTGAGTTCATCCAAGAAACGGTTGCTCTTGTACGTCGTCTGATAGATGACCGTGTTAGCCGGCTTCTTTTCGAAGAAATACTTAAAAACCCAGTTAGTTTTACTAACCGGGTTGAACATGAGATATATTTGCTTTTGTTTGTGGCCTTTATCCCGGAGCCGCAGAGTGAGCTGGGTAAAATCATCGACTGTGAATTCGGATGCCTCTTCCATAACCACATCCGAAATGGCTTTGATCGATTTGATTTTCTCTGGGTTATCCATTCCTTTGAAGATCAGCTCTGCATCATTCGGCAGCTTGATCCGATAATCCGTCATGTTCACCTTGCAGTAATCGAACACGCCGTAGGTAATCAAGCATTGCTTCACATCTTCAAAAATGGAATCCTTAAGAGTTGCGCCCACTTTACGTAGGAACAACACTTTACGAGGCTTTTTCCACTCACCCAAAGCTTTCAGAACTACTTTTTGGACAACGCCATGAGATTTACCGGATGAGGCGCCCCCATAGTGGGCTTCAGTGAATGTATCGTAATCATATAGCTTCTCGTATATGTGCTTATTAAAAACTCTGGATGGGTACTTAAATTCAATCTTAATCGATGGTTTCGTTTCAGTCTTCATCGTCAGCATCCCAATCGCCGACAACAATTTCGATGTTGCGGTTGGTCTGTTCTATTTTCTCCGTCCACATGCCGTAGCGCTTGCCGAGATCCACTGCGGCAGCTCTCCTGGCTTGGACGTTTGGTTTTAAATTCATCACTTCCTGAAAGCCATCGCCCACAAAAATTGGTACCGGCTCCGTTACCTCGCCACGCATAACAGAAGTAAGAAACTCCATCACTTCTTGCTGATCAGCCACCTTTTCTGAATTCAAAGCTTCTAGTCGTTCATCTACATAAGCCTTTATGCTCACATTTGCCAATAATTTATAAGCGTTCGCTCTTGCATATGATCTGCTATAACCTGCCTTTAGTGCAGCTTGTTCCACGTTTGCGCAGATGATGTACTCATCTGCGAACCGTTGCTGCTTTAACGTCAATCCTGCCATTTTCCATCACCACCTGTATTTTTTGTATTAAAAAAGACCTCAAGTGAGGTCTAATAATTATGCGATTTCTTCATCACCTTCAACATGCAACGTAGCATCATACTTGCTCCCGAATTCATGAATGTATACACGCTTAACTTCAAACACACCAACAACGCCTAAATTCGGATGATTTTTTTCATCGATTTTGTATTTCACATCGATTAAATCACCTACTCTTGGAATAATTGGGAAAGTAAATTCCTTTCCATTTGCCGAATCATGAGAATCATTCACAACGTAAATTTGCACTTTATAACCATCCATCGCTTCACACCTCCCTTTTATTAACTATACCAAAAACCCCACACAAATGTGCGGGGCCAATAAATAAAAAGGAGGCATTGGAGCCTGATTTTTTGCAGACCCCTTCAAAGACAGTATATACCTTTTCAGTTCACCTTTCGTCCACTCTTTTTCCGCTCGTCTGTAAAACATAGGCATCGATCCCGAAGAGCACGACGGAGAATTCTTCGATTGCCTTCTTTAAGTCTTTATATAAAGTCGTCTTTTCGACGCCGTAGCGTTCCATTAACGCGGTTGGATTTTCATATTCGGGTTTCAGATACATATCTTGGAGAATTTTATGCCTGCGATTAGCGACATCCCCGCCTCGTTCCGCCAATGATCTGTATGCCAGCAGCATCGCATCGATATAATCCATGATCATTTTTGTTTTCTGCTTGGACTTCATGACCTCTTTCAGATTCAGGTCAATGTGTTCCAGCAATCCCATATCTATTTCTTGATGAATAATGCCAATTTGCTCCGGCAAGTTCTCGCAATGCGCGCTTAACTTGCGGTAATTTTTCACGAGAAGTTCGGTATTACGAAAGCGACGATCATGCTGCTCTTTTGATGCAATGCGTTCTTGCTTCTTTTGCTCCTTTAATACGGTTATTGCAATCACTTCAATCCATTTTTCCGGTATTTGTTCTGCCAATTACATCCACCTTTTCCCAAAATTCACGAAACACTTTATTTCTGTTGTACTCTCAAGAAATTATTTTTTCGCTGATCAGCGAACTGCCTGGCCCGCCCCAGCCAAAATGTTTGTATAGTATCTTTTCCAATACGGCTGTCCGATCATCATCAACGAACTTGCAGTAATATCTTTTTTTATAAATCAGTTTGTTTCCATCAAGCGTATATATAAGGAACCCGCATTCGAAAATATCATAAATGCCATTGTTTAACGTCATTTGGAAGCCGTTATTCATCACATCATCCTCGAACGCTGTTCTTACGATTGACCAGTAATCCTTTTCTGGTGGTAACCCTGACTGTGTGTTCCTGTCGCTCATGCCTCTACCTCTTTCATGTCTTTGATTATTTCTTCGATGTCCTTCAGCGCCCTGCAGTATCCGCGCGGCTCGCCTTTTCCGTTTTTGTGCCTCGCAACGCTGTAGTGCGTATCATGCATCAGTTCTATTCTCTTGAGCAATAGATCCGCGTTGACCACATTTTTCTTCGGAGCCTCTTGTTGCTGCACCGGTTCCTCTTTTTTGCGAATAAAGAAATTAAAAGCCATCCAATCTCCTCCTAGACTTCCACAAATTTTTTGTCTTTTGCACTCCACTTCAGCAGCACCAACGGAATTTGATAACGGAACATGAACAATTTTGCTTTTATTTTAAACTCAGGTGTCAGGAAACCTTTGATATCGACAACCTCTATCCGGCCATCTGCGTATAATACTTCGAAATCAGCCCTGTAGGTGATGGCTCGCACGATTCTACCCGTCTGCGGATGAGCAAACCTGTCCAGTAATGTAAATGCTGCATGGAGAAATCTTCTACAAGACCCGATTTTTTTAGTTTAAGAAGATACTCGTAATAACGTGATTCTGCTTTGCTGTCGAACGTGATGCCGTCGATCGTGACCTTTTTCGCTCCGTATTTACTCACGCACTCACCTCATCCCTCTCAGTTGGCTGGTTAAACGCCTGTAAATCTCACTGTACTTCAAGCCGTTATTAATCGACTTGTCTGCAATTTTCTCGGCTTCGCGTCTCTTTATGTCAGCCAGCCATTTTTCAATCGCAAACCTCACGCGCATGCCGTTTTCGGCTATTCTGATCAATCGCCTCACCTCTGTCGGCGTTAGGCGTCGCGTGTCCAGAGTGCGCATGTGCCGCAGGAACTGGCTATCTTCTGCATAGGAATCCGGCGCATTGGCATGGACTCCCCTGGTTTCAAGGGCTCCATCCAGTTTTTCCTCGTCGTATTTTTCACTCACTCTCATCGTTCGGTCCCCATTTCTTAAAACGGAAGGTCATCAGGATTAACAGTAATAGGCTCACCAACGCCCATGAATGGATCAGTTGATTGATGATGCCCACCAGAATTTTGTTGGTTATTCCCGTTGTCTTGTTGACCGCTCGAACGATTGCTATTATCATTTTTAGCCTCCAGGAAGTGGAACTTTTCAACAATGACATCAGTCGTGTAGATTTTCTGACCATCCTTCTCGTAGCTGCCTGTTTGGATCCGTCCGGTTACATCAATCAATGAGCCTTTCCGCAAGTTATCAGCCATGGCTTCAGCTGTTTTCCCCCACACCTGGCAACTTGGGAAATCAGCCTGGGAATTCCCGTTTGCATCTTTGAAATCACGATTGACTGCCAGATTGAACCGCGCCACGGCTTTTCCTGCCGGTGTATACCTCAAATCAAGCTCTTTCGTTACGCGTCCGACTAGCACTACATTGTTAATCATTTCTTATACCTCCGTTTATTGTCCAATAGAGTCAGTATTTCAAGGTACCCCATGAGGATAACGGCCACTAATCCGATGATGACTATTTCAAATCCCGTCATTCTGTACCTCCTGCTCTATGTAAATGTCCCCGGCTTCCGGATGCTTCGGCTTGATTGGCACCACGTTTTCAGAACTCATGATCAAAATTTCCTCGTCTGTCATCAACCGCCATTGGTAGCCAGTGTAAATATACAAGTTCATTCCTCATCCTCCAGATCCTCGATTACAGGTATATATTCGAATTCGCCTATAAATTTCGCAAATGACTTGATGCCTTGCACCACCGCTTCAATAACTTCGTTGATATATTCCCCAAGCTTGCGCCACGATTCTGCATCGATTAAACAAAAAACTTGCTCTTGCGTGTAATAGCGATTTCCGTATGTTCGGACGATATGCCGATCTTCTGCAGTCATCAGCAGCGGCCCACGCCGCAATGCTTGCTTGACTTTCTTTTTTAACTGGCGTTTATTCATTCCGCTACTTCCTCACTTTCCTACTCCATTTTTTCATTTCCTCATAACGATCATGAGCGATCAAGAAAGCAGCAGCACTTTCCAAATAAAATTTAATTTCTTTTTCACTATCCAATGGCCCAGAGCTACCGCACCAGGCACCAACACATGATGTATACTCATAACGCGTTCCGTCCGATTCGAAAAATCCTACACGTTTTTGATCATTGAATATTTCCCAGTGCGTTTCGTCTATCTGGACAGTCGGCGCATCTTGAAGCAGGCTCAGCTGTTCATTCATCTTTCAACCTCCGCTGTCGTGAATAGATCCAGTTGAATTTCATCCGGCCCCGAAAGCTTCACTTCTATGGGTGTATAGCTGTCGTCAACCTCAATCATTTCAAATTCCGGATGGTCATTCACCAGTTGCACCGCATCGGCCCAATAGATTTCTAAGCGATTGCCGAATCCGTCAATGAAATAGCGCCCCGTGTACTTGCCTTGAATCCAATACTTTCCGTTCATTTTTATGCCTCCCTCTTCGAACTCTGTAGCCTTGCGATACGAGCGTTTATTGCTGCTTGCTGCTCCTGATCAAGTGCTGTCTCCGTCCGCGGTTGTTCAGTCCATGCAGGTGTTATTTCTTTTTTCGGTTGTTGCTGCCATGGATTTTGTTTTTGCTTCTGATTTCCAACTGACTCAGCTTCCGCCGCTTCAATCGTTTTGATTCCCTTGTTGGCCCAGCTCTTCATAATGGCCTTGGCATAGGAATACGGTGCATTAGCTTCTATCGCTTTTTGAAGCGCCATAATAACCACATCTTCACTCAGATCATTTATCCAATTTTCCAAATCTTGAATGATGAATGCTGTTGGCATTCCAAAATTTTGTTGATAAAACAAATGGACGCCGCCGCCGGATGATTTTGCTTCTTTCTCTGTCTCTTGCTCTATCTTTATCTCTAACTCTTTCTCTAACTCTATCTCTATCTCTGGTGTATTTTTGTACGAACATTCGTCCGACAAATGTCTTTGATTTGCTAGTACGTTTGTACGTACATTTGTAACACTTTCAGGTATTTCTACCTGTTTCTCACCTTCAATTCTTTTGCGATAATCCCTAATTCTGTCGGCTTCCGTTGAAGATTTCCCTACAAAATTCTGAATGTCGCTCATATATATAGCCCCGTTGTCCAATAGTTCAATTAAACCTAGATCCGTAAATATCCTAACGGCCTTCTCTATATCTCCCACACTATGCCGTGTGACTTGCGCTAACATCGTTGCGTTGTAAGGAATCCGCTCATTAAGCATTAACTTCCCTTCGTTCTTCAAGCTTCTTAAGTAAAGCTTCAAAAGGATATTGGAATACTTATATCCATCCGGCATACTTTCAAGGACGATCATTGAGTCGCCTTCAAAGAAATCTGCTTTAAGTTTTAGGTAATAGTATTTTTTGTTGTCAGCCATTCTCTTTCACCTCACAATCAAGAGGGGAAGCCTCCCCTCTCTGTTAATCTTTCGGCTTGATTGTTCTTTCTTCGAATAATGATTCTTGTGCTGCGGCATCTTCCAGATTGATAATTTCGCCATCTTCCGTTACAAATTCATTTGTCTTAGGAATGGCAATGACTTCTGGAACTGCTTCAAAATCTTCCAGATTATTTTCTGGAGTAATATCTCGAATGTCACCAGTATCCTTATCGAGCGTTTGGACGGTTTCGTCCGTTGTGACGGCTTTTTGCATTTCGATGGATAAGATTCCCCACTTGGAAAGAATGTTCCGGAGGATAGTCTTTTTTGCCATTGAGTCGTAATCTGTCTTCCAAACGCCTGAAAGTTCCGTTTTGTTTTTGGTTTTGTTGTTGCGAATGCGGTGTGCTTCCACTTCCTGCTTGGTCCAATAGACAGTTTTCTCGAATCCGTTCAGCAATTTAAAATAGCCGACATATCCAATAACCACATCAGACAGCTTTCCGTTTGGATCAAACTCGAATTTTTCAGTCAGTCGGTTCCAGGATGTCAATTCACCTTCGTAAACCTCAATGACATTCAATGCTTCGTATTGGCCAGATCGTTGGGCCAACTGAATGTAACCCTTATAGCCCAGGATGAATTGCCCTTTTTGCTTGTTGCCATCCTTGTAATCCCTGAATGGCACGATGTAGGCGTAGCCGAGGTTTTTGTCTAAGGGCAGGTCCAGCGTTGCGGCCGTCATGGCGCAGGTGATGATGCTCATCGGATCGCTTTGAGCTAAGTAGGAATCGTTATTCACCAGGCTAAGGACGGAAGCCGTGAATCCTTGCGATTTGTCTTTCAGGACCTCTTTGAACTTATCTTGAACCACCGGTGAATTAAGCAGTGATTTCAGCCCCAATTGTTTCGTTTGCCCTGGCGATTGGTTGCCGTTATTTTGTAGTTGGTTTTTCAAACTTGAATTCGTTGCCATGATTATTTAATCCCCTTTATCGTTAGTCTTCTTGATTGCGACACATTCACATATTTTTCGTATATATCCGGTTGTTCTTTTTGCAAAGTCTTGGTATCCAATCGGTTTGTGGTGACTGGCTTCCAGTAAATGAGATTCGTTGGGGTGATGCCTATCTCCGCATCCGCTTCTCCAAGCGCCAACTTTATCTGATTCTCGTATAAGCTGATGGTTTCCTCTACGGTCTTCTTGGCGGCCTTCGCTTCATTCAGTAAAGCGATTGTTTCATCAAAGGAAGAGGACAAGGTGATCTCTTTCCCTGCTTCACTGTTGGCATATCGCTCTTTCAGGAAATCCGTTGCTGCTTGGCTGCCATCAATCGGAGGCGCGATATTTTGCTTTACATTGACAGTCCAGAATGCAATCAGACGCTCCTGAATGAGATCTATCAACTCCTGGTCTCTTTCTATTCGCTTCCATTGGAACTTCTGTCCGCCTACCAATACAGCGATGTAGGCATAGTCTTTATCCAAGACGTTGAGATAATGCTGCACCTGAAAAATATATTGTTCCGGTATGTTTTCTTCCGTCCACTTGTCTGCTAAATACACGCTGGCTGTCTTGCATTCCAGGATGGCATTTTCTCCAACGATTTGACGGTCAACGTTTGCGCTCAGGAAATCATATTCTTTGTGGAAATACATGTGATTGTCTTGGCGCACCTTCTTTTCTGCCCGTCTTGAAAATTCTTCTGCGACCGTCTGCTCGAACACATTCCCCCAATAAGCTGCTTCGCTTGAATCTGTTGTATCGATATCGATTTGACCCGTCTTATCTAGCCACAATTGATAGGGGCTCTTGTATTTATTGAATCCAAGAATGGTTGCCACATCGCTTCCGCCGATGGAGGTCCGTCTCAGGTCCAGCCAATCGAATCGGGTCATATTTTTAGTGGATACTTTCTTCCTCATTCTCCTGCCACCATCACTTTCTGTGTTTCCTTAACGAACCGGGAAATGTCTTCCAAACGGACAAGGCCCAGTTCCGTCTCCACGTATTCATCACCATCATAAATTTCGTTTCCTTCCCAGTCAGAACCGAATAGCTGTGGCTCATCCGGTTCCAAAAACCGTTCAAAATTTGTTCTGTTCATGATATACTCACTCCTATAAAAGTATTATTTTTTAACCGCTGATTTTGCTTGCCGGCTATCAGCGGCTTTTTTTGTATTCTTTTTTGACTGCAGAGAGAACTTTCTTTGCATATTTATCTAACCTTTCGAAGTCACGCAGCTCCAGGAATGTCCCTTTATTCACGTTCACTAGGACTACCGGCAACGATGCACCATCAATGATCCAATAAACTTTCACGAAACCGGCATCCACCTTGCTTTGAATATGCGATATGCCACGTTTGCCCAATGCATTTGATAATAAAGCTAAACTCATTGCATCCCTTCCTCTTCCATTTCTTCTAGTTGTCTTTGCAGCCTGACAATTTTATGCTCGAACGCACGCGCCTTTCTCGCTGCTCTATCAGCTTCAGCTTGATACCTTGCTGCACTAATACGCATGTCGCGAAAACAGTTTTCCGCCGCTTCTATTTGAATCAGCATTTCAATATACTTTTCTGGTTTCATCATCATTAACCTCCTATGAGTCCTTGTTCTATACCTCCGGCTATGCCAAACAATATCAGCGCCAATCCGATCAACAAGCCATATACAATCGTTTTGACCAGGATCTCCTCAAACTCATTTGAAAAGATTTTCATGTTCTACCTCCTATACCTGTTATCTTCCAACCATCTGAAATAGTCTTCGAACCTATCCAATTTGATCAACACAATCTTATGTGTCGGGTTCACAACGCCGTCCGCAAACTTTGGATTATCACGCATGTCCGCAATCCACTTCGTCACTGTCGTCCTGCTCACGCTATACATCTTGGATACGACGTCCTTGTTGCCGTATTTGATTGCAGCGCGCTCTGGATTTTGTTCCACTTCACTTAGGTTAATCGTTACCGGTTTCGGCATATTACTCACTCCTCTCTAAAAACATCTAAGCTAACTTCCAATGCATCGGCTATCTTACACATCAGCTCGAAACTGGGCTTCTTGATTCTGCCTTTTTTTAGATCTGATACGGTACCGGAATGAACCTTCATGCGTTTGGCCAGCTGCTCCTGGTTCAAATTCTTCTCTTTCAATATTTTTTCGATGGTGTCCCACATAGAACCACCCCCTAATTGCTATATATTGTATTTTTTTGGTAACTTTCCGTGATATATCGTGTTATACTTTTGTTTGTAGGACTCGCCTTCGACCGGAGTTTCCTGCAAATCTATGTATAAGAAGCGAGGTGATATTTTTTTATGGGAGATCAACATGTAACTCGAAATCAAGATGGAACTTGGAATGTTTTAGGAGCAGGAAATAAGCGCGTCACTAGTAAACACGAAACACAAGCCAAAGCAATTGACGCTGCCAAAAACATCGCTAAAAACCAGAAGTCCGAAGTTGTCATCCATGGAGTTGATGGTAAAATCCGTGCCAAGGATAGTTACGGAAAAGATCCACATCCTCCAAAAGGCTAATTCTCATATTGCGGAATAAGCCGAATAATATAACCTTCAGCAGGAGTTGCCTCTTCAGCAGTAACTTCTGCTATTTTTTCGCCGTTTTCTGTTTCTATGACTAACTTTTGATATTTTTCTTGATTTAAAATGCCGTTCTCCATCCTCTTAAACCTCCATTTCTTCTACAAGCGGAATAATCTTTAGTCCGTCTGCGGTACGCTGAACTATGCGAACATCTGTTTCTTGGCCAAATCTAACGGTTCCGCTTTTTAGATTCATGTTCATTTTTTTGCCTTCTATTGAATCTTTCGATTCCATAGTGGGCATTTCTTTTTCTGTATCTCCCATCCCTCTCACCCCTCCATTTCTAAATCCATTAATGCGATAATCCCGCGTCTTTCAAGCAGCTCATGAATGAACAACCTTCCCTTTTGCGTCCATTTAGTCTGCATCTGTGTGTCAGGCTCTCCGTTGCTCCGTACGATGTTAATTGTGTTCGATTTGGTGTACCCATTATTCATGTGGTTTTTGTACAAGATCCATTGATTTCCAACCTTGTGCTGCACACGTTCCTCATGTAAGACTTTGTTCAGTTCTCTTGCGGACAAGCCATAGTCTGCAGCAATCTGCGTTACCGTAAGCAAACCTTTTGATTGGAGAATTTTGTCCAGGTATCCGATTTTTGGTTCGTACTCCGCAATGAGTTGCGCCTGTACCTCAGTCGTTTCGAGCAGTTTCTGCTTCTCCCGTTGCTCCTCAATCCACGCCTGTGCTCTTGCGATTGGATCCTCAATCATGTACGAGTTCTTTGGCTGAATCGATTCCATTTCGTTGAACTTCTTGACGTATCTCGCGGTGAACAGCACGCCCTTCTTTCCAGTCAGCTTATTGGCCACCATCTCGCATCCTTGTTTTGTTAACAAGAAACATGGACGTTCTTGGTTGTTAGCATCCGTATAAGTTGACTCTATGAAGAAATCGCCCGACGCAATTTTGCTTTCGGCTAAATAGTTGATATATGTACGAATATCTCTAAGTAATTCTGTGTGTCTTTTTTCAACCATTGTTGAAACTTCCCTCGAATCGATTGCTGCTGATCTATTTAGTATTTGCAAATTATTCATTTTGTTCCCTTCTTTCTTTTGTTGGTTCCCTTTGAGATAATGCTCTAAAGGAGGTGATACTATGTCTACAAAGGTTTACGCCAATTTAATTGGTAGCTGGGTTGATTTATCAACAGATGATTCATGTGTAATGGGTCCGCGCATGACCTCTCCCTATATATGGTGGGAAGAAAATGCTGAATTGTTTAGTCCCATTCAGAAAAAGGAAGAAAACACAATGTACAATCAGGATTACATCGTGATTCATTACAAGAATCGCGATTATCGGATTCATCCGATCTTCATTCAGATTGTCGAGTCTTAAACTATTTCTTTAACCAGTGACCTATAAGCTCCTTATCATGGCTGTTAAGTTGCACCTTAGCAGCTTGATAGGAGTAATTTTGATTAACCACCTCAACAACTCTTTCCCATTCAGATTTACTGAGCCCATCAGTTATTTGTAGTAACAATTGTATTTTTTCTTCATTCATGTTATTGCTCCTCCTTTTCTATTTTAGTTCAGTTTTCTGAACCTTTTTAACAAAAAAATATTCAGAAACTTCATTAGGTTCTATCAACAAGAGCTCACAAGCTTTTTTTATTTGCGGTTGCGTAAAAAAAGTATGTCCGTTCAATTTTCCTGATAGTGCGACAGTACTCATGCCTAGCGCGATAGCGAATTCTTCCTGCGTAGCGAATTTTTCTCTGATGCGACCGCGTAATTTGTTATATTCGAAGCTCACTTTATTTTCACCTCCTTTAAATTTAAAGTTCAGTTTTCTGAACAACCTAATCTTAGCATGTTATTTTTATGATTGCAACACAAAATATTCAGAAATCTTAATTTTATTTTCGTTAAACTTGTATTTGCGTTAAGTTTTCTTTATTATGTAATTATAAATATTACATAAAGGAGGATAGAAAATATGGTTGAATCATTTAAAGAACGATTGAATAAAGCTATCGCTGAAAAAGGTATTAAACCGGCAGAATTAGCGAGACGAACGGGGATAAATAAGTCTTCCATTACTGCATGGTTAAAAGGTGATTACGAAGCTAAACAAGATAATATTTTCAAGTTATCTAAGGCTTTAGGCGTAAGCGAAGCGTGGTTGATGGGAATTGACACACCGAGTTCTGCTCCAACTAACATAATCCCTATATCCGCCGACAATATGATCGCTATACCTATTATCGGAACCATCGCATGCGGCGATCCGATATTAGCAGATGAGAACATAATCGGCTATCGTTACCATCTGAAGGATACCCTACCGGGTGGCGAAACTTTCTATCTGAAGGCTGCCGGCGACAGCATGGAGCCGACAATCAGAAACGGTGCTGATGTTCTGATCAGACTTCAGGAAGAGGTTGAAGACGGCGAAATCGCGGCGGTGCTTGTGAACGGAGACACAGAGGCTACTTTGAAGCGTGTGAAGAAGCAAGGGGATATCATAATGCTAGTGGCTGAAAATAGTGCATATGCGCCTTATATTATTACGGAGCATAATCCTGCGAGAATACTTGGTAAAGCCGTTGAAGTTGTTTTTGATTTGTAGGATTTTTTGAAATATATTTCAGGAGGAGATTGTTATGAAGTTTTGTCCAGAATGCGGTAATAATATTGAGGGTGCGAAGTTTTGTCCGGAATGCGGATATAAAGTTGGAGGATCGACTACAAGTGCTGCAGCTACAGTTGAACCTGTTAAGGAACACGGAGAAAAGGAACTGTTAACCTTCTCGACTTATATGTTTGGAATGGAAAATCAAAAGGCCAACATTGGTGGGAAATTTGATATTTCTATGCCTAAAGAGAATTACACGATTACCTCCGAACGTCTTATTATAGAAAAACAAGGTGTGGTATCTAAAAAGCGAGAAGAAATAGAACTTTTTACAATCAAAGATATTAACGTGAAACAAGGCTTGAAAGAGAAGGTATTGAAAATAGGAGATGTTGAGATTATCAGCAAAGACTCGTCTACGCCGGTGTTAGTTCTACGTCGAGTTCAGGATCCTGCTCACGTTCGCGAAGTCTTACGTGCTGCAGTGCGGGATCTGAAAAAATCGATGAATGTGAGTTATAGGGAAGAATTATAAACAAAAAATCCCCATTCCCCTGCTTAGCATAGCAGCGAGTGATAAAGCGTATTTTTAAATAATAGGAGGAAATCATATGGGCCTTTTTAGTAGAAATGAGGACAAAAAAACAGCAAAAATTCTAATGGCGGAAGAAAAGAAAAACGCTAAACTTGAAAAAGAATTAATTAATGAAGAAAAAATAAAAACCGGAAAATCAACAATTAAGATTCTAAATGATGCAAAAAATCATTTTGAAGACAACGAAGAACTTATTGATTATGTGTCTGGAGTGTATGATGCTAAATTATTGAATGCAGATACAAAAATTAGCGGCGTCCTTATCGCAACAAATAAAAGAGTACTTGCTTATGGGAAAAAAATGACAGGCTTTAATTTGGAAACAATTGACTATAACAAGATTTCATCTGTTGAATATAACAAAGGTTCGATATTGTGGGAACTTAAAATACATACTAGTGGAAATGTAATAAAAGTCGAAACAGGCATGCATCATGGAACTATAGAGCTTATCAAAATTATTAAGGACAAGATAAACATACCATCTCAGGTGGTAACCGCAGCCGCCCAAGAAAAAAGCCTTCCTGATCAATTAAAAGAGTTAAAAGAACTTGTTGACATGGATATTCTTACGCAAAGTGAATTTGATGCTAAGAAGAAGCAAATACTAGGATTATAAACAAAAATCCCCACTCCCCTACTTTGGACGGTAAGGAGTGAAAAGTATATCAGAGTGTTCGGATGAAAGTATGAATTTGCCTTTTCCTTATTATAATAAAGAATGGAGTAGAACTTTATGGATAAAAATGCAATTGGGTATATAGTTGAGATACCAAATGAATATACGGTAATAATTAATGTTGGAGAGTTCTCAGTTTCTGTTGGAGACAAAATCTATATATATGAATCCGGAAAAATTATTGAAGATCCTATAACAAATCAAAAACTCGGACAATATGATTTCATTAAAGAGACAGTTGAAGTTACCGAAGTATATCAAGAATTTTCAGTTTGTAAAAAGGTAGTTAGAAAAAAAGGAAACAAAATTTCAATTGCTATGACTCCTTTATTACAAGAGAATATATATGTTACTTACGATGAATTAAAAGTAAATCCAGATGAAAATAAACATTGGGCTATCTCTAATTCATTGATTTCAATTGGGGATCCAGTAAAAAACAAAATTAGTTGACAGTTTCAAAATACTTCGATAAGATAAACTTAACTGAAACGCCAACGGGAAGTTGGTACGGAGTTTTCTTATCGAAAGATAGGGAGGCTCCGTTTTTTTATGTCAGACAATATTCCTTTCAAGTCATTTGAAGAACAACTTGTAAAAATACAAGAGAAAAACATCGATATTATATCGGAAGACTTTACTATTAATTCACTTAAAAATCATTCTTATTACACCTTAATCAACGGTTATAAACATCTATTTCTAAAGCCTGGTGAAACCGACATTATGATAGACGGAACTTGTTTTGAAGATTTTTCAGTAGCATATTATATAGATACGAATATTAGTAGTTTAATATTTAAATATATCCTCTTCATTGAACGCGGACTACGAACACGCGTTTCCTATGTTGTTGCTAATACATTCGGCGTAGAAAACACTGGTGATAATAGTTATCTAAAAAGAGGTTTGTATCTTGATAGCCGGCGCCTGAGAGGAAGTACTTTGCGTGATTTAGATGATTGCATCAGGAATTGCAAACAAGGTTCCGTTACCTATTACTATAAGGAAAATAAAGCTAATATCCCTCCTTGGATTGTTGTGAATGACATATCCTTTTTCAATACAATTTCATGGTTCGAAATTTTACCTTATGACTTTAAACAGATGATTTTAACAGACTACTTCAACAACTCCGAATTACCAGAAAGAGGCCATGCGGATTTTCTGTATTACTCCATGAATTTCTTAAGAGACTATCGAAACATCGCCGCTCACGGAAAAAGGAACTTCAAAGAAAAAATTAAGCATTATATTTCTCCTGGTAACAGCTTACAGTTTTTTGGAACGACATTGCTTACACAAAGTGATATAGATAATGGCTTTGGCTTTAAAGATTTATACACAGTAATCATACTAATTCTTAAATACACTTTTGACGAGGTTGTACTAAGTAATTTCGTCCAAGAATTACTGGTATCATTACTTCCTTATATTGATTCTGAAACATATGAACCTAATAAATTGATCAATGGAAAAAATATTTATCAAATCTTAAACATACCAGAAAACACTATGACAAGGATTTTTACTTACATTGAAGAGTTGTACGCAAAATAAAAACACCACTCTCCCCGACCAAAGCGAAAGTGGTGTTTCCAAAAAAACGCCCATAAATAGAGCGATTTGTTACGCCCTATTATAACAGATAGGAGCTGAAAAAGCATGTGGATGGAAGAACTACCGAACGGGAAATACAAATTCTTCGAACGCTATGAAAACGAACTGTTCGGGAAAACAAAGAAGTTTTCCGTCACCCTAACCAGCAAAAGCTCCCGTGCTCAAAAAGAAGCCAAGCGGATGCTGGACGAAAAGAATCAAAAATTCCTCAAGAATTTCAGCCTGACGAAAGCCGGGATGAATATCACTTTTGAAGATGTGGCCAACGAATGGTTTCCAAAGTATCTGCAGACTGTGAAGGCATCGACCGGAAAAACGCAAAGAAGATATTTCTCGTTAGTAATGAATAACTTCCCTAAAGAAGCGTTGGTTTCCAAAATCGATACCGGCACGCTGCAGGACTATTTCGAAATGATCTATTACGAAAAGAACTACGGCTTCGATACCGTCAGAAACATAAAATCAATGGTTAACCAAATCTTCAAATACGCAAAGAAACGCAACTACTGTCTGTATAACCCCGTTTCGGATGTCGAACTGAAAAAGAAACCGATCACGATGTCGGAGCGCGAAAAAATAAGCAACAAATTCCTAGATCATGATGAATTGGAAACCTGCCTCTATGGGTTGTCACGCTACAACGTCCGTTATTCGCGTCTGTGCGAGTTTATGTCATTGACTGGCTTGCGGATTGGCGAAACGAATATATTGCGGGCATCCGATATTATCGATGGCTGCGTGAAAGTATCCGGCACCTATGCCACCGATACGAATTCTGTTGCCGATGCATACATCAGCACCCCCAAGACGGCAGCGGCTTATCGCATGGTAGCCTTGTCGGATCGGGCCATTGAAATCATCCGGTTATTCGAATCGGAGAATGAACTATACAAATCAGAGTATCCGGATTATGATGATAAAGGTTATATCTTCGCCATGCCGAAAGGAACGCCTATCTTGCACAGCATAATCAATTACCACCTGAAGAAAGTGATGATTGACATGGGGATCCAAAAGGAGATTTCGACGCACGTTTTCAGACATAGCCATATCTCCATCTTGTCAGAGTTGGGCATCCCAGTGAAGGCCATCATGGAAAGAGTTGGCCATTCTGATCCGAAGGTCACGTTGGAAATATATACACACGTTACGAAGAACATGACGCGGGATATCGTGGACAAACTAAACAACTTGAAATAGTTCTGCCCCCTTTCTGCCCCTTTCCTTCGAAAAATAAATTGAAACAAGCTTAGAACATTGATATGAAAGGATTTCAAGTGAAAATATATGTATTATACCAAAATTAATCAAGAAAACTGCATCGCCTGCGGACTTTGCCAAATAATTTCCCCCGCTCTGTTTGATTTCACCCCGGACGGCATCGCCTTCACGCGTAAGGACGAAAATAAAGGCATCATACCCGTCCCTTCGGAAGAGATGGATGCCTTTCGCAAAGCCTACCAACAATGCCCTACAGGCGCGATATTGCGGTCAGAAGAGCCATTTGAGCGTCAAGCGTAGCCAAAAATCAATACCCGAACAAAAAAAGCAGCCAATCGGCTGCTTTTTCGTTTTATTTATATGTTAACTTAATATTTTGATGTGTAAGCCATGGTTTCAGCTTTGGCATAACCAGCAGGATGACAGCGCTGATGACCAATCCTTTGATTATGTTGAATGGCAAGATTCCCGCCAATACCAACTCTTTTATTGGTCCCATTTGGAAGTTTAAAAGGTTCATGTACAAAGGTGTGAAGACATACCAATTGGCTACAGACAAGACGACGGTCAATACGATTGTGCCGGCAAGCAAGGATAGGATAACGCCTGCTTTTGTTTTAGATTTTTGCAATAAGTAATATACCGGCAAGGTATAAGCCAGTGTTGCCAAGAAGCCAGCAGCATCGCCGATTGGGTAACCCATATCGCCGCCTGTTTGAAGGTAATGTAAAATGGAACGAATCAGTGCTGAAATGATGCCGCCTGCTGGACCATAAAGGAAAAATGAAAGCAAAATGGGTAGATCGCTGAAGTCAATTTTCAAATACGAGAATGCCGGGATGACCGGAAAAGCGATAAACATCAATACGAAAGCAAGTGCTCCAAACAGTGAAATGCCCACCATTTTTTTAGTTTTGTTCTGTTGCATAATAATAAATCCTCCCTGTTGATTTCATCTCAGAGATGGGTCTCTTTCAATAGAAAAGAGCCCTATTCTTATCCTCCGCAAAATGGATAGATAAAAATAGAGCCCTCGAATAAGCTATTCAAAGAAACCCCATCTTCTTCCATCCAGACTGTACTGTCGGTACTGGAATTACACCAGTTCAGCCCGTATCGAAATACGAGGTCGTGGACTATACCACCGGTCGGGAATTTCACCCTGCCCTGAAGACGAATCTTTTTTTTATTTTGTAAATCAAATATATATCTTCCCGATAGGAAAGTCAATATAAATATCATTAATTCGAGATATTTTTTTTAGTGAGTTATTTCCCGGGGGAAGTGGACGTTCAGAGCAGCTCCGGATCCGGCAAACTGATGACGAAGGTGGTACCCACGCCCAACTCGCTGTGCACCTCAATTTTACCATCATGTGCTTCTACGATTGTCTGCACAATCGATAACCCGATGCCCGTACTTTTTTGTTTTGAATTGGTTCTTGATTTATCGTCTTTATAGAAACGTTCAAAAATATAGGGCAAACTCTCTTGTTGGATCCCAATTCCGTTATCGCTCACTTCAAATAACACTTTACCGGATAGATCATCCAAGCTTCCTTCTATATGGATGAATTTTTGCTGTCTTGCACCGATTTCCGCAGAATAGCGAACCGCATTGTCGATCAGATTATAAAATACCTGGTTCATTTTTTCCTCATCAAAAGGATAATGATCGATGCCATCCAATAATTCAAAAGAGAAATGGATTTCCGACTCTTTAAAACTTTTCTCGAAGCGGACAGAAAGATGTTCAAAGAACGCAGCCAAATCGACAGCATGTCTGTTCAGTTCGATATATCCAGCCTGCATCCGCGATAAATCCAGCAAATTGTTGACCATGTTATTCATCTCGGTTGTCTCATCTAAAATAATATGCGCCATTTCAATCTTTTCTTCATTGGTCTCTGCAATATTATCGATGATCGCTTCGCTGTAGCCTTTTATCATCTGCAGAGGGGTACGCAAATCGTGCGATACATTCGTGATGAAGTCCCCGCGGATAGTATCCAATTGTTTTGCGGTTGTGATGTCCTGCAGCACAACCAAGACGCCCCGCACCTGTTTCGATTCGGCCTGTACCAACGGAGTGACTTTCACATTAAAATACCTTTGCAGCCACTGACACTCCGTTTCCGCACTGGAGGCCGTATCATACGAATGTAGGATCATTTCCCTGAATTGATCAGGCATGGCTTTGTTCTCGGCATCAGGGTCTGCTTTTCTCCAAAAATCAAGAAATTCTTTCCCGAAACCATTCACAAGTGTCAAGTTCATATTTTGGTCAAAATAAAGAATCCCTCCAGGCAGCGATTCAAACAAATGGGTCAGCAATTCTTTCTCTTCCTTGTTCATCAGCGTGCTTGCCTGAATCGCTTTTCCGAGTTTGCTCATGGCAATACCCAGATTCGAAATTTCATCATAGGTTTCAACTTTGATTTTTTTTGAAAAATCATTGCGCGAATATTTAAAGGCGATATCCGTCATCGCCTCCAACGGTTCCGATACTTTACGCTCCAGATATTGATAATAAGCGATTGCCCCCATCAAAAATATAGACAGAAGCAACCAAAACATGCTTTTCGCATTAAGATGATAGGACTGCAGCTCATCCAAATTGTAAAAAATGATGATGGTCCCCGCTTTTCCGTCACGCTCAAAAAAATGAACATCCGTCAAAAAAAGCAACTCATTATTATTGGAATCAAAGACAGTAATTTTCTCAAATAGCTCTTGTTTATTTGCCAACGCGCTTGCCAGGGGGACGGAGGCAAATAATTTCTTTTTCAGCGAACTGGATTGCTTGGCAAGAGCCGCATCATTCATAACAAACTGACTCTGATCACCTATTTCAATGTAATAGCCAAGCTCCGATGATTGGCTGCCGCTGGAAGCCGGCTCTGCCAAATAGCTATCAGGAGCCCCCAATATCCTATCCCGTGTTGCTATCATTTTCTCTTGCAGCAAAGTGATGTACGTATCTTCGATGGTGTTCACATTGGTGATGGCGTTCCCTATATACATCAAGGTCATCAGCGCTACTGTCAGCAGAACAAAGAAAAGCCAAGAGTTTAAAAAAATTCTTTTCTTTTTCATTTCTTTTCGTTAGTCCGTTCAGAATCGATCGGCGAAAATTTATAGCCCATTCCCCAAACCGTTACAATCATTTTGGAAACTGATTTGGATTGTTTTAATAATTTCTCGCGCAATCGTTTTACGTGTGTGTCGACCGTCCGTAGATCGCCAAAAAATTCGTAGCGCCATACTTCTTTCAACAACACTTCTCTGGTAAAGATTTTTTCTGGCGATTTAGAAAGATAGAGGAGCAATTCAAATTCTTTTGGCGTTAAATTGATCGGCACATTATCCACTAATACGAGCCTGGAGTCAGGGTAGATCTTGAGTTGCGGAAAATCGATCGTATTCGATTCAGATTCCAACGGTTTCGTGCGTTTCAATACCGCTGCAACCCGCAGCATCACTTCTCTTGGGCTGAATGGTTTCACGATGTAATCATCCGCTCCGGACATAAACCCTTCCACTCTGTTGTTTTCTTCACCGCGGGCAGTGATCATCATGATGGGGACTTCTTTTTCTTTGCGGACCAATTTTGCCACCTCGATGCCGCTCATTTCCGGAAGCATTAAGTCGAGCAAGACCAGATCGTACGAGTTTGCTAAAATCATTTCCAACGCAGTCTTTCCATCTTCGGCTTCGAATGTCTCGTACCCATCTTTTTCAAGATATAGTTTCAATAGTCGGCGAATCCGTTCTTCGTCATCTACGATGAGAATCTTCCCTGCTGCTTTTGCCATTCAAATCATCCTTTGCATTTAGTAAATTTTCTCTCTATCTTTTTGCGTCCGCCTCATTTGAAAGAGCGATTTTTTTAAGTTTTTCCACTTCGAATGCGTTCAGTTCGCGGTACTCGCCGGGTTTTAAATCGCCCAGTGTCAAGAAGCCGAACGCTTCCCGTTTCAATTTTTCCACAGGGCAGCCAATCTGTTCAAACATTCTTTTCACCTGATGATTCCAGCCCTCATGGATAGTGATTTCTACGATCGCAGTATTCTTCTGGGAATTGGCCGAAATCAATTTAGTTCTAGCTTTAGATGTTTTTTTGCCATCCAGGATGACGCCATTCTCCAATTTATTCAGTTGCGCGCGCGTAGGGATTGCGCTGACTTTTGCCACATACGTTTTTTCGATGTGATATTTCGGATGCGTCAATAAATTGGCAAATTCACCGTCATTGGTCATCAGCAAAAGACCGGTCGTATCAAAATCCAATCTACCGATAGGATAGATTCTTTCTTTGACGTTAAAGAAATCCGTGACCACCGTTCTATCCTTGTCGTCTTTGACGGAGGACAAGGTATTCTTTGGTTTGTAGAAAAGATAGTAGGCCGGTTGTTCCCGATAAATCGGCATCCCCTTCACTTCCACCCTGTCACTTTTTGATACTTTAACGCCCAATTCCTTTACGACTTCTCCGTTGACGGTCACTAGGCCTTCTGTTATCATTTCTTCCGCTTTTCTTCTTGAAGCAATCCCCGCATGTGCTATAACTTTCTGTAATCGTTCCATTCATTCACCTTTTATTCTTTCATTTTGTCCCTTTCCAGCTTGCGGCTGATTGCCGGCCGGAAAGGTCAGTATCTATTGGCAAAACTGTCATTACCACTCCGCCAATGCCATTAATCTATTAAATCAGCGATATTTGGTCATCAGCAAAAAAACCGTCCGTTCCTTCAATAGGTCCATCGGGGTTTTCGTTTCCCTCGTCCAAGCCATAATTAAATAGATCGAACGATTCGTTCTCTTGCATTTGAAAAAGCTCTTCAACATTGGGCAGATCCTCGATCGTCGTCAGTCCAAAATAGTTCATGAAATAGTCCGTCGTGCCATAGATGATCGGTCTTCCAGGCGTTTCAGTCCGTCCCATCTCCTTCACCAAACCCCTTAGCATCAAGCGTTGCACTAAACCAGCGGACTGCACACCCCTGATTTGATCGATTTCGATGCGCGTCAATGGCTGTTTATACGCTATGATCGCCAGTGTCTCTAACGCTGCCTGCGACAAATGCGTCGCAAAAGGTGAAATGGCATAGCTTTTGATTAACTCGGCATATTCTTTTTTTGTCGCCAATTGATATCTTTTGCGCGTCTCGATCAGAGTCAGTCCCGAATGCATGTTATCATTATGGTTCTCTCTCATTTCAACCAAAAGATTGCGAGCTTCCATTTCGCTTATTTCCAGCAACGATGTTATCTCATCCATGCTCAGTCCATCATCGCCCGCTACAAATAAAAGACTTTCCAAAGCCCCTTTTTTATTCATCGACTAAAACTCCCATAATCCGTATTAAATAGATGTCACCATAAACTTCTTCTTGCATAAAATTAATTTCCCGTTCTTTGACCAGTTCCAGCATCGCCAAGAACGTATTCACTACCTGAGACTTTGTCTGAACCTCAAAAAAAGCGGCAAAAGGAATACGGACTTGGGGCGTTGCCCCTAAACTGTCGAATTTTTCCAGTATCGATCGCATAGTCTGTTCGACGGTAAATTGTTCTTGCCCCATTTTTGCCTGCAGCGGTTTTTTCTTCTGCAATTTTTGATACATTTTTTGCAAGGCCGCTATCAAATCCGTCGCGGAAACTTCACCTGGGGACAGCGGAACCGAATGTTGCAGTTCCTCCAAGTCGGTAGCATTTTTTGTGAAATATAAGCCTCTTTCTTGTTCCAATTCCTTTAAAGCCTTTGCGGCACCTTGGAATTGTTTATACTCTATCAGTTGCTGGACAAGGCTTTCGCGAGGATCTTCACCCTCTTCATAGAAATCTTCTGTAAATTCGATTTCCTTTTTCGGCAATAATAAGCGACTTTTTATTTCCAACAGTGTGGCAGCCATAAGCAAGTAATCCCCCGCTACATCCAGCTTCAATTCTTGCATTGAGTCAAGGTAGCGGAGGTATTGTTCAGTTATCTCGGCAATCGGGATGTCAAAGATATCCACTTTCATTTCTTTGATCAAATGGAGCAGCAAGTCTAAGGGGCCTTCGAAATCAGGAAGTTTAAAGGTGAGTTCATTTTCTCCAGGCGCTATCATCCACTCATTCCCTCATCATTCTCTTCCTTCTGTTTTTGGCTCCACTTTGCTATAAACTGTGCTGTTTCTATCGTTCCGCTGATGGAATGGGCAGGGTACTGTTTCTGCAAGCCATTCAGCAGCGAATAGACAATCCCTTCCTTCCTGAAAGAAGGGGAAACCGCTAGATGGCGGACTAAAATCATGGTGTCGCTGAGTTCAATGCCTACTAAGGCAACAATATTATCCGTCTCTTCATCTTTCCAAAGAAACAATTTCCTTTCAGCATTCTCCTTGTAACTATCCATTTCAGCCTTTAATCTGGCCACATTTTTCAAATCCGTTACATAAGAAAGTAATCCCATAGCGATTTTTTCACATGATTGATTATACGAAATAAACACTTTTTTCTCCTTTTAAAACTTTATTTGCCCGAAATGCGGTGAATTAGATCAGTTGATCCAAATGAATGAGATCTTCGTATGTTTCACGCTTTACAACAAGCGCGTCTTCACCGTCCTCCACAAAGACAACTGCCGGGCGTGGAATTCTGTTGTAATTATTTGCCATTGAATAGCCGTAGGCACCCGTCGAGAAGACTGCCAGAATATCTTTTTGGTTGACTTTTGGCAAGGGAATGTCCCAAATAAGCATATCCCCTGATTCACAACATTTCCCCGCGATGGAATACGTTTCTTCAGCCGGTTCCGTTGCCCGGTTCGCTATGACTGCAGTATACGCTGCATCATATAGGGCCGGACGGATATTATCGCTCATACCGCCATCCACCGCTAGATAATTACGGATGCCGGGAATATCCTTCTCAGATCCGGTTTCATATAGGGTGATACCAGCATCCCCAACGATGCTACGACCCGGTTCAATCCAAATTTCAGGCACGGGGTAGTCATATTCCCCTGTTTTTTGAACGACTTCTTGACAGACTGCATCTATGATGTCGCTGATTTCTTTTGGTTCATCCGCTTCCGTATAACGGATACCAAAACCGCCGCCCAAGTTCAACACTTTTGCGGTATATCCATATTTATCGCGCCAAGAAGCCAACAACCCAATCATTTTATCGACGGTGTGCGTAAATGCTTCCGTTTCAAATATTTGGGAACCGATATGGCAATGGACACCGATTAAATCGAACAAAGGATTCTCCAATACTTTTTGGATGGCTTGATCGATTTGCCCATTTTCCAAATCGAAACCAAATTTCGAATCCCGTTGGCCGGTTGTGATGTACTCATGTGTGTGCGCGTTGATACCTGGGGCGGTACGTAATTGTACAGCAACCCTTTGATTACGTTCCTTCGTTAAAGCGTTCAGCAAATCAATTTCATAGAAATTATCAACGATGATACAGCCCACTTTATTCTCCAAAGCCAAGGTCAATTCCGCCACTGTCTTGTTGTTCCCATGAAAATGGATTTTTTCTGCCGGAAACCCCGCCTTTAAAGCCGTGTAAAGTTCCCCTCCGGATACCACATCAACCGAACAGCCTTCTTCTTGGATCAATTGATAGATTGCCAAAACGGAAAAAGCTTTGCTGGCGTAGGCAACTTGATAGGAAAAATCATTCTTTTCAAAAGCCGCTTTGAATTGCCTACATTTTGAGCGGATTTGCGCTACATCGTAAACATACAAAGGGGTGCCATATTTCGCTGCAAGAGCTGCAGTGTCCATTCCGCCGATTTCCAGATGGTTGTTTTCGTTAATTTTTAATGTGCCGGTCAAGAGTTGTTCGTTCATATACAGTACTCCTTTACAGTGGAAATATATTTTGAAAAAATCGTTCCTTAAAAGCTAAAATTTACTTTACCACAAGAAAAGCTATTGGACAAATGTACTTTTTGTTCATGGCAATACCGGCGACGGTTATAGTGCGCCTAAAACATTTTTCAGAAGCGTTTTGAATGTCTCTTTTACACGCGTCGTTGTTTCGACCACTTCTCCATGATTCAAGGTAGCCTGCATTCCCGCAGCCAAATTGGTGATGCAAGAAATCCCGAAGACACGCAGGCCGGCATGCCTTGCCACGATGGCTTCAGGCACAGTCGACATCCCGACAGCATCGGCTCCGAGCGCTCTGCACATCCGGATTTCTGCGGGCGTTTCATAGGTCGGGCCGGTCAAACCGATGTAAACACCCTCTTTTAAATCAAGATTCATATCGGAAGCCACCTCGCGGATTCTATCCTGATAATCCGCATCGTAGGTCTGGCTCATATCCGTAAAGCGCGGGCCAATAGCATCATCGTTGGGGCCGATCAATGGATTTTGCCCGGTCAGATTGATATGATCGACAATCATCATCAAATCTCCTGGTGTAAAATCGTATCGGATACCTCCAGCCGCATTGGTCAAAGCCAGTGAATGGATGCCCAGTTGTTTCATGACCCGAATGGGGAAAGTGACTTCTCCCAAGGTGTACCCCTCATAGTAGTGGAAACGGCCTTGCATCGCAATCACTTTCTTTCCGCTCAGTGTCCCGTAGATCAGTCTGCCTTCATGGCCTTCAACTGTAGAAACCGGAAAATTCGGAATGTCGGTATAAGAAATGGCAACGGCATCCGTAATTTCATCAGCCAGTTCCCCCAGACCTGATCCCAGTATAAGGCCGAATTCAGGTTCAAGAAACCCGCTTTCTGCTAAAAATCGTGTTGCTTCTGATATTTTATTTTGATGTCCTGACATATTATCATTGCCCCCAATTAATTCAATTGCTTCAAAAAACTATTGCCGTTTTCTGTTGCTCGTACGTTGAAATTTTCCGAGATAGTTGCCCCGATATCGGCAAACTTACCCTGTCTGATTTTCCCGCGGCCAACCATTGATTTGCTGAAGGCCAGCAATGGAACATATTCACGTGTATGATCCGTTCCAGGGAAGGTTGGATCGTTGCCGTGATCGGCTGTTATCAGCAACAGGTCATCCTCGCGTAAGGCGTCCACTATTTCAGTAAGGCGATTATCGAAATCTTCGATGGCTTTCGCGTAGCCTTTAACGTCCCTTCTATGTCCATAGAGCGCATCAAAATCGACCAAATTCAGGAAGCTGATGCCCTTGAAATCTTTGCCCATAACGTTCAACAGTTGATCCACGCCGTCCATGTTGCTTTTTGTCCGGACGTATTCGGTAATCCCCTGTCCATTGTATATATCATTGATTTTACCGATGGCGATCACATCAAAACCTTTTTCTTTCAGGAAATCCAACGTCGTTTCCCCGAACGGATCCAAGGCGTAGTCGTGTCGATTGCTCGTCCTTTTAAAATGCCCGGGCGTCCCCACATAGGGTCTTGCAATGATGCGGCCGATCATATACGGATCTTCCAGCGTAATTTCCCTCACATAATCGCAAATGGCATATAATTCCTCCAAAGGAATGATTTCCTCGTGAGCAGCTATCTGTAAAACGGGATCCGCAGATGTATAAACGATCAAATTCCCTGTCTTCATCTGATTTTCGCCAAACTCATCGATGATTTCAGTGCCGCTTGCAGGCTTGTTCCCCACGATTTTCCTGCCTGTATGCTTTTCGATTTGTTCGATCAGTGCCGGAGGGAATCCCTCCGGAAATACCCGGAAGGGCGTATCAATATTCAGGCCCATGATTTCCCAATGGCCTGTCATCGTATCTTTCCCGACGGATTGTTCTTCCAGCTTCGTGTAGTAGCCCAACGATTCGTCATCTTTATTGACGCCATCCAATTCGCGGATATTCCCTAAACCCATTTTTTCCAAATGCGGGATATGCAAACCTGCTGCCTCAGCAATATGCCCCAGCGTATCGGACCCAACATCTCCAAATTTTTCTGCATCGGGTGCTTCCCCTATACCCACTGAGTCCAAAACGATCAAGTGAATGCGATTATATTTCATATGATTTCCTCCAATAATATTCTAACTTCGTGAACTACTCACGACTGAAGTCACGAGAGCTCTCAGCACATCTTTGAATCGAAAAGCAATCAAGCTCTAGGATGATATCTTTGATAAATTTCCGTCATTCTTTCCGTTGTGATGTGCGTATAGATTTGGGTAGTGGAAATATCGGTGTGTCCCAGTAGTTCCTGTACAACCCTGAGGTCGGCACCATTTTCCAAAATATGCGTTGCAAAAGAATGACGCAACATATGCGGCGATACATTCTTTTTAATGCCAGCCTGGCGGACGATTTGTTTGAGGTTTTTCCATATTCCCTGCCTTGTGAATCCTTGACCGTGAAAGTTCAGAAAAAGAAAGGCCGTTTCCTTTCTGCCTCTAGCTAAATCCGGTCGGCTATATTGTATGTATTGATTGACCCAATAGATGGCTTCCTCGCCCAACGGAACGATTCTTTCCTTGTCGCCCTTACCGATGGTTTGGATGAATCCGATATCCATATGAATTTCGCTCATTGTAAGATTCACCAACTCGCTGACGCGCAGCCCCGTTGCGTACAAGACTTCCAATATGGCTCTGTCGCGCATTCCCAGAACGGTTTTGAGATCCGGCGTATTCATCAATCGATCGATTTCATCCGTCGATAACACTTTCGGCAGCGACTGCTTCTTTTTCGGCAGCTGCACATTGATCATCGGATCGCTTTCATTCAAACCTTCCTGTTTCAAATATTGATGGAATTTCCTCAGGCTGGAAATCATCCTGCTGATGGAAGAAGTCGCAAATTTTTCCGCATTGAGGTATTGCAAATAAAGCAAAATATCGGCTTTCGTGACAGCATTGAAAGCCACAACTTGTTCTGTCTGCAAAAAAAGTTGATACTTCTTCAAATCGCGTCGATAACTTTGAATGGTGTTATCTGATAAACCTCTCTCAATCCTTAGATAGTGCATATATTCAATGATCTGTTCATCCATATTCTATGCCCTTTTCAATGCAACGCATCATTCATTTTTTTGCGGCAAACGCAATTTTTTTTGGCAATCGCGACAAATGCCGTGAAAAGTCAAACGGTGGTCCTTCACGATGAAATGATAGCGGGATTCAACATCTTTTTCGACATCCCCCAGCAAATCTTCATGTATTTCTTCGATATTGCCGCATTCGATACACAGAAGGTGATGGTGGAAATGTTCATTGCTGGTCCGCCTTAGGTCGTAACGGGACAAACCATCCTCAAAGACGACTTTATAGGTGATATTCAAATCGGTCAAAATTTCCAAAGTGCGATAGACCGTCGCAAGTCCAATATCCGGATGTTTTTTACGCAGCAAAAGGAAAATTTCTTCTGCACTGAGATGTTCTTTTTCTTTTTCCAGCAATACACTGACCGTAGCTTCCCGTTGAGGTGTAAGTTTAAATCCAGCTTCCTGCAGTTGCTTTCTTATACTTAATAATGATAATTCGGTCACTTATTATTACTCCTTCACTGGATTGTGCACATTCCGCCTAATCCTTCTTGATTAATTTTGTTTGTCCCTCTTCTTGGACAATCAGTTTTTCTTTCATTAAATGTCCCAAAGCACGTTTGAATTGCGCTTTACTGATTCCGAAATAATTCTTGATCTCTTCTGGATCGCTTTTGTCGTAATAAGGCAGGCTCTTTGTCGGGCTTTTTTCCAGCAAAACAAGGATCATCTGCGCATCTTCACTGATCGCTTCATGGGCACGCGGTTTTAGGGACACATTCAGCATGCCGTGCGAGCTGATGCCGGTGACCCTGCCGTTGACGACTTCGCCCAAGCGCGGTTCGATTTCTCTTTCGGAAGGGTGGATGAATCCGATATAATAATCATCCGTCAAAATAAATGTCCCCACCATCTTCAGGCGGAACACGGTCCCGGTAATGTTCTTGTTTTTCCACTCTTCCCCAGGAACTTTTGAAATGGAACGGAACACGGGTTCATCCGCCAAGACGCCCCATAGACGATCCTTCTCGTCTTGCTCAAGAGCAATCAACAGTCGGTCTCCTTTTTTGGGCCATAGTGACTTTATTTCAGGCAAATTGTCCAACGATACGACCATTTCCTTATCCTTCAAGCCGATGTCCACAAACACACCTAGATCTTTTCGGACTGCAGCAACCGTTCCCCAGCCATAATGTCCGACTTGGCTTGCAGGTTCCTTCAGCGTCATCCGTAAATCCTTATTCATCGCTTCATAAACAAAACCCTTTACCGTGTCGCCTAGAGTCAATGGGCTCTCTAATTCTTCCTTATCCAAACGATAAGTGACGCCATCCTTTTGCACAAAGACACTTTTCTCATTTTCATCAACGATTATCCCTGTGATGACCATACCTAATATTTTACTCATATTTTTCCTCCAGACAGATTTCTGCCACTCTATTTCTTTCATTCTAACATATCACTTATTTTTTTCCAAAGAGTCAGGCGTACCTACCGTTTCCCTTCGAAAATAAACGGGCCTGAGACATACGTCCCAGGCCCATCCTCAATTTTATTTCAATAAAATTAGATTGTTGTTGTTGCTCCACGGTAGATGATTCCACGACGAGAATCAATAGTGATTAATTCGTTATTTTCAATTAATTCGGTAGCATCTTTTGCTCCTACAATAACTGGGATACCTTTCGCAATACCAACAACAGCAGCATGGCTTGTTAATCCGCCAGCTTCGACAATGACAGCAGCAGCTTTTTCGAATGCTGGTGTGTAATCCTTGTCAGAGTTCTTCAAGACTAAAATGCAATCTTCCGTAGCGTTAGCAATCGCTTCTTCTGCAGATAAAGCAACAACAGCTTTACCGATCACCGATTTGTCGCCGATACCTTGGCCTGAAGTTAATTTTGTGCCGATCAATTGAATCTTCATCAAGTTGGTTGTTCCACGTTCGCCGACTGGCACGCCTGCTGTGATGATGATCAAGTCGCCTTCTTTAGCAAAGTTTTGCTCTTTAGCTACTTTTGTTGCCAATTCCATCATTTCATCAGTTGAATCCGGTTTTTCAGTGACGAATGGATATACGCCCCATGAAAGAGCCAATCCACGTCTTTGGCGTTCAGAGAATGTAACCGCAACGATATGTGATTTTGGACGGTATTTGGAAATCATGCGTGCTGTATGTCCTGATTCAGTTGCAGCAACGATTGTTTGGATGTTCAAGTTAAGCGCTGTATGTCCAACTGCTTGGCCGATAGCTTCAGCCATATCCGTGTTATTGTATGCTTTCAATGCAAATGCATCTTGGCCGATGATAGCTTCTTCCGTACGGATCGCGATTGTTGCCATGGTTGTAACAGCTTCAACTGGGTAATCCCCTGCAGCTGTTTCCCCTGAAAGCATCACTGCATCAGTGCCATCGAAGATAGCATTCGCAACGTCCCCTGCTTCAGCACGTGTTGGGCGTGGGTTGCGTTGCATAGAATCCAACATTTGTGTTGCTGTGATGACTGGTTTGCCTAAAGCGTTACATTTTTTGATCAACATTTTTTGTGCGATAGGAACTTCTTCAGTAGGGATTTCTACACCTAAGTCACCACGGGCAACCATCAAACCTTGAGAAACTTTTAAGATTTCGTCGATGTTATCGAGACCTTCTTGGTTTTCGATTTTAGGGATGATTTGGATGTGTGTTGCATTATGTTTTTCTAAGATTTCAGTGATTGCCAATACATCACTTGCGCGACGCACGAAGCTTGCTGCGATGAAATCGACATCGTTTTCGATACCGAAGATGATATCGTCAGCATCTTTTTGTGTAAGGCCCGGGAAGTTTGTTTTGATACCAGGAAGGTTGACACCTTTTTTGTTTTTCAAGATGCCCGAGTTTTTAATCAAGGTAACAATTTCATTGTTCTCTCTGTCGATTTCAGTCACTTCAAGGTCAATCAAGCCATCATCCAATAAGATATGGTTTCCGACAACGACATCGTTGATCAATTCTGGGTAAGTGATAGAGAATTTATCTTTCGTACCCTCAATTTCTGTCATGGAGATTCTGACTGTTTCGCCGGTGATCAAAGAAACGATTCCGTCTTTCATGTTGTTTGTACGGATTTCTGGGCCTTTTGTATCCAATAGGATAGCGACCATTTTGCCGGTGATTTTTGAGGCTTCGCGTATGTTGACGATACGTGCGCCATGTTCTTCAAAGTCTCCATGTGAGAAGTTTAAACGAGCAACATTCATACCTGCATTGATTAATTTAACCAATGTTTCAACAGATTCACTTGCTGGTCCAATCGTACATACAATTTTTGTCTTTTTCATAAAAAATAAGCACCTCATTTTAAGTTTTTAAAGCGTCTTTCACTGATAGGTTAGAAAGAAATTTCTTTATTGATTTGGTAAAGCGACAATAACGGCAGGTGCTTTTGGTTCTCAAGTGTGTCGATGATATCGTTGAAGACAACTTCATCGCCTTTGACACCGACACAGATACCGCCTTTTCCTTCTTCCAGCAATTTAACCGCATTGTACCCAAAAATGCTCCCAAGTACACGGTCTCTTGCAGAAGGGGAACCCCCTCTTTGGACATGGCCAAGTACGGTGACACGCGTGTGCAAGTCTCCGTGCTCTTCCAATTTTTCAGCGAATTCGGTACCAGACATGACGCCTTCCGCTAACATAATGATTGTATGTTTTTTCCCGCGTGCTCTGCCTTCCTGGATTTCCGCAAGAACTTCATCCATTGTGAAATCCTTCTCAGGAATGACAATAGATTCCGCCCCGCTTCCGATACCAGTCCATAAAGCGATATCGCCAGCATTTCTGCCCATGACCTCGATAATGAATGTACGGATGTGGCTTGTGGCTGTGTCTCTGATTTTGTCGACAGAGTCTAAAACTGTGTTAATTGCTGTATCGAAACCGAGTGTATAATCAGTCCCTGGAATGTCGTTGTCGATAGTACCCGGAATGCCGATAGTAGGAAAACCTAACCTCGTCAAAGCCGCGCCGCCACGATATGAACCATCTCCACCAATAACAATAAGTCCATCAATTCCGAATTTCTTCAATTGCTCGATCCCTTTTTTCTGGCCTTCAATTTGGCTGAACTCAGGGTAACGGGCTGAATACAAAATAGTACCACCACGACTGATTGTGTCTCCGACATCATCGATCGTTAGGCGACGGAAATCTCCGGCCACCATTCCTGCATAGCCATAATTAATGCCATAAACCTCTAATCCGTCATAAATGCCCTTTCGTACGACCGCACGAATAGCTGCGTTCATTCCTGGAGCATCTCCACCACTTGTCAAAACTGCAATGCGTTTCATTTGACTTCACCTCATCAATAAAGTATAAAACTTTCATTTTTTGATAAAAATCTCATGCTTTATGTTTTTTTGAATTTGTCCTTCACTATCTTATCATCTTTTTTTAGAAAAGTCTTTCACTTTCCTGAGTTTAGACTGTTAAAACTGAAAAAAATGAGCAGAAGAGCCGATTACCCAAAAGATATAACTATGTAACGACAACATTATATCTGCGCCATTATCCCAACATTTATGCAATCGGCGCTAGAATAAACTTTCCGTTAGACTCCTTATATATTCCTCAGTTTGGAGCGCCCCTCGATTAAGATACCGATTCCTTTCTCGTCATAACTATTTGACGATGACGTTATCGTTTCCGAAAGCTTCCTTCACTTGCTCAATCAACTCGGATGAAAGATTTACCCAATGTTCCGCAGCCAATCGGACGGATTTCTTCGTGGTTTCATCATAGAGGATAACCGGTTGGTCGCCTTTAAACTTTCCGAGTATGCGATATAATTGTTGGAAATCAGCCGCTTGATTGTGCTCTTTCGTCAAGCGGATATAACAGGTTTTGATTTCTTGGTCAGCACTCTGTTTATACTCATCGGCATCCCATATATGCGTCGCCAGGAAGTTTAATTTATCGGGTTGATTCGATTTTTCCAATCTGCCTTCAACAACAACCATTTGATCCGCCTTGACGAGTTTCATGAAACGGATATAATATTCCGGAAAAATCGTCATGCTCATTTCCCCGGATCCGTCGGTAAGACTGGCAAACGCCATCGGATCCCCTTTTTTCGTTTGGATTCTTTTCACTTCTTTCACTAAGCCCATCGTCCGCATCTTTTGATTCAACTGCAACTCGGCTATATACACGACTTCGTTCTGTTCGTAAAGAGACCCGAATTGGTCGATGGGATGCCCCCTCAGCGAATGGCCGAGCGTCTCTTCCTCCGTCTCCAGTAATTTCAGCAGCGGCAGTTCTGCCGTTTCAAGATACTTGGGTTCCAGAACAGAGAACAAATCAACATTATTTCCGCTGTACTCGATGCTGTTCAGCATACCCGGCAAAGATTGCAACAGGGTTGCCCGTGTGTGTCCGAAGCCGTCAAACGCCCCACTGAAGATGAGCGGCGTGACGGTTTCGATTTTCAGCCATTTCGGATGGATACGCCTTAAAAATTGAATGAAATCTTGATAAGGACCCTTTTCTTTCCGTTCTTTGATGATTTCCTGGATAAAATCACGTCTGACGCCTTTGATTCCGCCCAAGCCGAATTGAATGGTGTCATCCTGCAACGTGAACTTCCAGAAACTGGTATTTATGTCCGGGTACGTCACCGCTATGCCCCGCTTTTTCAGTTCAATGAAATACTCGTTCATTTTGTCGGAGTGCTGGTTGACGGAATTCAACAGGGCTGCAAAGAACGCCGCCGGGAAGTGGGCTTTCATATAGGCCAGCTGGTAGGCGATGAAGGAATAGGCCACGGAATGGGATCTGTTGAACCCATAATTCGCAAATCGTTCGATATAGTCGTAGACCATGACGGCGGTCTGCTCCGTATAGCCTTGTTCCAAAGAACCGCGTACAAAGTGCTCCCGCTCTTTGTCTATCGCAGTTTTTTGCTTCTTGCCAATGGCGCGCCTCAAGATATCGGCTTCGCCTAAACTGAATCCCGCCATTTTTGAAGCGACTTGCATGACCTGCTCCTGATAGACCATGACGCCGTAGGTAACCTTCAGGATCGATTCCAGATCTTCGTGAGGATATGCGATGACTGCCTTGCCTTTCTTGCGGGCAACGAACAGGTCGATCTGCTCCATCGGGCCGGGACGATAAAGGGCATTAACGGCAGCGATGTCTTCTATCGATTCCGGCCCCAATTTCCGCAAAACATTCTTGATGCCGGGTGATTCGAACTGAAAAACGCCGTTTGTATCGGCTTTCCTGAATAATTCCAAGGTCTTGTCATCATCCATGGGAATTTTTAAAATGTCGATGTCCTCTTGATACGCGCTGCGCGCCAATTGTACGGCATCATTCAGGATGGTCAGATTCTTCAAGCCTAAAAAGTCCATCTTCAGCAAGCCGATTTCTTCTATGTTTCCCATCGTATATTGCGTCAGATATAGATCGCTGTTTCTTTTCTGCAAGGGAATGATGTCCACAAGCGGTTTGTCGCTGATGACGACCCCTGCAGCATGGGTCGAGACGTGCCGGGGAACCCCTTCAATCTTCGCGGCTGTTTCGAATAACAGCCGGTTCAGATCATTTTTATCTATCAATTCCTGCAAAGGTTTCGATTTTTTTCGGGCTTCAGTCAAACTGATGCCCAATTGGTTCGGAATCGCATTTGACCATTGATTGGATTCTGCTTGGGACAACCCAAAAACCCTTGCCGTGTCGCGCAGGGACATTTTTGCGGCCAACGTACCGAAGGTGGAGATTTGAGCCACATGGTCCATGCCGTATTTATCCCTTACGTAATGAAGCATATCGTCCCTGCGGTTATCCGGGAAATCCAAATCGATATCCGGCATATTATAGCGCTCTTTATTCAAGAACCTTTCAAACAGCAGATTGTATTTGAGCGGGTCTACATGGGTAATGCGCAGAACGTACGCAACCAATGCCCCAGCCGCAGAACCACGTCCCGCTCCGGGCATGATTTTCGCTCTTCTTGCATAGTCCATCACATCCCACACAATCAGGAAGTAATCATTGAATCCCATTTCGTCGATCACGCCCAGCTCATATGCGAGCCTTTCTTTGTAGGCGCCATCGGCATGCGGCACCCTCTGGTTCAATCCCTCCTCGCAAAGTTTGCGCAGATAATTTTGCGGGGTTGTGCCGGCCGGAACCGGATATTTCGGCAACAACGATTGCTGCAAAGGGATAGTGACGGCAATGCGATCCGCTATTTTTTGCGTCTGCTCTGCTGCTGCAGTCAAATCCAGTTCGGCATATTTCCTCTCTATTTCTTGCAGGGACGGCAAATAATAGGTGCCGTTCAGCTCTTCAGCCTGCAGGTCGACTTTCTCATTCGCATCGATGGCCTTCAAAACGCGGCAACTGAAGGAGTCAGTCGGCTCCAAATATCTTACATCGTGCATGCCGGTCACTGGAATAGTCACTTCTTCAGACAGCTTCAGCAACGAAGGAATCAGCCCCTGCATTTTTTGGTGGATTTGAACCCCCAGATAGAAATCGCCTTCCGCAAAAGCATTCTTCCAAAACAGGCTGGCTTCTCTGGCTTTTTCAAAATCACGCAACCCTAAAAAGTGTTCCACCTCACCCTTTTCGCCCGGTGTGATGGCGATAAGCCGACCCTTTGAGGCAGCCATTAAAGAGAGCATCTCTTGCTGCGATGCCTCGCGGTTCTTCAACGTGGAAAGAGCCATCAACGTTTGATAGCCGCTGTAATCCTTCGCAAGCAAAACGAGGGAAAATGCCTTATCTTTTTGGATGACTCCGGATAAATCTAACTGCATGCCCACAATGGGTTGTATTTCATATTTTTTGCACAGCTTGAAAAAATCGATCTGGCCGTACAAAATATTGTAATCCGTCAATGCGATGGCTCCATAGCCTTTTGTTTTAGCAGCACGTACTAATCCCTCAAGCCTTGTCGTACTCTGCAAAAGAGAATAGGTACTGATTACCTGTAAATGTACAAAAGACATGCGCAAGCCTCCTTTTTTCATAATAATCCTATTATAACGTAACGAGCTGTTTCCAAGAAGCACAAAGTAGTGGAACAAAATATACTTGTCTTAATTTCAAAAAATGCTAAAATTAATTTCGAGAAGAGGTGGAAATAATATGAAATACATTATGACGATTATTTGGGGCTTTATTTTAGGTCAAGTTTCATTTTATATCGGCTCAGCATTAACCGGCGGCAGCTATGATTTCACGTATGCTACAATTACAGGTCTTTTTACAACACTGATTGTCATCCTGATTTCGGCCCTACTACCAAAGCAACTGGCTGAAGCAAAATAACGTAAAAACCTTCACGTGACGGATATTCCGGAACGTGAAGGTTTTTTCTTATTTGATGAACATGGCGTCCCCGAAGCTGAAGAAACGGTATTTTTCTTGGACGGCATGTTCGTAGGCGCCCAGAACATGCTCTCTGCCTGCGAAAGCACTGACGAGCATAACCAATGTCGATTTCGGCAAATGGAAGTTCGTGATGAATCCTTCGACTACTTTAAAGGTATAACCGGGCGAAATGAAGATGCTTGTCCATCCACTGTCGGCCACGATATTCCCGTCGAATTTCGACCCGATCGTCTCCAATGTCCGCACCGAAGTCGTCCCGACAGCATATATCTTCCCGCCATGCTCGCGGACGCTGTTCAGCGCAGCCGCCGACTCTTCCGTAAGTTGATAGAATTCCGAATGCATTTCATGCTCATCGAGATTGTCGACAGAAACCGGACGGAACGTTCCCAGTCCGACATGAAGCGTCACATAAACGATCTGAACGCCTTTTGCTTCGATTTGCTTCAGTAATTCATCGGTGAAGTGCAGTCCGGCAGTCGGTGCGGCTGCGGATCCATTCTCCTTGGCATAGACCGTTTGATAGCGTCCTTGGTCTTCCAATTTTTCCTTTATGTAAGGTGGCAGGGGCATCTCGCCCAAAGACTCCAGAATTTCCAAAAACACGCCATCATATTTGAAGGTAATCATGCGGCCGCCATGTTCCAGAACCTTCGTCACTTCTGCAGTCAGCCGGCCATCCCCGAAAGAGATGACCGTTCCGACTTTTACGCGTTTCCCCGGTTTCACCAAGGTTTCCCACTCGTCGCCGTTTGTGTTGTTCAATAACAGAACTTCGATATGGCCGCCGGTATCGGGCTTCACGCCATGCAAACGTGCGGGCAAGACGCGCGTATTGTTCAAAACGAGCGCGTCCCCTTCGTTCAGTTCATCCAAAATGGCGGTGAAATGCTTATCTTCCAATCCGCCCGTTTCAGCATCCAGCACCAACAGGCGCGATGAAGAACGATCCAGCAAAGGTGTTTGCGCAATTAACTCTTCGGGTAAATAAAAATCAAAATCACTTGTTTTCAATTGTAAAACCTCGCTTATTTTCGTATATCATATTCATAACCTAAATGATCATAGGCCAAATCCGTAGCTACCCTTCCGCGTGGGGTCCGCTGCAATAGCCCTAATTGAAGCAGATAGGGCTCGTACATATCCTCGATGGTTTCCATCTCTTCGCCGATATTGGCAGCGATCGTGGAAAGCCCGACCGGACCGCCTCTGTAAAATTCAATCATCGTCGTCAATATTTTCCGGTCCAGATCATCCAACCCTTTGCTGTCGACGCTGAGGATGGCTAACGCCTTGTCGGCAATTTCCTTGGTGATCAGGCCATCCCGGTATACTTGTGCAAAATCGCGGACACGGCGGAGCAGACGATTGGCCACGCGCGGTGTCCCGCGGGAACGCAAAGCGACCTCTATCGCCCCGGATTCGTCGATGTCGGTGCGGAGCACGCCCGCTGAACGATGGACAATTTTTGTTAAATCTTCAATGCTATAATATTCCATCCGTGATACGATCCCAAAGCGGTCACGCAACGGTGCCGATAGGCTCCCTGCCCTGGTTGTTGCGCCTACCAACGTAAATGGCGGAAGCGAAAAATGGACAGGGTGAGCTGTCGGCCCTTGTCCGATGATGATGTCCACATAATAATCTTCCATGGCAGAGTACAATACCTCCTCCACTATCCTTGGCAAACGATGGATTTCATCGATGAACAAAACATCTCCGGCTTCCAACTCATTCAGCAGAACCATCAGATCGCCCGGGCGTTCAATGGCTGGACCACTTGTGGTATGGATACGGACGTCGATTTCATTCGCTATGACCATCGCCAACGTCGTCTTCCCTAAGCCGGGAGGTCCGTATAATAGAACGTGGTCAAGCGCTTCGTTACGCGATTTAGCGGCTTGAATATAGACGTTCAGTTCATTCTTCAGTTTGTCCTGACCGACATACTGGTCCAGCTTCTGCGGACGCAGCGACTGTTCCATCATATCTTCAGCAAAGTCTTCTGTTTCAGCAGAAACAATTCTATTATCAGCTGTCATATTCATCACCTTATTATCCCTTTAACAATAGCTTAAATGCCATACGCAACACTTCTTCTGTCGTCTTGAAGTCCTCTTTTTCGAGCACAGGGACGATTTTTTTCACTTCACGGTCGGAGTACCCCAATCCCGACAAAGCCTCAATCGCCTCTTCCAAAATCGCTGTCGGGCCGTATCCCGTTCCGGACTCCATATTATTTTCCATCCAGTAGGTATCCGGCAATAAATCGCCGATCTTCCCCTTCAGATCCAAGATGATCTGCGAAGCCGTCTTTTTACCGACACCGGGAAACTTCGTCAAGTAGCTGACATTATCCGACTCGATCGCTTGGATCAAGCCGAGATGGTCATCGCTTGCCAATATGGAGAGTCCGCTTTTCGGACCGATACCGGATACGCTGATCAATTTCAGGTACAATTGCTTCTCGGTGTAATCTTTAAATCCAAACAGGGTAATCGCATCTTCACGGACCGCTTGGTAAACGTAGAACGTTATTTCTTTCTTTAAACTTCCCGAAAAACGAAACGGATTCGCAACCTGCAATTGATAGCCTATCCCTCCGTTCTCGACGACAACGTAGTGCGGGCCAACATAAACTAACATTCCTTTTATATATTCGTACATCATTTTCTCCTATATTCGTATTACAACCGTCTGCATTATAGTCTTACGATACATCATAACATAAAAATGGCTGAATGTGATATTTCCATCCTTCACGGCATGCAAATAATGGCGCCAGAGAACGCAAAAGTCCCGGCAGCCTGTGCCGGGACCCAAAAAATCTATTCAAATAATGATTTGTATTGTGAATAGCCTTCTTCATCCAATTTTTCATAAGGGACGAATCTCAAAGCGGCGGAGTTGATGCAGTAGCGTAAGCCACCCATTTCAGCAGGGCCATCCTCGAATACATGCCCCAAATGGGAATTCGCTTCTTTACTGCGGACTTCCGTGCGTTTGCGCAGCAATTTTCGGTCCTCTATTTCGGCTAACGTAGCGATCGGCTTAGAGAATGAAGGCCATCCGCAGCCTGCATCGTATTTATCGTTCGAGCTGAACAGTGGCTCCCCGCTCACTATGTCAACATAGATTCCCTTTTCATAGAAGTCGTCATATTCGCCAGTAAACGGTCTTTCTGTCGCTTCATTTTGTGTCACATCATATTGCAGAGGCGTCAAACGCTTCAATAATTCTTCCTTGTCTTCTTTCATCAATGCCACAACCCCTTCCTATCATTTTTAAAGTATAGCAAAAAAAAGGAACAAACAGAACAAAAAGGGCTTCTTCCTTGTTCTGTCATTCCTGCAGATTCAGCTGATTCCGTTTTAGAAGAGGTTGCCTAAGATGCTGCCGAGGATGCCGCCCACCCCACCGGACGTCGGAGTTTGCGTTGTTCCCCCTTGTTTAGGGAACAGGTCCGTTATATCGAAGTTGTTGGATGCGTTCTTTTCGGCCTCTTTCGTGAAGATGTCGGTCTGATTCGCAACGCCGTCAGCGTCCAAACCGTCGGCATCTTTTTTGTCCGCTAACATACCCAAAATCATCGGTGCCATCGACGCTAAGACCTTTGCAACATCCGATTTGCCGAGTCCCGTTTGGGCTGCGATTTGATCGACCACTTTGTCTTTGTCCCCGAATGCGTGATCCAAAATCTTTTCCCCATCAGCCGTATCAGCTTTCGATATGACGTCCTCGATGGATGTCACATCTTTGGTTTTGCCTTTGTGTTGCTCCAATGCATCGGACAAGGAATCTTTCCCTGCTTTCGATTCGACATTTTTGCTCAATGCACGCAAAATCAAAGAGATCGCCAAAATGGCCATTTTTGAAATGACGCTCGGATCCGGATTCACCCCTGTTTTGCTGCCCAGTGCCTGAATGGAACTCTCTTTATTCACTTCGCCCATCATATCGGAAATATTATTGATTTGCACCATCTTCTCCACTCCTCCATCACATTTAAACGCTACCAAAATTTTGCATCAAAATTGCGGATAGATGAAATATTATTCCTCGGTAAATCCTTCGAGGGCAATGAAAAAAAGAAAAACTCCGGCTTTCCTTGGACAAGGTTAGACCGGAGCAACTATTTCAATGGGGATCCTGGATGCGTTTGAACATCTTTTCCATATCTTGATTTGAAAATTGAATCAATACGGGTCTGCCATGCGGGCAGTTATACGGATTTTCCGTTCGAGCCAAATCCACTAAGAGTTGGCGCGCTTCTTGCTCGCTCAGATGATGATTCGCTTTGATCGAACGCTTGCAGCTCATCATGATGGCAGTCGCTTCACGCAATTTTTTGATTGAAATATTCCCTTCCTCGAGAAACATGGCAATCAATTCTTTCAGTATCTCTTCCTCTTCGCCCGGGGTAAGCCAAGTGGGATGTTTTTCAACGATGAAACTGTTTTGGCCAAACGGTTCCAGAAAAATACCCATGGCTTCCAGCATGTCCTTGTTTTCCTGGATGAGATAATATTCATTGGCAGGATACTCCAGCATGATCGGAATGAGCAGCCCCTGCAGATGGGTTGAAACCTTGCCTATCTCTTCCCGATAATATTCGTATTTGATGCGCTCCTGGGCAGCGTGCTGATCGATGATGTAGAGCCCTTTGTCGTTCTGCGCGAAAAGATAGGTGCCATGCATCTGTCCAAAATAATACAATTCGGGGAAAGTCCGCTCATTGGCAACGTCTTTTTCTGCTTCATTTTCGATTTTTCTCACGGTTGCCATGATCGGCTCCTCATGCAGCTCCATTGCATGCTCTACAGCGTCAGCATAAGTCTTTTCATCTTCCGATTCCGGCAGCAGGTGATCGGTTGCGTCAACCCCGTCGGCCGGAATGGTCGAGTCCTCCGCCGCACCATCCAGATCGCCCCATTCCTCGGAATCCGGTTCAGGGTAATCGTTGTTCCTGTTTTCGATCAGTTTTTCCAAAGAATGGAAATCATCCTCCCCGGTCGTTTCAAAAACAGGATTGTCCACGGCCGGTTCCGGATTCCTTTTCGGTTCCGCCTCAGAGGCGAACGGTTGAAAGGAGACAACCGTTTGCTCCATCCTGATTGGCTCGGCTTCGGTAGTTCTTTTGAACTTTAAATTTTCGATGCCGCTGGGGATGCGCTGTTCCTGCCTTAAGACAGCTGCTATCGCATCCTGGATCAAGGCGGCTAGTTCTTTTTCCTTGCTGATCCGCACTTCTTTTTTTGAAGGATGGACGTTCACATCGAGCAGAAGAGAGTCCGCTTCAATCGTGATGATCGCTATCGGAAATCTGCCGACCATCAGTTTTGATCCGTACCCATCGATGATTGCCTTATTCAGTGCGTAATTCTTGATATAGCGCCCATTCAAGATGATGGTCAAATAGTTTCGGCTGGCGCGCGTCGTATCCGGCAAACTGATGAACCCCTTCACCTTGAAATCGAGATCTTCGTTCTCGATCCCTTTCATTCTTCTGGCGATTTGCGTCCCATAGACGCCAGCTACGGTTTGCCGCAGGTCATTGTTCCCCGCTGTGCGCAGCAATTGATTCCCTTCGTGAACCAAACGGAAAGCAATTTCCGGGTGGCTCAGCGCGATCCGGTTCATGATGTCGGAGATGTTTGAAAGTTCCGTCTGCAAAGACCGGATGTATTTCAAGCGGGCCGGGGTGTTATAAAATAAATCCTCCACGGTGATGGTCGTACCTTTGCGGGAAATATTCGGGCGCGCTTCTTCCACGATACCGCCCTTTATCCGCATATACTGGCCATTCTCATTCATGACTGCCGTTTCGATCGTCACTTTTGCGACGGAAGCAATACTGGGCAACGCCTCGCCCCGAAAGCCGAGCGAATGGATACGGAACAAATCTTCATGCGTGTAGATTTTGCTGGTTGCATGTCTGGTGAAGGCAAGCGGAACCTCATCCGCCGCGATGCCATCACCGTTGTCGACGACCTGGATTTTTCTTAAGCCGGATTCTTCAATGAAAATATCGATTTGGGTACTGTTTGCGTCAATAGCATTTTCAACCAATTCCTTGACTACCGAAGAAGGTCGTTCAATCACTTCACCCGCAGCTATTTGGTCAGTCAATATTTGAGAAAGTTCCCTGATTTTAGCCATTGTTTCCCCCTACTTTTTTTGCGTTTTCAATAATTTTTTCCAGCTGTCCACCAAATTCATCATCTGCATCGGCGTGCAGTCCTCCAAAGCTAGGCTGGCGACTGCATCCAATACATGTTTTTCATTGGGGGACAGTGAGCTTTCCTGGAAAAGCGCCAACTGTTCCATCTTGTCGGCTGCCGCAGCATCATCCGTTTTATTATGCAGATGTTCCTCCTCCAGCCCATTCAAGATGATCTGCGCTTCGGAAATCAAGCTGTCCGGCATCCCCGCCAGCTTGGCTACGTGGAGACCATAGCTTTTATCGGCCGGCCCATCCATCAGTTTATGCAGGAACACCAACTCCCCATCCTTTTCGATTGCCCCGACATGGACGTTCCTTGTCCCGGCCAAATCGGCTTCCAGTTGGGTCAGTTCATGGTAATGCGTGGAGAAGAGCGTCTTGCCTTTGATGGTACGATGGATATGGCGCAGAATAGCCTCCGCCAACGCCATCCCATCGTAGGTGGCCGTCCCTCTCCCGATTTCATCGAATAGAATCAGACTGTTGTCGGTGGCGAATTGCAGTGCTTGATTGGTCTCGACCATTTCGACCATAAAGGTGCTTTGCCCGGAATACAAATCATCCGCCGCCCCGATGCGCGTGAAGATTTGATCGAAGACCGGCAACTCTGCCTTCTCCGCCGGAACAAAACAGCCCATCTGCGCGAGGATCACGATCAAGGCGACTTGGCGCATGAACGTGCTTTTCCCGGACATGTTGGGTCCCGTGATCAGCAAAATCGTGTTGTCTTCACCCATCAAGATGCTGTTCGGAACGAATTTATCTTTCCCGATGACCCGCTCCACGACGGGATGGCGACCCTCTTTGATGGAAAGCTTCCGGTCCGCATTGCTCAAAGCCGGTTTGGTGAAATGATAGGCTTCGCTGACTTGCGCAAAGCACTGCAGCACATCGATTTCCGCAACCAATTTCGCCAGCGCCTGCAATTGTCTGCTGTAGCCCTTGATTTCTTCCCTGATGGCTACAAATAATTCATGCTCCAATTGGACCGACTTCTCTTCGGCCTCCAAAATGAGCGCTTCTTTTTCCTTCAGTTCGGGCGTTACGAAGCGTTCAGCGTTTGAGAGCGTCTGTTTGCGTTCATATCTGCCTTCCGGCAACGCAGCAAGATTCGCTTTGGTAATCTCGATATAATAGCCAAAAACGCGATTGTATCCGATTTTCAGCGTTTTGATGCCCGTTTTTTCCCGTTCTTCCATCTGCAGCATGGCAATCCAACGCTTGCCGTTGCTCATGGCATCCCGGTAAAGGTCAAGCTGCTCGTTGTAGCCGTCCCTGATGATGTTGCCCTCTTTGATTTGAAGCGGCGGATCATCGGAGATCCCTTTTTCGATCAGCTCGACCACTTCAGGGATGGAGCGCAGTTTGGCGATTGTCCCTTCCCAGACTGCCGGCTCCCCGATTGATTCGATGGCTTGGACCAATGTGGGAATCTGCAGCAAGGACGTTTTCAACTGGATCAGATCGCGGCCGTTGACATTTCCTAAAGAGACTCTGGCAACAAGCCTTTCCAAGTCGTAAACCGACGTCAAAGCCTCGCTGATATCCATCCTTTCAAAATAATGATTGAGGAACGATTCCACTTTTGATTGTCTTTTTAAGATGTCGGTCAGATTGATCAACGGCTTTTCCAGCCATTTTTTCAATAAGCGGCCTCCCATCGCGGTATTCGTTTCATCCAGCATCCATAATAGGCTGCCCTTTTTCTGTTGCGTGCGCAAGGATGCAGTCAATTCCAGGTTCCTGCGTGCATAGGTATCCATCTTCAGAAACTGATCGGTCTCATAGCTTTCAGCTCTCTGCAGATGGGTCAAACTTCTTTTTTGGGTGTCGGAAAGATAGCTCAACAGCAAATACAGGACGTCCCGCGAATCCTCATCCGGGATGTCGGCAAGCAAACTTGCGAAGGCTTCCTCGTCCCTGTTGTTTTTCTGTACGGAAACGAGGATGTTGAACCTTTTCTCCAACTGTTCCTTGAAGCGTTCTGAGTGTTCGGGCTCCAGGACGACCTCTTTAAACGGCAAAGTCTGCAGTTCATTGAAGACTGCATCCTCGTTCTCCAGGTTGGTCACCTTCAATTCGCCGGTTCCGATGTCGGAATAGGCTAACGAAAAGCCTTTTTCTGCAGTCTGGATAATGCCAGCCAGGTAGTTGTTTGCTTTGCTCTCCTTGGCTTTTTCGTCGATATAGGTGCCGGGGGTGATGACCTGCACGACTTCTCTCCGCACCATCCCTTTCGAAAGCTTCGGATCTTCCATCTGTTCGCAGACGGCAACTTTATACCCGCCTTCAACCAGCGTCCTGATATAATCCGCAGCTGCATGATAGGGAACCCCGCACATGAGAATCGGATCATCCGCATTTTTATTGCGGCTCGTCAGCGTGATTTCCAATATCTTCGCTGCCTTCACGGCGTCCTCATTGAATAATTCATAAAAATCCCCCAGCCGATAGAATAAAAAGGCGTCGGGATATTGTTCTTTTATTGCCAAGTATTGTTCCATCATTGGCGTGTTCTTTGTTTTTTGTGGCATTCTTTCACCTCAACTGTATTACTTATTTGATCCGGTATCTTCTTTATTGGTGACTGCATCGACCTCATTCTGGATGATGACGACGGTGTTCTCAAGGATTTCATTGGCATCCCATAGCGCATCGCGATATTGTTGTACCGTGATGTTCTCTTTTAACTGCCTGTTTAACGCCGCCAACTCATCAGCAATTTTTTTTGCGGCTAGCGGTTTGGCGTAATATTCGAACGCGGCGGCTTCTTTTTGTTTCTTTTTGATGTCTTCCACCAATTTCTCAAGGGTGCTGTTTTGAGCAACAACTTTTTCCATCCTTTGATAGCGCAGGATGGTCTCATGCCCTTTGAGCAGCTCGATCATCTTGTCCAATTCTTCGTTGACGATGGGTTCTTTTATATTTTGCTGTTCGTTCAATGGAATCCTCCTCCGAAAGGTCGATCATCATTGATGACAATATTTTCAATTTTCGTGCATTTCCCTGTTTGGTCATTTATTTCAAAAAAACAGCCCGATAATAATTTTCTGCCTTTATCCGGAATCTCATGGCGGACAGGCAATTGCGTCAGAAATTTCTGGATGATGATGTCTCTGTCCACCCCCAGAATGCTGTCATAGGGGCCGGTCATGCCCGCATCCGTCAGATAGCCTGTCCCATTCGGTAAAATGCGGGCATCGTTCGTCTGCACATGCGTATGCGTCCCTACCACAGCAGAGACACGGCCATCCAAATACCAACCCATCGCTTGTTTCTCGCTTGTCGTTTCCGCATGGAAATCCACAAAGATGCAATTGGTCTCTTTTTCAATTTCTGCCAACAGTTCGTCCGCTTTTCTGAAAGGATCATCCAAGGTATTCATGAACACACGGCCTTGAAGATTCATGACCGCCAGTTTCAATTGGTTCACTTTGATGATGGTATAGCCGATTCCCGGCGTTCCTTCCGGGAAATTGGCAGGGCGGATCATTTTGTTTGCCGTCTTGATAAAATCGAATATCTCGCGGTTGTCCCACGTGTGATTTCCCATCGTCAGGACATCGACACCATTCTGCAGAAATTCTTTATATATTTTCTCGGTGATCCCTCTGCCGCCTGCGGCGTTTTCCCCGTTCACTATCGTCACCTGCGGCCGATAATGTTTTTTTAATTGCGGCAACGTCTCCTTCAACATCTCTCTGCCTATCGAACCCACAACATCGCCAATAAATAATACCTTCATTTTTACCCTCTTCTCTCATTGCTTGTCAATCTATATTAACAATATTTTCTTTATTTGCATAGGCAATCGCCCAACTGTCCTAAGATTCGACCGGGATCCCTGGACGGAAAAATTAAAAAACGGGACAAGTGAATGTCCCGTTTGACTTTTATTTAGCGTATTCAATTACTCTGGTTTCGCGTATAACCGTAACTTTGATGTGTCCCGGATAATCTAATTCTTCTTCGATTTTCTTTCTAATTTCACGAGCTACACGTATAGCTTGAGAATCGTCAATTTGATCGGGTTTAACCATTACGCGGATTTCTCTACCCGCTTGAATAGCAAAACTGCTTGCTACACCTTCGAAACTGTTGGATATACCTTCCAGTTTTTCTAAACGACGGATGTAGTTTTCAAGTGACTCACTTCTTGCGCCCGGACGAGCTGCAGACAAAGCATCAGCAGAAGCAACTAAGACAGAAATAACTGAATTAGCTTCTACATCACCATGGTGAGAGGCAATCGCATTGATAACAACTGGATTTTCTTTATATTTTTGAGCAATCTCTGCACCGATTTCGACGTGGGATCCTTCGATTTCATGATCGAGAGCTTTCCCGATGTCATGCAATAATCCGGCACGTTTAGCTAGATTGATGTCTTCTCCCAGTTCGCCGGCCATCACTCCGCAGAGTTTAGCGACTTCGATACTGTGATTCAATACATTTTGTCCATAGCTGGTACGGAAATGTAGACGCCCTAAAATTTTGATCAAATCAGGATGAAGAGAATGGATGCCTACCTCAAAAGTGGCTTGTTCTCCGATTTCTCTTATGCGTTCATCCATGTCCTTGCGAGCTTTTTCGACTGCTTCTTCAATTCTCGCAGGATGGATACGACCATCTTGAATTAGTTTTTCCAATGCCATCTTCGCAATTTCTCTTCTGATAGGATCAAATCCGCTCAATACGACTGCTTCAGGGGTATCATCAATGATCAGGTCAATCCCTGTCAACGTTTCTAAAGTACGAATGTTTCTTCCTTCACGGCCGATGATTCGGCCCTTCATGTCATCATTTGGTAAAATAACAACCGATACTGTGGCTTCCGAAACCAAGTCGGCTGCACTTCGTTGAATGGCTTGCAGAATGATGTTTTTCGCATTGCGATCGGCTTCATCCTTTGCTTTTTGGTCGGAATCTTTGATCATTACCGCAATTTCATGCGACAATTGATTTTCCGTCTCGTGCATAATGATGTTTTTCGCATCATCGCGAGATAAAGTGGCGATTCTTTCCAGCTCAAGTTGTTGTTCTTCTACCAATGTATGGATTCGTTTTTCTTCAGAAACTAAAGCATTTTGTCGTTTTACAAGATTATCCTCTTTTGACTCGATAGATTGCTCACGTTTAGCTAAACTGACATCTTTCCTATCCAAATTTTCTTCTCTTTGGATTAATCGATTTTCTTGTTTAAGAACCTCGTTCCGTCTGTCGCGTAATTCTTCTTCGATTGCAGAACGATATTTATGGTTCTCATCCTTCGCTTCTAACATAACTTCTTTTTTCATGGTTTCTGCTTCTTTTCTAGCATCATCAAGAATTTGAGAAGCGGTGTTTCTAGCGCCAGCTAATTCTTTTTCGTGATTCGATTTTCGATAAAAATATCCGATAACGACACCAACAATTAAAGCTATGATAGCGAAGGCTAAAGTCCATATATCCATAGTTTCACCTCCGTATCTATTTAATTTTGTCGTTAAAAAAAATTAATGAATGAAAATTAATTTTGCAATGTGTACAAATCAGACCATACACATAATTTCATTCTAAACGTAGACCGCTGACATGTCAACGATAAAACGGTAACATTTCCAAAATATATGAATATATGTTGCAAAAACAACATGCTTCTGCTTTAAACCCACTCCACCCGGAAGCCGGTCCACTTAGCCCCATTTTTATTTTCCTTTGGAAGAGGAAAGCAAAAATGCACTGAGGCGGGCATGAATGTCCCCACCTCAGTGCATTTCAGGAAAATCGCAGCGTTAGATGCTTCGCTTGCCGCATGGTCCTTGCGTTTTTATCTGACGCTGCATGTTCAATCTTTATTCGTCCAGCAAGTCGATGGATCCTTCCAGCAGATCTTCAGGTTTCAATGGTTTTGCTTTCTCATCTACCGCCACGTGTTCGCCGATTCCATATTCGTTGCGGACCAATTGTTCGATTTCGGCGCGCATTTCAGGATGGTCGCGCAGGAATTGTTTGGCATTTTCGCGTCCTTGGCCGATTCTTTCCCCTTTATAGGAGTACCATGCGCCGCTTTTATTGACGATATCACGTTCTGAAGCCATATCGACCAGTTCCCCGACTTGCGAGATGCCTTCGCCGTACATGATGTCCACTTCGGCAACTTTAAATGGAGGGGCAACTTTATTTTTCACGACTTTTATTTTTGTGCGGTTCCCCATGACGTCCGTACCGCTTTTGATTTGTTCCGCTCTTCTTACTTCCAGACGGATGGTCGCATAGAATTTAAGCGCTCTTCCCCCTGGAGTTGTTTCCGGGTTACCAAACATGATGCCGATTTTTTCGCGGACTTGGTTGATGAAGATGACGATTGTTTTCGTCTTGTTGATGGAGCCGGATAATTTACGCAAAGCTTGGGACATCAAACGTGCTTGCAAACCCATGTGGGAATCACCCATCTCGCCTTCAATTTCGGCGCGGGGCACTAATGCCGCTACTGAATCGACGATGACGATATCGACGGCACCGGATGAAACCAAAGCGTCCGCAATTTCTAGACCTTGTTCGCCCGTATCAGGTTGAGACAACAGCAATTCATCGATGTTTACACCCAATGCTGCAGCATATTTCGGATCCAATGCATGCTCGGCATCAATAAATGCAGCGATGCCGCCTTGTTTTTGCACTTCGGCAATAGCGTGGAGAGCAACCGTCGTTTTACCGGAAGACTCTGGTCCGTACACTTCGATGATTCTTCCGCGAGGGTACCCGCCAACGCCCAACGCAACATCCAGCGCCAATGAACCGCTCGGTACAGTTGAAATGCGGGTGTCGATCTTTTCACCCAATTTCATGACCGCCCCTTTACCGTAGTTTCTTTCTATTTTTTTCAACGCCTCATCCAAGGCTTTTTGTCTATTATCATTCACATTCGCCATTAATTATTTCCTCCAAGCTTCTGTTTGCATTCTTTTACTCTACCTCGTTATACTATCCTTTTCTGAATCAAAAAGCAAGAATAAAGTGAACGGATGTTCGATTCGTTTTATGCCTAACCTTCACTGAGCAGAGCTCTGCGGGTCATATCGAATCCTTGCATGACCGCCTGTTCCCTGTTCCCCAACCGGTTTCGGGAAAAATGGAATTCTTTTGCAATCGTTTCTTCGCCCTTTCGGCTCAAGCCTATCCAGACAGTACCTGCGGGATGATTTTCCAATGGATCCGGGCCAGCTGCACCGGTGAACGAAATGGCCAAATCCGTTTCGAATACGCTGCGAGCGTGGTCCGCCATCGCTTTGGCACATTCCGGGCTGACCATGCCAAAGCCTTTTAACACCTCATCCGGAACACCCAAAACCCTCCGTTTGATGTCCTCTTGATAAGAGACGATACCGCCGGCGAATACTTCACTGATACCCGGCACTTTTACCAATTCCGCCTGAAAAAGTCCTCCAGTCAAGCTTTCCGCTGCACTGATGGATACCTTTTTTGTCAGCAAAAGATCGCCCACCACTTGAACAAGGCTGTTCTCGCTGCCCTCACCGTAATAGTATTCCCCTGCCAACGCTAATATTTCATCTGTTTTCGCTCGCACCAGCGCTTCGCATTCTCCCTGCGAAGCGGCGTTCGCGGTAACCCGCAAGGTCACTTCATATTTGCCCGCATAAGGAGCAATCGTAGGATTGGTTTGATTTTCGATCAGGTCTTCCAACAGTGTCGTCAAAGTTGATTCCCCTATCCCGAAAAAGCGCAACGTTTTCGAGAGGATGATTTGCTTATGCTCATAATTGGCAGAAAGAAACGGCCTTACAAAATGCACGAACATGGTCTCCAATTCTTTCGGTGGTCCCGGCAAAAGAAGATACCCTTTCCCGTTTTTTTCTATAAAGGTTCCCAAAGCTTGGCCGTTGATGTTTTTGAATACAACCCCATTCTCAAAAATCAATGCTTGCCTTTCGTTGTTCTTGGTCATGATCCGACCCGATTTAGAGAACCATTGGCGGATATGCTCCAACCCTTCTTCCTGAATCACCAATCGCTCGCCCAAGTATTCCGCAACGGTCTGCTTGGTGATGTCATCTTGCGTCGGGCCCAATCCGCCGGTAAAAATCAACAAGTTGCTCCTGGATTCGGCAATTTTGATCACTTCTTTAAGCTTATTGGCGTTATCGCCGACGACGGTCTGAAAATATGCATCAATCCCCAAACCGGTCAGTTCTTTGGCGATAAACGCCGCATCAGAGTTGACGATCTGCCCCATCAGCAATTCCGTTCCGACCGAAATTATTTCTGCGTTCATAATATCCCTCACCTCTATAATATATGCATTGCATCTGAATGCCATTTTTTATGAAAAAAAAAAAGAAGAAGGCAATGAACAAAAGAATGTTCCCCACTCTTTTGCATTGGAAAGCGCTGGGCACTTTCCGCCTTTCTTCTTCATCAAAAAAACTACATAGACCCTACAAAAACATGTTTGTTTTTAACAAAATAGTCCACTCCGGAATAGATGGTAAAAATCAAACAGATATAGACCATGATATCATCGACCGGTATGCCCGTCGCTTGGAACGGAAAATTATCGATGAACAATAAGATAATGGCTACCATTTGTGTGGCCGTCTTAATTTTCCCTGGCCACGCTGCCGCCATCACTTCCCCTTCCTTGACCAACAGAAGTCGTAACCCCGTGACAGCCAATTCACGGCTGATAATGACGCTGACAATCCAAGAAGGCACCAGTCCTTGCCCGACTAAAACAATGAAGGCTGTCGCAACCAACATTTTATCCGCTAAGGGATCAGCGAATTTTCCGAAATTAGTCACTAAGCCATCTCTCCTCGCGATTTGGCCATCCAACCAATCCGTAAAACTTGCAATGGCAAAGATGATGGCCCCGACTAATTGGGTGATTGCAATCTCTGAACCTGCCAGAGACAAAGTGCCCCATCCAAAAGGGATCACCGTTACAATCAAAAACAAAGGAATCATGAAGATTCGTAAAACCGTCAATTTATTAGGTAAATTCAATTTAATATTGCCCCTTCTATTTGCATCTGACTTACTCTGCATTTTTAATACTGAATAGCAATGTCTGCGTCGTAACTGCTTGATAATTTTCCGGCATCGTAACAACCGTTCCATTCAAGTCAATGACCGTAGCAGGCAGATACCCAGATACCACTTCAATTTCCGTAGCATTTTGCGGCAAATCGACGCTGAAGGATTTCCCGCTGGCAACGATACCTGAATTTTGTACAATCCCATTTACGCTGATGCTGATCCAGGCATCGCCCATCTCATTGGCTGAAACCGTAAATTTAGCCGGAAACTTCATATTTCCGACGTTGTATTGCGCGGTTTCGCCATCCGAAGACACCAGTGCAATGGTTTGTGGTTTTTTTTCGACAACCGCACTCGGCTCTGCCGTTGCGCTTTCGCTGGTACTTTGGGACATGCTCACCGTTTGACTCACATTTGACGCGACATCAATTTGGGTATTCTCATTCCCTTGATTCAGGGTAGCATTCCAAATAACGGCGACAATCGCCACGACCAACACACCCAAAAGGATAGTCGGCATATTATGTTGCATGGTCTCGCTGTAATCAAAATTTGTTTTCCTGGCTGCTTTTTTCAAATTCGTACGGCTTGGCGCAAAAGATGGCGTCTCTTCCACTTTGTTCATATGTATTTCAGGCAGCACGCTCGAATGTTCTTCCAGCAACCGATCCCCGTCTAAACCGACTGTATCGGCATACTGTTTTATGAATGCCCGCACATAAAAGTTGCCCGGCATAATGTCAAAATTGCCTTCTTCAATAGCAATCAAATATCGCTTTTGGATTTTGGTCGTTTGCTGTAAGTCATCCAACGTGTAACCCTTAGAGATTCTAGCTTCCTTCAGAATTTCTCCAATTTGAACCATTTCATCACCTGCCTTCACTTCACTTTTTCAAAGTTACCAGAAGTATTATATCATAATTTTTTGCGGCAATGCGCATAATCTCTATTTATTTCAGCCAGCCACCTGTCACATAGATGGCTTGTCCAGTCAGATAGCTGCTTTCCGTTTTCAGCAACTGGGCAACCCAAAAGCTGACTTCCGCAGGATTCCCCAATCTGCCGACAGGGATTTCATCCATCAACTCCGCCTTCTCTTCACCTGTCAGATGCTCATTCATTTTGGTGTCGATCGCCCCGGGGCAAACAGCATTAACGGTAACCCCCGTATAAGCCACCTCTTTGCTGTAGGCTTTCACAAAAGCGATCTGCGCCCCTTTGACGGTGCTGTAAAGAACCTCCAAGCCGCTGCCGACTGCTCCATAGACGGAGCTGATGAACACGATGCGCCCATTTTCCGAACGGCTGATTTTATCCTGAAACGCTTGGATGATCAATATCGGCATCTTTACGTGCATTCCCCATAGATCATCCATTTCCCTTGAATGGACATGCTGCAGCAACCCGTATTCGGTTGTACCATGCGCAAACACGATGGCCTGCAGCGAGAAAATTTGCGCTGCGATTTTTTCCATCTCCGCTTCATCCGTCAAGTTCATTTGCAAGGGATAAAATTCCTGCTGCGGATAAGCCCGCAGCAGTTCCTGGATAAGTTTTTCCACTTTTTCCTGATTGGCGAAATAGTGCAGATAGAGGGACCAACCATCCGCGGCTAAATCCCTCGCGATGGCTGAGCCGATATCCCCGGATGCCCCTGTCAACAATGCGGCCTTCAAACTATTTCACCTTCTTCGGAACGATGACATACGTGCTCATCCTTTTTTCGTCGATGTAGCTCTCAGCAAAACGGCTGATATCCTCCATCGTTATTTTTTCGATGATCGGGACAATTTCAAAGAGTTCTGCCCCCGAAAAAATCATGGAGCTATAATGGTTGGCGATGTATTCCAAGGAATTGAACGCCTGCAGTTGTTCGCCGATCATGCTTCTCTTCAGCAACTCCAGTTTTTCGGAAGTCAGATTGCCGTCCGATTGCCAGTTCAAGAGAATGTGTTTGATTTTTTCTTCCAATACTTTTGGTTCAGCGGTATCCGACTCGATTGCCATGAAATGGAATGAGCGGTCAAAACTGAACGAATAGCCATAGCTGTCATCGATCAGTCCGCTGTCATAGAGCGCGATGAAATTCTTCGAGCCTCTGCCGAACAGCAACTCCAACAACAGATTCCCCTCGATTTTGAATTTTTCCGCTTCATTTCCGGTTAACCCCAGCTCCATGCCTTTTACACCGAGCATGACCTTCGGACGCAATACATCCATTTCCGTTTCTTTATAGGCAATGATGTCTGCAGCCAACTCCTCAGGCAGCCTGCGCAGGATCTGTTTGGCGGGCAAGAATTGCTTGCTGCCCTGGTTGTCTTTGATGAGCGCACTCATTTCTTCGACCTCAAAATGACCGATGAGAAGGAGGTTCATATTGGACGGATGATAAAAAGTATCATAGCAGGTTTGCAGCAGTTCCGGCGTGATCGCTTGGATGCTTTCGACGGTACCCGCAATATCCACCGAGAGCGGATGTTGCGGATACAGGTTCCTTAATAACCCATAGAATAGCTGCCATCCCGGATTGTCGTCATACATCCGGATTTCTTGCGAAATGATGCCTTTTTCCTTTTCGGTGCCTTCCGGCGTAAAATGCGGATCCTGCACAAAATCAAGCAGGCTGGTTGTGTTTTCTTTTATGTTATCCGTAGCCGAAAACAGGTAACTGGTGCGGGTGAACGATGTGAAGGCATTCGCTGAAGCGCCGTATTTCGCGAAGTCTTCGAATGCATCATGTTCTTCCCCTTCAAACAGTTTATGTTCCAGGAAATGGGCAATCCCATCCGGGATCTTTATTTCTTCATCCCCATTGATCGGTACGAACTGATTGTCGATCGAGCCGAAATTCGTCGTAAAAATGCCATAGGTCTTTGAATAATTCATTTTTGGGATAAGGATGACCGTCAAGCCATTCTCCAACACCTCAGTGTAAACCGTTTCGTTCAGAGCTTCGTAATATACTTTATTCATCTGCAGCATCGCCTTTCAAGAAAAATACAGCCTGTAATATCATTTTATTCGCAACTTCGATGATTTGTTCCTTCGTCACGGCTTTGAGAGCGGAAATCCATTCCTCTTGGGATAATGCTTGCCCTACAATCAACAAATCTTGATATTGCTTAGCCAAACTTCTGCTTTGGTAATCATCGTTTTGTTTATAATGATTGATCAGCATATTTTGGGTCTGTACGATCAATTCATCCGAAAAATCTCCGGCTTGCATATCGGCCAGCTGAGCCAATACGATTTCTTCCACTTGGTCCCGCTTTTCGAATTCGATACCGGTCCCGACGATCATGACGCCCCTCAGAAAGTCCAGGGCGCTTGAAGCTGTATAGGCCAGACTCTCTTTTTCCCTGACATTCTGGAATAGTTTGGAATGCGGAAATCCGCCGAACAGCCCATCGAATACCAAACCCGCAAAATAATGTTCATTCATATAGAAGACAGGGGATGAGAAGCCGAAAAATAATTTCCCTTGGTTGACATCCTGTTCTTCGCTTTCGGAAGCCGCTGACGGCGTTGTTGCACGCAAATAGAATACGTCTTTCGCTACAGGTTTTCTCGGAGTATGGCCCTGCTGCTCGAGGATATGCAGGACCCGTTCGGCAGAAATGTCACCAGAAACCAAAATGTCGATTTGGTTGGTATCGATCATTTCCAGATAACGTTGGTACAGGCTCTCAGGAGTGATCGCCTCCAGAAAAATCTCATCACCAATCCCTTGATAGGCTTGATCCGTGCCCGCAAACAGCAGCTGATTCAAACGCGAACGGGAGTAAGCCGACTTATCTTCGATAAGGGACTCAAAATAGTTTTTCAGGTTTTCCTTTTCCCTCAGAAAAGTCTTCTCATGGAAGGCGCCATTTTCTGCATTCGGATGATAAATGATGTCATGAAGAAACCCGAATGATTCTTCAAGCAGCGTGTCATCCCCGCCGATGAATTTGTCGTTCACGATAGTCAAGCTCATTGTTACCACATGCTGCTTACCGAACCTTTGCGATTGCGTATTTAAAGACGCTCCGTAGAGGCTGGCCATCTTTAAGTCCATCTCATTTTGCGTCGGATAGTCTTTGCTGTTTGTTTCAAGCATATTATTCAATAATGAACGCTCCGTTGCCGATTTGGCGTCGAACTGTGTTCTGAATTTGTATTGAATCATGACTGTCTTGTATTTATCCGATGGTTCGATATAGACCGTCACACCTGGTTGAATAGTATATTGCATCCATTTCACGTCCTGTATTCTGATTTATTTGCCGATAATTTAAAACTATACTCCATGTGCACTCTTTTTTCAATTAACCTAGCCCTGACAAGCACGCTATTTTCCCTTATCAGCGGAAATAATGTCATATATCTAAAAAGAAGCCCGGACCTTCGTCCCGGCTTCTTTTTCTTTCACTGCAATTTCAAGATAGCATACGTCCTGGGGTCTGTTTCTTTAAAGGCTATTTTGATTTGATATAGGTTGTCCCGTTCGCTGCCGGACCTTGCGATTTGCCGATGAAGCCCACCAAAACGATGATTGTGATGATATAGGGCGCAATCTGCAGATAAACTGACGGTATATTTTGGATGATCGGAATGTAGCTTCCGATAACCCCTAAGCTTTGTGCAAATCCGAAGAAAATGGCTGCTCCCATCACGCCTACCGGATTCCATTTGCCGAAGATCATGGCTGCCATCGCGATGAATCCTTGTCCGGCGATGGTCGATCCCGAGAAATTCAAGCTGATCGATTGGGAAACAACAGCCCCGCCGACGCCGCCTAAGAAGCCGGAAATCAAAACACCTGCATAGCGCATGGCGTATACATTGATGCCCAAAGTATCCGCCGCTTGCGGGTGCTCACCCACCGAGCGGAGACGCAAGCCGAAAGTTGTCTTGAAAATGATCAAGTAACATACGACTGCCGTCAGGATCGCCACATAAGCCGGCGCTGATGTATTCGTAAAGAATATTTTACCGATGACCGGTATATCCTTCAGAATAGGGAAACTGGTTTTGCCGAAATTTTGTACGACAAAAGCTGTCTGCCCTTTGCCTTCGTAAAGGACTTTCGTCAAGAAGACCGCCAAAGCCGGTGCAAGCATGTTCATTACCGTACCGGAAACGATGTGGTTCGCCCTTAGGTTAACCGTGGCTATGGCGTGGATGATCGAGAATAAGATTCCCACCACTCCCGCAACCAATAAGGCGATCCATGGCGTCATTTTCCCCAGGTTGTCTGCATTACTTAAATTGAAGACGATGGCAGCGAATGCGCCCATCACCATGGTACCTTCCAGACCGACATTGACGATACCGCCGCGTTCCGAAAAGGTGCCGCCCAAGCCGGTGAAGATCAAGGGAGCCGAATAAATCAATGCGGATGATACGATAATCGAAAGGATTGAGATCATGTCCATCTTATACCGCCTCCTTCTTGTTCATTTTAGAGATTTTCGTTAATAAAAGACGGATGATATAGCTGGCGCCTACAAAGAAGATGATGGAAGCAATCACAATATCCACAATCTCGACCGGAACACCGGACATCAATGGCATGCTGGTTCCGCCTATTTTCAATGTACTGAACAGGAGTGAAGCAAACAAAATGCCCAGCGGACTTCCGCTGCCCAACAGGGCTACCGCCATACCATCAAAACCGACGGCTGGCATCGCTCCTTGCACAAACATGTTTTGGAAATTCCCTAGTCCTTCCATCGCCCCACCAAGACCAGCAAGTCCTCCACTGATCAACATAGCTAAAATGATGTTTTTCTTCGCGTTCATCCCTGCATAATCAGCTGCATCGGGATTCAACCCGACAGAACGGAATTCAAAGCCATAGGTTGTTTTCTTCATCAGTATCCAAACAACGAAAATCATGAACAAGGCGATGAAAATCCCGGCATGCAACGTTGAGTTCCTCGTCAACTCGGACAGAAACGGGATCCGCAAGCTGGCGTTCTCCGTGATCCTGGCAGTGGCATCTCCTGAATCCGTCAATACATTTCTGACGATATGGTTATTTATGTATAAGGCTGTATGATTCAACATGATTGTCACAATAACCTCGCTGGTATTGAAATAGGCTCTCAAAACACCGGCGATGCCTGCCCACAAGGCTCCTGCAACCACACCGGCCAGAATGCATAAAGGCAATAAAACAAATTTTGGTAAATCCGGGAAAAACTGCGCCATACTTATGGATGCCAACCAACCAAAAAGGGTTTGACCAGCGACACCGATGTTGAAGAAACCGGCTGTGTTCGCCACCGCAAAGCCTAACGCCACCAAGATCAACGGTGTTGCTTCCCTCAATAACTCACCGATATAAAACGGCGATCCGAACGCCCCTTTCAGCATGGCGGAATACCCCGCTACTGCATCATAGCCAAAAGACCACATGACGATTGCGCCGATTAACAGACCCAACAATACGGAAAATAATGGAATCAGGATCGATTGGATACGTGAGTCCCCCTGTTGATTACTCATGGCTGCTTACCCCCTCTTCTCTGCTTTTTTCCAATTCTGCCCTGGCTTTTCCAAGCGAAGAGCCAGCCATCAACAAACCCAGCTCCTGTTCAGAGGTATCTTCAGGTCTTACTTGTGCAACAATCCGGCCTTCATACATGACCGCGATGATATCCGAAAGGTTCAGAATTTCGTCCAGTTCAAAACTCATCAACAGAACGGCTTTATCATGATCGCGTTGTTCAATGAGACGTTTGTGGATGAACTCGATCGCACCTACATCGAGTCCCCTTGTCGGTTGTGCTGCAATCAACAGCGACGGATCCCGATCCACTTCACGGGCAATGATGGCTTTCTGCTGGTTCCCGCCGGATAATGATCCCGCAAGTGATTTTTCACTTTGTGTGCGGACATCGAATTCCTTGATGAGTTCCAAGGCATGGTTCGCGATTGCCGTTTCGTCCAAGAAACCATTTCGGCTGAAAGGTTCATGATAGTAAGATTGGAGCGCGATATTTTCATCCAGTCGCATCGGCAAGATAAGACCGAAACGCTGTCTGTCTTCAGGAATATGCCCCAAACCGGACTCGGTAATTTTTCTTGGAGCAAGATTTGTAATCTCTTCCCCGTTCAACTTGATTGTTCCGCTTTCGACTTTCCTCAATCCGGTGATGGCTTGGATGAGTTCGCTTTGCCCATTTCCGTCTATCCCTGCGATTCCGACGATTTCGCCGGCCCGAACCGTTAGATTCAGGCCGCGGACCGCTTCCAGCCCTCTGCTTTCCTTCACCGTTACATTCTCGATTTCCAAAACAGCTTGTTTCGGTTCCGCAGCTTTTTTCTCGGTTCGGAACAGCACCGATCGACCCACCATCATATCGGCCAACTCCTGTTGGGAAGTTTCTTTGACGTTTACAGTACCGATGCTCTTGCCTTTGCGGATAACGGTGCAGCGATCGGCAACGGCTTTGATTTCGTCCAGTTTATGGGTAATCAGAATGATCGATTTGCCCTCTTTTGTCATCTCCTTGAGAATGGACATCAATTCTTCGATTTCTTGAGGGGTCAATACTGCCGTCGGTTCATCAAAAATTAAAATGTCGGCACCCCGATACAAGGTTTTCAATATTTCGACACGTTGCTGCATCCCCACGGTAATATCTTCCACTTTAGCGGAAGGATCCACTGCCAAATGATATTTGTTCGACAGACCCTCAATGACGCTTTTTGCAGCCTTCCTATTCAAGATCCCCCATTTGCTGGGCTCACTGCCTAAAATGATATTTTCGGTTACCGTGAAGTCTTTGACCAACATAAAATGCTGATGAACCATTCCGATTCCAAGTTTATCGGCTATTCCCGGAGAACTTATCCTCACTTCTTGCCCGTTCACTTTGATGGTGCCGCTGGTCGGTTCCAACAATCCTGAGAGGATGTTCATCAAGGTAGATTTCCCGGCGCCATTTTCACCCAATAACGCATGAATTTCGCCCTTTTTCAAACTGAGATAGATGTCATCATTCGCTTTATAACTTCCGAAAGCTTTTGTAACACCACGCATCTCAATGACATAGTTTTCTTCTGTCATGTTGACTCCACTCCTTACCAATATTTGAAGCATGAATTTCATCATGCAGTAATGAGAAACGATACAGTACAAGTACGTTATAACGTTATTTCATTCCTATTATAAAGTATTTCCAATATCCTATCCACTTTTCTTTATCACCGCTGCAAAACATTTGTTTACACAAATGAAAAAAGCTTTGTTGATAACTTGTTTTTTTTAAACATAGCTTGCATTTCTCATTTGAGACTGAACTGCACCAAAAAAAGCAACTTAAAATCCATCCGGAAATTAAGTTGCTTCACCTCATTCAATACAATTGATTTATTATTTTTCTGGAGCTTCAGGAACTGTGATGGTTCCGTCTAAAATTTGTTGTTTGGCATCGTTGACAGCTTTTAGTGCATCATCTGTCAGTTGTCCGTCCGTCAAGTTAACGCCATCTTCGGCTAACCCGAATGTCATCACTTCGCCGGCAGGGAATTCACCGTTCATTGTTTTCGTTGCGATATCTTTTGTAGCAGCCCCTACGCCTTTAAGCGTTGAAGTCAACGTCAGATTTCTTTCTGTGCCGTCATCCAAAGTCAGTTTTCCTTCTTCCGTTTGGTCGCGGTCAACACCGATTACCCAAATTTCTTTGGAAGGATCAGCTTTTACGATATCTTTCGCTTCTGAGAAGACACCGTTCCCGCTGTCGCCAGCGGCTTGATAGATCACGTCTATTCCGCTCGCATACATCGCTGCTGCTTTTGATTTACCACCGGCAGCATCGCCGAATGAACCTACATATTCAACTTTTACAGCAACATCAGGATTGACCGATTTAACGCCCGCAACGAACCCGGCTTCAAAACGGTCAATAACGGTACCCTCTTGTCCGCCGATGAAACCGACTTGGTTCGTCTTCGTTGTTTTCGCAGCGGCAACACCTGCAAGGAATGCCGCTTCGTTATCTTTGAACGACACAGAAACTGTATTTTCGCCAGTGATGACAGCATCGATAATGGCGAATTTAGTATCAGGGTTTTGTTTAGCCACATCTTGCATAGCTGGCTGCAATTTGTAACCAATACCGATGATCAAATCAAAATTACTGTTTACAGCAGTGTTTAAGTTTGTTACAAATTCTGAATCGGCATTTGATTGGATATAGTCATAGCCATCCACGCCTTTTGTTTTGCCGTTTTCTTCACCCCAAGCGACTAAACCTTCCCAAGCGCTTTGGTTGAATGATTTGTCATCGACACCGCCGACGTCGGTAACCATTCCGACGGTAAAATTATCATCCGTAGCGGCAGTTGTTGCGCTGCTGGCAGATGATGGTGCAGTCTTAGTCCCGCCACAGGCAGCCAAAATGGTAGTAACCCCTAATCCCAATGCTAATAAACTAACATATTTTTGTTTTCTCACTATAAACCCTCCAATAAAATAGTAGTCATTGGCTTGTACGTACAAGCTTCTTACAAAAAATATCATAACATGTATTTTTCAAAAAGGAAATATTCCGGCCTTGTTTGTAATCGTTTTTTCATTTAATATCTTAATGTTGAACATTATGTAAGCCTTTTACCGATCCGATTCTGCGCTTATTTCCGAATTATTTTCATATATCCCTTCGCCAATATTCACTTTTCTCGGCTTGCTTCCGTCAGCTGGCCCGACAATGCCCCGCGCTTCCATTTCATCAATCAGGCGGGCCGCACGATTATAGCCGATCCGGAACCTTCTTTGCAATTTTGAGATACTGGCCGTCTCATCGCCTCTGATGAATTCGACAGCTTCCCCAAACAGGTCATCCTCCGGTTCTTCGGCCGTTTCCGCTGACGCTTCGGTAGGCATCATCTCTTCAACATAATTCGCTTCTTGCTGATTTTTGACAAAAGTAACGATATGTTCCACTTCTTCATCCGAGAGGAAGGCTCCCTGAACGCGCATCGGTTTATTTTCACCCATCGGTCGGAATAGCATATCCCCGCGGCCGAGTAATTTCTCAGCTCCGCCACCGTCTATGATCGTTCGGGAATCGATAGAACTTGAGACGGCAAACGCAATGCGGGAGGGGACATTCGCTTTGATGATCCCCGTGATGACATCCACGCTCGGTCTTTGTGTTGCAAGGATCATATGGATCCCTGCAGCACGGGCCATTTGCGCAAGGCGGATGATGGCGTCTTCGACTTCGTTGCTGGCTACCATCATCAGGTCGGCTAATTCATCTACGATGACCACGATATAGGGAAGGGTCGGATTGTTTTCTCCATTTTCCATATTGTATTCAACGATCAGATTATTGTAGCCATCGATATTCCGCATGCCGGTACCGGCGAACAATTCATATCTCCTCTCCATTTCGGCCACGACTTTGTGCAAAGCTTGGGCGGCTTTCCTTGGGTTCGTAACGACCGGAGTCAATAAGTGGGGAATGCCGTTATAGACATTCAACTCGACTTTTTTCGGATCGATCATCATCATCTTGACTTCATTCGGTTTTGCTTTCATCAAAATGCTGGTGATGATGCCATTGATGCATACGGACTTCCCGCTCCCTGTCGCCCCAGCGATCAGGAGATGGGGCATTTTCGTTAAATCGGCGCTTTGAACAACACCGGAGATGTCTCTGCCTAAAGGGACTTCCAATAGTTTATCCGTATGCTTTTGTCCTTCCATCACATCGCGAAAGGATACCACACTGATTTCGCTGTTAGGGACTTCGATACCGATGAACGATTTGCCCGGGATCGGCGCCTCGATGCGGATGTCTTTGGCTGCCAAAGCCAAAGCGATATCATCATTCAGATTGACGATTTTGCTCACCTTTACACCCACGGCCGGTTGCACTTCATATTTCGTTACGGCTGGTCCCAGATTGGCTTTCGTTACTTTTGCGTCGACGCCGAAGCTCGCGAAGGTTTCCTCCAATTTCTTCACATTTCTTTCGATGATGGCATATTCATTCGATTGGTCGACAGGCTTTATGGTATTCAACAAAGTGACGGAAGGCAATTGATAATCGCGGTTTTCTTGCTCTGCCGTAATTTCAAACTCCAAATCGCCGGTGGTGTCTTCCTCTTCCGTTACATCTTTGCCTTCGGATGACGCCGGATTCCCTTCCACCGCTTTTTTCTCCGGAGCTTTGACTTGTTGACTTTGGAAACTGTCTATTTTCAATTGCCTCGGTTCAATCACAGTTTCTCTCGCGGCAATAGTCGCCTCTGCTGAAGCTTCATCTTGCATTAATTTTTTGCCCAGCGATTCCACCTTGATCTGATTTTTGGCTTTTTCTATGATGCTTGGTTTCTTCTCATTTTTTGCGGCTGTTTGGGTCGTTCGCTCTTTCAGATTTTTGGAGTCGACCAGATTTTTTGATTCTACGATCGAGCTTGCCACCTTTTCTTTCGTGAACAAGACAGCTTGTTTGCTGCCGTATCCTAATTTGGCGCCGATTTTCCGAACAATCTCCATTACATCATGCATCGTAAACCCGAACAGAATTCCGAATCCGAAAAACACCAGCAGACCGGTGATGATGTATGTCCCCCATTGGGAAACTAAAAAATAGGTCCCCGTGTACAGGAGCGCCCCCGTTATGCCGCCACCCATTTCCGAAGCTGTATTGCTTTGTCTTACATCAATCAAAAAGCGATTGATGGTCGTAGAGACGATCGATTCACCATTCATTACCACTGCTTCAAAGGATTGCGAATGCAGATACAATACCCCCGCCGTATACAATAATAGACCGCTCAAAAGCCAATTAAGCCTGATTTTTGGCTCTTTTCCTTTCAATATCAAAAAAAGACCGTATAGGCCGAATAAACCCAGACTGACTGGATATGTTTTTCCCACAAAGAATCTGAAAAAGTTCGCCATCATGATTCCTGCAAACCCTAATTGGCCGATTCCCAAGGCCGAACTGAAAAGGAAAAGCACGCCTACAAGTTCATAGGAAATCTTTTGGCTATTGCTCTTCTTTTTCTTTTTTGTTGTCGTTCTCTTTGCCAAGCTTTTCAGCTCCTTATCTTATTAATCATCATTGGAAAACGTGTGACTTCAGCGGCTTGCTCAAACCATCCATATCTTTACATTATACTATAATATAATACCTTTTCGACACTATTTAAGCAATTTACCTTTTTTAATAAAGTGGGCTGGAGAACTGCCTCCCGCTCGGCTATTGCTCATGGATTCACGCTTGAAGTGGGAAGCTTCCAAGAAACAGGGTCTGCTTAGCAGGTATGTACACCCTTCCCACAGCGTTTTCTCTTGTATGCTCTAGGCTGTCTCCGTCGTTCCGATGGTTCTCTTTCCTTTAGGCCAACGCCTATAATCGCAGATCATCGTTCAGGATAAAAACAAAAAAACTGATGAAGCCGCTCCGTAAGCAGGCCTTCACCAGTTTCCCGTCAGTCCGATCTATTTTCTTCAATCTTTTTTTTGTCCTTCAGTAAAAGGAGCCCATGAAACAGTTGGATATCGTCATCGCAATTATCGCAGAAATAAATTTCTGATTCATTCCAATATGCTGTCAGATAAGTATTTTTTGTTTTCTGGAAGGGATATTTATTAGAGAGCTCTTGCGATTCGCGATAAAATTCTTGGACCGCTTCTTCAAATGAGGAAAATTCCTTTACTTGCACGACATGATCTTCCCAATCTTCAAAAAACCACCAAGGTTCATATTCACACTCAGTCAACATCACTTGATACATCCTATCACCTTCTTTATGGAAAAAAGTATAGCACAGATGGTAAGAATATACTTGTTTCACGTACTGGGTTGACCGCCTAGTTTGTAAACGGTAAACTTATCCTATAGTCCACTGTTGTTATATGGTTCACATGCAAAGCATGGGAGGGTTAGTGATGAAAAAAGTCAAAATACGTGTTGTTGGGCGTGTCCAAGGTGTCGGTTTTCGGTATATGACAAAATTAGTCGCGGACGAAATCGGGGTGACCGGAATCGTCAAAAATGAAGATGATGGCAGCGTCTATATTGAAGCCGTCGGTCCAAACGAAAAAATCGAAGCATTCATCAAAGCGATCAAAAAATCCCCTTCACCAAGCGGAAGAGTGGATGCCTGTAACGTAGCAGAAGACGATGCCATTGAGAATTATTTAAGATTTCGCATTACCAATTGAATAAAGATTGTCCTTCATGTATAGTAGTAATGTTATCGAAAAATAGTAAAGGAACGTGAACAATGAAACTTAAGAAGAAGTTGTTGCTTTCTGCGGAAATGATGACCTTATTACTCATTCTTTCAGGATGTATGCAATACGATGAAAATAAAAATCCGACAGGAATGATCTACGATTATCTCGTTGTGCCGACAGGAAAATTGATCGTCATGCTTGCTGAATTTTTAAACGGTAACTATGGACTGGCTATCATCTTTATCACCATTGTGGTTCGCTTGGCGATCATGCCGATGAACGTGAATCAGATTAAAAAATCCATGGTCCAACAAGAAAAAATGAAATACATCAAGCCTGAGTTGGAAGATATCAAATTCCGCCAACAAAATGCACAGACACCGGAAGAAAAAGCAGCTGTTTCGCAAGAAATGATGGCTTTGTACAAAGAAAACAACATAAGCATGACCGGTGGTGTCGGCTGTCTGCCTATCCTGATTCAAATGCCGATTTTTACAGCAATGTACCAAGCCGTACATCTGACCCCACAAATTGCCCAAAGTACTTTCTTAGGGATTAATTTGGGGGACAAAAGTCCGCTTCTCGCTATTCTTGCCGGAGTTGCTTACTTGGCCCAAGGGTATGTTTCCACAATCGGGATGCCGGAGGAAACCAAGTCACAGATGAAAACGATGATGCTCATGAATCCGATCATGATTCTGATGTTCTCATGGTCTTCCCCTGCCGGATTGGCTCTATACTGGTTAGCCGGCGGAATCTTTGCGGCTGCACAAACCTTGTTGCAGAATCGCATGATCAAACCAAAGGTCCAACAACAAGTTGAAGAGGAAATGAACAACCGCCCGATCAAGAAAAACATCAAGGTGGCCAAACCTTCCGCATCCTCAGCCAATCAAGCAAAACCCGTAAATGCAATCAGCGCAACAACAGAAAACAAGCAAACGGGACGTAATGCAGGAAAACAAAAGAATCAATGACCCTAAGTATAAAAAGTCCGGCAAAGCTAACGAAAGGTTAGCTTTGTCGGACTTTTTGCATCTACTTCACTTGGAGGATAGCTCCGTTTACAATTCTTCTTCCGGTACGTAATCCTTTAAAATCGGTAACTGAATCCTGAATATGGAGCCATGCCCCAACACACTTTCAACGGTAATATCTCCTTTATAACCTTCCAGCAGCTCTTTTGCGATGGAAAGGCCTAACCCATTGCCGCCTTTATTTCTGGAGCGGGCTTTGTCGACACGGTAGAAGCGCGCAAAAATTTTCTGCTGATCCTCCTGCGACATCCCTTCGCCGAAATCTTGAATCGCAATCTGAACATAGGACATGGACTCAGATATGGAAAGATGGATTTCATGCCTATCTGTAGAATACTTCACGGCATTATCCATCAGGATGACCAGTATTTGTTCAAAGTGGTTCCGATAGATGTTTACATATACTTCCCGTTTCAAATCATTATCCAAATTAAAAACAAAATCAGGATAAAGCATTTTAAAATTATGGAAGGTATGAAGCACAACGTTCAATATCGGCGTCACTTCATTCTTATAATGAATTTCAACTTGCTCGGCCCTTGATAAATCAAGCATCTCCTGCACAAGCGTCTTCATTCTTTGTATTTCCGTCAGTGACGCCGATAAGGATTCATCCAATATTTGCGGATCTTCTTTCCCCCAACGATTCAGTAATTTCAGATGGCCTTCCACAATTGCGGTAGGTGTCCGCAACTCGTGGGAAACATCCTCCACGAATTGTTTTTGTTGACTGACATACAGCGCCATTTTATCCAACAGCCCGTTTATATGGACCGACAGATCCGTAAATTCGTCTTTGCTGTTGGAAATTTTAATCCGCGTTTCGGATAGCGTATCTTCCTCGATCTCATTCATCGTATCAACCATCTGTTTGATCGGACGGAAGAAATAGAAGGCGATGCCGTACCCGGCTGCGATGGAAAGGATGAACGCTGCGGTCGTCATGTACAGATAAAAGTTCGTATTATGCGACCTGATTTTATGATAGTCGTTCAGTCGGAAAACGATTTGCACATATCCCATCAAATTGGAACCTTCCTGGCTCATAATCGGGCTACCTGCTACAAAAGCGTCTAAATTGTTCAGAGTGGTTTCTCGTAAATAAGTATCGGGATTTTTGATGAAAGTCGTATAGCTCTTTTGTGTCTCATATAATAATTGCCCATCCGTATCAAACACACGAATATTTATACCCCTAGCCTTCAGATCATCCAAAAAAGGATAATTTCCAACGGTCTGTAACCCTTTCGAGACCGTTGAAACGGAGATCTTTTCAAACAAACTTTCGACGCTATTGATAGTGAGCTTCGTGTCAATTTCTGACAAAGACTTTTGGACGGAGTGCAACATATTTTCGGCGCTCTTTTTTTGACCCTCATACACCTGATTGTTGGATTGGTTCAATAATAGCGAAGCCGATATGAAATACATCAAAAAGAAAGCTATGCTTAAAAGAAAACCCCATTTCCAACGGATGGATTTGGGATTTCCTATCTTTTTACTCGGCATATAATTGTATCTGCGCATAAGATTATGAACGCATTACGTATCCTGTGCCACGAACAGTCTGAATGTAACTTTCATGGCCGGCTACGTCGATTTTATTCCGCAGGTAACGAATGTATACGTCCACTACGTTAGTTTCCACTTCAGTCTTGTATCCCCATACTTTATTCAGCAATACATCCCTGGATAAAACAACATTGATATTCTCCATCAATATCAGCAACAGTTCATATTCACGTTTTGTCAATTCAATATGTTCTTCTCCGCGGCGGACAACACGATTTTCTTTTTCAATCGTCAAATCGCGGTAAGTAACGGTCGTTTGTTTCACTTTACGTTGTTCTTCTTCAATATCGATGCGACGCAATAAAGCACGGACCCTTGCCAATAATTCTTCAATAGCAAATGGCTTAACGATATAATCATCTGCACCATGATCCAATCCGGAAACGCGGTCGATGACGGAATCTCTTGCCGTCATGATGATGATGGGCGTATCCTTTACAGGGCGTAAACGACGGCATACTTCGATACCGTTCAATTCAGGCAACATCAAATCCAATAAAATGACATCCCAGTCTTGGCTTAAAGCTGCTTCCAGTCCTGTTCTCCCGTTATAGCAGATATCCGTTTCATAGCCTTCATGTTTTAATTCCAATTCAATGAAACGGGCTAAATTTTTCTCGTCCTCAATGATTAAAATTCTTTGTTTTTCTTTGTTCTCCATAGCGGTCTCCCCTAATGTTTCATTTATAAAACTTTCAACATCACATAATATTTTAATTTCATTTTAGCATATTGCCGCTGATATTTCTCAACAAAATGATTTCTGCTATAAAAAAGTCATCCAAACCCACGTTTTGGATGACTTTTTTGAAAATATACTATACGGAAAGGCCCCAATTGTTAGTCTTGAGGAACTTCCACTTCTTTATCCCATTCAAAATGGTAAGTACCAGCTTTGTCCGTACGTTCATAGGTATGTGCCCCAAAGTAATCTCTTTGTGCTTGGATAATATTGGCAGGCAACACAGCCGACCGATAAGAATCGAAGTAAGCGACTGCAGATGAGAATGTTGGAACCGGAACACCTGCGACAACAGCTGTAGCAACGACTTCGCGCACTGCGCCTTGATAATCTTTTGTGATGTTCACGAAGTAGTCATCCAACAACAGATTTTGCAAGGCTGGATTCTTCTCGTAAGCGTCTGTGATGTTTTGTAGGAATTGTGCACGGATGATGCAGCCTGCACGCCAAATTTTGGCGATTTCACCGTAGTTCAAATCCCAGTCGTTTTCTTCGCTTGCCACACGCATTTGGGCAAACCCTTGCGCATAACTCATGATTTTGCTGAAATATAATCCTTTGCGGATGTTTTCGATGAACGCTTTTTTGTCCACTTTGCTCATATCGACAGCAGCAGGTTGCGGCAGAACTTTGCTTGCAGCCACACGTTCATCCTTCAATGCAGAAATATAACGGGCGAATACAGATTCGGTGATCAACGGCAAAGGAACGCCGACATCTAACGCGCTTTGAGAAGTCCATTTACCCGTCCCTTTGTTTCCGGCACGGTCCAAGATGATATCCACCATCGGTTTGCCTGTTTCAGGGTCATACTTCGTCAAAATGTCAGCTGTAATGTCAATCAAGAAACTATCCAGTTCGCCTTTGTTCCATTCAATGAAAACTGCGGCAATTTCTTCAACAGACATGCCTAAATATTTATGCATGATGTCATAGGCTTCAGCAATCAACTGCATATCGCCATATTCGATACCATTGTGTACCATCTTAACGTAATGGCCAGCACCGTCTTTACCGATGTATGCCACACAAGGTTCGCCATCTGGAGCTTTGGCAGAGATTTTTTCCAAGATAGGCGCTACCAAATCATAGGCTTCTTTTTGTCCGCCGGGCATGATGGAAGGGCCTTTTAATGCTCCTTCTTCCCCGCCGGAAACGCCGGTTCCGATGAAGTTGATGCCGGAGTTTTCCAATTCTTTGCTGCGGCGGATAGTGTCCTTATAGAAGGTATTCCCGCCATCGATCAGTACGTCCCCTTTATCCAAATGAGGCAATAATGATTGGATTGTTTTATCCGTCGCTTCACCAGCTTTTACCATCATCATGATTCTTCTTGGTTTTTCTAATGAATCCACAAATTCTTCAATTGTAAAAGTTGGCACTAATTTTTTGCCAGGATTTTCAGCGATCACTTGCTCTGTTTTTGAACCTGAACGGTTGAAGACGGATACGGAATAACCTCTGCTCTCAATATTTAAAGCTAAGTTTTTACCCATTACGGCCATACCGACTACGCCGATTTGTTGTTTTGACATAATATAATACTCCCTTCATGATGGATACATCATTTTATAATGTTAATCCTAACAAAAAAAAGCGGAAATGAAAAGCCTACCATTGAAATAAATCACATTATCCCCTCATTTCGTCCCTTTTTGTTTAACATTTCTTTAATTTTTTATTTTGCAATTCTCCGGCATTTACTTTTAATTTTTTCTGTTGTACACTGTATTTTGTAAAATATAAAAGGTGGGGAAAAAGTTGGAAAAGAAATCAGGTACTACCTCTTCTAAATTCAATAAAATGACGAAAATCGTCATTTGGATCATGCTGATTGCTATGCTGGGATCAGGATTAATTTCCGTTGTGTATTCAGTCTTCATTAACATGTAACCACAAATTGTTTTCAACCGCAAAAATAATAGAGAGCCTGGGATATTTAATCTCAGGCTCTCTTTGTATGCACGCTTCTATTTTTGATTGCTGGAAATCAAAGTTGGCAGCTAGGCTCCCTTTTTGATTTTGCCGTTCCAGGCAGCATATCCGCCTTTAAGAATATAAATATCTTTGTACCCATTTTTTTTCAGAATCGCAGCGCAGCGTCCGCTCATCACCGTAGTTTGATCGTAAAGATAGACGGGTTGATCTTTTCTTATTTCTGGGTATCTTTGCTTAAACGTTGTAAACGCGATATTTCTCGCCCCTAATATGTGTCCGGCATCAAAGTCATTTTTTTCTCGAACATCAATGATTTGTGCTTTCCGCATATTTGTTCTGAATTCTTCGTCAGTAAGCATAATTGCAGAATTTTTTCTTTGCATGAAAAAATAAACTTGATAGAGTGCGTACCCGATGATAAATATCCATAAAACAATATTAAAAATTTGAAGTCCTGTTAAATTCAATAATATCCGTCCCTTCCATTCTCTTACTTTTTTATTTTACACTTGAATGAAACGCTTTTCTACTGTTTTCGGCGTATTCTTTGCCTAATCATGCAATTTAAGCAGTTTCCTTTGCGCCACATCAACTAGAAACTGATAGGAATCCCCGTACAGCAGATGCTTGCCATCCGGCGAACTCTCTATCGGAGCCAACGCTTCAACCGCAAGTAATGTAGTCATCGATTTCGTGACAAAATCAGCCTGAACGATACTGTATGCCAACTTATGATCCTTTCCTTCCGCCGGCATCACGCTGAAGATAGCTGTGGAATCCGCTGCAATGGCAAGTTCCGGCAAAAGGATTTTTTCTTGTTCGTATATTGCTTGGATGCTGATGAATCCTTGGTCGATCAGTAAAGGATAATAATAAACCAACAACAACTCGTTCGGGTTGAAATCGGAAGGGGTAATCATCACGACTGACTCCCCTTCTATTTCATAGCGAAGGACATTCTGGTTGATGATGGTCTCTTCGCCCTCCGGACGAACATCATCCAACAGGAAGAGGTTCTTGCCGTCCTTATCGAAAGCCGTCGTATGCAGAAAGAGATTTTGCGAATACCAAAAAGGTTGTGCCGTTAAATCTGGTTGCTCCGTCAGTACCCCTTCCGTCATTCCCCACAAAAAATATTTTTCATTTTTCGAACTGTCCGTCACCGTCAGAAAAATTTTGTCTGCATCTGTCGGATTCCAGGACAGATTCGCTATCGTGCCGATGCCCAGTTTTCGTTCCAGAATAACGTTCCCTGACTTGTCCAAGAGGAGCGTGTCGTCGCCTTCTGGAGTCATTACTTGCAGCAAAATCCTTTCCCGGTTTGGCGAAATACTGATGTATTTTATTTCCCCTTTAAACGTCCGGATTGGCAGAACCTCATTTTTTTGGCAAGCATAGCTGTAGATGCCTTCTTCATCGTTCCTTTTCAGAACGGTAAGAATGGATTGATCATCCAACCAACCTACCGCGTATAAAAAATCATCATCGGAAAACGGAGGCGCATAGACTGCTGCCGATTCGTTTGCAGCGCCAGAAGCATCTAAAGAGCCATTTACCGTCTGCTTGCCGCATCCGCACAACAGCAGCAACCACAGAACTGAAATGCTTAAAAAGGTCGATCTCTTGGCATCCATAGTAACACTCCTAAATCCGACAGTTTTCCTGTATTGTTCCAGCCAAGAAAACTCTCACGGGTATAAGATCAGTAGGCTAGATACGCTCGCCTTACAATTGTTGTTTATTTATTTGCGCAACAGCAAGGTAGCATGCACCGATGATACCGGCATCATTTCCTAATTCGGCTAATTTGATGTGGGTTGTTTTTTGCACATTCGGGAAAGTGAATTCCAAGAAATAGTTTCTGACTTGTTCCAATAAAAATTCCCCTGCAGCAGAGACGCCGCCGCCGATGATGATATACTTCGGATTCAACAAATTGCCGATGTGACTGCATGCCAACCCTAAGAAGTAGGCCGCACGGTCCACAACGATAAGCGCCAAATCATCGCCTTCTTTGGCAAGATCGAAGATTGCCTTTGAAGTGATTTCTTGTCCATCGTCGATCATGAATTTCAATCGCGAATCGCCGGCATACTCCTCTGCGTGTTTACGCGCCAACTTGACGACGCCGGTAGCGCTGGCAACGGTCTCCAGACATCCTTTCCCTCCGCAAGTGCAATCAAATCCATGAGGATCCACTTTCATATGCCCGATTTCTCCGCCTGATTCCGCCGTTCCGTGGATCAGATTGCCTTCTGCGATGATTCCTCCGCCGACACCTGTCCCCAGTGTGATGAATACGACATCGTCGTTATCTCCGCCGGCGCCGCGCCATTTTTCGCCCAGAGCGGCAACATTGGCGTCATTATCGATATAGAAAGGAATGCCTAATTCTCTCTCTATCGTCTCCCTCACGGGCTGCAACGTTTTCCAATTCAGGTTAAACGCACCGATGACTGTTCCTTCACTTCTATCCGCCACACCAGGGGACCCCATTCCGATTGCTAAAAAATCTTCCGAGGTTAGTTGGTATAAGTCCAAATGATGTTTAATGGATGCAATAATATCCGGCACAATATGTTTCCCTTCAGCACTGCTGTCCGTTGGTATACTCCATTTTTGTTGCACTTCTCCGGCTTCCGTCAATATGGCCAACTTCACTGACGTACCGCCCAAATCGATTCCGATTACTTTTTTACTCACTGCATTTCCTCCTCGTTTTTCAGGTTATAACCATCAGTATAACGCAAAACCGGCTCTTAGAAAACCCGTCAGGGCAAAGATTATTACGCTTACAAAATAAATGACTAAAGCAAGTATCCTTTGTTTATTTTGGCCCCTCGAAACGTTGGGGTCAGCAATGAATAGGGCAGCCAATACGCCACCGAGTGCACCGCCGAGATGGCCAAAGTTATCGATTGCCGATGAAAAAAAGCCTACGGCAAAATTCAAGACAATCAAAACGGTGAAGTTCCTCGCCATCTGCTGGATGGCATAATTATGCGGATATGCCCGGCCCAAAACAATGGCGGCCGCAAACAATCCAAATAAGGAGGTACTTGCTCCTGCAGAAACAGCGTCACTAAAAGCAAAACTCATGATATTGCCCATCAATCCGCTCAGAAGGTAGATAAGAGCAAACCGTAAACTTCCGTAGATGATCTCCATCTGCGTCCCTAAATAGTACAGCGTGATGCTGTTGACCAATAGATGCGTAAAGCCGATATGGATGAATATCGGTGTAATCAATCGCCATACTTCCCCGTTCACGATCGCTGGATTGTACTTGGCACCGAACAAAATGAGCGTGTGAATATTCGTGCTCCCTCCACTAAAGGTCATCCCTACAAATATAATGATTTGAATCGCTAAAAACAAATAGGTCACATACGGTTTATTCCGAAAAGCCTGTTTTCTGGCATTCAGTACTTGCATTTAAACATCCCCTTCCATCATCATTCATTATACGTCAATTGGAAGCGATGAACAAATGTTGCACTAGTGTTCCACGTTGTTCGGTTCCATTGGTTGTTCGATTTCCCTTAGCATCCAAGCCCGGCTTTATGGGGCAAAAAAAAAACAACAGGATAGCCTGTTGTTAATTCACATTATTTTGTTTCACGATGTAGAGTCACGCGTCTTTCACGTGGACAATATTTTTTCACTTCAAGACGGTCTGGATTGTTACGTTTGTTTTTCTTTGATAAGTAATTACGTTCTTTACATTCCGTACATTCCAATGTAATGTTTATCCGCATATTCTTCCCTCCAAACATAAAAAAATTGAAGATCGAATCATCTTCTGCATTTGACATTGTACCATTTTACAATATCGATTACCAGTCTTTTTTCATGATAACCCCTCAAATCTCTGTTTTTCCCTCCAACTCCAAATAAAATTTTTCTAAGTATTGCAGAAAGCCGTTAATTTCATTAGAATGTTATCAGGTGTCAAATAGATGGAAATGAGGTGACAAGATGGAATTATGGACTATCGTGATTGTCCTATTAGCGATCGCTATCGTGCTGCTGTTTATTTCTTTTTTCGCAAAAGATAACGGAAATAAATTGGCCGACGAAGTGCGCGACTACACACTACAACAGACGGAAGACATTCATCAATTAAAACAACGAATCGTTGCCTTAGAAGAGGAATTAGGTAAAGAGGTTATCATCGCTGAAGATGCGCAAACAGTTAAAAAAATACATAATTTAACAAAGCAACACATTATTTCTATGTATGTGAACGGAAAAACTTTTGATGAGATAGCTGAACAACTTAATGTCCCTATTACAACCGTGCAACTAGTTGTTGATAATTACATAGAGCAAACAGTATAGAGGAGAGCTTATGAATAAACAGAGATTGCGTTTCTTATCAATCGGCTTCTTGCTGTCTGCTCTCATCCTGTCCGGGTTCCAACTTTTTTATCCCATGGATTCCCCCGCAGAGAATGCAGATACGACAGCGAATGTCGCGTCGGATGGTTACAAGGAAAAATATGAGAGTCTGCTCGTTGAAGTAGAATTGCAAAAAAAAGCGGCTGAATCGGTTGCAGTCACTTCATCAGATACAAGCTTAGCTGAATCGGTGCCAGAAGCAACCGCCAGCCAAGCTGTCGCTACAAGCGAATCAAGTGCAGGCACAACGGTAAAATTCGTCATTGCTCAAGGACAACCGACTTCGGTTGTGATAGACAATCTGGTCAGTGCCGGATTGATTGCTGACAGAGCCGTATTTGAACAGTATTTAACTGAACATAACTTACTTTATAAAATAAATTACGGCGAATATGAGCTATCCCGCGATATGGGATACGAAGTGATCGCAGACATCATTACACTGGAATAAGAAAAAAACTTTTCGGATCAGTTGCTTTTAACTGGTCCGAAAAGTTTTTTTGTTCCCCTATTGTTTCAATAAACGATGTAAAATTTTTATTTCTTCACTGCGTATTCGCCTGTATTGAAATAAGCATCGAACACTTTTTTAGAAATCGGCGTTGCACGTCCGACATCGGTGCTGAGATAAGGTACGACCACCGTCACCGCTATTTTTGGATTATCGAATGGTGCGTAGCCCACAAAAGTGGAGTTGAAGACACTCGTATTTTTTAAATTTTTATTGTTTCCATCATAGAATGCTTCGGCCGTACCGGTTTTCCCCGCTACATTGTTTGTGTCCTTGCCGAATGTAGAATATGCCGTTCCGTTTGTGCTGTGGGTTACTTGATAGAAACCTTGTTGGACCCGCTTCAGTGCAGCTGGGTCGACGTTTACTTGGTTCATCACTTTCGTATCCATCGTCGTCTCAATGGGGCCTAAGCCGCCCGTTTTATCCGTTCCGCGGATTTCCGAAACTAATTTCGGCGCGTAGCGTGTGCCGCCGTTTGCGATGGTATTGACATACTGGGATAACTGCAAGGTCGTATACAGATCATATTGCCCAAAGGATTCGTCGACTACATTAGCAGCACCTTCACTAAAGCCCTTCAAACCGCTGGCTTCATTCGGCAAGTCAATCCCCGTCTTCACGCCCAAGCCGAATTGGGAAAAATAGCTTCTCAGTTCATCAATCAGGTCCGGCGAAATGTTCAATGTGCCTCCGGCTTCATATGTTGACTGGCCGCCCATCAACATGGCAAGTTTTATCATATAAATGTTGGATGAACGCGTCAAAGCCTCGATGTCACTGATTGCAACTTGATTTCCTATGGTCGGATTGAACACGGATTTCTTGAGTTGCGACCCTTGGAATTGCAGGGGTTCATCCACCAAGACGTTATTGTTCAGACTGATGACCCCGCTCATATAACCGCTCAAGACGGTCGCGCCTTTGACGACTGATCCCATTCCATAGCTGGAATTGATGACACCCAATGCATCATCGGTAATTTCGTTTGAAGTCGTCCGCTGCTTCCCGGTCATCCCCAAAATTTCTCCGGTATTGGGATCGGATGCCACTATATAGACGCGATCATTGTATGGATCGACATTGCTTTTCAGGAAGTCCGTCGCAATCTGTTCGATTTTCTTCTGAAAATCGATATCGATCGTCAAAACGAGGTTATCCCCTTTTTTACCATCGTAGGTTTCTGCACGGGTCAAAACTTCCCCCGATTGATCCGTTACGGTCTCCCATTGCGATTTCGTGCCGCTCAGAACGGGTTCGTATTGCTGTTCCAAGTAGGAATTGCCGACCCGATCATTGCGTGCATACCCTTTCGCTAAATAAGCGGCGGCCTGATCGCTCGGCAATCCCGTTTTCTCGTTGGTGACGCTCCCCAAAACACTGCTCAACAGGTCCCCCTCAGGATAGACCCTTACCCAATCCGTTGCGACATCAACCCCTGATAGCTTTGTCAGATTTTCGCTGACGCGTGCCAGTTCTTCATCGGTTACCTCTTTATTTTTGATGTTTGTCGTGGATAAAGCATAGGCGCTGTTCATGCTTTTGAAGATTGCGGCGACCTGTCTTTCTTCCTCTGAAAAATTAATTTCTTCGGGGGTTATTTTCCCCAATTCAAGGTCATATAATTCAGAACCCGGCAATAGTTTTTCAGCATCCGTCAAACGAGCCAGCAACTCTTCATTGTGGACCGCTATCCAATAATCCTTTAAATCCCTTTCGGTAAGGCTCTCGCTATCAACCTTTATCAACCCTCCCAATACTGAAGCGACAGCTGCCATATCAGCAGCGGTTGTATTCGCCCCCCTTGTATAGGTGATGGCGTGTTGCGGCTCATTGCCGACCAATACCGTGCCATCGCTATCATATATTAAGCCACGCGGTACAGACTCTGTCACCAGCGTTGTTTCTGTCCTTTTTACAATTGCTTCAAACTCATCTCCCCTGATGATCTGCAGAAAGCCTAATCGGAAAATGACTGCAGAGAACAGGGCAAATACTATGAAAAAGAGTAGGTTCAAGCGAAATGGGACATGCGATTTTTTCTTTCTTTGTTGTTGGCCGTTATCTTCCAATTGAACACCTTCCTAAAACCTAAATTCATTTTCAATACCCTATTATATCAAAAAAAGATGTCATTACAATTGAAGCTGAAAAATAAATGCATTACACCTCCCTTTGTGTTATTTTTATATAAGGTATTTTAAAGACTTTCATCTAAACGGAGGAATGTGCAGCATGCTTAAACATTTTCCAACCATGGTAAAGAATAAAGAAACGTTATTGATCGCTTTCTTTTTGCCGCTCTTCATCATGACTACCATTTACGCTGTAATGGGCGTTTATCCTTTCGGAGACAATACGTTGCTGACGGTTGACTTGGGGCAACAATATGTGGATTTCTTCAGTTACTATCGTCATACCCTCTTATCTGAACCTTCAGCTTTGTTTTATTCTTTCACCAAGGCGATCGGCGGGGATATGGTTGGCCTTTGGGCATACTATCTGATGAGCCCGTTTAACCTTATTTTCTTATTTTCTCCCCAAAAACTATTGCCTGTGGCGGTAACCTTATTGATTTTATTGAAAATAGCTTTCTCCAGTTTGACCTTTGCCTATTTGCTGATTGCCAGATTCGAAGGGAAAGGCTTGCTTGTTCCGACTTTTTCGGTCAGCTATGCCCTGATGGGTTATGTCATCGTCAACCAGTTGAACGTCATGTGGCTGGATGGTTTGGTTTTTTTACCGCTCATCGTATTGGGACTGGAAAGGCTGATCGACGGAAAAAAAGGTGTTCTGTATAGCCTTTTCCTTGGCATCATGCTTTTTTCGAATTATTATATCGGCTTTATGATCTGCTTGTTCCTCGGATTCTATTTCCTTTTTGCGTTCTCGAAAAAAGATCTGTCCGGATTACCGTCCCTTAAATCGAAAGCAAAAGATTTCATTGTGCAGTTTTCCCGGTTTGTTTTCTTTTCCGCACTTGGGGCGGGATTGAGCGCACTGTTGTTGTTGCCGACCTTCTACTCTCTGTTGGGCAGCAAAGCCAGCTATACAAACGATATGATTGATTGGAGTTTTGCCTATCCCCCTGCAGAAATCCTGTCGAAATTCTATATCGGCGCATTCAATTTCGACCAGATGCCGACAGGGCTCCCCAATGTATTCATTGGGACCCTCGCGCTTCTAGCTTTCATCTATTATTTTGCAAACGAAGCTTTCTCCAAAAAAGAAAGGATCGTCTCTCTTTTGTTGACTGTTTTCTTTTTCTTGGCGATGAACGTTCAGTTCATCAATAAGTTATGGCATGCCGGGCAATATCCGATTTGGTATCCCTACAGATTTTCGTTCACCATCTGCTTTTTCTTCCTATTAAATGGATTCCGGAGCCTGCAGAAGTCAAAAGTCTTTCCCTTGCCGCTAGCTTGCTCCATCCTTGTCGTCAGTGCCGTAAGCGCCATTTATGTCATCAAAAAAGGCTTCGCATTTCTTGAGCCTGCTCAAGTCTTGGCGAGCTCGATTTTAGTTGTATTGTTCCTTATTTTCCTGATGCTACGGGAAAATAATTATAAATGGATGCCTTACCTGCTGCTGTTCTTGACAGTAGCGGAAATGACGGCAAATGCAGCTATCGATCTCTTCCGACTCGGCTACGTGAAGTATGACCAATTTAACGATTATCAGGTCGTCCTTGCAGATGCGCTGAAAGATATTCGGATGCCCAAAGATGATTTCTATCGCATCGAAAAAACGTTTCAACGATCCAAGAATGACAGTTTCCAGGCGAATTACGCGGGTATCAACCATTTCAGCTCCACCTTCGAAAAAGAAATCCCGGCCCTATTCGGCTCGCTGGGCTTCCCTGAAGGGAATGGTTTCGTTGTCTATTCTACCGGTACCCTTTTTACGGATGCTTTGTTCGGCGTGAAATATCAAATCCAGGACAAGAAGCTGCCCGAATACATTTATGACGATAAAGCAATCTATCAAATAAATCGCAATGCGACCCGTCCCGATCTCCAGAAATACGCATTATCTTCGGAAACCGCGCGAACGACGACGTATGAAAATCCTTATGCCTTATCATTGGCATTCGGCGTTTCAAAAAGCGTATTGGATTTGAAGCTCATCGACAACCAGCCGATTTTGATGCAGGAACAATTGCTGGATGCGTTCACTGACCAATCGAGCACCCAACCTTTTTTCGCTTTAAAAACATTTGACTCCACCGTGTTCCAGAATGTGACTTCCAATACAGCAGATTATCAAAACACGACTTACTTCAAGGCCGCAGCCGGCATGGTATCAAGAATTGAATTTCAATTCACGCCGGAAACGAACAACCCTTACTATCTGATTCTGGATTCCGGGATTGATGACAAGAATGCTAACCTATATTTGAATGACGTCAAACTGGACTACTACAAGACATACCGCAATGATCAGGTGATAAACATCGCCAGTAACCAAGCTGGAGAGAATGTAACCTTCACGATTGAGTTGATTGGGGATAACATCAGGATCCAGGATTTGAAACTCTACGAATTTGACCAAAACAGTTTTGAACAAGTCATCGCGGACAGACAAACAGAGGGCATGGAAATTTCCGATTTCAGCCAGACCCACATCGAAGGCACCGTGCATATCAAAGGAGATGACCAAGTGCTGATGACCACCATCCCTTACAGTGAAGGCTGGACTGTCGCAATCGATGGCGAGCCGGTTGAAACCGAAAAAGCCTTGGACAGCTTGTTGGCAGTCCCCATCAGCCAAGGCGAACATCAGATAACCTTCACCTACAGAACGCCTTATGCCATTGCCGGCGCAGCGGTAAGCGCTGCTTCTGTCCTCCTGCTGCTCTTGTTATCAAGGAAGAAAATTGCGAACAACCAAACGTCGCCTGAAAACGAGAAAAACGCTTAAAAGCACCACGAGAAAAACAAGGGGGCGGGATACATCATTTATCATGATGTGTCCCGCCCCCTATTTGTGTAATCAAAGCACGCCTTCATCGGAACCCGTAATTTTGAAGCTCATCTCGCTCAGAAAAAAACGGCCGACAGCTTTTTAATTTGAAGTCCGGTCCCTGGAAAGTTTATTGTTCTTTCTTCGGAAACCAAGGGAAAAATTTGTTCGTTCTGCGCGAATATGCTGCAAAGTCTTCCCTGCCTTCGTATTTCTTCTCCAGCAGCGGTACCCCCGAAACAAAGAGGAGCAGGAGCGTTATGATTACCGGACTGACGACCGTAAATAGATCTCTCGTTCCCGATAGCGAAACCAGGAAAATGCCCCACCACATGACCGATTCTCCAAAATAGTTAGGATGTCTTGTATATTGCCATAATTTTTCAGTCATCAGTTTGCCTTTATAATTCTTATCCGCCTTGAAAGCCTTCAATTGGGCATCGCCGACGCTCTCAAAAACAAAGCCGGTGACCCACAAAAGCACGCCCAAATAATTGATGGCTTTCATCTGTTGCATGTCAGATGCACTGGTCACCATAATCGGGAGGGAAATGATATAGGCCAGTATGCCCTGAAGCAGAAAAACGTTCGCATATGCCTTCAATCGGGCATAGGATGTCCCCCATTTTTCCCGCATGTTGATATAGCGATAATCCTCAGGCTTATTCCAATTCCGGATTGTGATATATAAAAACAGTCGAAACGCCCAAAGCGCAACCAGGAATGCCAAAACGACCGCCCGTACGCCCAGACTCCCATCAACCAACAGTGACGAAATCGCAACCAGAAGAAAAGCCGGCCCCCAAAAGCTGTCTACGATGGAATTGTTTTTCAATTTTTGCGCAACCAAGAAAATGATCGTAAAATAGACCCATAAAACGAGTGCGCTGACTATGAATGGATTCATCCTATTTTCCCTCCTCACACATGTATGAAACGGCGACACTGCCGACCCCTGCGCTCATCCCTACAATGGTCGATATATTCATTATATATTCCGGCTCTTTCCCCAGCAATTTCGTGCATCGCAGGCTGAACACCTCCGCCCTGCTTGCATCATTTGCGTGAACAATGGCATATCTCGTGATCTTATCTTTTTTATTGACTTCATTTAACATACCCATTATTTTGCGCATATTTGCCTTTTCGCTGAAGGCATTCTTTTCGATTTTCCCTTTGCCGATGTTATCGATGGATATCACCGGCTTTAAGTTGAGCGCTTTTGCCGCGAAGCCCGAGACTTTCCCCAACCTTCCGGATCTGACCATATACTTCAAGGTATTGACGCTTACTAGAATATTCGTTTTCTCCCTCAAGGATTCGATTTCTCGGACGATTTCCTCCATCCCTTTGCCGGAATGAATCAACTCGGCTGCCTTCATGACAAGGAGGCCTTCCGCACCGGAATTTTTTTTCGAGTCGATGACCACAACTTGCTTCCCTTCCCCTGCATATTTTTCCGCAGCCTTACGGAAGACGCTGTAGGTCCCGCTTTGTTCCTTGGCCACCGTCACGATGATGACCTTCTTGTAATGATCGGTCAACGCGCGCAGATAACTTTCTATGACGACGGGATTGGGCTGTGAACTCGTGGGGTATTCGGCGATTTCATCCAGTATAGGATAAAATATTTCCGCCGTCATCGTCAACTTATCCAAATAGGAGGTCCCCTCGAAATGCAGCGATAACGGAACCATATGAACTTGAAAACGATCGATCACTTCCTGAGGAACATCGGCAATGGAATCCGTTACCAAAGCGATATCGTACTTGCGTTCAAAAGCATCTTCATTTTGCCGGACCATATCATCTGCTTTCTGTTGAACGATGACTCCTGCTGTCCTGAGAACCTGGAATATTTTTTCGGGAGTGTTCGTATGGATATGTATCCTTGCTTTCCGATCATTTCCCGCAACGATCAGCGAATCGCCGAATTGCGAAAGCGACTCTTTTATGGCTTCATGATTGATGAATTCGCCGGTAACCAAGGCTTCCGTACAGTATCTGTGCAGGATCTCTTGATTGCTGTGTATCAAATCTTCATTGAATGAAAAATCTTCGTCAGCCTCGACCAGTTCCGTTCCCAACTTGCCGGATTTTAAAAAATCCAAAAAGCCATTGATGAAATGGACAAATCCTTTCGCGCCTGAATCGACCACATTGGAATTTTCGAGAACCTGCAACTGCTTTGTTGTCATCTCCAAAGAATGCGATGCATCCGTCATCGCTTCCGAAAACAACTCTTGAAAATCAGCGGCCTTATCCTTGTTTCTGTATATGGATTCCGCCCAATCTTTGATGACAGTGATGATGGTCCCTTCGACGGGATTCGCAATAGCTTTGTAGGCGTATGGGACTGCATTCTTTACGGTCTCGGCAAAGGAAACCATGTTGATTTTCTCTTCGTCAAGCAGGCTCATGAATATGCCGTTTATGTATTGCGCAATGATGATGCCGGAGTTCCCCCTGGCCCCGTTCAACGCTGCGTCTGCTATGGTGCCCATCGTAGCTTTGACGGTATGCAGTATTTTGGCGTCTAATATGATGGCGTGCATCGTTGATGAAAGATTACTCCCGGTATCGCCGTCCGCAACCGGAAAAACATTGATTTCATTCAATGTTTTTTTATTTTTAATGACTTCCTGTGCTCCAGAAACAAAAGAATAATATAATTTTTCACTATCCAAATATTGAACGCTCATTTTATCGCTCCTGTCTTAGGCTATTCTAAAAAAATTAAAAAAAGAACTTCTCTGCAACAACGTAGGTGATTCCCGCTGTAGCCGCGTTAAGGAATGTTCCCCAGACGAGGTCGATGACTGTAATAAGCAATGGCCAGTCCTTCAACGTGGCAAGATTCGTCAAATCGTAGGTCCCATAGGCGATGAGCCCGAAAAAACCTCCCGCAAGAATGGCATAAAGAAGACTTCCCTTTGCAAGCGCCGGGTTGATGACGAAAAAGACCAACCCCGCAATGAACAGTAGATAAAAAATGATTGCGGCTGTCCAATTGACCGTCGGTGTCATCAAGTGCCCCAGATATTTTTTGTAGAGATTCTTGGATATGACACCTAGCCAGACGATATCCACCAGAAAGAACACTGCTAAAGTAAGTAAATAGATTTTCACGCTTTCCATTTCCTATTCCCCCTTATCACTGAAATGATCACAGCTCATACTATTGATTCCTATGGGGTGCCACAGCAGCCCACTAAACAATTACTCATCTAAAGCAAAAGGTTTTAAAAAAGAGCCAGAAATAAGTAACCATTTTCTGACTCTATCTTTCTTGGGCTTCTTTTTTCCAACTCACAGCATGTCAGATTTTTTCCCTTTCGGTCAAGACGCCATCTTTCATCACATATATTTTATCACAATATCCAATCAGTCGTTCGTCGTGAGTAACCATGATTGTCGCTTTCTTTTTAAGCTTTGTTTCTCTCGCCAAAATTTCGACAACCTCAAATGCTTTTTGTGTATCCAAGCTAGCGGTAGGTTCATCCGCCAGGATAACGGAAGGATCATGGTACAATGCTCTCGCGATGGCTACCCGCTGGCGTTGTCCGCCTGAAAGGTCGCTCGGGAATTTATTTTTCAAATCCATAATGCCCAGTTCTTCCAAAAGGGAATCCCGTTTTTCTCTATCCACTTTTGACTTTGCTACTTTGTTCGCCAAATGCAGCTGATCTTGGACCGTCAAAAACGGAACCAAATTGGAGGCTTGCAATATGAATCCGATTTCCTCAAAGCGAAGTTTTGCGCGTTTCTTTTCCGACACTTCGCTGAAGGGATTCCCGTTTATCATGACTTTCCCTTCTGAAGGTGTCTGTAGTCCTCCCGTAATCGTCAAGAATGTGCTTTTGCCGGACCCGCTCGGTCCGATGACGGCGACAAATTCCCCCGCCTCAACAGAAAAATTAGTTTTTTTAAGTGCATCTACTTTCATTTCCCCTTCTCCAAAAGAACGGGAAACATCAATCAATTCAATTAATTTCATCTTTACTCTCCTATCCGATTGCTTTTAGAGGATCGATTTTTACAACGGCCCGTACAGAGAACAATGCTCCCAATATTGCCATGATGATCAATATCGCCGTTATGCCTGCCAAGAAAACTGGGTTCGTCCGATAAGGGACAGCTGCCGGCAATACCAATGATGTTCCGACCGTCAACAGTAGACCGATACCGACACCAATCACTGCCAATAGAAATGTCTGCGCAACGACAGATTTGGCGATATAGCTCGATGAAATGCCTTGTGCCTTCATAACACCGAATATACTCGTTTTTTGGATGGTCAGGACGTAGATGAAGATGCCGATTACCACTGCTGCAATCACGACCAGGAAGCCGATCATCAGGCCGAATGTCAGTACTTGCGCGTTGTATCCCGGAATCTTATTGATGTAGTCCGCAATCGGATACACTTTCAAGCCGTCATTATTGATGGTGATGCCATTAAGCGAGTTGTTGCTCCCCCTCACGATAAGGGCACTGACACGGCCGTTTTCCGTTTTATCCACTTGTTCAAAACGGATATCCTGGAAAGTGGAAACCGTTGTATACAAAACAGGGGCTACGTTAAATTTGGCATCTTTGGTGAAACCTACCACTTTAACTTCTTTTTCTGATCCCGCAAGCTGCAACGTATCTCCCAATTCGATGCCGTCCTCTTCTTTCAGGCTGATGTCCGCGATGACCTCATCATCCTTTCGAAAAGCTTCCCCTTCAATGACTTTCGGCATGATGAATTGATCAGTTTCGATGCCGAAGAAGGTTACATTGATTTTGGTGCTATCTCCCGTTGTCCCCTTTTTTCTGACAACGTTGGGCGCCTGTCCCAACACCGCGATATCCTTCGCCTCGACATCCTTGACAGCGCCTAAATTGAGCATGGACATATTGATGTTCGTATTCGATTCATCCGTCAAGACGATGCCGTCCGCCTGCCATTTATCGACGCTTGTGCGATTATCTTGCGCCAATCCGTAAGCTAACCCCACCAGAAAAAATACTAAGTAGGAAACCAATACCATCACGCCGATGATCAATGAGAATCTTGTTTTTGAATGCTTTATTTCTTTCCAAGCTAAGAACATATTCTGTAACCCTTCTTTCATTTTGAATGATTTTCAACATTTCGGGCGATTTCCCAACCGATTCTATAGCCAGGATGGATCACCCCTCTTTTCCTTTTTTTACAATAGCTCAAGCAGTATTTTTTCGCTATAAGGCATGCTGGAACGATTCCGCATTACCTTAAATTGTATCAACCTACTACTGCGGACGCCCTTCCATCGCGGCGAAAGCCCGGTTCAGTATCTTTAGCTGCTTCATCAATGTTTCGCCCTCGATGCCGGTAAAATTGCAGATGCTTATTTCTTTCAAAATGGATAGCGCGATATCCCTCTTCGATCGCTTGCCTTTTTCCGTCAAAGAGACGATCACGGATCGTTTGTCTCCCAGCGATGGCGTTTTTTTTATCCAATCCTGTTTTTCCAATCGGGTCATTATCGGATTCAAGGTACCGATGCCCATGCCCAATCGTTCGCCTATATTCTTGATGAGTACCCCGTCTGCATCCCACAATGCCAACAAAACCAAATATTGCGGAAAGGTCAGTTGAAAAGGTTTCAAGGCCCGCCCATACATTTTCGAAAAACCGTTTGAAGCACGATATACTTCAAAACAGAGTTGTTGATCCAATGCTCTATCAAAGATAGATTCATCCATTTGCTCTACCGCCTTCCTTAGGAACACATCCATATAAATCTCCCACGATGTATCTTACAAGATGTATATTATATTAAATCTTGCAACATGTAAAATAATTCAGCTTATTTTTTATAAACGCTGCAGGTATTGCTTCCGAATGCAGAAAGAAGGCCTTGGAACTCACGCTCCAAGGCCTTCTCTATTGGTCATTATTTTGCAGCTTCGAAGCGTCTGTTAACTTCATCCCAATTAACAAGGTTCCAGAAAGCTTTAATATAGTCTGCACGAACATTCTTATAGTTTAAATAGTAAGCATGTTCCCATACATCTAAACCTAGAATAGGCGTTTTTCCTTCGCTGATCGGTGAATCTTGATTAGGAGTGGAAGTAACTTCCAATTTTCCGTCAGCCACTACCAGCCATGCCCAGCCGGATCCGAATCGGCCTAAAGCCGCGGCGTTGAATTTTTCTTTCAAGGCATCGAAACTGCCGAACGCTTCATCGATTGCCGCTTTCACAGCACCCGTTGGTTCTCCGCCGGCGTTGGGAGCCAGGACAGTCCAGAACAAACTATGGTTAGCATGCCCGCCGCCGTTGTTGCGAACAGCTGTGCGGATATCTTCCGGAACGCCATCTAAATCAGTCAATAATTCTTCAACTGTTTTTTCAGCCAATTCTGGATGTTTTTCTAATGCCGCATTTACGTTTGCCACGTATGTGTTATGATGTTTGTCGTGGTGTAAATGCATCGTTTCCACATCGATATGCGGCAGTAAAGCATCATACGCATAAGGTAGTTCAGGTAAAATAAAAGCCATGTTAAGTTCCTCCTAATGAATATCATATTTTCTAGCTGTTATCAATGTATCATCATTCTCCGACTTAATCAAAAATAATGCTTCGAAACCGTATTGAAAAATTATTGCCATTTTATTTCTTTTCAGCTAGACTGATGTAGTATCAAAAAGAAAGGATGATTACAATCACAATTGTTCGTTTAATAAAAGAAAGTTTTATCGACCCTAAGCAATTGTCGCGTGCTAAGCAACTGAAAAAAAGCGCCTCTTCTCTGCTTTTCTTCATACTCTCGCTTGCGGTCAGCATCCCCATTTTCATGAGCAGCTTTCCCATATTGCAAAATTTAGGTGCAGATGCCCAAGCTGTTGCTCAGAAGATTCCGGCATTCACTATTATAGATGATGAATTGGTTCTGGATGAGCCGATGGAAAAAGGCTTTATTTATAAGACGGATACGGTTATGTTGACCTTCGATCCAAAAAATTCCTATTCCGAAAGGGATTTGGCAAGCAGATCCGAAAACTTTACGTTGAGTTTGTTTTTTTCCCGGAATGAATTTGTTTTGTATGCTGGCGGTATCCCTTTGACAATCCCTTATACCCAAGCAGATAAGATGACCGATCAGTTTTTCAAATCTTTATTGACCGATTTTACCAAAAACCAAACATTATCAGTCTTCATTTTGTTCATTTTTTGTTTCGTGGTTTCAGCCATTGAATTATCACTGTCGCTTCTCATCATCAGCCTTTTTGCAAATATCCTCAGCAGCTTGGTCGGGAAACGGCAAACATTTTTTGATAATTGGAACATGGCTCTTGTCGCCATCTCGGTTCCTGCATTATTTTTTGTTCTTTTGAACGGTTTTGGGTTCGTTGCCTATTTCCAGGAGGAAATCATTGTCGCACTAGCGCTCTATTATTATTACAATGCAGTCAAGGATACAAAACAAATACCCGAAGCATAAACGCAAAAAAAACTTCATGACGGACCGTCATGAAGTTTTTTTGCGTTTATGCAATTGTAGGCTGATGGGACAAAAGTCCCGTCCATTCTGAAAATCTGGTTATCTCGATTTCATCCGGTTCTGGCCGGCCCTATGTTTGCGTTTTTGTTGACTTTGTATTTCTTGTTTCAGTTTTCTCTTATAGCCTGGTTTCACGTTTTTCTTCGCTTTGTTGACCATGCCCTTGATGCGGTGATCGGGATCTTGGTTTTTTGGAGCGCTTCTTAATTCACGACGTTTTCTTTCGTATGTTTCCACCAATTGGTCTTTTTCGATTGTGATTGGTTTAAAGATGACGCCATACGCTTCCAGTTCGTCAATTATTTTTTCTTCTTCCGGGCTGTAAAGCGTAATCGCTGTGCCTTTCAGATTACCGCGTCCCGTTCTTCCGGTACGGTGAACGAAAAATTCCATGTCTTTTGGCACTTCATAGTTAATGACGTGGGAAACACCTTCGATATCGATGCCACGAGCGGCTAAATCAGTCGCTACCATGAATTGGTATTCCATGTTGTGGACCCGTTTCATGATGCGTTTCCGTTCGCGGGCAGGGACATCCCCATGAAGTACGGCTGTTTTAATCCCGCGAGCGCGTAATCCTTCAGCAATTTCATCAACGTTTTGTTTGGTATTGGCAAAAATCAATGCTAAGTAAGGTTGGCCCATCTTCAGCACTTGATATAACACATCTATTTTTGGTTGACCTTTTGTAGACAACAGGTAGTTATCGATGGAAGGTGCAATAATGTGTTCCGGTTTTAATTGTATGATAGACGGATTTGCCATGTATTTCTTTAAGAATGGTTTCAAATTTTCAGGGATCGTAGCGGAGAACACAAGCATTTGAATATTTTCCGGCAAGCGTCCTGCGATTTGATCGACATCAAATAGGAATCCTAAATCCAATGTCATATCGGCCTCATCAATGACCATCTTCGTGGCAGTGTATACTTTTAAAGCTTGTTCGTTGATCAAATCAACGATTCTTCCTGGCGTTCCGATGACAATATGCGGTTGATGACTGGCTAATTTTGCGATTTGGCGTTTTTTGTCTGTCCCACCAACATAGTTTACTATCCGAATTTCATCTGGAGCTTCTGCAACCAATTGGATTGCAGTCTGATATAATTGTTCAGCAAGTTCACGGCTAGGTGAGGTTATGACAACTTGGACTTCATCTTTTGCTGGATCGATAGCATGAATTAACGGCAATAAGAAACTGTGACTCTTACCAGTCCCTGTTTGGGATTGGCCAATCACGCTTTTGCCTGCTAGAATCGTTGGAATGATCTGTTTTTGGATATCGGTTGGTTCTTTGAAATTCAATCTGCTGATTGCATCCAGCAAAAAGGGCTTTAATTGAAAGTCTGAAAATTCCATGTTTTTCACCTCTTGTCTTTCTTCTCTTTTTTAGTGCTGACATATTATACCACAACAAAAGCTATTTAACCTTAATTTCAAATAAGAATTGCGCTATCCACACAATATATTGATTCCCTACATCATTACAGCTTGGCATATCCATTGAACGTTGTCATATTTACACAATATCTATCGTTTGTTTTCTTTCATTGCCAATAGAATATGAAAATAGTATAATGATGGAATAAATAAATCTAATAATCCAAGGGGGACATGCAATGATTACCCAAAATACTGCTCTATTTACGATTTTTGGAGCAACAGGCGACTTAGCTCACCGAAAATTGTACCCGTCATTATTTCGCTTATACAAAAAGGGCTTCATAAGGGACAATTTCGCCGTAATCGGCACAGCACGAAGAGAATGGACAGACGCCTATTATCATGAAGTCGTTTTGGACTCCATCAAAGACTTAATCGAAGATCCAGAGGAAGCAAAAAAATTCGCTTCGCATTTCTACTATCTTTCCCACAATGTCACTGACTCCGCACATTATGTGCATTTAAAAGACCTATCTGAAAAGCTGGATAAAAAATATGACCTTCAGGGTAACCGTCTTTTTTATTTGGCGATGGCCCCAGAATTTTTCGGCATCATTGCAGAAAGACTAAAGCTTGAGGGATTGATTACAACAGATGGTTTTAACCGTCTGATCATCGAAAAACCTTTCGGACGGGACTATGAATCTGCAGATCAGCTGAACAAACAGTTGCGTCGTTCCTTTGAAGAGAATCAAATCTTCCGGATCGACCACTATTTAGGCAAGGAAATGGTACAAAATATTTCAGCGGTCCGATTCTCCAATATGATTTTTGAGTCCCTTTGGAACAACAAATATATCGACAACGTCCAGGTCACATTATCGGAAACCGTCGGCGTCGAAGACCGTGGTGGCTATTACGATAATAACGGCGCATTGCGCGATATGGTCCAAAACCATATTCTCCAAATCGTTGCCCTATTGGTTATGGAGCCTCCTTTATCCTTAAAAGGGGAAGATATCCGCAACGAAAAAATTAAGGCTTTGCGTTCCCTGCGTTTGTATGACACTCCTGAAGAAGTAAACCGGAACTTTATCCGCGCCCAATATGCAGGAAACGCTGAAGAAGGTTTGGTCGGATACCGTGAAGAACCGAATGTGAACCCTGAATCCATCACAGAAACATTTGTGGCCGGCAGAATCCAAGTGGATAACTTCCGTTGGAAAGGCGTTCCTTTCTATATCCGCACCGGAAAGCAGTTGGCTTCGAAAGAAACGTATATCCACATTCAATTTAAGCACGTCGCCATGAACATCTTCCCTACCGAAAATGTCAGCGAAGTTGCGGAACCGAATGTTTTGACGATCCACATTTCCCCACTGGAAGGTTTCTCCCTGCGCCTGAACGCAAAACGTGTGGGTCAAGGAACGGAAATGAAAAACATCCATATGCATCACATCTACGATGAAGATACGCAATTAAACAGTCCGGAAGCATATGAGCGCTTGTTGCTCGACTGTTTAAACGGAGATCCGACAAATTTCTCTCACTGGGATGAAGTATCTCAATCTTGGCACTTTGTTGATCGCATCCGAAAAGTATGGGACGAGCAGGACGCAAGCAGCGGTTCCCTTTTCGAATACGAAAGCCACACGATGGGCCCTAAAGAAAGCGATGAATTGCTTGCAAAAGATGGGTTCCATTGGAATCAATTTAATTGGACCGAAAGTTATTTAAAGAAAAAAGCAATAGAAACAGAATAATACAGAGAGAGGGCGGGACGGCAATCATTTTCCATGATTTGCCGCCCCGCCCTCTTTTCATCTATTTTTAAATTCCATTACGAACTGGACTTCATCAGGATTTAATGGCTGTTCTGCCATTCGATCGCCAATTCCTCGAAAGCAAGCACGATTTCATTGATTTCCGCCTCATCTTTCGCATCGGCTCCGCTGGCCAAAGGATGTCCCCCACCACCGTGTTGTTTTGCGACTTCATTAATGATCGGCCCTTTTGAACGGAGTCTGCAGCGGTATTTCCCGCTCGGCTGTTCAACGAATATGCCCCAACAGAGCACACCTTCAATCGTGCCGGGCAACGGCACTACAGGAGCCGTATCGCTGTCATCTGCATCGAATTTTTCCAATATTTCCCTTGATAAGATGATGCTCCCAACTCCGACATCGCTGATTGTGATGTTCTGCAATACAAAGCCGGATAGATTAGCGATTTTTTGCGAATTTGTGTTCATCAGTTGGCTGATGTCCGATGCGGAAAAATCATAACGCATCAATTTCGAGGCAATTGCAAGCGTATCCGCCGTAGCCGCAGGGTAAAGGAATCGGCCGGTATCCCCAACAATCCCCGCATACAGAACCCTTGCAGCGTCATCATTCATCGGCAATTGCTCACCCATGGAGAAAGACAGATCCGCTATTATTTCACTGCAACTGCTGGCAGCCGTGTCCACGTGTCCGATATCCCCATACATGTCCTCATTAGGATGATGGTCAATTTTGATCAAAAAGTCGCCCTTCCCATAACGTTTATCGCTGATTCGCGGTTGGTTTGCGGTATCGGTAACGATGACCAGCGCGTTGGCGTAGGCCTCATCCGGGATGGTGTCCATTCCCCCTAAGTAAGCTAAACTAGCTACCTCTTCTCCGACGACGTAGACTTTTTTATCCGGATAAGTTTTTTTGATCAATTCCGCCAACCCGATTTGAGAACCCAAGGCATCGGGATCGGGTCGAAGATGACGATGGATGATGACTGTTTGATAGGCTTTAATTTTATCCATGATTTCTTGGTATACTACTTTTTTATCCAAATGATTGCCCCCTATGATTTTTCCATCAGCTGACAGGTGACGATTGCTTTGCCGACCAACGAATTTTCTAGATATACTTCCACATCGAGCTTGGAAGACCTTCTTCCCAATTCCAATATTTTGGAACGGATTTCGATGACGCTGTCGATTTGGATCATCTTCAAATGATAAATATCCATCTGTTCGATGACGGCGTTTCTTTTTTGCAAAGAATAGAGTATCTTTTTGGTAGTGCTTGCCAAAACTTCGCTCAGCACACCGAACGATACTGTGCCTATACTGTTTGTCATTTGGGGTGTGATCTTGAAACGATAAGCCGGCAGCTGATTAACGTCCATTTCCTCCTCGATCAACTCCAGGTTTTCGACTACCTGGTCCTCAATCGTGTTCCCCACTTGCGGTTGGCGCTGCGCCAGTTGCATAGCCTTCATGACATCTTGCCGGGAAATGATTCCCAATAGCTGCAGATTGTCCTTCACAACGGGAAGAACTTCCAGTCCATCCCAAATCATGCGGTGCGCAACACTTGCGACGCTCATATGCGTTTTCGCGACTATCGGTTCGCGGGTCATGACACGTTCAAGCGACACGGTGTCCGCCTTGCCTAAGATGTCTTTTGCCGTAATGATGCCGACTAAACGCATATTGTGATTTACAATCGGAAAACGGGAATGCGTGCTCTCTGTATTGAGGCTGCGGTAATCGTAGACTGTATCATCCAAGGATAAAAATTTCGTTTCTTCAATCGGTGTGTAGATATCCTCCACCAACATGATTTCTTTCTTGATCAATTGGTCCGTCATCGCCCGGTTGATCATCGTCGCAACGGTAAAGGTATCATAGGTGGTACGTAAAATCGGCATGTCTACCCGATTGGCTAAGTCGATGATGGATTCATCCGTGTCGAATCCCCCGGTAATCAATACGGCAGCACCCTTCTCAAGCGCAAACTCCTGGATGTCGTTTCTGTTCCCCACAATCATCAGGGAACCCGGTGAAATATAGCGTTCCATCGCTTCCCGCTGCATGGCGCCGATGATAAACTTACTTAAAGTTTTGTCCAAGCCTTTTTTGCCGCCCAACACATCCCCCTCGATGATTTTAGAAATCTGTCCAAATGTCAGCGTCTCGATATTTTCCTTGGATTTCCGTTCGATTCGGATTGTCCCGACACGCTCGATGGTGGAAACCAATCCGATATTTTCTGCATCTTTTATTGCTCGGTATGCGGTCCCCTCGGACATGTTCAAATTCTTGGCGATTGTACGTACGGATAATTTTTCGCCAACAGGCATCGTCTCAATGTATTGAATGATCTGTTCGTGTTTAGTTGCCATACTGTCTCCCCTGTCCTTAAAGCGAAACGGATTCGCCTGGTTTTAAAATAAGCCCGACACCCTTATCCAACAGCGATGTGAAATCGGTCGGATTCTGTGCGATCAATGGAAAAGTGTCATAATGGATCGGCACCGCTCTTTTTGCGTTTAAAAACGCTGCCGCTTTCGCTGCATCTTTTGGCCCCATTGTATAATTGTCGCCTATCGGCAGGAAGGCTAAATCGATCGGGAAATCTTCGCCGATCAGCTTCATGTCGGAAAACAAGGCGGTATCGCCCGCATGATAGATGGTTTTATTCTCGATATGCAGCAACATGCCCGCAGCTATCCCCAACGTAAACGGCAGCTTATCGATGCGATAAGCTGAACTATGTATAGCGTGCGTCAATTTCACATAGCCAAAATCAAACTGATGGCCTCCGCCCGGTTGCATGCCATGTGTCCGGAAACCTTTCCCGGCAAAGTAGCTTGCGATTTCAACATTCGCAATAATGAGCGGATTCGTCCTTTCCGCTATCCTTGCCGTATCCCCCACATGATCGCTATGTCCATGCGTCAAGAGGATTACGTCGCAAGGAACTGTATCAGGATTCAAATCACTTAACGGATTTCCTGTTATAAAAGGATCTATCAAAATCTGCCGGTCGTTTTCTGTTTCGATGCGGACACAAGACTGTCCATGAAAAGAAATTTTCACGCTATCCCTCCTATTCGCCTCAGTATTTTAAACTGTATCATTCTGTTACTATCCTATCATGAAACAGTTTAATAATACAAATGAAATTAGCTGTATTCGTGGTTTGAACGGAAAATAATGTGTCGATTCAAAAAAATATGCTTAGTGGTGTGAAAATTAAAGAGAGTGAGGCAAAAAGCGTTTAGACCCGAATCACTGGAGCGAATAAGCGGAGGATGGTCGCAGACCGTCTGAGCATTATTCGTGAAATGACTTCAGGTCTGCTTTTTGGAACACGTTTAAACAGAGTGCGATGAATTGTGTTTAGACACCCGGACGTTGGAGAAACTGGCTTTTCGTTCACCTCTTTTGTGGACGACCCTGAAAGGAAGCACTGTGGTCGCAAGCGCCCAAGTGTATCATGTCTCTAAGCGATTGAAATCGCAAGACACATGACAAAACGGGAGTGGTGTCTGCAATTCAGAACACGTTTACGATTTATTGTTAGGAAATGCTAAGGAGGCTAGGACCTTTGTCCCAGCCTCCTTAGCGGTTGATCATTATCCTAAAGCTACATCCAAAATCATCATTACCGCAAACCCGACCATCAAACCCATCGTCGCAATATCGCTGTTTCCGTTTGTCTGCGACTCAGGGATCAGTTCTTCAACCACTACGAAAATCATGGCGCCCGCTGCGAACGATAATGCATAGGGCAACAAAGCACTCATGGATAGGACCGCTGCGGCACCCAACACAGCGGCAACCGGTTCAACCAAAGCAGACATTTGCCCATAGTTGAAGGCTTTCCATCTGCTTTTCCCGTCTGCCCGAATCGGCATGGATAAAGCCGAACCTTCCGGAATGTTTTGGATCCCGATCCCCAAAGCTAAGCCGATGGCGCTCATCAACGTATTTTGTGTCGATATGCCGGCAGCGACCGCGCCGAATCCAACCCCCACGGCTAATCCTTCCGGAATATTATGAATCGTGATTGCCAAGAAAAGCAATAGGCTTTTCGAGGCTTTCGTCTGAGGCCCTTCTCTGTTTTCCAACGGCTCGCCCAAATGCAAATGGGGAATGATTCTGTCCGTCAGCCTCAAGAAAGCCCCACCCAACAAAAAGCCTACGGTAGCGGGAACCCACGCTAAATTCCCATAGCCGCTTTCTTCGGCATGCGCAATGGAAGGCGCGAGCAACGACCAGAATGACGCGGCAATCATGACGCCTGCTGCAAAGCCACTCATGATATCTAACACTTTGCGGTTCACCTGCTTAAAAAAGAATACAAATGATGCCCCGACGACGGTACAGCTCCAAGTAAAGATGCCTGCAATCAGCGCCTGTAAAACCGGACTAAAATGACTGAATGTTTCTAACATCTTTTTATCCCCCTTTAAAAGAAAATGTTTTCATTTCTGCTATCCACCAGTACTACAACGTGCCTGTATCCCATAAAGGCAATTGGATATTTTCGTAATGGATAGGATCAAGTTGTGTAATGGTGATGCCCAATAAACGCACTTCGCGTTCTATCATGCCATGTTCTTCCCATAGATCCCAAGCCTTATTGAAAATAGCCTCGGCATTCTCTATGTAATCGATAAAACTTTTTCTCCTTGTCATCGTATCGAAATCGGCATAGCGGATCTTCAAAACAACGGCTCTGCCATGGAGTTTATTGGCGCGCAAGGATTGCTGCACTTCATTCGCCATTCTTCCTAATTCGGCTTTGACGATATCTTCATCCAATAGGAAGGGATTGTATGTATGTTCCTTCCCTACAGACTTCCTTTCCCGTTCCGCCTCCACAGGATTGTTATCGATCCCGCGGACTCTGCGATATAAGGCATACCCCATTTTCCCGAAATGCTTGATCAGATCCATTTGGTCCATCCGAAGGAGATCTTTTCCTGTTTCAATTTCCAGTTTTTTCATTTTTTCGACTGTTTTTTTGCCTACTCCATAAAATTTTTCGATCGGCAAAACTTCCAAAAATTTTTGCGCTTTATCAGGTGTGACGACAGTCAACCCGGCTGGTTTACGGTAATCGGAAGCGATTTTCGCGATAAATTTGTTATAGGAAACACCCGCTGAACAGGTCAGATGAACCTCTTCCCACACTTCTCTTTGGATTTTCCGTGCGATGAGCGTCGCGCTTTTCATTTTTTGTTTATTCTTTGTCACATCCAAATAGGCTTCATCAAGCGACAGCGGCTCGATGATGTCTGTATACCGGGAATAAATACTGCGGATCGTCAATGAAACAGCTTTATAATAGCTCATCCTCGGCGCTATAAAAATCGCTTTCGGACAAAGTTCATATGCTTTTTGTGCGCTCATCGCAGAATGGATGCCAAATTTTCGCGCTTCATAATTGGCTGTCGTGACGACCCCCTTCCCGCCGGTATCGCGGGGATGATGGGCAATAACAATCGGCTTCCCGCTATATTCCGGATGGTCCCGTTCCTCGACGGAGGCATAAAAGGCGTCCATATCGATATGAATGATTTTTCTGCTTGTATCATTTTCGGGATCCTTAAACGTTAACATCCCTATTTGCATAGTACCTCTCCCCCAAAAACAAAACAGAACTACTGCACGAAGATCTTCCCCGCTGCTTTATAACTTATTTGAAAACTTTCTTGATTTTGCGCTATGAAGGTATACGGACCTTCATAGTCTTCGATGGCAGTCAATAAATACGGAACACCCAACTTAACATTTTTTTCCAGCAGATAGGCCAGGAACTCCTGATCGTCATCATCGACCTCTTTGATGACAAAACGTCTGCCTACCGACAATTCCGTCATGGGCTGGCTGGCGGATTCTTCGATCCTGCCATCTTTATCAGGGATGACCCCTCCGTGAGGATCATACTTGGGAAATCCTAAGTAAGCATCCAACCTGTCGATCAGGAAATCAGATGAGACATGCTCCAGCAACTCCGCTTCCTCATGCACCTCGGTCCAGTCAAACCCTAATTTGTCTGCCAGAAAAACTTCCCAAAGGCGGTGCTTCCGGATCAGTTTGTTCGCAATCAATAGTCCCTTTTCCGTAATCTGTACACCTTGATAGGGAATATGTGAAATGTATCCTTCTTTCAATAATTTTGACGACATCTCTGTAACGGATGCCGGCGATACAGACAACGCTTTACCAATTTGTTTGTTGTTGACCAACTCATTGGTACCACCCAGTTCAACGATTACTTTTAAATAATCTTCTTTATGAGGTGTCATTTATGCCCCTCCTTTTTAGGTATACCTAAATATCAATTATATTATACCTTATCCACCTGTTTTTACAAGCTTAAAAGATACCCTCTAACATGAAAGAATGGCTTCTTCCATTATATTCCCCATCGATCATGCTGAAAATGCACAATCTGGCGAATGAAAAAGATGGCTATGTGCGCTTTGCATAGCTGTTGGGGTCTATTTTATTAAGAAAGGACAAAAAAGACCGGGATAAAAATCCCAGTCTTTCTTCCTAAACTATTTTCTATTATCCTTCGTATGCTGCGTAGATGATCTCTTTCAATTCAGAGATAAGCGGTTGTTTTGGATTTGCTGTTGTACATTGGTCTTCAAACGCCAATTCAGCTAATTTATCTGCATCGCGATCAAGGACTTCTTTTGTAATTCCTTGTTCACGGAAGTTCATCTTGATGCCAACATCTTCACCTAATTTTGTGATTGCAGCAGCTAAAGCTTCCACTAGTTCTGCAGTTGTATTTCCTTTTAAGCCAATCATACGAGCGATATCAGCGTAGTCTTCATCGGCACGGAAGTATTCATATTTCGCCCACATTGCATGTTTTTGCGGATCGATAGCATTGTAGCGTACGATATGCGGCAATAGGATGGCATTTGTACGGCCGTGGATCAGGTCCCACTGTCCGCCGATTTTGTGTGCGATCGAGTGGGATATACCCAAGAAAGCATTCGCAAACGCCATACCAGCGATTGTTGAAGCATTGTGCATTTTTTGGCGTGATTCTTGATCGCCGTAATTGTATGAATTTCTAAGGTTTTCGAATACAAGTTTGATTGCTTGTAAGCTCAAGCCTTTAGTGTAGTCGCTTGCCAAAACAGAAACATAAGATTCGATGGCATGTGTCAACACGTCCATACCTGTATCAGCCGTTACTGATTTAGGAACACTGTATACGAATTGTGGATCGACAATCGCAACGTCCGGCGTCAAAGCGTAATCTGCCAATGGGTATTTGATATGTGTTTCGCTGTCGGTAATAACCGCGAATGGTGTTACTTCAGATCCAGTACCGGATGTTGTAGGGATACAGATCATTTTCGCTTTTTTCATGTGATCGATCTTGTAAGCACGTTTACGCACATCTAGATACTTTTGTTTTGCGCCGAAGAAATTACTTTCTGGATGTTCGTAGAATAACCACATTCCTTTGGCAGCATCCATTGGTGAACCACCACCGATTGCGATGATTGTATCCGGTTGGAAGTCGCGCATTTTTTCAGTACCACGGTTGACTGTGTTGGTTGTTGGGTTTGGTTCTACATCAGAGAAGACGGTGTAGGCAATTTTATTGCTGCGTTGTTTCAATTGTTCGATGACAACATCCACATATCCTAGTTTCACCATGCCGTCATCAGCAACGATAAATACTCTTTCGATGTCGCGCATATCACGTAAGTATCTAACTGAATTTTCTTCGAAGAAAATCTTTTCCGGTAATTTCATCCACTGCATGTTATTTCTCCTTTTAGCAATTGTTTTCACGTTCAATAAGTCAAAAGAAGAAACGTTATGAGAAACTGAATTCTTCCCGTAAGAACCACAGCCTAAAGTCAGTGAAGGGATATTGTTGTTGTATAGATCGCCGATACCAGCTTGTGAAGATGGAGAGTTCACTAGGATACGACAAGCTTTCATTTCTTTACCGAATTTTTCGATCAAATCATTGCGACGCGTATGGATTGATGCAGAGTGACCTAATCCGCCTAAATCTAGCATTTTTTTGCAAAGATCAAATCCATCTTCAGTTGAAGTTGATTTCATCATTGCTAGAACTGGGGACAATTTTTCTCTTGAAAGAGGGTATTCTGCTCCAACGCCGTCTAATTCAGCGATGATCATTTTAGTATTTTCAGGAACCTTGATGCCTGCCAATTCAGCGATTTTACGAGCATGCATACCGACAACATTCGGTCTGACGCCAGTTTTAGCTTCATTCATCATCACATCTTCGATTTGCTTCATTTCTTCAGGTTTTACGAAGTAGACATTGTGTTTTTGGAATTCTTTTTTAACTTCATCATAGATTTCGCTGTCTACGATTGCGGCTTGTTCTGATGCACAGATCATACCGTTATCGAATGTTTTTGAAACGATGATATCGTTTACTGCACGTTTAACATTTGCGCTCTTTTCGATGTAAGCTGGAACATTACCAGGGCCTACGCCCAATGCTGGTTTACCAGTCGAATAAGCAGCTTTTACCATTGCAGCACCACCAGTTGCCAATACAACAGCCACTTCTGGATGGTTAATCAATTCTGCTGTCTTCTCCATGGACACACCGTCTACCCATTGGATACAATCTTTTGGAGCCCCTGCTTTGATGGCAGCTTCGTAAACAACTTTTGCTGTAGCTACTGAACATTTTTCAGCGCTTGGATGGAAAGAAAAGATGATCGGATTTCTTGTTTTCATACAGATCATCGCTTTGAAGATTGTTGTAGAAGTAGGATTTGTTGTCGGTACGATACCAGCAACTACCCCTACAGGATCAGCAACTTTGATGATTTGATCAACTTCATTGTTGTCAATGATTCCGACCGTTTTATCTTTCTTGATTACATGCCAAATGTTTTCGGCAGCATACATATTTTTAATACATTTATCTTCATAAACACCACGGCCAGTTTCTTCTACCGCCATTTTTGCAAGTTGCATATGTTGGTCAAGAGCTGCTAAAGCCATTTCATGAACGATGTGATCTACTTGTTCTTGGTTATAATCTTCAAATGCAGTTAAAGCTTTTTGTGCTTTTGCTGTTAAGGCACTAATCTCTTCTTTTGCAGTAATCATCGTTTTTTTCTCCTCTACAACTACAGGTTGTTTAGTCATGTGTTGCCCTCCTAAAAGTGTTTGTTATCCTTTTCACATGTTTATTATATGTCAGCTTTTTATGTTTGTAAAGTGTTTTATTGTGATTTTTTTCACTTCTTTTTTTCCTTATAATTGTAAGCGATTACAATCAGCTTCGCCTTTAAACCGAGCTTTCACAAACCTTTTCTGAAACATCAAGTTTTACAAAGCTTTTAGTTTGTGAAATTAGTTCTTTTTAAGCAGCTGACGGTTTCGGTGATCCTTTAAAATTTTTTTTAATTTTTTATGCCCATTCAAAAATTTTATCCCGGGACAAGGATGTCCCATCCGCCGGATGCGCTTACATTTTCTTTTTGCGGAAAACGATTTTTGAATCGTTCATCTTTCCGGTCTCAGTATTTTCTTCCCCCCGTTCCTTTTTAGTGTTGATGGATATGGGCGCTGCATTTTGACTGGCCGCTGCAACAAAACAGTAAGTACTTCATTCCGGAAGTTCGGCATGGTTATCCTCCGCGAAGGTGACACAACAGCGATTTTTTATTACTGACCCGCTTTTCTCCTGAGCATCACGCGGACCGAAATATTCCACTTACATTTTATCATGTTTATCGAGGAAATGCCTACACTTAGGGCTACCGCTTTTTCGCTTTAATGATTAGGAACGATCGCCTTTTCCGAAACTGACCTATTCCACCTGCCTGAAGTGTTCCTTTTCGCGGTCATGAAACAAAAAAGGATTGCAATCTGATTTCCAGGTTGCAATCCTTTTTTGCGATACTTTTCTCGATTGAATTATAAAAAGTCGTCGAAATCCATCTCATCTAATGAAGTGACTTTATATACTTGCGCTTCCAATGCAACAAAGTCAAAATAATGATTGGCTGTGACCTTCATAATATCTTGAATCTGTTGATAATAGTGTTTGGGGACAGAATGTTTCCATGAAAAATTTGTAAAGTAACGGAATATATCCTCAGTGTGGATGTTGTCATATCCCTGCTTTGAGAACTCTTTTACTTTCAATTCAAACCAAGGCTCCAACTTTGCATATAGGTCATCCGCTATTTCAGCCAAACATTCTTCCCCCTTTCCTATTATCGAAACCGTTTCTTATTCTTCTTCTGTTTGATCTTTTGGTTTTTCTTGAGCCGTTTCTTCTTCTGCTTCTTCTGTAGCCGAATAATCTTCGACAATCGCTTCATCGGTCGTAATCGTCGCAACTTGAGACACACGCGAAATGGCACGTTTTTCGAAAGTCAAGAAAATGCCATCACAGTCCAAAACGACTGTATTATCGGAAGTGTTAACTTCTTCAACAACGCCATGCAATCCGCCGATTGTAACCACTTTGTCCCCCGGCTTGATTTCGTTTAACATATCCTGTGTTTTTTTCGCCTGTTTCTTTTGCGGGCGAATGAGAATGAAATACATAACACCGAATAATAAAGCATAAAATCCAATCATCAATAGTGTATCCATGAGTTTCCCTCCATTAGTGAAGCATATTATTACCTACTCATCACTTTACCAAACTTTCGGTCATCCTTCCACCTAAATACTAAAACTTCGGTGCATTTTCTTTATTAAAGCCATATTCTTCGACAAAGGCTTCCCTAAATTCAAGCAGATTGTCGTCCATGATTGCTTGGCGAACATTTTTCATCAAATTAATCAAGAAATGGAGGTTGTGATAGGTCGTCAAACGAAGCCCGAACGTCTCGTCGGCTTTAAACAGATGACGGATGTAGGCACGCGTGTAATTACGGCATGTGTAACAATCGCATTTTTCATCCAACGGACGGAAATCGCGCTCATATTTCGCATTTTTGATGACCAAGCGGCCGCCGCTTGTCATGCAGGTTCCGTTGCGGGCGATGCGGGTCGGCAAGACGCAGTCGAACATATCGATGCCGCGAATGACGCCGTCGATCAACGAATCCGGTGCTCCGACACCCATCAAATATCTCGGTTTATTTTCCGGCATAACCGGCGTCAGATAATCCAATACGCCATTCATTTCTTCTTTCGTTTCGCCAACCGAAAGCCCACCGATGGAATAGCCCGGGAAATCCAAGGAAATCAATTCCTTTGCACTTTGCAAGCGCAAGTCCTTGTAGCCGGCCCCTTGGATGATTCCGAATAAGCCTTGTTCGTTGGGTTTTTTATGCGCCTTCAAGCCTCTTTCGGCCCAACGGGTAGTCCGTTCCACGGATGCCTTGATGTAATCGTAGCTTTCGCTATAAGGAGGGCATTCGTCGAAGCTCATGATGATATCGGCACCCAATTGATTTTCGATGTGGATCGCTTTTTCTGGCGACAAGAACATTTTGGAACCGTTCAGGTGGTTTCTGAAATGCACGCCCTCTTCCGTTATTTTGCGGTTCTCGCTTAATGAGAACACCTGGAATCCACCCGAATCGGTCAAAATCCCTTTATCCCAATTCATGAATTTATGCAATCCGCCCGCTTCTTCCACTAAATCCGATCCAGGACGCAACCATAAATGGTACGTATTGCTCAAAATGATCTGCGCACCCATTTCATCCAATTCTTCCGGAGACATTGTCTTCACTGTCGCCAGAGTTCCTACAGGCATAAACATCGGCGTTTGGAATGTACCGTGCGGCGTGATGATTTCTCCTAGTCGCGCCCCGGTATGTTTTTCTTTTTTTATAAGACGATATTGAATCGCTGGTTCTGTCAATGTATTCACTTCTTTCCTAATGATATCCGGCAACCAGTATACCACAGCTATGGTATTCATTCAAAAATTTCCGGCAAAAAATGAGAACACGGTGAAATTCGTTTAACCCTCGGGACAAACGTTTATGCGTCATTTTTAGGGAGCGCATGGAAGCGGAAGAGCTTATAGAAAGAAAGGAAGCCAGGACAGAAGTCCCGGCCACATTTCCAAGAAAGCTTTTATTGCCAAGAGCGTATTTCTTCAAAATCTTTTGCGATATTTGAAAGAATCTCTTCGCCTGATCCGCAAGGATATTCGACGGCAGCAGGAATGTTGTCGGGAAAAACATTCAGAACAGTCTTCATGTTTATGTCCCCTGTTTTTAGGCCGGACAATACAACCCCGTCATCGGTCACTTTTACATTTTTTATGTGAATGTACGAAACGAAATCTTTCAGCTTGTAGGCCGCCTCTTCTGGATCCACACCGATATAGACAAAATTGCCTGTGTCAAAGGTCAAACCGATGTCCAATTGTTTTTCTTTGACTTGTTCAATGAAGTTGATTAAGGCCTCGGGACCTCCTTTTTGAACGGACTGATCATTTTCGATCGTCAGATGGACAGGGTATTCTTTCAATAATTTTTCTAAAGCAGACGCTATTTCCGGAGTCAGTTGTTCAAATTCCCCAAGGGTCAATTTCAATTGTCTTCCGCCCAAAGCAACCGTTTCGGAAAAGTATTTTGCCAAGTGGTCATTCAATGCCCCTTTGATGAATAATTCAGAAGGAACGGAATAGAATACGTCCAATTGCAATCGTTTAGCTTGCTGCGCAATGGCGTCTATATCAGTATCCATTTCCGTCAAATATTCTCTCCTGATTTCTACGATGGTGAAGCCAAGTTCGCTGATTTCTTTCAATAACGTTTTTTGGTCGACTTTCCCATCTGCTTGCTTATTCATATAAGCTAAAGTATTTAATCCCATCAATCTTGACATTTTCACTTCTCCTTGATTCGTTTATTTTAATCGTATCGTGGCCGATCGATTATTTCTTTTGCTATTATTGCTTGCATGAGCATTTTTTGCTTTGGTGTCAGCTGCTTCCTTTTTTGGGCAGTTTTTCTTTCCATCTTTTTGCCGATTTTTAAGGGGGCATTTGCTGCACCAGTTTGCTGAATCGGAGTACCCAGTTGCAGTTCCCCGTTCCCTTCACCGTTTTCGTTTGCCACTACTGCAGTGAATCCTTTCGCAAGCTCATCGTCACCGATCAGCTCCTCTTCCGGTGGGGATTCCTCAAAAATGGGAATCGGCGCTGCACCATTCCTTAGTAAGGCTTCCATTTCTTCCCTATTGATGAATGACAAAAATTCCCGTTTCCAATTACGCGTCAACAAAATGCGCTGTAAATCGAGCCTGTTTTTTGTGGACAAGGAATCCTTCAGGGTAACATAGATTTGGTCGGGAGCCATTTCCGAGAGCCTTTTTATCATCGCTGCGGATGAGTCAGTCTGAAAGCCGCCGTTTATCGCTTTGCCTTTTCTATTTCTATCTGCGTTTGCGGTGGAAATTCCACTTTTTTGAAAGGTCTGTGTTTTCGATGAAACGCTTAGTTTCTCGAGAGCGCTTTTTGCCTGTTCAGCGAACGCAGCAATCCTTTTGATGACGGTGATCAGCAAAGAAATGAATACCGCAGCGAAAATGATGCTGGTCAGTATCAAAATCAGCGGGAACGTATTCATTCCGATTCACTTCTATCCGCTGGAAACTCTGAAATGGAATTCCGCATATCCGTATCCGCATTGATGTTTTTCATTTTGTAGTAATCCATCACGCCGATGTTGCCTGCGCGTAGAGCTTCCGCCAATGCCAGCGGAACTTGCGCTTCCGATTCTACCACTCTGGCGCGCATGCGCTGTACTTCCGCTATCATTTCCTGCTCCTCAGCAACAGCAAAGGCTCTTCTTTCTTCAGCTTTTGCCTGGGCGACACGTTTATCCGCTTCCGCCTGTTCCGCCTGCAGTTTTGCCCCAACGTTGCGGCCGACATCCACGTCCGCAATATCAATGGACAGGATTTCAAAGGCAGTTCCGGAATCAAGCCCCTTTTTCAGGATAGTCTGTGAAATGGAATCCGGATTTTCCAACACGGATGTATGCATCTTGGCAGAACCAACCGTTGTGACGATGCCTTCACCGACGCGCGCGATGATCGTCTCTTCACCGGCACCCCCAACCAGCCTTTCGATATTGGCCCGGACGGTTACCTTTGCCTTGGCTTTGACTTCGATACCGTTCATGGCCACTCCGGCAATAATCGGCGTCTCGATGACTTTTGGATTGACGCTCATCTTGACGGCCTCCAATACATTTCGTCCTGCTAAATCAATGGCCGCAGCTTTTTCAAACCCCAGATCGATGTTGGCCCTTTGTGCCGCAATCAACGCATCAATGACCATATTGATATCTCCGCCTGCCAGGTGATGTGCCTCCAATTCATTGATGTCGATGATCAACCCCGCTTTTGTTGCTTTGATCATCGGCTGCACAATCAGATAGGGCGCTACCCGGCGGAGCCGCATCCCCACTAAATTCGAAATTTTTACTTTTACACCTGAAAAATAGGCCGTAATCCAAAGCCCTACTGGTACAAAACGGAAAAATAAAGATAAAATCAGTATTACAAACAAAGCGATAAAAATGATGCCTATCAACCCTTCAGTCATACTTTATCCAACTCCTTCACGATGATTTTAATCCCTTCGACATGCACAACCTTGATCGGTGCCCCCTCATAAATGATTGCTCCGCTACTGACCACATCGAGCGTTGTCCCCTCGACATCGGCTTTTCCGGAAGGCCTCAAGGTCGTCCGCGCTACTCCGGATTTTCCGAGATACTCCCCATAATCTTTGCTTGCAGAATAGCCGCGTTCTCTGTCCAATGATGAGGAAAGCACCAATTTCTCGCGGCCAGGCAATAATTTGTAGCCCTTTTTCATCATGACAGCGGTGGCGATGCCGGAAATCACGACGGCTAAGCTGATATCCAATATACTTCCCAAAATATTCTCGCTATTCAGGAATAACCCCAATGCAATCAGACCTAAACCGGTAATACCGATCAGGCCAAAGCCGGGGACAAAAACCTCCACGAACAACAAAAAAATCCCGAAAAGAAAGAGCACCAACGTCAACCAGTTTCCGTTCCCATAATAGATAAAATAGAGCAGGAAACTCAGGACAGACAATCCCCCAAACAGATAGTACCTAGTGGTGAACAACAGGAAAATCAGACTTAAAAATCCCGTTATCAAGAACAGCAAAATTTACCGCCTCCTTTTGTCTTCCGAAAGAAAAGCAACTATAACGGCATGCTTATAACAATAAAAATATAGTTTATATTATCTATTTTACTCCACATGCTGAAATAAAAAAAGGAAATCCCCTTCGGAATTCCCTCTCTTCAGCTTATTCTTGGATTTCGTTCAAATCTATGGTGACGAATGCGAGTTGACCGTCCTTCAACCCAGCTGTAACCGCCTGATTTTCGTGTATGTCGCCCTTGATGATGGCTCTAGCCAAAGGATTCTCGATTTCTTTGGAAATGAACCTCCTCAAAGGGCGTGCCCCATAGATCGGATCATAGGCATTGTCGGCGATCCATTCGGCGACTTCATCCGATATATTGAATCGGATCTGTTTGTCTTCCAAGCGATTCGAAAGCTCTTTGACCATTTTGACGATAATCTGCTTCACATTCTCTTTTGTCAAAGGACTGAACAAAATAGTGTCGTCGATGCGATTCAGAAACTCCGGTTTAAAGGTCGCCTTCAACAGCTTCATGACGCTGTCCTTCGCTTCTTCAGGGATTGTGCCATCCGGCCTTACCCCTTCCAGCAACAGCTGCGAGCCGATATTGCTCGTCATGATGAGGACAGTATTTTTGAAGTCCACGACCCTCCCCTTGGAATCGGTCAGCCTGCCATCATCCAGCACCTGCAGCAAAATATTGAACACATCCGGATGAGCTTTCTCGATTTCGTCCAACAAGATGATTGTGTATGGACTTCTTCTGACCGCTTCGGTCAACTGTCCGCCTTCTTCGTAGCCGACGTATCCCGGGGGTGCTCCGATCAATCGGGAAACCGAGAATTTTTCCATGTACTCGCTCATATCGATGCGGACCATATGATCTTCGGAGTCGAAAAGGTTTTCCGCCAATGCTTTGGCCAGCTCCGTTTTCCCGACACCGGTAGGCCCCAAGAAAAGGAACGAGCCAATCGGTCTGCTTTGCGATTGCAATCCGGCACGGGAGCGCAATACGGCATTCGTCACACTTTCCACCGCTTCATCTTGGCCGATGACGCGTTTATGCAACGTTTCATCCAGTTTCAGCAGTTTATCCCGTTCACCTTCCACAAGCCTGGTCACTGGGATGCCGGTCATTCGGCCGACAACGACTGCGATTTCATTTTCCGTTACGGATTCTTGGACCAGATGGCCTTCCCTTTCTCTTCGTTCCGCATTTTCTTTTTCTAATGCAGCTAACTCTTTTTCCATTTGCGGGATGCTGCCGTGGCGCAGAACGGCCGCGCGTTCCAGATCATAGTTGGATTCGGCGTCCTCCAGTTGTCTTCTGGCATCATCCAATTCTTCCCTTTTCGAGCGCAGCCGTTCCGCTTCGTCCTTCTCGACGCCCCACTTCATTCTCAATACGTTTGTTTCTTCCCTCATATCGGCCAATTCGGCTTGCAGGGTCGCCAACCGTTTTTTGCTGACCTCATCCGATTCCTTTTTCAATGCAGCCTCTTCGATTTCCAGCTGCATCAGTTTCCGGGTCACTTGGTCCAATTCGGTGGGCAAAGAGTTCATTTCCACTTTGATGGTGGCACAGGCCTCATCCACCAAATCGATGGCTTTATCCGGCAAAAAACGATCCGTTATATACCGGTCGGATAGCGTCGCCGCAGCCACCAAGGCGTTGTCGTGGATATTCACGCTGTGGTGAATTTCGTAGCGCTCCTTCAACCCCCTCAGAATACTGATCGTGTCCGCTACAGAAGGTTCATTGACCAACACCTTTTGAAAACGCCGTTCCAAAGCCTTGTCTTTTTCGAAATTTTGACGATATTCATCCAGCGTCGTTGCCCCTATGCAATGCAATTCACCTCTAGCCAGCATCGGTTTCAATAGGTTCCCGGCATCCATGCTGCCTTCAGCCTTGCCGGCGCCGACGATTGTATGGATTTCATCGATGAACAGGATGATGCGGCCTTCACTTTTCTTCACTTCTTTCAGAACGGATTTCAGGCGTTCCTCAAATTCGCCGCGGTATTTTGCCCCGGCAATCAACGCACCCATATCCAATGAAAAAATGGTCTTGTCCTTCAAATTATCCGGTACATCTTTTTTCACGATTCTTTGCGCAAGCCCTTCGACGATCGCCGTTTTCCCTACGCCCGGTTCCCCGATAAGCACAGGATTATTCTTCGTTTTGCGGGACAAAATACGGATGACATCGCGGATTTCTTCATCACGGCCGATGACAGGGTCTTGTTTGCCGCTTCTCACCGCCTGAACCAAATCAGTACCGTACTTCTCCAAAGCCTTATATTGGTCTTCTTGATTTTGTGATGTCACGCGATCTCCTCCTCTCATTTCCTTCACCCTTTCCATCAGCGCTTTTTCGGATAATCCTTGCTTTTCCAAAAATTTGGTCAAAGGGTGGTTCTTCAAGGTCATCAGACTCAACAGAACGGTTTCTGTCGACAGAAAATCATCCTGCAATTGTTCCCGCTTGCGATCCGCTTCTTCGAACAGACGAAACAAGTTCTGGCTGAAGGTTTGGCCATATTGAACGGAAGACCCCTCCACAACGGACAGCCTGTCCAATTCTGCATCCACCGCAGCTTCGAAGGCGTCGACGGGGACGCCTGCTTCCACGTAAAAATTGCGCGCAAAAGCTTCCGGTTGCAAAAATATTTTCCATAGGTGCGGGATATCGATCGATTGGTGTTTGCGCACAACCGCAATCCGCTGCGCTTCCGCAATCGCCTCCTGCATGGCAGTGGTCATCTTTTCTATTTCCATATTAAAACCTCCCATTATCCAACTATAATAGCTACGATTCATTATGCTAAGTATACGCCTTTGGTCAGTACTGGTCAAATAAAAACCTAGGCAAAAAAATAGAGGGGCGGCATAGATCATTTTCATGATTTATACCACTCCCTCTATACCCCCGTGATTCGGGTCAAGACGCCTTTTGTCGCCCTTATTCGTACTACCTGATGCCTAACGCAATGCGTGCGTAGCGGGACATCCTGTCGGTCGTCCAAGCCGGATACCAAACCAGTTTCACCTGGGTTTCGGTAACTTCCGGCACGGCTTTCAACGCGCGATGAATTTCATCGGTGATGACATCGGCCAATGGGCAACCCATTGTCGTCAACGTCATTTGGATCAAACAAAACCCGTCCGGCTCCAAGGTAACTTCATAGACCAAACCCAGATTTACAATATCCACTCCGAGCTCGGGGTCGATCACTTGTTCAAGTGCTGCCAAAACGCGTTCTTTTATATTTTCCAAATCTTCTTGTGAAAATTGTTGGTTGTTTTCTTCAGTCATTTTAACACCTCTAACATTTATGGATTAACTAGATGATAACAGTCTGTCCGCGAAAATTCAATGTTTATATTCTTCTCCCAGGAATTTAGCCATGCTTTCAAAGATGGCATAAGGGACTTTATGCCCCGCTCCCTCTGAGATTTCAAAATGAATGTTTGCGGCAAATGCCTCTTCCTCAACGGAACGGACAAACTGTTCCATTTGCTGAAAGGGAACACTTTCATCGGCTGTACCATGCCAAATATAAAACGGCTTGTGCGCAATCGCTTCAGGATGTTTTTTCAGACTCAAAGGTTCGAACGGAGCCATCAAAGCATCCACCTTCCCTTTGTCTATCGGCGGCAATCCTTCAACCCAGTGCGATTGCAGGGCCCAATAAGATAAGCCGATTGGATCGGGACTGCCCATCAGACAAGCCGCCGAATGGATCCAAGGGAATTGCGTCAAGGCGATACAGGTCGTGATGCCACCCAAAGAAAGTCCGGTGACGGATATTTCATTTTGGTCCGCCAGCCCTTTTTTGATGTAGTCCTCTACAATCAGCGGGAACTCTTTGATGTTATGCATGACGACCGACCAGAACTCCGCAGCCGGTTCTCCTGCATAGGGTTCATTTCTGCGTTCCCCATGACGGTAGGCATCCGGAATGACAGCTCTCATTCCGTTTGTCGCCAATGCATAGCCGGGCTCAAGCCCCTTCTCTTTTTGATTGGTCAACCCGTGGAAAAAGAAAGCTAACGGCAACTTTTCATTTTTATATTTTTCCTCGACAATTTCCAGAACCGGAATATGCTGGATTACTTTCTTCTCAATGATGATCATTCTACACCCTCTTTTTTCTGAAAATCAAAAAAATGTGATAGACTAGCATTGCACATGAAAATAGTGTACCATTTAAAAAATGGATACACTAGCAATTTACACAATAACGGAGGCACCTATGAAACAAAAATTAATCGCTTTAGATTTAGATGGCACGACATTAAACAACCACTCTCTGTTGACTAACCGCACCAAAAACGTTTTGACGAAACTACAAAAGGAGAATCATCTCGTCATGATTGCTACCGGACGTCCCTATAGAAACAGCAAGGAATTTTACTTTTCACTTGGCATGACCACCCCAATCGTAAACTTTAACGGCGCGCTCTGTCACAAGCCCACCGACAGCAACTGGAGCAAATATTATCATAAGACAGTCGGAAAAGACTTGGCGATGGATTTGATTGAACAACGTGAAGATTTTGGCATTGATTTCATTTGCGTAGAAGGGAAAGAAAAACTTTTTGCTTCAACGGCAAACTTACCGACCAATGAATTCTTTCCGAAAAATACACTTTCCACCGAAATCATTTCCAAAAAGTCTTTATCAGAAAATCCGACGGCACTCACCGTATTTTCTGATGAAATGAATCTGAAAACAATCCGCAATAAAATTTTGGATCGCTATGGCAATATCATCGAGATTCGGACATGGGGCGGCCTGATGCCCTGCCTGGAGATTGTCTCCGCCGGTGTGCAAAAGGCTTTAGGCGTCGAAGTGGTTGCCGATTACTACGGCGTGAAGCAGGAAGACATCCTTGCTTTCGGCGATGAAGACAACGATATGGAAATGATCCAGTTTGCCGGTCACGGCGTCGTCATGCAAAATGGCATCGAGCCCTTGAAAAAAATCGCGAATGATGTGACCAAGAAATCCAACCATGAAGATGGATTGGCCGAATACCTTGAAAACTATTTTAGCCTATAAAAGAAATGGAGGTTGGGACAAAAGTCCTAGCCTCTTTCCTATGTTTAGTCAAGTATATATTCAAATAAACATAGTGGTTTCTTATTTCCTGACAATTAATCGTAAACGTGTTCCAAAAAGCAGACCCGACGTCACTTCGCGAGTAATGCTCAGATGGTCCGTGACCATCCTCCGCTTATTCGCTCCAATGATTCGGGTCTAAATGTGTTTTGAATCCCAAGTAACATTTGCATCATTTGTCTTGGTATAAAAATTGCGAAAGACCTCAAACGTCGCACTGTGACGTTTGAGTGCCTAAGTTGACTATCACACGCGGACAGAAAGCGTCCGCTTTGTGTTAGTCCTCTTAGTGCTCGATTTCTAAACGGGATTCATCGCACTCTGTTTAAACGCTTTTTGTCTCACTCTCAGGTTTTTCGCTGAAATAATTATTTTTTAGCAATGGAAGGGATTTGTTTCTCAAGTTCAGCGATTACAACTTTTGCTATATTGGATCCGATGACCAGCATTTCGTATAACGGTTTGACGTCGAGCGTCGTTCTGCCCAGCATTTGAATGAAAAATTCGCCGTCTCCGGCTAAGCAGAGGGTATAATAGAATGTCTTCGTCTGATTCAGTTCATTAATCAGCTCCAAGGCTTTCGCTTTGTCGTTGTAATCATTTAAATAAGCCAGTTTCCTGAAGCTGATCTGAAAGTCACTTTCTTCCGCATCCTTGGCGATGACGATTCCGAACGGCAGCGTCCGCTCAGGACCGATCGTATAATTCCCTTGGTATAGAAATTGATTATTTTGAATAGGATGACTTTTCAAAGGCATGCCTTTTTCTTGAAAAACTTTATCAAGCACTTCCAGTATCGTCAAGCAGATCACTCTTTCCTTTTTTATATATAGTATAGCACAGCAGCAACCTGGAGAGCGCCGCCGTTTCTTGATGACTGCGCAAAAAAAGGACCGCGGACTTTCGCCCGGGATCCTTTTTTTGTAATATGAAATATTAACGACGTCTTTCTGTGATACGAGCAGCTTTTCCGTGTAATGCGCGTAAGTAGTAAAGTTTTGCACGACGCACTTTACCGAAACGAACAACTTCGATTTGAGCTACACGAGGAGTGTGTAATGGGAATGTACGTTCCACACCAACACCGTTAGAAATTTTACGTACTGTATAAGTTTCGCTGATTCCGAATCCGCGACGTTTGATAACAACGCCTTCGAATAATTGGATACGTTCTCTTGTTCCTTCGACTACGCGAGCGTGAACGCGGACAGTATCTCCTGGACGGAATGCAGGAATATCACTACGTAATTGTCCTTTTGTGATTTCTTCGATCAATGGTAATTGACTCATGTTTTTTTCCCCTTCCAACCAATATTCATGCATAATTTTACACAGCGGAATATTGTATTATCGAGCAGTTTTCTGCTCACCTGTAGAATTCTACCATAATCCAATATTCCTGTAAAGTATTTTTCGTTTACAGTGAAAAAATAGGTGCTTCTTCCGACGGTTCCCGTTTGAACGAAAAACTACAACGCCTGTTGCTCTTGTTTTATTTCATTCAGCCACTTCAGCTGTTGCGGTGTCAGTTCCATGTGTTCAAGCAACTCGGGTCTTCTGAGCAAGGTTTTCCTGAGCGATTCTTTCTCTTGCCATTCAGCGATGAGTTTGTGGTTGCCGCTGAACAGAACTTCGGGAACCATATCTCCGCGAAAATCGCGCGGTCGGGTGTATTGCGGATGTTCTAATAAACCGGTCGAAAAGGAGTCGGTCTTATTGGACTGCTCATTGCCCAGTACAGCCGGCAAAAGGCGCACGATGGCATCGACCATGACCATAGCCCCCAATTCGCCGCCTGTAAGCACGAAATCGCCGATGGATACTTCATCGGTCACATGTTTCTTGATTCGCTCATCAAAGCCTTCATAATGTCCGCAAACGAAAACCAGATGCTCTTCATCTGAAAATTCCTCGGCCATCGCTTGGTTAAAGGTTTTCCCGGCAGGATCCAAGAGCACCACGCGCTTTTTCGTCTCTGGTGCTTGTTCTTGGATGGCAGCGAGCGCATCCACAATCGGCTGCGCTTTTAGGAGCATGCCTGCCCCGCCGCCAAAAGGATAGTCATCGACCGTCCGATGTTTGCTGTCCGAAAAATCACGGAAATTGGTGCAAGTGATGGAAACGCGTCCACTCTCGACAGCTTTTCCGATGATGGATTCCGACATCGGCCCCTCAAACATGGTTGGAAACAACGTTAAAATATCTATTCTCATTCGTCCAGCATTCCCTCTAAAATATGGACAGTTGCCGTTTTATCCTCCAGTGAAACTTTTTCGACGACGTCTGCAATATAGGGGATCAATAAATCTTTTTTGCCTGGTCTCTCCACAACCCAGACATCGTTTGCACCAAGAGGCAGAATCTCTTTGACTGTTCCGAGCATTTCTCCCTCATCGCTGATTATCGTCAGGCCGATGATTTCATGGTAGTAAAATTCATACGCATCCAGATCATGCTGTTGCGATTCCGGAATCTTCAATACGCCGCCTTTAAGCGGTTCTACGTCTTCAATCCGGTTGTAGCCTTTGAAAGTCAATATGTTAAAGTTCTTGTGTACGCGACGGCTTGCAACCGTCAACGTGATCGGCTCGCTTTTTTCGCGGAACAAATAAAGAACTGCCCCTTTTTTGAAACGCTCTTCAGGAAAATCGGTATTTGAAATGACACGTACTTCGCCTTTTAACCCTTGCGTATTGACGACTTTTCCAACATCAAAAAATTTTTCCATTCTTTCACCCTCTTTTTTATCAAAATCATCCGCACACCGTCACCCGCTGTGGGGGTTCCCTTTTTTTCTGTGCGTAATAAAATAGAAGGGATAATTTCTACAAATTGTATCATTATCCGCTTCTATCTGTTCACTATTAAGTTAGGCGTCGTCCCGAAAAAGGTTTGAATCCTTCACCGGAGTGAATTATTCTGCCCCTTCAATAACAAGACGAACACGTTTTGTGTCTTTGGTTCTGACACTATATACAATTGTGCGGATCGCTCTGGCGACACGCCCTTGTTTACCGATCACACGACCCACATCTTCGGCATCAACATGCAAATGATATTCCATGAATTCACTCGTCTCTTTGATTTCGATAGAAAGTTTGTCTTCATGAACGATTAAAGGCTTGACAATTGTCAGGATTAAATCTGAAATCTCAGGCATTTAAACCACCCTTTTTATTTTGCTAACTTAGATTCGTGGAATTTTTGCATGATACCTTGTTGAGAAAGTAAGTTACGAACTGTATCAGAAGGTTGTGCACCCTCAGCTAACCATTTCAAAACTAATTCTTCGTCAAATTTCACTTCTGCTGGTTCAACAACTGGGTTGTATGTACCAACTTTCTCGATGAAACGGCCATCACGTGGAGCACGTGAATCAGCTACGACAACACGGTAAAATGGATTTCTTTTAGAACCCATACGTTTTAAACGAATTTTAACTGCCATTTATATAACACCTCCATATATCTATATCTCACATTTTTATATATTACCAGTTTTCCATTTGCTTGTAAAGTGTTTTCTCTTTACACTTGAAATTATTTCTTCTTTTTCTTGTTTTTCTTGTTCATGCGTCTGGCCATTTGCTGCATGGCCATCTTGCCCATCTTCCCTTTCGGGCCTTGTCCCAAAAGTCCTTCCATGCCGGAGAAGTTCCCTTTGGACATTTTATTCATCATCTCGCGGGATTCATTGAACTGTTTGATCATGCGGTTCACTTCCGCCAAGGAACGGGCAGAGCCCTTCGCAATCCGTTTGCGTCTGCTTTGCGACAGGAGATCCGGATTTTCGCGTTCCTTCGGTGTCATCGACAGGACGATGGCTTTCATGTGCGCGATATCTTTTGGATCGATTTTCAACTTGTCCATTCCGGGCAGATTGCTCATGCCGGGAATCATTTTCAGCAAGTCTTCCATCGGACCCATATTTGTCAGTTGATCCATCTGTTCAATGAAATCATTGAAATTGAAGGTGTTCTCACGGATTTTTTCAGCCATCTCGGCTGCTTTTGTTTCATCGAAATCTTGTTGGGCGCGTTCGATCAACGTCAGCATATCCCCCATACCCAGGATACGGGATGCCATACGATCCGGATAGAACGGTTCAAAATCTTCCAGTTTCTCGCCTTGACCGGTGAATTTGATCGGTTTGCCGATTACGGAACGGATGGAAAGGGCAGCCCCACCACGTGTATCGCCGTCCAATTTGGTCAAGATGACGCCGGTTATCCCCAATTGTTCATTGAAGGATTGAGCTACATTGACGGCATCTTGCCCCGTCATCGCATCCACCGTGAACAGTATTTCGGTAGGATTTACCGCTGCTTTGATGTTTTTCAATTCAGTCATCAACACTTCATCAACGTGCAGACGACCTGCCGTATCGATGATGACCAGATCTCTGCCATCCAAGATAGCTTGCTCGACAGCTTGCTTCGCGATGTCGACAGGGTTCGCTTCCGTCCCAAGTGAATAGACAGGGAAATCAAGCTGCTTCCCGATCGTTTGCAACTGATTGATGGCAGCAGGACGATAAACGTCGGCCGCAACCAACAATGGGCGCTTGTTTTCTTTTTTCTTCATGAAACTTGCAAGTTTACCGGCAGTCGTTGTTTTACCTGCCCCTTGCAAACCGACCATCATCACGACTGTCGGCGGTTTTGGGGAAAATTGGAAGGGCTCTTGTTGCCCGCCCATCAATTCGGTCAATTCTTCGTTTACGATTTTTACAACTTGTTGTGTGGGCGATAAAGATTCAAGCACATCAGAGCCCAAAGCTCTTTCGTTTACTTTTTTAACAAACTCTTTAACCACTTTAAAGTTCACGTCGGCTTCCAATAAAGCCAAACGGACTTCACGCATCATTTCTTTTAAATCGGCTTCCGTGATTTTGCCTTTTCTGCCGATTTTGGTCATCGCCCCTTGCAGACGTTCTGATAACCCTTCAAATGCCATATTTGTCACTTCCTTAACCTTTAGTCATCTTTTTCATCAAGCTCTTCCATATTTGCGATAAACGCATGTAATTCTTTGTCGTTCGGATATTTTTCCATGGCATAATCCGCCAGATCATCCAGCTTCTTATTGCGGGCAAAAAAGCTCTTCGCCAGTTTCAGTTTATCTTCATAGTCCATCAATATTTTTTCGGTCCGTTTTATGTTGTCGTAGACGGCTTGCCGACTGACTCCGAATTCTTCCGCTATTTCCCCCAGTGAATAGTCATCACCGTAATACAACGAAAGATAGCCTTTTTGCTTTTTTGTCAACAAAACGTTATAAAACTCATAAAGTGTATTCATATAATTGGTTTTTTCAAGTTCCATCAGAATACCTTCTTTCTCGTGCAGATTGTCAAGAAAAAATCTTTACACTCTCATAGATTACCCATTTTGAAGCCTTTAGTCAACTATTTATCGCTATTTTTTGGATCAGGAAAGAAAAAAATGAATCAGCCCTATCAATCATTCGATAAAAGCCAATCCATTCCGTTGAACCGTTTTATTTTTTCTCGATAAGGTCTCTGACCAATCCATAGATGTATTGTTCCGGATCGAAAACCTGCAGGTCATCCATGCCCTCGCCAAGGCCCACAAATTTAACGGGGATATCCATCTCTTGGCGGATAGCCAGGATGACGCCGCCTTTAGCGGTCCCGTCCAATTTCGTCAAAATAAGGCCTGTAACATTGGTCGTCTCTTTAAATTGTTTCGCTTGGATGAGCGCGTTTTGACCTGTGGTGGCATCGAGAACCAATAAGGTTTCGGTAGCGCCGCCTGGGATTTCCCTCGCAATGATGCGATTGACTTTCTCCAGCTCTTTCATCAAATTGACTTTGTTCTGCAGTCTACCCGCTGTATCCACCAACAGATAGTCGTAGTTTTCTTCCTTGGATTTCTTCAGCGCATCGAATACGACCGCCGCTGGATCGCCCGAATTGCTGGTTACGACATCGACGCCGACGCGTTCTGCCCAAACTTCCAGCTGTTCAATGGCGCCGGCCCGGAAAGTATCGCCGGCGGCAAGCAAAACTTTTTTGCCTTCGTTCTTCAATTTATGCGCGTATTTCCCGATTGTGGTCGTTTTGCCGACGCCGTTCACGCCGACGAACAGAATGACCGTCGGGCCATCCGGATTTTCTTTGATGGCCGTGGACAAGCCGGATTCGCCTTTTTCATAGATTTCAACCATCTTTTCGATGATGACGTTCTTCACTTGTTCGCCGGTGCGGACATTTTTCATTTTCACTTCGTCGCGCAATACATCCGACAAAGCCAAGGTCATGTCAAAGCCGACATCCGCTGAAATCAACGTCTCTTCCAGGTCATCAAAGAAGTCCTCGTCCACTTCCCTGAATCCCGCAAACAATTCATTCATCTTTTCGGAAAAGCTTTTACGCGTTTTTTCCATCCCTTTGTCATATTTCTCGATGACAATTTTGCTCTCTTCGCTGATTGGTGTTTCCGTCACTTCTTCGCCTGTAAAGGCTCGTTTAATGCGGTCGAATAATCCCATCCAAACACTTCCTTCCTGATCGCTGTTCCTTATGCGAAAACAAATTTTTCGATTGCATGCGCTATGCCATCTTCAACGTTCGTCTTTGTGACAAAATCAGCACGCTCTTTGATCTTATCCGATGCGTTCCCCATCGCCACTCCGACTCCGGCATAATCCAGCATCGCCAAATCATTTTCTTCGTCCCCGCAAGCCATGACTTCGCTGGCTTCGATGCCAAGATGGGCACACAAAGCCGCAATGCCATTGCCTTTATCCACCTCAGGATGCATGACTTCGAAAAGCAGCGGACGCGATTTCATCATCGAATACTTGCTGTAGTAGCTTGCCGGTATTTTTCCGATGGCTTCATCCAACACTTCCGGTTCGATGCAGAAAACAACTTTGTTGAAGAGATGATCCTCTTCGAATTGATGGATCCCTTGTTCGACGAAAGGCAGGCTGGAGCTCTGCAGGCTCTTGTACAGAGAAGCTCTGCCCGCTGGATATTCCGGTTCATAGACGCATTCCAGATCGAGCATATTCATCGGCAAGTCAAGTTCCTTGCTCAATTCATACAAATCCAGGATTTGTTGGTACGTCAGCACTTTTTGTGAGATGATCTCTGAATTTTCATTTTTTTGGACCAATCCGCCATTATACGTGATGGAATAATCACCCTCCTGAAACAAATCCAATTCCTCCACATATCGGCTGATGCCCATCAACGGTCGGCCGGTGCAGAGAACGATCTTTACGCCTGCTTCCTTCGCACGGAAAAGAGCCTTTTTATTCCCTTCGCTGATCGTCTTATCGGGGCTCAACAATGTTCCATCCAAATCGAGTGCAATCAATTTAATCATTATCAATATCCTCCTTGTTATGCTTCTTCGTAGTCTTCAAATTTGACAGATGCCAGACGGGAAACCCCGGAATCCTGCATGGTGACGCCATACAGCACATCCGCCTCTTCCATTGTTCCTTTGCGGTGCGTAATGACGATGAATTGCGTCAAGTCCGTCGAAGCCGCCAAATATTTCCCGAACCGGGAAACATTCGCCTCATCCAACGCCGCCTCCACTTCATCCAGAATGCAGAACGGTACCGGCTTGACTTCTATGATGGCAAACAGCAATGCGATGGCGGTGAACGCCTTTTCCCCACCCGAAAGCAGACTCAATTGCTGCAGCCGCTTGCCTGGTGGTTGCGCCACGATTTCGATGCCTGTCTCCAGCAAGTCGGTAGGATCGGTCAATTCCAGAGTGGCCTTTCCGCCGCCGAATAATTTCGGAAATGTTTTTTCGAATTGCTTTTTGATGAGTTGGAACATCTCCTGGAAGCGGGCCCGGACCTCATCGTCCATTTCGTTCATCGTGTTCAGCAAGTTCCCCCTGGCAGTCAGCAGGTCGGTTTGCTGGGCGGTAAGGAAATCAAACCGTTCCGCAATCCGCTCGTACTCATCGATGGCGCCCAAATTGATGGGACCCAATCCGTCGATGGCTTTCTTCAAAGTCTTGACTTGTATGGCCGCCTCCTCCACCGAAACAGACAAGGCATACTGTTCCTTAGCCGCTTCGTAGCTCAAGCCATATTCTTCGCTTAGATGCTCCAGATGATGATCGATGGCGATTTCGAACCGGCTGGAATTGGCTTCCAGTTTCGCCTGTTCGCTCCACAGATTCTGGAGGGACTTATTTATTTCGTTCAGGCCTTCCTCTTTTGATGCACGTTCGTGCTCCATCGCTTTTTTCTTTTCCCGCAATTGTTTTAGCGCCCCATCCGTTTGCATCTTCGCTTCTTCGGTCGTTTGCAATTGAGCGACGATTTCCTGGATGGTCATGCTTTGTGTATCGGCAAGTTTTGCTTCCTGATCTTGTTTGCCTTTCAAATCCTGAATCGCTGTCTTTTCGGAGCGGATCAATTCCGCGGAGATCTTCACATCACGCTTCAATTGTTTCTCCTGCTCCTGCAGGACCGCCAATTCCTGGTCGGCTTGTTGCCTTTTTTGCTGCACTTCCCGCAATAATTTCAAGCGTTCTTCCTCATTCAGATTGGACTCTTCCATGTCTTTTTGAAGAACCTTTATTTCATCGTCCAGGATGGCCAGCTTTTGCGTGACTTCCTTCAGCTGGGCCTGTCTTTCTTCTTTTTCCTGGAAAAACAATCGTTTCTCATAATCATGTGCGGCTAATTCCTTTTCCTTCGCACCGATATCGGCCGTCACTTGTTTCAGGATAGCCTCTTTTTGCTGTAGTTCGAATTGTTTGATGGTAGCCTCTTGGCGCTTGGCCTCCAACTCTTCTTGGATTGCTTGTTGTTGCATCACCGCTTTTTCTTGTTCCTTTTTTAGCTGTCGGTGTTGCGAAGACAGTTGCTCGATGTATTCCGCCATTTTTTTCAAATTGTTCTTGCGTGCCAGCAGAGAAGATTCCTGTTGGCGCTTTGTCGCGCCACCTGTCATGGAACCGCCGGCATGGATGACATCCCCTTCAAGCGAGACGATCCGATACCGATTATATAACTTTTTGGAGAGTTGTAAACCCGTCTGCAGATTTTCCGCTACGATGGTCGTTCCGAGCAAACTGCTGATGATATTCGTATAGGCGCCATCATAGTTTATCATCTCATTGGCTACGCCCAGATAACCGGCGCTGCCTTCCAGCGTTTCCCTCACATTTTGCGGGAGGGACTTCCCTTGGATGACGTTCAGCGGTAAAAACGTCGCTCTTCCCAAATGCTGGGCTTTCAAAATGCCGATGCATTGAGATGCTGTCTTTTCGTCCGCCACCACGACGTGTTGCACGGTAGCTCCCAGAGCGATTTCCATCGCCAAGGTATAGCGTTCCGGCACTTGGATCAACTCGGCGACCGATCCGAGTATGCCTGGGACGGCCGTTCGGCGACGCAAAATTTCTTTTACCCCTTGGTAATAACTCGCATAGCTATCATCCAATTCTTGTTGACTCTCTCTTCTTGCTTGCGCTTGTTGCAGGGTGCGCGTTACGGTATCCAATTCGGCATTCATCTTCTGCAAAGCCGCAACAATCTGAAACTGCTCCTGTTTGCGGGTCTGCAGCTCCGTGGTCAAGCGCTCGTTTGCTTGGACGAATTGTGCATGTTCTGCGGTTACCGTCACCGTCCGTTCTTTCAACTCGCGGACCGTTCTCGTAAGCTCATCGCTCTTTGAAAGAAACCGGTACTCTTGTTCGGAGGCCAGCAACGTTTCCTTTTCCAGATACGTCACGGTATTCTTGTTGCTTGATTGTTCTTGTAATTTATCGATATAGCTATTTCTCAGGTGTTGCACGAGCTGGGTTTTATCTTGCGATAATTGGCTTTCCTTCTCGAAAAGGACCACTCTTTGTTGAGACAGCTCTTTTTTCAAAGCTAATTTCGTCGCCAATTCCGCTTCCAGCTGCTTCAGCTTTGCCGTTTCTTCCCTGATCAACGCTTCTTTTGTCTGGATGATCAGCGCCTGCTCTTCGTGGTTCTTGGAAGAGTATTCCGCCCGCTGTTCGAAGATTTTCTTCTGCCCTTCCAGCTGCTCCAATTTCTGAACGACTGTGACATAACGATTTTGCAGCACTTCCAACTCTTCATCACAGCGATCCATCCTGTCTTTCAGTGCCGCCAGTTCCTTTTGCGAAAGTGCCAACTGTTCTTCCGCAGCTTCGATTTCCCGGTTGTATTCGCCAAGGTTTTGCTTGCTGCGTTGCCATTGTCCGTTCAGGCTGGTTATTTCAGCTGCGGTCAGAGCTATTTCAACCGCGCTTAAAGTCTGTTTCTTTTCGCGGTATTCCAGGGCCGTATTCCTTTGCTTTTTCAAGGGCACCAATTGCCCATTGATTTCATGCAAAATGTCTTCCACGCGGTTTAAGTGCTCTTCCGTCTGTGACAGCTTGCTTTCGGCACTTTTTTTGCGGTTTTTATATTTGGCGACACCTGCGGCTTCTTCGAAAATGGTCCGCCTGTCCTCTGGTTTATTCTGAAAGATCTGCTCCACTTTCCCTTGGGAAATCATCGAAAAAGAATCTTTTCCGATGCCGGAGTCCATCAACAATTCGGTAATATCTTTTAACCGGCAAGGTTTCTTATTGATGAAACAATCGCTGTCGCCGTTCCGATTATACCTTCTGGTGATGCTGACTTCGCTGAATTCCAAGGGAAGAAAGCCATCTTCATTGTTCAATACGAGTGTTACTTCGGCGATGTTTACGGGTTTGCGTGTCTGTGAACCGGCAAAGACGATGTCATCCATCTTTTTGCCGCGCAGGTTTTTGGCCGATTGCTCCCCCAAAACCCAGCGCACAGCCTCGGACAGGTTGCTTTTTCCGCTGCCGTTCGGTCCGACGACGGCTGTTACCCCTTCATCAAATTCAATCACTGTTTTATCAGCGAATGACTTAAATCCTGACATTTCTATTCTTTCAAGATGCAAAGATAACATCCTTTCTGGCGAAACTTACTTTTCTTATAATAGTGATTCCAAAGCATTTTTTGCAGCGCTTTGCTCTGCCACTTTTTTGCTTTGTCCTTGCCCTTTGCCCAACACCTTGCCGAAAGCTCTCACCTCAACATCAAATTTCCGGGCATGTGCGGGCCCTTCTTCACTCAAAAGGACGTACTGGATAGCTACATCCCCATTTTTTTGGAGCTCCTCCTGGAGACTCGTTTTATAATCCATCACATGTGAAAAAGCATCCTCTTTCAGTTTTGTAATCATCACTTGGTTGATAAACGCTCTTGCAGCATCAATCCCTTGGTCAAGGTATACCGCTCCAATGAATGATTCAAAAACATCACACAGCAAGGCAGGGCGTTGTCTGCCACCCATATTTTCTTCCCCTTTGCCGAGACGAATGTACTGATCGAAATGACATTCTTTTGCAAATGAGGAAAGACTGGGTTCGCAAACGATCTGTGCACGTAAACGTGTCATCTTGCCTTCATGCCAGTGTTTGTAGGTATGGAATAGGTAGTCTGAAATGACCACTTCCAATACAGCATCTCCCAGAAATTCCAATCTTTCATTATCCTGCAATGCCAGGTGACGATGCTCATTCACATAAGATGAATGGGTAAATGCTTCATACAAAAGATTTTCATCGTGAAATGAAATATTAAAGTCTTTTGCTATATTATCTGCAATTCTTTCCACTCTTTTTCCTCCCTTCTATTGTTGGACTCTTCCCAAATGGATTTTTTTGAAAAGAATCTTTTCTCATTATACGACAAAAAGCCTGTATAAGCACGACAAATAACAGAAAACGGGGCGGCGCAAATCACGAAAATTGATTTGTGCCGCCCCGCTCCGGACTACTGAGTGCGCGATTATTTAATTGGTTCCGTTGCGGTCAATTCAACAGCTTCCCATCCATTTTTTGCACCATAGGTAATATCATAGCCTTTGACACGGTTATTGACAGCGAATAATTCTTTTCGCCATAAAGTAGGAATGACGGGCACTTCTTCGAACATGACTTTTTGCCATTCCTTGTAGGCCTCAACCCTGTATGCCTTATCCAAAGAATTGCTGGAATTGATTTTCGCCAAAGCCGCATCATTGGCCTCGCTGGTCCAACGTGTGTAATTGAATGCGGCTGTGCGGCCATACAATTCAGTCGGATTCGGATCAGTTCCGGTCCCCCATGCGGCTTGATAAACATCAATGCCAGCATGGTCGGATCCGATCATATTGTAGAACGTTTGGAATTCAATCATGCGGCCGGTAGCCAAGGTGACATTCAACCCGATCGCTTGCCATTGTTGAATGTAATACTGCGCAATCGGTTCTGCCGTTTCGTCCCCAGCCATAGCGGCGAATGTGATCGCCAACGGCTCGCCTTCCGGCGTTTCCCGGAAACCATCCGCATCCGTATCGATATATCCGGCATCATCCAAAATCCGGTTGGCTTTAGCTACATCCAAATAGAAGCCTGATGCATCCCGATTGCGATAATCCGCAAAAACGGGCGGAATCAGTCCGTTCACATTCCCGCGCAAGCCATCATAAAATTCAGTTGCAATGGCATTGTTATCGATGGCATAAGCCATTGCTTTCCGCAGGTTCACATCAGCCATCTTCGCTCCGGGATCCATAACGTTCTCACCCTTTTCTTCATCCCACTCACCGAGTTTGAAGCCGATGTAGCTATAGGCCAACGCATCCCGTCCCAATAAAGTGATATTCTCCAACTCTTTATAAGAATCATAAGAACTGGTCGGCATGGAAGCAATGTCATAACTGCCTGCCTCCATTTCAGAAACGATCGTCGCAGAACCGACAACATCTACAATGATGCCATCCAATTTCGGTCTGCCTTTCCAGTAATATTCATTCGCTTCGAACACCACCGATTGGCCCGGAATGATCGATTTGACACGAAACGGTCCGGCGCCGACTGGATTTTCCCTGATTTCAGGCGAAGAAGCCATATCCGCTATTGCCACGTCACCCAGTTGATGCCTCGGCATCGGGTATGCCCAGACACCGCCTCCCGATTGCAAAAGGGAAGCATTTGCTTCCAGGAATTCAATCGTGATATGCGTATCATCAATCACATGGATGCCGGAAATCGTTTCAGCGGATCCATTATGATATTCCGCCATGCCAACAACATTTGCAAAGGTCTGGCCGTAACGGCTCCCCGTGTAATCCGGATGGCCGATCACTTCATAAGCGAATAATATGTCATCTGTAGTCAGCGGCTCCCCGTCAGACCATTTCAAATCATCTTTCAAAATAATGGATATGGTTTTGGTTTCCTTATCGAACCCGAATGTCGCCATCCCCTCTTGAGAAAGTGAAAAGTCCCCCGCCTCTGAAAAGAGGGGCTCATGAGAAAAGCCCATCAATTCAGAGTCGTATGCATCCACATAGAACTCAGGGCTGAAGATTCCTTGAAAGGGTGAATCCTTCACCAACGCGTACTTCAGCACACCGCCTTCGATAGCGGCGCCATTGTTCTTCATCACTGTATCGAATTTGGGGACTACTGCAACTGAGCCACCAGAACCGGCAGCAGGCTCATCGGCGCTGTTGCCGCATGCCGCAAGCGTGAAAAGCAGCGCTGCAAAAATCACCAAACCCCGTTTTTTCTTTGGCATAAATGATCCTCCTTGCTATCTATCCCAATCTTTGCTTGGAATCGGCCGCACGCTGCAGCGCTTGCCCAATATAGTTGATGCATAACATCAACACCAGCACAAGCAAAACCGCCGGCAACCAAACCCAGGCTTTATTTGTTATGACATCTGAGGATGTCGCATATCCGATCAACGTCCCTAAACTGGGGGTGTCCAAGGGCAAACCGAATCCCAGAAAGCTCAGGCCTGTCTCAATACCGATGTTCCCCGCTATGTTCAAGGCGGAATTTACGATGATCAATGAACTTAAATTAGGCAGCATTTCACGGAACATTATTTTAAAATCACTGGTACCCATCGTTTTGGAGGCATTGACGTAATCACGTCCCTTTTCCGATAAAGTACGGCTGCGGAATATCCTTGCTTTACCCATCCAACTGAAGGCGCTCATGATGAGGATGAGCGTAGCCATATTGTAGGTCGCTAGCATCGAAACAAAAACAATAATCAGTATATTTGCCGGCAGCACCATCACAAAGTCGACGGTCCGCATCAGGATGCTATCGACGACGCCACCATAATAACCGGAAATGATGCCCAATCCGATTCCGATAAATCCTGTAAGCACAGTCACACTTACCCCGATGACGGCAGAATTGCGTGCTCCGATCAGCAATTGGCCGAACACATCGCGTCCGCCTTCGTCCGTCCCTAACAGATGATCCCTTCCCGGCGTTGCATAGCGATTCAGGATGTCCACCCGCATGACTTGTTCTTTATCCAATAAAGCGGCGCCGACGAAAATGGAGGCCAATAAGATGATCAGCAACCAAAAAGACAGCACAGCGAATCTTTCTTTTTTAAATTCTCTGACAATCACTTGAAATCCGACTTGCTCATCGGTCTCTTCGATGAACTCATTTCGATGTCCGGTGTCATGCTTCACAACTTTTTTTATTTCGGATGCTATTTCTTCCATTTTACCGGTTTTTTTTTCTTCTTCCGTATACATCGTTCACACTCCTTTTCCCTTTACTACTCAATCCGGATGCGCGGGTCGACGATGCTCATGATGATATCGGACACTAACGCACCCAATAAAGCCGCAACACCAAATAGTAAAATTAATGCGGTCACCACACTATAGTCACGCGCACCCACCGAGCTGATGAATAATTGGCCCATACCAGGGAAAGAAAAAATGCTTTCGATGAAGATTGATCCGCCGATAAGTCCGGTGATATCATAACCCGAAAAGGAAGCAATCGGTAAAATGGAATTGCGGAAAATATGTTTGGAATATACCTTGTTTTCTGGGATCCCTTTGGAACGGGCCGTGCGGACATAGTCTTCTTGTTTGGCGTCGATTATGCCGGCACGTAAATATTGAACGATGCTTGTCGTAGCCAACAACGCATAAGCCAAAGCAGGTAAAAGCAAATGATAAAACCTGTCCCAAATATAGGCGAGATTGCCGGATGCGATACCGGTAGTGACCACTCCTCTGGTCGGGAAAATATGCAACGTGTACCCGAACAGCCAGATGAGCAATAGCGCAAAAATGAATGTCGGAACCGCAAAACCTGCATAATGATAAAAGCTGATGACTTTATCCCCCAAAGAGTCGTTATGCCTGCCCGCATACATGCCCAACGGAATGGCAAGCAGATACGTTATCAGTACGGACACAACGGAAAGCCAGATAGTGTTCCCTATCCGTTGGCCAATCAGGGTCGAAACCGGCACGCTGTAGGTATAACTTTGCCCGAAGTCTCCCTGTAGGGCATTTCCTATCCAGTTCGTGTACTGGATATACCAGGGATCATTCAAGCTCGCCTGTTGCCGTATCGTCTCCATCGTCTGGGCATCCATATTCGGTGTGATCAGTCCAGTAAAAGGATCTCCTGGCATCAATTTTGCGAATAAAAAGACCAAAATGCTAAAAATGAAAATTTGCGGAATCATAAGTATGACACGTTTTGCTATTGTTTTCCACATACTTATTCAACCTCCTTTGATGCGGCTTTGAGGGCTACCTTGTGCGTAACGGTCAAATTCTTCAAATCATAGACGTGCCCATTTTCATCATAATATAAAGCCTGGTTCCTTTGATATTCCCTTTCGACTGCCATACGTTTCTTTTTGTTGGCTTCCCTGTTGACCGGATCGATGTTTGGGATAGCCGACAGCAACCGTTTCGTATACCCATGCTGAGGGTTTGTATAGATGTCATTTTTATGGCCATATTCAACAAATCTGCCGCGGTACATGACCGCCAACTCATCACACATATGTTTCATGACACCCAAATCATGAGAAATAAACAAATAGCTGACGTTATACTGGTCTTGGATGCGTTTCATGTAGTTCAAAACCTGTGCTTGGACGGATAGGTCCAAGGCAGAAACAGGTTCGTCTGCGATGATCAATTTCGGCTTTGTCGCCATTGCGCGAGCAATGCCGATTCTTTGTCTTTGACCTCCCGAAAATTCATGAGGATACTTATAAAGTGCGTCTTCGGACATACCAACGATATCCAATAGTTCCACAATACGCTTTTTTTCTTCCCGCACGGAATTTCTTTCAAAATTGTGCAAAGGTTCGGCGATGATATCCAACACCCGCTTCTTAGAGTTTAAACTGGACATGGCATCTTGAAAAATCATTTGGACATTGCGATTGTAATCCGAGGTCCTCTTTCTAGCTTTGTTGGTTACGTCTTCTCCGTTATAGTAGACATTCCCGGAAGTCACCTTCTCCAACCCAATGATCGCCTTTCCGATCGTCGACTTTCCGGAGCCGGATTCGCCCACTAGCCCGATGGTCTTCCCTTCTTCGATCGCAAAGCTCACGCCGTCCACGGCCTGGACGTGATCGGTGACCCTATTCAAGAACCCGTTTCGGATGGGATAGTGGACTTTCAAATCTTTTATTTCCAAAAAGCCCATAGTTATTCACTCTCCCCTTCAAAATGGAAGTGTTCATGGCAGGTGCACCTTACAAAATGCCCCGGTTCCACTTCATGCATGATTGGATTTTCTTCATGATCCGAAACCGGGATCCAAGGAATGCGGTTTGAAAAACGGCAACCTTTTCGCGAAAGATTCTGCAAAGAAGGCACAGCGCCGCGGATAACATGCAAGTCTCCGGATGCCGCATCGACCACTTCGTTTGATTGCGGTATCGATCGCAGCAAGGAACGTGTATAGGGATGTCTCGGGTCTGTAAATAGATCGATCACACTAGCCAACTCGACTATTTGCCCAGCATACATGACTGCCACCCTGTCGGCCGTTTCAGCCACGACGCCCAAATCATGCGTGATCAAGATAATGCCCGCTTCTGTCTCATCCTGTAGTTCATTCAACAAATCCAATATTTGCGCCTGTGTGGTCACGTCCAGCGCAGTCGTCGGCTCATCTGCGATGATGATCGGCGGTTTACAGGCAATCGCTATCGCGATGACTACCCGTTGGCGCATTCCGACTGACAACTCATGGGGATATTGCTTCCCGACTTTTTCCGGGAAAGGGATGCCGACCTGTTCCATCAGTTCAAGGACTCGGCTTTTGCGCTCTTCCTTTATCATCTTTGTGTGATAAAGGAGCACCTCTTCGATTTGCTGCCCTACGGCCATCAAAGGGTTTAAAGCCGTCAAAGGGTCTTGAAAGACCATACCGATGTCGTTTCCCCGTATACGGTTGTATAGTGTTTCATTCAAGTCGATCAAATTCAAATTTTGATAAATGACTTCCCCGGAAATACGTGTATTCGCTTTGTTGTGCAGGCCGACGATGGTGGTAGCCAAGGTGCTTTTCCCGCAACCGGATTCACCAACGATGGCCAATATTTCGTTTTTTTCTAAAGTTAAGGAAACATCATCCACTGCTTCAAAGTACTCATCTTGTACACGAAAGCCAGTGCGCAGCGAATTAATCTCTAACAACGGTTTCCCAATCTCCATCAAACGACCTCCTCAAATCTTTTGCACTGCCTATTTATGACAATGTTAGTTTCTCTTTATCCTCAACATATCCACAATATGATTTGTTATATAGTGTAGTAAAAATGATGATACAGCTTATTATATTATACGGTTGCGCTATCCGAAAGACAACTGATATATCATCATTTTTTAATATACTTTATCAAAACATAATAAAAGGCTATTTGAACTTAAAAAAAAACAACATTGGCAATTATCATCCGTCAATGTTGCTTTTATTTTTAATTATTGGATTTCTTATTTTTCTGACAACTCCCCCTGACTGAAATCAGGGCTTCCTTGCCTTATTTTTGTGAGTCGATATAATCAACTGCATCGCCCACCGAGATTATTTTTTCTGCATCTTCATCCGAAATTTGAACACCGAATACGTCTTCCAATTCCATCACAAGTTCTACAATATCCAATGAATCCGCTCCAAGATCATTTTGAATCGTTAATTCTCTTGTCACTTTGGTTTCATCGACACCGAATCGTTCAATAATTATCTTGGCTACCTTTTCAAAAGTATCTGTTCCTGCCAAGGGTATACACCTCCGTTATTGTTCCATATCCAAAAGCAAAGTGTCTCCTTCAAAACATTTTGCAAAGGCTCACATCTATTTTAACCATCTGGATTTCTTTTGTCTATACTTTTATTTCATTCCATTTCCGCTTGTTTCTTCTGATTCAGCGCATTAAAATGGGCAACCAAATCATCGATGACATGTGAGTCGATGATTCTACGGATTTGTTTCACCGTATAATATACAGCCACTTTATCTGCCGAACCATGTGTCTTCACGACTGGTGCCTGCAAGCCGAATAAGACCGCTCCACCATGTTTGGAATAGTCCATGACATCTTTGATATCTGTCATGGCGTCCTTCAACAACAACCCACCCAGTTTAGTTTTCAGGTTGCCGGTCATTATTTGACTTTTGATCAGCTTCAGCAATGCCAAGGATGTCCCTTCAATGGTCTTCAAAACAGCATTGCCTGTGAAGCCGTCCGTTACGACCACATCGGCATCGCCCGTCAAAATTTCACGTGCCTCGATATTACCGATGAAATTCAATTCACCATCCTGAGCCAATAAAGCATGGGCTTTTTTGGAAAGATCGTTGCCTTTCGACGCTTCCGATCCGTTATTCAATAAAGCCACTCTAGGCTTTTCGATTCCTTGGACAAATTTGGCGTAGTAGGAACCCAACAAGCCGAACTGATAAACATTTTCCGGTTTGCAATCCGCGTTTGCTCCAGCATCCATCAGTAAGAATTGTTGATCTTTTTTGCCGATCACCGGTAAAATAGGCATCAAAGCAGGTCGGTCTATCCCTTTGATCCTTCCTATAATCAATAGGCCTGCAGTCAACAATGCTCCCGTGTTGCCGGCTGAGAATAAAGCATCAGCTTCTTTATCTTTGACAGCTTGGGCAGCCAAAACCATAGAAGCCTGTTTTTTTCTGCGAATCGCTTTTACGGGCTCATCATCGCTGTTTATTTTTTCATCCGTGTGGACAATGCGGATTTTTTTCTCGTCTATCGTTTGAGTACCGATTGCTGAACGAATTTTTGTTTCGTCCCCAAACAGTACAAATTCCAAATCATTAAATTCCTTAGCGGCCAATAACACACCTTCCACAATCGCTTGCGGTGCGTTGTCTCCGCCCATAGCATCAACGGCTATTCTCATTTAGGATACCTCACTTTTTATTATTGTTCATTTCCTCATCTTATTACGCTGACGAGGAAATGTCATTCCTTCTGCAACCTTTTTACTGTAATCTTTTTATTTTGGCATGTTCTCTTTCGATTGCCGTGCGCAGATTCCCATAAGCGGGATTACTGGCGAAATCCTTTTCACGGGTAATCCGAATGGCGTCATTGTGCGCCACATCAAGTATGATGGCATCGCGCACGATATCCCCGGATTTGAAATCAGGCAGACCCGACTGTTTGTTTCCGAACAAATCACCAGGGCCCCTCAACTCCATATCGCGTTGGCTCAGATAGAAGCCGTCAGTCGATTCGACCATAATGCGCATCCGTTCTTTTCCGTTGTCTGTTTTAGGGTTTGCGACAAGGACACAATAAGAGTCCTTGTCGCCACGCCCGACACGGCCGCGCAATTGATGCAACTGAGACAATCCGAAACGGTCAGCATCCTGGATGACCATGACCGTAGCGTTCGGCACATTCAGCCCCACCTCTATGACTGTCGTAGAGACAAGGATATTTATTTTATTTTCCTGGAATTCCCGCATAATCTGCTCTTTTTCATTCGATTTCAATCTTCCGTGCAGCAAGCCGACGGTGCATTCTCCCTTATAATAGTCAGAGACGGTGCGGTGGACTTCCTCCGCATTCTTTACATCCAACGTCTCGGATTTTTCTATCAAAGGTGTAATGATGTAGGCTTGTTGGCCGTTCATCACTTGTTTCCGAATGAACTCCAGGACATTCTCCAGTTTATCGGACTTGTTCCAAATCGTCTTGATCGGCTTTCTCCCATCCGGCATCTGATCCAAGACGGAGACATCCATTTCCCCCATCGTAGTGATGGCTAAGGTCCTCGGGATAGGCGTCGCTGTCATATATAAAACGTTCGGGTTGTTACCCTTTTCGTTCAGTCTATTTCTTTGCTGCACCCCAAATCGGTGTTGTTCATCCGTTATGACTAACCCAAGGTTGGAAAAATGAACGTCCTCCTGAATCAAGGCATGCGTCCCGATGAGGATATGCAAATCACCGGAGGCAAGTTGTTCCAGCAATTCTCTGCGCTCTTTCGTTTTCGTGCTCCCGGTCAACAACGCCACCTTGATATCGCTATATTCAAACAGGCCACGCAATGTCTGATAATGCTGTTCCGCCAAAATTTCAGTCGGCACCATAAACGCGCCTTGGTATCCCCCAAGATAGGCGGCAACCAGCGCGATGACAGCCACAATCGTTTTCCCGCTGCCCACATCGCCCTGCAGCAAGCGGTTCATTTCGTACGGCTTACGCAAATCCCTGCAGATTTCATTGACTACCTTTTTTTGGCCTTCCGTCAATTCAAAAGGAAGGGTAGCGATGAAGCCTTTGAGTTTATCGACATCATAGAGGATCGCAATGCCTTCATTTTTCATTTTTCGGTTCAATTGCACCAGTTGAAGCCGCACTTGATAGAGGAAGAACTCCTGGTAGATGATCTGTCTTTTCGCCTGAAAGGATTCTTCATCTGTTTTAGGAAAATGCATCGCGCGTATCGCTTCTTTATGGCTCATCAAACGGTAGGTTTCCGACAAATAGTCGGGTATTATTTCCGGAATCGCTTCATAATAGCTATCAATGGCCTGTTTAATCAGATTCAGCAATGTCTGCTGTTTGATTTGCTTATTCACATGGTAAATGGCTGAAAAGTCTTCCTGATTGTTCGAACTGCCCAGAATTTTCATTCCGGTCAAATTTTGTCTGGTTCTGTCCCACTTACCGAAGATTGCAATCTCATCTTCCAGGATTATTTTCGCTTTCAAAAAAGGCTGATTGAAAAAGGTGACGGATATGATGGCATCTTCAATCGCAAGTTTAAATGACAGACGACTTTTTTTATAGCCAAAATGGTGAACAACAGGCGCCGTCACGACTTGGCCTTTCAACGTCACTTTATCTTGATCTTCTATTTCATCAAGTGTTTTTACTTTTATATCTTCATATCGAAAAGGAAAGTGAGTCAATAGCTCATAGATAGTCTCAATCCCCAAAGATTTCAATGCTTCAATCCGTTTTGGGCCAACCTGCGACAGTCCGCTCAGGTCATCGTAGACACTGACGATTGCCTTTTCTCCTGTTGTCATCTTATCCCTCCTCCCTTAGTCAGTACATAAGAAGAGCTGAACAGAAAAACTTGTTCAGCTCAAAATTTTTTATTCTACAGAAAGAAGATAGCTGTATACCGGTTGATTGCCCTCTTGAATCTCCACTTCCAGGAAGTCGAATTCGGATTCGATTGCGTTCGCAATAGCTTGGCTTTCTTTTTCGTCCGCATCTTCACCGTAGATGATGGTAACAATTTCACTGTCAGCCGTAATCATCTTACGCAAGGTTTCGATTGTTGCCGCTGGACGATTTTTGTGGGAGGTGATGATTTTCCCATCTACGATGCCCATGAAATCGTCTTTCGCTATGCTCAAGCCATCGATGACGGTATCCCTTACCGCATTTGTGATTTGTCCGCTGACAACATGATCAAGTTCCGCCGTCATATTCGTTTTATTCGTTTCGAGCTCATCCGACTCATTGAAGGCTAGCATCGCTGTCAGCCCCTGTGATATCGTGCGGGATGGAACGACGACGACGTTCGCTTCGGAAACTTCCGCGGCCTGCTCTGCCGCCATAAAGATGTTTTTGTTGTTGGGAAGGATGATCGTTTTTTCAGCATTTGCGCTGTCGATCGCCTTCAAAATATCTTCCGTGCTCGGATTCATCGTTTGTCCGCCGTTGATGATGGATGAAACACCCATGCTCTTGAATAATTTATGAACGCCTTCTCCGGCTGCAATAGCAATCACAGCATAAGGTACCTTTTCAAGCTTCTTGGCAGGCGCATCTCCTTTTTCAAGCACAGCATCATGTTGCAGACGCATGTTGTCCACTTTGATCTTCATCAATGAACCGAACTTCTGTCCGTAATTCATGACTTCGCCAGGGTGTTCCGTATGCACATGCACTTTGACGATTTCGTCGTCGGCAACGACCAACAGCGAATCCCCTAATTCATTTAAATGATTGCGAAAAATCTCATAGTCAAATTCGTCGGTTACGGTTTCCCCTTCGCCCAATTTGACCATGATTTCCGTACAATAGCCATATTTTATATCCGCGGTAGCGATGGAATGCGAAACATTGTGGAAATTTTCCTGATGAGCGATTTCAGTGACATCCGCTTTCGAAATGGACCTATCCGCCATCGGAACTTTCTCACCGGTCAACGATTCTAAAAAGCCTTCATAGATATAGACCAACCCTTGGCCGCCACTATCCACGACGCCGACTTCTTTCAATACCGGCAACAAATCTGGCGTTTTCTCCAAAGCGGTTTGGGAATACTTAACGATTGCAGCCATCAATTCGATGATATCATCGGTTTGTTCCGCTTTTTTCACGCCGGCTTTTGCCGATTCGCGGGCTACCGTCAAAATGGTCCCCTCAACAGGCTTCATAACAGCTTTATAGGCCGTTTCAACGCCATGGGAAAAAGCATCTGCAAATTCTTTTGTGTTTACTGTCGCCTTCCCTTCCATCGCTTTTGAAAAACCACGGAATAATTGGGATAGGATAACGCCTGAATTCCCTCTTGCACCCATCAATAACCCTTTTGCCAAATCCGATCCCAACTGATCGATTCTATCCGAGTTGGATAGGCGCACTCTTTCGGCGCCCGATGTAAAAGATAAGTTCATATTTGTCCCGGTGTCTCCGTCAGGTACAGGAAACACATTCAGGGAATTTACATATTCGGCATTCTCGCTGAGATGGTCTGCGCCGACCGCAACCATCGCTTTGAAGTCTTCAGCTGTTAATTCAGTTTTGTTCACCTTATAATCCTCCTTCACCATAAAACATGGTGATTTGTTCTCTTTAATCGTTCAATACTCTGACACCTTGGACAAACACGTTTACTGTATTTGCGGAAAATCCCAGCATCATCTCAAGATTATATTTCACTTGCGTTTGCACATTTCGGCAAATTTCAGATATTTTTGTTCCATAGAGTACAAGGATATAAACATCCACAGCTACCCCGTTATCTTCTTGGCGAATAACAACACCCCGTGAATAATTTTCTTTTTTTAATATTTCACTGATATTATCTTTAATTTGATTTTTGCTGGCCATGCCGACAACACCATAGTTGTCAGTCGCTGCTCCGCCTACTACCGTAGCGATCACATCGTTTGATAGATTAACCATTCCATATTGTGTTTGGATTTTTACTGCCATTTGTAATAGCCTCCTTAAATGTATGCACACAATCGTTAATTATAAATAATGATAGCATATTTTCCATAAAAGAAATAACATTTTACGATAATTTCCTCTTTTTTCGTGCTATCTCCTTAAAAAAACGGTTTTGCCGACGCCACTCTTCTTTTTCCAGAATTCCCCGATGATTCCAGCAGCCAAAAGCTTTTGATGACAAACCCGTTATTCCTATCTTGCGTATCATCCCTTCAAAAAAATTTAGGCTGTCAAGTATTTTTCCTTTAAAACAGTTGCATTCACTTTTAAATTATGATAAATTAGTCAAGTGTATGAATTGGAAAGAAGCTTTGCTTCTGTAACAGCAAAGGAGGAAAGAAAATGTCAAAAGAATGTTTCGTAACAGGACGTAAAAGCCGTTCAGGTAATAACCGTTCTCACGCTATGAACTACACTAAACGTACTTTCAAACCAAACTTACAAAAAGTTCGTATCTTAGTCGATGGAAAACCTGTTAAAGTATGGGTTTCAGCTCGCGCTTTGAAATCTGGTAAAGTTGAAAGAGTATAAAAAAATATAGATGAGCAAAAATCCCTTCATGAGATTGCTGCTCATCTTTTTTTGTCTATTTCTTTTTATCCTTGCTCTGGATGACCGCCAACAATCCTTTTTCGAACGAGAATGTCATCTTGTCCTGCTTAAATTCATTGCTGACCAGGGCAACCGGATGATCGTAATCTCTCGCGTCCAAGGGATAGGCCACATCGCAAAGAATCAGTTTCTTCACAGGCGTCATGCTGACGAAAGAAAGATATTTTTTATCCGCATCTTTTGTCAGTTGATGGTTTCCCGGCTGAAAGAAACGCAGCGTATTTTGTTCATCCTGTACGACGATCTTTGCTACGCTGTCCTTAAAGCGGGGATGGTAGCATAACCATAAATTACTCATCAGATGGTCCAATCGCCCGCCCAACGCCCCCAGCAGGATGATTTCCTCGGGCTGATAGGCCGTGATGGCATAAGCAAGGGCCGCCTCTGTGTCCGTCTCATCCTTTTGGGCCGGCAGCACCATGAAACGGGCGCTTTTCTCTTTGACCCGCTCCAATTCGGCGGCCGATACGGAGTCGAAATCACCGATTGCGGCATCAAATTGCGGAAGGACCTCCGCCAACGTCAAAGCCCCCCGATCAGCACCGATAAACCGGTATCCTTCCGTGTATGTTCCCAGCAACCCAGCGACACCGGTTTGATCCCCGCCCACTACGATCACCACTTTTTGACTAGGCATTTCTGCAGGCATCCTTTAGACGATTGATAGCAGCTTCCGGATTTTCATCATCATAGATATAAGAACCGGCAACAAAGACATCCGCTCCCGCTTGACGGCAAGCAACGATGGTATCATGCGTTATGCCGCCATCGACTTCTATTTCATAATGATAGCCTTTCTGTGTCCGCAGTTCAGCCAATTCCCTTATTTTTTCGACAGTGCTTGCGATGAAGCTCTGACCGCCGAATCCAGGATTTACCGTCATGACCAGGACCATATCGACATCCTGCAGGACAGGTTTGATTGCATCGACGCTTGTTCCCGGATTGATGACGACGCCGGCTGCGATATTCTCATTTTTGATCATTTGGATGGCTCCATGGATATGATTCGTCGCTTCGACATGGATCGTGATGATATCGGCACCCGCTTTGGCGAAGGCCGGGATGAACTTTTCAGGCGACTGTACCATCAGATGGCAATCCAAAGGCAATTTCGTATACGGACGGATGGCTTTCACGACATTTGGCCCCAAAGTCAGGTTTTCGACAAAATTGCCATCCATCGCATCGATATGGATATAATCGGCACCCGCTTCTTCAACCAATCTTACATCTCTTTCTAAATTCGCAAAATCTGCACTTAGTATGGAAGGAGCTATTTTCATATTCACACACACCTTATTCTTATTTTTTCTTTTTCACGTACATCGGTTTACGGGTATTGATTTCTTCATAGAACTGCAAATAATGGTCATAACGATATTTCGCTATTTCACCCGTCTCTACAGCCGCTTTGATTCTGCAATTCGGTTCATTGATGTGCATGCAGCCACTAAAGCGGCATTCGTCCCTGAGCGCGACAAAATCCGGGAACAGCGAAGGCAAATCCGCTTCTTCGATGTCGACCAGATCGATGGTGCTGAATCCCGGCGTATCGGCTATCAAAGCGTCCCCGATGGGATGCAACTCGACATGGCGGGTAGTATGGCGTCCCCTGCCCAAAGCCGTTGAAATTTCCCCTGTTTCCAGTTCCAATTCCGGCATCAACTGATTCAGCAACGTCGATTTCCCTGCACCGGATTGCCCCATAAACACGGCCGCACCTTTCCCGATGACCTGGATGAGTGTGTTCAATGACGTTTCACTCGCCGGATAATCCGACAGGATCATCTTATAGCCGATGGATTCATAGTAGATTTTGAACGCCTTCATTTCCGCAGTCGTTTTTTCATCCAACAAATCCATTTTCGTAACATAGATGATGGGCTTGATCCGTTTGTCCTCCAGATAGACAAGAAAACGATCCACTAAATAGGATGAAAAATCCGGTTCAACGGCCGACATCACGATGATGCCATAATCGATGTTGGCTACAGTAGGACGGATCAGCTCGTTTTTTCTTGGGTAAATATCGATGAGGATGCCTTCCGTTTTGTTATCGCTCTCAAAATCGACATAATCGCCCACCAGCGGCGACATGTTCTTCACACGGAAATTCCCTCTCCCGCGCGTCTGAAAGGTTTGACCATCAACATAAACATAATAAAATCCGCTTATGGCTTTTCTGATTTGACCTTTTCGCAAATCAACAACCCCTTCTATTTTTTCTTTTCATCTAATCTTTTTTTGAGCATTGTCTTATCCACTATTTTACACTATCTAACCGAAAAAATGAAGGAGAGTCAAAATTCCGATCCAAACGCGATTAAAGCCACAGGTGTCCTCGGCGCAATCATAAAAATAGAGTGTGTGTGACAGAAAGCGTTTAGACCCGAATCACTGGAGCCAATAAGCTCAGATGGTCGCAGACCGCCTGAGCATTATGCGTGAAGTGACTTCAGGTCTGCTTTTTGGAACACGTTTAAACAGAGTGTGATGAATTGTGTTTAGACACCCGGACGTTGGAGAAACTGGTTTTTCGTTCACCTCTTTTGTGGACGAAAGCCCGTTTCGAAACGGGAGTGGTGTCTGCAATTCAGAACACGTTTACGATTAATTGTTAGGAAATGCGAAAGGGGCTCGGACTTTTGTCCCAGCCCCTCCCTTATTCTATTCCTTAAGATTATTTCGTGAGGCCCGCTTCTTCGAGAATGATTTCTCCATCTCTTTCGACTCTGTAGGATGCCGTCTTCCCTTCTAAAATGCGGAAATTGAGCGTGACAACCTCATCGCTGGAAATGTTGAATTCCCGGAAAATATCAGTCAGCGGATGATCTTCATCTTGGATGTAGATGACGATGTGATTTGTCCGTACCGTTGCAGATGATTGCGCGTCGCTGCTTGAACCGTTGCTTGAACTGGCGCTTGAACTGGCGCTTGAACTGCTTTCAACAACCGACGAATTGGCTTTGTACGGGATGGTCAAGGACTTCGCGAAAGTGATGACCGCCGGTTCTTTGGGTCCTTTTGATAGGACGATACTCAGCTTCGCACCATAAACAAAGCTTGAACCACTTGCAATGCTTTGGCTCATAACCAACCCGGATGCAACATCAGCGGAAAAAGCTTCCGTCACAGAAAGGGCGAGCCCGTATTCGCTCGCGTAATCTTGAACGCTTTTTTGAGTGTACCCTGATAGGTCACGCATGAGATAGGATTGCGTCCCTTCGCTTACAACAAACGAAATGGTCGTTTCGCTAGGTTTAACTTCGGTACCGGCTTCGATGCTTTGACTGATGATGGAGCCTTCCGGAACATCGGAACTGAACGCCTGTGTCCGCTCGACGATGAAGCCCCGGGAACGAAGCTCTCCCATTACGCTTTCGTAGGTTTCGCCTGCGTAGTCTTTGACCGTATACAACTCTTCACCGAGACTGATCACCAAATCGACCTTGGCATCTTTCACAACGGAGGAACCTTTTTTGGGATGCGTTTCAATGACCAAATTTTCAGCAACATCTTTGCTGTATTCTTCTGAGATGTCACCAAGCGCCAAGCCTGCGTCGGTCAATGCTTTCAACGCTGTCGCCTGATCCATGTTCGAAACATCCGGAACGCTGATTGTATCAGGTTCAGCGCTATAGAAAAACGAATAAACGATTCCAGCACCTGCCAGCAAAAGGAAAACAGTCAGGAACGGTAACCATTTTTTCCATTTCTTTTCCTTTTTCTTTTTACCGGTGTCCATTTCAACGGCCTGTTCGGATGCGGGATTTGCTTTTTCCGTCACCAAAGGATCCTTGGAAATGATTGTTTTCCCGCTGTCTTCCTTATCCCTGTTTCCAGTTGAAATAGGCGTAAGCACTTTGGTCGCTGATAGCATGGAGACCGGAGTGAAAATGTCCTCCGCCGCCCTTGCCGGATCCAAACACGAGTCAAGATCCGCCATCATTTCTTCGCAGGTCTGATAACGATCAGCAGGTTCTTTTGTCGTTGCTTTCAAAATGACGTTTTCCAAGCTTTGCGGGAATTCCGGATGCAAGGCTCGGATGGATGGCATCGGTTCTTGGAAGTGTTTCAACGCGATGCTGACTGCCGATTCCCCATCAAAGGGAACGGAGCCGCTCAACAATTCATACAACACAACACCCAGTGCATAGATATCTGATTTTGAAGTAGCCATGCTGCCTCTCGCCTGTTCCGGTGATAAATAATGGACCGATCCAAGCAACGTATTGGTTTGCGTGATGGATGTTTCTGATAAGGCTACTGCTATCCCGAAGTCGGTTATCTTAATCCTATCCTGATTATCGATCAGGATATTTTGCGGCTTGATGTCCCGATGGATGATCCGATTCTTGTGGGCTAACGCTACAGCAGACAATACTTGATGCATGATGTGAATAGCCTTGTCGGGTGCGACTTGGCCTTGCCGTTCAATATACTTTTTCAGGTCCGTCCCATCGATGAACTCCATGACGATGTATTGGAGTCCATCCTCTTCATCCACATCATAGACGCCGACGATGTTCGGATGGATCAGCTGAGTGGCGGAAAGGGCTTCTCTTTGAAAGCGGCGGAGTGCATCTTTGTTCTCCCGGAAATCAAAACGCAGAACTTTAATGGCAACCGGACGATCCAATATCAAGTCCTGGCCAAGATAAACATTCGCCATCCCACCGCTGCCGATGTGCCGAATAATTTTATAACGTCCGCCTAATTTCTTTCCTATTTCCACAGCTTATCTTCCTCTCTAAGTGTCAAATCGGCCAGGAGCACAGTAATGTTATCGGATCCGCCAGCCTCATTGGCTTTATCCACCAGTGAAGCGGCTTTTTCTTCCAACGGCATCCATTCTTTCAATAATTGGGAAATTTCATCGTCGGTCAGCATGTTGGTCAACCCATCCGAACACATCAAAAGGACATCCCCTTTTAAAATGGGCATAGCCATAATATCGATATCCACTTTTTTGGTAACCCCGACAGATCGGGTCAGAATGTTTTTTCTGGGATGATGTTGTGCTTCCTCAACCGTGATTTCACCTGATTTGATGAATTCATTCACCAAGGAATGGTCTTCTGTTATTTGGCGGAGCCTATAATTCCTGTATACATACGCACGGCTGTCCCCGATATTCGCAATCACCAGTTCTTTTCCGACAACTGCCGCTGCCACTAGAGTGGTGCCCATGCCATCAAGATCACTGAAATCCAATGATTTTTGAAAAATCAAATCATTGACCCGTTGAATGCTTGAAATGAACCATCGCGAGAGTTCCTCGCTGTTCCGGAAAGACGTATTTTTCCAGGAAGCCCCTAAATGGGAAACCCCCATTTCACTTGCGACATCCCCAGCTTTGTGCCCCCCCATGCCGTCACAGACAATCATGAGAGTCTGTTTCGCATCATTCATAAAGCAATTCACATAGTCTTGATTGATCGATCTATTTTTGCCAATATCACTTTTGAAGGCTATCTGCATTCTTTCCCCTCAATTCTCTTTTTTCATTTCTCTTTTTTCATACAGCCGATGAAGAACCCATCGGTACCATAATCATGAGGGAAAATTTGTACAAATCCTTCGGGAGTGAGCGACTTTTTATCCAAGATAGCAGAGTCAATCGGAAGGATTGTAAAATCATCATGATTTTCAATAAATGTATGAACCGTCATTTGATTCTCTTCAGTTGTAAGTGTACAGGTACTATATACAAGTCGTCCACCTTTTTTTAATAACGGAGCGACGGAATTTAAAATTTCAGTTTGTTCCTTATGCAAATCCAGGAAATCCTGGGCGCATTTTACATATTTGATTTCCGGTTTCCTGCGCATCAAACCCAAGCCGGAACAAGGAGCATCGACATAGATCACATCAAAGGACTCCGGCGCGAATGCTTTTCCGGCTTCTTTCGCATCCAGCACCTTCGTTTCGATGCGGTCGGCGACATGCAGCCGGTTCGCATTTTGCTCGATCAAAGCGATTTTGTGTTCATAAACATCCAATGCGATGACTTTCCCATGCGCTTCAGCTGATAGATACGCTGCCATATGGGTCGTTTTCCCTCCCGGAGCGGCGCAGCTGTCCAGAACAACGCTGTCCTTCGACAATGCTCCAACGGGCGCAACCAATTGGCTGGATTCATCTTGGATCGTAATGTCTCCGTTTTTGAATAAATCGGAGTCTGCGATTTTCCCCCCGTGGATCCTGATGCCTACCGGCGAGAGCGGGCTTGGTTCCACATCATAGCCTTCCGCCTTTAAGGTCGCCAGCACTTCCTCCCTCGTCATATCCGGCGACTGCACCCGGATGGAGACAAAGGGGTCTTCCAATAGCGAGAATGCGAGTTTTTCCGTTTCTTCGAACCCGATCTTTTCGATGAAATAAGTGACCATCCATTTCGGCATGCTGGCACCGACACTGATGCGTTTTTTGGCGTTCGCGATTTCCTTCCAATCCCGCAACCCGCTTCTTTGCACATTGCGGAGGACACCGTTGACATATTGCGAAATGCCCACATGTCCTTTTGATTTCGCTATTTCCACGGCATCGAACAGAATCGCATGGTCAGGGATTTTGGACAAGTAGGCCATCTGATAGGCCGATACGCGCAAAAGATTATTCACCCAAGAATCTATTTTTTTGGGATCCTTGACGAAAGTAGACAGGCCATAATCCAGTGTCATCTTCCTTTGGATGACGCCATACACGATTTCGGTCAAAAGACCGGCATCTTTAGGCGAAAGCTGCTCGGATTGGATGACCTTATTCAACAGGATGTTCGAATAAGCACCTTCCTTTTCGACGCTCTCCAAAATAGTGACTGCCAGATATCGGACCGAGTGCCGGATCGCTTTATTCTTTTTGTTATTCATTGGCATCAAACCTTGTTCCTTCCGCTATTTCCGTCGCGCTCCCGCGCAAATAATCGCTCGCAAGCATCCTTTTCTTGCCAGCAGGCTGTAATTCCTTTAATTTGAAGACGGTTCCTTCCCCACAGGATATATACAGGGCATCCTTGTCCTTTGCGACCACCGTTCCGGCTGCTGCTGACGTCTTGTCCGCAGTTCCTTCGCCATCCCATATCTTTATCCGTTGGCCGTCCAAAAGCGTGTGTGCGACCGGCCAAGGGCGCATGCCCCTCACTTGATCCGCGATTTGGCGAGCCGTCTTGTTCCAGTCGATCCGCTCCTCTTCCCGTGTGATGTTCGGCGAAAAGGTGGCGCGTTCTTCATCCTGTTCGACAGCTGTACATTTGCCCGCAAAGAAATCCGGCAAGATGTCGATCAATAGATCCCGTCCGAGCGCGCTCAACTTATCGAACATCGTGCCGACGTCATCCTGCTCGGTGATCGGGATGGCACGCTGCGCCAAAACTGCCCCGGCATCCATTTTTCTTTCCATATACATGATCGAGACGCCTGTCTTGGCTTCGCCGTTGATGATCGCATAATGGACAGGAGCGCCTCCGCGGTATTTCGGCAATAGCGAAGCATGGACATTGATGGAACGGTAACGGGGGGCGTTCAATAGCTTGACCGGCAAAAATTGCCCGTAAGCGGCCGTTACGATCAAATCCGGTTCCATCGCAATCAATTGCGCCATTTCTTCGGAACCTGCAATTTTTTCCGGTTGGTAGACCGGCAAGCCGTGCTTCAATGCAGCCTCTTTTACCGGTGACGGCGTCAATACCTTTTTTCTGCCGACCGGTCTGTCCGGTTGCGTGACCACTGCCATCACATCGTAGTGATTGGCGATCAGAGCCTCCAATATAGGCACTGAAAATGCGGGTGTCCCCATAAAGATTATTTTTTTCATTTTGTTTCCTCCTAGAAAAAATTCACCGGCTCGGAATCGATGGAGATGTAGAGCCCCCGTGCATTTTCTTTTTGTGAATCATCCAATATTTTCTTTAATGTCGGATGCAAGTTCGGTTCGTGTTTATATTTCACTAAAATTTGGAAATAATAGCGGTTATTCATCTTGGCGATGGAGCCTTTTGACGGCCCCAAAATGATTGTTCCGGACGATAACTGTTTCTTGAGGATCGCATGGATTTCATGTATTTTCCTTTGCGCTTTCTGCTCATCCGGATTATTGACGGATATAAGCGCAGCAAAGTAATAAGGCGGATAACCCGCTTTATGCCGCAAAGACATCTCAGTCCGGTAAAAGCCGTCATAGTTGTGTTGCTGCGCAAAAAGAATGGCATAATGCTCCGGATTGTAGGATTGCACAATGACTTCCCCCGGCAAATCCGCACGTCCCGCCCTGCCGCTGACCTGCGTCAAGAGCTGGAAGGTCCTTTCGGAGGCCCGGAAATCCGGCAACCCCAAGGATGTATCCGCGTTGATGACGCCCACAAGGGTAATATTAGGGAAGTCGAGCCCTTTCGCGATCATTTGCGTCCCCAGCAGGATGTCCGCCTCCCCTCTGCCAAAAGCGGAGAGGATCGCCTCGTGTCCGCCTTTTTTGCGGGTCGTATCGACATCCATCCGCAAGATGCGCGCATCCGGGAACAGCCCTTGCAGCTCTTCCTCGATCTTCTGCGTACCCGTCCCATAATAGCGGAAATTATGCCCCTGGCACTTGGGGCAAGTATGCGGAATCGCTTCTTCATGCCCGCAGTAATGGCATTTCATCGTCTTGCTGTCCATATGCAGCGTCAGACTGATGTCACAGTTCGGGCATTCCAGCACAAAACCACAGTCTCTGCACATGATGAAAGAGGAATACCCTCGCCGGTTCAGCATCAGGACAATTTGTTGCCGTTTCGTCAGCCGATCGGCGATTTTTTCCTGCAAGACCATCGAGAAGCTGCTGCGGTTGTTGGCCTTGAATTCCTCACGCATATCGACAACTTCCACTTCCGGCAATGCCCGCTGGTTGAAACGCCCTTTCAGTTCCACCAGGGTATATACTTTTTTTTGTGCCCTGGCCCGCGATTCCAGGGAGGGAGTGGCGCTCCCCAATACGACCGGGCAATGGTGATATTCCCCGCGCCAGATCGCTACATTGCGCGCATGATATTTCGGGTTCTCATCCTGTTTGTACGTCGATTCATGTTCTTCGTCCATGATGATGATGCCCAGATTTTTTACCGGCGAAAAAATGGAAGACCTTGCGCCGACGACAACGTCCGCTTCTCCATTATATATTTTACGCCATTCGTCGTATTTTTCACCTGCCGAAAGTGCACTGTGCATAACGGCGACGCGATCACCAAACCGGCCCTTGAAATGATGGACCATTTGAGGCGTCAGGGCAATCTCCGGGACAAGCATCAAAGCCGTCTTCCCCTTCTGCAAAACTTCAGCGATGAGTTGCAGATACACTTCCGTTTTGCCGCTCCCTGTCACCCCTTTCAGCAAGAAAACCTCGTGTTTTTCTTCTGAGAGGCTTTGATTCATCTTTTTGAAGGCCTCATCCTGTTCTGCCGACAACGGCAAGGCTTCCGTGCGTTTGAAATCTTTATCTTTATAGGGATCCCTGAAGATTTCCCGTTCAGAAAGCTTCAGCCATCCCTTTTCCACGCCGGTACGGATGGTTTGCGGACTGATGTCGAACATTTCCTTGTACTCTTTTTGCGTTAAGGCGGTACCGTTCAAAGAAAGGATGGCCTCCAATAAGACCTTTTGTTGTTTGGCTGATTTTTTCAACCCGTGGTATTCATCTTCCAAACGATCCATTGCCAGTTCAGAATGATAGACCGACACTGTCTTGGATTTTGCTTGGTTTTTCAAGATGAAATTCACTTCAATTTGGCCATTCTTTTTTAATTCGATCAACTTCGGAAGGATCCCTCTCGAAACAGCTTCATCCCAGCTCAGCGTATCTTTCCCATGAAAAAGGTCGAAAAAAATGTCCTCGCTCACTTCATCCACAATCTTTATTTCCTTATCATACTTGGCTTTCAACATGGTCGGAAGCATGGTCTGATAGCAATGGATGCGGTAGGAGAATATTTTTTCGGCCATATCTTCGCCGAGCGCTATCAATTCTTCGGTCAGCGCCGGTTCGATGTCCAGCGGCTGGATGATTTCTTTCAATTCGCCCTCGAAATCTGAATGATCTTGTATATCGGTTATGAAGCCTTGTATGACCCGAGTGTTAAAAGGAACCTCCACACGCATCCCTTTCCCTAATTTTTCATTCATCTCGGGAGGTATCGCATAATCAAAGGGACGATTTGTCTGCATGGCAGGTATATCAACAATCACTTTTGCTACTTGCATCAACAACAGCCCTCCCTTTCTGGTTCTACGCTATATTTTACTAAATTAAATGGGGAAAGTCTTGCAGTACTTTCCATTTACGGAAGACTCAAAAAAAAATAAAACTACTGATTTTGAAATTCAAAAACAGTAGTCTATCTGTGCTGGCTATTTTATTATCTTTCTGGAATGATTGAATCCGGATCGATTTCCAATTCTCCGGCAACGACTTCTTCCAAGGCACGTCCTACATTTTTGAATGATTGGTATTCATCCAATAAGGGTTGGGAATGCTCATGCAATTCATGTGCTCTTTTGCTGGAAAGAATGACCATTGAATATTTTGAATCTATTTGTTCTAATAGTTTATCAATCGAAGGATATAACATCATAATATTTTACTCCCTTTCGTCTACACAAATGGTATCCAGAATACGCGAAACCTTCAAATGTTCACTTTGAATGATGCCAAGCACCTTTTGAACTGCATTCTCCACTGTGTCGTTTTCAACCGCATAATCATAATACCGCATTAAACTGAGCTCTTCAATAGCCTTTTCCATTCTTTGCTTAATAATGGGGGACTCATCTGTGCCGCGGTTCACGATACGTGATTCCAATTCCGTCATATCAGGAGGTGTCAAGAAAATAAATATTCCTTCCGGCATCCGTTCCTTCACTTGCATCGCACCTTGGACTTCTATCTCCAAGAAAATGTCTTTTCCGGAATCCAATGTCTTTCTGACATAATCGATTGGAGTGCCATAGTAGTTGCCAACATACTCGGTATATTCCAACAGTCCGTCTTCAGCAATCATTTCTTCAAATTCTTCTCTTCCTTTGAAAAAATAATCTACTCCATCCACTTCGCCCTCGCGGGGATTGCGGGTAGTCGCTGAAATTGAATACGTGAACTCTCGTTCACCACGGGAAAAAATTGCTTGTCTGACTGTGCCTTTTCCAACTCCCGAAGGTCCAGATAAGACAATCAACAATCCTTTTTCAGTCATTTAATGCCCACCATCCATTTATATTTTTACAGTAAAGTACATCCACATGCGCCGTTCTGTTTATTATTCCATAGTTTAACACAATTTCCTCAAGGATAAAACCCTTCAGGCTTTTTACGCAATATGTTTTCAATGGGGGATAATCCGCCAAAATCCTTAGAGAACCAAAGAAAGGCAGGGATTGTTGTCCCCGCCTTTCCTTTGGCACTTTATTTGGATCCACCCATATCTTTCACTTTCATCATCCGAACGATGCCGGAACGTTCATTTTCTTCCAACTTCATTTGGATATAACGAATCGTCTCTTCCAACTGAGGAATCATGTTGTATTCCAATGCGTTTACACGTCTTCTTGTCTTTTCGATTTCGTCGGCAAGTAGTTGGCATGTTTTTTCGATTTCAGTAAGCTTCAAAAGTTTCGGTAAAATCTCTTCAATGCTGCTAATAGAATCATCCAATTCACTATTTGAGTTAAGATAACCGTATTGCAAATCTGATGATTTTTCACCTTCAGCCACGATCGAGAAGTTCATTTGGGGCACGACTACGCTCATGATATTCTTTTCCTGAATATCCAATGCAACTGCAGTACTCGGCACCGCAAACAGTTCTTCGATGAAGGCTTCATTTAAAAGTGATTTTGCCACTACGAAAGATTGCATAGCTTGTGTCAGTTCTTTTTCTACTTCATCTCTCAGCACGTTGTTCTCACGAATTAAACTGATGAACTGACGCATCAACTCATCTTGCTTATCTTTCAATAGTTTATGGCCACGCGTCGATAGGACTAAACGTGACTTTAAATTGGATAGTTCCATCCGTGTCGGCTTAACATTTAATCTAGCCATGGACGATCACTCTCCCTTCGGCATAAACTCGTCGATCATGTCGTTCTTGATTCGCTTAAGTTCGGTTCTAGGCAGGATGGAAAGCAATTCCCAACCTAAGGTCAAAGTCTCCTCAATGCTGCGGTTCGTATAGAAGCCTTGATTGATGTATTCTTCTTCGAAACGCTTCGTAAATTTCACGTACAATTTGTCGGTTGGCGAAAGAGCCGATTCCCCTAAGATGACCGCCAGTTCTTTTGCCTGTTTCCCTTTTGCATAGGCTGCAAAGAGTTGGTTCATCGTCGGCGCATGGTCTTTTCTTGTTTTGCCTTCGCCTGTCCCTTTGTCTTTCAGACGGGACAAGGACGGCAACACATTGATCGGCGGTTTGATGCCCGAATTATTCAGTTCACGCGATAAAATGATTTGCCCTTCGGTGATGTAACCTGTTAAATCGGGAATCGGGTGGGTAATATCATCTTCAGGCATCGAAAGGATCGGAATCTGAGTTACCGATCCTTTTTTACCTTTCAGACGTCCCGCACGTTCGTACAGGGTAGACAAGTTTGTATACAAGTACCCGGGATAGCCGCGACGGCCAGGCACTTCCCGGCGGGCAGCGGAAATTTCACGTAACGCTTCACAATAGTTTGTCATATCCGTCATGATGACCAATACGTGCATGTCTTTTTCATAAGCAAGATATTCCGCAACCGTCAACGCCATCTTCGGTGTTGCGATACGTTCGATGGCAGGGTCGTTCGCCAAGTTGATGAACATGACGGAACGATCGATGGCGCCCGTTTTACGGAAATCTTCCATGAAGTATTCTTTTTCTTCGAAAGTGATGCCCATGGCCGCGAAAACGACCGCGAATTTTTCATCGCTGTTCAAAACTGTCGCTTGGCGGGCAATTTGCGCTGCCAATTCTTTATGCGGCAATCCGGAGCCGGAGAACACCGGCAGTTTTTGTCCCCTTACCAAGGTGTTCAAATGGTCGATCGCTGAAATGCCGGTTTGGATGAATTCATCCGGATAATCACGGGAAACAGGATTGATTGCTTGTCCGTTGACATCCAGATCCATTTCAGGAATGATTGCCGGACCATCATCGATCGGGTTGCCCATTCCGTCAAATACACGGCCGACCATATCTTCCGATACAGCGATGGAAAGAGGTTTTCCTCTGAAACGCACTTTCGTATCTTTGATGTTGATGCCGCTCGGGCCTTCAAAGATTTGGACCAAGGCTTTGTCTTTGCTGATTTCCAGGACTTGTCCGTGACGGATTTCGCCATTCTGCATCTGGATTTCCACGAGTTCATCGAATTTGACGCCTTCGATGCCCTCCACTGCCATAAGAGGTCCAACGACTTCACTTACTGTTTTATATTCCTTAAGCATTTTTCGTCATACCTCCTTCAGCAACGATTTCGTGCATTCTTTTCTTCATGTCATTTTTGATGTTTTCTATTTCGGCAAGGTTGCTTTCCGGAATGTATTTGCTTCTCGCGATGCGGTCTCTTAGTTCAACCGTGCCATCGATGATTTCTTGGTAATAGGCACCCAAACGCATCGCTTCGCGGGCTTCCGTCTCCAGACTCAGGATCAAGTCCAACATAGCCAGTTGTTTGTTGCGGGAAGTGTATGTATCCACATCGTCAAAGGCATTTTGCTGCAGATAATCTTCACGGATGGACTCTGCAATGGACATCGTCATGCGGTCTTTTTCGGATAATGATTCGACACCGACCAGACGGACGATTTCTTCCAATTCCGATTCTTCCTGCAGGAGATTCATCGCATGTTGCACCATTTCTGACCAATTCGTTTGCAGAAAATCATTCATGTATTCGCCGACTTCTGTGCTGTAAAGCGAATAAGAAGATAGCCAGTTCATGGAAGGAAAATGTCTTTTTTGCGCTAAAGTGGCATCCAACGCCCAGAATACCTTAACGACGCGCAACGTATTTTGGGTAACCGGCTCCGAGGTGTCTCCGCCTGGTGGGGATACCGCTCCAATTGCGGTGATGCTGCCTTCGCGGTCTTCCGAACCCAAAGCCAAGACACGGCCTGCACGTTCGTAATATTCCGCTACGCGGCTTCCTAAGTACGCAGGATACCCTTCATCGCCGGGCATTTCTTCCAGACGACCGGACATTTCACGCAATGCCTCAGCCCAACGGGAAGTCGAGTCGGCCATGATTGCAACGCTGTAGCCCATATCACGGAAATATTCCGCAATGGTGATTCCTGTATAGATGGATGCTTCACGTGCCGCTACGGGCATGTTTGAGGTGTTGGCGATCAGGATAGTCCGTTCCATGATTGATTCGCCGGTGCTTGGGTCAACAAGTTCCGGAAACTCGTTCAGAACATCCGTCATTTCGTTTCCGCGTTCACCGCAGCCAACATAGACGACGATATCCACATCGCTATATTTCGCGATTTGGTGTTGCACAACGGTTTTCCCTGCGCCGAAAGGACCCGGAACCGCAGCGGCTCCGCCTTTTGTGATCGGGAAGAAGGTATCGATGACGCGTTGACCGGTCGCCATCGGAGTATGTGGATTCATTTTCTTCTTGAAGGGACGGCCTTGGCGGACCGGCCATTTTTGCAGCAGCGTCAATTCTTTTGAGCCGTTCTCCGTTTCAATGACGTAAACCGTTTCGTCTAAAGTAAAGCTACCGTCTTGAATGGACGTAAGTTTGCCTGATACGCCAAAAGGAACCATGATGCGGTGTTCGATTACCTTTGTTTCTTTGACCGTCCCTACAATATCACCGGCTTGGACGTAATCGCCAACGTTTTTGGTTGCTTTGAAATCCCATTTGTTCGTTCTGTTAAGAGCGGGGATATTTGTTCCCCTTACTAAGTAATTACTTTGTGTTACTTCACGGAATGTATCCAATGGACGTTGAATGCCATCGAACATTTGCGAGATGATGCCAGGTCCTAATTCAACCGATAAAGCTTCACCGGTTGTAACGACCGGTTCACCCGGTCCAATGCCGGAAGTTTCTTCGTATACTTGAATGGATGCGACGTCTCTGCGCATCTCAATGATTTCACCAATCAATCCCAATTCCCCGACACGGCAAATATCCTGGATATTGGCTTCCTCCATACCTTCCGCCATAACTAAAGGACCGGAAACTTTTATTATCTTTCCATTTTTCAAACAAGTCCCCTCCTCTTATAAAATATTCTGTCCAACCGCTTTTTCTACATTTTGTTGGATACGATTTTTGCCTATATTCAACGAACCTTTGTGATTCGGAATGAGAATAATAGCCGGTTGAACTCTTGAATCATATCTTTTCACTGTATCCGGAATTTCTTTCGCCATCGCTTCGGTCAAATAAATGATGCCATAGTTCTGGGCGGCTAAGCGATCGACCGTCTCGCGGGCAGCCGCTGCATTGTGACAGGCAAAGACTTCAAATCCCAAAATTTTGAAAGGAAGGATGGAATCTTTGTCTCCTACTACTGCTATATTATGAGCCATATACGGGACGCATCCTCTCTCTTAAGATTTCTTCTGAAATCTGATTGTCTTTGCCGACCAAGATCAATCGGATATTCGTTACTTCTTTTTCTTTTGCAAATAAATACCCCAATAGCGGGAGCGGGCCGAACGGTTGGTACAATCCTGCCGCAACCTGCTCATAGGTCAAGGCATCCATCAATTTATCCAATTGAAGCGCATCGATTTCATTGCTGGAATCCGATATCAAATCGGCCAGACGGGAACTGTATGTCTTACCCATGAAATACTTGCGGATCACAGCTGCCGAACCATTTTTTGCCTCTTCGATCAAATCCTGTTTCGGAATGGTTCCGGAACTGGATAAGACTGTATAAAGGAAGCCCCTCGGTTTCTTTTGTTTCAGACTTCTGACGATCGTCGAAAGGTTATACAGATCAACCATTTCATCCGTAATTGTTGTTATGGTAGGATTATTGACTCTGGTGCTGATGGCTCGCAGGTGTTTGAAATAGTACGTATCCATAAAGACAGTCGCAGCTTCCAGCCTGTGTGCTTCCTCGAAATCACGAATGGATTCCTGGACGCCTTCAATCAATATCGGGTCCTCGTCGTCGCCTTCGCCCGTATCAACCAATTTCTTCAAGCTTTCAAGTGAATACTTTCCGATCGGAATCAGGAGGTGCTCCAGATTTTCACCAGAAAAACGTTGCTTCAACAAGACCTTCAAATTGTGGTACGTGTAGCGGAGCGAGAATATCTCAACGACCTCCACCTCAGGGGTAGCCATGAACAGCTCCTCGTACATTTCCGCCAAATTGCGCATTAAAAACTTTTCGAATGCTTTGTCTACCAATACTTCCTTGGCATCAAATTGATAACCCGTGCCTTTCAGGACATCCAAGGCCTCTTTCAAAGAAGGAGCCTTTAACATACGCTCGTAATCCGCTTCCGTCAGCAACTGAAGTTCATAAGTCCTTAGAAGGGTATTGACGCCTTTATAATCAATATCTTGCATATTCTCCCCCTCCTCTTACTCTGCCTCACGGAATGCTAAAGATGCCAATTTTGCAGCATACTCCATTTTCACTTCTGCGATTAACGCATCAAAGCAGTAATTGTAATCAACGCCGCCCTCTTCAATGATGAAGCCTGATTGATTCGGGATTGTTTCTTTTGATATCTGGATATCCGGGAATTTTTTGTTTAGCCTTTTCAGTTGTTCACCTTGGAAATGGCTGAGGGATTTGTCTCCTGGCACCACCGAATGCTCTTTGGAAGCATCCAGCTGAGATAGGACGTCATCCAAAAACTTATTGAATTGATCCATATCCCATTGCTTCATTTTTTCTGCTGCCTCTGAAAAAATGGCGTTCAAAATCACTTGTTTTTCGCTCAATACCGCATTGCGTTCCTTATTCTTCAAAGTTTGGCGTTCACGGTCAAAGTCATCTGCGCTTTTTTTCAAAATGGTTTGCTTGCGGTTCTTTTGTTGCTCAACCAATTTCAATCTGCTTTCTTCGATTTTTGCGACCGAATTTTTTTCAGCTTCTTCCAGTTTGATCTGCCCTTTTTCCTTTGTCTGCGTCAATATTTTTTCAGACAAATTTTGTAAATCTTCCACGTTCTCTCATCTCCTCACCTAATCGCTTATTTTAAACGCAAGATAATCAGCCTTTCAGAACGAGTAAGAAGGATGTAACGAAGCCTAGGATAGCGTACGTCTCAACCATGGCTGCGTATATGATCCCTTTTGTATTGTGTTCTTCTCTCTTAGCCAGGATTTGTAGCCCTGCTGTAGACGCGCGTCCTTGTGCGATTCCTGAAGTCAAACCTGTGATGGCGATCGGCAGACCGGCCATCAGGTAATACATACCTTGTGATAGAGGCATATCCGGTGACATATTCAAATAAATCAAAAAACCGATAACGAAGCCGTAAAGGCCTTGTGTACCTGGAAGTAATTGCAGAATCAACGTTTTACCAAATTTTTCGGGTTGCTCTTTGATAAGTGCTGCAGCAGCTTCCCCTACCATCCCGACTCCTTTTGCTGAACCTGTACCAGCCATTCCGACTGCTAAAGCGACCCCTAAAGCAGCGAAGATCATTCCTCCGTTATTTTCGATGAAATATTGTATCCAAGTCATGTTTTCCATTTAATAATTCCTCCTATGTCTGCGTTTCTTTTTTATTTCTTAATATCAATATATTTTTCAGTAGCTTTGAGCGGATTCAAGGCTCTTCCGCCGCCCTCATAAAACTTCCCGAAGAATTCGACGAATGTCAGACGGGCTCCGTGAACGTAGCCGCTCAACATCGATAGACCGAAATTGATCGAATGCAGAACGACGAATAAAACGGCACCGATTGTGAATTTTGCCCATGCCGGCATAAAATCGATGATCAGGTTAAAGGCGACTGCGATACTGCCGCCTGAAACACCCAATGCCATCAGCCTTGTGTAGCTGACGATATCGCCGATGTAACTGGTGATGCCGTACAAATTGTACAGGCCAGCACCAAATCCTAACGCCTTATTGTCCGAAGCCATCGCCGTAGCCAGGACAATGCCGACAGCACTTGTGATCGCCAATGCTGCTCCGACGGTGGACAGGATCTGGCTCGGCAAGATCATCTTGCCGATTAAAAGCAGGATGATCCCTAGCAGGATACCCAACCAACCGATGCTGTCGGAAATGGCGCCCAAAGCGTTTTTGTCCCGCAAAAGCAGATAAGCCTTGATGCCCAAACCGAACATGATTTGGATGATTCCAAAGATGACAGAAATCAGTAAGATAGTGTTGGCATCATTGCTTGTCGATAACAGGACAACAGGCATCTCGATACCGAAGAATGAACCATAGACCAATCCCCATAACATCGACGGATATGACAAGAGATGGAAAAATTTAAGATTATTGCGCATGCCTTTGCCGACCTGCAAGAATTTTAACGCAATGAATGTCCCTATGAAAAGCAACAGGCCATACCCGAAATCCGCTACCATCATTCCAAAAAACAATAAATAGAATGGCGTCAGCAGAGGTGTAGGGTCGATTTCATCGTATTTTGGCATACTGTACATGGCGGTAACCGACTCGAAAGGCGCAACGATTTTATTGTTTTTCAATACTGTCGGAACGTCCTTGATTTCATCCTCTTGGACATCCTCGACCAGCAAGGCATAGGTATCGATTGGGAATTCCTTCGCTAAAGTGGCTTTGATTCCCTCAACCCTATCCTCTTCGAGCCAGCCTTGCATAACAAATAAATGTTTTTCATTCAAAAACATGAGCTGACTCTTCACGCGTTGCAATTTAGCATAGTAGTATTCAGAAAGCAGCATAAGTTGCCACTCTTCTGTCTTCATGGTTGATAGATTTTTTCGGGTCTGCACATTCAGCTCATTATTTTGCTGAATGGCAGCCTGCACATCCTCAAGCATTTCTTTCGGTGCCTTTGCATAATTGTAAGCCAGCGGTTGGAAATGCGTTTTTTCCAACAGTTGGTTCACATCGGCCTCTGCAGCCGGCTCAAAAATGAGCATGACCCCAACCGATTCTTTGTTTTGAAAAACTTCTTCGACATACGCAAATGGGCTTGCCTTCAACAGCTCACTATATTCGTTCGTGACTGATTGGGGGACTGTGCCGACTTTTACGGCTATATGCTCGAATTTCCTTGTTTCATTTGGGTTGAAGGAAAGATTTCTCCATTGAGAAAGGAAGGATTCCTCTTCGTACAACCGTTTCTTTGAATCTTCCAATTTTTTCAATTCATCTTTCAATCCGGAAACTTCCGCGATTACCGTTTCAGGTGAAAGTGCAAGGGCAGCTTTTTCCAATTCATCAAGTGACAATTCTTGTTTCTTGGTCGTAAGCTTTTTGCGCATCGAATCTTTCTCCAAATACGGTTGCAGGAAAGCCAACGCTTCATCGGCGCTTTCAAGCTGAGCATCCAATTTTTTGATACTTTGCTCGATTAATTCGCGTTCTTTCGGCGATGAAGCTGTGCGAGTATCTGTCGCTGATGGCAAATCAATGACTTCCCAACTTTGCAATGTCTGAATAGCCATCAATAGCTGTTCCCTTTTTTCGTGAAAAGAAATGAGTGTAATTTTTTTCATTTTAGCTATTGCCATATTTTCTCATCACCTCCTGAATCACTGCATTTACAAGATCGTCTTTTCGTGCTGCAAAACGGGCTTGCAATTTCGCGATTTCTTGCGCTTCGTTCTCAGAAGATTCTTTTTTCAGGACAGCAAGCAGTTCCTTTTTCTTTGCCATTTCATCTGATTGGAAGGTTGCTAATTCCTTTTCTATGTTTCTTTTCATTTCCGCAATCTTGTCTTGCGTATTTTGTTCCAGCTTGTGCAGCTTATTTTGGTAGTCCACTTCCAAGTTGACTGCATCCCGCTCGATTTTCTTTACTTCGTCTATTACATGCATTCCCCATTACACCTCCGATCGTTTGTCATTTCTGATTCACAGAAATGCTTTTCATGCATCAGTGTTATTATTATACCGTTATTGGAAGCGCCATTCAAATGTATTCCCAATCGGTTTCACTATATTGATACAATCACGTTATCATACTTAATAGGAAGAAAAATAAAAACAATTTTCTTATTCTGGACATAAATAAGATAAAACTCTTGCAAAAAAGAACGTGCGTTCTTATAATGGGTAGTGAGCAAACAAACGTTCGGAGGTAAAGAAAATGGAAAACTATCAATCCCCCGCTTCTGACAAGAAAAAATTTTTCTTGAATCCTGTTAAAGCTGTTCCTGCTGCCAATAAAAGAATTTTAGATAAAGTGATGCCGGTGCATCAAGTCATTCGTTTCGCAAATCAAGCATTCGAAAAAAACAAGACCGTTTGCATTGTGATCGAACAAAAAATGGGGCCAAAAGCCTATACAAGGTCTGCCGTTACCGGAGCCTTCAAAACCGGAGTCAACACCAACAGGCAAATTATGTTCACTTCATCAGATAAAAAAATGACTTACTTGTTGATTATCGACCAAATCTTAGCCATACAACTAGCTTAGTAAACAGAAGCTTAGCAACTCACATACAGAGACTCTTCAACCCAATTAAAAAGCCGATTTCCAAACCATTGGAAATCGGCTTTTTCTGATGTTCGTTCCACTTCAAAGGATCGGAGAGAGCAACCTTGATACGGTTTGCTTAAATTTGCGGCCTCTTGACTGTTTCGCAAAATAGTCATGCGTCGCACGGATACATTTTTTTTGATCTTCTTCAAAATTATCGATCAATTCCTGAGCAACCTGACGGTCATAAATGAAGGCATTGATTTCAAAATTTAGTTTGAAGCTGCGCACATCCATATTGGCTGTTCCCACTGAAGCTACTTCATTGTCGATGACCACCACTTTTGAATGCAGGAAACCATTCTGATACATATACACTTCTACCCCATATTCAATGATATCTTTTGCGAAATATTCGGTAGCACGATAGACAAACGGATGATCCGGTTTCGACGGTATCATGATTTTCACGGAAATACCGGATAAAGCGGCAATTTTGATCATTTCGTGCAAACTTTCATCCGGTATGAAATAGGGTGTTTGGATATAGATGGATTCTTTTGCCTGGCTGATCATTTTAATGAAACCCATCTTGATTGTCTGATTTTCATCATCCGGCCCGCTCGAGACAATTTGCATGGAGGTATTCCCCTTCTTATCCGAAATGGGAAAATAGCGATCTGCATAATCTTTCCGGTCCGCTTTTTTGGCTGCGGCATTCCAATCCATGAAGAAACGACTTTGCAGCGTGAGCACAGCATTCCCTTCAATCCGCATGTGGGTATCGCGCCAATAGCCCAATTTACCTTGACCGAGATATTCGTTCCCGATGTTGAAGCCACCTAGATAGGCGATTTCTCCATCAACGACCAAAATTTTCCGGTGATTGCGGTTGTTCGTGCGCAAATTGACGAACGGCAGTTTTGATCCAAAAAACACTTGCGTCTTTCCGCCTAGCTTTTCGAGCTTGCGGAAGAATCTGGGGTCATTCCCTCTGCATCCTAAAGCATCGTAGATGATAAGAACTTCCACCCCTGCAGCCGCACGATTTTCCAGGGCTTCGAGAACTCTTTTGCCCAACTCATCTGAACGAAATGTATAGTAAAGCAGATGGATATGGTTCTGCGCTTTGTAGATATCGTTGATGAAGGAGTTGAACTTCGTCACGCCATCTTTGATGATATCGATTTTGTTGCCTTTCGTCAAAATCGACTCATCACTCTCCAGAAACAGGATGGCTGTATTCTTGACGTAATCCGTTTCAACCATACCCGGTATCCGTTCCTCTTCCTCCAGCATCTCTATCTGGGCTTCGGCCAATTGCGACATCCCCAAACTCTTCTGCGTCTTCAAGTCATAAATATTATCCTTGGATATCTTTTTACCGACGAACAGATAGATGATAAATCCTGCCACCGGCAAAAGGATCAACGTCAATAGCCATGCCCAAGTTGCCGCGACGTCGCGTTTTTCTTTGAAGACCGTAATGATTGCTCCGATTGTATTCATAATGATGATGCCTAAAATAATCATGGCCCAAATACTCACCTTGTCACCTCAATTCAAAATAAAATGGCATTTAACCTTTAAATGCAATCATAACATACCTCACCCGAGTATAACAAAAAAGAGAGTGCAACAAAAAGCGTTTAAATAGAGTGCGATGAATCCCGTTTAGAAATCGAGCACTAAGAGGACTAACACAAAGCGGACGCTTTCTGTCCGCGTGTGATAGTCAACTTAGGCGGAGATTTCTGGGATTCAAAACACATTTAGACCCGAATCACTGGAGCGAATAAGCGGAGGATTGTCACGTCACGGACCATCTGAGTATTATTCGTGACGTGACGTCGGGTCTTCTTTTTGGAACACGTTTACGATTAATTGTTAGGAAATGGGAAAGAGGCTAGGACTTTTGTCCCAGCCTCTTCAGCAAACCATCAGTCATTCAATAGTTTTGATTTTTCTTTTCTGCTCAGGAAACGGCTGTCTCTTGGAATGAACGCTTTAGGCGCAACTTTAGCCACAATCAATAGGACCACAGCAGTAACGGCGAATGTCATCAAAAATGAAATGCCGTCCTGCCTAAAGTAATGCTCGAATGCCGACCCTTGTCCAGTCGCCGCAGCTTCTTGAAAGAATAGATCGATGACCAATTTCCATACAAAATAAACGATTGTGCCGAAGAAGGAAGCCGTTACGATATTCAGTGCAGCATTAGAAAAACGTTTATTGTTCAATGTTCTTTGCGTAAACTTTGCAAAAAATCCTGAAATTCCGACAAATGCAAAGGGCGCTATATTCGTCACGATATTTTCAAGGATATCCGAACCGCCTGAAGCTACAAAAAACTGAACAACGCCTGCAACGATCCCTGCCACTAGCCCCAGCAGTATCCCTCTGCGAAGAGAAAAGAAAACAAGCGGAAGCATCGCTAATGCGATGGCGTAGCCTCCTGCAGGGATGGTCACATACGTTAATGCAAATGCAAGCACTGAAAACAGTACGGCCTCGCCCCAAGCTTTGACATTATTTGAACCCATATGAATAAATCTCCCCTTTACGCTTTAAAACGTTACGCTAAACATCGCTATCCAAGCATCAATTTTTCTTTTGATAGTTTGATGCTTCCATTATGATCGGAAGGATTACGGGTTTACGTTTCGTCTGTTCGAAGAGATAACGGCTCAGAGAATCACGAATCTCTTGTTTTAATTTGGCCCAGTCAAAATCTTTCGTATTCAGATTTGCTTCCACAACTTCTTTGACGATTGCGGAACTCTCATTTACTAGATCTTCGCTGGCTTTCATATAGACAAAACCGCGGGAAACAATTTCTGGACCGGACAATATTTTGTTCAATCTTCTTGAAATCGTTACGACCACCACGAAAATGCCGTCTTCTGATAACAACTTACGGTCGCGCAATACAATATTGCCGATATCGCCGACGCCAATGCCATCGATCAAGACATTCCCTGCAGTCACCTGTCCGGTCATATGCATACGTCCTTTTGCATATTCAATGACATCACCCTTACCTGGGATGAAGATGTTTTTGAACGGAATGCCGACTTCATTCGCCAATCTCGCATGAGCAGCCTGCATCCGATATTCCCCTTGAACGGGTATAAAGTAAGTTGGGCGCAACAAATTGATCATCAACTTCAAGTCATTTGGCGAAGCATGCCCTGAGGCCTTAAATGTGCCCGAAATTTCTTTTACGGAAGCACCGGCACGGTAAATCATGTTCTTTGTTTTTGCAACGGTTGTTTCCATCGCCGTCGAAGGGGTTGTTGTGATGTAAACCAAGTCACCCTCTTTTAAGTTGACTTGCTTATGTTTCCCTTTTGACATTCTTTGCAGCGATTCCAACGGTTCCCCGCTGTTCCCTGTTTCCAGAATGATGACTTGGTCGTCACGGTATGAATTGATATTTTTGATGCTGACCAATAAATCCGGATCCGGCAACACAAGCTTGCCTAATTTCATCGCAACATCAACGGTCTCCACCAATGTGGGACCGGTCAAAAAGATTTTCCGATCCGCCTGCTGTGCCACATCGAAAACTTGTTGAATACGCAGAATATTACTTGCAACACAGGAAACAATAATGCGGCCTTCAGCATTTTTGAATGTATCGAACATTTCCTCCGCTACTTTGCGGTCACTTACATTTTCGACTGTCGATTCGGCATCGCCGGAATCGCTTAAAAGCGCCAATACTTTATTTTCGCCGATATCGGTAATTTTACCGTAATCGGTTCTGTACATCGGCGAAGCGCTTTGATCAAATTTGAAATCCCCGGTGTAAACGACACTGCCTTCTTCGGTCACGACACAGATCCCTACGGAATCAGGTATCGTGTGGGTTGTCCTGAAGAAACGCACCACCACCTTATCAAATTCGATTTCCGTATTTTCATCAATGACGTGATAGTCATTGAAGCCTACAGCCAATCCTGCTGATTCTACCGATAATTTTGCTAATGCAATCGTCAATTCCGTGCCAAAAACAGGAACATCGATGTTTTGCAATAGGTAAGGCAATGCCCCTACTGCATCCGCATGCCCGTGGGTTAAGAAAACACCTGCAATTTTGTTCTTATTCTCTTCAAGGTAAGTGAAATCAGGAATAACTACATCGATACCCAACAATTCATTTTCAGGGTATAAAAGTCCGCAGTCCAACACAAAAATCATGTCATCTACTTCGACTAAGTACATATTCTTCCCGTTTTCCCTTACACCTCCAAGAGAAATAATTTTAACTTTACTCATTGTACCACCTCTTATTATTCAGCATTATCTTGCTGTCATTCATTTATTTTTTCAGGAGGCTGATGGTAGACACAACGAATCCAGGCGAACTCCTCTTCAGCATCTGGAAGAAGGCCCCTATGGATATGTATGTTTTCTGCCATTGCCTGCTGTCAAACATTCTTCTTTTTTTATATCGATTATTTGCAACGCGTCAAGGACTAAGTTGCAACAATATCCGAAATCAGCCAACATACGATGGCTTCGCCAAACGAAGGCTTTACGGATGTTCCATCAGATACATTATACATGATTATTGCCAAATTTGTACTATTTACTGAAACATCCTGCCGTTATGCCGTTTCTGCGTTCAAATCTGTTGCAACAGCAGCGCATTCCCTATACACAACCACTGCCCAAGAGATTTAAATCGCATCCATTAAAAAACGGATCCTTCCCAAAATAACAATACGAGAAATGAAATAGACAGTTCATTATACCCTTTTTAGGAATATATTTCTATTTCTTAATCATACCATTTTTTAGGAACAGATCCGTTGTTCACAAAATCACTATTTGCTTTTATCGGTTACTATCCGACAACAGGATAGCAAGTTTTAGATTAATCCCATTTCAATCATTTTTTCAGCAATCTGAATTGAGTTCCAAGCTGCGCCTTTTAATAAATTGTCCGATACGACCCACATATGGAACCCGTTTTCGACATCCACATCTTTGCGGATACGTCCGACAAATGTCTCCTTCTTACCTACGGAAGTTAAAGCGGTCGGATAGACTTGGTTTGCAGTATCATCTTGAAGGATGACGCCTGGCGCGTCCTTCAAGACTTCCCAGATATCTTCCACTGTCACGTCTTTATCGTCCACTTCAAAGTAAACCGATTCCGAATGGCCTGACATTACAGGGATACGCACACATGTTGCGCTCACTTTGATGGTTTGATCACCCATGATTTTTTTCGTTTCGTTGATCATTTTCCATTCTTCGTAGGTATAGCCGCCTTCACTGAACACATCGATTTGCGGCAAGGCATTGAATGCGATTGGGAAATGTTTCTTATCCGCGCCAGAAGGCAGGATGTTCGCAACGGGTTCTTCTCCGTCCAAGATTGCTTGTGCTTGCGTTTTCAGTTCTTCCAATGCGTGCAACCCAGCTCCGCTTACTGCTTGATAAGTCGAAACAATGATACGATCCAAGCCGAATTTTTCACGGATCGGCTGTAAAGCGACCACCATCTGGATCGTGGAACAGTTCGGATTTGCGATAAGTCCGTGATTTTTTCTCAAGTCTTCCGGGTTAACTTCCGGTACGACAAGAGGCGTTTCAGGATCCATGCGGAACGCGCTCGTATTATCAATGACGATGGCGCCAGCTTTGATGGCTGCAGGCGAGAATTGTTTTGTAATGCCGCCGCCGGCACTGAACAAAGCAATGTCTACACCCTCAAATGAGGCATCGGTCGTTTCTTCAACGACCAATTCTTGCCCCCGGAATGTTTTTGTTTTTCCGACAGATCGTTTAGATGCCAACAATTTCAAACTTTTGATCGGAAAAGAAGCATTTTCCAATAGCCCTAACATTTTTTCTCCAACCGCACCTGTAGCTCCGACAATCGCAACATTATATTCTTTCATCCATAATCCCTCGCTCAATTATTTATATAGTTTATCTTTATATAGGATTGCTCCTATGTTTTCCAAAAACATTTTACCACATTTCATTAGAAAGTTTTAATCTTTTTTCAATTTGTTTCCTTTAAAAATAAAAAAATGCTCTAATCGTTCAGAAAATGCTTCCGTCATTGCCTTGGCAGCCGATTCATCCCCTTGACCGAGACATTTATTATATTTTAGCTATCATACTCGATAAGCACCTGTTTTGCAATACGGAACGCGGCACTTTCCGGCAAGGAAATCCCATTGAAACGGATTACCGAAAATATCGTGGCTGGAAAAAGAAAGAGAGTGTGACAAAAAGCGTTTAGACCCGAATCACTGGAGCGAATACGCGTAGGATGGTCGCAGACCATCTGAGCATTATTCGTGAAGTGACGTCGGGTCTGCTTTTTGGAACACGTTTACGCTCGATTCAGGGCAGCTCTCATTATCGGTTTTCCGAAGGGAAATCATTCCCCCAGCGTAAAGACGGTTCCCTCTTCGCCATAGTCTACGCATAGGTTACCGTAACCATTTGAACCGGCACATCATAGAACGGGTCTTTGCGTTTCTTCAAGAAAGGCACGGCCAGTTGCGGGAACAAGGCATACATCAATACATCCTCCGTCGATTCAGCCAGATCGCCCAATTCATCAGCAAAATCCTGCATTTTCGGTTCCAGCAGATCAGCCGGACGAACCGTCAACACTTCCTCATCACCGATGATTTTTTCTTTTATTTCTTCAGAAATCGGGCCTGGTGATTGGCCGTACAAACCTTTGACGTAGTCTTTTATTTCCTTGGGCACCATCTTGTAGCGTTCACCGCTGATGACGTTCATCAACGCCTGTGTCCCCACCATCTGTGATAGCGGCGTCACCAAAGGCGGATACCCCAGCTCTGCCCTTACAATCGGCACTTCCTTCAGCACCTCTTCGTATCTATCTTCTTTGTGTGCTTCTTTCAACTGCGCGAGCAGGTTGGATAACATGCCGCCCGGCACTTGATACAGCAATGTGTTCGGCTCAACATCCATCACCTTTGGATTCAAAAGGCCGTTGCCGCGGAATTCCTCCTTGATGGGACGGAAATAGTCCGCGATTTCTTTCAGCTTCTCCAAATCCAGACCCGTATCATAACCCAATTCTTCCAAGGCGATTGCCACGGATTCCGTAGCCGGTTGGCTGGTGCCTCCAGAGAAGGGGGAGATGGCACAGTCGATGATATCGGCCCCCGCCTCAACGGCCTTCAAGTAGGTCATTTCGGCGATGCCACTGGTCGTATGCGTATGTACTTGAATCGGCAAATCCGTCACCTCCTTGATTGCTTTGATCAAGGAGTAGGCATGGGCCGGAGTCAAGATGCCGGCCATATCCTTGATCGCGATGGAATCGGCCCCCATCTTGTCCATACCTTTCACGAGTTCCACATAATACTCATTTGTATGGATGTCGCTTATTGTGTAGCAAATGCAGCATTGGCAGTGGCCGCCATATTTTTTGATCGCTTTGACGGATGTTATCAGGTTGCGCAAATCGTTCAAGGCATCAAACACACGGATGACGTCAATGCCATTTTCGATTGATTTTTCAATGAAACTTTCGACTACATCATCCGGATAGTGTTTATATCCCAATAGGTTTTGGCCGCGCAGCAGCATTTGCAGTTTTGTCTTCTTCACATGTCTTCGGATCGTCCTCAGACGTTCCCATGGGTCCTCATCCAGGTAGCGTAGACAAGCATCGAAGGTCGCTCCGCCCCAAACCTCCAATGAAAAATAGCCGGCACCATCCATGGTCTCCAAAATGGGTGTCATTTGCTCTGTGGACATTCTTGTTGCAATCAAACTTTGGTGCGCATCCCGAAGGACAGTATCCATGAATTGGACTTTTTTTGTCATGTTAGCTTCACTCGCCCATCTTCCCGTAAAATTTTCTCGATCATTTTGAACCTTTCCTGCACGCTATGCGTCTCTTCATTTTCACACTCTTCATCGTCATCCTTTCCGCAGACCAGGCATTTGCGAGGTTCATAACCTAGTTCAGAGCGTTGGACTTCTATCATCTTCCCTTCCTCCAGATAGAATACATCGATGATGAATAGCTGCCCCATGGGTGTGCTGTCTTCGATCAGGATAGTGGCCTGTTTCACTGCGGTCGGATACGTATCCACCACCACAAAATACTCAGGCCCCGTTGCTAAATCCATTAATTTTTCATAGGTGATTTGCCACCCATTATGCGCAATCGCATTCTTGACTTCCTGTACCCCGATATCAGCGATTTGTTTCACGATGGAATTGTATTTGACGGGACCAGGAATATTGCATTTTAAAGATACCAAAGTTTGGTTGACATTCGCTTTGCTGATTTCCTCTTCAAAAAAAGCACGTTGCTCTCTGGATGCCAGCACTTCCCTGAGTGTCGGCATTTGACCTTGTAAAAAAAATGATTCTGTTCCCATAAAAACTCATTCCTTTGTCTATGTCATTTTTACTGCTTTTATTCTTATGGATTTTTTCATTTCAACAGAGGTAAGTGTGGATACACGTGAATGCAGAGGTAGGTGGTTGACGCTATCCCGGAATGTTTGTTTTGCGAACTTCTGGCTCTCATTGCTCGTTCTTGACGGGCAAGAACTTAAGCAGTGCCATGCTGGTTAAATAGAGGATAAATAAGACTAAAAATACCCCCGCCCATCCAAATGCCAATATTTCGAATGCTCCTTTCAATGCTGCTAAGTCAACTGTCATTATGATTCTCCTCTCCAAGCATACCTTCGTATAGCTATACGAAGTATGATAAAATCAATCCTCCGGCGATAACGGACGCCACTTGCCCGGCGACATTCGCGCCGATGGAATAGTGCAGGACGAAATTCTGAGGATCAGCTTCAACCGCCAATTTTTGAACAACCCGCGCTGACATCGGAAATGCCGATATACCGGCCGCCCCGATCATCGGATTGATTTTCTCCTTGCGGAAGAGGTTCAGTAATTTGGCGAATAAGACTCCGCCGATCGTATCCATGATAAATGCGATTAAACCGAATGCAATGATCATCAAAGTCTTTACATTCAAGAATTGATCGGCCGTCATTTTTACGGCAATCGTCAATCCCAAAAGAATAGAAATCAGATTCACTAATTCATTTTGGGCGGTCTGACTCAGGCGGTTCAATACGCCGCATTCCCTCAACAGATTCCCGAACATCAAAAAGCCTACCAAAGGTAAAGATGCCGGTGCAATAAAGCCGGAAACGATGGTTACGATTATCGGGAAGAAGATAAGCGTCAGATGCGATACTTGCGCTGCTTTATAGGGCATCCTTATTTTCCGCTCTTTTTCTGTCGTCACCAATTTTATTGCGAACGGCTGAATGATCGGCACCAAGGCCATATAGGAATAAGCGGCAACCGTTATGGGCCCCAACAGTTCCGGAGCCAATGCGTTTGCTACGAAAATCGAGGTCGGGCCATCTGCTGCACCAATGATACCGATGGAAGCGGCCTGCTCTAAGGTAAATCCAAATAATACCGCCAAAATGATCGTGAAGAATATACCGAATTGGGCGGCAGCACCAAAAAGGAACATGAACGGATTTTGCAACAACGGGCCAAAATCGATCATTGCGCCGATACCGATGAAAATTAATAATGGAAATAATTCCGTCTCAATCCCCGCTTTGAAGAGGACGCTTAATACGCCTTCTGTCGTGCTTCCGGCTTGCGTCACCAATCCCGAATTGGGGAAATTGACCAAGATTGCCCCAAGGCCCATCGGAACCAGCAACGTCGGCTCGTACTCCTTTTTGATGCCTAAGTACATGAGTAAACCGCCAATTGCCATCATAATCAGTTGTCCGGGTGTAACTGATGTTATCCCTTGAACGATAGTTTCCAATTATCAACGCCTCCCAAAAATCCTTATTTGATTACTACGATCGTTTTGCCGACATCGATTGGTGCACCTTTCATCGCAGGGATTGCCGTAATGGTGCCTGCCCTAGGAGCCACAATTTCATTTTCCATCTTCATCGCTTCCAGAACCGCCAACACTTGGTTCTCCTTGACCACATCACCCACACTGACTTTGATGTCCAGAATGGTGCCCGGCATTGGTGCTGTCACAGGATCCCCTTCACCACGTACCGGAACAGGTGCACTTGTCGGAACCGGAGCCTGAACGGATGCTGCAGCTTGAACCGGCCCTGCTAAGGGAGCCGAAGCGGGCGTTCCCCTCTCAACCCCTAATTCCTCCATTTCCACCATGTACTCTTTTTCATTGATTTTGATGCGGAATTTTCTTAACATATGTAGTCCCCCTTTTCTCTGTCTAATTTATTCGTTTGATGCTCTTTAAGTGAAAATGTGAATTCGGATAGTCTTCTGCCGCTAGCGCAGCTGCGATGACAGCAACGATTTCCTTTTCAGCATCGACGGCCATTACGTTTTTCACTCTGATTTTTGAATCTGGATGATCACCGGCGGCTATGCCCGATGCTATAACGGATACAAGTTCTTTTTCTTCTTCGCTGACAGGGACCAAAAACACGAGTCTGTTTGCTTCACTGATTTCCGAACGATCAGGATCATTTTTTTGTTCATATGCCGCTTCGACTGGATTTGTCGTTTGCTGTCTATTTTCTTTTTTTTGAAACCAACCAAATAAGCTCATTTCCCTGCACCCCTCCACCAATCTGATTACAGTAGGAATAATAAACCGTTATTCCTTTATCCAGCTTAAAATAACGAAGCTCCCCCACATAAGAAAGCGCTTGCATTTCCTGCTGTATGGAATGTCTTTTATTAACGTGCCCTGCCGTCAAAGAAAGCCAGGAGACCCCAAGCGCGTAAACCCTTACCTTATGATAAACCTTTTTACGAAAAAATTCATTCATATTCTATCAAAATCTGCAATTCAATCAATAAAGTTTCAAATAGGTCAGCATACCAAAAATATTTTACCAGCTATGTTTTCAGATGCAGAAAAAACAAGGATGGCGCATAATCATTTTGCATGATTATGCGCCATCCTCGCTTAACTTCATTATTATTGAACAGCATTTCCTTTTTCGTCCGCATTCAATAGTGCTTTGCGGGAAAGATTAATTCTGCCCTGTCTGTCGATTTCAATGACTTTGACTTTGACTTTATCTCCGATGGCCAAAACATCTTCAACTTCTTTGACGCGTTCATTCGCCAATTCAGAGATGTGGACCATCCCATCTTTACCTTTGGCGATTTCAACAAAAGCTCCGAATTTTTCGATGCGTTTTACAGTGCCTTCATAAATTTCGCCGATTTTGATTTCACGAGTCAATTCCTCGATGATTTGTTTTGCGCGCGCAATCATCGCTGCGTCAGCTGAGGCGATGCTGACGTTACCTTCTTGATCGATATCGATCTTAACGCCTGTTTCGTCGATGATACTGTTGATTGTGTCTCCGCCTTTACCGATAACGACTTTGATTTTTTCTGGTTTGATTTGCATCATTTCGATCTTAGGTGCATATTGAGATAACTCTTCGCGTGGAGCAGGTATGGTGTTTGTCAATTCCGCAAGGATTTCCATACGTGCTTTCTTCGCTTGCATCAATGCTTCTGTCAGGATCTGCTCAGTGATGCCTTGGATTTTGATGTCCATTTGCAGCGCAGTGATACCTTCGCTTGTACCGGCAACTTTAAAGTCCATATCGCCCAGGTGGTCTTCAAGGCCTTGGATGTCTGTCAATACCGTATAGTTTTCGCCTTCCATAACCAAGCCCATTGCGATGCCGGCTACTGGCGCTTTGATTGGAACACCAGCATCCATCAAGGCTAAGGTGCCAGCACAAATACTGGCTTGCGAAGAAGAACCATTTGATTCCAACACTTCCGCAACCAAACGGATTGTATATGGGAATTCCGCTTCAGTAGGAATGACCTGTTTCAATGCGCGCTCGCCTAAAGCACCGTGACCAATTTCACGACGTCCCGGGCTGCCTGCTCTACCTGTGCTCCCAACGGAGAATTGCGGGAAGTTATAGTGATGGATGAACCGTTTGCTTTCATCCAAGCCTAAGCCATCAATGATTTGATGTTCTCCCAACGGTGCCAAAGTACATGCTGATAGGGCCTGTGTTTGTCCACGAGTGAATAAACCGGATCCGTGAACGCGTGGCAATAATCCGACTTCAGATGCCAAGGGGCGGATTTCGTCGACCTTACGTCCGTCTGGGCGGATTTTATCCACCGTAATCAGACTACGGACTTCATCTTTTTCCATGTTTTCAACGATTTGGCGGATTTCTTTCACGACTGGAACGATTGTTTCAGAATCCATATATTTTTCGGTGAAGAACTCATTTGCTTCCTGTTTGACGGCTTCGATAGCATCTTCGCGCGCTAATTTTTCTTCCGTCAGGATGGCTGCCTTCATTTTTTCGGCATAGGCAGCGTTTATTTCTGCAACTAATTCTGGATTTAAAGCTAGCAGCTTAATCTCCATTTTCTCTTTGCCGACTTCAGCAACGATTTTATTTTGGAATGCGCATAATTCTTGGATAGCTCTATGGCCAAACATCAATGCTCCCAGCATATCTTCTTCATTGACCATCGCCGCGCTGCTTTCGACCATGTTGATGGCATCATTTGAACCGGCAACGGTCAATTCGATATCCGAAACTTCATTTTGCGCCGGCGTTGGGTTCAACACGTATTCGCCGTCTACACGTCCTACGTTTACACCAGCGATTGGTCCTGCGAAAGGAATATCGGAAATGGCCAATGAAAGGGATGAACCGAACATAGCGGCTAATTCTGGTGAGCAGTCTTGTTCTACGGACATGACGATGTTTGTGATCTGTACTTCATTGCGGAATCCTTCTTGGAACATAGGACGGATCGGACGGTCGATCAGACGCGCTGTCAACGTTGCATTTTCGCTCGGGCGTCCTTCCCGCTTGATGAATCCTCCCGGAATCTTACCGACGGAGTACATTTTTTCTTCATAGTTCACTGTCAATGGGAAGAAGTCTGTATCTTTCGGTTCTTTTGATCCTACCGCCGCTGTCAACACGACCGTATCCCCGTATCTTACTAAAACGGAACCGTTAGCTTGTTTTGCCATTTGTCCAATTTCAACTTGCAGTAATCGTCCTGCCCAGTCCATTTGGAATACTTTTTTTTCTGACATATTATCAATCTCCTTTTAAAATGCTTCCCATCTACCTACTACTAAACAAATGTCAATTTACCGGTTTAATAAACTCACATTTGCATAGTAGTGGTTTGTAGAGCGGGAGCCACTACCTATTATATCTGATTGCACTCATTTTTTGCATATATTCAAAAAAATTCTAAAAAAAAAAGCGAGATTCACCTAGGAATCTCGCTTTAACAGTCTTAGCGACGAAATTAACGGCGTAAGCCTAATCTTTGGATTAATTCACGGTAACGTGCAACATCTTTGTTACGTAAGTAAGCTAACAAGTTACGACGGTGACCAACTTTTTTCATTAAACCACGGTATGAATGGTGGTCTTTTTTGTGAACGCGTGCGTGTTCATTTAAGTGATTGATTTCATGCGTAAGAACTGCGATTTGCACTTCTGGGGATCCAGTATCTCCTTCATGAACAGCGTATTCTTTGATGATTTCATTCTTAAGTTCTTTTGAAATTGCCATTTTCTTCACCTCTTTCTTATAGTTACCTTGTACTGAGTAAAACGTTGGTGAATCGTTTAACCAAGTTGAAGGTCGTATGTCTAATACAAAATAAATAGTAACGTATTTTTTGTAAGATTGCAAGGCTTAATTCTTGTTTTTGCCGACTGCTTACAAACCTTTGTACTCTGCTTTCAATTCCAATACGATATCACGGATTTCAGCCGCTCTTTCGAAGTTCAGGTCCCTGGCCGCCACACGCATTTCTTTGTCCAGCTCCTCGACGACAGCCCGGCGTTGTTCCATCGTCATCTTTTTGTATACATCTACGGTACTGGCTTCGGCTTCGATGCCTTCGGCGGCATGGCTGATGCTGATGCGGTCACGGATTTCCTTGATGATCGTTTTCGGCACGATGCCGTGCTCTTTGTTATAGGCCTCTTGGATGGTGCGGCGCCGATTCGTTTCCTCGATGGCCCGCGCCATTGAATCGGTTATCCTGTCGGCATACATGATCACTCGCCCGTTTTCGTTTCGGGCTGCCCGTCCGATTGTCTGCACCAGTGACCGCTCGCTGCGCAAGAAGCCTTCTTTATCCGCATCCAAAATGGCGACCAACGATACTTCCGGCACATCCAGGCCTTCCCGCAACAGGTTGATTCCGATCAGGACATCGAATTCGCCTAACCTAAGTTGCCGAAGGATTTCGCTCCTTTCCAGCGTTTTGATGTCGCTGTGCAGGTATTTCACTTTGATGCCGACTTCCTTCAAATAATCGGTCAAATCCTCCGACATCTTTTTCGTAAGGGTCGTGATGAATACCCGCTCATTGCGCTCGGAACGGATATTTATTTCGCTGATCAAATCATCGATTTGCCCCTTGATTGGACGCACCTCAATGATAGGGTCCAGTAACCCGGTCGGCCGGATAATTTGCTGCGCAATAAGAGGGCTCTGTTCGTATTCATACGGTCCCGGAGTCGCTGAAACATAGATGATCTGGTTGACCCTCTCTTCAAATTCCGAGAGCATCAGCGGTCTGTTATCCAATGTACTCGGTAATCGGAAACCATATGCGACCAGATGCTCTTTTCGAGCCCTGTCACCATTATACATCCCGCGTATTTGGGACATGGTGATATGGGATTCGTCGACCACAGTCAGATAATCATCCGGGAAGAAATCCAGCAAGGTGTAAGGCGGCTCACCCGGTTCGCGGCCATCCATATGCCTGGAATAGTTTTCGATCCCATTGCAATACCCCATCTCCATCAGCATCTCCAGATCATAATTGGTCCGTTGCTCCAATCTTTGGGCCTCCAATAGTTTATTCTCTTCGCGCAACACCTTCAGACGCTCCTTTAGTTCTGCGCGGATGGTGTCGATGGCGTGCAAGGTTTTTTCTTCGTTCGCAACGAAGTGGGTCGCCGGAAAAATCGGGAAATGCTCCACATCGTTCTTGATTTCGCCGGTCAGGACATCCACTTCACGGATTCTGTCGATTTCATCCCCAAAAAATTCGACGCGTATCGCTTCACTATCCCGGGAAGCCAAGAAAATTTCGACGACATCCCCCCGCACACGGAACCTTCCCCGCTGGAAGTCGATGTCATTCCTTTCGAATTGCATGTCCACCAGACGGCGCAGCAATTCATTGCGGTCCATCTCCATGCCTTGCCGGATCGATAGCACGTGTTCCTTATAATCCAGCGGGTTGACCAACCCATAGATACATGAAACGGAGGCTACCACAATGACGTCCCTGCGTTCCAGCAAGGAGCTGGTGGCTGAGTGGCGCAATTTGTCGATTTCATCATTCACACTGGATTCTTTTTCGATATAGGTATCACTGGATGGGACATAGGCTTCCGGTTGGTAATAGTCATAGTAGCTCACGAAATACTCGACTGCGTTGTTGGGGAAAAATTCTTTCAGCTCACCATACAGTTGGCCGGCCAACGTTTTGTTGTGGGCGATGACCAAGGTGGGCTTATTGACTTGTTGGATGACATTGGCAATCGTAAAGGTTTTTCCAGTACCGGTGGCGCCCAACAGCGTTTGGGCGCGTTCCCCTTGATTCAAGCGATTGACAAGCTGCAAGATGGCTTCCGGTTGATCGCCGCTCGGCTGGTAATGGGAAACTAATTCAAAATGATCGTTTATCATAGGTCTCTGCTGCTCCTCTTTGCTTACTTATATCACTATTCTATCACCCAAACATACTTTCGTACACTTTGCAGACTTCCGCTCTCATGGTGACAACATTTCCGTCGCTAAAAATAAACTGTTTGAATTTTTATTGCATAATGTTTCAAAGTTATGTATAATATGGCGTGTTGGCAAATCTGCCTGATAGTCACAGAAATACGGAAAGAGGGGTGAACCCAATGCCAAATATCGATTCAGCAGTCAAACGTGTTCGTACTAGCGAAAAAGCTAACCTACAAAACAACGCTCAAAAGAGTGCTATGCGTTCAGCTATCAAGAAATTTGAAGCAGCTGCAGCAGAAAGCGCTGAAAACAGCGAAGAATTATTAAAAGCAGCAGTTAAAGCTGTCGATGTAGCAGCTTCTAAAGGTTTAATTCACAAAAACAAAGCAGCTCGCGACAAATCACGTTTAGTTAAAAAATTAGCTAAATAATTCCTTTGAAATGAACTATTTTAAAAGAATAAAAAGTGCAGTTCCTGACTTATCAGGCACTGCACTTTTTTGTTTTGTTGTTTCCGTATTCGCCGATGAAACGGGTCTTTCCGCGCTATTTTCTTTGGGCCGCATTCGCGAATTGGATCAAAAACAATTCAAATTGGATTTCCTTCAGACCCTGTCCCGTTTTCATTTTATATTCCGTCTCCACCAACCCCTGGAAAGCATCCGCCAAAACGCTTTCCGAGAGATTCCGGACTTGTTGTACGGCCAATTTCACCCGGTAAGGATGCACCTTCAGCACCTTTGAGATATCGGTCTGCTGGTACCCTTTTTTCAACAGCAATTTGGCCTGCAGCAACAGACGGAACTGTCCCAATAATATGGCGTTAATTTTGATGGGTTCCTCTTTTTGAAGCAACAGATCACGATAGATTTGAATAGCCTGATACGTATCGCGTTGCAGCACTTGCGTCACCAATTCAAAAATGTTTTGTTCCAGATTCCGGGACACCAGATCGACCACCATCTGTTTGGTGATTTTCTTCTCCTCCGCCCCTGCCAGGAATAGTTTCGGCAGCTCCCTTATCCCGCGTGATAATTGATTATCCACGCGTCCAAAGAACAGTTCCTGGGTTTCCCGATTGATTTGGTACCCTTCGTTCTTGATCATTTCCGCTAAAAATTTACGGGCGTCCTTTTCTTCCAAGGGAGAAACATCGACCGTCACAGCCGCTTTTTTCAGCAATTTGGATATTTTTTTCCGGCTGTCCAATTTTTCGTACGGCGCGAAGATGGCCAAAACGGTGAATTCTGAAGGATGATCCAAATAGTTTTCCAACCATGCCACGTCATGTTCAAGCGTATTTTTTGACTTTTCCGCCGTTAAAAAATAGGGGTTCTCGATGATCACCAGCCTCCGGTCCCCAAAAAAAGGCAGCGATTCCGCATCCTCCAAGGCTCGGTCCAACGGAACTTCCTCCATGTTGAAAATGCCGGTATTCAATTCTTGGTCCGCTTCATCCACAACCGACTTCAGCAATGTCTGCTTTGCTTCCTCTATAAAATAATCTTCTTTTCCCAAAAACAAATAAACTTGCTGAAATTCGCCTTTTTTTATTTTTGTCATTTCAACTGTATAATTCAAATTCACACCACAATCCGTTACTCAAATTTTTGATTCGTCATTATCGTCTGCCATTCGGACTTCCCTGGCCCATACGTAAAATGGATTGCACCTTGCTGATCCGTTCTGAATATGCGTATATTACGCCCATCAAGCCTGCCCAACACGGTAGCATCGGGGTGACCATAAGCGTTGTTGTCCCCCACTGAAATAAGCGCAATCCTAGGTTTTAGGCGGTTAAGAAACATTTCCGAACTGGAAGAGGAACTGCCGTGATGGCCGATTTTTAAAACGTCCGCTTCCAGCAAGGGGTAGGCCGCAAGCAACTTCTTCTCCCCCGCTTCGCCCAGATCACCGGTAAACAGCCACCTGAAGCCAGCGATTTCGGTGAAGATGACCATTGAGTCCTCATTACCGCCTTCCCCCTTTTCGAGGGGCGCCAAAACCTGAAGGGTCATATCTGCCTCTATGATTATATCTTTTTTCCCTATGATCGGATACAGCCGTACGTCAGCTTTTTGAAGTTTCAGCAATACCTTGTTGAGCTCCGCACTTTGCTCCGTCCCTTTTGGAAAATAAAGTTCATCAACCTTTATCCCTTGGGACAATTCCAGCAAAGAACCGACATGGTCGCTATCCGCATGCGTCAAAAAGACCCTGTCCAATTTCTTTACCCCCTCGGCTTTTATGGCGGAAAGAAGTTTTTTTCCGGCAGTGGCGGTCTCATCCCTGATTTGCCACTCTTCCTTTTTAAACGCGACGGTTCCGCCCGTGTCGATCAAAACCGTCTTCCTTTGGTAAGGGGTTATGAACAGGAAGGAATCCCCCTGGGCCACATCCAACATGACGACTTTCCCAAACGGATTCAGATGCACGGATGATGAAAAGATGAGAATCGCCAAAGCTGTTCCAGCAACCGCCTTATACCCTCTTCGATTCTGTTCAATCTGAACCAATAAAATAAGGATGAATAATCCGACCATGACAAAATACAGCATGGCCGGTCGGCCTGTTATCGTTTGAGACACCCGGAAATCGCCGCACCAACCGGAAAAGTCCTCCAGAACAGTCAAAACAGCGTCTGTTACCCCTGCGAAGAACCTCAGAAGCTCCGTCCCAGGGAAGAACAGAAGTGCGCTGAAAAGCACCCAAAACAAAGGGAAAAGCACCCACGAGAAACAGAAGGAGAAAACCACGTTCACAAAAACACCCATCCAGGATACTTCAAAGAAATGGTAACTCAAAATCGGAAAGGATACAACCGTCATGATGAGCGTGAGCAAAATATCTTTTAGGACAGGTTGCATTTTCCAATTGCTGCAGGCCGGCGCAATGAAATACAGCACACCGGATAACAGATAGCTTAATTGGAAACTGGCTGTGTAAATCGTTGCAGGATTCATCCAGACCGCCAATAAGATCGTTATCGCAAAAGCATCCTTGGCTTCTAGCTGTTGATGAAAGATCCTGCCGAACAATAAAATAAAGTGCGTGCAGATGGCCCTGAAAATCCCGACTCCCCAACCGGTCAGAAGCCCATAACCGATCAAAAAGACCACCAATAATTTATTTGTCGTTTCATGCGTCACCTGAAGTCTTAAAAGGATATAGCCGATCTGAACCAGCAACAATTGGATATGCATCCCCGAAATGGAAAACAAGTGCAATAATCCGATTTCCCTATAATTGTCCAAGGCCTCTGCGGCAATCGTATGTTGTTGATTAAACAGCATAGTCTGGATATAATCGGCCGCTTTTGGCGACGGCAATTTTTCCAACAGGAGAATGATCTTCCTGCGCAGAATGGAAACAGCCTTCCAGACTGAACGGTCCTCTGCCCTATGCTCGATGGTTTGGATGTTTACGATCCAATGGACCTTTTTTTGTTCAAGATAGTCCGCATAGTCGAACTGAAAAAGATTGCTTTCTCCTTCCGGTTTCTCAAATGCCACTTTTGCGACAAGTTTTTGCGGAACCGCCGACTGCTCCCACTGTATTTTTTCTTCTTCGGTCTTCAATTTATAATAATAGACGACTTTTTCTTCGGCATCATGCCACCGCAGCATCGCATCACCCGAAAGCAGATCGCCGTTGATCCGCATCCGATTGGGATCAATCTCCAACAGGACGGTTTTCGGTTCAGCGGCGCTTGCCGCATCAAATTCAGATACAGTTGTCAGATGATGGAATCGCAGGCTGCCTAAACTGATCAAGACGATGCCGCAGGCGATGGCCAGTCCTTGTTTGGAGCGGAACATCACTAGCCGCAACACCAATAACCCCAACATCAGCCAGGCCATTCCATCTCCGGGACTGTCGCTGAGCGTGGTGATCGGAAAGACGATCAAGGCGGGTAAAAGTAAATACCCCTTAATGGTTAGCCATCATGATGATGTTCACACTGGTCGGTATGTTTATGCTCACCATCATCATTTCGTTTTTTATGTTTCAACAATTGGAAAAAATAATCCGGATCTAACGGTACCTGTTCGTAGGGTATATTCATTGTCTCTAATAAGTGTAGGGCATACGGGTCATTGTGGTAATCTTCCAGATAATAGATTTTCTTGACGCCGGCCTGCAGAATCATTTTTGTGCACTGCAAACAAGGAAAATGGGTAACGTATATTTCAGAATCCTGTGTTTGGACACCGAATTTCGCACACTGCAGGATGGCGTTCATTTCTGCATGTATCGTCCGGACACAATGGCCGTCCACCATATAGCAGCCGTCGTCGATGCAATGGACATCTCCGGAAACACTGCCGTTGTACCCCCCCGCTATGATGCGCTTATCTCTGACTATTGTGGCACCGACTTCCAGCCGTTTACAGGTACTTCTTAATGACAATAGTACGCTTTGTGCCATAAAATATTGATTCCAAGGAATTCTTTCCATGCGCTAACCTCCACCTATTTATAAAATAAGTATACAAGAGCCTCCCCGCTGTTTCAATTTTATTTTGAACCGACCGTTATCGCCTCTTTGAAACCCTCGAACGTTTTTTCTCCAATTCCTGAAACTTCCATGATATCCTCAATCGTCTGAAAAGAGCCATTCTCCTTGCGATAGGCAATGATCAATTCCGCTTTTTTCTCGCCGATGCCTGTCAGTGTCTGCAGTTGGGCAGCGTCGGCAGTATTTATGTTCACTTTTTCCGACCCGGTTTCGCCTTCCGTTCCCGTATATTGTTGGGAAACTTCATTTCCGTCGGCAACCGTACCCGGATCTTCCCCGATTGTCGGGATGTAAATGACCATCTGATCAGTAATCCTTTGCGCCAAGTTGACCGCCCTGTCATCAGCTGTTTCGAGCAGCCCACCTGCCAAAGCAATCATGTCCACGACACGCATATTTTCATCTCCCTGATAAACGCCAGGGTTTTGTACGGCCCCCTTGATGTCCACCACCACGATTACGTCTGTACCAGAATCAATCCCTTCACCTGGAAGGGAGGCTGTTGTATCAGCAACAGCCTTCTTCCCGCTTTCCGCTAAATAAGTCTGGTCCAACAATAATTCTTCAGCGTCATCCTCCCCCTCGCTTCCCATCGCAAGCAGGGCGAAGCCAAGGATGCCGAACAGCAGAAGAACGCCCGTGACCAAAAGCAACGCTAGTTTTTGGTGAATCCTTATCCAATCCTTGAAAAAAAGCAAACCATCACCCCTTTCTGCACCTATCTCTAAAATACGCCATAATCGGATGATTTCATTTACGGAAGCAAGAAAAGCTGAACGGGTTCGTTCAGCCCTGATTAAGGAAACACTGTGACCTAGTCGGTCAAGTACTCTGATGTCACAGTGCGACATCAGAGGGCCTTACTGCTATATATTTTGGATATCCAGTTGACAGGACTAAGCGATTGAAATCGCAAGAATCATGACAATTTAGGAAATCGTGCCCTGCAACTTCCCCTACGTTCACCTTATACTGGGGCTCTAAGGGATGAATCCCTAAGAGTCCCATGCAAATGAGCATCGTAGAGCGCAATTGCTGAGAGACTTCCAAAAATAAAGGAATCAACGTGACCGTACCGGTCAGTTACTCAAACGTCACAGTGCGACGTTTGAGGTGCTTCTTGGAATCTTCTTTAGATAGCAAAGATGACAAGAACCATGACAAGTCGAACAGTATGTCTTGGCTCGTAGAGCCAAGAGGACCCTTAATCCCTTTTCCGAAGGGCTAACCCGTGAAGCTAGCCAACCCTTTTGATACGTGGAACATTTTACAAATGTGTGAAACACCTCCGGTGATGCACTACTGAGATTAAAATATTTTATAAATTCCTATAAGCAAAAAAAGCCTCCTAGGATTTTCATCTCAAGGAAACTTCTCAGAATTCAACTATTCATTTTTTCTTCAGATAGGCGCTGTCCTGATATTTTTTTACGATAGCCTCATTTACGACTGTCGGAACCAGCGTGGAAACATTGCCCCCAAACATCGCCACTTCCTTTATCAGGCTGGAGCTGAGATACCGATAGTTTTCGGAGGACAAAAGGATGACCGTTTCTAAATCAGGCGCCTGCAGTTTGTTCATGGAGGCGATGTTGTGCTCATATTCAAAGTCCTTTACATTGCGGACGCCACGCAGCAAAGCACAAGCTCCCAGTTCTCTCGCCATATCAATCGTCAGGCCGCCGGTATGTTTGACCACCCGGACAGACGGGATATCCTTCAGAGCCTCTTCCGTTAAAGAAATGCGTTCATCCCCATCGAACAAGGACTGTTTTGTCGTATTCGTCGATACCGCCAAAATAACTTCATCAAAGACGATCAGGGCACGTTTGATTGTATCTACATGTCCATTCGTCAATGGGTCGAAGCTACCGGCGAACAGGGCCACTCTCTTCATCCAATCACTCCTCAGTTTGGAACTCAAATATTTCTATTGCAATGGTTCCATATGTCGCCCGTCTTATTTTTCCGTAATGCTGTATGGTTTCAGGCAGCTCATTTTCCTTCGCCATTTCACAGACAAAGACTGTATCTTCATTGGCTAGTTTTAGGCCGATCATCGCTTCAATATCGGCTACATATTTTGCTTCCGCATAAGGAGGATCCAAGAAAACCAAAGCAAATTGGACGCCGGGGTTTTCCGCGGCGAATACCTGCAGATTTCTGCGCGCATCCCCGGGATAGATTGTGAATTTACCACCCTCTTTTGTGATGGCGATGTTCTCTTTGATGGTGTCGATCGCCTTGCGATTTTTTTCAAACAAGACTGCTCTGCCTATCCCTCTCGAGACGGCTTCAATCGATAAGCCGCCGCTGCCGGCAAACATGTCCAAACTGACGCCACCATCAAAAAATGGTCCTATGATATTAAATAATGATTCTTTCACTTTATCCGTTGTCGGACGTGTATTGCTTCCTGGGACGCTTTTTAACCTGCGGCCTTTGTATTCTCCTGCGATAACCCGCATCTGACATCACCCATATATCCTATAGTATATTTTTACAGCTACCCTCAGCGCTTCTTAAAAAGTATATGTTTTTTCTTCGAAAGAATGTACTCCAAATTCATTTGGATCAAAGGAGTCCCCTTTTTTATCCGGCAAGGCATGTGCGAAAGTCATGTCAATATCCGGACGGTAGGACAATTCAACTTTACGGACAAAATGAAGTCCGTTTAATTTATCGACTGTTTCTTGTGCATCCTCTTGATCAACGTACAGAACGACATATTTTAACCTGTTGGAAACATAATGGATATAGCCAAATCGCTTCAAGTTTTTTATCTGTCTTAACGTGTAGACCCAGACGATGATTCCCTGTCTTTTTGTCAGTTCTAGACTCATTTGATGACCTCCCTACTTAAAATGTGCGTCTGGCAGGCTGCCGGCAAAGCGGCCTCCCCCGTTTGAAAGAACGGATCCCCGGCAGACACTAAAATATTCGGAGAAATGGCATGCGCGATTTTGTCTGAAACACTATCCAGAAGCAATTGCAGATCCCGCTCAGCCTTTCGGAATCGATAGACCGTTTCATCCAGATCCATTGCTCGCTTCGCTCGGTAAGCGGCTTGCTTTAGTTCCTGGAAGTCCGGAGCATACGCTTCATAAGCCTCGACTCCCGCGTATCCGGCTTTTGCTTCTTTGAATTTCCTGATTTTATCTTGAGCAGTTGCATTCTCATTCAGATTTTTTTTTGCATCCAAATACGTCTGCATGACCTTACTGGCGCAAATTGCATTTGCCAACCGATAAGCTTGATTTTCTAACGCAAAATACTCTTCATTGATAATCATACGATCCCCTGCTTTATCTTTTTGGCGTTGCCTACCATTCAGTATAGCTTTAATTTGTTACGGACTCAATACTTTTTCATTCCGGTTGTCCACCGAAAACAATGAGGTGATACTGCCGGTTGCAGGCAACAGCGCTGTTTTTTATCCGCTCGTCCTGCAGGAACGGATAAATTTTTTCATCCTGCATCATTGCAATGAATAATTGCGGCACATCATAGAACGGTTCATTGAACAGGAAATAGACGGTTTTATCCGGAAGCAGTTCGCTTATTTTATTGGAAATACGCTGTTCTGAAAGGGCGAATTTGGCCGTAAAATCATTGATTTCCTCATTGCGCGGGATAATCTGATCCGCGACAGCCTGCAGTTCTTCATTGGCTTGCAACGGTTCCACCCCGTGGTGCGTGCGCATCACCGCTAAAGCAGCCTTTATTTGAAGTGCGTTTTCGGCATCGCTGGCGGCGTCCCTTAACCACTCCTGTTTCTTCACTTCGTATTTCTTGTCTGAACTGACAGGGTAATATTCCATATCCATCAAAGCCTCATTCGAGAGGAAATACATGCCGTATACCGTCTGCGTCTGGACATCAAACAGGAGCATCAAAAAACTATCATTTTCAAATTGGAGCAACGGCGTCAACATTTGCTGCTGGTCCGTTACCTCCAACGCATACTCTTGCTTCCCGACGGATAGATGGAAATCTTTAGCCAAATAGCCTTCATCCAATATGTTGTCCCGATTCATTCCGATCGTAAACATTCCCGTATCGATTCTATCGCCTAAAATGAACAGCGACCGGATGACGCCATCCTTTACACCTACTTGAATGAAGTCTTGGGCAGTGTCCCCAAACGTCCACCACTCACTGCCGCCATAGGCAGTCCCTTTCCTCAAGGGTTCTCCATGTTTTGCTGTATAGGCTTCGATCGGTTGCCCTATATAAAATTCATAGCCCGTTACAGGCAACGGATACCCTTTTTCGGCATCAGTGGAGCTAGCTTCGGGATTCGGGAATCCCGGCTGCTGATGAATCTTTTCCGCAGGGTTTAATACAACCGGCAAAGAATAGGCAACAACAATAAGGATGCAAAATGATAAGGCTATCTTCCAAAAAAATTTCATCAACCGTTCCCCTTCCCGCCACCTGACTGATCCCCTAGCGTGACGATTCCATTATACTGTCATATTTTAATATTTAAAAAAAAGGAGAAACAAAAATATTGCCTCTCCCCTCTCATTAATCATTTTTTTAATCTTTCTTCTTTCGCTACCTGATCATTGATGTACATGTTGTTGACGATACCGATCGATACGGCTGATACCAGCATACTTGAACCGCCATAACTGACAAAAGGGAAGGTCACCCCGGTTAAGGGCATCACTCCAGTTGCCCCGCCGATGTTGATGACTCCTTGGATCAAAAACATCGTCCCTGTCCCGATGCAGACAAGTTGCGCAAACGGATCTTTCATTTTCAGACCATTCCTGAACATTCTGTAGACCATGTAGAAAAAGATCGACAAAACGACGATGATGGCGAGCAACCCCAGTTCTTCGCCAATAATGGATAAGATAAAGTCTGTATGGGCTTCGGGCAAATAGCCTGATTTCTGGATGCTCTCACCGATTCCGACGCCAAAAAGTCCACCCCTGCTCAATGCATAATAAGAGTTGACCACTTGATAGCCCGAGTTCTGGCTATCGGCAAAGGGATTGATGAAGGAAGTAATCCGTGCCATCTGGTATGACTGGAAAAGCGGAATGCTGTCCCCGAAAGCCTTCACAAGTGCGATGAGCGAAAAATAGCTTGCCATAATGAAGCCGAGAACCCCTACCCCATACTTCAACGGGATACCGCTATGCAAAAACAAAACCAAACAGATGAATGAGATGATGGCGGCTCCGCCAAGATCCGGTTGGATAAAAATAAGAGCAATGGCCAAAAGCGATACGATGCCGGGTTTCTTTATCGTCTGCCAAAAATCATCCTTTATTTTGGCTTGATTACCCGAAATAAAGAGTGCTAAGTACATAATCAACACAACTTTAATGAATTCTGCAGGCTGAAAGCCAAAGGATGATATGTATATCCACCCTCGCGCACCTTTCGTCGAAGTGCCCGCCACAATCAGATAAAACATGACCAAAAACAAAAGCACTAGGGCTGCATGTATTATATTTTTCCGTTTAAAAAAACGATTCGATAGCAGAGATATAAAAAACATGCTGAACATTCCTAAGACGGCAAAAACGATTTGCCTATAGAAGAAGTGCTCCGAATTGTTATACTCCGTCATAGCGCGATAGCTGCTTGAACTGTAGACCATCAATATCCCGATTCCCGAAAGGATGAAATAGGGGATAAGCAGTTTCCAATCCATATGAGCCAGTTTTTTCTTAATCATATGAACCATTAAACCCCTTTATTAGAGGAATCATTCTTTGTCTGATCAAAGAAATCATTGTACATGACATTCAAAGAAGACTCCAGGTCGCTCAGAATCTTCTGACCCGCTTCTTCGGAAATGATATCCAATTTGACTGCAAAGGCGACTTCACGTGAAAAACCATACATCTGCGTATCCACAACGTCTTCAAATGCGGGACAGCTTGCAAAGCATAGATGTTTTTTTTGACTGTTGATCAATGTATAAATTTTCTCAGCATCCTTCATCAGGATTTCTAAGGCAGCCGTTTTATTAATGCTTTCCATTGTTATTCCTCCCCTAAAAAGTTATTTCATTATAACACAAAACAAACCGGTTTTAAAAGCCGCCGAAAGTATTGGTCTGCCCGCTTAACCAAAAAAGGCCCGGGGATGTTTACCCCCGGACCCCTGTTAAGCAATGGAACCTATCCTGTTAATTATTCTGCTTTTTTCTTGCGTTTTGCAAATTTTTCACGTTCATTTTTATCCAAAATTTGTTTACGCAAACGGATGCTTTTCGGCGTGATTTCGCAATACTCATCCTCACCCATGAATTCGATTGATTCTTCTAGGGTCAACGTGCGCGGACGTTTGATTACGTTGGTTGAATCTTTGTTGGCTGAACGGATGTTGGTCATTTGTTTAGCTCTTGTAATATTAACTGCGATGTCGCTGTCGCGAGCATTTTCACCGACAACCATACCTTCGTAGATTTCCACACCTGGTTCAATAAAGATTGTTCCGCGGTCTTCAACACCCATGATACCGTAAGTTGTTGTTTTGCCCGTTTCAGTAGAAACAAGCGCACCTTTACTACGGCCACCGATTTTACCAGTCAATTCAGGCAAGTAAGATTCGAAAGTATGAGACATGATACCATAACCACGTGTTTGAGAAAGGAATTCTGTTGAATAGCCGATCAATCCACGAGAAGGTACTAGGAAGATCAAACGAACTTGGCCATTTCCATTGTTCTGCATATCTTGCATTTCAGCTTTTCTTTGGCTGATCGATTCGATTACAGAACCCATGTATTCTTCAGGGGTATCGATTTGAACGCGTTCAAACGGTTCGCATCTTACGCCATCAATAACTTTGATGATAACTTCTGGACGAGATACTTGCAATTCATAGCCTTCACGACGCATGTTTTCGATCAAGATCGCCAAATGCAATTCCCCACGGCCGGAAACGATCCAAGCATCAGGAGAGTCGGTAGGATCAACAAGCAAAGATACGTCTGTGTGCAATTGTTTCATCAAACGTTCTTCGATTTTACGAGAAGTAACCCATTTACCTTCGCGTCCTGCGAACGGTGAGTTATTTGTCAAGAATGTCATTTGTAAAGTAGGTTCGTCGATATGTAGGATCGGCAATGCTTCTTGATGGTCAACTGGTGTAACAGTTTCCCCAACGAAGATATCTTCCATACCTGACAAGGCGATCAAATCCCCTGCTTTAGCTTCATCGATTTCCACACGGTCTAAGCCGAAGAAACCAAATAATTTTGTTACGCGGAAGTTTTTAACTGATCCATCTAATTTAAGTAGAGATACATTGTCGCCGACTTTGATTGTTCCGCGGAACACACGGCCGATACCGATACGTCCAACGAAGTCGTTGTAATCAAGTAAAGCTACTTGGAATTGTAATGGTTCATCTGAGTTATCGATTGGAGCTGGGATATGTTCAATGATTGTATCAAAGACGTAATCCATCGTTGCTTCTTGCTTGCTTGGATCATCTGATAAGCTAGATGTTCCGTTCATAGCGGAAGCATAAACTACTGGGAATTCCAACTGTTCATCATCGGCACCAAGTTCGATAAATAATTCAAGAACTTCATCGACTACTTCTTGAGGTCTTGCAGTATCTTTATCGATTTTATTAACGACAACGATTGGGATTAGTTTTTGTTCTAACGCTTTTTTCAATACAAAACGCGTTTGTGGCATTGTGCCTTCGTAAGCATCGACTACAAGAACTACGCCATCAACCATACGCATGATACGTTCTACTTCTCCACCGAAGTCAGCATGGCCTGGTGTGTCCATGATGTTTACGCGTGTACCTTTGTATTGCACAGCTGTATTCTTCGCTAAAATAGTGATGCCGCGTTCTTTTTCGATATCATTGGAGTCCATTGCACGTTCCATAAGCTCAGTTCTAGCATTCAGTGTGTCTGATTGTTTCAATAACTCATCCACTAATGTTGTTTTACCATGGTCGACGTGGGCGATGATTGCAACATTGCGAATATCTTTTCTAAATTTCATTTGTTGTTTTCCTCCAAAATTCTTCTTGTTATTTCAGGGCTACTTTGATACGCCATCATATATTACTACATATTAAATCCCGATACTGTACTTGGACTTCTCATAAGTTTCGCAGCATTCATAATGAAAATACATTGAAAACTCATGAAGACAACTATCAACTTGTCCAGTCTATCACCTATCCGACAGTTTGAAAAGAAAAATGTTTTATGAAACGGCTTTCTTTCAAAAGTTTTTTATGTCTGTTCTAAGCGGCGGGATACTCGTTCTTTCCGAAATCAAGTAAAACCCTTATTTTCCCTATCATCCCGCGAAAAAATTCAAATTCATGCTATTCCCCAAAAAAATAGAGTCCAGGACGCTTTTGTCCCAGACTCGTTCTTATTTCCTGGCAATTAATCAAAAACGTGTTCCAAGAAGCAGACCCGACGTCACTTCACGCATAATGCTCAGGTGGTCCGTGACCAACCTCCGCTTATGCGCTCCAGTGATGCGGATCTAAACGCTTTTTATCTCACTCTCTACCTTGTTCTATCCAATTTACCTTACATATTCTCAACGACTAAATCAGCGAATTTCGAACAGCTGACTTTTTGCGCTTTTTCATCATCCATCAAATAATAAAAATCACGGGTGACTGTCTTGTTCGCGATCGTTTTCTCAATGCCGGCTACAATGGAAGCGCTGACTTCATTCCAGCCGAGATAATCGAACATCATCGCTCCAGAGAGCAATAAGGAAGAGGGATTCAATTCATCCAGCCCGGCAAATTCCGGTGCAGTTCCATGTGTCGCCTCAAAAATGGCATGCCCGGTATCCGGATTGATGTTGGCTCCCGGTGCGATTCCAATACCACCGACTTGAGCTGCCAAAGCATCCGAAATATAGTCGCCATTCAAATTCAAGGTGGCAATGACATCATAATTTTCCGGATTCATCAAAATTTCCTGAAGGAAGATGTCTGCGATACGGTCTTTGATGATCAACTTGCCTTCGTCAACCGCTTTTTGGTACAACGCATCGGCTGCTGCTCGCCCGTTGGTTGCCTTCTCGGCATCGTATTGGTTCCAGGTGAAGACCTTGTCGCCAAACTCTTCTTCCGCCAAAGCGTAGCCCCATTTTTTAAATCCGCCTTCGGTAAACTTCATGATATTGCCTTTATGGACCAACGTCACCGAAGTACGGTTGTTTTCTAACGCATACTCGATTGCGCTGCGGATCAAACGTTGGGATCCCTCAATGGATACCGGTTTGACGCCGATTGCCGATGTTTCAGGGAAACGAATCTTGTTCACCCCGAATTGTGTCTGCAGAATTTCGATCAAGCGGTTCGCTTCTTCGCTTTGCGCTTCGAATTCAATTCCGGCATAGCAATCTTCCGTGTTTTCTCTAAAGATGACCATATCTGTTTTTTCCGGGTGCTTCAAAGGTGAAGGAACGCCGTTGAAATAACGGACCGGACGTTGGCATACATACAGATCCAAGGTTTGTCTCAATGCAACATTCAACGAACGGATCCCCCCGCCGATTGGTGTCGTCAAAGGCCCCTTAATGGCCACTAAATATTCTCTGATGGTATCCATCGTTTCATCCGGCAACCATGAACCGGTCGTATCGAAAGCTTTCCCTCCGGCCAATACTTCTGTCCAAACCACTTTCCGTTTGTCTCCGTAAGCCTTTTCGACAGCCGCTTCAAATACTTTCTTGGATGCTTGCCAAATTTCAGGGCCGATGCCGTCCCCTTCTATGAATGGAATGACCGGGAAAGCAGGTACTTGCAGTCCCGTCTCACTCTGAATAATTTTTTCACCAACGGTCATTTTCTATCTCCTCCAATATGTTCTTCTTCATCCATCGGGGTATATGAGAGATTGGTCGGTCCCACATATTTTGAACGCGGGCGAATCAGCGTGTCTTCGCGTTGTTGTTCAAAAACGTGTCCTAACCAACCCGATACCCGGCTCATGGCGAATAGCAAAGTAAATAAATCATGTTCAATACCAAAGCAATGGTACACGGTGGCGGAATAGAAATCGACATTCGGGATCAAGCCTTTTTCTTTCAATAAATATTCTTCCACTTCACACGATAAGCTATACAATGCTTCTTTGCCGAAATCTTTTGATAATTGTTCCGCCATGCGCTTCAAATGTTTCTTGCGCGGATCTTCCGTTTTGTAGACACGGTGCCCGAAGCCCATGATTTTTTCTTTGTTGTCCAGTTTTTTCTTTAAATAGCCTGGAACATCGATTGGATCCGACTCGGAAATTTCCGAAAGCATATCAAAAACGCGTTCGTTGGCTCCACCGTGCAAAGGGCCTTTTAAGGCGCCGATAGCGCCTGTGATGCATGAATACACATCCGTAAGCGTGGATGCCGCAACTCGTGCAGTAAAGGTCGATGCATTCAAATCATGGTCAGCATGCAGAACCATGACATGGTTAAAAGCTTCGATAAGTTCTGGATTCGCCTCTTCGCCCGTCATCATGTATAGAAAATTAGCGACAAAGGATAAATCTTTGCGTGGGGCTATCGGATCTAACCCTCTGCGCAAACGTGCAAACGCAGCGATGATTGTCGGAATTTTCGCCTGAATCGATACGGCTTGAATATAGACCGATCGTTTATCGGTATCTTCTGCATAGGGATCAAAAACTCCCAGCAGAGAAACTGTCGTTCTCAGCACACTCATCGGATGAAGATTTTGGCGGCATTGAATTTTCAAACAGGCAACGACGCTTTCCGAAAGGGCCATATGTTCATGTAAATCTTCACACAACTGGTCATATTCTTTACGCGTCGGCATCCGCAAGTTCCATAATAAAAACACGATTTCTTCAAAAGTAACATTCTTTTCTACTAATTCATCAATATTATATCCTACATAAGATAAGTTACCCTCAACAATGGCACTCAGAGACGTTTCCGATACAACAACGTCCGCTAACCCTTTATGTACTTCCATAGTCTGACTCCCCTTCCAAAAAAAAATATAAGCGTCTGCTCAGGGATACACTTTAGACTGTATGACCCAATTTTTTACGAATAACCATCGGCAAAATGCCGCCGTGGCGATAATACGTCATATCCACTTCAGAATCAAAACGCGCAACGGTCTGGAAGCGAATCTCTTCCCCGTTGTCTTTCACGGCTACTACGGTAACTTCCTCATGAATCCCGATAGCATCATGTAACGCAATATTAATTTTCTCTGAACCTGTCAGACCTAAACTATCCGCATCTTCGCCTTCTTTGAATTGCAAAGGCAAGACTCCCATCATGACCAAGTTGGAGCGGTGGATCCGTTCATAGCTTTTCGCGATTACAGCTTGAACGCCCAACAGTTTTACGCCTTTAGCTGCCCAGTCGCGGGAAGAACCCATCCCGTAATCGTCCCCAGCCAAAATGACCAAACCAGTGCCGTCATTACGATATTTTTCTGATGCATCATAGATGCTCGTCTCTTCCATCGTCGGCCAGTAGACGGTAAATCCGCCTTCTTTTGATGGAACCAGTTGGTTGCGGATGCGGATATTCGCTAACGTACCGCGCATCATCACTTCATGGTTTCCTCTTCTGGATCCATATGAGTTGAAGTCACGAACGCCCAACCCTTTAGAAGACAAATATTTACCGGCTGGCGTGCTGCCATCGATATACCCGGCTGGCGAAATATGGTCAGTCGTTACCGAATCACCAAATTTAGCTAAGATAGCCAGTTCTTTTAATCCCTCTATTGGTTCAGGAGTGGGTGACAGATTTTCAAAGAATGGCGGATTGGCAATATAGGTTGATTCCTCATCCCATTGGTACAAGGCATCGTCATTCGTTTCGATGGCATTCCATTCCGCGTTATCATCAAACACATGCAAATATTCTTCTTTAAACAATGCAGGTGTTACAAATTCTTGAATCATCTCTTCAACCGCTTTTCTTTCCGGCCATAGGTCCGAAAGATAGACGGGTTGCCCATCCTGATTGTGTCCCAACGGTTCCGTCTTCAAATCGATGTCCATCGTGCCGGCCAAAGCATAGGCTACGACCAATGGCGGCGAAGCCAAATAATTCGCTTTTACTGCTGCGTGAATGCGCCCTTCAAAATTCCGGTTCCCGCTTAAGACTGATGAAACCAACAGATCATTTGCTTTGATGGCCTCTTCTATTTCCGGCAATAACGGTCCGGAATTCCCGATGCAGGTCGTGCAGCCATAACCTACGATATCAAATCCAAGTTTTTCCAAATAAGGCAACAACCCAGCATTATCCAAATAGGCCGTCACAACTTTTGACCCTGGCGCTAATGACGTCTTCACAAATTTAGGGACAGTCAAGCCCAATTCAACAGCACGTTTGGCCAAAAGTCCGGCGCTTAACATGACATAAGGGTTCGAGGTGTTTGTACAGCTGGTGATGGCCGCTATGGCTATATCACCAGTCTTCATTTGGACCGTTTCATCATTGATGGCAAATGAAACGACCTTATCGATTTCTTCTTGATTCAAACCGAATCCCGCATTTCCTTTTGGAGCCCGCAAAACGGTTTGGAAATCTTTTTTCAATTTTGAAACCGGCACTAGATCCTGCGGACGTTTTGGACCCGCAACGTTCGCTTCAATTGTACTCAAGTCGATCTCAACCACGACCGTATAAGTCGGTTCCGGATCCGCCGCACTGTAATAGAGATCGTTTGCTTTAACATATGCGTCCACAACATGGATGTGTTTTTCATCTCTACCCGTCAATCTCAAGTAATTGATCACTTCGTCATCGACCGGGAAGAAACCGCAAGTAGCTCCATATTCAGGCGCCATATTGGCAATGGTCGCGCGATCGGCCAAGGTCAAGGAAGACAATCCCGGACCGAAGAATTCGACAAACTTTCCGACCACTTTTAATTCACGCAATGTCTGCGTTACTTTCAAAGCCAAGTCGGTAGCTGTCGCCGCTTCTTTAAGCTCATTCACAAAACGGACGCCCACCACTTCGGGAATCGGGAAATAAGAAGGTTCCCCCAACATGCTGGCTTCCGCTTCAATACCACCCACACCCCAACCAAGGACACCTAAAGCATTCACCATGGTTGTGTGAGAGTCTGTACCGACTAAAGTATCCGGATAAAGGACAGACTGATTTTCATTGATTTCTTTTTCTGTAACTACGGACGCCAAATATTCGACGTTCACTTGGTGGACAATCCCCGTTGCCGGAGGGACAACCCGATAGTTATCGAATGCTTTTTGAGCCCAGCTCAGGAATTGATACCGTTCTTGATTGCGCAAAAATTCCATACGCATATTTGCCAATAAGGCTTGTGGTGATCCGTAAGAATCGACCTGCACCGAATGGTCGATGACCAAATCAACCGGAACTTCAGGGTTGATCAAGTCAGGATCCCCACCCAAGTCGTAAACCGTCTTTCTTAAGGAGGCTAAATCAACCACGGCCGGAACCCCAGTGAAATCCTGCAAAATGACACGCGCCGGTTTAAAAGGTATTTCACCTTCATTTTTCCCAGTTGCTGACCAGTTAGCTAGGCTGACGATATGTTCTGGCTTGATGCCACTTTCTCCAACTTGTCGCAGCAAAGATTCCAGCAACACACGTATGGAAAAAGGTAATTTCCCGATTTCGATATTCTCATTTATTTCTAATTTTTTTAATTTATAGTAATCATACTGATGATTATCCAAACTAAAAGAAGCCAATACATTTTGATTATGCTTTTCCACAAAATAACCTCCCGTTTTATCATCTTTCAAATTCATTGAATACGGAAATTATACTCATATTTCCTTTAATTGTAAACATTTCAGCTAATATTACCAATATCCATCTAAAAATTTTTAGTTAAATCCTCACATCCTAATGTCATATTTGCGAAAAATACATCTCTTGTATAATTTCCCCGCGTATATCATCCTCTTTTTTTGAACCGTTTAACTCCACATTTTTTTACTCATTTTTCTCATTAATTATTCATTTTGTTCACATTTTGTGATTATTCACATTATTTTCATGTGAATTATTTTTTGTGCTCGCAAAAACGGGGGATGCATTGTTAACATCAATCCAAGATGCAATGCGAGATTTTATAACATTGCTAGCGATAACAAAAAAGAACGTAATGCAATATTTAACATTACGCTCTTCTTGTCCGGAACCAAAAAATACATTTCATAACTGCCCGACAGAAAAGTTGGCCATTATCTCTTGATAAGTGAAGGGAGTAGCTACAATCACCGCATTATTCTTTAAAAGATTGATTGACTGCCCGTTCAACTGTCTGTATACGAGGCCTACCTCTTCCGCGATGATCTTGCCTGCAGCAATATCCCACGGAGCCAGCGAAGGTGCGATGTAGGCCACCAATTTCCCAGAAGCGACCAACGCCGTCTCCAAGCCAGCTGACCCGACCATGCGCAGACCGCTGCTCGCTTTCCCGATTTTACGGGCCTCATCTTCATCAGCGGCGATCAAACGATGGCTGATCGCCACTAATCCTTCCGCCAAAGGAATATCTTCTATCTTTTTCAGGCGCTTGCCATTGCAAAAGGCGCCCTTACCTTTGATTGCCCAAAACATTTCATCATGCATGACATCGTAGATGTAGCCTAGGCGACCCTCCCCATTCTCATAGACGCCAATCATGATGGCAAAATTCGATTGTTGTTTAATAAAATTCAAGGTTCCGTCGATCGGATCGACAATCCAGACAATCCCTTTTAAATCCGTTATATCATGCCCTATGGTCTCTTCGCCCATAATCCGTTCATCAGGAAAAGCGGCACTGATTTTTTCATATAAAAACAGTTCAATCGTCTTATCCATGTTCGTGACCAAATCTGTGCGGGAAGTTTTTTCTTGAATCTCCAATTTTTCATGAAAAGATGCCTTCAGCAAACCTGCAGCTTCTCTCATCCACATTTTAATGAGACCATCTCTTTTTTCGATTCGATCCAACGAAACCGCTCCCTTCGCTATAGTCGGCTATCAACGGGCCTTCCCGTTATTTTTTGTCTTCACCCAGAAAAATAGTATCCTTGCCGCTGTTCTTCACTGCCTGCAGCACTCTGTAAAGCGAATAGCTGGATTCTTTTTCGAACATATTGCCGTATTTCTTCTCTTCGCCGGTGGATGGGAGGACTGTTTTGAATTCGCGGTACGCCCGCATGAACTCAGCTTTTTTGATGCCTTTCTCATAGGCGGCTTCGACCGCATTCCATAATTTGATGACTTTGACTATTTCTTCTTGAGACCATTCCACTTCAAATGGATAATCATAGTTTTGCATTTTCTTTCCTCCAATTGTATTCCCTCATTAATCCTAAGTATAAAAAAAAGAAGACCCGAATACAAGCTTCGGGCCCTCCTAAATATTTCAAATGTGAGATTAGATGTGAATAGGCATACCCAATGCCAATTCAGCAGCATCCATAATCGTTTCTGATAATGATGGATGACCGTGGATTGTCAATGCGATATCTTCCGCGTTCATTCCCGCTTCGATTGCCAAACCGAGTTCAGCGATCACTTCGCTTGCGTTGACGCCGGCAACTTGTGCACCAACCAGAACGTTGCCTTCTTTGGTTGTAACAAGACGGACGAAGCCTTCCGTTTGATTCAATGATAAAGCACGTCCATTTCCGGATAATGGGAATTTAGATGCTTTGACATCAAGCCCTTTGTCTTTCGCTTCAGCTGCAGTAAGGCCGATGGTAGCTAATTCAGGATCCGTGAATGCCACACCAGGCATCGCGCGGTAATCAACGGCAGAAGGATGTCCAGAAATCGCTTCAGCAGCAATTTTAGCTTCGTAGCTGGCTTTATGAGCCAATGCCGCACCCGGAACGATGTCTCCGATTGCGAAGATATGTTTCACGTTTGTGCGGCCTTGGTTGTCGACTTTGACCAATCCGCGATCGGTCATTTCAACGCCGACCACTTCAAGACCTAAATCATCCGTATTCGGGCGACGGCCTACAGTAACCATAACGTAATCAGCTTCGATAGATTCTTCCTTACCGTTTGCTTCATATTTAACGGTTACGCTGTCTCCGTTATCAACGGCTTCTTTAGCCATTGCTTTGGTAACAACCGTAACGCCTTTTTCTTGGAATGATTTCTCAACGAATTTAACCATATCTTTTTCGAATGTAGGCAGAATTTGTGGAGAGCCTTCCAGAATGGTAACTTCTGCGCCTAGGTTAGCGTATGCTCCGCCTAGTTCAGTTCCGATGACACCGCCACCGACGATGACCAATTTTTTAGGAACTTCCGTCAAGTTCAACCCGCCAGTCGAATCGATGACGCGTCCGCCGAATTTGAAGCCTTTGATTTCGATCGGGCGGCTTCCCGTAGCGATGATCGCATTTTTGAAAGTATACGTTTGTGCTGCATCAGCAGTGAAAACACGCAATGTTTCGCCGTCATTGAAGAAAGCATTTCCACGGATGATTTCAACTTTGTTTTTCTTCAACAAGTATTCAACGCCGTTCGTCAATGTTTTAACGACCTTGTTGTCTTTCCATTCTTGTGTTTTTGTGAAGTCCAGTTTCACATTTTCGGTTGTCACACCGAAAACAGATGAATCCAAAGCTTCTTGGTAATGATGGCCTGCAGAAATCAAGGCTTTAGAAGGGATGCAGCCGACGTTTAAACAAACGCCTCCGATCCATTCTCTTTCGATGATCGCTACTTTTTGTCCTAATTGCGCAGCGCGGATGGCAGCCACATAGCCGCCAGGTCCTGCTCCTACAACAACTGTATCTAAATCAATCGGGAAATCTCCTACTACCATTGTTTATCCTCACCCTTCCATTAATAATAATTCTGGATCAGCCAATAATCTCTTGATGTTGTTCATTGCCTTCTGGGCTGTAGCGCCATCAACGATACGGTGGTCGAAGCTCAATGATAATTTCATTACGCGACCAACTGCTAATTCGCCTTCAGCGTTAACGATAGCTTGTTGTGCAATGGTACCTACACCCAAGATAGCTACTTCAGGGTAATTGATGACTGGCGTAAAGAATCCGCCGCCGACAGAACCGATGTTACTGATTGTTACAGAACCGTTTCTCATATCAGCTGCAGCTAATTTGCCTTCATGTGCTTGGGCTGCCATTGCGTTGATTTCATCAGCGATTTTGAACATGCCTTTCGTATTAGCGTTCTTCACGTTAGGGACATACAAACCATTATCCGTATCTGTTGCGATACCGATATTGATGTAGTTTTTAAGGACGATTTCTTGTGCAGCATCATCGATAGAAGCATTCAAGATAGGGAATTCACGGACTGTAGCCGCCAACGCTTTAACGACGTACGGCAAGAAAGTAAGTTTTGTTCCTTGCGCTGCAGCAACGTCTTTGAATTTCTTACGGTGATCCCAAAGTTTAGAAACTTCAACTTCATCGAATAAAGTTACATGCGGTGCCGTATGCTTGCTGTTTACCATTGCTTTTGCAATTGCTTTTCTTGTTGGAGACATTTTTTCACGTGTTTCCATTTCGCCCATTGTTGAAGTGAATGGTTGCGCTGGCGCTGCAGGTGCTGCTGAAGCCGAAGTCGTTGCCGCTGCAACTGTTGTTGCTGAAGCAGATACAGCTGCTTGTGTTTGTGCTGGCGCTGCTGAACCGAAGTTATCGATGTCTTCTTTAACGACACGCCCACCTTTGCCGGTAGCAACAACTAAGCTGATGTCAACGCCTTTTTCACGCGCATATTGACGAACGGAAGGCATAGCCAATACTTGTTTGTTAGGGTTTGAAGCCGCAACCACGCCGCTTACCATTGGTGCTGCTGAAACCGCTGCGGCTGTTTGAGCTGCTGGTGCCGCTGCTGCAGGACCGTTATGACCAGGTGCGTCGATTTCCACTAATACATCACCGATGACGGCTACTGTACCTACTGGTGCAACGATGCGAACAACTTTACCAGTTACGGGAGATGGGATCTCCTCCACTGATTTGTCGTTTTGCACTTCGACCAAAGTGTCATCTTCGTTGATTGTATCGCCTTCTTTGATAGACCAAGAAACGATTTCACCTTCCATGATGCCTTCGCCCAATGCAGGCAATTTGAATTGGAAGTAACCGCCGGTAGCTGCTGGTGTTGCTGCCGGTGTTGCAGGTGTTGCTACTGCAGGCGTTGCCGCTGGAGTTGCATCAGATTCATAACCAGGCGCATCGATTTCCACCAATACATCGCCGATAACGGCTACCGTCCCGACTGGTGCAACGATTTTCAAGACTTTGCCAGTCACTGGCGAGGGAATCTCTTCTACTGATTTGTCGTTTTGTACTTCTAATAAAGTGTCATCTTCGTTGATTGTGTCGCCTTCTTTGATTGACCAAGAAACGATTTCACCTTCCATGATACCTTCGCCCAATGCAGGCAATTTGAATTTAAAAGACATTTTGTTAACTTCCCTTCATTAATATCTATTTTTGGTTTCTCCCATACGAAAGCGAACAAATACAATTCTGATTGCACGGAATTGTATTTGTCCGAACTTTCAATGATTAGAAATTATAAGTTTCTCTAACTTTGGCTTCGATATCTGATGCATTCGGCAACCAAAGCGTTTCTGCTTGGCCAAACGGGAAGATAGTGTCTGGAGCAGCCACACGACCGATAGGAGCTTCTAATGAAAGAACTGCTCTTTCAGCGATTTCAGACATCACCATAGCGCCTACGCCAGCTTGACGTTGTGCCTCTTGGACAACAACAACACGGCCAGTTTTTTCTACAGAAGCAATGATCGTTTCGATATCCAATGGAGATACTGTACGCAAATCGACAACCTCTACCGAGATACCTTCTTTTTCAAGCGTTTCTGCTGCTTTGATCGCTTCGCGGACCATAGCGCCATAGGTAATGACAGATACGTCAGTACCTTCTTTTGTGATAGCTGCTTTTCCTAGAGGGACAGTGTATGCTTCAGCAGGAACTTCTTCGCGGAATGAACGGTACAATTTCATATGTTCCAAGAAAATAACCGGATCGTTATCACGGATAGCTGAAATCAATAGTCCTTTTGCATCGTATGGATTTGAAGGGATAACAACTTTGATACCTGGTGATTGAGCCATTAAGCCTTCCAAATTATCCGAGTGCAATTCAGGAGTATGAACGCCTCCGCCAAATGGTGAACGGATTACGATCGGAATATTGCGTGTTCCAGCCATACGGTAACGCGTACGTGCAGCTTGTGCCACGATTGAATCCATTACTTCAAAGACAAAACCGAAGAATTGGATTTCCGGAACAGGACGGAACCCTTCCAAAGCTAAACCAAATGCCAATCCGCCGATACCAGATTCAGCTAAAGGAGTATCAAATACACGGTCCTCACCGAATTTTTCTTGAAGTCCTTGCGTGGCGCGGAATACGCCGCCGTTTTTACCTACGTCTTCCCCAAATATCAGGACGTTAGGATCGTTTTCAAGTTCAATTGCAAGTGCATCAGTGATGGCTTGAATCATTGTAAGTTGTGCCATGATTATTTATTCTCCTTTGCTTCAAACTGTTTGATTTGTTCTGCGATTGTTATCGTTGGTTCTTCAAACATACTCTTCAAGAAATCAGAAACTTTTTGTTTCGGTGCTTGGTCAGCTTCTTTGATGGCTTCTTTAATTTCTTCTTTAGTAGCTTCGATGACTTCATTTTCTTTCTCTTCAGACCAAAGTCCTTTTGCAGTCAAGTATTTACGCATACGGATTAGAGGGTCTTTTGCTTGCCAACCTTCTAATTCAGCAGTGTCACGGTAACGCGTTGGATCATCACCAGATAAAGTATGCGGTCCAAAACGGTAAGTGATTGTTTCGATCAACACAGGGCCATTTCCGGCCACAGCATATTCTCTCGCTTTTTTCGTAACAGCATAAACAGCCAGGAAGTCCATACCGTCAACCTGAATACCAGGAATACCGGCAGCCACAGCCTTTTGAGCCAATGTTGGAGCTGCAGTTTGCACGTGACGAGGTGTCGAAATTGCCCAACCGTTGTTTTGGACAACGAAGATGCCAGGAGCTTTGTAAGCACCAGCAAAGTTGATTCCTTCATAGAAGTCCCCTTGTGATGTACCGCCGTCACCTGTATAAGTGATTGCAACATTTTTCTTGTTACGTTTTTTCAATCCTAAAGCTACACCAGCAGATTGTACATATTGTGCACCGATGATGATTTGAGGAGGCAAGGCTTGCAGGTCTGCTGCATATTTATTTCCATCAACATGGCCTCTTGACCATAAGAATGCTTGCGCTAAAGGTAAGCCGTGTTTGATTAATTGCGGAACATCACGGTAACCAGGAAGCAAAACGTCTTCCTTTTCGATTGCTGCGATACTTCCCAATTGACTAGCTTCCTGTCCTGCAGTTGGAGCATAGAACCCTAATCTACCTTGACGGTTTAAAGCAGTTGAACGTTCGTGTAAAATTCTGGACCATACCATATCTGTCATGAATTGAACTAATTGTTCATCAGATAAATCTGGCATAAGGTCAGGATTTACAATGTTCCCTTCTTCGTCCATGATTTGAACCATGCGAAAATCTGTGTTTGTGCTGCTTAATAATGCGTCAAGATCAATAGTTGTTTTTTTCGTAGCCATGCTAACACATTCCTCTCTTTTCCTTAAAAATTTCATATCCATCGAATGATGTTTATACAGCTGAGTTGAACTGTATCAGCCCTCAGCTATTACACGAACAATTTACCATGCCAAAGAAATTTATGCAAGGACAAAAGCTCCGCTTCACATCCCACATCCAGAAAATCGATTACCGCTTATTTGTAAGCGCTCCAATTAATTTAAATGCTCATTGTTTAACGAACCCGGAACAGCAATATCATCTGCTTATTTATCCGTTTCTATTATATTTCCAATTATCATCCATCTATCAACTCCAATAAAACTGTATTATATACGGAAATATTCTGTATTATACCTTAAACTAAAACGATTGACAGAATAGGCTTTCAAAGCTATAACAGTTTTTTCTGAATTTCATTCCCATTCACGCATGCTGTTTTCGCACTTTCAAAATAAAGACAATCATCTTTTTTCCGCCCCCCCCTAAAAATTTAATTCATTCATGAAATCACAATCTTATTAATTGTTACAAAAAAATGAAACATTGAAATAAGCCCAAAAAAGGCGAAAAAAAAAAGCTATTTCAGAACTGAAATAGCTTTTTCTCATCATTTTTTTAGACTAATCCTTGATACATCATAGCATCTGCAACCTGTACAAAAGCAGCAATATTAGCGCCAGCCAAATAATTCCCTGCCATTCCGTATGCTTCAGCTGTTTTTTCTGCTGTTTTAAAGATGTTCTCCATGATCTCTTTCAGCTTATTATCCACTTCTTCAAACGTCCAGTGGCTGTGCGCACTGTTTTGCGCCATTTCAAGCGCTGAAGTTGCTACGCCACCTGCATTGGCCGCTTTAGCCGGTCCATAATAGACGTTGTTTTCTGCGTAGATATGAACGGCTTCAAGCGTACTCGGCATGTTTGCCCCTTCGCTGACACAATAAACGCCTGCCTTAACCAATCTTTCCGCTTGCTCTTTACCGATTTCATTTTGTGTAGCACACGGCAACGCGATATCATATGCCAAATCGAAGTCCCAAACACTACCTGCATAGTAAGTCGCTGTCTCTTTTTCAGCAGCATACGCTGTCAGACGTTCCCGACGAACTTCTTTGATATCCTGCAACAAGGCCACATCGATACCTGCTTCATCGTAGATATATCCGTTTGAATCGGAACACGCCACAACGGTGCCGCCAAATTCGTGAACTTTTTCGATTGCGTAGATAGCAACATTGCCGCTTCCTGAAACAACAACTTTTTGATCTTTGAATGCTTTCCCGTTCGCTTTCAGCATTTCTTGTGTGTAATACACCAGACCATATCCTGTAGCTTCGGTACGTGCTAAACTGCCGTTCATAACAACCGGTTTACCGGTCAATACACCCGCTTCGGCACCGTTCAGGCGCTTGTATTGGCCATACAAGTAGCCAATTTCGCGTCCGCCTACCCCGATATCGCCGGCTGGAACATCGATAGTCGGCCCGATATGTTTTTGCAGTTCCGTCATGAATGATTGACAAAAACGCATAACCTCAGCATCCGTTTTCCCTTTAGGATCGAAGTCGGAACCGCCTTTACCGCCCCCGATAGGCAATCCGGTCAAGCTGTTTTTGAAAATTTGTTCAAAACCCAAGAATTTCAAAATACTCTCATTGACAGTCGGATGGAAACGCAAGCCGCCTTTGTAAGGTCCGATTGCCGAGTTGAATTGAACACGGAATCCTTTATTGACTTGAACTTCGCCTTTGTCATCCATCCACGGGATACGGAATGTGATGATGCGCTCTGGTTCGACCAGTCTTTCCAGGATATTCCACTTGATGTATTGCGGATTCTTTTCTAAAGCAGGTTCAAGGGTATCAAATAACTCTCTTACTGCTTGTAGGAATTCAGTTTGGTGTGGGCCTCTGTCTTCTACCTTTTTGTAGACTTGTTCGATATATTTTTTTGCTGCTGTCATATTTTCATCTCTTCTTTCGGCATCAATTTTTCAGAAAAGCACTGTAATACCAATAGCGGTATAACCATTCTTTTCATTTTCTCATTTTACACACTAATGTGAGGATTGACAAGAAATAAGTCACTGGCTTTTTTTTTTCGTAACGTGTACTATTACATATGAAGTGTTTTAAGGTTTGTCCGTTTAATCATTTCGCTACTATAAAGATACAAAGGAGTAATGCACGCATGATTACCATGGACGATATTATCCGTGAAGGGCATCCGACTTTAAGAAGAGTCGCTGATGAAGTTTCTTTCCCGTTGTCTGATGCTGATAAAAAGGTTGCAGAAGAAATGATGCAATTCCTGAGGAACAGCCAAGATGAAAAAATTGCTGAAGAGCTGGACTTACGCGCTGGTGTTGGATTGGCAGCGCCGCAGATCGACGTTTCAAAACGCATAATCGCCTTATTGATACCCGGTGAATACGAAGACGATCCGCCGGAATTGGAAAAAGTGATGTTCAACCCCAAAATCATCAGCCACGCCATCGAAAGCGCCTGTCTAAAAGGCGGTGAAGGCTGTCTATCTGTAGACCGCGAAGTTCCTGGTTTTGTCGTAAGGCATAGCCGGATCACCGTAACTTTCCAGGACGAAAAAGGCAATAGCTGTAAAGCCCGCTACAAGGGTTACCATGCGATTGTAGTCCAGCATGAAATCGATCATTTGAACGGCATCATGTTTTATGACCACATCAACGCAGAATCGCCATTCTCGGTCGATGACGACGTCATCATCATCGAATGAGCAGTGATGCAAAAAAAGAAGAACGGATAGGGTTTCAATACCTATCCGTTCTTCTTTTTTCTATTTCGACAAATATCTTTCCAAGAATTGCTTGGTGCGGACTTCTTTTGGATGATTGAAGATGTCATCCGGAGAACCTTGTTCCAGAATGACTCCTTGGTCCATGAAAATCACGCGGTCAGAAACTTCTTTCGCAAATTCCATTTCATGGGTAACCACAATCATGGTCAAACCGCTGTTCGCCAAATCTTTCATGACTTTCAATACTTCCCCCACCATCTCGGGGTCCAACGCGGACGTCGGCTCATCAAACAGCAGCGCATCCGGCTTCATTGACAATGCTCGCGCGATTGCGACACGTTGTTTTTGCCCACCCGATAACTGTTCTGGTTTGGCATTGATGAAATTCTCCATCCCGACCTGTTCGAGATAACCCATCGCGATTTTCTTCGCTGCCTCCTCAGGTTGCTTCAATATTTTGGCAGGTCCTACCGTGCAATTATGCAAAACATCCATGTTGTTGAATAGGTTGAATTGTTGGAAAACCATGCCTAATTTGCTGCGGTACGCAAAAATGTCATGTTTGGAGTCCAAAATATTCTCGCCATTGTAGATGATTTCGCCAGCTGTCGGTTTTTCCAAGAGGTTAATGCACCGCAATAAGGTCGATTTCCCGGAACCGGATGAGCCGATGATACACACGACTTCCCCTTTATTGACGCTGAAATCAATATCTTTCAATACTTCATGCTGACCGAAGTTTTTCTTTAAATGCTGTATATCAATTACTTTTCCCATCGCGTTACCCCTCCTATCCCAATTAATTTGCTCTGTCTCTTCCAGCTTGCTTTTTGACGGCCAACGATTCCGGTGTCGTCAATTGATCTTGCCCAGCACCCATCATAAGATAGTTGTCCGGCCCTTGCATTTTCCTTTCAAGCGCACGCAAGATGCGTGTTATCGTAAAAGTCATGACGAAATAAATCAGGGAGGCTACGAAGAATGATTCAAAGTAGCGGAAATTATTCCCTGCGATGGATTTAGTCGTGAAGAACAATTCCGAAACGGAAATAACATTCAGCACCGATGTATCTTTGATGTTGATGACAAATTCATTACCGGTTGCCGGTAAAATATTGCGGATCACTTGGGGCATGACGACATTCCTCATAGTTTGCAAATGGTTCATACCAATTGCCTGCGCCGCTTCAAATTGTCCCTTATCGATCGAAATGATTCCCCCGCGCACAATTTCAGACATATAGGCACCCGTATTGATGGACACGATCAGAAGTGCGGCAACAATACGGTTCATGTCGATATTGAATGCCAATGCGGCTCCGTAATAGATGACCATGGATTGCACAATCATCGGAGTCCCACGGAAAATCTCGATGTAACAAGACAACAGGAAATTAACGATTTTATATCCAGGTTTTTTCCATCCGGATTCCGCAACCGGAATCGTCCGGATGACACCAATCAACAATCCGATACCCAATCCGATGATTGTCCCTGTTAAAGCAATATATAACGTTGTCCACGAACCGGATAAAAACTGTCTCCAGTTTTCTTCGACGATCCGGATAACCCAACTAAAATCCATTTCTTAAACTCCCTCTTAACGACCTATTTTGCTTGCCTTACTTAGCTGACGGCTGATTCAAAACAGCATCTTTCATCATTTGAACGCGTTCTTCTGCTGTGATGCCGCTCAAGATTGCATTGATTTTGTCTTTCAATTCACTGCCTTTGATCAATCCGATGGCGATTTCCGAATCTGCCGGTGCCAATTCAAAAGTATCAGCCTTGTCCAATTCAATCATTTTAAATGCAGGGTTGGCAGCCGAAGCACTTAAGGCTTCCGGACGTTCTGATACATACGCATCGATGGTGCCTGATTCCAAGGCTACACGCATGGATGTGAAGCTATCCATTGCCGGTTGTTTTTTAACATCCTTGATCTGATCGATCACATCGTAGTGCAATGTATTCAATTGGGCAGTCACTTTTGCTCCCGAGAAGTCGGATAATTTTGTCGCATTGGCATAAGCGCCATCTGATTTCACAACCATAACCAATTCAGTCGTGTAATAAGAATCCGTAAAGTCAATGGCTTCCTTACGCGCGTCAGTCGGAGACATCCCTGCTACGATGGCATCGATTTTCGATGAAACCAAGGCCGGAACCAATCCGTCCCATTCCGTCTTGACGATGACCAATTTTTTGCCCAGTCCTTCAGCAACTTTTTTAGCCATTTGGACGTCATAACCACCGGCATAGCCATCCGCGCCATCGATTTTCACTGCACCGTTGCTGTCATCGTTTTGGGTCCAGTTGAAAGGCGGATACCCAGCTTCCATACCTACGACAAACTTTTCCGAACCAGCGGAGCTTGTACCGGCTGTGGCTGATGAGTCTTTAGTCGCTCCATTTCCGCATCCCGCCAATACAAATAAGCCAAACAATACTGCGAACGTTTTTTTGAATGTTTTTCCTGTCATCTTTTTTCCTCCTAATAGTATATGCATTTTTCTTTATGTCATCAAAAAAATAACCAGCGTATTATATCGTTCCCCATCCCTCCAAGCATAGTGATCACCGAACCAATAACAGCCTAATTTCTCCCGAAACGCAAAAAATAGACTATAAAGCAAAAGGCTCTATAATCTAGCTTCCTTCTGCCCACAACATTAAAAGTACTTCACGGACGATTTTGGGCAAATCGAACAGACAGTGCTAGGCTTATTTAACCTAGTCCCAATGCAGATTTTCTCTGTATTTCGGCGAACATCCCTTTCAAACAAATTGTTTTACTCTTAATGCACGCGGCCTCTTTTAACATTGTTATTATTGCATGATTCCATTGTCTGCTATTATACTGTACCAAAATTCAATTTGCAACCCAAAGGCGCACCTGCTTTGTCCAAGAAAACGCCCGGATAGTGCACTCTTATACCATCTAATTCACACAAATAGATGAAATGGATTTTAGCCACTTCATCTGTTTGTGTGAGCGCAAGTTCGTATGAATGGAAGCAGAAAGGTGGAAGCGAATATGATCCATGTGGATGAAGCAATTTACCCTGTGAACTACTCACGACTCAAGTCGCGAGCTTCCTACGAACTCCTTCCTTGCCTGCGTATGTCTTTACAGACAGAGGGAATGGATATGGGTAGGCTCAAAAGGCAGTCCCTGCCTCATTGTTTTT
>NZ_FOTD01000025.1 GCF_900114465.1 Trichococcus palustris | reverse complement strand
TCCACTTCCTGCAGCCACAGCGTGTCTGTTTCCTTTTTAAGCGCAGTCAGGCTGGCTGAACAGGCGCCATAACTTAGCCCTTTGCCTGTATCCTCATAACATTGGTTCCATTCGGACAGAAAATAGTTGAACACGAAACGGGAGCAGCCAATGGTCTTCCCAATCAAGATCTGTTGCTCCTTCGTGGGGTAGAGTCGGAACTTGTATGCTTTGTTGATGATCATGCTGCTTACCTCCTTCTACTATACATTATACACGAACGTGCGTTCGTCACCAAATGTGAAGGCGTAGGAAGTTCAAGGATTTTTCGACAAACAAATAGGCTGACGCCTACCGACATTCATCTCCCGCCTATTCATTGAGCTATGCCCCTATCATTCCTTGAGGCGGGAGTCTTCTGTCGGATTGAAGATAAAAAAGTGCCTACTTCTTATGGGGGCAACGACCGGCTATGATGGACATAGATAAGGAAGATGAGGGCATATCTATGGAAGAGGAGCGGGATCCATTGTTGGTTTTTTGGGGTTTGCTGGGGAACAAGTGGAAGTTGGCGATCATCAGTGTGCTGTTGACGAGGGAGTCCGCCTTTTGGGAACTAAGGTATCTGATCCACGAATGCCAAACGGAGCAGTTGGCTAAATGCCTGTGGGAGCTCCAACTAGACGGCATCGTCGCATCGGTGAGCTTTTGGGGTGGGGAACCTAAATATTATCTGACCGGCATCGGACGCTCCGCAGACTTGCTGTTTCATCATTAACGAAGGGGGAAAGGGAATGAAAGCAGTTGTTTTGAGACAGCCTGGCTCAACGGCTCATTTTGAGTATATGGATGTGCCTACTCCGGTCATCCGGCCGGGATGGTCATTGGTGAAAATAAAAGGCTTCGGCATCAATCGCTCGGAAATTTTTACCCGCGAAGGGAAGTCCCCTTCCGTTCGGTTCCCAAGAATACTGGGGATTGAATGTGTGGGGGTGGTCCATGAGACGAGCGATGCCCAACGTTTGCCCGTAGGCGCGAAAGTAGTCTCCATCATGGGTGAGATGGGGAGAGCTTTCGATGGCAGCTATGCGGAATATTGTCTGTTGCCGAATGAGCAAATCTATCCGATCGCGAGCGACCTACCTTGGCGGCTGTTGGCCGCCATTCCGGAGACCTATTATACGGCATATGGCTCCTTGCAGAATTTGCGCATCGAAGAAAAAGATACAGTTTTGGTTCGGGGAGCCACAAGCGGCGTAGGCGTTGCCTTCGCCAAATTGCTCAAAGCCTTGTTCCCCTCTGTACAGGTATATGGCAGCAGCCGTTCCTCGGAAAAACGAGCGTTGCTGCTGGCTGCCGGTTTCGATGGGATGATCGAAGACCGGGAAGGGATACTGCAGACCGATCAATCCTTCGATAAAGTGCTTGAACTGATCGGTCCCGCAACGATCAAAAATTCTTTTGCGCATATCCGCGAAGGCGGAATCATTTGCGTAACAGGCTTATTAGGCGGTGTCTGGGAGCTGCAACAGTTCGATCCGATCATGGAAATAAAGAACAACAGTTACTTGACGAGCTTCCATTCGGGGGAAGTTTCCGGAGAAAAGCTTGCCGAGGTGATCAAATTGATTGAAGCCAAAAAAGTGGATGCGACTCCAGAAATGATCTTTGCATTGGCGGATGTCGGGAAGGCGCATGATTACCTGCAGAGCGCCGATAGCTTTGGGAAAGTGATTGTTTTGAATGAATAGCCCACAGCGCAGCCTGCGCGATCGGGAGGGAAAGGAGGAGTGCTATGGTAAAGGATATCCAACTATATTTTGAGAACAGCTCGGACGTCTATTTTAAATATCTGAAAGAACACATCGTGATCAGTCTGCAAGCTTTGCTGATCGCAGCGCTTATCGGCATTTTATGCGGCTATTTTTGTTACCGCCACCCTCGCTTTGAAAAATATGCGTCCAGTCTCTTTCAAATGCTGAGGATCATTCCAAGCCTGGCCATTCTCTTCCTGCTGATTCCGATCATCGGTACGGGGACGAAACCGGCTTTGATCGCTTTAGTCATCTTAGGGATCCCATCCATTTTGTTGCATACCATCCTCGGGTTCAAGGAAGTACCGGAGCGGGTGGCTGAAACGGGGATAGCGATTGGGATGACCCAGAGGCAATTGTTGAGGAAAGTAAGGATTCCGCTGGCGCTGCCTTACATACTGAACGGTATCAAAATTGCATTGATCGAAATCATTGCCAGTGCGACTTTAGCGGCCAAAATAGGGGCTGGCGGATTGGGCAGTCTTATTTTCACGGGGCTTGGTTTGAATCGGACGGATTTATTGGTCATCGGCGGATTATCCGTAGCGGTGCTATCGTTGCTGTCCAGTTTATTCATTGAACGAATAGAAAAAATGATGATCACATAATGGGAAATGATGGAGGAGATAAAATGAAAAAGAAAAGAAATGTTTTAATGGGTTTATTGATGCTGGCTTCGCTGGCGATTGTAGCGGCTTGCGGGAATGGCGCAGCCGCGGAAGGGAAAAACGGGGATGGATCCGTCATCCGGATCGGCTCAAAGGATTTCACCGAAAATCTGATAGTGGCGGAAATTTATGCATTGGCTTTGGAGGATCATGGATACAAAGTCGAAAGGGTCCCTAACATCGCGAGTTCCGTCATCCACACAGCCATCATGAATGATGAGATTGATCTATACCCTGAATATACGGGGACCGGGTTGCTGGCTATTTTGAAGATGGATCTGATCACCGATCCGGCTGAAGTCTACAAAACGGTTAAATCAAATTATGAAGAAAAATACAACTTGACTTGGCTGGATTATGCCCAAGCAAATGACAGCGCAGGGATTGCGATCCGTACGGAAGTAGCAGAAAAATTAGGGATCAAAACACTTTCGGATCTACAAAAACATGCTGCTGAATTACGTTTTGCCTCTCAGGGGGAATTTGACGAGCGGGAAGACGGCCTGCCGGGTCTGGAGAAGGTTTATGGGGAATTTAATTGGAAATCTTCAACCGTGTACGACAACAGTTTGAAGTATGAAGTCCTGCTGAATGATGAGGCGGATGTTACGCCAGCCTATACCACGGAAGGGCAATTGGTCAATACGGATAAATTTACGGTATTGGAAGATGATAAACATTTTTGGCCCCCTTATAATTTGGCGCCGGTTGTGCGGGATGATGTTTTAGCATCAAACGAAGCGATTGCCGCCATTTTGAACGACATCAGCGCTAAGCTTGATACGGAAACGATGATTGCCTTGAATGCGAAGGTCGATGTGGATAAACAAGAATATGAAGAAGTCGCGCAAGCATTTTATGACGGATTAAAGTAGGAGGGAAAGCGATGCCTAAAACAGCCATAAAATTTCAAGCTGTCAGCAAGCACTTTGCGGATGCAAGCTATCCCGCAGTCGACAATGTCACGTTGACGATCAACGAAGGGGAATTCATCACCGTCCTAGGTTCTTCTGGATCCGGAAAAACAACCCTGCTCAAAATGGTAAATCGTCTATATGACTGCGACGGCGGGAAAATCGAGTTGTTTGACGAAGATATTGCCACGGTGGATGCAGTGGCATTACGGCGCCGCATCGGGTATGTTGTGCAGCATATCGGGCTGTTTCCGCATATGACAGTCGCGGAAAACATCGCGACTGTCCCCAAGCTTTTGAATTGGAGCAAGGAAGCCATTGTTGCACGTGTGGACGAATTGCTTACAACGGTCGGACTGGACCCGGAAGAGTTCAAAAGCAGGCATCCCAAACAGCTGTCGGGTGGACAGCAACAGCGGGTCGGCCTGGCCAGGGCTCTTGCCGTGAACCCGAAAATTATGTTGCTGGATGAGCCGTTCGGCGCCCTGGATGCCATTACGCGCCTGAATTTACAGAATGAACTGTTGAAGATCCATGGAGGCTTGAAGAAAACATTCCTATTTGTGACCCATGACATCAATGAGGCGTTTAAGTTAGGAAACAGGGTCATCATCATGAACGAGGGCAACGTTTGTCAGTTTGATACACCGAAGAATATAATGAACATGCCAGCTAATGCGTTCGTCAAGGAGCTGATCGACGCCGCGAGAGGGCAGGAGTCGTTTTGGGGTGAGCGGGCATGATCCAATATGCTCTGGACCATCCGGATAAGCTGCTGAATGCCTTAGGCGAACATATCACGCTCGTTATGCTGACGATGCTCCTTTCGATTGTACTGGCGAGCATCCTGACCATTTTATCCGCCTATTCCAAGCTGATCGCCAAACTGGTCATTCATTTTTTTTCAACCATGTATGCGATCCCGAGCCTGGCTCTCTTTGCGGTGCTCATCCCGTTCACGGGGTTGGGAAGCACGACTGCCATCGTCGGACTCACCATCTATTGCCAATATATTTTGCTGCGGAGCTTCAGTTCTGGCATAAACCAAGTCGATCCGACGATCGTTGAAGCGGCCAGAGGGATGGGCATGACACCCTTGCAAATCCTTTACAAAATCCAATTGCCTCTGGCGAAACGGTCCTTTTTGAGCGGCATCCGACTGGCTTTCACATCCACCATCGGCATCGCGACGATTGCGGCATCCATTAACGCAGGCGGGATAGGCGTGATCCTTTTTGACGGACTACGGACCATGAATATGGACAAACTTTTGTGGGGGAGCGTGCTTTCGACAGGATTGGCGCTAGCCACGAACGCCCTGATTTTGCTCGCTGAGAGAAAGATAAAAATCATTAACTGAGAAAGAAATATATTGCTTACACCGAAAAATCGCTGGAACAGATAGAACCATAGAGGATAGTGAAACCATTAAAGAGCCCGCCCTAGATCAGAAATCAGTTCTGATCTAGGGCGGGCTTTTCCGCATCCAAAATAGATGGGAGGTTGGCTATTTTTTGATAACTACTCTTTCGCCTCGCGGACGGCATAGTAATTCCCGTCGACATCCGGGAAATTGAAGGTCCGCGCGTCCCCGACCATCATGATGTCGCCGACCGGATGGTCATCCTTTGTAAAATGCTCATGCAATTCGTCGAAATTGGCGACATCGAACAACAAAGAAGGTTTATGTGCTGCCACTTCCGGGGAGTTCTTCTTGATGAAATCGATGTTGAACAGCTGCAGATTGCAGGTAGGACTTACGGCCAGAACGATGCTGATGGAGTCTCCGAAATCAAATCGTTCCGTTTCTTTGAAGTCCAAGTATTTTTTCCAAAAATCGGCATTTTCTTCAACCTTGTCTACGTAGAGCATGATATTTGCGGTCGTCATGGGCTTTCCCTCGCTTTTTTAATGGATGGTTGGAATATGAATTCATTATATTATTTTTTGGACAGGATGCCTAACGAGACGAACCGCTAGGCATAGGGCGAACAGCCTTTTACTAGAAATGCATAAAAGCCGGAACAAACCAGTTTTTCACTCCAGGTTGTTCCAGCTTCTCTTTTTCAGCAAGATGTCAGGCTATTTGTTGTTCGGGACGGGTTGAGTTGCGGTTGTGGAATCGATTGGGCGCTCACCATCTGCAAGCTTGGGAGAAATGCATTTTTCTAAAAAGGCGGAGCTGTGTTGGGCTGATGGTCTTCAGCGAGGGAGTGGCGTTGTTGCGTGGCGATCTTCAGGAAACGGTCAAAACGGAAAGTATGAATCGGCGCCTTTCCAGTCGACGGGATGGGTTTGATCGAGAACGGATTTGTAGAGCAATATTTCGTGTAACATCGCTCGTTTCCGATCAGGAGAGTCCCCTAAAAATCCCATCAAATTTCGGCATTCAAGGCAAAATAATTCGGCATCCTGCTCGTTCGGGAATAGATATTCCCTTGCGGTATCACTTGAATCCAGGTAGCGCAAGGTCACTTTGTTTCCTTCTTTGTTGATGTCTAAATGGTTAGTATTGATATCCATACGTGAGACCTCCATTATTGAGAAACATAAAACGACTACAATTATAAGATACCATTTAAATGTTAAGGCTAGGTATTTTCTTTGCGAAGAAAGTGTAAAGGAAATGTCCTTTTTTCTCCGTTCACAGAAATGAGCCTCCTATTTGGAACCCGAGTTCATGTATTCCCGTTCGACATCTGAATAAGGCACAATCCATAAGCCCAACATAAGCAACACGCCGATCATGACGAATATGGGGTTAACGAAACCCAACAGCAGGGACAGGACATTGATGATCAATGTATAGACGGTTTTCTTTTTGTCGGATAACAGTTTTGCGATCTTTGAATTTGCGCCGTTCACCTTGATGAGCTGTTTGGAAACTAACGCATAGGAGAGGTCGCACAGCAGGACGATGGTGCCGTAGAACATTTCCGGCGCGAAGGAGGAGAGATGTTCGCCGACCCATGCCGTCGCAAAGGGGATGAGCGATAAGAAAAACAGGAACAGGGTGTTCAGCCACATCACTTTGCCGTTGATCTTATCCGCGACCTGAAACATGTGGTGATGATTATTCCAGTAAATGCCCAAAAAGAAGTAGCTGATGACATAAATGAAAATCTTATTTCGGATTGCCCATAATCCTGCCCAGGTATCCCCTCCAGGAATGGACAGTCCCAGAACCATGATCGTCATGAGAATGGCGATGATGGCGTCGGTAAAAGCCTCGAGTCTTGATTTGCTCATAGCGGTATTCCTTTCTAGGGTGGTTGAACGACTAACGGCTATAATCGCGACGACCGGTCTCATTATTTTTCTTTCATTATAAGCGATAATTCCTTTCAACACAAAAGACTGTACCCCCTGGCGCATGATGTAAGGCACGCGTCAGGGGGTACTCCATTAAAATCAGATGTTCTTTTGTTGAGTGGGATTATTTGTCGCCGACCGTGAAGCGCTCTTGATGATGGATCGGATGCTCGAGTTCATCCAGGATGGCAGCGGCCATGGTGCCGGTTGTTGTGTGGGACGCACCATCGGAAGCAAGCAACAATTCGTCTTTGCCTAGGATGATGCCTTTGTTTTCACCCGGTTCGAAGGTGGCGGAAGGGGAGACGCCGACCCAGTTGACGTTGTTTACTTCTCTAAGAAACTGCAATTCCTTCCATTGGTATTCGGGAATGCCGATCCACTCTTCGTGCCCAGGTATCTCACGGATGTCATCAACGAATAGATGCTTGTCTTCGCCAGTCAGCAGACTGCCCGCACCAAGGATGAAAACGAGGCGAGGCGAATCGGATTCCCGTAAAAGAGCAATCAGTTTAGCTGCTAAATCGACATGCCGGTAGGCTTTGGCAGGCTCTGTGGCAAAGGCGTTGACGATGGCATCGAAGGCAACCAGGTCCTCCTTCGCCAAATCGAAGGCATCTTTTGCGAGGATGGCCGCTTCAGACCCAAAAAGGTCTTCCGCTTTTTTGTGATTTCGCACGATGGCGGTTACCTCGTGGCCACGCTTCGTCGCTTCCCAATAGATTGCGCGGCCGGCATTTCCGTTTGCGCCAATAATTCCGATTTTCATTAAAAAACCTCCCTAAATTGGATGACTAGAGACAGAACAATATACATACGAATCAAAGTTTATGGCAAGGTATTGTGCATTTATCTTTTTAGGGTGACTACTGTAAGTTATCTCTAAATTAGCACAAATACTGAGAATCGTACAGTTGGAGCATCGTCAGGAAGGATTGCCGAGAGGGGAATCCTGCTGATGAGGAGAAGCACGCGTCCTTGCGTTCAGTCCTAAGGAGTCCTGTTCTTTTTTGCTGCGGTTGAGCGAACAGGACAATCTGGGCGCCCGCTATCTATTACCAATTGGAACAACTAGAGAAGGCAAAGGAGCTCCATACGCGCTTTGATGACGATTCCGCCCCAGATGCTGTTGCCGCTTATTCTGCTTTCCTTAAAACAGGGGGATGAGCTGAGCGCGAAACGCTATTACAAGGAGTTGCAAAAGACAAACAAAGACTGCAGAAAAGTTTTCGGAAAAAGGGATTTCGATCTGGAAAAGATGGTGGAAGCAATCGAGGACTTCACTTACAGACCGTACAGCGAAGATGACATCTATCTGGCAATCTCCCATGTTTTGACGGATTTCGCGTTTGTGCCAAACGTGTACTACTACGAATGGTTGAAGAAAAATCTGATCAAAAATGCCGCTCCCAAGAAGGGGATCCAGAAAAAGAAATAAGTGGCTCGCAAAAGAGAGCCGCATCCTTCATTCATTGCAACAAAAAGCTGGCAACGGATCGGTATGAAGCGACCGGTTGACAGCTTTTATTTTTTGAATCATTCCATTTCCAGCAAGCGTTCCATCGCAACCAGCACGCCGTCTTCGTTGTTGGAAGCAGTCAAGTATTTGGCAGCCTGTTTCACTGGCTCGGCGGCGTTTGCCATCGCAAAGCTGTAGGCCACATGCTGCAGCATCTCGATATCGTTGCCGCTGTCGCCGAAAGCGGCGGTCTCCTCGTCGGAAATGTGCCATTCCTTCTGCAACAGCTGGATACCGGACGCTTTGTGCAGGCCGGGAATGATGAAATCAATGGAGCCGTGTCCGCTCGAAACGGGGGATACGACATCGCCGACTTCTTTCCGGAAGTGTTCCAACAATTCCGGCAATTCGGCTTCCTGAAAGTTCGCCGTAAATTTAAAGATGGTATCTTCGATGCCGGAAAAAGAAGCGACTCTCTTTAAGCGGTGATAATATTCGCGGGTCTTTTCATAGAAATAATCGGATGCGGAAAGGTCGACATAGGCGCTGTTTTTCCCGCAGACGACCAGCTGGGGATAGGCGTTCAAGTCCCGGAAAATCTTCAGTACCTTTTCGATGGTTTCCGCAGACATTTCCCCGACGGAAAGCTCCTTGTTTCTGTCCACTACGTAGGCGCCGTTTTCTGCGACGAACGCAATGTCATTCTGTATTTCCGGGAAAAAGGAACGCAGCTGGTAATATTGATTGCCGCTTGCCACGACGAACCGGATATCCTTCTCCACCATGCGCTGATACAATTTGTCGAAACGTTCCTTGTTATAGCTTTTGCGGCTGTTCAAAAATGTGCCATCCATATCTACCGCAATCAGTCTGATTGGCATTCTGACGCCCCCTTTTGGTATTGGAATAGATTCCGTAGCCGAATTGCCCGCAAGTTGTATGTGTCAATCATGCCTGTTAGGCGAAATCTGTAAAAAACGGAATCGTCCTTCGTGTTGATGGTATCCATTTTAACACAAAGGTACCTGAAACTAGAGGTAAGACCCTCGGAAATACAGTTGTGAACGAATGTGCAAATGGGTTCGTTCGTGGTATAATTGATGGTGACAGAAGCAGTTGGAAAGCATCAGCTGACGACAAAAAAGGTTGTTGCAAGCGGCAGGATTCCGAAAGATAAGGCAATCATGTTATATTTTGGATGATGATGGAGAGGGGCTTTTTTCAATGGATAAAAAAGAATTGGACCTGATACTGAAACACTTCGGGCCCGAAAAAGAGTTTATTGGAGATGGGTACTTTAGGATCAGAGAAAAAGATAGCAATCGCTATGAAATGGCGTATTTGGCACCGGCATGCTGCGGCACGTCTACCTATCACCCGCAAATTACCATTCGTGTTGAGGATGAAAAAATTATTCCGGAGTTTTTGATGGACATGGAAGAAACGCCGATTAAAAATATAAGTTACTCGGATGAAACGAGCGAAGTACTGGAACAAGAGCTGGATAAGTTATGCAGCAAGTTTTTAGCGGTAAAAAACCTGACAGTATAGCAGGGAATGAGCGGGCTGCCTCGAAATGAGGTGGCCCTTTCGCATCCAGAAAACAAATGAAAGCGCTGTAGAAATTTAGCGAATAGCCTTTAAATAATGGCTCGATAATGCGATAATGGAAATATAATGATAGTGAGAAATAGCGTGTTCGGGCCAAAGAGGGGCGGAAGCCTAGGTTTAAGGAGATTGGCTGAGTGAGAGACGGTGCGATATCCTTCTGCATCAAAATCCTATTTTTAAGGGGTGAGCTTTATGCAAGAAAATAACAATGAAGCATTCATGGGCTATTTTAATGACATCGAGACATTTTTTAACGAGAAGTATAAACCCGACAGAGGCAAACAGTATTACAGCTTCTATGAATTGGTGGAGAACGCTTCGCGCTACGACCGTTACGTCAAATTAAAGAAAGATACCTTTCAAGTGCTGGGGGATCTGCGGAATTTCTTGAGCCATGGCAATCAGAAGGATTTGGTGATCATCACCGATGAGTCTTTGGATCTGATCAAGGAAGTGCATGGTCAGTTGCTGCGGCCCATTACAGCCTTCGACATCAAAACGAATGAAGTGAAATTCTTTGAGGAATCGAGTCGTTTGGCCGCTGTTTTGGATCTCATCCGGACCAAGGACTACACCAAATTCCCCATCAAGAACAAAAACAACGAAGTCGTCGGCTTGCTGACGGACAACGGCATCACCCATTGGCTTGCCCAACATGCCGAGGAGGGCACCGTTTCATTGGGTGAAGCGACCGCCAGCGATATTTTAGCGTTGGATGAAAACAAGAATAATTTTGCCTTCATCAAGCGAGAGGCGACGATATACGAGGCAGAAGCCGAATTTAAAGATAAAAATATCGAGGCGCTGCTGGTTACGCAAAACGGGAACAATAAAGAACCCATTCTCGGCATCATCACACGGGTCGATCTATTGGAGCAGTTCAAATGAAAGCGGCTGACCGGAACTGAAATGGACAAAAATAAGGCATCCTCAGCAAAAAAGGGATGGCTTATTTCTTTTGGGGAAAAAACTTATTTTTCCACTTCGTCGTTCATTGTTTCCGCGAGGCTATTTTCATCTTTAAGGTTCGGCTGTTGTTTGATATAATGGAATCTGGTCACGGTTAACATTTCCCACAGATACCTTCCGTCGAAGTCTTTGTCCAACTAAGATGACAGGGTATGTAAGAGGGTGTTGGCGGGTGGCCTTTTTTCATGTGAATTTATACACAAAATAATGCTGCAAAGCGTTAGCGTGGATTACGCATTTGTTTCGGCTAAAAAGTTGCGTCCGTTACCCGAAGGCAACTGTAAATAAGTCTGTGTAGATGAGCCTGGTTTGCGGGGCTTGTCTACCTTTTTTGGATTCAGCCCAGCCATTTTCCGATTCCCGGAAATCGATTGGGCTCAGATGAACTATGAATGAAAAGGGTTACAAGCTATACTCATTTATGTAAGGAGGACCTACATGTACAATAATCGATTATTAATACTCCTGAAAAAAATCATTGCCATGCCGCAGATGTACTTTTGGGAACTGGGCTTGAAGTTAAACGAACCGACAACCCTGCTCGTTCAAGACTTAGCTACCTTGAATGAGTTGTTGTCCAAAAATAATTTCCCGACGGTTTACTTCGATGCTGAAAAATACGCCGTTCCCAAAACCTTGATCGCCATGGAAGCCGAGCTTCAAACCGCTTTTTCTTCACCGCAGATCTATTTGGATGAAGAAGAGCGAGTGTACATGATTTACCTCTATACCTTCATTCGAAAAGAGTTCATCTCTAATTTTCACTACCAAGATTTATTGAAGGTAAGCAAAAACACAACGTTATCGGATATCAAACGCTTGCGCTGTAAATTGTCCGAGTATCACCTCACCTTAGAATATCAACGTTCCAAAGGATATTTTTTGGAAGGACAAGAATTCGACAAACGTTTGATGGCTTTTCACAGCATCAGCCGATTGCTGCAACATGCTTCCGGCAACTGGGCGTTGAACTACATCGTCGAAGATTGGCAAGAAACCATCGAATTGGAACCGATCATCCGCATCATCAATGACTATTCTGCGGAGCGTAAGATTCAATATGTTGAGGAAAGAATACGCGACTCGCTTTATTTGATCCTTTACAATCGCATTCGCGTGCAGCGTGTCCAAGGGCAGTTAGCTTTCACGCAAAAACAACAAGAAATCTTGGATAACAGTCCTTTATGGGACCTTGGTGAAGAGGTCTATCACCATCTTTTCAAAGACGAGGATAGATGCGGTGCGCAAGATGAGATTCGCTTTATTGTGATGTTGTTTCTGGGAACTATCGAAGGCAAATGGGAAGGCAGCGAAGATGAAGTCCTTAAAGAATTGACAATGGACATCATTTCCGAAATGGAACGCATTTCTGTCGTCAGCTTCAACAGGAAAGATGAGCTTTTTAAAAATCTATACCTTCATCTTGTGCCGGCCTACTACCGCATTGTCTTTGGGATTGAACTTGACAATGTTTTGGCGGACCTTATCCAAGAAAAGCATCAACGCCTATTCATATTGGTTAAACGGGCGTTGCAAGCATTGGCGGATTATGCAGAAAGGCCCATATCCGATAATGAGATTGCTTACTTTACAATCCATTTCGGCGGGGAAATTGAAGGCCAGATCAATCGGAAAAATAATTATCGTGCGGCGGTCATCTGCCCGAGCGGAATCAGTTCTTCCCTGATCCTTTTATCGGAACTGAGGCAGCTGTTCGGGAATATCAAGTGGATAGAAGGGCACAATCTGGACAGCCTCTATGCGCTTGACCCAAATGAATATGACCTCGTATTTTCAACTGTCTATGTAGAGTCAACAAAGCCTGTATTCATCGTAAATCCGATGATGAATGCGGAATCGAAAAAGCATCTTGTGCGTACGGTTTTATCCGTTTTTCCGGTGGATAGTTACTTAGGGCCGGATTTGAATGGACTGATCGACGTCATCAAGAAACACGCAAAAATAGAAAACGAAGGGGCTTTGCGGAATGAGTTGCGAACGACTCTTTATCCAACGAAAGCCTACGGAAGGAGAAATGAACCTATGTTGAAAGACTTATTAGTTGCCGAGACCATTCAGTTCGCCGATCATTGTTCTGATTGGGAAGAGGCAATCCGTTTTGCAGGAGACCCGTTGCTCAAAAATGACTCCATATCAGGGGAATACATTTCAGCAATGATCAATAAAGTGAAAGAATTTGGACCGTTCATTGACTTGGGGAAAGGGGTAGCCATCCCGCATGCCAGACCGGAAGAAGGCGTAAACCGAATCGGCATGGCCATGTTGAGGCTGAAGGAGCCCGTTCATTTATTGAATGACGCTGCCCATGCAGTCGATACTATCATCTGCATAGCGGCAATCGATAATCAAACGCATTTGAAAGCGTTGTCGGAACTGACGGGTATCTTAAGTTCCGAAGAAAAGTTAGCAGAATTGAAAGCGGCAACAACGAGCGAAGAAATAATAAATATGTTCAGCGAAGGGGAGATTATTTATGGTTAGATTTGGAGCAGCATGTGGTTCAGGATTGGGTTCGAGTTTTATGGTGGAAATGAATATTCAAACGATCTTGAAGGAAATGGGTGTCAATGACAAAGTGACGGTGCAGCATTATGATTTGAGTTCTGCCAGCCCAAGCGACGCGGATGTTTGGTTTGTGGGACAGGATTTAGAAAACTCTGCCGGGCATTTGGGTGATGTACGTTTCTTGAAGAGCATCATCGATATGAAGGAATTGCGCGAAAAAGTTACCCAAGCATGCACAGACAAAGGCTTGATCTAAAATAAAAAAACAGAAGAGGTGTAGAGATTATGAATGGAATATTAAAGATCCTGATTGACATTGCCAGCACTCCTGCCATTTTAGTGGCATTGATTGCCGTTTTAGGTTCCGTGCTTCAAAAGAAATCAACCGCTGATATTGTCAAAGGCGGCGTGAAGACGTTCGTCGGGTTCCTCGTTGTAACGGCAGGTGCCGGCGTCATCGTCGGTGCGTTGGCGCCTTTCGGGGAAATGTTCAAAGTAGCCTTCAATATGCAAGGGGTTATCCCGAACAATGAAGCAATCGTAGCCGTCGCATTAAATCAATATGGCACAAGTACAGCCCTTATCATGTTGTCAGGTATGATTTTCAACATCTTGATTGCACGTTTCACGAAGTTCAAATACATCTTCCTAACCGGGCACCATACCTTGTATATGGCGTGTATGGTTGCCGTAATCATGTCCGTAGCCGGCTTCACTTCAGTATCGCTTATTTTGCTGGGCGGTTTGGTGTTAGGGCTCATCATGTCCATATCGCCAGCGTTGGTGCAACGCTTCATGGTTGATTTAACAGGCAATGACTCGGTCGCTTTGGGACACTTCGGTGCCGTTGGCTATGCATTGAGCGGGTATGTCGGAAAATTAGTCGGGAACAAAGAAAAATCTACGGAAGACATCAACTTCCCTAAGAGCCTTGGTTTCCTGCGTGATTCCACAGTCAGCATCGCTATAACAATGACTGTCATCTACACCACGGTCGCCTTGTTCGCAGGCCCTACTTACATCCAAGAAAACTTAAGCAGTGGAACAAACTATCTTATCTTCGCTTTGCAACAATCCGGATCATTCGCTGCCGGCGTATTCGTCATCCTTGCGGGGGTTCGTTTGATCCTGAATGAAATCGTCCCAGCATTCAAAGGTATCTCTGATAAATTAGTGCCAAACGCAAAACCAGCCTTGGACTGTCCAATCCTTTATCCTTATGCACCGAATGCCGTATTGATCGGCTTCTTCTCAAGTTTTGTCGGCGGTCTTGTCAGCATGATCATCATGATCTTCACGGGTGGTATCATCATCCTTCCCGGTGTTGTTCCCCATTTCTTCTGTGGTGCGACTGCCGGTGTCATCGGGAATTCTTCCGGCGGTTTAAGAGGAGCCATTGCTGGGTCATTCCTGCAAGGTATGTTGATCAGCTTCTTGCCAGTATTCTTAATGCCGGTATTAGGCCAATTAGGTTTCGCTGGTTCAACATTCTCAGATGCAGATTTCGCTTCATCCGGTATCATTTTAGGGGTATTGGCCAACACGGGCGGAAAAACAGCAATCATCATCGGAATCGGTATTGTTGTTGCCATCCTTTTTGGATTGACAGCGCTCGATAAAAGCAAAAAGACAGTAACCGCAGACTAAAGGAGGGTATGGAATAGATGAATAGCACCGAAATGAAAAACTTTGCAGACCAGATCCGTTACTACACATTAAAGGAATTGAACTTTATGGGTTATGGTCATTACGGCGGCAGTCTCTCGATTGTAGAGACGCTCGCCGTCCTATACGGCAATCACTTACAGGCAAGTCCGGAAACGAAAGATGACTTGGATCGCGACTTTTTCGTCCTATCGAAAGGGCATGCCGGTCCAGCCTTATATGCAACGTTATTCCTGAAAGGGTACATTCCGGAAGAGTGGCTTTATACACTGAATCAAAACGGAACCAGCTTGCCTTCGCACCCCGACAAAAACAAGACGCCGGGTGTGGACATGACCACGGGTTCTTTAGGGCAAGGAATTTCTTCGGCTACGGGCATTGCTTATGGCAATAAAATCGCCGGGCGTGAAAATTATACCTACTGTATAGTCGGGGACGGGGAATTGAACGAAGGGCAATGCTGGGAAGCAATCCAGTTTGCGGCGCATAGACAGTTGGACCATTTCATCGTATTCATCGATGACAACAAGAAGCAATTGGATGGCTATACAACCGAAATTTGCAACCCCTTTGATTTCGAAACGAAATTTTCAGCCTTCGGGTTCCATACGCTGAAAGTGGATGGCAGCTCGGTTGAGGCAATCAATAAAGCCGTTGAAGAGGCTAAAATAATGACCAGGAAACCGATCGCCATCATTTTGGATACCGTCAAAGGGCAGGGTGTTCCGTGCATCGAAGAGATGTACAGCAACCACCATATCCGTCTGGATGAAAAAATGAGAGAAGAAATCGAAGTAGTGACGGAAAGAATCGGCACTGAGATAGGAGTGAGATAAGGATGACATTTGAAGCAAAAATGGGTAAAACAGAAATGCGCGAGGTATACCGCAAATTCTTGCTTGAAAAAGCACGGAAAGATGAAAGTGTCGTTGTGTTGGAAGCGGACTTATCGAGCTCGATGTCAACAGACAAAATCAAGGATGAGCTTGGCGACCGGTATATAAACGTGGGCATCATGGAAGCCCAGGAGGTTTGTTGTGCTGCGGGACTGTCGGTGGCCGGATTCAAACCGTACATCCATACCTTCGGGCCTTTTGCCAGCAGACGTGTCTTTGACCAGATTTTCATCTCGGTGGCCTATGCTGGAACGAACGTGACCATCATCGGCTCGGATGCGGGGGTAACCGCCGAAGCGAACGGCGGAACGCATATGCCTTTTGAAGAATTATCCTTGCTCCGCTCCATTCCCCATGCGCACATCTATGAGGCCAGTGATGATAAATGCTTGCGCGCTATCCTGGAAGAAACATATCATACCGATGGATTGAATTATGTGCGGATGATCCGCAAAAATGCCATTGAAATCTATGAGGAAGGCGAAACATTTGAAGATGGCTACAAACTGTTGCGGGAAGGCAGCGATGTCAGCATCGTCGCCTCCGGAATCATGGTTGCGGATGCGTTGCAAGCCGCCGATCGCCTGGCGGCGGAGGGGATTTCGGCCACGGTCATCGACCTGTACCGCGTCAAACCGGTGAATGAAGCAGCCCTGTTGAAGGCTGCCGAAACAGGCGCCATCGTCACCGCCGAGAACCACAATGTCATCGGTGGGATCGGCAGTGTCGTAGCGGAAACCTTGGCCGAATTGAAACCGACTCTGCAATACCGCGTCGGTGTCCGCGAAGCCTTCGGTCAAGTAGGGCAGGCAGACTACTTGAAGGAACAATACGGCTTGACGGCAGAAAACATTGTCGCCCAAGCCAAACGATTGGTTGAACAGAAAGCCAAAATCAGTGTAAACGTATAGCGAAAAAAGGTAATGAGCATCAGGATTTCCTGTTGCTCATTACCTTTTTTCAATTAGCAAATCATCATTTCTTCTTTTCGCTGGATACATACTTTTGATGCGTAATAAGATTAGAATGACGATGGGAATTTTTTATGCGGCAAAAGGAGGAATTATGAAAAGGATACTCAAAAGGACAATAAAAAACCCGCTCTCGATAAGGGGAACGGGCATTTTTATATATTAAATTATTGACATGCAATTAATGAAAAATATCGAGCGTTTTCAAATGCGTGGCATATGTCCCTAGGTTCGAGTTGATGGCGTTCCGATAATCGGATTGGCAGTTTGGGTACTTGACTATTCCATCTGTTGGTTGATTAAGCTTCCATTTCTGAAGCGATTAAGTTTAAAAAAGAAACAGCGCATATGGTGAATGTTATTAATGCTATTAGTGAGTACATATTCATCTTCCTCTCTTCTATCTTTTTATTTATAATAAACCAATGAAAACAAAATGTAAACAGTGTAATAAATTTGAAAGAGTTTTCAGTTCAAATTATTTATTTCACAAAAACGGGAAGAGGTGAAACGATGACGGATATGCGAAATAAACCACCAATCGTGGAGGAGGATCGGGGATGAACTGTAGCAGTTTGAGGATACAGGAGTAACTGGGAGAATGAAAAAACGTTTGAAGATTCCATTTTCCCAACGGCAAAGTTGCCCTACAACAAAAGGAGCCGTCTTGGCGCAATGCGAGAAATGACCAAGTATAGACGGGGAAACTTGTCGGCTGTACAGCCCGTAAGGCGCATGACGAAGAATGTCGACAAGCAGTATGAGGGGAAACTTCACGTACGGTTTGATGAAGGGAACCTTAAAGTAAAACAACGACCCACAAAGAAGTCGTTGTTTTACTTTCAATTTTCTACTCTATTGCATGGCGGTGAATCGGATCCTGTTGGCTATTCTTTTTGGATAATAATTTTGTGATTCCTACGCATCCCATAAACAATGTAGAAAGGTTATGCTGTTACCGACTCTCCATTTAGAATGACACGATAGTCGATAGCCGCTTTCAAGGAGTCAGCTACCATACAATACTTTTCGCGGCTGCTTTTAAGGGCAAACAGGACTTTTTGCGCGGCGATATCGCCGTCAATGTGACAGGTCAAAGTGATTTTTTCGAATCCTTTTGGAGGGGCATCGAATCGTGTCCCTTCTGTCTGAATGGAAAAACGGGTGATTTTGTCCGAGTAATTTTTCAAAATGACGATCATATCAATGGCGGTGCAGCTTGCAAGGGCAGATAGGATTGCTTCTGCCGGTGTCGGCGCAATGGCATAACCATCGCCGTTGGAACTTAATGTTATTTCAAAATTAGAATCACCTTTTGATACAAAGGCATGACCATCCACCCAATCGGTAGTAACGTTCATCTGTAAAACCTCCATTTACTTTATTGTCTTCTACTATATAAAGGTAAAACCCAAAATGCAACTGTTTCCGGGGTTGGTCAAATGTGCTGCGCCATAAGCCGCGGAATAAGATGGGCTCATTCCGTGTTTTGTACCTCAACACTGGGGGTTCCCCGCCTCTATTGGCCGGTCATGGTGTTCGGAAAAAACTATCAATATCGTTCGGAAATGCTTATTATTCAAGCGCGAGCAACTATGGTAGTCTGATAAATGCAGGTTAATCGAAGACAGCGATGACTGGAAGGCATCTGGTTATAAAAATGTCTAACGTTGGCTCTCGTGTTTATGAGGGCTGAACGGAAAGACAGGGTAGATTTTGATTGAAACCTGAGAAAAACGATTGAGGGGCAGATAAGGATGAGAAGATTTCAAAATAGATTATGGACGTTGGTTCCATTGGCCGCTTTTGTTTTGTTGGCGAGCGGCTGTGGCAAAAACGCTTCAGAAAGTGCAGGCGATACTTCGGAAGCGACAAAACAGGTTTTACATTTGTCCGAAACGGGGGACATGGACTCGTTGGATTCCATGCATATTTCGACAATGGTTGCTTTCAATACGCTAAACAATGTATTCGAAGGATTGGTGGGCTATGATCTGGACGGCAAGCTGATCGCGACAGGGGCGGAGGCTTTGCCGGAAATCAGCAGTGACCAAACGGTTTATACGTTTAAAATTCGATCCGACGCGAAATGGTCCAACGGAGAAGATGTGACGGCTGACGATTACGTCTACACTTGGCAAAAGATTGTCGATCCCGCTGTAGGATCAGGCTATTCTTATATGGTCGATGGGGTAATCAAAAATGCTGCCGAAATTTATGCTGGCGAAAAAGCGGTCAGTGAATTAGGCGTCAAAGCCATCGATGATAAGACATTGGAAGTGACGTTGGAAAAACCGACACCTTACTTTATGCAACTGTTGACGCTGCCTTATTTCTTCCCGCAAAACCGCACCTTTGCGACCGAAAAAGGGAACGAATACGGCATTGCTTCCGATAAGATTCTCTATAATGGACCGTTTGAAGTGACGGACTGGAGTGCCGCTAAGGGTGGTGCGTGGAAACTGGTTAAAAATGAGGATTATTGGGATAAGGGGAATGTAAAACTGGATGAAGTTGATTTCCAAGTCATCAAGGATACCGAAACGGGCGTGAATCTTTACAAATCCGATGAGTTGGACCGGGTGCCGCTCAGCGGTAATTTTGTCCAAGAATTCCAAAGTGATGCCGATTATGCGGAACGCCTGAAATCGCGGATCAATTACATTGAAATGAACGAAACGACAACCGAATTGGCGAACCAAAACATCCGCAAAGCGCTGGCTTTGGCTATCGATACCGCGCAATTCACAGAAAATGTTCTGCAGGATGGTTCCATTGTCAGCACCGGTTATGTGCCGGTCGGCTTGGCGAAGAATCCTGAAACGGGCGCGGACTTCCGTGCAGACGCCGGTGATTTGGTGAGCTATAACCTTGCAACGGCGCAACAGGCTTGGCAACAAGGCTTGGCTGAAATCGGCCAAAAGGCAGTGACGTTGACGCTAACGATTTCGGATACAGAAGAGCACAAGAAGTTGGCGGAATTTGTGCAAAGCCAACTGCAGGAAAACTTGCCGGGATTGACCATCGAAATCAAAGCGATGCCTGAAAGTTCGCGGATCGCCAATGTAAAAGCAGGCGACTATCAACTGGCAGCGGCTTATTGGGAAGCGGACTTTGCGGATCCGATCAATTATGTGGAACGCTTCGCGTCGGATACAAACCGCGGACATTACTCATTTGCAGATGTTGATGCGCTTGTTGCGCAATCGAAAATGGAATACAATGACGTCAACGCACGTTGGGCGACGTTGGTGAAAATTGAACAGGCCGCGTTGGGGGAACATTATGTACACATCCCACTTTACCAATCATCTGAAGCATACTTGCAAAAAGCCTATGTGAAGGATATCTATACGCCGGTATCCGGACCAATCAGTTACCGCTATGCTTCTGTCGCCACTGAGTAGAAGCCCCCTGATCAGGGTTACGCTTGTGGGCGGAACTTGAATCAGTACGCAAACGCAGAATAACCATAGTCAGAAAAAGCACCCTGTACGATCATTCGCTGCAAAACGAACGGATCTACAGCGTGCTTTTTTAGCGCTCGCGTGCTCGGCGAGCCTTTATGGATTGGGCGCAGATTTCGGGAATTTGGCACAGCACCCAAGCAGCTCTTGCAGTGTGGGAGTCGACAGAGATTTACGGAACCGTGAGAGACCCTCCCAAGGGAAGGACTATCGGAAATTTGCATTTTGTGATGTGGGGACCTAGTCTGTCACGAAGGGCGATGACTGCGGAAAAGCACGGGGACTTTTCCGCAATTTCCTTTCATTATCGCGGATAATACTTGTTTATTACCCGGTTAAATGGTACATTCTCATTACAATTTAATGTTTAAATAGGAAGAAGGTTGCACCAATGAATTATGTATTTATTTCCCCACACTTTCCGCACAATTTCCAGCGCTTCGCCACCGGTTTGAAGCAAGCGGGCGTGAACGTCTTCGGCATCGCCAGCGAACCGTACGACCTGTTGGAAAAAGACTTGCGCGATAGTCTGACGGAATATTATCGCGTTAACGATATGGAAAATTATGACGAGATGCTCCGTGCCGTGGCCTATCTGACCTACAAGCACGGCAAGATGGACCGGATCGAATCCCACAACGAATATTGGCTGGAGAGCGATGCCCGTCTGCGCACCGACTTCAACGTCTTCGGCTTCAAAAATGAAGACATGGCCTATGTGAAGCATAAATCGTCCATGAAGGAAAAATTCCAGGAAATCGGTCTGAAGGTTGCGCGAGGGCGGGTTATCGGTGACTACGAGGATGCCTTGGGGTTGTGCCGCGAATACGGTTATCCGGTCTGCATCAAACCAGATTCGGGCGTCGGTGCGGCGGATACGCACAAAATAAATTCCGAATGGGACCTGCAGCATTTCTACCATGTGAAGAATCCCAACGAATCCTACATTCTGGAGGAGTTCATCGACGGGCAGATCGTCACGTACGACGGGCTGACGGATGCGTCAGGGAATATCCTTTTCGATGCAACGCTCGTCTATGACAAAGCTGTCCTGGAAATAGTGGCGGACAATGCGGATATGTATTACTATGTGGACCGGCACATGCCGGAAGACCTGCGCGAAGCGGGGGCAAAGCTCGTCAAAGCCTTCCATCTGCAGGAGCGTTTTTTCCATTTTGAATTTTTCCGTTTGCCGGATGGCAGCCTGGTAGCTCTGGAAGCGAACCTGCGTCCGCCTGGCGGGCACACGTTGGACATGTGGAATTGGGCCAATGATGTAGACTTGTATGCGGCGTACGGCAATTTGGTCGGAAATGGACATTTCAATGTCACTATGAGACGTCCTTACTACTGCTGCTACGTCAGCCGTAAGGGAGTCCATCCGTACCTCTTCAGCCATGAAGATGTGATGGAACGCTACGGCAACAATGTCGTGTTGTTTGAAGAGATGCCGGGCATCTTCGCCGCTGTAATGGGCGACTTCGGCTATGTCGTCCGTGCAGCCGAATATGAGGAACTGATGGACATCATCCGTATGATTTCCATAACGAACTAAGACAGGGGGAAAAAAGATGCACGCAGAACATTCATCACAATGGAGCAGCCACTTGGACCGCGAAATGCATTTCAATCGCTACGGGCACGCGGGCAAACCGATCATCGTCTTCCCTTCATCCGGCGGAAGCCAGAATGAATATGCCGATTTCGGCATGATCGCAGCCTGCAGCTGGTTCATCGAACAGGGGTTGGTGCAATTCTACACACCCGACAGCGTGGATAAAGAATCCTGGCTATGCGAATGGAAGAGTCCTTATGATCGGGCAAACATGCATGACCGCTATGAACAATACATCCTCCAGGAACTGGTGCCGCACATCAAATACCAGACCAATTACCACGGACCGCTGATGGTGACCGGCTGCAGCATGGGTGCCTACCACAGCCTGAATTTCTATTTCCGCCATCCGGATGTCTTCGACACCGTCATTGCCTTGAGCGGGCTGTATGACGTGCGCTACTTCTTCGGGGACTACCATGACCGGAACGTTTACGAAAATTCGCCGATCGATTATTTGTGGAACCAAAACGACGGCTGGTTCCTCGATAAGTACCGTTCCGGCAACATCATCGTCGCCGTCGGCCAGGGCAACTGGGAAGAGGTCAGCATCCGCGATACACACAAAATCGAGGAGGTTCTGCGCTTCAAGAACATCCCGGCCTGGATCGATTTCTGGGGACCTGATGTCCATCACGACTGGGAGTGGTGGCGCGTCCAAATGCCGTACTTCCTGGGGAAATTAATGGAACAAGACAAGCTGAAATAAGAACATCCCGTCTTTCCAGACGTTGATCTGGGAAGACGGGATTTTTTGCATCCGGTTTTTTACGGAAGCGAGTCCGGTGCGCGGATCTGAATGACTGACTCGGCTACCGGACTTTATTTTTTGGGACGCATCCCTTCCCGTTTCATTCAGCCTTGCTTAAGTGGTGATAACGAGAGAAAACGTTTAAATTGTTAATGTTCGGATAATCAGTGGAAGTCAATGGTCGTTTTCGCTATTTTTATTTAAAAAAATGTGATTTATGCTAATTTTGAAGATATCTTTGTGCTATAATGTTCGTGTAATTGGAGGGAGTCGGATTTTTTGGGCCTGTTACGGTCCTGGATAACCTGTTTTTCAAGAAAAGAAAGGCCGGTTTCTGGTTTTGTTGGACCAAGCATTGAGAAAAGGTAGCGGATGGTAACGCTTCACTTTTTTTGGCAGCGTTTTGCTAAGACAGAACAGATAAAATCAGCACTTGTAACCCTTTTTCATTTAGGAACAAATAGTGATCAGGAGAGTGTCATCTATGATTGAGTTTAAAAATGTCAATAAATATTACGGGAATTTCCAAGCGTTAAAAAATATTAATGTTACGTTTAACCAAGGGGAAGTAACGGTTATTCTTGGACCGTCCGGATCAGGGAAAAGTACATTGATCCGTTGCATCAACGCTTTGGAGGAAATTACAGAAGGCGAATTGCTCGTTCAGGGCAAAAATGTTCACGACAAAAAAACGGATATCACGGCTATCCGTAAAAATGTAGGGATGGTTTTCCAGCACTTTAATTTATATCCGCATAAAACCGTATTGGAAAATATTATGCTTGCACCTGTTAAAGCATTGAAACAGTCTCCGGAGCAAGCCAGAAAAACAGCTGAAGAACTCTTGGAAAAAGTAAACATGTTAGATAAAAAAGATGCTTATCCGGCTAAATTATCCGGTGGACAGCAACAGCGGATTGCGATTGCCCGTGGCTTGGCCTTGAACCCTTCCGTCCTGCTGTTTGATGAACCTACCAGCGCCTTGGATCCAGAAACAATCGGCGATGTATTGGACGTCATGAAAAAATTGGCCAAAGAAGGGATGACCATGATCGTCGTGACACACGAAATGGGATTTGCCCGCGAAGTTTCCGACCGTACCATCTTTATGGCTGACGGGGAAATTGTAGAAGATCGACCAAGCGAAGAGTTCTTTGAGGACCCTAAAGACGAACGTGCAAAACAATTCCTCAGCAAAATCATTAACCATTAATTTCAGGTGAAAGTAAGGTGCAAACGTAATGAAGAAAGTGAATAAAAAAATTGTGCTGCTGTCTGCATTATCCGCTTTCCTGCTGCTGAGTGGCTGTACAAAAGTATCGGAAGAAAGCGTCATGGATCGCATTGCACATGGCGATAAAAAGATCGTCTGGGCAACCGTTGTAACGACTCCCTTAATCGGTCAATTGAATGTAAACACAGGCGAAGTGGAAGGCCATGATGCCGATGTTGCGCGCGCGATTACGAAGGAGCTGACCGGATCGGCTGACAATGCTGAATTTGTCGAAGTTTCAAGCCAAAACCGGGTCGCGTTTGTAAAAAATAACATCGCCGATGCCGTCATCAGTACCATGACCATCACTGAAGAACGCGAAAAAGTAATTGATTTCACTGATCCCTACTATATCGGCGGGCAGGCGTTCATTGTGCCGGATGGTAGCGCTATTAACGGTGTTGCAGATTTAACCGCTGAGTCGGTCGTAGCCGGAGCAAAGGGAACGACGATGATGCTCAACATGAAAACGTTGGCTCCACAAGCGCAAACACGCGAATATGATACCGAATCAGAAGCCTTTACGACGTTGGTTGCAGGGCAGGCCGATGCCTACACATCGGATAACGTTATCTTGATGGGGATGATGTCACAGACACCGGGCTTCCACATGGCTGGCGGAAGATTGACGAATGAGCCATACGGCATAGCCATCAATGAAGATGATGATGCATTCTTGGCTGCCTTAAATAATGCGATTGCGAAGTTGAAAGCAGATGGCACGATTGCGGCTATCGATGACAAATGGTTTGGTGAGTTTGAATAGGGGAGTGACGTGAGTGTTTACTATTTTAGTAGAGTATTTTGATACCTTTTCGCTAGCTTTCCGCACAACGTTGATTGCTAGTTTGGTTGCGATGTTATTAAGTTTAATCTTTGGTACACTGTTAGCTGTTTTTCAAGTATCGAAAAACAAAGCTTTGAATAAAATTGGGAATTTGTATGTGGAATGTTTTAAAAATATCCCATTATTGGTGATAACGATGTTTTTCTACATCGCCATTCCCTTGGTCTTAGGCGTTAAAATGAACGGTATGGCGGCAGGGACAATCGGGTTGACGATTTATTCGACAGCGTTCATTGCCGATGTCGTCAGAACGGGTATTCAGGCCGTTCCGGCTGGGCAGATGGAAGCCGGATTGGCGACGGGCCTGAACTACTGGGAAACAATGGTTAATATTGTGTTGCCGCAGGCCTTTAAGATCGTCATCCCACCGTTGGGCAATCAGTTCATCACATTGGTGAAAAATTCTTCCGTATTAGGCTTTGTAGCGGGTGCGGACTTGATGTATGCCGGCGATCTCGTTTCCAGTGAAACGTTCAATATGATGGGAACGTATCTGGTCATCAGCTTGTTCTACTTGGTCATCACCTTGCCGTTGAATTATGTAATGGCATATGTTGAAAGAAAAATGGAAGTCGCATAGGGGGGAGAAAGTTCATGTTCGATATAGTAGGTGCCTTATCAGGCGGAAATATTACATATTTATTGAAAGGTGTCGGGAACACGGTGTTGCTCTCTGTGTTGGCCATTGCGCTCAGTTTTGCTGTTGGTTCTGTACTGGGGATCATCCGCTTTGTGAAAATCCCCTTTCTTTCTAAAATTTTAGGTTTTCTGATGGATGTCATCCGAAGCATTCCGCTCTTATTGATCATTGTCGTGGCCTATTTCGGGTTCCCGCAAATGGGTTTCCGCTTCAGCACTTTTGGAGCAGCATTAATTGCGTTCACTCTTTTTGAATCATGCATGATTGCAGAAATCATTCGCGCGGGTTTGAAATCCGTCCATCGCGGGCAAGTGGAGGCCGGACTGTCAACCGGCTTGACCTATTTTGAAACGTTGTACCATATCGTCATTCCGCAAGGGTTTCGTGCGATGGTACCGTCGCTGGTGTCTCAATTTGTATCCTTGATCAAAGATACGTCATTGACCACCATCATCTCATTTTCTGAGATCACGTATCGTTCCAAAATCATTTATTCCATGAATTCCGCCTATGTATTACCGATGTATGTGGTTATGGGAATCCTGTACTGGGTTGTTTGCCATACCTTGTCTAGCTATTCCAAACGCTATGAAGTGGCATACCTGAAATGATGAATGCAAAGGAAGAGTGCACTACCTCTATCAAAAGGGAGGAAATGCACTCTTCTTTTCTGTATACTGGGATGATTGTGGAATGGAAAGAAAGAGGAGTCCTTTCGGCACTCTCGATAAATCACTAAAAGGATTCACTGGCTATTAGGAAAGGGGTTAATAGCTGTTTGCAGATAAGTTTGAACTACCCCCACCTACGCATTCGCCTAGAGGTGGGGGATTCCTACGAACACCGAAGTATTCCCCGGTTAATTGAGTAGGCTATCCCCACAGATTCCTGCGGTTAGAAGCCTTAAGGCTTCATTCTTGATATTGATGCTTGCGTTCAGATCCCGGT
>NZ_FOTD01000006.1 GCF_900114465.1 Trichococcus palustris | reverse complement strand
AAACGAATCCGCTAAGTGCTGTAAGGAGGACTGAAGCGCAATACTGTCGACTTCTTTCAACCAACCGGTTTCTTCTTCCCTTTTCATTTTGGGGAGCATGGCGGAGCAAGCGTTATAGGACAAGCCTTTGCCGGTTTCCGCATAGGTGGTGTTCCAGAGATCCAGAAAGTGATTAAAGACAAATCGTGAACAGCCGATGGTTTTCGCAATCAGAATGGTTTGTTCCTGATTGGGATAGAGGCGGAATTGATAGGCTTTGTATCGCAGCATTGAACTCATCTCCTTTACTCCAATTATACGCCGAGGCTGTCATAAGAACAAAAAAGACCGCGCCGATTCATCCCACGATTGAAATCACGGGTGTTCTCGGCGCACTAATAAAATGAATCGTATGCTATAGAGGCCAAAAAAGCAAGGATAATCAAAGATTCTGCACGAAAAACAGATGCTCACAAAGATGGAGAAAGGTCAAGGAATAAGGAAATCGTCATTGACATGCAGATTGCGAAGGGGTACAATGTGTTTAATTTATAACTGGAAAATGTGATAAGGATGAATTATCTAATCTTTATCTAATAAATAGCAGAGTAGGATGGAGGAAAGCATGATGAAAATGATGAATGGTTCTATGTGGATGATGTGTTGTTGCATGCAAGAATCTTGTGCATCACGTGATCATCTTTTTGACTTTCCTGTCATTTTAAATAACTGACGCTATCTATCCAGCTAGTGGTGGGTACCCTTCATCGAGCGGACCTTCCTTATGGGAAAACAAAAAATGAATACAGAGTGCATGAGTGTATAGTTATACAGTTATGTGCTTTTTTTGTATCTTGAATCAATAAACGTAAATTGAAATAAAATGATAGCACTGAAGCAAAGACTAAAAAAGCGACCGGGGGAGAAATGAATGAAACCAATTATTGGCATCGGCGGCAACCATCTGGCACCAACTGCGGGCTGCCCAATGGATAAAACATACACGCCGCAGGGATTTATTGATGGAGTGCAGGCTGCAGGGGGGATTGCGTTCGTTATCCCCATCAGCGATCCGCTGGATGCAGAGCACTATGTCAATGCGATTGACGGACTGATATTAGCGGGAGGGCAAGATGTTTCCCCGATATTTTATGATGAAGAACCGACCCATCATTTAGGGGCGACTCATCCGGAAAGGGATACCTTTGAGATAGCCTTGGTAAAAGAGGCATACAGACAATGCAAACCTATTTTTGCCGTTTGCCGGGGTATGCAGATCGTGAATGTCGCTTTTGGCGGGACGCTGCACCAGGACATCAGCATCATGGAACAGTTTCCGGTTCAGCATGATCAAAAAACGAACAGTCAATACGCTTCGCATTCCATAGCCATCGCGCCAAATAGTTTCCTGTCCTCCTTCCTTGGGGAGTCGCATTTGGTGAACTCCTTCCATCATCAAGCAGTCAAGGATTTGGCGGATCTGTTTGAAGCGACAGCCTGGAGTGCAGACGGATTGATTGAAGCGTTTGAAACAAAAGATAAAAATCAATCTATTTTTGCGGTCCAATGGCACCCTGAATTGATGCTTTCGGTTTCGCAAAAAATGCAGTATTTTTTCGATGAAATTGTCTTTTTGTCCGGTACAGGAATCCATTATCAAGACAATGTCATCAATTTTTAATAAGGCTGGCGATTGTGATTTTGGCAACCCGTTTCAGAAATGACCCATAATGATGAACGAGGATGCAAAGGTGGACGCTTTCTCGTTTTTTTTTTTTTTCGGAATTTATTCGGCGGAAGGTTACCGTAGAAATGGTCAAATGGGCAAAGATAGAATAGAATAAAAGTAAGACAGACAGGTGCAGAATGGAGGGGTGTTTGATGAAGCGCGTTCCGAATATACTCACATTGATACGGTTGTTTCTGATTCCTTTTTACTTGGCGGTGTTCTATTCCGACATCGCCCATCCGGTACGTTGGGCGATGATCATCTTTTTGATTGCGAGCCTTACGGACATTGTGGATGGCTATATCGCCAGAAAATTTGATGCCATTTCTAAATTTGGTCAGGTCGCCGATCCCTTTGCGGATAAGGTGATGCAAATTTCCGTATTGTTTTCTTTGGCGGACATCAACTATATCGAAAAGTGGTTTTTCTGGATCATTTTAGTGAAAGAGGCATTCCAGATAATGTTAAGCATTGCGATGCTGAGTGTGAAACCGAAAGTGATCATGCCGGCCAACATATTCGGAAAGGTGACGACGGTCCTGATCTTTGCGACCATCATCCTCTCTTTATTCAGACTGCCGTGGCTTATTTATTTGCAGATGTTCGTCAGCGCATTAGCCATCATAACCTTCCTGCAATATGCTTACCGCGCATCGCGAATCATGAAAGACAGACGGGACAACCCCCAAGGCAATAATCCCGATTGATGATAAACGATTGGTCCGAGAAAAAAACGCCCTCGTTAGCTTTCCCTTTCAATAGGGATGGCTGGCGGGGCGTTTATCTTTTTATTTCATTAAGAGATGCGGGTAAGCCTTTTTGATATAGGCTGCAATACGATCAACGGCCTCCTGCAAGACTTCTTCCGATTCGGCAAACGAAATGCGCAAGTAGCCTTCACCCATTTTTCCGAAGGCGGAACCCGGTGTAAGGGCAACGTGTGTTTCCAACAGGATTTCCATGGCGAAGTCGTAGGAAGATTTTCCGAACGCCTTGATATTCGGAAAAGCATAGAAGGCACCTTCCGTCTTCAAACAATGGAAACCCGGAATCTTGTTCAGCCCGTCAACAATGATATGACGGCGTTTATCGTACTCTGCCAGGAAATAATGCACCTCCGCCTGAGAACTGGTGATGGCAGCCACTGCCGCTTCCTGGACAAATGGAGGCACACAGAAGCCGATCGCTTCACGGAATTCGGCCATCCGTTCAATCGCTTGCGGGTTGCCGACCACGTAGCCGATGCGCCATCCGGTCATGGCATAGGTTTTGGATAAACTGTTTACAACGAAATGGTTCTCTTTGGCGCCGGGAACTTGGAACAGGCTGAAATGCTTCGTGCCATCATAAATAAGGCTCTCGTACACTTCGTCCGACAAAATCGTAATTTGATGACGGTCGGCAAGGGCGACGATATCCTCGATGTCCTTTTGATCCAAGATGGAACCGAGCGGATTATTCGGCGTATTCAGGATGATCAGTTTGGTTTTCGGTGTGATGGCCTTTTCGATGTCGGCAGCCTGCATTTTGAATTTATTGTGTTCGTAGACAGGCACGGGAACGACTGTCGCACCCAGCATCATGATTTGGCCAAGGTAATTCGGATAGCTCGGGTCCGCAATGATGACTTCGTCTCCCGTGTTCAGTACGGTCATCATGATGTGCAGGATGCCCTCGGTTCCGCCGAAGGTCGCCATGACTTCGTTTGGCTGGAAGGGGATTCCGGTTTGGTCCGTATATTTAGCCGCCACCGCTTTTTGGAAATCGGCTTCACCGACATTCGGGCCGTAGTGTGTGCGGTTTGCGGCAATCGCATCCTGTCCGGCTTTTTTGATGAATTTCGGTGTTTCAAAATTCGGCTCCCCGATTGTCAGCATAAGCGTATCGTCAAACTCGCTTGCCAACTTTGCCATTTTCCGGATGCTTGAAGCCGGGAAATTTTTTGATAATTCAGACCATTGATACATATGTGGTTCACCCTTTTACTTTCATTTTCTTCTATATTATCAGATATCCTTCGACTATCATAGTGCAGGAAGCGGGCACATGGGGAAATATGCGGAACGGGGGATCTGATGGATAGGGAAGGGACCGAAGGAAATGCAAAAGGAAGACAACGATAAATTTCTGGAAAGTTGTATCCGGCCAGTTCATTTCGGGTATAATGAGAGGATCGATCTTTTCAAGGATAAAAACGGTATTGCGGATCCTGGGGAAAGGGTGCAATCCCCGTTCAGGGCAGCTTCCAGAGTCCAGGTCAGCGGCCAGTGATTTCATTTGCCCAGGCAGGAGGCTTTCACCTCCAAAATAGAATGGAAATTTCGAAGAAAAGCAGAACGACTTTTATCGTTACGATGGTCTTTCGACCATCCAGAATACAGACTTATATTGGTTCTGGATGATGGATATACCGGGTCGCTATTGACTCGGACCATCAAACTGTTTTCGAAGAAGAAATATAATCACGTATCATTGGCGTTTGATGCAGGGCTGATGGATACATTCAGTTTCGGCAGAAAAAAAGCCAATAATCCTTTTGTAGGGGGGCATACAGGAGGATGTAACATCTGATTTCTACAGTCAGGCAAAATGCGTGGTTTATTCATTGGCTGTGACGCTGATGAGGCCGGCAGACGTTTTGGAGGCATTGCCGTTTGTACATTTGTATGAAGGGAATCTTTAACACTTCAATGAGCTGTCCATGAACGAATTCGAGAAAGACTTAGCGCATGAAGCGGAAGGGATGTTTCAATCCATTGATTTGGATGGGGTAGATCTCTGCTTTCCGGGAAATCTCCTTCCTTTTCCTATCCCTTAGACAGTTTTTCAAAGAAACAATATTATTGTACTTATTATAGAAGGAACAGGTTCGAGAGGCAGCCCCAAGTCGCCCCCGTCTGTTGAAAGCCATTATTTTATGGGGAGTCCCACGTTCCATTCTTCAGAACAGTTGCTTGCGGGATTTTGTCCGTTAAGCTTTCCCAAAAGCAGGCTAATCAGTAAAATCATCTCATTTAAAAAAGGGTTAACACGGCAGAATCATAAGAAAATATTAAAATAAGCGAATGGAATATGAAAGAGCGATAAAAGGATTGACTTCTTTCTAATTTAGATTTAATATTTAAAGAAAGATAATGGAAGGAGTTGCAGTACAATGAAACAACTGAACGATCAATCGCCGGCATTTTCTCGTGCTGCAAAAACCTTATTAGTCATTATTATGCCCTAGGATTCAAACTATTCGATTAGTTGAGTCCTATTCATTCTGAAGAAGGGCTTGACGTATGCTGAAGCCTTCTCAAGACGGAGGGCTTCTTTTTTATAATACAGAGGGAAAAGGGGAGACAGCAATGCGTAGTGATAAAATCAAAAAAGGTGTGGACAAGGCGCCGCATCGTTCATTATTGAGAGCAACAGGACAGATAAAAGAAGAGGCGGATATGGACAAGCCATTCATCGCTGTCTGCAATTCATATACAGATATCGTACCGGGGCACGTTCATTTGCGGGAATTAGGGGATATCGCAAAAGAAGCAATCCGCGAAGCGGGCGGCATTCCTTTTGAATTCAATACAATCGGTGTAGATGATGGAATCGCAATGGGGCATATCGGGATGCGTTATTCTTTGCCGTCACGTGAATTGATCGCCGATGCAGCAGAGACAGTTATCAATGCGCATTGGTTCGATGGGGTATTCTATATCCCAAACTGTGATAAAATCACACCAGGCATGTTGTTGGCGGCGGTTCGTACAAACGTTCCTGCCATCTTCTGTTCGGGTGGCCCGATGAAAGCTGGTCTATCCGCAACAGGCCAAGCGTTGACTTTATCCTCCATGTTTGAAGCGGTCGGCGCATTCAAGGAAGGCAACATGACTCAAGAAGAATTTTTCGATATGGAAGCAAATGCTTGTCCGACCTGCGGTTCTTGTGCGGGCATGTTCACCGCCAACTCAATGAACTGTTTGATGGAAGTATTGGGATTGGCTTTGCCGTATAACGGGACAGCTTTGGCTGTCAGTGAGGAAAGAAGAGAACTGATCCGCGACGCGGCATTTAAATTGATGGATTTGGTCAAAAAAGACATCAAACCGCTTGATATCATCACAGAAGATGCGATCGATGATGCATTCGCTTTGGATATGGCGATGGGCGGATCCACCAATACCGTGCTGCACACTTTGGCACTGGCCAAAGAAGCAGGCATCGACTACGATATGAACCGCATCAACGAAATCGCTGAAAAAACGGCTTACCTATCTAAAATCGCACCATCTTCTGCTTACTCGATGCATGACGTACATGAAGCGGGCGGTGTGCCGGCAATCATGAACGAATTGATCAAACATGGCGCTTTGCATCCGGACCGCATTACGGTAACGGGCAATACGTTGCGCGAAAATGTTGCGGGCCATGAAATCAAAAATGAAAAAGTCATCCATAAATATGAAGATGCCTATTCACCGGTCGGCGGACTATCCATCTTGAACGGGAACATCGCCCCTTTCGGCGGCGTCATCAAAGTCGGCGGCGTTGATCCGGACATCAAATCATTCACCGGTAAAGCTATCTGCTTCAGCAGCCATGACGAAGCGGTAGAAGCAATCGATAACCGTACCGTTAAAAAAGGGCATGTTGTCGTTATCCGTTACGAGGGACCAAAAGGTGGACCGGGTATGCCGGAAATGCTTGCTCCAACATCATCGATCGTTGGCCGCGGCTTAGGCCGTGAGGTTGCGCTTATCACGGATGGGCGTTTCTCCGGTGCTACGCGTGGGATTGCGATAGGACATATCTCTCCGGAAGCCGCAGCAGGCGGTCCGATTGCCTTGATCAATGACGGGGATGAAATCACGATTGATCTGGAACACCGTACCATCAACGTCAATGTGCCGGATGATGTGTTGGAAGAAAGAAAGAATTCTTTGACGCGCTTCGTGCCGAAAGTGAAAACAGGCTGGTTGGCCCGTTATACTGCTTTGGTAACATCCGCCAATACGGGTGGGGTGTTGAGAGTCCCTGATGAGTTCTTCTCTTGAAAATAAATAAAATATGAAAACAGGCCGGCAATGATTGAGCTATCGCTCCTATCATTGCCGGCCTGTTTTATTTTTTGCTGAAGAATGAGTCTATAAAAGCGTTGAAGCGGAATCGACAGATGAAGAAAACAGCTCCCGGGACAATGCTCCATACAAAAAAGCTGAAGCAACCTTAGTTGCCTCAGCTTTTTTTTTGAAGATTCATGAAATTATTTTCCGTCACGACGTGCTAACAAAATAGCGTTGTTTTCAAGAACTTTTTTCTTGCCTAATGGATAGATCGTCAATAGAATGATTCCGGCAAGTGTCAAGCCAACGGCAGGTGCGACAGTGTAAACTTGGTATAACCCATTTTTAACTGCTTCTGTTTGGACTTGAGCGGTTTGTTGATAGCCGATCACTGTCAAAGCGTAACCGCCGAGACCACCAGCAAGAGCTTGTCCGATTTTGCGTGCGAATGAGTAGCAGGCATAGACGGTAGCATCTTCGCGGACACCATTTTTGATTTCCATATTGTCGATGACATCAGTGATGAATGCCCAAATGATGATCATGAAATAGCCTTGGCCTAAGTTAGCCAAGAAAATGATCGTCAAGAATGTTGTAAGGCTTTGAACATGAGTGAAGTATAAGCCTGCGTATAAAAGGCCGGCGAAAATCAGTGAAATCCCACCGGATTCCTTTTTACCGAATTTTGATGCGATTTTTCCGGCGAATGGAGCAAGAATCAGGGTACCCAGCGTACCGAAAATACCGGCGATGGCCAATCCAGTTGTACTATTGAAGTATTCTGGATACACGTAAGCATTCATTGTTCCGACAAGCAATGTTGAAAGTAACAGCAAGATAGCGATCCCGATAAGCGTAAGCAAAGAACGATCCGAGAAGAAGAGTCTTGCGATTGCTTTCATTTCTTTGCCGATGGTAGTGCCTTCAGCCGATACTTTTGGAGCAGTCTGGACACGTTCAACCGAAAATGAGTAGCAGATGCGATACAAAATAAAGGATGTTACTGCAAAAGCAGCAGCGACGATGGTGAAGCGAACAGGGACAATGACTTGCGCTGCAACACCATTAACGACTGCAGATGTGAAAACGATTTTTGGAACAAGGAACGAGATGATGATGCTGGCGATAGCGGCACCACTACTTCTGAAGACAGAAAGGGATGCGCGTTCATCCGGATTCGGGCTGATGACAGAGGCCATCGAACCGTAAGGGATATTGATGGATGAATAAAGGATTCCCCAGATGATGTATGTCACATAAATATAAGCGATTTTGATAGGCATCGAGGCGTCTTGAACCCCGTAAATAAACATAGAGAACGTTGATAAGGCAATGATTGGTGCCATGCGACGAATCCAACTTCTGAAACGGCCATCTTTGGCGGGCTTAGCTGTATCAACGATACGGCCAATCGTAATATCTGCGAATGCATCAATGACACGGGAGATTAAAAACAGTGTACCAACAACAGCAGGGTTAACACCCAGCACCTTCGTATAAAATACCATCAAAAAACTACTTGTAAAAATGAATGAAAAATCGTTGGCCATATCACCGATAGCATAACTGATTTTGTCTTTCATCCCAAATTTTGGATATTCTTTCGTTTTATTTGCATTATCCATAGCAATTTCCTCCTATTTTAGCCTGGTAGGGCTTTCAAATTAAAATTCGGTATCACAATGCGATACCACGTTTTGTAACATGGATTATTATATAAAGCTGAACAACATAAGTCAACATGAAAAGGCTGGATTTCCATATGTTCGAAAAGTGTTCATATTTTGAAACGGGGGGGGAAAAGAGAATGGTATGGGAAAGGGGCAATAATGTATACAAGCTTTTTTATTAAATCGATGTGGATCACCTTCATTCCAATATGGGCCAGTAAAAACAGCTGCTGCAAGTGACTGTTGTGAATGGAAAGGGCCTTCTTCTAGTGCTAATTATCTTCTATTTCAGCATCAAATGAAAATATAAAAAGCCCAAATTCAAATTTGAATTTGGACTTTTGAACGAATTGTTAACAGGTCGGAAATATTATTCTTCGTGACGACCAAGAGCGAGTTGCATTTCGGTTACAGTCTCCTTGTCTAAATTGAAGATGAACATGAAGCAGATGAACGCTAAAGTATAACCGATTAATGGGAACAAGGCCGCCAGGTTACGGATAGCCAAAGAGTTTTCGGCATTCCAAGTGAAGGCATCTTTCACATCCAGTGTAGGGATCAAGATTGCGATCGCGGCTGGGATGAAGGATTGTCCGAAACCTTGCGCGATTTTGCGTAACATAGAATAAGTTGCGTAAACGGAACCTTCGTTACGGACACCAGTCTTCAATTCCTGATAATCAATCGCATCGGAAACCATACCCCATGTATAGATAGTCATACCGAATGCGAATGAGTTAGCCAAGATCTGCATAGCGATCCAGAGTATCGGGTTTTTGATCTCAACGAAGTATAAGAAGGCGTACACTGCGATAGCGCCGAGCATTGGCCAAGTAGTCAATTCTTTTTTACCGACTTTACCTACTAAAGGGCCACCGATAGCAGTTCCGACAAACAAGGGAATAACTTGAGTCAATATGGAATATGAGCTCAATGTACCATCACCAAAATACATTTGGTAAGTCAATTGGTGTAATTGCTGGCCACCCATGATGAACAGAATTTGTGCGGTTGAAGCAAGTGAAATACCTAAGATGGCTCTGTTGTGGAAAAATTCTTTTAAGGTTTTTAAATAGCTGAATTTTACTTCTTCATCTTCCGGTTCAACATGTTGAATGCGTTCTTCCGTGTTGAAATATAGGAGGGCGAAAGCAACGATGGAAACAACCCCCAGGATAATTGCTATAGGGAACATTCTTTCACCGCGGAAGATGCTTGCTGTTTGACCGTCTCTAGTGACTTGTTCGTAAGCGAAAATTGGGATAAGGACACCCAATGGAACGCCGGCGATGATAGCGCCCCAAGAGCGGGCATTAGATAAAGCGGCACGTTGAGAAGGTTTGGATGTCATAACGGAACTTAAAGCGCCGTAAGGAATGTTAACGATTGTATAGGTTATATCCCATAAGATGTATCCGCCGATACACAATCCCATTTTAGCGGCATATGTCCAATCGGAAGCATCGATGAACATGACTGTCGCAGCAAGTGCCAAGAAAGGAGCTCCTCTGAAAATCCACTGTTTGAATTTTTCGCCTTTTTTGTTTGCGCCCATACGGTCAACGATAGCTCCGATGATCGGGTCGTTGATGCCATCCAGAATTTTGGTGATCAGGATTATGATTGAGTAATGCGCCAATGAAATTCCGATATATTGTGTGTAGAAGAGGAACATATAGCTGGAAATAAGAGTGAAACTCATGTTACATCCGAAGTCGCCCATGAAGTAACCGAGTAAGTCACGGAATCCGAAGGGACGTTTTGTTTCGCTTGCCCATTGATTTTGAGCCATGTACTAAAACTTCCTTCCATAAAAAATATGTTTTTGATCAGGGTAACGGGAAAGGGATGATAGTGGCGTATCACTTGGTGAAACCGCTTTTCTTAATTTGATATAAGTATATTTAGGAAGCGATTTCAAGTCAATCTTTTTCTGGAAATAAAAAGAATATTTCGCAAAATATCGTCATATTCCCGTCAAAAATCGGTGGTGAATGATTGGAAAGGTTAAAAATGTCTGATTTATGAATGAAATATAAAAAAGTAGCGTTAGATTTTTAAATCAGAGGACTTTTTGTTGCAACGATTAAGTTAAAATTCTATACTATTGGTATCTTGCTTGATAGCGCTATCATTTTTATTCTCTTAACCTTTTTTTGTTTGGCAGATTTTTATTTTTTGCGCGTGTGCCGAGAACGCCCTCGAATTTGATCGTGTTTGGGAAGTCCAATGTCCATCTGTTTAAGAAGGCATTCAAGGATGATTATCTTTCATGCAAAAGAGGGTTCTTTTTTTCGTCTCCATTCGGAAATGCCGTTTATTTTGTAAGTGCAAACAAAATTATTTTGCAAAAGAATAAAAAATTGAAATAGCCACTTATCATTCCAGCAACTATCTGTTATAATTTCATAATGTGAAACGAAATATCGTGCTCTATACGTAAAATGTTCAGGAATGGACATTATCGTTAAGGGGATTTGAATGCGCTTTATTTCATTGTTTTAGAAAATGGAAAATACAAATAGATAAATGAAAAAGGATGAGTGGATAATGGTTAAAAAAGAAGAAGTAGGAACAGCTACGAAAGTACAGTCGGTCGATCGCGCGCTGGCAATTTTAGAAACGTTGGCGGAACATCAGAGTCTCAGTTTGATGGATTTAAGCGAAAAGGTTCATCTGCATAAAGCAACGACGCATCGTTTAGTCAACTCGCTTCTGGAAAATGGGTACATCGACCGCAATCCGGAAAATAAGCAATACCGGATTTCGTTGAAAATGTTCGAATTGGGAAACAAACGGGTACATAACATCGATTTCTTGAACGTGGCAAAAAGCATGATTCGCCAATTGTCGGATGAAACGAGACAAACGGTTCATCTAGTAGTAGAAGATAATGATGAGGTCCTGTATATAGATAAGTACGGAGAGTCAAGGGGATCGCGGACAGAATCCAAAATCGGGACAAAATCTCCGCTGTATTACACAGCAGTCGGTAAAGCGATTTTAGCAACTCGCCAAAACGAGTCCATTAAAGAGTATTGGGATAAAATAAAACCGGAACAGCGAACGGAAAATACGATAACGACATTCGAGCGCCTGATCAAGGAGATTGAGGAAGTAAGGAAGAATGGATACGCAATAGACGATGAAGAATGTGATATTGGCATTTTTTGCATAGGCGCAGCTTTTGCAAGCTATAAACATATAGCCGCCGGGGCCATCAGCATCTCCCTTCCCTTATCGGAAAAGCCGAATAAAGATTTCTATATCGAAAAGGTTATGGAATATGCCACAAAGATTTCACAATTGTTGGGCCATTTTTAATTTTACGGTTAAATTTTATTGACAGCGATGCCGGAAATACCTATAATTAACTCGTAATGTGATACCAAGTTCCACAATGTGAAATTACGAATGGAGGATGACATATGAGCGTTAAAAGAGACACTCTAGATCAATTACAAAAGAATTACCTGTTTGCTGTAGTTCGTGGTGCTTCCGAAGAAGCAGGGTACGAGATTTCTAAAGCAGCATACAAAGGCGGAATCAAGAATATTGAAGTAACATTCTCAACACCGGGTGCTGAAAATGTTATGCGCAAACTTTCTGAAGAATTTGCCGGTACAGACATGGTTGTCGGTGCAGGTACAGTTTTAGATGACGTCGCTGCAAGAATTTCCATCATGAACGGTGCAAAGTTTATCGTCAGCCCATCATTCAATGAAAAAATTTCAAGAATGTGTAATTTATACACAGTGCCTTATTTGCCAGGATGCGGTTCAGTAACGGAAGTTCAAATTGCTTTGGAAACTGGTTGTGAAGTTGTAAAACTTTTCCCGGGCGGTTTATTGGGACCTGGATTCATCAAAGACGTACATGGCCCGATTCCTTGGGTTGACGTTATGCCTTCAGGCGGCGTAAGCATTGATAACATGGACAAATGGATCGCAAATGGCGCATGGTCAGTGGGTGTCGGTAGCGCATTGACAAGAAACCTGAAAGATGGCGGTTATGCAAGTGTTGAAGCTGCCGCAAAAGAATTTGCTGATAAATTAGCTGAGATCAAAGCTAAATAAAGAAGTTTTTTTCAAGAAGGATTTCTGTGTAGTTTGTTACTGAAACGAAGAAGCAAAGCAATCAGGCTCTGATTTGTAGTCATATCCGGTTAGCGATTGCTGAATAATAATATTGGTTGCGAAAGGGAGTTTTTTTCGAATGACATTTATCAACGAAGATTTTATGTTACAGTCTGAATCAGCTAAACATTTATACCATGATTATGCGAAAGACATGCCTATTTTTGATTACCATTGTCATTTGGTTCCGCAACAGATTGCGGAAGACTATGAATTCGAAAATATCACTGAATTATGGCTTGGCGGCGACCATTACAAATGGCGCGCTATGAGAGCGATGGGCATTCCTGAAGAGAAAATCACGGGAAATGCTTCTCCTGAAGAAAAATTTGAAGCTTGGGCGTATACTGCTGAAAATGCTGTAGGAAATCCTTTGTTCCACTGGACTGCCTTAGAATTAAAAAAATATTTCCATATAGAAGAACTGCTGACAAGCAAAAACTGGAAAGAAATCTACGATGAATGTAATAGAGTATTGAAGGAAGAACACTTGACTGCTCGTACGTTGATCAAAAACTCAAACGTTACTTTCATCTGTACAACCGACAATCCAACAGACACTTTGGAATGGCATGAAAAAATCAAAGCTGATGAAACATTCGATGTAGCTGTTTTACCAGGTTTCCGTCCTGATGAAGCTTTCGCGATCCAAGACCCTGCTAAATTCACAGGCTTCATCGAAAAAATGAAGGCTGTGACCGGCAAGGCAATGGCTAACTTCGCTGAATTAGTTGCTGGTTTGGAAGAACGGATTCAATACTTCGCCGATAAAGGCTCAAACGTTTCTGACCATGGTTTATCTCAAATTTACTATGCAGAAGCTACCGATGAAGAAGTTGAAGCTATCTTTACAAAAGCAGTAAATAAAGAAGCTATCTCAGAACAAGAATACGCTAAATATCAAACACGCTTGTTTGTGGAATTAGGTAAAATCTACAAATCAAAGGGCTTTGTGATGCAATTGCACTTCGGCGCAATCCGCAACAACAACTCTCGTCTGTTTGCTCAATTAGGTGCTGACGCTGGGCTGGATTCGATCCAAGATCAACCAAATGTGGCTTATGCATTGAATAAATTGTTGGACGCTCTGGAAACAACCAATGAATTGCCTAAATTCATCGCTTACAACTTGGATCCAACATACTTTGACTTAGTCGGTACAGCAATCACTAACTTCCAAGCTAACTCTGAAGGATTACGCAGCAAAGTACAGATGGGTTCCGGCTGGTGGTTCAACGATACAAAATATGGCATGTTGAAGCAATTGAAGTCATTGTCAGAAGCGGGCTTATTGATGAACTTTGTTGGTATGTTAACAGACTCAAGAAGCTTCATTTCTTATACTCGTCATGAATACTTCCGTCGTATCCTTTGCGACTATATCGGTGACTTGGTAGAACGCGGAGAAATCCCTAACGATGACGCTTTGTTGGAAAAACTGATCACTAACGTTTGCTACAACAACGCGGTTGAATATTTTGAGTTTAATAAATAATAAAAATAAAAAATAGAAAAAGGAAGTGCTTTAAAATGGAAATGTCATTTAGATGGTACGGTCATGATGATCCTGTTACATTGAAAAATATCCGCCAAATCCCTGGAATGAAAGGTATCGTAACTGCAGTTTATGATATCCCAGTAGGCCAACCATGGCCATTGGAAAGAATCGAAAAATTGAAAGCAGACGTGGAAGCTGAAGGGCTACACATTTCAGTTATCGAGTCTGTACCAGTTCACGAAGACATCAAATTAGGAAAACCAACTCGCGACAAATATATCGCAGCTTACAAAGAAACATTGGTTAACTTAGGTAAAGCTGGCATTCCGGTTGTATGCTACAACTTCATGCCGGTATTCGACTGGACTCGTTCGCAATTAGACTATGAATTACCGGATGGTTCAACTGCATTGATCTTCAAACAAGAAGATATCGACCGCATGGATCCAATCTCAGGCGAATTGTCATTACCAGGTTGGGATTCTTCTTATACCAAAGAAGGATTGACAACGCTGTTCGAAGAATACAAAGAAGTCGATGAAGAAAAATTATGGGAAAACCTTGAATACTTCATCAAAGCAATCATGCCTACAGCTGAAGCAGCCGGCGTGAAAATGGCTATCCACCCTGATGATCCTCCATACAGCATCTTCGGATTGCCTCGTATCATCACAGGCGGAGAAGCTTTGAACCGTTTCATCAAATTGTACGACAGCGAATATAACGGCGTTACACTTTGTGTCGGTTCATTCGCTTCAGATCCTAAAAATGATGCAGTAGCTATCTTGAAAGATATGTTAGCTAAAAAACGTGTGAACTTTGTCCATGCCCGTAACGTTAAATTAACAGGCGGAAAATCATTCGAAGAATCTGCTCATTTATCTGAAATGGGTTCTATCGACATGTATGAAGTCGTTAAGGCATGCGTTGACTATGATTTCCAAGGCGCAATCCGTCCTGACCATGGTCGTATGATCTGGGGAGAAACTGGTCGTCCTGGATACGGTCTATATGACCGCGCTCTAGGAGCAACTTACTTGAACGGTTTATACGAAGCATGCGTCAAAGCAAAAAAAGCTGCAGAAGCTAAAGCATAATCCAACATATAATAGAAAGAAGGATCATTAAGATGACAAGTCCATTCGTTCATGATTTTACCGGTAAAGTAGTAGTAGTTACAGGTGCAGGTGGAGTATTATGCTCTTTCTTCGCAAAAGAATTCGCTAGAGCAGGCGCAAAAGTAGCTCTTTTAGACTTAAACTTGGACAACGCGCAAGGATATGCTGACGAAATCGTTGCTGCTGGCGGCATCGCTAAAGCATACAAAGCTAACGTTTTGGAATTGCCTAGCTTGCAAGCTGCTAAAGAAGCAGTTGTTGCTGATTTGGGTCCAGTTGATATCTTAGTCAACGGTGCTGGTGGTAACAACCCTCGCGCAACGACTGACAACGAATACCATGAAACTGATTTACCAGAAGGAACAAAAACTTTCTTCGACTTAGATCAAAGCGGTATCGAATTTGTCTTCAACTTAAACTTCTTAGGTACAGTATTGCCTACACAAGTTTTCGCTAAAGACATGGTTGGTCGTCCAGGCGCTAACATCATCAATATCTCAAGCATGAATGGATTCACTCCATTAACTAAAATCGTTGCTTATTCAGGTGCAAAAGCTGCCATCTCTAACTTGACTGAATGGTTAGCCGTCCACTTCGCACACGTAGGCCTACGCGTTAATGCGATCGCTCCTGGTTTCTTGGTTTCAAAACAAAACAAAGCGTTATTGTTCAACGAAGATGGAACTCCAACTCCTCGCACAGGCAAAATCCTTGGAAGCACTCCAATGGGACGTTTCGGCGAACCTTCTGAATTAATCGGCGGCTTGTTGTTCTTAGCTGACGAAAATGCAGCAAGCTTCGTAAATGGTGTTGTATTGCCTATCGACGGCGGATTCAACGCTTACGCAGGCGTTTAACAGCCACTAAATAAAATAGGGCAGGTAGAACGAAGTGTGTTGCACAGTTCTTCTCTATCTGCTTTGTTTTTTTTGAAATCAAGTGAGGAGAGAGAAAATGTCTACATTACCGGAACAATTTAAAAAACAAAAACAATTCTTAGTCTGTGTCGATTCTGACGGTTGCGCAATGGATACGATGAACGTGAAACATGAACGTTTCTTCGGACCGTTGGCTGCTGACGAATACGGCATCAAAGATCGCGAAACATTCCTGGCTGATTGGAACAGAATCAATCTGTTCTCCAGCACACGCGGAATCAACCGTTTCAAAGCCTTGGTATTGACTTTACAAGTAGCGCAAGAAAAAGGCGAAAACGTAGGCGATATCACTGCTTTGACTAACTGGGCTGACAATGCGCTTTCTTTATCAAATGGTTCTTTGGAAGCACAAATCGCTGAAACTCCTTCCGAAGATCTGGAAAAAGCTTTGGTTTGGAGCAAAAAAGTGAACGAAGGCATCGAAAAAGAATTGGCTGGCGAAGACAAACCATTCCCGGGCGTTCTTGAAGGCTTGACTAAAATCCACAGCTTGACTGATGTCGCTATCGTAAGTTCCGCTAATAGCGAAGCTTTGAACAGCGAATGGAATCGTCACAATTTGATGCAACAAGTGGACGTTGTCTACGGACAAGAAGTAGGCAGCAAAGCGGATGCGATTGCTGATTTATTGACGAAAGGCTATGCGGCTGATGAAATCTTGATGGTCGGCGATGCGCCTGGCGACGAAGCTGCTGCAACGACGAACGGCGTATTCTACTACCCAATCCTTTTCGGAAAAGAAGAATTCTCATGGGAATGTTTAAGCAACGAAGCCCTTGGAAAATTCATGAACAAAGAATATGCTGGAGAATACCAAGCAAAAGTTCTTGGAGAATTCCATGCACTTTTAGCGCAATTCGACTAATACATTCATAAATAGCAAAACAAAGCGATTTGAAGAGAATTTGTCCAAACATACCTTACTTCAAATCGCCGCGTTTCTATTTTTATGAGTGAAGAAAAAAGATTGTTTTTGCTTGCTAAATGAAAAGGGTTACTTTTTTAGATAGTTAAATTGGAAAGTCGAAATTATTATAAAAGGATTTTAGGAGGAAATAAAGTGCCAAAATTAGTAGATCTAAAAGCAAAACCATATAACCTAGCTGACGAACAAATCAAATGGGTCAACGATACAATCGATGGAATGACGGACGAAGAAAAAGTCGGCCAATTATTCACGAACCTTTTCTTCTTCGGGAACGATGCTTTTTCAGGTAACGACTTCACAAACCAAGAAATCATCGAAAAATTCCATATCGGTGGCGCGCGTTACCACGGAAATTCAAAAGAAGATATCCAAGACTTATTGAATGACTTACAATCTACGTCTAAAATTCCTTTATTGGTAGCTGCTAACTGCGATGCAGGCGGTAACGGTGCATGTGGCGAAGGTACTTATATCGCTTCTGGTGCACAGTGTGAAGCTTCAGGCGACCCGCAAGTTGCTTACCATGCCGGTTTAGTTTCTGCTCGTGAAGAAAAAGCTTTGGGGGTTAACGTAAACTTCGACCCTTGTGTGGATATTCTTTACAACTGGAGAAATACAATCGTAAACACGCGTGCTTACGGTACGGATGCAGAAACAGTCATCAAATATACGAATGCTTACTTGGATGGTCTGACTGCTGAAAATGGCGAAAACATGAAAGACGGCGTTATCCAATGTATCAAACATTTCCCTGGAGACGGAACGGAAGAACGTGACCAACATTTAGTTTTAGGAATTAATGAGTTAAGTCCTGAAGAATGGCGCGCATCATTCGGTAAAGTTTACCAAAACCACATCGATCGCGGTGTTGAAATGATCATGGCCGGCCACATTGCCGTTCCGGCACTACAAAAAGAATTAAATCCTTCATTAGAAGACAAAGACATCATGCCTGCTACATTGGCGGAAGAATTGATCCAAGATGAATTGAAAGGCGAATTAGGCTTCAACGGCTTGGTCATCACAGATGCAACGCATATGTTGGGTATGACATCCGCTATGCGCCGCGAAGAATACGTTCCTAAAGCGATCGCTGCTGGTTGCGATATGTTCTTATTCTTCAATAACATCGAAGAAGACTTCGGCTTCATGTTGAAAGGTTACCAAAACGGCGTCATCACGGAAGAACGTTTGACGGATGCTTTGCGTCGTATCTTAGGCTTGAAAGCTAAACTGCACTTGCCAGAGAAACAAGCAAACGGTACATTGTTGCGCACGCGTGAAGACTTGAACGTTATCGCTTGTGAAGAACATTTACAATGGAGAGCGGAAGCTGCTGATAAAGGTATCTCTTTGATCAAAGATACCCAAAATAACTTGCCGATCAACTCAGTAGACCACAAACGCATTCGCTTATATATGTTGGAAGGCGAAAAAGGCGGCATCACCGATAACGGTTCAAAAGCACAACAATTATTCGTGGATGAATTGACAAAACGTGGTTACGAAGTGACGATTAACGAGCCTGGCTCACGTGTAAAAGGCGCTACTTTGAAATACCGTGATGAAGTAGACTTCGCTTTGGAAGTTGCTGATATCGCTGGTTACGGCGCTCAAAACAACTACCGTATCCAATGGAGCACTGCGATGGCAAATGAATGTCCATGGTTTGTATGGGAAGTTCCTCATGCATTCGTATCATTGAACTTCACAACTCACTTGCATGATGCGACTATGGTGAAAACATTCATCAATGCTTACCACAACAACGAAGAAACGATCAAACAAGTCATCGATAAACTAGAAGGCAAATCAGAATTCAAAGGCGGCCACAACGAATTGGTTTGGACCGACAAATGGCAAGCTAAATTATAAAACAGAGTGTGATGAATCCTGAGCTCAGAGTTTGAGCACTAACGAGGTTCAGGACCAAGCAGCCCGTTCTTGGCTGAGTGGGCATGAACAACGTTAGGCGGAGAACTCTAGGATTCAGAACCGTACTGTAGGATACGATGAATTGCGTTTAGAACGGAATCACTGGAGCACCCTAGACCAAAATCTGTGATTTTCAGATTTAGGCCTAGGGTGTGAAGTGGATGTTCGTTCTGCAATTCAGAGTTCAACTAAAACAGAGTGTGAGGATTTGCGTTTTGACCCCCTAACGTTTGAGCAAATCAGAGCGCGATCAAACAGGATAATTGTAATAAATCATTCACATGTAGCTAAAAATGTTGATATGAAGCGAAAAATCAAGGTTTATACCTTGGTTTTTCGCTTTTTTTAAACAATAAAAAGCAGTCTTGGTCAATTTATTTTATTTTGTAAGCACTTGTAGTCATTGAAATGTAAACGGTCTTATTTTATACTTTAAAGGTGCTAAGGGAGAGGAGTGACAGCTATTTCGGAAAAATTGATGATCAGTTATCGCGTCAAAGGACAAGGTTACAGCCTTGATTTTCATACCCATCCACAATATGAAATATTCTTATTTCACGGGGGGGATTGCCGGTTTTTAGTGGGAGATCAAATCTATTACCTGCAACCGGGAGACCTGCTGATGATGGATGGCATGACTGTTCATCGCGCATATGTCTTAGGGGATAAAGATGCCTACGAACGAAGCATCGTTCATTTTGATTCGGAATGGATACTCCCTTTGCTGAAGGACCTTAAAATTGATTATTTGTTGAAATTCTTTACTGAGAATCGTAACGGCTTGATTCGGACGTTTCAAAAAAAGGATGAAATTCAGATTGAAAATATGATCGAAAATATGAATGATCTGGATTTATTGGATCAATCCGATACGAATGAAGCCAAACGCAAGTTAGCAATGGCACAATTATTGCTGTTGATCGATTCATCAACACATCGGATAGTGGATAAGGGACAAACCTTTATTGATGAGAAAACGCAGATTGCTCAAAGAGTAGCTGCTTTCCTATTTGAACATTACCGTGAATCATTCAGTATTGAGGATGTTGCGAACGCTCTTAATATGAGTAAGTCTTATCTATCGCACGCATTCAAAGAAATAACCGGGCAGACCATCATGTCGTATGCGATGGGGTATCGGTTGTCTCAAGCCAGTGTCGCTTTAATGATGCAGCCTAAAAAGTCGATCAAGGAAATTTCCCGTGAATGCGGATTTGAAAGCGATGCACATTTCAGCAGATACTTTAAACAGAATCTAGGCGTAACACCAAGCAATTATAGAAAAAATAAAACTATGATAGTAGAAAAAGGAGAATGACAAGATGGTAGAAAAAGTGAAATTAGGAATTATTGGATATGGTGCAGAAGGCGGAATGTACGCTGGTTTCTTCAGAAGTAAAGATGCTCGTTTAAACGAAAACATCGAATTGGTTGCAATTTGTGACAACGATCCTGCTAAAAAAGAAAAAGTAGCGGCTGATTTCCCAGGATTGCCATTCTTCGATAACTACATGGAGATGTTGGAATCGGGTGTAGTCAACGCAATCGTTACAACTGTTCCCCACTATGACCACTGTGTGATCGGTATCGACGCATTGAAACGCGGCATCCATTTATTGGGCGAAAAACCAGCCGGCGTTTATACGAAAGACGTGGAACGTTTGATTGCTGCAGCTGATGAAAATCCAGAAACTACTTTCGCTATTTTCTTCAACCAACGTACGAATCCACTTTACCAAAAAGTCAAACAATTGATGGACGATAAAGCAATCGGTGATCTGCAACGCGTTACTTGGATAATCACTACTTGGTGGAGACCACAAGGTTACTACAACCAAAGCGCATGGCGCGCAACGTGGGGCGGCGAAGGCGGCGGCGTCTTAGTCAACCAAGCTCCTCACCAATTGGACTTATTGCAATGGATCTGCGGCAAACCTGAAAAAGTTTTCGCGAAATTACAATACGGCGTTGGCCGTGAGATCGTCGTTGAAAATGAAGTGAACGCATTGTTGGACTTCGGCAACGGAGCGACAGGTTCATTCATCACGTGCACGAATGATTTGGTCGGTACAGACCGTTTTGAAATCTTTGGCACAAAAGGGAAAATCATTGTTGAGGATTCCAAAAAACTGATCGTGAAACAACTGACTGCGCCAGAAGCAACCCTTTCTGAGAAAATGGATATGTCAGACGTTATGAAAATCTTCATGGGACAAGTAGACATGGCTCAATTTGTGACTGAAACGGAAGAAGAATTCACAACTGTTTTTGGACAACAACACATCGATGTATTGAACAATTTCGCTGACCACGTCGTAAATGGCGCACCATTATTGGCGAACGGCAGAGACGGCATCAACGGCGTTACGTTAGCGAACGCAATGCATTTATCTTCATGGCTGGACAAAGAGGTAGATTACAACGTGGATGGCGATCAATATTTGGCTGAATTGAACAAGCGCATCGCAGCAGAAGGAAAATTCGAAATAAGAAAATAAGAAAGTGACGTGATTTGGGATGTTGAGAGCGGCAATAATCGGATTAGGAGATGTATCGCCAGTCCATCGATTGGGGATTGAATCAAGCGAAAACGGCGAATTGGTTGCAGTATGTGACGTGAATGAAGCTATGAAAGTCAAATATCCGGATATACCTTTTTACACGGATGTAGAAACGATGTTGGATAATGAAAAGTTGGATGTCGTGCATATATGCTTGCCGCATTATCTGCATTATCCGATCACGAAACTCTGCGTTGAGAAGGGGTTGCACGTCTTTCAAGAAAAACCATTATCATTGAGCTACGAAGAAGGCCTTAAAACAGTCGAGATAGCAGAAAATTCGGATAAAAAAGTGGGTGTTTGCTTCCAGAACCGTTACAATAAAACCTTTATAAAATTGCGTCAGCTTCTCCGTTACGGTAACGTCGGAGAGGTGATTGCGGTGAAAGGTTTGGTGGCTTGGAACCGTCCGGAAACCTACTACACTCTGAAACCCTGGCGTGGGGAAGTGGAGTATGCAGGAGCGGGCTCCATCATCAACCAGGCTATCCATACGTTGGATTTGATGCAGGTAATCGGAGGGGATTTGGATAAATGCAAAGCAAGCTTGTCCAACCTGACGGATTATGACATCGAGGTCGAAGATACGGCAGTTGCTAATTTCACTTTCAAGAATGGCGCGCGCGGTTTCTATATGTCAACCAATGCCTATGCAGAAAATTCCAGTGTGGAATTGCAGGTCATCACCAAAAACTATAAGTTCACCATCAAGGACAACCGCCTGTACCGGACCGACAGCAACGGCGAAAAAGAAGTCCTGCTGCAGGATGCCGCATTGAAAGGATCGAAATCCTATTATGGGCCAAGCCACTCCACTTTGATTCAACGTTTCTATAACGCAATCGAAGAGGATACGAATGACTATGTGACCGTTAGGGAAGCCTTGCCGGCAATGCTGATGATCGATGCAATGAAATTATCATCAAAAGAAAATCGTACAATCGAAGCGGAGGAAATTATCAATGGCTAAAGTTAAAATAGGCGTACAAGCATCAACTGTGAAAAAAAGTTTTGAAGAAGTAGGGCCATACGAAACACTGAAAAAATTACATGACCTCGGCTATCATTCCATTGAGATTTCTCAGGTAGCGACAACCCCTGAGAATATTGCTGAAATCCAAAAAGCGACCGCTGATTTCGGCATGGAAGTGGCTTCCATGAGCGCTTCTTTGAAACCACAAGTAAAAGACGGCGAATCTTTGACGACACACTACGACAAAATCGTAGCGGATTGCAAAGCCGTTGGAACTGACTTGTTGCGCATCGGCATGCTGCCGTTCGACGCGATGGCCAGTCTGGATAAAGTGCTGGAATTCTGCCATGACGTCAACGAAGTGACACAAAAACTGAAAGAAGACGGCATCACCTTGTACTACCATAACCACCATGTCGAATTCCGCAAATATGACGGCAAATTCCTGTTGGACATCATCCGCGAAAAAGCGCCATTGTTGGGCTTTGAATTGGATGTCCACTGGGTGCAACGCGGCGGCGCAAACCCACTGGAAGTCATCAAGGACTACAAAGGCAAAGTGGAATTGATCCACTTGAAAGACTACCGGATCGCAGCCATTCCGGATGAAGCATTCGCTGCGCTCTACAACGGCGATTTTGCGACATTCATGACTGCATTCACTGATATCATCCAATTCGCTGAATTGGGAACAGGCAGCCTGCCGTTGAAAGCAATCATCGAAGAAAGCATTTCATCAGGCGCACGCTACCTATTAGTGGAACAAGACGACACTTATGGAGTGGATCCGTTCGAAAGTTTGAAGATTTCTCGTGATCATCTATTGGAATTGGGCTACGGAGAATTATTCTAAAATAACAACATGAGGTTCGGAGATCATTCTCTTCGGACCTTTTCTTAACAGCGAGGAAAGTATAAAATTTTTTGATATAAGAAACGCATCATTGTAGGTGTTTTTACAGATTCCTAATCTGTTTCACGCCATCACATGATGTCTAGCGGTCCAAGCCTGCCTCTCGGAAATGAAAGATGAAGGAACCTCTTGGCTCGATGAGCCAAGACATACTGTTCGACTAACCTGCTGACGCAGGAAGTCTCTCAGCAATTGCGCTGTATGCTCATATGTTACTTTCAGATTTCCTAAATTGTCATGACTATTGCGATTTCAATCGCTTAGAGGCATGATACACTTGACCGATTAGGTCACAGTGTTTCCTTAACCGAGGCAGGGCGGGCTTGGACCGCTTTTCTTAACATGAAGGAGGACGTAATAGTGGGCAGTAAAGATGGCATGAATTATGCACCAAAAGGGAAAATAAACAGGGTAGTTGAACCAGGCGAATTCAACGTGGGGGTTACCGCATTGGACCACGGCCACATTAATGGCATGACGAACGGCTTGATCGAAGCCGGCGCAACGATCAAATATGTCTATGACCCCGATCCAGAAAAAGTAGCGAATTACCTGGAGTCATTCCCGGATGTTGCGGTCGCGGATTCTTTGGAACAAATTTTGGAGGATCCAACAATCCATCTGGTTGCCGCTGCTGCGGTCCCTAACCTACGCAGTGCGTTGGGGAACCGGGTCATGCGCGCAGGGAAAGACTACTTCACCGATAAAACAGGCTTCACTACTTTGGAACAATTGGAAGAAACCAAAAAAGTGGTTGCGGAAACAGGCAAAAAATACTGGGTCTACTTCAGTGAAAGACTGCATGTGGAAGGCGCTGTTTTTGCCGGCCAATTGATTGAAGAAGGCAGAATCGGCCGCGTCATCCAAGTGACCGGATTCGGGCCGCACCGTTTGGATAAGGAAAAGCGCCCTGACTGGTTCTTCAAAAAAGAACAATACGGCGGTATTTTGGCGGATATCGGCAGCCACCAAATCGAACAGTTCCTGTACTATACAGGCAATGATGATGCAAAAGTGCTGCACAGTAAAGTAGGCAACTACAACAACCCGGACACACCGGAGCTGGAAGACTACGGCGATGCGACCTTGGTCGGCGATAACGGCGCAACCTTCATCTTCAAAGTGGACTGGTTCACCCCGGACGGCTTGGGGACTTGGGGGGACGGCCGGACCTTCATCACCGGTACGGAAGGCACAATCGAAATCCGCAAATACATCAATGTTGCGACGGAACAAACGGGCGACCACTTGTTCTTGGTGACGAAAGATAGCGAAGAACACTACTCCTTGACTGGCGAAGTCGGCTTCCCGTTCTTCGGCGAAATGATCTTGGATTGCGTCAACCGCACGGAAAATGCGATGACCCAAGAGCATATCTTCAAAGCACAAGAACTATGCCTGAAGGCGCAAGAGCAAGCGTTACACATCACCGCAAATCTATAAGCATCATCCCTTCCTCTGGCTGTTGGTTGTTCAGCATCCAGAGGAAGGGATTTTCTTATTTCTGAGGATTCTACTATAATGTAAGCAAGAATATTGAAATTTCCTTTTCAACTTGCTATGATACGTACAGATGACTTACTTTTGGAAAGAGGGGACTTGCTATGCAAACGTTGGTAATCATCTCTCACCCGACAATTGAAGATTCAAATGCGCAGCAGTTTTTGCGTGAAAGCACACCGGCGGAAGGCGTCACCCGGCACCATCTGGAAGCGGCTTATCCGGATGGAAAGATTGATGTGGAATATGAACAGCACTTGCTGCTGCAGTACGATCGCATTCTTTTTCAATTCCCTTTTTATTGGTACAGCTCGCCCGCTTTATTGAAGCATTGGCAGGACCTGGTGTTGACGGAAGGATTCGCTTACGGAAAAAATGGCAACAGGCTCTCCGGGAAGGAGTTCGGCCTCATCCTTTCCACGGGAATCCATGAGAGCGAGTACCGAGCCGGGGGAAGGGAAGGCTATACGATTTCGGAACTGACGAGGCCGTATCAGGCCATGGCCGCGAAATGCGGGTTGCTGTATTTACCTGCTTTTGTCATCTCGAAGTTTGATTATCGGGATGACAGGGAAAAGAAGCGACTGCTTGTAGCTTATCAACAGTACCTCACGAAAGAAAATGACGGATCCCTCCGGACCGCTGAGGATTGGTTCAAGGGCCAATTGCGGACGGTCGGGAAAGCTGGACTGTCTGATGTGGATCAGCGATTGGTTGATCAGCTGGTAGGCGTTCTGGATGAAAATCGCGATCATTTGGATGATCTGTTGTGGTCATTGGAACAGATGGGCGAAAATTGAGCGCGGATAAGTGAGGATGCAGCTATGGAAACGAAACAATGGGTATTGGAACAATTGGATTATTTGAATGGACAAAGCCGGGATTATCGCCAGAAGGCTTTGTTCCAGGAAACGAAGAAGCTCTTTCAGGAGCAATATCAGCGGATTGGGCAGGCCGAAGGCGAATTGGACGGCAGAATGTGGAGCCCGAAAGACTGGAGCTGAAGAAGGATAGCGAGGAGCGGAGGAAATGGAACAAAAGAAATTCGATTTTTCGAGTCAGGAAATGCCGGGAACGGCAAGCAACGCAATGGTTTGCGATATCGCAACGGGTATCTGCGGTCCGGCTGACGGCACAGCGGCAGGCATCCAAATGATCGACTTTGCTTTCCCTTTGAAAAAAAGCGAAGAGACAGCAGGAGACGGGAAATAATAAATGAATGACGGCAGAAATGAGGGGGTAGGAATATGACTGAGAATACAGTAGCGGCAACACAGGTGGATCTTTATTATGCGACGGATCCATTATGTTCATTTTGTTGGGCATTCGAGCCGACATTGCGCAAATTCCGGTATCAATACGGAAAATATCTGGCCCAGGACACAATCGTGATGGGCGGTATGATCGAGAAGTGGGCTACCTTTGGCGGAGATGCCGGAAATGGCATCACCAGGGCGAGTGATGTTGCCCACCATTGGCAAGAAATCGGGCGCCACACGCGAATGCCCATAGATGGAAGCATTTGGTCGGATACACCGATCGATTCCTCCTTTCCTAGTTCCCAAGTATTTGAAATTGTCCGCCGCGATTATCCAGAGTCGGCGAATCTTATTTTGCGGAAGCTGCGTGAAGCAGTGATGCTGTGGAATCAGAACATCGCAGAAGAAGCTGTCTTGCGGGATATTTTGGACGAAATGGATCTGGACAGCCAGAAAATATGGGATGCAGCCGACTCGTTGGAAGGACGCGCATTGCTGAACGGGGATCTGCAATTGACGAGAGCGCTACAGGCTACCGGATTTCCGACGATCGTTTTCGTGAATGCTCAGAACCAAGGGATAAAAGTCGTCGGGGCACAGCCGTTCGAAGCGCTGGTGGATGCATTGGTACGGATATTGCCGGAAGGCACCAACGTGACCCCGGATGAAGTTCCTCCCTTGGCTACCGTTATGAAGGAGCAGCCGTTGCTTCTGTCGAAAGAGATTGAGGTTCTTTACGGGTTGACGGAAAAGGAAGTCTTCGCTTTTGTGGAGCAGGCTTTGGGTGCCGGTAATTTCCAAGCCGGGACAGTCCTGAATGAACGTTATTACAAATGGGTGGATTGACGGCAATGATGCGTAAACAAAAAAAGCGGGAATCGCAATGATTTCCGCTTTTTTGTTTGATTTTTTGCGTATTTTAAGCTTCCACGGGGAATTGGTAGATGTAATCGTCCATCACGAAGCCGCCTCCAATGGGGGAGATGATCGCTTCCGTGCGGATGAAGCCGTACTTCTCATAAAACGCGATGGACGGTTCGTTGTGTTTGTTCACCGTCAATTCCAGGGATCGCTTCTTCTCGTTCTTTGCCAGTTCAACCATCTTTTGCATGATCTGGTAGGCATAGCCTTTTCCGCGAGCTTCCTTCAATAAGTACAGTTTGCTGATGAACAGCTTGTCTTCCTGAAGTTGGACAGCGAGATAACCGGCTGAATTCCCGGCGCTCTTAACGAGAAAATAGTCCAGCTTTCCTTTTTCGATGTCTTCTTCCACGTTGGCTTTCGATTGGATATTTTCCAGCATGTAGTCCACCTGGTCCGGACCGAGAATCGGTTGGTAATATTCCCGCCAGATGATGTCCGCCAAGCGGGATAGCTCGTCGATCTGGGCCATGCTTTGGACGGGTTCTAATGCAAGGACTGCTTCTCTTGAAAAAAGTTCTGCATCTGCCATATCAGTCCACCAGTTTGACTAAGAAATATTTTTTCTTGCCGCGGCGCACAAGGATAAAGCGACCTTCGAAAGAGTTGTCTGCCGTGATGACAAAACTCGTGTCGGTAATTTTGTCGCCGTTGATGGAGATGGCTCCGTTTTGGATGTCTTCACGGGATTGACGACGGGAAGTTTCGATGCCTAGGTCCACCAGCCAAGTCACCAATTCCTGTTCTTTCAAAGCGGACTCGAAGGTCGGCATATTCTTGAAGCCTTCCGCGATCTCATCAGCCGTCAATTCTTTTACTTCGCCGGTAAATAACGCTTCGGTAATCTTCAAGGCATCCGCCAAAGCCTGTTCGCTATGAACGAAGTGGGTCATTTCGGCGGCCAATACTTTTTGGGCTTCCCGTTTATGCGGTTCGGTTTCGACTTTTTCAGCCAAAGCATCAATTTCTTCTTTCGTCAGGAAAGTGAAATATTTCAAGTATTTGATGACGTCGCGGTCATCTTGGTTCACCCAAAATTGGTAGAATTCGTAAGGCGTTGTTTTTTCAGGGTCCAGCCAAACAGCTCCGCCGGCGGTTTTTCCGAATTTCGTGCCATCCGCTTTCAGCATCAAAGGGATGGTCAAACCGAACGCCTTCGCTTCGGGACCCACTTTTTTACGGATCAAGTCTAAGCCGGCTGTGATATTCCCCCATTGGTCCTGGCCGCCGATCTGCATGTTGACGCCTTCGTTTTGGTACAGATGCAGGAAATCCAGCGACTGTAATATTTGGTACGTGAATTCTGTAAAGGAAATGCCTGTTTCCAGACGGCTGGATACGATGTCTTTGGAAAGCATCGTATTGATGTTGAAATTCTTGCCGTAGTCGCGCAGAAAATCAAGCAAGGTCAAGTCCTTTGTCCAGTCATAGTTGTTCACCAACCGGATATCGGCGCTATGGTCTGACAGGAACAGTTTCTTCATCTGAGCAGTCAAGGCATTCGCATTGTGGACGACCTGGTCCATCGATTGCAGAACGCGTTCCTCGCTCTTGCCGCTCGGATCGCCGATCGAACCGGTTGCGCCGCCGATCAGGATGACCGGTCGGTGTCCTGCCAATTGGAATCTCTTCAATACGATAAAGGGAATCAAATGGCCGATGTGGAGGCTATCCCCGGTAGGATCGACTCCGCAATACAGGCCAATCTGTTGCTCCTCGATCAGTTTGCGCAATCCTTCGGCGTCTGTTTGTTGGTTGATGGCGCCGCGCCATTCTAATTCATCGATAATATTCATGTCTATTCCCCTTTTGGTTTATTGATGTACAAAAAAAGCCCCTGCCAAAGAAAAGGAATTCCTTTGACAGGGACGATAGTTACCGTGTTACCACCCAAATTGCAAATTATTTTGAACCGGAGATCAAAATAGGTTGCCGCTCTAACATGTATCGTATGTTACACGCTTAATTCAATAAGGAAGCTCCAAAGTGTAATTCAAATACAGGACTGTACCAGCTCTCACCAACCGCTGACTCTCTTCAATGCAGGGTCCAGATTCTACTTGCTTTTTCATCGCTTTTAATTATATTTCCATTTGCACAAAGTATAGCTTACCGATTCGGGCAAAGTCAATCCTCATTGACGAATTTTAGCGCTGAAATCTTATTGAAGGGAATGGAAAAGTGTACTGTTGACAGCTTATTCGGCAGTAGGGGACAGTTATTTTACAGGAATGTTACAGTTAGACTACAACTTGACTGAATTGGGGAAAACGAGCCTTTTCTGTGATATGATTCATTATGTTGATGAAATCTTAATAAAAAATATAAAAAGTTTAAGAATAAATTTAAATATAAACCTAAAAACTCAACCGAAATAAATAGACGTAAGCGGAGGAAATGACTTGAAGAAGAAATTAGTGACTATCGCATTAGCAGGTACAATTCTCGCAACAAGCGTTGTAACGCCATTTACAGCCAAAGCGGATGAATTATTGAATAAAATCGAGCAACAAGATCAAAAACTTTCCACATTAAGCAACAAACAAGCAACTGCTGAAGAAACGCTATCAAAAGTAACAGCAGAAATCGATGCAACCGAAAACAGAGCAGAAAAATTGCTGGCTGATCGCGCAGCGACACAAGAAGAAATTGCAACATTAAAAGCGGATATCGCAAAACTTGAAGAAGTAATCGCGCAACGCGAAGAAAAATTGAATGAACAAGCAAGATCCGTTCAAGTCAATGGTTCAAACACAACTTACTTAAAGTTCATCGTTTCATCTGAATCATTCACTGATTTGGTTGGACGTGTGGATGTTGTTTCCAAAATGGTCTCAGCTAACAAAGCCTTAGTTGAAGAACAAGTTGCGGACCAAAAAGCTGTCGAAGACAAGAAAAGCAAAACAGAAGATAACTTAAATGAAATCAACGCAATGGCCATGGAGTTGGAACAACTGAAAGGCGATTTGCAAGTGAAAAGAATTGAACAAGAAAGTGCCGTTGCTGGTTTAGCTGCTGAAAAAGCTACAGCTGAGAGCGACCGTCAAGCATTCTTGGCTCAAAAAGAAGATGCTGATAAGAGAGCAGCCGAAGAGGCAGCCGTCATGGCAGCCGCTACAGCGACAGCAGCTGCAGCAACCGTCCAAGTAAGCACGGAACAAGCATCATCCGTAGCGACTGTTGATATCGCACCTGAAAGTAGTGCAGCAAGCTCATCTCAAGCAAGCGTAGCCGTTGTTGAAAGTGCTCCTGTAGCGGAAAGCGCACCAGCACCAGTTGCGGCACCAACACCAGTTGCAGCGCCAGCGCCAGCACCAGTTGCGGCACCAACCCCAGTTGCAACGCCAGCACCAGCTCCAGTAGTAAGCGCACCGGCGCCGGCTATTTCAGCTCCAAGCGGTGATGTTGTTGCGATAGCAGCAAAATATATCGGAGTTCCTTATGTATGGGGCGGCAAAACGCCATCAGGCTTTGACTGTTCTGGATTCACGCAATATGTATTCAGAGAAGCTTACGGCATTGACATCGGAAGCTACACTGTTCCTCAAGAAAATTCAGGAACGCAAATCCCTGTTTCATCTGCACAAGCAGGTGACTTATTATTCTGGGGTTCTGCTGGATCGACTTACCACGTAGCCATCTACGTTGGTGGCGGTCAATACATCCACGCTCCTCAACCGGGCGAAACAGTAACGTACTCTTCTTACAATGTAGCCGGCGCAGCCTTTGCCGTACGTGTAGCAAGATAATCGAACGAAATTTTCAGGACAGTCCTCCGGGGCTGTCTTTTTTTCGCAAAAATGGCCGTAACGGTTGACCTTGACGTTACGGAAAGGTTTATGATGTCTGTATGGGGGTGTTCGTGTTGGAATATACAATCCAAAAATTAAGCCGATTGGCTGGCGTGACCAGCCGGACCTTGCGGCACTATGATGCCATCGGCTTGTTGAAGCCAAAACGCATCAATTCCTCCGGATACCGCATCTACGGGGAAGCGGAGGTGGATAAACTGCAGCAGATCCTCTTTTTCCGCAACCTGTCTTTCACATTGGAAGAAATAAAGGAAGCCGTCAATAATCCTGCTTTCGATGCCGAGCAAGCCTTGCTGCTGCACAGACAGGCACTGCTGGAGAGGAAGGCGGAAATCGATGACTTGCTGCATACAATCGACAAGACGATCGCAAACCGGAGAGGGGATATTAAAATGAGCGCTAGCGAAAAATTCGAGGGCTTCAAAAAACAGTTGATGGATGATAATGAAAAGAAGTACGGGAAAGAAATACGCGAAAAATACGGGGAAGATACGGTGGCGGTATCCAATAAAAGCTTTGCCGGATTGAGTGAAGCTGATTTCGCTGCGATGCAAGACTTGGCGGCACAACTCCAAACGGGTTTGACCGAAGCGATGAAGACCGGGGATGCCGCCGGCGAAGCCGCGATGAAGGTTGCGGAGATGCATAAACGCTGGTTAGGCTATACGTGGCCGTCCTATTCCGCCGAAGCGCACAGGGGGCTGGCGGAGATGTATGTGGCTGATGAACGGTTTACTGCCTATTATGATGACGTATGCGGGATAGGGGCAGCTGCATTTTTGCGTGATGCCATCCTCCATTTCACGGAACAAAAATAATGCGTGCCAAGGGGCTCGAGCATCCGTTGCTTGAGCCTTTTGCTTGCCTGGGGCCGGGAATCGGCAACGGATGGTTGGGGTGAAGTCAGCCTGTTTCGAAATTTGCCCCCATACGGACGGCTTTTTATGGTAGAATGGTACGGTAAGTTGCGTACATTCGCAAAGAACTTAGAATTCAGGGAGGCACTCATTCGTGGCTAAAGAGAAAAATACATTTTATATTACAACTCCAATCTATTACCCGAGCGGTAAATTGCACATTGGGAATGCTTATTCAACAATCGCGTGCGACGTGATGGCACGCTACAAAAGAATGCTGGGATACGATGTGTTCTATTTGACAGGGTCAGATGAACATGGACAAAAAATCGAGAAAAAAGCTGAAGAACTGGGCATTACGCCGAAAGAATATGTGGATGGCATGGCCAAGGATATGCAAGACCTTTGGAAACGCCTGGACATCTCCAACAACAAATTCATCCGCACGACGGATGAGGACCATGTGAAGGCTGTCCAACAGATCTTCGAACAATTGCTGGCGCAAGGCGATATCTACCTGGGCGAATACGAAGGTTGGTATTCCGTTTCCGATGAAGAATTCTTCACGGAAACACAGTTGGCTGAAGTTTACCGCGATGCAGACGGAAAAATCATCGGCGGTGTTGCACCAAGCGGCCATGAAGTGGAACTCGTAAAAGAGGAATCCTACTTCTTCCGTATGAGCAAATATGCCGATCGCTTATTGGCATATTATCAAGAGCATGCCGATTTCATCCAACCGGAGTCACGCAAAAATGAGATGATCAACAACTTCATCAAGCCGGGTCTGGAAGACTTGGCTGTCTCAAGAACGACCTTCACCTGGGGGATACCGGTGAAGAGCAATCCGAAACACGTCGTCTACGTATGGATTGATGCGTTGGCCAACTATATCACCGCATTGGGCTACGGTTCAGATGATGATTCATTGTACCAAAAATATTGGCCTGCCGATGTGCACATGGTAGGGAAAGAAATCGTCCGTTTCCATACCATCTACTGGCCGATCATGCTGATGGCACTGGATCTGCCGCTTCCCAAGAAAATATTCGGCCACGGCTGGTTATTGATGAAGGAAGGGAAGATGTCCAAATCAAAAGGGAACGTCGTCTACCCGGATATGCTGGTGGAACGCTTCGGTTTGGATGCCTTGCGCTACTACTTGATGCGCGAAGTGACCTTCGGAAGCGACGGCATCTTTACACCGGAAGACTACGTCAACCGCATCAACTACGATCTTGCCAACGACCTGGGCAACCTGTTGAACCGCACGATTGCGATGATCAACAAATATTTCGGCGGTGCTATCCCTGCCTGGACGGACAACAAAACTGCCTTTGACGCAGAGTTGAAAGCGATGGCTGAGGAAGTCGTTGCGAACTACGAAAAAGAGATGGACAATATGCAATTCAGCAGCGCTTTGGCTGAAGCGTGGCGTTTGATCTCCCGCGCAAACAAATACATCGATGAAACAGAACCATGGGTGTTGGCGAAGGACGAAGCGAGAAAAGAAGAGTTGGGCAGTGTCATGGTCCACTTGGCTGAAACCTTGCGCGTCGTCGGTATCCTGCTGTCTCCGTTCATGACCCAAGCACCTCATAAGATGTATGAACAGCTTGGCCTGGACTTCGAGACGCTGGGCACTTGGGAAAAGGTGTCATTCGGCATCTTCCCTGAAGGCACAAACGTCGTAGCAAAAGGAACACCTATCTTCCCTCGTTTGGATGCGGAAGTCGAAGTCGCCTACATCAAAGAAGAGATGGGCGGAACGGCTACGGCTGAAGCGGAAAGCGATGCGATAGCAGAGTGGAATCCGAACGAGACGGTTCTGGTTTCCGAAAAAGAAAAACAGATCAAGTATGAAGACTTCGATAAAGTGGAGCTGAAAGTAGCGGAAGTCATCGACTGCCAAAAAGTCGAAGGCGCCGATAAATTGTTGAAATTCCGTTTGGATGCAGGGGATGAAGGCCACCGCCAAATCTTATCCGGCATTGCACAATGGTATCCGGATCCGGCCTATTTCATCGGCAAAAAAGTTGTCATCGTAGCGAACTTGAAGGCCCGCAAAATGAAGGGCGAAATCAGCCAAGGCATGATTTTGTCGGCTGAAAAGGATGGCGTACTGCAAGTGGTCCTTGCGCCGGAAACAGCAGCGAACGGTTCGTCTGTCGCATAGAGGATAATTGGCTTTAAGGAGGAGGCTGGGACACATTGGGTCTCAGACTCCTTTATTTATCAAATCGTAAGGCGTAATCAAAGTGTTTTTTTGCAGATAAAGCGAGAAAGGGAGTCGTTACTGATATGTTATTTGATACACATACACATTTAAACGTCGAGGCTTTCGCGGAAGATGCCGATGCTGCCGTTTCAAGGGCAAAAGAGGCTGGTGTCGGAAGATTTGCGGTAGTGGGCTTTGATTCGGAAACGATCAAGAAATCCTTGGAATTGAGCTCAGAATACCCGGAAATCTACAGCATCATCGGCTGGCATCCCACCGAGGCGGGGACGTATACGCCGGCTGTGGAAGAAAGCCTTATGGCGCTCATGGAGGAAGAAAAAGTGGTCGCCATGGGGGAAATGGGCTTGGATTATCATTGGGATACGGCTCCGCATGATGTGCAGGCCAAGGTTTTCCGCAGACAGATTTCCATCGCAAAAGAGCTGGAATTGCCGATCAGCATCCATATGCGCGATGCGACAGAGGACACCTACAGAATCCTGAAAGAAGAGGATGTGCGCGACATCGGCGGCATCATGCACAGCTTCAGCGGCGATACGGAATACATGAAGAAGTTTTTGGCTTTGGGCATGCACATTTCATTGAGCGGCGTCGTTACCTTCAAAAAGACGATCGAAGTCCATGAGGTGGCGAAGCTTGTTCCGTTGGACAGACTGCTCATCGAAACGGATGCGCCCTATTTGGCTCCGGTCCCTTTCCGAGGCAAAAGGAATGAACCGGCATATGTGAAATTCGTGGCTGAAAAGATTGCGGAATTGCGGAACAGCAACTTTGAAGAAATAGCGGCACAGACGACCAGAAATGCCAACAAATTATTTGGACTGGAAAATATATGAGAATAGAAGAGATTATTGTAGTTGAAGGGAAAGACGATACAACCCGGATCAAGATGGCGGTAGAGGCGGATACGATCGAGACGAACGGCTCCGCCATTGATGAGGCCACCTTGCAGCTGATTGCGCATGCACAAGCCACGAGAGGGGTCATCGTCTTCACCGATCCGGATTTTCCGGGCGGAAAGATACGCGAAACCATTGCGCAACGTGTGCCCGACGCAAAGCACGCTTTCCTGAAGAAAGACGATGCGCAATCACCGAAGGGCGGCAGTCTGGGTATCGAACACGCTTCCCCTGCGGTGATCCGGGAAGCGTTGGCGAATGTCTATACGCCAAGACAGGATGTCACGAGCGACATCGACAGAGCTTTTCTGATCGAGTGGCATCTGATCGGCCATAGCGATGCGACACGCTACCGGGAGTTGTTGGGGGATGCGTTGGGCATCGGCCATACAAACGGGAAGCAGTTGCTGAAGCGTCTGAGGATGTTCCAATTGACCCAAAATGATGTGGATGAAGCGATGACGGCTATTTTGCAAGAATCAGAAAAAAAGGATAACCTGCCCGGCAAGCGGCAGGAGGGAGAATAAGAATGAATCTATTTGATCATGAAAAAGATATTGCAACACCCGGCAGAACCAATGCCATCTTGAAGAAATACAAGTTGACCATGAAGAAAAGCCTAGGGCAAAACTTCCTGGTAGAACCGAATATATTAACGAAAATGTTGGCTGCAGCCGAGGTGGACAAGAACACCAATGCCATCGAAATCGGGCCGGGCATCGGCGCCTTGACCGAACGTTTGGCGCAGGAAGCCAATAAGGTTGTGGCTTTTGAACTGGACCGCCGTTTGGCGCCGATCTTGAAGACGGAATTGGCTCAATATGAAAATATCGAAATCATTTTCCAGGATATTTTACAGGCAAACGTCCGTGAAATCATTGCTGAACGATTCGATCCTGCAGACCGTTTGGTTGTGGCCGCTAACCTGCCCTATTACATCACGACCCCGATCATTTTGAACTTCATCGAGGCTGATCTGCCGATAGATGCATTTGTTATGATGATGCAAAAAGAAGTGGCGCAGCGCATGACTGCGAAGCCAGGCACAAAAGCATACGGATCATTGACCATCGCAATCGATTATTATACGGAAGCGGAAATAGCGTTCATCGTACCGCGGACCGTTTTTGTGCCGCGGCCGAATGTGGATTCGGCGGTGTTGAAACTGCAACGCCGACCTGAACCGAAAGTGAAGGTTGCCGACGAGAAGTTCTTCTTCGATCTGGTGCGGGCGGCATTCAACCAAAGAAGAAAAACCTTATGGAATAATTTGATGTCACGCTACGGAAAAACCGACGAGGTGAAACAAGCTTTGACTGAGGGGCTGGAAGAAGCGAGCATCGACCCGTCCAGACGTGGCGAAACATTGACTATAGAGGAATTTGCGGCGCTGTCGGACGCGCTGGTGAAGCGTCTGCATCCGGCTGGCGAATAGAACGATAAGGGAAGAAAGATGCTGTTGCTTGCTCAGCAGGTAAACGGAAATAGAAAACACCCATCTGATCAGGCTGAAAAGTCTGGCCAGATGGGTGTTTTCGTATAAAAAGCCATTTTGGAACGAATCCCAGCCGAAGCACATCTTCTCCTGCGCTTCATACAAAAGGATGACAGAACTGATAAAAAATTCATCAAATTCATAGTTGCATGGAATCATTCGCTATGATATACTTGATTATTTAAATCAACTGTGTTATACTTTTTCACAGTGAGGTGAAGCAGAATGCCGGATAATTTAAGTCAGATTAAAGAAGAACTGGAATGTCACTTAGGTAAGAAAGTCATGTTAACTGCCCAAGCCGGACGTAAACGTAAGACGGAAAGAAAAGGGATTTTACGGGAAACGTACCATGCTGTATTTGTGGTTGATTTAGATCAAGACGAAAATGCTTTTGAACGTGTATCTTACAGTTACGCCGATGTTTTAACCGAAGCAGTAGAAATTTCATTTTATGACGAAGAAAAATGTCAGTATGCGTAAGCTTTTGAAATTTTTATTTAAATTATTGAAATAAATCAAACAGACAATAGGGTTGTCTGTTTTTTTTGTGGAATTTTTGCCGTTTAAATAGATATTTCTTTCAAAAAAGGCCAGGTTAAGCTAGTATTGTAGTATAAGAAAGCCAGAAGGGAGAGTCTTTTGATGGAATGGATAGAACGGGCGCCGGCAAAAATCAATTTAACGTTGGATGTTTTGTATAAAAGGGACGATTCTTATCATGAACTCGAAATGGTGATGGCTTCGGTTGATTTAGCCGATCATCTGACCTTTACTCCCCTGGAAAAGGATGAAATCAAAATTTATACGAATAAGGCTTTTTTGCCGGTGGATACCCGCAACCATGTTTATCAGGCGGTTAAGCTCTTGAAGGAGAAGTATGATATCCATAAGGGAATCAAAATCGAAATCGACAAAAAAATTCCCGTTGCCGCGGGGTTAGGAGGTGGCAGCACGGATGCCGCTGCCGCCTTGCGTGCGCTCAATAAAATCTGGGGCCTCCAGCTTACGAAAGAAGAGTTGATTGTCATCGGGAATCAGGTCGGATCCGATGTGCCGTACAGCATTGTCGGCGGAACGGCATTCGTTTCGGGAAGAGGGGAAATCGTCCGCCCCATCCGAGCCATCCCGCCTTGCTGGGTGATTTTGGCGAAGCCCAGGCTCAGCGTTTCCACCAAGACGATTTTCCGCATGTTGTCGGTGGATGCATTGGACCATCCGCCGACTTCCCGGGCCGTAGAGACGGCGATTGAAGCGGGGGATTACCGGAAGATGTGCCAGAACGTCGGAAATGCTTTGGAGCAAGTGACGTTCAAGAAGCATCCTGAGCTGATTCAGCTGAAGGAACGGATGCAAAAGTACGGATTGGATGGCGTGACGATGAGCGGCAGCGGACCGACGATCATCGGCTTCAGTCAAAATACTTCCCGCATTAAAAGGGCCTACAACAGTTTGCGCGGATTCTGCGAAGAGGTCTATATGGTCCGGTTGTTGACCGAAGAATAGGATAACTGAAATCGTGAAGCTCAAAGGAATGGGTGGTAGCGATTTTTTTCTTTGAATAAAAATATAGAAATATGACTTGTTTTTCATATGTAAATGGGGTAATTGCCCGACGCAGCCGATGTTATTTGAAAAAACGTTCCGAGCCGCGAAGTTAAAAAAATGATAGCCGAAAGAATGATCCAGAATGGTTGACGGAGCTCGTTTATTTGTGTTAAAGTGTCTATCGGGACATAAATAGGAATGGTTACGATTTGGAGGAATTATAACATGAATAAATACATAAAAATGGGCACGTTATTTTCGGCGGCCTTATTTTCCTTGTTTGGGTGTGGAGCGGGCGACAAAGCCGATACCGCATCCGGTGACGGTAAATTGACGGTTGTCACCACCTTTTATCCGATGTATGACTTTACAAAGCAAGTTGTCGGCGATAAAGGGAACGTCACCTTATTGCTTAAGGCTGGTCAGGACTCTCATGGATATGAGCCGACTCCGAAGGATATCGCTGCGATAGCGGATGCCGATGTGTTCGTCTATAACAGCGACGAAATGGAAACATGGGTACCGAGTGTTTTGGACTCCATCGGGAACAGCGATGTCGTCGTTGTCGATGCATCAAAGGATATCCCGCTCTATCAAGTGGCGGAAGGGGACCCTGTTGATGAAGCGGGGGATGCTCATTCCGTGGATCCCCATGTCTGGCTGGATCCTGTCTACGCTCAGGATGAGGTGGCAGCCATCTTGGTGGGCGTCACCAAAGCGGATGCAGCGAACAAAGCTTTCTATGAAGCGAATGCTGCAGCTTTCCAAGGGAAATTAGCCGCATTGGATATAGCCTATCAAACGGCATTCGCAAATGCTGAAAACCGTACCTTTGTGGTGCAGCATGCCGCTTTCGGCTACATCGCCCGTAGGTACAACTTGACTGAAATGGCCGTATCCTCCGTCTCATCGGATGCAGAACCGAATCCGGCAAAATTGGCGGAATTGAAACAATTCATGATAGATAACCATATCGGTGTCGTTTATTATTCGGATAATGCTTCTTCAAAAACTGCGGAAACCCTTGCGGGAGAAACCGGTGCGGCTTTGGAAGTGTTGAGCCCGCTTGAAGGCATCAGTCAGGAAGAACAGGATGCAGGGAAAGATTATCTTAGCGTGATGCAAGACAATCTGGCAGCCTTGCAGAAGACTATTCACTAAAGAAAGAGGGAATTTCCGTGGAATACATAGATGTGCAACACTTATCTTTCTTTTATGATGACGAACCGGTGTTACAGGACATCACTTTTCAGGTTCATGAAGGGGAGTTCGTCATCTTGACAGGTGAAAATGGGGCAGCAAAATCCACTTTATTAAAAAGCATCTTGGGACTGTTGAAACCACAAGAAGGCTTTGCGACCATTTCGAAGGTGAACGCGCGTGGCGAAAAACTGACGATCGGATATGCGCCGCAACAAATTTCCTCCTTCAATATCGGTTTTCCGAGCAAGGTTCTGGAATTTGTCGAATCGGGCCGTTACCAAAAGGGCAAATGGTTCAAAAAACTGGATGACGAAGACCATACCCATGTTCAGAAGGCTTTGGAATCGGTAGGCATGTGGGAAATGCGCAATAAGAAAATCGGGGAACTTTCCGGCGGACAAAAACAACGGATCGCCTTGGCAAGGATTTTCGCGACCGATCCCGACCTGTTTGTTCTGGATGAACCGACGACCGGCATGGACAAAGAGTCCAGGGAACGGTTCTACCAGTTGCTGAAACATAACTCGAAGGTCCACAATAAAGCTATCATAATGGTCACTCATGAGCATGAGGACATTAAAGGGTATGTGGACACCCATATTCAATTGGTAAGAAAGGAGGATTCGCCGTGGAGATGTTTTTCTATGGATTTATGCAAAGAGCCTTCCAAGCATCAACACTGATTGCCATCATGGCACCGGTTTTGGGATTGCTGCTGATATTGCGGAGACAATCCCTGATGGCGGATACGCTCTCGCACGTTTCCTTGGCGGGCGTTGCGTTGGGTATGCTGTTGAATGTCAGCCCGACAATCACGACTTTGTTCATCGTGATTTTAGCTGCCATCGGCATTGAATATTTGCGTGTCATCTTCAAAGGCTATTCGGAGATTTCGATTGCCATCCTGATGGCAACCGGGATGGCGGTTGCGTTGGTTTTGATGAGCCTTGTTTCCGGGAAACAGACGGCCAGTGTGGAGCAATATTTATTCGGATCCATCATCACAATCAGCCAAGACCAGATCATGATTTTGCTGGTGCTGACGCTCATCGTCGTCCTGCTCTATTTGATTTTCCGAAAACCGCTCTATGTGCTGACGTTTGATGAGGATACAGCCCATACGGCCGGTTTGCCGGTACGTTGGATGTCCTTGCTTGTCTCCGTCATCACCGGTGTTGCCATCAGCGTTGTGATGCCGATTACCGGATCCTTATTAGTCTCTTCCATCCTGATTTTACCGGCGGCCATTTCGATGCGTTTGGTCCACAGCTTTAATGGCGTCATCCTGTTGGGCATCGGCATCGGCCTTGTGGGGATGTACGGCGGCTTATTCGCATCCTATCAATACGGGACACCGCCCGGAGCGACGATCACGTTGGTATTTGTATCCATTTTCGTGCTGACAAGTATCTATAAAGTGGTGAAAGAAAAATCTTAACAATAAGATTTAAAAACAAGTGTATAAATAATATGCTTGTTTTTTTTTATATTCGGAACAAAAAAACGAACAATTAATCCAAAAAGACTTTCATTTATAAGAAATTACCTATATAATGAGAAAAAGAAATAGCACACAAGGAGAGGTTTTGTTTGAAAATAAAGCGCAGTGAACGCTTAGTCGATATGACTCGTTACTTGTTAGAAAGACCACATAAATTGATTTCCTTGACGTATTTTGCTAAACGTTATGAGTCAGCGAAATCTTCCATCAGTGAAGATCTATCCATCATCAAAAAGACATTCGAGGAACGCGGAACGGGTATTGTGGAAACATTACCGGGCGCAGCGGGTGGTGTGAAGTACATTCCGACCATCAGCAAAGAAAATGCCAAAGTGATCATCGAAGAAATATGCGAAATCATGGCCAGCACCGATCGCTTGTTGCCGGGCGGCTATGTTTACCTGTCGGATGTTCTAGGGCATCCGGAATTACTTCAAAAAATCGGCCGCGTCATTGCGGCGCAATACGTCGATAAAAAAGTTGATGCGGTCATGACGGTCGCCACAAAAGGGGTCCCGATTGCCCAAGCAGTCGCCACTTATTTGAATGTGCCGTTCGTCATCGTCAGGCGCGATTCAAAAATTACGGAAGGCTCCACCGTCAGCATCAACTACGTTTCCGGTTCATCCGATCGCGTTGAAAAGATGGAACTGTCGAAACGCAGCTTGCCACGCGGCTCAAAAGTGTTGATCGTCGATGACTTTTTGAAAGGCGGCGGCACGATCAATGGCATGCGCAGCATGATCGATGAGTTTGAATCGGAAACGGTCGGGGTCACTGTTTTTGCGGAAGCAGCCTACAACACAAACCGCGAAGAATTTGATTACACATCGTTGGTGCGTGTGAATAAAATTGATTTGAAAGACCATTCCATAGACGTCGGATTGGGCACCTATTTTGATTAAAAACTGAAGAGTACTGATGAATGACTTTTTTAAATGGCACCGAGACGAAAGTATCCCGGTGCCATTTTTTATGTGTAAAAAACGAACGAATTTCGAACGGTGTATCCGCATTCTTCATCAATCTATTAAAAATTAAGGAGAAGTCGCGCATTATATACAACATTATATTGAAAAAAGCAAATTTTTAAGCTAAGATAGTTTAGTTGAAGGATAAAAAATGTAGAGATAGGAGTTGCTTATGGCTAATCGTTTTGCAATCATACTTGCTGCTGGTCAAGGTACACGCATGAAAAGCAAACTGTACAAAGTGTTACACGCTGTTTGCGGAAAACCAATGGTAGAACACGTCGTCGATCAAGTAGAGGCTACCGGTATTGAAAAGGTTGTGACCATTGTTGGTCATGGAGCTGATGCTGTCAAAGGATATCTAGGAAACCGTTCCGAATATGTTTTACAGGAACAACAGCTGGGTACAGGCCATGCTGTTTTACAAGCACAATCAGTTCTGGAAAACGAAGAAGGAACAACTCTGGTCATTTGTGGAGACACGCCGCTCTTAACTGCGGCTACATTAGAGGCGTTATTACGCTACCATGAAGGGAAACAAGCCAAAGCAACCATCTTGACTGCCCATGCTGACAATCCGACAGGGTACGGCCGTATCATACGGAATGCAACGGATAATGTAGAAAAAATCGTCGAGCAAAAAGATGCATCCGAAGAAGAAGCAAAAGTCCAAGAAATCAATACCGGAACCTATGCTTTCGATAACCAAGCCTTATTTGCCGCATTGCAATCAGTAGGGAACAATAACGCGCAGGGCGAATACTATTTGCCGGATGTCATTGAGATATTGAAGAATCAAGGCGAAATCGTCACAGCCTATCAAATGGCCGATATGGGAGAAGCGCTTGGCGTGAACGACCGCGTCGCTTTAGCGGAAGCTTCCCAATATATGAAGAAACGCATCAACGAACAGCACATGCGCAATGGCGTAACGCTGATCGATCCCGATGCCACCTACATCGAAGCGGATGTTGTCATCGGCAGCGATACAATCATCGAACCGAATGTGTTCCTGAAAGGGAAAACGGTAATCGGGCAAGACTGCTTTATCGGATCTGGTTCTGAACTGAGCAATACGAAAATCGGTGACCGTGTACTTGTGAGAAGTTCCAACCTGGAAGATTCCGTGATGGCAGACGACAGCAATATCGGCCCATTCAGTCACTTAAGACCGAACAGCCATATCGGCAAACGCGTGCATATCGGCAACTTCGTCGAAGTGAAAAATGCTACATTGGATGAAGATACAAAAGTAGGCCATCTGACCTATGTCGGCGACGCTGACTTGGGCAAGAACATAAACGTCGGTTGCGGAACCGTATTCGTGAACTACGATGGAAAAAATAAGCATCGTTCAACGATAGGCGATAATACCTTCATTGGCTGCAACGTGAATATTGTGGCACCTGTAAAGGTTGAAATGAACACTTTCCTGGCCGCAGGTTCGACCATCACCAAGGATGTTCCGGAAGGCGCAATGGGGATTGCCCGTACGCGTCAAGAAAACAAACCCGGGTATTGGGAAAAATTACCGCCCGCTATTAAATAAATGATGGAATTCCCATAAATTATGGTAAAATGACTTTGAATAAGCCTAGATAAGTATCAGTAGAAAAATTTGCTAAAAACAACAGATTAACGGAGGATTATCATGACAGAAAATTATTCAGATCCAAAACTTAAGATTTTTTCTTTAAGTTCGAATCGCCCATTAGCCGAAAAGATTGCAGCAGAAGTTGGAGTTGAATTGGGGGATATCTCTTCCGCGCAATTCAGTGATGGTGAAATCAAAATCAATATCGAAGAAAGTATCCGTGGTTGCCATGTATACATCATCCAATCGACAAGTTCTCCGGTAAACGATCATTTGATGGAATTATTGATCATGATTGACGCATTAAAGAGAGCCAGCGCGAAAACAATCAATGTTGTCTTGCCTTACTACGGTTACGCTCGCCAAGACCGCAAAGCGCAATCGCGTGAACCGATCACCGCTAAATTGGTTGCGAACATGATTACCCAAGCTGGAGCGGACAGACTGCTTACACTGGACATGCACGCACCACAAATCCAAGGCTTCTTCGATATCCCTGTTGATCACTTATTAGGCGCACCGTTATTGGCAAGTTATTTCTTAGATAATGAAGTATTGAATCATGATGTAGTTGTTGTCTCCCCTGATCACGGTGGCGTGACGAGAGCAAGAAAACTTGCTGAATTCATCAAAGCACCGATCGCAATCATCGACAAGAGAAGACCGAAAGCAAACGTATCTGAAGTCATGAACATCATCGGCAATGTTGAAGGCAAAAACTGCATCCTGATCGATGACATGATCGACACTGCAGGCACAATCACCTTGGCTGCACAAGCATTGCAAGATGCCGGCGCTAAAGACGTTTACGCTTGCTGCACACATGCCGTATTGTCCGGCCCAGCGATGGACCGCCTTAACAACTCCGTAATCAAACATGTAATCGTAACAGACTCGATCGATATCCCTGAAGAGAAATTAAGCGAAAAAATCATAATGGTTTCTGTTTCACAACTGATTGCAGAAGCGATCAAACGTATCCATGAAAACCGCTCAGTGAGCCCGTTATTCCAAGAAAAATTCAAAATCATCGATTAATATCGATAAGAAAAGCGGGACAAGCCCGACCTGCCTCGGTTAAGGAAACACTGTGACCTAATCGGTCAATTTCCGAGAGGTAGGCTTGGACCGCTAGACATCGTGTGATGGCGTGAAACAGATTAGGAATCTGTGAAACATCTGTAATGATGCGCTACCTATATCAAAAATGTTATGCTTTTGCAAAAGAAAAAGCCGTCCTTCTGGGCGGTTTTTTTTGCGAAAAAAAGATGCGAGAAATTTCCCGCATCCTTCGAGGTCTGTATTATTTTTTTTCTGATTCTGTTTCCAAGCTTGCGAAGCCATCCACAAGGACTTTTTTCAACGTCGTTGCCGAAAGATCCATTTTTTCTTGTTCGGCATCGCTCAAGGGGATTTCGATGATGTTACGGATACCGGAACGGTTGATCACTGCCGGAACCCCGATGAAGATATCTTTTTGGTCATATTCCCCATCCAAGTATACGGATAATGGCATGATGGCATTTTCGTCGTTCAGGATGGCTTTGGTGATTCGCGCCAAAGCGACCGCGATACCATAGAAGGTAGCGCCTTTTTTCTCGATGATTTCATAAGCCGCATCGCGCACTTTGAAGAACACGTCGACCAAGGCTTTCTCGTCGACAGCGGAAGTTTGTTTTACCCATTCGTAGATCTGAAGACCGCCGACGTTCGCGTGCGACCAAACCGGGAATTCGGTATCCCCATGTTCCCCTAAAATATAAGCATGGACGTTACGTGCATCAACGCCTACCAAAGAGGCGATGCTGTGACGGAAACGTGCGCTGTCAAGGGATGTGCCGGAACCGATGACGCGGTTTGCGGGCAGACCAGAAAACTTCCAGGTAGCGTAGGTCAGGACATCGACCGGATTGGCAGCAACCAAGAAGATGCCATCAAAGCCGCTGGCCATGATTTCGCCGATGATGCCTTTGAAAATGCGTAAGTTTTTGCTTACCAAATCAAGACGCGTTTCACCGGGTTTTTGTGGCGCGCCGGCTGTGATGACGACGAGATCGGCATCCTTGCAGTCTGCGTAAGAGGCTGCATATATTTTCTTAGGGGAAGTATAGGCTAATGCGTGGGATAGATCGATTGCATCGCCCTCCGTTTTTGCTCTGTTTATATCAATGATACCCAGTTCATGGCCGATGTTTTGTGTTACTAAAGCAAAGGCATAACTGGAACCTACAGCACCGTCACCAACCAATATGATTTTTTGACCTGTACTTTCTCTATTTTCAGACATAATAATGCTCCTCTCGCTTGTTTGCTACTCCCATTATAACATTAGATTATTGGGAATTCTTCTATGAGACACTGGGACTGCGCAGTGATTAAAAAATGGTCATCTTAATGTTCTTTTCGAAAAAAATACAACAGTTATATGAATCTGTTATATAAACATATTATAAAATAACTGTAGAGTAATTTCAATAGCTGTTTGCTATTTTTTTCACAAAAAAATTACGAGGGTGGCTCTTCATTTCCTGACGATTTTGGAAGCGAATATGGTATACTGTTCAAAAGCAAACTGGACGGAGAGAATCCGTGCGGCCTTTTTCATTTGCAGACAACAACGAAATCATAAAAAACAAACGTCCGGAATGAGGGCAGGTTGTGTAGAATAGTAAAAATAAACGGAAAAAATAGGTGAATAGATATGAAAATGATTGTCGGGTTGGGGAACCCGGGTCCGAAATATGCTGATACGAAGCATAATGTAGGCTTCATCACAGTGGATGAGTGGGCAGCTCAAAACAAACAGAATTATAACAAGAACAAATTTGAAGCGTTGTATCTTGAAACAACGGTAAACGGGGAGAAAGTTTTGTTCGTCAAGCCGCTGACCTTCATGAATGAATCGGGCAGGGCAGTACGGCCTTTGATGGATTACTTCAATGTGGGCATCGAGGATTTGGTGGTCGTCTACGATGACATGGACATGCCGGTAGGGAAAATACGCCTTCGTCAAAAAGGCAGCGCCGGCGGACATAACGGGATCAAAAGTCTGATTCAACACCTTGGGACACAAGATTTTAATCGTATCCGGGTCGGGATCGGCCGGCCGCAATTCAACATGACCGTCATCCAGCATGTACTGAGTCCGTTCCCGAAAATAGAACAGGAAGATGTGTTGTTTTCTGTTCGCGAAAGCGTGGATGCCATCAATTATTTCATAGAAGGCCATACATTTTTGGACACAATGAATCAATTCAATAAGAAAAGCTAGGTTCAGTTTTGACTGAGCCTCTTTCTTGTTTGAAGACTTTTTCTGAGGGATTGACAGTGGGCGGGGCGATTGCGATGTGCAAGCCTGTGTCGCTTCGTCCCGGAACAATAAGGAGAATTATAATGAAAGACATAGAGAAATATTTATCGGCTACACCGAATGTAAAAGCTTTACTGAAAGATATCGGTTCGGAATTGCCCCAACTGGTCACCGGCATTTCCGGCTCAGCCAGAAACCTGCTGACGAGCGTCCTTTTCAATGAATTGCAAAAAACGATCATTGTGCTGACGCCGAACTTGCTGCAGGCGACGCAGGTCTATGATGACCTCAGCCAAATTTCGCCGGAAACACCCACTTTCATTTTTCCGGTAGAGGAATCGATTGCCGCAGAGCTGTCGTTCTCTTCACCTGAATACCGCAGCCAAAGGGTGGAAGCCCTGAACTTTTTGAAGAGTGGCGGGAAAGGGATTGTCGTGATCCCGGCCGCTGGCTTCAAGAAGATATTGTCGCCGACCACTGTTTGGGAAGAACATTGCCTCCATTTTGCCATTGGGAAAGATGTCGATTTGGAAAAATTGCCGGAAAAGTTGGTCGCGATGGGCTATAGCCGGGAAGCGATGGTGGCCAGCCCTGGCGAGTTCAGCATCCGTGGCGGCATCATCGATATTTACGCCCTGAATGAGGAGAATCCGATCCGTATCGATTTGTTCGATACGGTAATCGATACGCTGCGGCACTTTGATGCCTATACGCAAAAATCGATCGCAAACAGGGAAGATATCCTGATCCTTCCGGCGCAGGATACGCTATTCCCCAAGGAAGCCGTCCTTGCACAAGTTGCTGACGTTGAAAAAAAGGTTGAAAAAGCGCTCAAAGCGATAAAAAAAGAAGATGCAAAGAATCGGCTGACGGCTTTCTTCACGGATTTCATCGAAAAGATGAGAACGGGGGAAATGCCGCCTAATCCCCAATTATATACGAGCCTGATTTATCCCAAGCTGCCGACCGTCCTGGATTACATAGCGGAGGATGTTTTGGTGATCGTCGATGAATACGGCCGCATCCTTGAAGTCGAGAGGACGATCGAAGGGGAATCGGCTGATTGGCATGAAGCGAAAATAGATGAAGGGATTTGCCTGCCTTCGCAAATCTTCTCAGCCGATATCCGGGATATCCTCAAGAAATCGAAGCAGCACAGAGTCTACTATGCCCTGTTCCATCGCGGGCTGGGAAACATGCGCTTCCAGGAAGTCTACCCTTTCCAATACCGAGGGCTGACCAACTTCTTCAGCCAGATGCCACTTGTGAAGGTTGAAATGGACCGTTGGAAGAAACAGGGGATGACCATCTTTGTTGTTGTCCCTACCCAGGAACGCGCCGAAAAAGTGCAGCGCACCTTCGATGATTTCAATATTTCGAGCTTCATCAAAGGGCATGCTGCCATCGTTGAGAATCAGGCCAACATCATTGTCGGCAGCCTGGCTAACGGATTCGAAATGCCACAGGAAAAACTGGTCTTCATCACCGAAAAAGAACTGTTCAATAAAGTGACGAAGAAACAGCCGCGCCGTCAAAAAATGTCCAACGCGGAACGGTTGAAGAGCTATACGGAATTGAACCCGGGTGATTATGTGGTGCATGTGAATCACGGGATCGGTCTGTACACCGGGATGGAAACCATCGAAGTCGGCGGTGTCCATCAGGATTACATGTCCATCTCCTATCAGGAAGGCGCGAAACTGTTCATTCCGGTAACGCAGATCCATCTGATCCAGAAGTATGTTTCCTCAGATGCCAAAACGCCGAAAATAAATAAGCTGGGGGGGACGGAATGGGCGAAGACAAAGAGAAAGGTTGCCGCCAAGATAGAGGACATCGCGGATGAACTGATCGAATTGTACGCCAAAAGGGAATCGGAAAAGGGCTATGTCTACCCGCCCGATACGCAAGACCAGGTCGACTTTGAGAATGCCTTTCCCTACACGGAGACGGAAGACCAGTTGCGCAGCATCGCTGAAATCAAAGAGGACATGGAAAGCGAGAAACCGATGGACCGGCTTTTGGTCGGGGACGTCGGCTACGGAAAAACGGAAGTGGCCATGCGCGCCATCTTCAAGGCCGTCCAAGAAGGGAAGCAGGCTGCTTTCCTGGTGCCGACCACCATCTTGGCGCAGCAACATTATGAGTCGCTGACGCAACGCTTCGAAGATTACCCCTTCAAAATCGGCCTATTGAGCCGTTTCCGCACCAAAAAAGAGCAGCAGGAAACCATCGATGGCTTGCGCAAGGGGACGGTTGACATCGTCATCGGAACACATCGCATTCTGTCCAAAGATGTTGTGTTCTCCGATTTGGGGTTGCTGGTTGTCGATGAGGAGCAACGCTTCGGCGTAAAGCATAAGGAGCGGCTGAAACAATTGAAGGCAACGGTGGACGTCTTGACCTTGACGGCAACGCCGATACCGCGGACCTTGCATATGTCGATGCTCGGCGTCAGGGATCTATCGGTCATCGAGACGCCGCCTGCGAACCGTTACCCAGTTCAAACATATGTGATGGAACAGAATTACGGCGCGGTGAGGGACGCCATCGAAAGGGAGATGGCCCGAGGCGGGCAAGCCTTCTATCTGTACAACCGGGTGGAAACGATCGAGAAGAAAGCGGAGCAACTCCGCGAACTGGTGCCGGACTGCCGTGTGGCGGTGGCGCATGGCCAAATGACGGAGGTTCAGTTGGAGAATGTCATCATGGACTTCATCGCGGGGCTGTATGATGTGCTGGTGACGACAACGATCATTGAAACCGGTGTGGATATCCCGAACGTCAATACACTGTTCATCGAAAATGCCGACCACATGGGCTTGTCCCAATTGTATCAATTGCGCGGACGGGTTGGCCGTACCAATCGGATCGCCTACGCGTATTTGATGTATCAACCGAATAAATCATTGAATGAAGTCAGTGAAAAAAGACTGCAGTCCATCAAGGAATTCACCGAACTGGGTGCCGGATTCAAGATTGCCATGCGCGATCTGTCGATCCGTGGAGCGGGCAACCTGCTGGGCGCCCAACAACATGGTTTCATCGATTCGGTCGGCTTCGATCTGTATTCCGAAATGCTTAACGAGGCGGTTTCCGCAAAACGAGGCATTGCCGTGAAGACCAAACGGAGCGCCGTCGAAATCGATTTGGGGATCGATGCCTACTTGCCGGTTGCTTACATCGAAGACGAGAAACAAAAAATCGATATCTACAAGCGGATTCAGCATATCGATGGGGAAGAGAATTACGTTGAAATCCAGGATGACCTGATCGACCGGTTCGGCGAATATCCGGACGAAGTTGCTGATTTGCTGGAAATCGGTTTGATCAAAAACTACGCCGAGAAGAGCCAAATCGAGACGATCAAACGGCAGGACGACAGTGTGGTCGTCACCTTCTCGAAAACAGGTACGCTCCGCATCCAGGGACCGGCTGTGTTCGAAGCACTCAGCAAGATGCCGTTGAAGGCGCAAGTGAATCTTAAAAATGATAAATTGATGGTTACGTTGCAGTTGGGGAAACATGCGACCTATAAGTGGCTCGGTTTTGTAAAAGCCTTTGTGAAAGCATGCGTTGATGATACGTTGGAAGCATAGAGGAGAAACCGATGAAAAATAACCATATGAAACAGATGATGAGAGGCGCGTTACTCTTGTCGCTGGCCTCCTTCATCGCGAAAATCTTGAGCGCCGTCTATCGGGTGCCGTTCCAAAATATGGTGGGGAATACAGGTTTTTATGTTTACCAGCAAGTGTATCCCATCTATGGCATCGGTATGACCTTTGCTTTGTCGGGTTTCCCTGTCTTCTTCTCGAAGATGATTGCGGAGACGCCGGACGGTTGGGCGCGCAAAAAAATGATGCGCCGCAGCATGGCCATCCTGGGCGTGTTGGGCGTGGTGATCTTTGCGGGTGTGTACGTCTTTGCGCGGCAAATTGCTGCTTGGATGGGCGACAGCGCATTGCAACCAATTTTGGAGTCCGTCTCCTGGATGTTTTTGCTGATGCCGCTATTGGCCACCCTGCGCGGGTATTTTCAAGGGACCTATCGGATGGAACCGACGGCTGTTTCCCAAGTGTTGGAACAGCTGGTGAGAGTAGGGGCTATCCTGATCGCTGCCTATCTTTATAAAAAGTTGGATTGGGACATTTACGAGATGGGCGCAAAAGCCATGAGCGGTGCGACCATCGGGGCAATTATGGCAAGCGTGGTGCTGTTGGTATCCATGCGCAAAGATTGGTCGGAGGGGGAACTTTGGCAAGCCTCTTCCCTTTCGAAGCGGGATGCGAAAAATGTGCAGTGGGGCAGACTGATCCACCGTTACGCAACGGAAGGGTTAACCATCTGTTTGCTGAGTTCAATCCTGGTGCTGTTCCAGCTGTTGGACTCCTTCACGCTATATAACGGCTTGTTGGACAGTGGCGTGTTGGCTGATGCCGCCAAGAGTCTGAAAGGGATCTATGATCGCGGGCAGCCGCTTGTCCAATTAGGGATGGTTGTGGGGACAGGCTTTTCCGCCAGTTTCATCCCGATGATGAGTCAAGCTCATGTGCAGGAAAGGGAATTGGACTTTGTCCGGGCCGCAAAATCATTGCTCCGCATGACGGCAACCTTTTCGGCGGCTGCTGTAACCGGACTTTTGGCGATTCTGCCGAATGTGAATCATATGCTGTTCGGTGATCGTGAAGGGACGGCGGTGTTGGCTGTCTATGTTTTGGCGATTTTTGTGGCATCCGTCATGACCGCCTATCATTCGATCCTGCAGAGCTTGAACCAATATGCGATTTCATTGGTCGCGTTGGGAGCCGGTTTGGCGACGAAGATGTGGTTGACCAGCTGGTTTGTTGAACGATGGGGAACGTTGGGGGCCAGCTACGCCACGGTTGCGGGGTTATTGGTGATGCTTCTCATGTTGGGTAGGCAAGCTGCGTTTGTGATCCGGAATGTCTGGATGAAGGACCGGTTCATCCATAAATTGGCGGTCGGCTGTGCGCTCCTTTATGCGGGTTCGTGGATCGTCCGCAGGGGCTTGGAAAGTTATGTGCTGACGGGCGGCGGACGGATGGAGGATTCGATTATAGCCATCCTGACTGTTTTCGCTGGTGTTGGCGTCTTTGTGTGGTATATTTTAAAAATAAAACTCTTTACATTAAGAGAATGGATCACGATTCCTTTCGGCAAAAAATTATTGCGGAAATTTCCGGGATAATTGTTGCCGCAGGGGTCATTTAAAGGAGAGAATATGGGTAATATACGTGTAGTAGGGCTGGGTGCGGGAGACTTGGAACAATTGCCGTACGGCATCTATAAGATGCTGACGGAGGCGGAGTTCGTATACTTGCGCACGGCAGAACATCCGGTAGTGGAAGATTTGAAGGCAATCGGAATGAAGTTTGAGAGTTTTGATGACGTCTATGAAACGGAAGCAAAATTTGAGGATGTCTACCGTAACATCGCAAATTTCTTATTGAAGAAAGCGAAAGAGGGGGATATCATCTATGCGGTTCCGGGGCATCCGTTGGTAGCGGAAGATGCCGTGCAGCATCTCTTGCACAACAAAGAAGGGGTCCCGGTCACGATCGTCGGCGGGAAAAGTTTCATCGATGATTTTTTCCAGGCAGTATCCGTCGATCCGATAGAAGGATTCCAGCTGTTGGATGGTTTGACGTTCCATCAAGATCAGATAAGCTTGGGCAATCATCTCATCATCATGCAGGTGTTCAATGATTTTGTCGCCAGCGATGTGAAGCTGAAGCTGATGGAGAAATATCCTGATGACCATCAAGTGGCTTTAGTCGACGCAGCCGGCACAAGCGCAGAAACAGTGACCTGGTGCCCGCTTTATGAAGTGGATCGCCTGGAAGGCGTCCACAACCTGCTTTCGTTGTACGTACCACCGTTGGCGCGGGATGAACAAACCCGCAGCTTCGAAACGACACAAGCCTATATGGATGCCATCGTCGGAAAAGATGTGTGGGTGCAATCCCAGACGCACGAAAGTCTGTTGCCTTATTTAAGGGAAGAATGCGAAGAAGTAGAAGAGGCCATCAAAAAGGACGATATCGATAACCTTATCGAGGAGTTGGGCGATATTATGCTTCAAGTCTTCTATCATGCCTCATTCGGCGAACGCGAAGGCTATTTTTCGATGGAAGATATTCTGGAGACGCTCAATAAAAAACTGAGAAGGCGCCATCCGCATGTTTTCGATGGCGTGAAAGCAGATACGGTAGAAGAAATCGATCGCATGTGGCAGGCGATCAAGGCAAAAGAAAAGGAGGATTCTGATGAGGCTAGATAAATTTTTAAAGGTTTCGCGATTGATCAAACGCAGATCGGTCGCAAAAGAAGTGGCCGATAAAGGGCGCATCCTGATCAACGGAAAACAGGCGAAGTCCAGTTCCACCGTTAAGGCAGGAGATGAAATGACCCTTCAGTTCGGAAATAAGACGGTCGTGGTGCGCATCGACAAAATTGTTGAGACCACAAAAAAAGATGAAGCGCAAGACATGTATACCATCATCAGCGAAACGAGCGTTCCCAGAGCAGGCGACAGTCCCTTTTGATCGATGCGGAAATGAGCCGCGCTGACCCTCGGCTTTCCTATATTCCAGTAGGGGTTAGCGGGCTTGTTTTCTTTTTCTGAGTTTGCGGATAGGCATGGACAATTTTGGTGATTTCTTCTATACTCTACATAAGATGCACAAAAATGCATCGTTCCCAAGCAAGGAGGTAGCCAAGTGAAAAAGAAGATGGAAAAGCATTCAGCGGACAACGTAACCGTGATGCAGAACGACTACATAAAAGTTCAAAATCAGCAGAAGCGGATTGCTTCACGTGAGCGGAAGAAGCACAGAAACAGACTGTTTTTCATCCTTTTAGCCGGTGCAATCTTCATTGTGCCTTTCCTGTGGAAGACCGTGGGGAATGTGTTCGAAATTCGGCAGATGGACAGTGAAATCGCTGTTGCAAAAAAAGAAAAGAAGGCTGCGGAAGATCAAAACACAAAGCTGAATTACGAAGTAAAACTCTTGCAGGAAGACGATTACATTGCAAAATTGGCTCGCAGCAAATATTATTTAAGCAAGGATGGCGAAATCATTTTTAGTTTGCCTGAGGATAATCAGACGAAAATGGCAGAAAAACAGGAAGCGACTGCAGGGTCGGATTCATAATGGGACTATCGGCTGCCGTCCTATTTTTTTTTTGAATAACATGATATAATAAAGAAACAAAATTTAAGGAGGAACTCTTTTTTTATGTCAATTGAGGTTGGAAACAAAGTACCTGGAAAAGTTACCGGTATTACAAATTTTGGTGCATTTATCGATTTAGGTGGCGGAAAGACAGGATTAGTTCATATCAGTGAAATTTCCGATACTTTCGTAAAGGAAATAAAGGATGTTTTAAAGATTGGTGATGAAGTGACCGTTAAGGTTATGTCCATTGCAGATGATGGCAAGATTGGATTATCCATCCGCAAGGCTGTGGATAAACCGGCGGGGGAAGTTACCAGACCTCAACGAGAAAGTAAACCTTATCAAAAAAGTTCAGCTCCTCGTTCTGAAGGATCTTACTCTAAAGGTAGAAGCAGCAGCAGCTATTCTGCTCATCCGAAGGAAGAGAAAAAAGGCGATTTCGATTCTCTTATGTCTAGCTTCCTTAAAGATAGCGATGACCGTTTGACTTCGTTGAAACGCAACACAGAAGGCAAACGCGGCGGTCGCGGCGGCAGACGTGGATAATAGGTAGTACATTCTAGAGGTTGGTCAAGGGTCTCGTCCTTTGTCGCATCCTCTTTTTTGCTTTGCCAACGGATAAGGAAGCAGGGATTTTATGCAGGATTTTGTAGTGCGTCTACGGGAAGAAGTCAAGCAACACCAGCTATGGCAACCGGACAGCAAACTATTGTTGGCCGTTTCGGGAGGGGCCGACTCCATGGCGTTATTGGCGTCCATGGCGTGCCTTCCCGAGCAGGAGAGGCCTGCATTTGCGGTTGTGCATGTGCACCATCACCTGCGGGAGGAATCCGACGAAGAATTGAAAATGGTGCAGGGGTACTGTGCGGAAAGAGACATCCCTTTTTATGCCAAACATTGGCAGGCCGAAAGGCATCCTGTCCGAAATATTGAGCAGGCCGCCCGGGATTTCCGCTATTCCTTTTTTGCGGAGATGCTGCAGCAATTACAGGCTACCCATGTTTTGACCGCGCATCATGCGGATGATCAACTGGAGACGATATTGATGCGATTGGTAAGGGGAAGCACGTTGCAAGGCATGACCGGGATTGCAAGAAGCCGTCCTTTTAAGGGCGGGAAACTTGTCAGGCCGTTGCTGGGGTTCCAAAAACAGGAACTTTACGCTTTCTGCGCGGAAGAAAATATCCCTTATCGGGAAGATGCAACCAACCTGGAGACGTCATTCACAAGGAATCGTTACCGTCAGCTCGTCGTTCCGTTGTTAAAAGAAGAAAACGAACAAGTGACTAGGCACTTCGGTGAATTTTCGGATGATCTGCAGGACTTGCTGCAGGTTGCGCAGCCAATGATTGAAAGACAATTCGCGGAAGCGTTTGTAAAAAAAGAGGCGCAATGGCAGCTGGACTTGCCGGTTTGGCGGGAAATGACGCCGGCCTTGCAACGGTCAGTGCTCAGTCACTTCATCAGTGAACATTGGATCCCTGCCGGTGGAACCTTTCAGCGGAATCAAATGGAAGCCATCATGGCCTTGATAGAAAACCCCTCACCGCAAAAACAAATATCTTTATCTGGAGGCTGGCAGGTACGAAAAAGGTATGATACACTTATTTTCTTATCGGCATTACCGCCGGAAAACTTACTTTTCGAGATGTCTGAGGAAATCGAGTTGAATCGGTGGGTGGAGCTACCCTTTCATGGTAAAATAGGCTTGTTCCCAAAAGGGAAGGCGTTTCCAAAAGATGTTGTTGCGACAGCTGAAATCCATTATGTGGCTGCGGAAAGAAAGGCATTGCCTTTTGTGATAAGAAGCAGGCTGCCCGGTGATAAGATTGTGCTGAATAAAAAACAACCATTCACGAAAAAAATCAGCAGATTGTTTGTGGATGCGAAGGTGCCGATAGAAGAAAGACAGCAAGCGCTCGTCATTACGGATAACGGGGGACGCCTTTTATGGGTGCCCGGATATGCAGAATCCATCTGGATTTCTGATTCGGAGAGCGCGCAGGAAGAATATATGTTACTATACATTAAATAATTTTTTGAGGTGAAAGATATGTTGCATCCGGATATTAAAGAAGTACTATACAGTGAAGAATACATTAAAGAAGTAGTGAAAGGCTTAGGGAGCCAGCTGACGGAAGCATATGAAGGCAAAAATCCTTTGGTCATCTGTGTGCTGAAAGGGGCCGTCATGTTCATGACAGACCTCACCAGAGCAATGGCGTGCGATTTGGAATTGGACTTCATGGATGTTTCCAGTTATGGTGCCGGGATGGAATCGAGCGGGGAAGTGAAGATCCTCAAAGATTTGGATACATCCGTCGAAGGCAGGCATCTGGTCATTGTTGAAGATATCATCGATACCGGCAGAACGTTGAACAGCCTGATCGAACTTTTCAAATACCGCAAAGCGGCGTCCATTCAAATCGTTACTTTGCTGGACAAAAAAGAACGACGTGTCGTCGATCTGCAAGCCGATTATATCGGTGTCAATGTTCCGGATGAGTTCGTCGTCGGTTACGGTTTGGACTTCAACGAGAAGTACCGGAATCTCCCTTACATCGGCGTTTTAAAAAAAGAAGTTTATGAATAAAATGATTCGTTAAAATTGGTCAAATATGATATAATTATTATTAAAAATATTTGATTAAAAAGACGAAACGTAAGACAATCATAGCGAAGAACGATATCGCACGAGGAGGTTCTAATGAAAAAAAATAGTTTTCTTAAAAGCAGCGGCTTTTATGTGCTGATTTTCCTTGCAATCATTGCAGTAGTTACGATGATTACAGGTGGCATGGACAATCAGACAAGCCAAGAAATTACATCCACTGAATTCATGGATGCGTTAAACGCAAAAGAAATAGACAACTTCTCGATTCAGTCGGGTGCAGGTGTCTATGAAATCAAAGGTGTGTATCGTACGGAGCAAACGTTGGATGCGAAAGATTCTTCCAGTGATTTGTTGTTGTTCAATGATACATCAAGCACCACCACGAAAAACTTCACATCCAGGGTGTTGCCGAATGATGATACGCTGAAACAGATTTCGGACATCGCCAAAACCACTAATACGCAGATGACGCCGCTTGAGGAAGATCAATCCGGTGCTTGGATCAGCATCCTCTTCAGTGTGTTGCCGCTCGTTATCTTTGTCTTCTTCATGTACATGATGATGGGACAATCTTCCGGCGGACAAGGCGGAAACCGCAATGTGATGAACTTCGGAAAAACAAAAGCCGAAGATGCATCCAAGAAACAGATCAAAGTGCGTTTTTCTGATGTTGCCGGTGCAGATGAAGAAAAACAAGAATTGGTCGAAGTTGTGGAATTCCTGAAAGATCCTCGCCGCTTTACTGCGTTGGGAGCAAGAATTCCTGCCGGGGTATTATTGGAAGGACCTCCCGGCACAGGTAAAACATTATTGGCAAAAGCTGTAGCCGGTGAAGCGGGTGTGCCTTTCTTCTCGATTTCAGGTTCAGAATTCGTCGAAATGTTCGTAGGGGTCGGTGCAAGCCGTGTACGTGATTTATTCGAACAAGCCAAAAAAGCAGCCCCTGCCATCATCTTTATCGATGAAATCGATGCTGTCGGTCGTCAACGTGGCGCCGGTATGGGTGGCGGGCATGATGAACGCGAACAGACATTGAACCAGTTGTTGGTAGAGATGGACGGTTTCTCCGGAAACGAGGGAATCATCGTCATTGCGGCAACAAACCGTTCCGATGTCTTGGATCCAGCTTTGTTGCGTCCGGGTCGTTTTGACCGTCAAATCCTTGTCGGCAGACCGGATGTGAAAGGCCGTGAAGCAATCCTGAAAGTGCATGCACGCAACAAACCGTTGGCGAACGATGTGGACTTGAAGGTTGTCGCACAACAAACACCTGGCTTTTCAGGGGCCGATCTGGAGAACCTATTGAACGAAGCGGCATTGGTCGCAGCCCGTCGCAACAAAACAAAAATCGATGCGCTTGATGTAGATGAAGCACATGACCGCGTGATTGCCGGACCTGCCAAAAAGGACCGTGTCATCAGCAAGCATGAACGCGAAATGGTCGCTTATCACGAAGCGGGTCACACCATTGCCGGTATGGTCTTAAGCGATGCGCGCATTGTCCACAAGGTAACGATCGTCCCTCGCGGACGCGCTGGCGGATATGCCATCATGCTTCCGAAAGAAGATCGCTTCTTGATGACAAGACAAGAATTATTCGAGCAAGTTGTCGGATTGCTGGCTGGCCGTGCGGCTGAAGAAGTCGTCTTCGACGTTCAGACAACCGGCGCAAGCAATGACTTCGAACAAGCAACCGCATTGGTGAGAAGTATGGTGACGGAATATGGTATGAGCGAAAAATTGGGTACTGTTCAGTACGAAGGGAACCATCAAGTATTCGTTGGCCGTGATTATGGTCAAACAAAAGCCTATTCAGAAGATATTGCTTACCAAATCGACTCTGAAGTCCGCAGCATCATGAATGAGGCGCATGTAAAAGCGCACGAAATCCTTGCAGAACACCGTGAACAATTGAATCTGATCGCCGAAAAATTGTTGGAATTGGAAACATTGGATGAAAAGACAATCCGCAGTTTGTTTGAGACAGGCCAAATGCCTTCGACGACAACATCAGATGAATATCCAAGCGAAAAAGCTGGTTCTTTTGAAGATGCCAAACGCGCCTTGGAACAGAAGGAAGCTGAAAAACTTCGTCAAGAAGAAAAAGCCCGTGAAAGAGGCGAGGCTTTTACTGCCGAGGATAGTGAAGTTGTTGCAGAAACAACCGCAACCAGCACGCCTGAAGGAACGACATCAGAGGATTCAAACGAATCCGATGAAACAAAATAGTATAGTTTGGAACAGAAAGTCCGGGATTGTTATCCCGGACTTTTTGCTATAAAATGGATTGGGTATTTTTCCATGAGCAAAGTAGGTTCATTTTCGGAAAATCTATAGTAGAATGATTGAGAGGTTCATAAGAAAGATAAAGGTTATGGGGGATAAGGAATGAAGGATTATATAGTGAAAGCTTTGGCATACGATGGGCAATTCCGCGTCTATGCCATCAAGGCAACAGCAACGGTTGGGGAAGCGCAAAGAAGACATGATACCTGGAGCGCTTCTTCCGCAGCTTTGGGCCGTACCATGGTCGGAACCCTTTTGCTGGCTTCAGCCGGTTTGAAGAATGAAGAAAAAATGACGGTCATCGTCGACGGGGACGGTTTGGGCGGACGTATCCTCGCGGATGCAAATGGCAAAGGGGACGTCAAGGCGTACATCACCAACCCTCATGTCAGCCTGGAATTGAACAGCCAAGGAAAATTGGATGTCAGAGCGGTGGTCGGAACAGAAGGCACATTGACGGTCATCAAGGACTTGGGGATGAAAGAACCTTTCTCGGGCCAAGTGTCGATCGTCAGCGGTGAGTTGGGCGAAGATTTCACCTACTACATGGCCAACTCCGAACAGGTTCCTTCAGCCATCGGTTTGAGCGTCCTTGTCGATACGGATGAATCGATCAAAGCGGCGGGCGGGTTCATGATTCAAGTGATGCCCGATGCCAGCGATGAAGCCATCACACAAGTGGAGAAAAACATCGCAGCCATCCCTCTTGTCTCCAGATTGATGGAAAGCGGAGAAACACCGGAACAGATTTTGTATCGTATTTTAGGTGAAGAAAATGTTCAGATCCTTGAAACGATGCCGGTGCAATTCAAATGCGATTGCTCAAGGGAACGTTTTGCGGAGGGGTTGTCTTCCATCGGCAAAGAGGAATTGCTGGATATGATCCATGAAGATCATGGGGCTGAGGTCGTCTGTCATTTCTGCGGCGAAAAATACCATTATGCCGAATCGGACCTGCAAGAACTGGTAGACGCCATCGATGAAAAAAGAGCAGCCGATTTCAAGTGAAGCGAGGGCCTTAGCTTGAATTTCCTGAGGCGAAAATTTATAATAAAATAGTGATGAAAATAGGCTTGAGGAACATTCGCTTCAAAAAATCATAAGGGATGATGGGGGCAATAATATGGTGAAAATAGTATCGTCAGTCGCAAATCTGATCGGTGACACGCCGATTGTGAAATTAAATAAAGTGGTTCCTGGAGGGGCGGCCGATGTCTATGTGAAATTGGAATCGTTCAATGTCGGCGGCAGCGTAAAAGACCGCATCGCCTTGAACATGATCGAAGTAGCCGAAGCGGAAGGCCTGTTGAAACCGGGTTACACCATTGTGGAGCCGACCAGCGGCAATACAGGTGTCGGTTTGGCGATGCTTGCAGCCGCAAAAGGCTACAAAGCAATCTTCGTGATGCCGGATACGATGAGCATCGAACGCCGCCTCTTGTTGGCGGCCTATGGGGCGGAATTGGTATTGACGCCAGGTGCGGACGGCATGCCTGGTGCGATTGCGAAAGCAACCGCAATCGCAGCGGAACCCGGCCATTTCATGCCGATGCAATTCTCCAATCCAGCCAATCCGGCCGTCCATGAAGCGACGACCGGCCCGGAAATCATTGAAGCCTTCGACGGCAAAGGACCCGATGCGTTTGTTGCCGGTGTCGGCACCGGCGGAACCGTGACCGGTGTCGGCAGAGCGCTCCGCAAAGCCAATCCGAATGTTGAAATCTATGCCTTGGAGCCTTCCGAATCGCCCGTATTGAGCGGCGGACCGAAAGGACCCCATAAAATCCAAGGGATCGGCGCCGGCTTTGTGCCGGACGTTTTGGACACTTCTCTATACAATGGCATCATCCAAGTATCCAGTGAGGACGCAATTGCGATGACCCGCCGTGTGGCCGCAGAGGAAGGCATCCTGGTCGGCATCTCAGCCGGTGCTGCAATCGTGGGCGCCATCGAAGTCGCTGTCCGTTTAGGCAAAGGCAAATCGGTTGTCACCATTGCGCCCGACAACGGCGAACGCTACCTATCAACGCCGGTATTCAGCACACAAGCATAGTGCGAGACGACTATCCTTTCCGCTGTAATCTGAATGGACGAAAATAATCAAAAAAATAAATGGGACAAGACTGGAAAGTGGTTTTGTCCCATTTTTTATTGTCTTTTTCGGATGAAAGGATCATTTTTCAGGATAACCATGAGAATGCCAGTATATTTTTCTTTTCTTACTGTTTGTAAGATGTTAGAATGGTCCAAGAGTTTTTGACGCATGCAGCAAGTGGCTAAGCAGTATATAGAATAACAGAAGAAGGAAGAGTGTTCATGTATAAAATCGGCAATATAGAAATCAATAATCCCGTCGCAGTGGCACCGATGGCCGGCATCAGTAATTCGGCCTTCCGTGTCACCGTCAAAGAAATGGGCGCAGGGCTGGTCGTCTGCGAAATGGTCAGCGATAAAGGAATCCAATTCCGTAATGAAAAAACATTGCGGATGTTGCACATCGAACCGAACGAATACCCGTTGAGCGTCCAAATCATGGGCGGAAATAAGGACACGTTGGTGGCAGCGGCGAAATATGTCGCCGAAAACACGGAAGCGGCAATCATCGACATCAATATGGGCTGCCCGGTCAACAAGGTCATCAAAGCCGAAGCCGGCGCCAAATGGCTATTGGATCCGAACAAAGTTTATGAGATGGTTTCGGCCGTCGTCGACGCCGTGGACAAACCAGTGACCGTTAAAATGCGTACCGGTTGGGATGCGGAACACCTTTTTGCCGTGGAGAATGCTTTGGCGGCCGAACGTGCAGGTGCTGCAGCTGTAGCGATGCATGGCCGGACGCGGGTGCAGATGTATGAAGGCAAAGCCGATTGGTCCATCTTCAAAGACGTCAAACAAGCCTTGACCAGGATCCCGTTGCTCGGGAATGGCGATGTGAAGACGGCGGAAGATGCCCGCAGGATGATCGATGAAACGGGTGTCGACGGCGTTATGATCGGCCGGGCCGCCTTGAGCAATCCTTGGATGATCAAGCAGACGGTCCATTATCTGGAAACAGGTGAAATGCTTCCGCAGCAGACGCCGTATGAGAAAATGGAAATCGCAAAGCTGCACTTGGACCGATTGGTCACCCTCAAAGGGGAATCGACCGCCGTCAAAGAATTCCGCAGCATCGCAGGTTATTACCTGAAAGGCGTTCCGCGTGCTTCAAAAACGAAGGCGGCAGTGACCTCCGCAGCCAGACAATCGGAAGTTGTTGACTTGTTGGACCGTTTCATTTACGAAATGGAAGAACGGGAAGCATCCAAAGAAGCGCGTACATTCGAAAAATTGGAACAAAATGCATAAGACGTCTTGATTTTTCAACGATTTATTGGCACTATTAAGAAGACCTGGATCAAGAAGATTTTAGAACGGAGTGACATCATTGAGTCAAGAAAAACATTCAGAAGAAATGAATGACCAGTTACTGATTCGCCGTGAGAAAATGACTACTTTACGCGAAGAAGGAATTGAACCCTTTAACAATGGGTTTGTAAGAACACATTTATCAGCAGAAATCCACCAAGCATTTGATGAATTCTCAAAAGAAGAAATTGAAGAACAAACGGAAACAATCGTTTCCGTAGCCGGAAGAATCATGACAAAACGTGGAAAAGGAAAAGTGGGCTTTGCACATTTACAAGACAGCAAAGGCCAAATCCAAATCTATGTGCGCAAGGACGCAGTAGGCGAAGAAAACTATGCCATCTTCAAGCAAGCCGATTTAGGTGACATCATTGGCGTTACAGGGCCAATCATGAAGACAGATACAGGTGAAGTGACCGTCAAACCGACAGCGATCGTCCATTTGACGAAAGCATTGCGTCCGTTGCCTGATAAATATCACGGATTGACGAATGTGGAACAAAAATACCGTCAACGTTACCTTGATTTGATCAGCAACAAAGACAGCTTCGGAAAATTCGTGCAGCGCAGTCAGATCATCAGCGAAATCAGAACGTATTTAAATGGATTGGGCTATCTGGAAGTCGAAACGCCAACTTTGCACAATATGGCTGGCGGGGCTACCGCAAGACCGTTCATTACGCACCATAATGCATTGGACATGGAATTATACATGCGCATCGCTTTGGAGTTGCATCTGAAACGTTTGGTTATCGGCGGCATGGAAAAGGTTTATGAAATCGGCCGCGTATTCCGTAACGAAGGAATCGATACGACGCATAACCCTGAATTCACGATGTTGGAAATGTACACAGCCTACACCGACTTCCATGATGTAATGGCAGTGGTGGAAGGCATCTTCGAAACCGTTGCGCAAAAAGTGAAAGGTTCTACAACCGTAGTCTTTGATGGAACAGAAATCAATTTGGCCGGACCGTACCCACGTGTCCACATGGTGGATGCAGTCAAGGAAACGTCAGGGGTCGATTTCTGGCAACCGATGACGGCTGAAGAAGCGCGTGCTTTGGCTGAAGAGCACAACGTGCCGTTCACAAAAAATATGACTGTCGGCCATATCATCAATGAATTCTTTGAAGCATTCGTCGAAGAGACATTGGTTCAACCGACCTTCATCTATGGACACCCAATCGAAATTTCGCCGTTGGCCCGCAAAAATGAAGAAGATCCGCGCTTTACCGACCGTTTTGAGTTCTTCATCATGGGTAAGGAGTACGGAAATGCCTTCACCGAGTTGACAGATCCTATCGATCAAAGGGAACGTTTTGAAGCGCAAGCACAAGAAAAAGAACAAGGGAACGACGAAGCCCATGGCGTAGACGAAGACTTCATCGAAGCTTTGGAATACGGCATGCCTCCAACAGGCGGATTAGGGATCGGTATCGACCGTATGGTTATGCTGATGACCGACAGCCAATCCATCCGTGATGTTCTATTATTCCCGACAATGAGAAACATCGAAGACTAAACCGAATCCGATGAATGGTGTCCAGAAAGGAAATTCTTTTTGAATGCCATTCGGAGTTCCACGCAATAAGGAAATTACATGTAAGGCGGAAGGGTGATCTTCCGCCTTTATTATGTGAAAAGTGGGTAATTCCGGTTTCCATCAAAAATAATGACTTTTTTCGTGAAAAGACCGTGCAAACTGTTGACGTACGGAAATATACATGTTATTATCTAAAAGGTGCTTTTATACACAGATCCCTGAACAAAATCTGTCAGTCGTGCTGACTGGTGTATGATAGTCACACAAAGAAATGTAAGTCGCGAAACATCGATTTATTTATTTTTTTACCAAAAAAGGAACCACCTGGATGTGTGGACCTAGTTATCCCATTGAGGAAGGAGGAAAATCAATGCCTACAATTAACCAATTAGTGCGTAAACCGCGCAAATCTGCTATTGAAAAATCGAAAGCTCCTGCTTTAGGAAAAGGTTACAATAGCTTCAAAAAAGCTCAAACGAATACAAATTCACCTCAAAAGCGTGGTGTATGTACGCGTGTGGGTACTATGACTCCTAAGAAACCTAACTCGGCATTACGTAAGTATGCTCGTGTACGTCTGTCTAACTTATTAGAAGTGACAGCTTACATTCCTGGTATCGGTCATAACCTACAAGAACATAGCGTGGTATTAATCCGTGGAGGTCGTGTTAAAGACTTACCGGGTGTACGTTACCATATCGTTCGTGGAGCTTTAGATACTGCCGGCGTAGCTAACCGTATGCAAAGCCGTTCTAAATACGGTGCTAAGAGACCTAAGAAAAAATAATAACAACTTAAAAAATAATAACACTCGAGAAAGGAGGAATTTGAATGCCTCGTAAAGGTCCAGTCACAAAACGTGAAGTAATGCCGGATCCAATTTACAATTCTAAATTGGTGACTCGTTTAATCAACCGTATCATGGTTGACGGAAAACGTGGTAAAGCTGCAACCATTTTATATAACGCATTTGAAATGATTAAAGAATCTACAGGAAACGACCCGTTGGAAGTTTTCGAACAAGCTATGAAAAACATCATGCCTGTTTTAGAAGTAAAAGCACGTCGTGTAGGGGGTTCGAACTACCAAGTGCCTATCGAAGTACGTCCAGATCGTCGTATGGCTTTAGGATTACGTTGGTTGGTTAACTACTCTCGTCTACGCGGTGAAGATACCATGGAAGAACGTCTAGCTAAAGAAATCATGGACGCTGCTAACAACTCTGGTGCTTCAGTTAAAAAACGTGAAGATACACATAAAATGGCAGAAGCTAACAAAGCTTTCGCTCATTACCGTTGGTAAGATGTACTTGCAGGATTTTCTTGCAAGACATCTGCAAAACGGTTGCGTAAGATCATCTTTATTAATGAGATGATCTTACGATTACTTTTAAAAGAGAGAGGTGTTTGAAGAAGATGGCACAAAGAGAATTTTCTCTACATAACACGAGAAATATCGGTATCATGGCTCATATTGACGCTGGTAAAACAACGGCAACTGAACGTATTTTGTACTATACCGGTAAAATCCATAAGATCGGTGAAACCCATGAGGGTGCTTCACAAATGGACTGGATGGAACAAGAACAAGAACGTGGTATTACCATCACTTCAGCTGCTACTACTGCACAATGGAAAGGGTATCGCGTAAACATCATCGATACTCCTGGCCACGTGGACTTCACTATTGAAGTTGAACGTTCCCTACGTGTATTAGATGGCGCTGTTGCTTTACTTGATGCACAATCAGGTGTAGAACCTCAAACTGAAACAGTTTGGCGCCAAGCTACAACTTATGGTGTACCTCGTATTGTTTTCGCAAACAAAATGGATAAAATCGGTGCGGATTTCTTATATTCGCTAGGTACTATCCATGACCGTCTGCAAGCAAATGCTCATCCAATTCAATTGCCGATTGGTGCTGAAGATACATTCAAAGGTATCATCGATTTAGTCGAAATGAAGGCTGAAATCTATGATAACGACGAAGGTACTGAATACCATGAAGAAGATATCCCTGCGGAATATCTTGAAGCAGCTGAAGAATGGCATACTAAATTAGTTGAAGCTGTTGCTGAAACTGATGAAGCCTTGATGGAAAAATATCTTGACGGTGAAGAAATTACGAAAGAAGAATTGAAACAAGGTATTCGTACTGCTACATGTAATGTAGAATTTTTCCCGATGCTTTGCGGTTCTGCTTTCAAAAATAAAGGGGTTCAATTATTGCTTGATGCAGTTATTGACTACTTGCCATCACCGTTGGATGTTGCTGCCATTACAGGTACAGATGTAGAAACTGAAGAACAAATTGCTGTTCCTGCAAGCGACGAAGCGCCATTTGCAGCACTAGCATTTAAAGTTATGACTGACCCGTTTGTAGGTCGTCTGACATTCTTCCGCGTATACGCTGGTACACTACAAAGTGGTTCTTACGTTCAAAATGCTACAAAAGGCAAACGCGAACGTGTAGGCCGTATCCTACAAATGCATGCTAACCACCGTAACGAAATCCCAGAAGTATTTGCTGGAGATATCGCTGCTGCAGTTGGTTTGAAAGATACAACTACAGGGGACACTTTATGTGACGAAAAGAAACAAGTAATCCTTGAATCTATGGTATTCCCAGAACCAGTTATCGAAGTTGCTATTGAACCTAAATCAAAAGCTGACCAAGATAAAATGGGTATCGCTCTACAAAAACTTTCTGAAGAAGATCCTACTTTCCGTGCTTACACAAATCCAGAAACTGGTGAAACAGTTATCGCTGGTATGGGTGAATTACATTTGGATATCATCGTTGATCGTATGAGACGCGAATTCAAAGTTGAAGCCACTGTAGGTGCTCCACAAGTATCTTATCGTGAAACATTCCGTAAATCAGTTCAAGCTGAAGGTAAATTCGTTCGTCAATCCGGTGGTAAAGGTCAATACGGTCACGTATGGGTCGAGTTCACACCTAATGAAGAAGGCGGCGGATTCGCGTTTGAAAATGGTATCGTCGGTGGGGTTGTTCCTCGTGAATATATCCCTGCAGTTGAAGCCGGTTTGAGAGACGCAATGGAAAACGGTGTGTTGGCTGGTTATCCTTTAGTTGACGTTAAAGCTAAATTGTATGATGGTTCTTACCATGATGTCGATTCATCTGAAACAGCATTTAAAGTTGCTGCTTCACTTGCTTTGCGTAACGCTGCTAAGAAAGCTGACCCTGCTATCCTTGAACCAATGATGGCTGTTGAAATTACAGTTCCTGAAGACTATTTGGGAGATGTAATGGGACACGTAAGTTCTCGTCGTGGACGTATCGAAGGTACTGAAGCTCGCGGTAACGCACAAATCGTTAAGAGCAGCATTCCATTATCAGAAATGTTTGGATATGCTACAACTTTACGTTCTTCTACACAAGGTCGCGGAACGTTCTCAATGACATTCGATCATTACGAAGCTGTTCCTAAATCTGTTCAAGAAGAAATCATCAAGAAAAACGGCAAAAACAGCGAAGAGTAATCTCTTTGTTGTTTAGCTTCTATATTGCTTTTTTTACCGCAAGTCGGTATACTTTATACGATAGATGATATGAGTCTATAACAAATTATAAGCACTCAATATGAGGAGGAAATGATTTAAAATGGCAAAAGTAAAATTCGACCGTTCAAAACCCCATGTAAACGTTGGTACAATCGGACACGTTGACCATGGTAAAACAACATTAACAGCAGCTATCACAACAGTTTTAGCTAAAAAAGGGTTCGCTGAAGCATCTAACTATGCTGCAATCGACAACGCTCCAGAAGAAAGAGAACGTGGTATCACGATCAACACTTCTCACGTTGAATACTCAACTGAAACTCGTCACTACGCTCACGTAGACTGCCCAGGCCATGCTGACTATGTTAAAAACATGATCACTGGTGCTGCACAAATGGACGGCGCTATCTTAGTAGTATCTGCTGCTGATGGCCCAATGCCACAAACTCGCGAACATATCCTATTGTCTCGCCAAGTTGGTGTTCCATACATCGTTGTTTTCTTAAACAAAGTTGATATGGTCGATGACGAAGAATTGTTAGAATTAGTTGAAATGGAAGTTCGTGACCTGTTAACAGAATACGATTTCCCTGGCGACGATGTTCCTGTAATCTCTGGTTCAGCTTTGAAAGCTCTTGAAGGCGACCCAGCTTACGAAGAAAAAATCTTAGAATTGATGGCTGCTGTTGACGAATATATCCCAACTCCAGTTCGTGATACTGACAAACCATTCATGATGCCTATCGAAGACGTATTCTCAATCACAGGACGTGGTACTGTTGCTACAGGCCGTGTTGAACGTGGACAAGTCCGCGTTGGTGACGAAGTTGAAATCGTCGGTATTGCTGAAGAAACTAAGAAAACAGTTGTAACTGGTGTTGAAATGTTCCGTAAATTATTGGATTACGCTGAAGCTGGCGATAACGTTGGAGCTTTATTACGTGGTGTTACACGTGATCAAATCCAACGTGGTCAAGTATTAGCTAAACCAGGCACAATCACTCCACATACAACTTTTACTGCTGAAGTTTATGTATTATCAAAAGAAGAAGGCGGACGTCACACTCCATTCTTCACAAACTACCGTCCACAATTCTATTTCCGTACAACTGACGTTACTGGTGTATGTAACTTACCAGAAGGCGTTGAAATGGTAATGCCTGGCGACAACGTTACTATGACTATTGAATTGATCCACCCAATCGCTATCGAAGAAGGAACTAAGTTCTCTATTCGTGAAGGTGGCCGTACAGTAGGCGCTGGTATCGTAGCAACAATCACAAAATAATTTTATTCTGAATAAAATTTAATGCGATAAAAAAGTCCCGAGAGCTTCTGCTCTCGGGGCTTTTTTGCGTTTTTGCGACCATTTGCCTCACGGGAAACGCATCCGGCTTGAATGACGGCGGCGCATTCAGTATCGTGACATCCGCTTCTTATGCCGAAAAAAATAACTTGACCGTTTGGGCTAAGGTTGTCGACTATAAAGTTTCCGGAGTAGAGCCGGAATACATGGGTATGGGACCAGTTCCAGCCATCAAAGCTTTATTGGAACGCAGCGGGTTGGACCTGCAAAAAGATGTCGGCATCTTAGAAATCAATGAAGCATTCGCAGCGCAACGAGTTGCTTGCTTGGATGAACTAGGCGTTGACATGAACAGCGACTGGTATAAAAACAACTACAATCCAAATGGTGGTGGGGTATCATTAGGTCACCCGCTTGGCATGTTAGGTGCGCGTATCATGGTTTCCATTCTACATGAATTCAAAAACCATCCGGAATACAAATACGGTATCGGTTCTGCTTTTATCGGTGGCGGTATGGGTATTGCGATCCTGTTGGAAAATGGTTACCATAAAGCTTAACTCTAAAAAGTACCGATAGAAAAATGATAATATAATGAACCGAAAACAAATGACTCATTTTTGAGTCTAGCGTTTTTGGTTCTTTTGATTGGATAGAAAGTTTCCGCACTTTTATCTGATCCGAAAGGAGACGGGGTTAAGCTTTGCCGCAAAAAAATCCCCATCCTGCCGGATATGTCAAGGCAGGGTGGGGATTCATTCGATATAACAGGATGTTTTTTTTATCTCAGCGTTTCTGATTTGATGGGCTGAACATCGGACAGCGCATCAAATCTCTTTACTATGCTTCTACGGGATACTCCAATGCTTTTTTGCCTTGGTCCCCGGTGCTGATGCGGATGACATTCTCAACATCGTAAACAAATATTTTGCCGTCGCCGATATTTCCGGTGTAAAGTGCTTTTTTGGCTGTCTCGATGACTAGATCGACTGGTACACTGCTGACAACGATTTCCACTCGGACTTTTGGCAACAGGTCAGCTTCGGCTTCCACCCCGCGGTAGTAAGTGGTGTGGCCTTTTTGCATGCCATATCCGAATACATTGGAAACGGTCATGCCGGTGATGCCGATACCATTCAGGGCTTTTTTCAGACGGTCGAATTTGCTTTCGTTGATCACTATTTCGACTTTTGTAAGTTTGGCATATTTAGGCAATGAATTATCCGAAATGGCTACGGAGCTTCGTTCCACTACAATGGCATCGTGCACGTCGACGTTGAACCCGCCGTCGAACGCCAGAGCAGGTTCGCTTCCATTGAACGCCATGTTTTTCAATCCACTCAATACTGTAGACAAATCTCCTGGCACTGTTTCATGTTCGCTTTCAGACAGTCTGTTGTCAAAACTTACAGCGTTGACAGTACCGTAGGCAGCCTCTCCGTGTAGGGAGTAATCCAAACCGCTTTCCTCTTCTTCAGCCGTAACCCTAACCGGCATAACAAGACTGATCAATTTCAATAGGATATAAGATCCTGCAGCAGCGTAGGCAATGATAGCCGCCATGCTGATGAGCTCGGCGATTAATAGCGCAAGTTTGCCATCCACCAGGCCGCCTTCGATTCCGGGATTGATGGAGCTTGTTGCGAAAATACCTGTTGCGATGCCGCCCCAGATACCGCCGATTCCGTGGCAACCGAAAGCATCAAGGGCATCATCATAGCCTAATTTCCGTTTCAAAACGGTGACACCAAAGAAACAAGCAATTCCGCCGATGAAACCGATAGCCAGCGAAGAAAGCGGGCTGACAAAACCAGCTCCGGGGGTGATGGAAACAAGTCCGGCTACGATACCGCTGACGAATCCCAATGCAGTTGGTTTCTTATGGATGATCCATTCGCACAGGAGCCAGCTAAGACCGGCGGTAGCTGCTGCCATAGCGGTTGTGATAAAAGCATTCACTGCGATAGCATTAATGGCAAGGGCGCTGCCGGCATTAAAACCGAACCAGCCGAACAACAGCACCCCCGCCCCGACCATGGTCATCGGTATGCTGTGGGGTCTAACGGAATCCGCATTGATCCTCTTGCCGATGAAGATGGCGGCTACAAGTGCGGAGACGCCGGAACTGATATGGATGACGCTTCCGCCTGCAAAATCCAGCGCGCCCAGTTCACGGATCCAACCGCCGTTACCCCATACCCAGTGGGCAATAGGATCATAAATGAAGGTTGTCCACAGTAAGATGAAGGCAAGGAACGCTGGGAACTTAATTCTTTCTGCGACACTTCCTGAAATCAGGGCAGGAGTGATGATCGCGAAGGCCAATTGAAACATCATGAATAATTGATGGGGAACCGTCGGCGCATAATCGATTGGTGAAAAACCTACGCCATTTAATAGTGCGAAAGAAAAATCTCCGGTCAAGGGACTGTTTCCGCCGAATACGAATGAATAACCAAAAAGTAACCATTGGACGGATACGACTGCGATTGCCGCATAACTGTGCATCGTCGTGCTGAGCACATTCTTTCCTCTGACCATGCCTCCATAAAATAGGGACAAAGCCGGCGTCATCAGCATGACCAGCGCTGTTGCAAAGAATACGAACGTAGTATCTGCATAATTAATATTTTCCATTTTGTAATCCTCCCTTGATAAAAATGATTTAAAAAAATATGTATTGCTTACCGTTTCGTCCATTCTACAACCGAATCCAAAGAAAATCATCAAACTGATAACGGGTTATGTCAGAATATGTAACATGGAACGTATGCGCACTATTCGAAAGCATCCATGGGAGGGGACTACCCGCAAAATGAACGAAAGACTGCAAAAATCAAGTGCTTCTTATATAGTAGAAAGAAGTTCCGGCATCAGGGATGGCGAACCGGGAGTCTGACATGAGCGGTATTCACAACGGGCAAAAAAATGCCTGTAAAGACTGATATAACAAGTTTTTCAAATCTTTTAAAAATATTTTTGGAACGAATCGAAAAATACGAAAAAGTTTGTCTTACGTTTCCCATGATCTTCGCAAAAATGGAAAAGACGTGTTTCTTCTATAATAAGGGCACAGCGTGTAGCGTGAACACTATAAAAAACTGGGCTGAAAATAAAATGATGAGAGAAACAGGAAAATAGTTGCAATCTTTTTTTGAATCAGTATAATAGTGAGAGGGTAAAATGAATCATATCAAGGACGGATGCAAATTATTTTTGAAAGGCACATGAGAAAAATCATGATTGTTTTCAGAAAAGACTTGCATTTGTTAATGCGATTATGTATAATTTACTAGTACGGCATTCATGGCTATGAATAATGTATTGGGGCCCGATGATTCGGGAACCGCAGCGAAGAGACGAGAGGTTGCGACACACCCGGACGCTTTGCCACGGCGGGTGTACCGGAAAATTTTCGTGGAGCTAGTCTTATGAATTACATTTGACGAAGGAGGGAACAACATGGCAAAACAAAAAATACGTATTCGTTTGAAAGCATATGAACACCGTGCTCTTGATCAATCAGCGGATAAGATTGTGGAAACAGCAAAAAGAACGGGAGCTACCGTTTCAGGTCCGATTCCATTACCGACTGAAAGAACACTTTACACAGTGATCCGTGCTACTCACAAGTATAAAGATTCTCGTGAGCAGTTCGAAATGCTTACACACAAACGTCTAATCGACATCATCAACCCAACAACAAAAACTGTTGACGCGTTAATGAAGCTTGATTTACCAAGCGGCGTAGACATCGAAATCAAATTATAATCAAACCTAAATAATAAAAAACAAACGGAGGTGTTACCATGACCAAAGGAATCTTAGGCAGAAAAGTAGGAATGACTCAATACTTCACTGAAAATGGTGAATTAGTACCAGTTACCGTTATCGAAGCTACTCCAAACGTTGTTTTACAAGTTAAAACAATCGAAACAGACGGCTACGAAGCAGTACAACTAGGTTACCAAGAAATTCGCGAAGTATTGACAAACAAACCTGCTAAGGGTCATGCAGCAAAAGCAAAAACTGCTCCTAAGCGCTTCATTCGCGAATTTAACGATGTTGAGCTGGGAGAATACGAAGTAGGACAAGAAATTAAAGTAGATATGTTCGAAGCAGGCGACATCGTTGATGTCACTGGTACATCTAAAGGACATGGCTTCCAAGGCGTTATCAAACGTCACGGACAAAGTCGTGGACCAATGGCCCACGGATCTCGTTACCATCGTCGTCCTGGTTCAATGGGTGCAGCTTCATTCCCATCTCGCGTATTTAAAGGTAAAAAATTAGCAGGACGTATGGGTAATGACCGTGTCACTATCCAAAACCTTGAAATCGTAAAGATTGACGTTGAGAACAACGTAATCTTGATCAAAGGTAATGTACCTGGTTCTAAAAAATCATTAATCGAAATCAAAACAGCTCGTAAAGCTGTTAAAAAATAATAAAATTAGAGAGGAGGAACGAGAAAAATGCCAAACGTAGCCTTATTTAGACAAGATGGAACACAAAACGGTGAAGTTACTTTGAATGAAGAAATCTTTGGAATTGAGCCAAACGAAAACGTTGTTTACGATGCAATTCTTATGCAACGTGCTTCATTAAGACAAGGAACTCACGCAGTTAAAAATCGTAGCGCAGTTAGCGGCGGTGGTCGTAAACCATGGAAACAAAAAGGAACTGGCCGTGCACGCCAAGGCTCAATCCGTTCACCACAATGGGTAGGCGGTGGAGTAGTCTTCGGACCAACACCTCGTTCTTACAGTTATAAATTAAATAAAAAAGTTCGTCGTTTAGCTATCAAATCAGTTCTTTCATCAAAAGTGGCTGAAGGAAACCTATTAGTAGTTGAAAGCTTGAACTTTGACGCACCAAAAACAAAAGAATTTGCACAAGTGTTGAAAAACTTAAACCTTGATAAAAAAGTATTGTTCGTTGTAGAAAACGACAATGACTTCGCTGCTTTATCAGCACGTAACATTCCAAATGTTACTGTACTTGGCGAAACTGGTTTGAACGTATTAGATGTTGTTTCAAACAACACATTAGTATTAACACAAGCTGCACTTTCTAAGGTAGAGGAGGCTCTTCAATAATGGAATCATATGACGTTATCAAACGCCCAATCATCACTGAAGCTTCTATGCTTGCAATGGATGAAAAGAAATATACCTTTGAAGTGGATGTTCGTGCTAACAAAACGCTAGTTAAACAATCGATCGAATCATTGTTCGGCGTAGATGTTAAAAACGTAAATATCATGAATGTACGCGGCAAGTTAAAACGTATGGGTAAATACAAAGGCTATACAAAAAAACGCCGTAAAGCAATCATCACTTTGACTGAAGCATCAAAAAGCATCGAATTATTTGAAAATTAATCATGTTTAAATACATCAAATAGGAGGGAAAAACGTGGGAATTAGGAAATACAAACCTACTACAAACGGCCGTCGTAATATGACTGGTTCAGATTTCGCAGAGATCACAAAAACAACACCTGAGAAATCATTGATCCAACCAATCAAAAGAAAAGCCGGACGTAACAACCAAGGTAAAATTACCGTTCGTCATCAAGCTGGTGGACACAAACGTGCTTACCGTGTGATCGACTTCAAACGTATCAAAGACGGAGTTATCGGAATCGTTAAAGCAGTTGAGTACGATCCAAACCGTTCTGCAAACATCGCATTGATCCAATATGTTGATGGAATCAAAACTTACATCATTGCCCCTAAAGGCATCGAAGTAGGCCAACAAATCGAATCTGGAGTAGAGGCTGACATCAAAGTCGGTAACGCATTGCCATTGGCAAACATCCCAGTCGGTACAGTTATCCACAACATCGAAACAAAACCAGGCAAAGGCGGACAATTAATCCGTTCTGCTGGTACAAGTGCACAAGTACTTGGACAAGAAGGCAAATACACTTTGGTTCGCTTGAACTCAAGCGAAGTTCGTATGATCCTTTCAACTTGCCGTGCAACAATCGGTGCTGTTGGTAATGAACAACACGAATTGATCAACCTTGGTAAAGCTGGACGTAACCGCTGGAAAGGCAAACGCCCTACAGTACGTGGATCTGCAATGAACCCGAACGATCACCCACACGGTGGTGGTGAAGGTAAAGCTCCAATCGGACGTAAAGCGCCAGTATCACCTTGGGGACAACCTGCTCTTGGTTACAAGACTCGTGATAAGAAAGCTAAATCCAACAAACTAATCGTTCGTGGACGTAAAAAATAATTACTGAAACATTAATGAAGAGAAGCAACAGATAATCGAAAGGAGGCTTCACCATGGGTCGTAGTTTGAAAAAAGGACCTTTTATCGATGAACACTTAATGAAGAAAGTTGAAGCTGCATTAACAAGTGAAAAGAAACAAGTAATTAAAACTTGGTCTCGCCGCTCTACAATTTTTCCTCAGTTCATTGGTCAAACGATCGCAGTTTATGATGGAAGAAAACATGTTCCAGTTTACATTCAAGAAGACATGGTAGGACACAAATTAGGAGAATTCGCTCCAACAAGAACATACCGTGGCCATGCCGCAGACGACAAGAAAACAGGTCGCCGTTAATTACGAGGGGAGGAAATAACATGCCAGAACAAATCACAGCTGCAAAAGCAACTGCAAAAACTGTTCGCATTGCCGCTCGTAAGGTTCGTTTAGTAGTGGATCTTATCAGAGGCAAAAGCATCGGAGAAGCTATCTCCATTCTGAAATTCACACCGCGTGGCGCTTCGCCCGTTGTTGAAAAAGTGTTGATGTCAGCAATTGCTAATGCAGAACATAATTACGATTTAGATATTGAAAAATTGGTAGTAAGCGAAGCTTACGTGAATGAAGGAGCAACAATGAAACGCTTCCGTCCACGTGCAAAAGGATCTGCTTCACCAATTTTGAAACGTACTAGCCACATCACAATTGTGGTATCAGAAAAGAAGGAGGGATAATCTGTGGGTCAAAAAATTCATCCATTAGGATTACGCGTCGGCATCATCCGTGACTGGGATGCTAAATGGTATGCTGAAAAAGATTACGCAGCTTTCTTACATGAAGATTTACGCATCCGTAAATACATTGAAAAGAACCTTAGCGAAGCTTCTGTTTCACAAATTGAAATTGAACGTGCAGCTAACCGCGTGAACGTATCAATTCATACTGCTAAACCGGGTATGGTTATCGGTAAAGGCGGTTCTGAAGTAGAAAAAACTCGTAAAGAATTAAACAATTTAACTGGTAAAAAAGTACACATCAACATCGTGGAAATCAAAAAACCAGACTTAGATGCTAAATTAGTAGGCGAAGGCATTGCTAAACAGTTGGAAAACCGTGTAGCTTTCCGTCGTGCTCAAAAACAAGCAATCCAACGTACAATGAGAGCTGGAGCTAAAGGAATCAAAACTATGGTTTCCGGTCGTTTGAATGGAGCAGATATCGCTCGTTCAGAAACTCATTCAGAAGGAACTGTTCCATTGCATACATTACGTGCAGACATCGATTATGCATGGGAAGAAGCAAATACAACTTACGGTAAATTAGGAATTAAAGTATGGATCTACCGTGGCGAAGTATTGCCAGCAAGAAAAACAACTGAGAAAGGAGGGAAATAATCAATGTTAGTACCTAAACGTGTTAAACACCGTCGTGAATTCCGTGGAAAAATGCGCGGAGAAGCTAAAGGCGGAAAAGAAATCGCATTTGGCGAATATGGTTTGCAAGCAGTAGGCTCACACTGGGTTACAAACCGTCAAATCGAAGCAGCTCGTATCGCAATGACTCGTTACATGAAGCGTGGTGGGAAAGTTTGGATTAAAATCTTCCCTCACAAATCTTATACATCTAAAGCTATCGGAGTTCGTATGGGTTCTGGTAAAGGGGCACCTGAAGGCTGGGTATCTCCTGTAAAACGTGGCAAAATTATGTTTGAAGTAGGCGGCGTTTCTGAAGAAGTAGCACGCGAAGCTTTACGTCTTGCATCGCACAAACTGCCACTTAAAACTAAAATTGTAAAACGTAAAGAAATTGGTGGTGAATCGAATGAAGGCTAATGAACTTAAAGAGTTATCCACTGCTGAAATGGTTGAAAAAGAAAAACAATTCAAAGAAGAATTATTCAATCTACGATTCCAACTTGCAACCGGACAGTTAGAAAACACTGCTCGCTTGAAAGAAGTGCGCAAATCAATTGCACGTATTAAAACTGTATTGCGACAACAAGAATTGCAAAAATAGTAGATCAGCAAAGGAGGTCACAAACAAATGACTGAAGAACGTAATCAACGTAAAGTCTACCAAGGCCGCGTTGTTTCCGATAAGATGGACAAGACGATTGTTGTAGAAGTTTCTACACAAAAAACTCATCCTACTTACGGTAAACGCATCAAGTACTCTAAAAAGTACAAAGCGCATGATGAAAACAACCAAGCTAAATTGGGTGATGTAGTAAGAATTATGGAAACTCGTCCTCTTTCTGCTACAAAACACTTCCGTTTACTAGAAGTTGTTGAAGAATCCGTTATTATCTAATAGACAAAAAAATATTTCTATATCCGGAAGGAGGATACTGAAGTGATACAAACAGAATCCCGCTTAAGAGTTGCCGACAATTCAGGCGCTAAAGAAGTGTTAACTATCAAAGTGTTAGGTGGTTCAAACCGCAAATTCGCAGGAATTGGTGATACAATCGTCTGCACAGTAAAACAAGCTACACCCGGTGGTGTTGTCAAAAAGGGTGATGTAGTTAAAGCCGTTATCGTTCGTACAAAACATGGCGCACACCGTAAAGATGGTTCTTACATCAAATTTGACGAAAATGCTTGTGTAATCATTCGTGACGACAAGAGCCCTCGTGGAACACGTATCTTTGGACCAGTTGCTCGTGAACTACGTGATAACAACTACATGAAGATCGTTTCCCTTGCTCCAGAAGTATTGTAATAAACTGTCATAAATGAAGGAGGTGCAACAACGCATGCACGTAAAAACTGGTGATAAAGTTAAAGTAATTACTGGCAAAGACAAAGGCAAAGAAGGAGTAATCCTTAAAACTTTCCCTAAAAAAGATCGTGTTCTTGTCGAAGGCATCAATATCGTCAAGAAACATCGTAAAGCTTCACAAACAAACCCTACAGGTGGAATTCTTGAAGAAGCAGCACCTATCCATGTTTCTAACGTTATGTTAATTGATGCTAAGACTGGTGAACCTACTCGTGTAGGATCTAAAGTTGTAGACGGTAAAAAAGTCCGCGTTTCTAAAAAAACCGGCGAAATCATTGATTAATTATTAGAGGAAGGAGGATCACTTAGATGAACCGTTTAAAAGAAAGATACTTGAATGAAATCGTACCATCTATGATGGAAAAATTTGAATATGAATCAATCATGCAAGCTCCTAAAGTTGATAAGATCGTTATCAACATGGGTGTTGGTGATGCCGTTTCAAACACAAAAAACTTAGACAAAGCAGTTGAAGAACTAACGTTGATTTCTGGTCAAAAACCAGTCATCACCCTAGCGAAAAAATCAATCGCAGCATTCCGCTTACGTGAAGGTATGCCTATCGGCACAAAAGTAACTTTACGTGGCGAAAGAATGTACGACTTCTTGGACAAACTAGTTACAGTTTCATTACCACGTGTACGTGACTTCCGTGGGATCAGCAAAAAATCATTTGATGGTCGTGGAAACTATACATTAGGCGTTAAAGAACAATTGATTTTCCCAGAAGTTGACTATGATAGAGTCGACAAAGTTCGCGGTATGGATATCGTTATCGTAACTACTGCTAACACTGACGAAGAATCAAGAGAATTATTGACTCAACTTGGAATGCCATTCCAAAAATAAGCTAAGGAGGCGAATAATAAGTGGCTAAAAAATCCATGATTGCTAAAAACAAGCGTCCCGCAAAACACTCCACTCAAGCTTACACTCGTTGTGAACGTTGCGGACGTCCACATTCAGTTTATCGCAAATTCAAACTTTGCCGTATTTGCTTCCGTGAACTTGCCTATAAAGGACAAATTCCCGGCGTTAAAAAGGCTAGCTGGTAATTTAACCATACTCGCAAAAGGAGGTATAATGTAAATGGTCATGACAGATCCAATCGCAGATTTCTTAACTCGTATTCGTAATGCCAACATGGTACGTCACGAATCTTTAGAAGTGCCTGCATCAAAAATCAAATTAGAGATCGCAAACATTCTTAAGGCTGAAGGTTTCATCAAAAACTTTGAATATACTTCAGACGACAAACAAGGTGTTATCCGCGTATTCTTAAAATACGGCCCAAATAACGAACGCGTTATTACTGGCTTGAAACGTATTTCAAAACCAGGTTTGCGTGTATACGCTAAAACTGGCGAAATTCCTAAAGTATTAAACGGCTTAGGAATTGCAATCGTGTCTACTGCTGAAGGTGTTATCACTGATAAAGAAGCAAGAGCGAAAAACGTCGGCGGAGAAGTATTAGCTTACGTTTGGTAATATAAAAAAAATAGAAAATTAAAGGAGGTGCAGCCCTGTGAGTCGTATTGGTAATAAACTAGTCGAAATCCCAGCTGGCGTAACCGTTACTCAACAAGGTAACACTGTTACAGTTAAAGGCCCTAAAGGCGAATTAACTAGCACATTTAACGAAATGATCGGTATGAATATCGATGGAAACACTGTTACTTTCACTCGCCCTAACGAAGATAAATTCACGAAATCTATTCATGGTACTACCCGCGCTTTGTTCAACAACATGGTTGTCGGCGTATCAGAAGGATTCCAAAAAGAATTAGACTTAGTAGGGGTTGGGTACCGCGCTCAAATGCAAGGAAACAAACTTGTATTAAACGTTGGTTACTCTCATCCAGTAGAATTCACTCCTGACTTTGGTGTTGAAGTGGAAGTTCCAACTAACACTAAGATCATCATCAAAGGTTACGATAAATCTAAAGTTGGCGCATTAGCAGCTAACGTTCGTGGCGTACGTCCACCAGAACCATACAAAGGTAAAGGTATCAAGTACACTAACGAAATCATCCGTCGTAAAGAAGGTAAAACAGGTAAATAATCGACTGTTGTTTAAAATGGCAGCTTGATTGACCTGAACAAATTAAATCAAATTAAAGAGGTGACAATTGTGATTACTAAACCAGATAAAAATAAAGTGCGCCAAGCTAGACACGCACGTGTAAGAAGAAAAATCTCTGGTACTGCTGAGTGCCCACGCTTGAACGTTTTCCGTTCCAACAAACACATCTACGCTCAATTAATTGATGACGTAGCGGGTGTGACGCTAGCAAGTGCCTCTACAAAAGAACAAGACGTCGCAACTGGTACAAAAACTGAAGCTGCTGTTACAGTTGGAAAACTAATTGCTGAACGTGCTGTTGCTAAAGGTATCAAAAAAGTAGTCTTTGACCGTGGTGGCTATCTGTACCATGGGCGTGTACAAGCGTTAGCTGAAGCTGCTCGCGAAAATGGACTAGATTTCTAGGAAAAGGAGGATAACCACACATGGTTTATGTTGACCCAGCTCATATTGAATTAGAAGATCGCGTTGTTGCGATTAATCGTGTAACAAAAGTTGTTAAAGGTGGACGTCGTCTACGTTTTGCCGCTTTAGTTGTTGTAGGAGACAGAAACGGACATGTTGGCTTCGGTACTGGTAAAGCAGCTGAAGTTCCTGAAGCTATTCGTAAAGCTATCGAATCAGCTAAAAAGAACCTAATCGAAGTTCCAATGTCTGGCTCTACAATCCCTCATCACGTTGTCGGAACTTTCTGTGGCGGTAACGTAATGTTGAAACCTGCTAGATCCGGTTCTGGAGTTTCCGCAGGTGGATCAGTTCGTGCCGTTGTAGAATTAGCTGGTATCGCTGATATCACAAGTAAATCACTTGGTTCAAACACACCAATTAACATGGTTCGTGCTACAATCAATGGTTTAGAACAATTAAAAAATGTTGAAGACGTTGCGAAATTACGCGGCAAAACAGTAGAAGAAATTATAGGATAAGGAGGACCACATAATGGCAGAATTAAAGATCACTTTAAAACGTAGCTTGATTGGACGTCCTCAAAACCAAAAAGATACTTGCAAAGCTTTGGGATTGTCCAAAATCGGCAAATCTGTAGTGAAACCAGCTAACCCAGCTATCTTGGGTATGGTAAACACAGTAAGCCATCTAGTCGTAACAGAAGAAGTTAAATAATCAATATTAGACCGAAGGAGGTGCCAAGTTACTATGAAACTTCATGAATTAAAACCAGCTGAAGGCTCACGTAAAGAACGTAACCGTGTAGGTCGCGGATCTTCATCCGGAAACGGTAAAACTTCAGGACGTGGCCATAAAGGTCAAAAAGCCCGTTCAGGTGGCGGTGTGAGACTTGGATTCGAAGGTGGACAAACTCCATTGTTCCGTCGTGTTCCAAAACGTGGATTCACGAACATCAACCGCAAAGAGTACGCTGTTGTCAACTTAGAAACATTAAACCGTTTCGAAGATGGTACAGAAGTTACTCCAGCTTTATTAGTTGAAACAGGTATTGTCAAAGATGAAAAATCAGGCATTAAAGTTTTAGGCAACGGAAGCGTTGAGAAAAAACTTACAGTTAAAGCTAATAAATTTTCCGCAGCAGCCCAAAAAGCTATCGAAGCTGCAGGTGGGACTGTAGAGGTGATCTAATGTTTGGTCTTCTGAAAAATGCATTTCAGGCGAAGGACATTAGAAATAGAATCTTTTTTACTCTAGGTATGTTGATTGTGTTCCGTCTCGGAACACATATTACTGTACCGGGTGTTGATGCGGGTGCCATCTCTAGTTTGGCATCGACAGGCTTGTTCAGTTTGTTGAACACTTTTGGCGGTGGAGCGCTGAGTCAGTATTCCATTTTCGCTATGGGTGTTTCGCCATACATCACTTCTTCTATTGTCGTTCAATTGTTGCAAATGGACATTGTTCCTAAATTTGTGGAATGGTCCAAACAGGGTGAAGTAGGTAGAAGAAAGTTAAATCAAGTTACAAGATATTTGACGGTCATTTTAGCATTTGTTCAATCTGTCGGTATTTCAATCGGGTTTAATCAACTCTCAAATTTGGGATTGATAAATACCCCGGGCATGGCAACCTACATGATGATCGCATTAGTGATGACTGCAGGTTCAATGCTTGTTATGTTTATCGGAGAGTCGATTTCAATGTATGGTATCGGAAACGGCACCTCGTTGATCATCTTCTCAGGTATCATCGCAAGGATTCCAACAGACTTGTATACGTACTATACTGAACGTTTTGTAAATGCAGGGTCTGAATTGACGAAGAACATTCTCTTTTCGGTAGCATTGTTGGTCGGAATATTGTTGGTTGTGATTTTAGTTGTGTATGTTCAACAAGCTGAACGTAAAATCCCTATCCAATATTCTAAACGTGCCTCCGGCACAAACCAATCTGCGCATTTGCCCTTAAAAATTAATTCCGCTGGAGTTATTCCAGTAATCTTTGCCAGTTCATTTATGATGACCCCGCAAACAATCCTAGGATTCTTTGCAGCGACTCATAGTGACGCAAGCTGGTATAAAGTTTTAACAACCATCTTTAATTTCCGTGAACCAATCGGTGCAGCAATCTATACTACGTTAATTATTGTCTTTACCTTTTTCTACGCGTTTGTTCAGATTAATCCTGAAAAAATGGCTGAGAATTTACAAAAACAAGGCGGCTACATTCCAAGCGTCCGTCCTGGTAAGGGGACAGAAGAATATATTTCCGGTATGATTATGCGACTCAGCACGGTCGGAGCTCTATTTCTTGGATTGATTGCATTATTGCCAATTATTGCTTCAGGTTTGTGGAATTTGCCGCACTCGCTCGCTCTTGGCGGAACAAGTCTCTTAATTGTAGTTGGTACTGCATTGGAAACGGCAAGGCAAATTGAAGGAAGAATGGTTAAACGTAATTACCAAGGATTTATTCAATAGTAAGGTTGTGACGGGGAAACTTTTTCCTCATCACAGTTTCTTACATCTTTAGGAGGCAGTAAAATGATGAACCTAATTATTATGGGACTTCCCGGTGCAGGTAAAGGAACGCAAGCCGAAAAGATCATCGCGAAATATAACATTCCGCATATCTCAACCGGTGACATGTTCCGAGCTGCCATTCAAAATGAAACAGCATTGGGCCTGGAAGCTAAAACATATATGGATAAAGGCGAGCTTGTACCTGATGAAGTTACAAACGGAATCGTTAAAGAAAGATTGCAAGAGTCTGATACTGAAAAGGGCTTCCTGTTGGATGGTTTTCCAAGAACCCTCGTTCAAGCAGAAGCGCTTGACAGAATCATGACTGAACTTGACAAAAAAATCGATGCTGTTATTAACATTGATGTGAACCCTGAAGTTTTAATGCAACGTCTAACGGGTAGAATCATTTGCCGCTCTTGTGGAGCGACCTATCACAAAACAAACAATCCTACAAAAGTTGAAGGAACGTGCGATCGTTGTGGTGGACATGAATTTTATCAACGTGATGACGACAAGCCTGAAACCGTAGAAAATCGCATTCAGATTAATCTAGAACAGTCTCAACCAATCATTGAATTTTACAGCGAAAAAGGTTTACTCCACACTGTAGATGGCGAAATCGGGATTGACAATGTTTTTACCGAAATCCAAAAGATTATAGAATAGTTGCAATTTGACAAAATAGAATTAATCAAATTTTCCTTTTCAATTGCTATTTGCTGTGGTATAATCTAACAGTTAGAGTAAAAATTGCCAAGACATGAGATTAATCAGCTCAACAGAATGTTAGGAGGTTAGCAGGCGTGGCGAAAGACGATGTCATTGAGATCGAAGGAGTTGTCGTTGAAACTTTGCCCAATGCAATGTTTAAAGTCGAACTTGAGAATGGTCATATAGTATTAGCACACGTATCTGGTAAAATTAGAATGCATTACATCCGCATTTTGCCAGGCGATAAAGTTACGGTAGAATTATCACCGTATGATCTTACTCGTGGACGCATTACTTACCGCTTTAAATAATTGCACTCCATCACTAAATAGGAGGGAATTTAAATGAAAGTTAGAGCATCAGTAAAACCCATTTGCGAAAAATGTAAAGTGATTCGCCGCAATGGTCGTGTTATGGTGATTTGCGAAAATCCCAAACACAAACAACGCCAAGGATAATAACAAGGAGGTGCCTATAAATGGCTCGTATCGCAGGAGTAGATATTCCGCGTGACAAACGTGTAGTTATTTCATTAACTTATATTTTTGGTATCGGTTTGAACACAGCTCAAAAAGTTTTAAAAGCAGCTGAAGTTTCAGAAGATACACGTGTTCGTGACTTAACGAATGACGAATTAGACCGTATTCGTGTAGAAGTGGACAAATTAAAAATCGAAGGTGACCTTCGTCGTGAAGTAAGCCTAAATATCAAACGTTTGATCGAAATCGGATCTTACAGAGGAATGCGCCACCGTCGTGGTTTGCCTGTTCGCGGACAAAACACTAAGAACAACGCTCGTACTCGTAAAGGCCCAGCTAAATCAATCGCAGGCAAGAAAAAATAATAATTAAGTGAAGGAGGTTAAAACTTCATGGCTAAAAAAATAGCTCGCAAACGTCGTGTGAAAAAGAATGTAGAAGCAGGTGTAGCACATATCCGTTCTACTTTCAATAATACTATTGTTATGATAACAGATGTACATGGAAATGCTATTTCATGGTCTTCAGCAGGGTCATTAGGATTCAGAGGTTCTCGTAAATCTACTCCTTATGCTGCACAAATGGCTGCAGAAGCAGCAGCTAAAGTCTCAATGGAACATGGTATGAAAACAGTTGAAGTTGCTGTTAAAGGACCTGGTTCTGGACGTGAAGCTGCCATTCGTTCATTACAAGCTGCAGGTTTAGAAGTTACCGCTATTCGCGACGTAACACCTATTCCTCACAACGGATGTCGTCCACCAAAACGTCGTCGTGTTTAATTGAGATTGTACTGCATATGTAACGAAACGCAATGGACTCACTTACATGAACTACACGTTTTGAAAGGGGTAAATTGATAAATGATCGAAATTGAAAAACCAAGAATTGAAACGATTGAGATCAGCGAGGATGCCAAGTTCGGTAAATTCGTTGTAGAGCCACTTGAACGCGGTTATGGTACAACCCTTGGTAACTCATTACGTCGTATTCTATTATCTTCACTTCCTGGTACTGCAGTCACAACTATCCAAATCGATGGTGTTCTGCATGAATTTTCAACGATTGATGGTGTCGTGGAAGATGTTACTCAAATCATCCTTAACATCAAAAAATTGGCTTTGAAATTGTATACAGAAGAAGATAAAACTATTGAAATTGATGTAAAAGGCCCTGCCGTGGTAACTGCAGCGGATATTACCCATGACAGTGACGTGGAAATCTTAAACCCTGATTTATATATATGTACAGTTTCAGAGGGAGCACAATTTCATGTACGATTGGATGTAAAAAATGGTCGTGGTTATGTTCGTTCCGAATATAACAAAACTGAAGATATGCCTATCGGTGTTTTACCAGTTGATTCAATTTACACACCCATCAGTAAAGTAAATTATCAAGTAGAAAATACTCGTATCGGACAAAAGAACATCTATGACAAATTGACGTTGGATGTCTGGACAGATGGTTCCATCAGCCCGGAAGAAGCAGTTAGTTTAGCTGCTAAAATCCTGACAGAACATTTGAACATTTTCGTTAATTTAACCGACGAGGCCCGTAAAGCAGAAATTATGGTTGAAAAAGAAGAAACACATAAAGAGAAAATGCTGGAAATGACTATTGAAGAGTTGGATCTATCCGTTCGTTCATACAACTGTTTGAAACGCGCAGGCATCAACACAGTTCAAGAATTGACTGATAAATCTGAAGCAGAAATGATCAAAGTACGAAATCTGGGACGTAAATCACTTGAAGAAGTGAAGAACAAGCTAAATGATTTAAATCTAAGCTTGCGTCAAGACGACTAGTACTGTAGCAAAGGAGGAAAACCTAGGATGGCTTACCGTAAATTAGGACGTACAAGTTCTCAAAGAAAAGCAATGCTTCGCGATTTAACTACTGATTTATTGATCAATGAACGCATCGTTACAACTGAGGCTCGTGCTAAAGAAATTCGTAAAACCACTGAAAAAATGATTACTTTGGGCAAACGCGGGGATTTATCTGCTCGTCGTTTAGCTGCAGCATTCGTTCGTAACGAAGTAGCAGATGTACGCGAAGAAGATGATAAAATCGTTGTTCAATCAGCTTTACAAAAATTGTTCAGTGATATCGCACCTCGCTATGCAGAACGTCAAGGTGGATACACACGTATCTTGAAAACTGAACCTCGTCGTGGCGATGCAGCTCAAATGGTTATCATTGAGTTAGTATAATTTAATCAAAAGATGAAACGTTCACTTTTAGATGGAATAGAGTGTTATGATGATGGGAACGCTTAAGCTTCCCTAGTCTAGCTCAGGTTCTTCCGGAGATTGCCATAATCTCCGGAGGGGCATTATTCATCCAAAAAGTGCTTTTTTTATCAAAAGAAACTAGAAAAGGGTATTTTTTTCTAGTTTCTTTTGATATATAAAATAAAAGCGTTTTTATTTCGTGGAGTGTCAAGACAGCGGATGAAAAATGCAGAAGAGTAGTTTATACTGTAATAAGATAGACGATTGCTTTTCGGCATGTTTTTTTTTGTTCTCAAAAAGGGACTGCCGGGGGCTCTTTGCAGGGCAGCTGATATTGCCGCCTACGGACTTTCCGCAAAGAGCGCATCGTAGGATTTAACAAATGAGAGAGTGGGATTAGCTATCATGAATGATATTATTGAGTTGCGTAATGTGACTTTTTCTTATTCAGAAGAGGACAGTATACCGGCATTGAACAATGTCTCGCTGTCTATTCACCAGGGCGAATGGATAGCCATCATCGGCCCGAACGGTTCAGGGAAATCAACCTTGGCAAAAACGATCAACGGTCTGATTGAAGCCCATTCCGGTGAGGTCATCATCAGCGGGATAACCTTGAATGCCCAGACCGTCTGGGACGTCCGCCGTAAAATCGGGATGGTCTTCCAAAATCCCGATAATCAATTCGTCGGTTCGACCGTGCAGGACGACGTTGCCTTTGGATTGGAGAATGTCGGTATTCCACGGGAAGAGATGATCAAACGCGTGGCGGACGCCGTGGCGGCAGTAAACATGGCTGATTTCATGGATAAGGAGCCGGCCAGACTTTCAGGCGGCCAGAAACAACGGGTGGCGATCGCCGGCATTGTGGCGTTGTCGCCGGAAATCATCATCCTTGATGAAGCGACGACGATGCTGGATCCGGAAGGACGCCATGAAGTCATCGAGACCATCCAAGCAATCAAAGAAAAAGAAAACTTGACGGTCATCTCCATCACTCATGATATCGACGAAGCCGCAAAAGCGAACCGCATCTTTGTGATGGAAGCCGGGCAGCTGAAGCAGATCGGGACACCGGAACAAATCTTTGGTGTCGGAAAAGATATCATCGATATGGGTTTGGATATCCCGTTCCCCGAAAAGCTGAAATATCAGCTGCAAAGACAGGGCTTGACGGTGCCTGCAGAATATTTAACCGAAGAAGGGATGATGAATTGGCTATGGACATTACTTTCGACAAAGTAGGCTTCTCCTATTCGGCTGGAACCCCCTTCGAAAACAGGGCCTTGTACGATGTGAACTTGAATATTCCGGACGGCAGTTATACGGCGTTGATCGGTCATACCGGCAGCGGGAAATCGACGGTTACCCAACATCTGAACGCGTTGCTGAAACCGACGGAAGGGACCGTAACGATCGGGGACCGTGTGATTACGGCGAAATCGAACAACAAGAATCTGAAAGCCCTGCGCAAGAAGGTAGGCATCGTATTCCAATTCCCGGAGTCGCAATTGTTTGAAGAAACGATCGCCAAAGATATCGCATTCGGACCGATGAACTTCGGCGTCAGCAAAGAGGACGCAATGGCGATTGTGAAGCGTGTATTGCCTTTGGTGGGACTGGACGAATCTTTCATGGAACGCTCCCCGTTCGACCTCTCAGGGGGTCAAATGAGGCGTGTGGCGATAGCCGGCGTCTTGGCGATGGAACCGGAAGTGCTGGTGTTGGACGAGCCGACTGCCGGGCTGGATCCCGCAGGACGCCGGGAAATCATGAATATGTTTTACCAGCTGCATGTGGATAAAGGCCTGACGATCGTATTGGTCACCCACCAAATGAACGATGTGGCCACCTATGCGAACCATGTCATCATCATGGAAAAAGGCACGGTCGTGAAGATGGGGCCGCCAGCTGAAATCTTCCAGGATGCCGAATGGCTGCAACAGAAACAATTGGGGCTGCCTTCCGCACTGGCGTTCTTGGACAAGCTCAGCAAAAAAACGGGCATCGATTTCGGCGAAGAACGGCCGTTACGCACCGAGCAACTGGCATCCGTGCTGATCGCGAAAGTAAACGAAAATAAAGTGCCTGACCAAGCTGTTCCAGGGAAAGCGGGTGAACTGCATGCTTGATAAATTATTATTCGGCCGCTTTATTCAGAGTGATTCCCTTGTTCATCGCCTGGATCCGCGTGCGAAACTGGTGGGGGCCTTTTACTTCATCATCATCATCTTCTTGGCGAATAACTGGCAAACCTATCTGATCATGACGCTCTTCACGTTCCTCTGCGTGATTTTATCCGACATCAAATTGTCGGTGTTCCTGAACGGCGTCAAACCGCTTGTCTGGCTGATCCTGTTTACGGTGCTGCTGCAGATCCTCTTCACCAGAGGCGGGGAAACCTATCTGCAATGGGGGCCGATCAGCATCACTTCCTATGGTTTGATCAACGGAGCCTTCATTTTCATGCGCTTTATCCTGATCATCTTCATCTCGACCTTATTGACGCTGACGACCATGCCGCTGTCTTTGACGGATGCCATCGAAAAATTGTTGGGACCGTTGAAACGCTTTAAGGTGCCGGTGCATGAAATTGCCTTGATGCTTTCGATTGCGTTGCGTTTCGTCCCTACTTTGATGGACGAAGCCACCAAAATCATGAATGCGCAACGGGCTAGGGGCGTCGAGTTCGGCGAAGGGAACATCGTGCAACAGATGAGAGCAGTCACGCCGATTTTGGTGCCGCTGTTCGTCAGCTCCTTCAACCGCGCCGACGAATTGGCCAACGCCATGGAAGCGCGCGGCTACCAAGGCGGAGAAGGCCGCACGAAATACCGCGTATTGAACTGGCAATTGCGGGATACGCTGAGTCTTTTGGCGTTTGCCGTATTGACGGCTTTGCTCGTAATCTTCCGCACCAGCTAAAGGATCGGAACGAAACAAAGGCACGACTGGTTATAAATCCAAGAGGCCCGGGAATGCTATCCCGGTCCTTTTTTTGAGAGAAAGGGGCATGCTGCTTTTATGAGTGCTCAGCGATATAAATGTATTGTCCAGTACGATGGCACCAACTATGTTGGCTATCAGGTCCAACCTAACGGCAACAGCGTACAGGCAGAGATTGAGAAAGCTTTAAAAAAAATGTGCAAAGGGGAATATATCCCCATCCAGGCTTCCGGAAGGACGGATTCCGGCGTGCACGCGCTGGGGCAAGTCATCCATTTCGACTATCCGGTAGCCATCAAGGCGGACCACCTGATGCGGGCAATGAACAGCCTGTTGCCGGCGGACATCATGATTACGGAAATCGAACAGACAACGGAGGATTTCCATTGCCGTTACCATGCGGTAGGAAAGAAATACATTTACCGGGTCGATCTGAATCGGTTCCCGGATCCGTTCAAACGCCAATATACGTTGCATCATCCGTTCCGTTTCAGCATGGAAAACCTTCAGAAGGCAATCAAACACCTTGAAGGGGAGCATGACTTCACCAGCTTCTGTTCGACAAAGACGGACAAGACCGATTTGGTGCGCACCGTCTATGAAGCCAGTGTCATCAAGGATGAAGCGGCCAACGAGCTAGTCTTCACCTTCAGAGGGAACGGCTTCCTGTACAACATGATCCGGATCTTCGTGGGAACGTTGCTGCAGATTGCGGATGGCCTGAAGCCCGTCGGGGAAATCGAGCGGCTCTTGGCAGCAAAGGACAGGCGCAAAGCCGGACCGACCGCAGCACCGGAAGGACTGTATCTGGCGAAAGTTTATTATGACGAGGAAAAATTGAAAAGAGGAGAGTAGGGGGGGGGGAGCAAAGGATGTTTAAAAAAGAAAGAGCGGAAATCGATGCAATCGATAAAGAATTGGTGAAATTGTTTGAACGCAGAATGGATGCCGTAACGGAAGTGGCACGCATCAAAAAAAAATATCATCTTCCCGTTTTGGATCAGAAGAGGGAGGATAAGGTGCTGGAAAAGGTACGCAATCTGACCGAAAACAAAGCCTATGCCGAGAGCATGGTGCAGCTGTACAAACATCTGATGAACGTCACAAAAGATTTCGAAGAGGAACAAAACAAATAGAGGATGAAGCGATCGCTCCCTTCCGGACAGACAGAGTAACTGATGAAACTCCGTCTGTCCGGAAGGGAGTTTTTGTGACCATTCGCAGCCCGGCTTCCCCGAGGAACCGAACGATTGGATTTTCCATTCACAAATGGGGCAGTCAAACAGTATAATAGTGGATAGACACAAAGACAAAGTGAATGGAACGGAGGCGATCTCTTGGATAAAGCAGCATTACGCAAAGCAGTGACCGAAAAGTTGAAACGGTTGACGGAAGACGAAAAACACGAAATCGAAAAGAAAATGACCGATGTGCTCGTCCGTTCTGAGGTGTGGAAGGAAGCGAAGATGATCGGCATCACGTTGGCTAATGGATTCGAATGGGATACCCAGGCCATCATCGAAACCGGATGGCGGCAAGGGAAAAGCATTTGTGTGCCGAAATGCGACCCAAAGATGATGCGGTTGAACTTCTATCGGTTTACTGACTACGACCAATTGGAAGTCGTCTACTACAATTTGCGGGAACCTAAGCCCCAGGCGAGCGAGCGGGTGGAAATCGGACAGATGGATCTCCTGATTGTTCCCGGCATCGTCTTCGACAGGGAAGGCTTCCGGATCGGCTTTGGCGGGGGCTACTATGACCGGTTCTTGGAGGGACAGACCATCCAGACGGTTTCCTTGGCCCATTCGATGCAAATAGTCGACAAGGTCCCCACGGAGCCGTTCGATGTCCCCGTGGATCGGCTTGTTTCAGAAAAAGGCATGGTGGTGTGCAAAAAAGGATAGCATGAATAGACTGCGGCTGATAGAACTTGCCTATCAGCCGCAGTCTATTTTATTGCATCATTTGACGGAAATTGCGGTTGTTGCGAAAGCTTGCCTTAGGTCGGCAATCAAATCGTCGGCATCTTCGATACCGGTCGAAATGCGCAACAGATCATCCGTCAGCCCGTAGGATTCCCTTACCTCGGCGGGGATATCGGCATGGGTTTGGCTGGTCGGGTAGGTGATCAAGCTTTCGACGCCGCCCAAGCTTTCGGCAAAGGTAAAGATTTTAAGGGAATCCAGCAGGGCCGGGATCTGTTCCTTATCCTGCACGGTAAAACTCAACATACCGCCTTTCCCCGGGTAGTGGACCGCTTTGACCGAAGACTCCTGCTCCAGGTAAGCGACGACGGCTTTCGCATTGGCTTGATGTTGCTTCAAACGCAAAGGCAAGGTTTTGAGGCCGCGCACCAAGAGCCAACAGTCAAAGGCATCCAAGGTTGCACCGGTCGTGTTCAACAGGAATGCCAGCTGTTCAGCCAACGCATCGTCGTTCGTCACGACCGCACCGGCCAGCAAGTCGTTATGGCCGCCTAAATACTTCGTGGCGCTGTGCACGACGATGTCCGCACCCAGTTCCAAGGGACGTTGTAAAAGCGGCGTGTAGAACGTGTTATCGACGATGACGTAGCAACCGTGTCTTTTGGCGACGGCCGCAACGGCAGCGATGTCTGTTTCTTTCATCAAGGGGTTTGTCGGCGTTTCGATGAAAATCGCCACGGTGTTTTCCTGGATGGCCGCTTCGATCTCTTTTGGATCGTCGACATAGCTGAAGGAGTAGAAACCTTTTCTTTCCGTATCCTGGAAGTAGCGGAAGCTGCCGCCGTATAGGTCACGCGATGTCACGAAGTGGCTGTTTGCCGGAAAAATGCTGATTGCCAATTGGATGGCGCTCATGCCGGAACTGGTTGCGAAGGCTTGCGTGCCGTTCTCGAGCACCGCTAACCCCTCTTGAAGGATGTCCCGGGTCGGATTCGCCGTGCGGGTATAGTCATAGCCGGTGGATTGCCCCAAGCCGGGGTGTCCAAAAGCTGTGGATAAATAAATCGGGGCGCTGACTGCACCGGTTAATTTATCTTTGCGGTTGCCCAATTGCGCCAAATAAGTTTGTTGCGAAAATTCTGTCATGTTCTTTCCTCCTCGATTGATTAAGCTAGTATGGTTAACAATAGACGGATGCGGGTCTTTGGAAACAAAAAAAGTCCTTGCACAATAGTTATATTGTGCAAGGACGATTGATTATCGTGGTACCACCTTGATTTGCTGAATGTATTCAGCCTCCAGCAGTGCGTTTGCGGAAACTACGGCAAAGTACACTGTTTCGTTCTAACGGGGAACTCCGTAACAGTTTCAGGCAAGTGCGTTCGACTGTTCCGCTCAAAGACCATTTTCCATTATGCTTTCCCGGCTTCTTTTCACCTACCGAAGCTCGCTGATGCGGTTCCATATAATGTACTTTTCTTATCATCGCGTTTATCATTGTTTTTTAATAATTGAATCAATAATAGCACGCGGGAAAATAAGTGTCAAATATTTGTTCAAAAGATAGCAAATTAATATATCAAAAAGATTCATGCTGCATGGAGTCCATCCTGATCTTCTCCGGAAAAAAATGAAATCCTTCAACTTTTTCCAAAGGAAGGCATTGACAACCACAAAGAAATATTGTAACATGTAAGACGGTATTGTTTGCCCCACGATGAGCCCCGGAAACTCAATTGGATCAAACAGACAGAGAAGAATATGGAGGAAACAAACGTGCGTACAACATACATGGCTAAAGCAAACGAAATCGACCGCAAATGGTTCGTTATCGACGCAACTGACATCCCATTGGGACGTGTATCAACACAAGTTGCAACTATCTTACGCGGTAAAAACAAACCAACTTTCACACCTCACGTAGATACAGGGGATTATGTGATCGTTATTAATGCAGATAAAATCAAATTAACAGGTAAAAAAGCAACTGACAAGATTTATTCCCGCCACTCAGGTTATCCAGGTGGACTAAAACAAATCACAGCTGGCGAATTACGTGCTAAAAATTCAAGAAAATTAGTTGAATTATCTGTAAAAGGAATGCTTCCTAAAAACTCTTTAGGTGCAAGACAATTCACTAAATTACATGTGTACGGCGAAGCAATTCACCCACACGAAGCACAACAACCAGAAGTTTTAGACATCACTAATCTAATTTAAGGAGGGAATTTCATTGGCACAAGCACAATATATCGCAACTGGTCGTCGTAAAAATTCGACTGCCCGCGTACGTTTAGTACCCGGAACAGGAAACATCATTTTCAACAAAAAAGACATGACTGAATACATCCCATTCGCTTACTTATATGAAGTTATCAAACAACCTTTAAACCTTACAGGTACTTTAGGCAACTACGATATCTTCGTAAACGTAAACGGCGGTGGATTCACTGGACAAGCTGGAGCAGCTCGTCACGGTATCTCACGTGCATTATTGCAAGTAGATCCTGACTTCCGCCCTGCATTAAAAGCAGCAGGCTTGTTAACACGTGACCCACGTATGGTTGAACGTAAAAAACCAGGTCTTAAGAAAGCTCGTAAAGCTTCACAATTTTCAAAACGTTAATATTTATTGTATCAACGTTTTCAAAAGTTTTTTTGCTTCAAGTTGGTTCAAATGTCCAATTTGAAAAATCAATTAACAACCCTAAAGCATCAGCATCTTGCTGATGCTTTTTTTCTGGCATCAATTCAAAACAATCATTCTAAATTGTTTGAATGTAGTAGGTTGTTGTTTTGGAAGTTGATTAGTGATTCTAAAAAAATCGTTGCCATCGAAGAAAGTTATTTTCATTAATATATTAACCAATTACAACTTCTTATCGTCCTTAAAGTATGGAGTGTTACATTAACAAAGGTGGTGTGAAAAGTGAATTCAAAAGAAAAAATGTTAGAGTTAATTAAAAAGAAACAAGTAGGTGGCGGAAAGTCTAAACAAACCGACTCGCCGAAAAATGATCTTAAGAACATGCGAAAAGGTCCAAAGATTTATAATAAGTAAGCTGATTTGCATTACTTAGAAGGTATCAGTCAGTAGTTATCTACAATTTTTTTTTTAATTATTATAGGGGAACCACACTTCGGTGTGGTTCTTTTTTCGCGCACAGAACCGCAACAGCGCAGGAGAAAAAAGTTTTACTTAACTTAGGTAAGTTGTATAATGAGTTTGTATATGCTTTCGAAAAAAGTCAGTGCAGTATCGTGTGAACAGGAATGACCGCGAAATGGACTAGGAGGAATGAAATATGGCTAACATCAGTATTTTTGGCAAAGGGAACATGGGGAATGCGATCGGAGGTAACTTTGAGGCTGCCGGAAACAAGGTAACGTACGTCACAAAAGAGAAAACTGTGGACGAATTGGGTGAAATCGTCGTTTTTGCAGTTCCGTATGCAGCCGTTGCCGGCATCTTGGATACTTATCGGGCCCAGCTTTCCGGGAAAATCGTTATTGATATCACCAATCCTGTGAATTTTAAGACGTTTGACAGTTTGGATGTCCCAGCCGATAGTTCAGCCGCTGCGGAAATCGCCAAGGAATTGCCGGATTCGTCGGTCATCAAAGCCTTCAACACAACTTTCGCCGCCACTTTGGTGACGAAGAAAGTAGCGGATGCCCACCAAACCACGGTATTATTTGCGTCCGATGTTCAAGAAGCGAAGGATAAGTTTGTGGCAGCATTGGACGGCAGCGGTTTGGCATTCATCGATGCCGGCTCACTGAAACGGGCCCGCGAGCTCGAAGCGATGGGATTCCTTCAAATTGCATTGGCTGCTTCTGAAAAAATCAGCTGGACAGGCGGCTTCGGCATTTTTCATTGATAGAAAACATAGTGGGAGCGGCTTTACCGTTTCTTATGCAAGAATAAAAAATATGCAAAAACTCCCTGCTGCGAATTAATCCAGCAGGGAGTTTTTATCTTTATGAAATCAGTATTTTTTCTTGGGATGACGATCAACCGGTTCAGGATATTTGGCCAGAAGGGCTTTTCCTTCAGGCGTTATCTGAAACCCTCTCAGTTTGAATTGGGCGGCGAGCTGTTCCTCAGTTAATTCTTTTTTCGCGAGTTCCATTAATTCGGGCTTCTTTAGTTTAGAGTAGCCTGTTTTTTCAAAATGTTTTAGAATCGCTTTTAACTGTGCGGCGTTCAGATAATCCAAAGAATCGGTTGCGGACAGTTCTCTGGCATAGCCTTTTTCTTGTAATTCATCCAGTGCCTGTCTACCATTGATGCCGTAGTCGTATTCAAAATATTTTGGGAAGACACTCTCATTGGTAAAGGTGCCGAAATTGATGCGCCACAATAAAATCAGATGCCCCGGTAAAATATCCTCTTCATAACGAACCATACTTCGTTTGGGTACGAGATGTTCTGAACCGATTCTCACTAAATGGAGCCAGTTTTCTAAATCCCGTTTGGGTGAGATGTAAGGGACTTCTGCATAATCTTCATAGATTGAAAAGACGTCTTGAACGTCTTTGTTGTTCAAATCGAGGTGGCTATTTTGCTTGTCGCTGTTTGTTGTATTCATAGGTACTTGTGCTCCTTTGGATTATCGTAAGAAATTTCGAACAATTTGTTAAGATAATTATACTCCATAGGCTTAACAAATGCACTTATGAAGCAAGGAAGTGGGCAGGCGTTTCCTGCCCCCACGACTAAATGGGAGCCCGCTTTTTTAGTATCTCATCCACATATTCCGTGGTGGATTTCTTTATATTGATAGCAATTTGTGTTGGGAATTACGAATTTTAGAAAGCGTTCACAATTCGTTAACAATAAAAATATTGAAAACGTTTTTTTGCTATGATACTATTACGTTAGTTCTTATAACTAAGTTTTATTTTTATAACTATGACAACTTTTTGTGGTTACTGAGTTTCATAATGTGATAATAAATACTTGTTGCAATAAGTTCTAAATTTCATAATATGGAGGGGTTTTTTTATGGCAAAAGAGGCTTCAACGGTTATCGGGGAACCAAATTACAACCGTGCCAAACTGTGGCAAATCGTGTTATTTACTTTGAATAATTCATCAACAAATATTTATATGTTTGCTTTTGGTTTTGTTACCTATTATTCAACGGGTCTTGTTGGGTTAACTGCACTCTTCGTAAGTCAAATTATGGGGTATATCCGTATCTTTGATGGGGTCATCGACCCGGCAATCGGGGTTTTAATTGATAAAACAGATACAAAATTTGGTAAGTATCGTCCGATTATGATTTTAGGAAATATTATTACTATTCTTTCATTCTTGGTACTATTTAATATTCATGGTCTGGGCAATGGAATGAAAATTCCAATTTTCTTACTTGCGTTAGTCGTGCATAAAATCGGTTATTCCCTGCAAGCGACGGTTACAAAAGCCGGTCAAGCAGCGTTGACAAGCGATCCAAAACAACGTCCTATCTTCAATATCGTTGATGGTTGGGTAACGACTTTATTGTTTACTGGTGGTCAAATTGTTGTGGCAAACTTCTTAGTGCCAAAATATGGTGGGTTTACACCAGCGTTCTTCAAAGTATTTATCCCAGGAGTCATGATCATCTCAGCTATCCTAGGAATTTTGGCAGTTATCGGTATTGCCCAAAAAGACAACAAACAATACTTTGGTATCGGTGAAAAAACGACTAAAACTTCGTTTAAAGATTACTGGGAGATTGTCAAAGGCAACAGACCTTTACAAATGTTGACCATGGCAGCAGCTTTTGTGAAGTTCAATTCAGCATTATTCGGTGACCAAGTTGTGTTGATGATCCTATTTGGTATCATCTTTGGTAACTTTGGTCTATCCGGTACGATCTCTTTAGTGTTGATTTTGCCTAGTCTATTGTTTACAACCTTTGCAGCAACCATTGCTCAAAAAAGAGGATTGCGTTACTCATATGTTCGTTACTTGCAAGGCGCAGTTATTTCATTAATCCTATTAGGCGGATTACTTTTCTTTGCAAACCCAGGTGATTTGAGCTTCTCTAGCCTATCCTTATGGACAATTGCCTTTACAATCGTTTTTGCTTGTGCGAAAGGATTCACATCTACACCAACAGGCTTAGCCTTGACCATGGCAGCGGATGTCTCCGACTACGAAACAAGTGTTTCTGGGCGTTATGTTTCCGGAATGTTGAGCACCATGTTCTCGTTGACTGACTCAGTCGCATCATCGTTCGCACCAATGTCAATTGGTTGGATCTTAGCCGCTGTGGGATTTGCGCAAGCGTATCCAACGGCTGACACGCCACTTTCGCCACAATTGCGGATGGCTGGTATTGTTTTGCTTTCAGTATTGCCTTTAGCCGGTACAATGATTGCTTTAGGATTCATGAAATTCTACCCATTAAATAAAGAAGCAATGGAAGGTATTCAAGCAAAAATTTCAACAATGAAAAATGTGGGACCGAGTGATGATGAAGAAGACGAAATGCCTCATGCAATCCCTGCAATGAATGACTAAAGCTATGAGCTTTTCATTTTAGAGCAAGAGGAAAAATAATAATGTTAGCGATTGCGTAAATGATCGCCCATAAGCTAGCACTTAAAAAAAGCTGTATCATGCAGCTCACAGAAGATGATCCCGATAGGCAGTCGGGGTCATCTTCTTTCATTTTTTCGGGTTGCGTTTTTTTGTCCATTTCCCCAAAAATATTTAGTCGGCTTTGTCAACACCGGATGTGATAAAAACCTCATCAATGGGTTTCCAAGTGGAAATCAGCATATCCCCTAGAAGAGTCAAAACCTTTAGCGAACGCTATTGCAGCTCATTTATTCAGGCCAGAAAGACAACGTTCACAAATTGTTAATAATAAAAAGATTGTAACCGATTTCTGGCGATGGTATTATTCCCTTAGTTCTTATAACTCAATTTTATTATCTAACCATGATTACTTTTTTTGATAACTGAGTTTCATGATGCGATAATGAAATAATTTTTTCTTGTTTCTCGTTTTTATTGGTGGGTTTTTATTAAATCGGAAGAGGTGTTTGAAAATGAAAAATGTAAACGAAAAAAATATCGAAAATGTAAGCGATGACAACAAAACGAAAGAATATCCGAAATTTGGGATGAAGGACAAAATCAGTTATGCTATCGGTGATATGGCGAACGATTTTTCATTCATTTTTACAAGTAGTTTTTTGATGGTATTTTATACGAAGGTGCTGGGTGTTAACCCTGCTGTTGTTGGTACACTGTTCTTAATCTCCCGTGTCATTGATGCATTCGCAGATATTACGATTGGCCGTATCGTTGATACAGCTAAGCCCGCCAAAGATGGCCGTTTCAGAAGTTGGATTCGTCGCATGGCACCGTTCATCGCTTTGTCAACGTTCTCTATGTTCATTTACGGGGTCCAAGACGCCTCGATGCCTGTCAAAGTCGCTTATATTTATGTGACATACATTATCTGGGGAATCCTTTATTCATCCATCAATATCCCTTACGGTTCGATGGCCTCTGTCATCAGCCCAAATCCGGATGAACGCGCATCCCTTTCTGTCTTCAGAAGTAGTGGTGCCGCTGTTGCCAGCATCATCATCTCATTCCTTGTTCCAAAACTCATTTTCAAATCTGAAATAATCAATGGTGTTGCAGCGCAAGTCATTATCCCTGTTCGCTTCACCATCATCGCTGCTGCTTTTGCAGTAACATCCTTTATTTTGTATCGCATCTGTTACTCATTTTCGGTTGAACGTGTCCAAGCTGCTCCAAAAGAATCGGCTGAAAGCACTACCATCGGCAAAGAAATGAAAGCAATCACAAGACTCTTCTTCTCGGATCGTTCTTTGCTTACGCTTATCGGGATTGCTATCTTGCTGTTACTTTCAACTTTGCTTGTCGGAACAATGAATGCTTACGTGTATCCAGAATACTTCAATAGTTCAACTGGTTTGGCCATCGCCGGTATTTTCGGTACGCTGGGTACCCTGATCCTTGCTCCATTCGCCGGAAAAATCGCATCAAAATTCGGTAAAAAGGAATCCGGTGGGCTTTCACTGATTTTCGCCGGCCTTTTATACGCAGGCTTATACTTCACTCATGTTCAAAGCCTTACAACATTCTTGACGATCATTTTCTTGGCTAACTTAGGCCAAGGCTATTTCATGATCATCATTTGGGCATTCATCACTGATGTCATCGACAATATGGAAATCAAAAATGGTGTCCGCGAAGATGCTACCGTCTATGCCTGCTACTCATTCGCACGCAAAATCGGACAAGCTCTTGCTGGTGGTCTTGGCGGTTACGCTTTGACAGTGATCGGCTATCAACAAACCGCTCAAGTCCAAACAGAAGCAGTTAAAAATGGGCTATACCAAGTTTACACTGTTGCACCTGCCGTAGGTTTGACACTTGCCGGAATCATTCTATTGACGATCTATCCATTAGGCAAGAAAAAAGTTCTCGAAAACAATGCTATTTTGTTAGCACGTCGTGAAGGGAAATAAATAAAGAGCAACAAAAAAGTCATAAATAAAAGAAGGCAATATTTCTGATTAAACCCAGAAATATTGCCTTCTTTTTTCGTTTACATGCAGGAAAAAAGAATACCTGAATCATCCGCATAAAAATGGGGGAATCAGGTCACCTCTATTCAAGGTATTTCGCGCATGTTGCCTCTTGCTCCCCACAATTGCTGAAGCAAGAGGCAACACGCTTTTGAGTCAATTCCTTTTTCGACTGGTTCTGGAAAAAATTTCCCCTCAAAAAGCCAACGTGGTGCTAAAATAAATGGAAAGGAATGAAGAACCAAGCAACGGCAGGAATGCTATTCTGCTGAAGAAACAGGAACCAAATCGAACACAAAGGAGAAGATTATGGAAGAATACAATAGCAGAGGAGAATATTCTTCGGACTGCAGTAACTGTTTTGCGCTCTGTTGTGTAGCTCTGCAATTTCAAAAATCGCAGGATTTCCCTTTCAGCAAAAAAGAGGGTGTACCTTGTAAAAATCTAAGAACTGATTTTGGCTGCGCTATTCACAATCAGTTGAAGGCGAATGGCTTCAATGGCTGCACGACATATGAATGTTTTGGGGCGGGGCAATTTATTTCGGTGGAACTTTTTAACGGGAGGGATTGGCAAACTGATCCGGTCAGTAGAAAGCAAATGTTTCAACTGTTGCCCGTGGTCAGAAATATCCATGAGATTATTTACCATCTTCGCAGCAGCATGGCAATCACGAAAAATAAGGATACAGATAAGGCATGTGAGGAACTGATAAAGGATCTGGAAAAGATCAAAAAGGACCCGCCGGCAATCCTTGCAGGTTTCGATATTATGCCTTATCGGATAATTTCCAGCAGGATATTCATGGAAGTAAGTGCAGCGTACAGGGATAATAAGGCGAAATATGATTTCGAACCGTATGGGGATTGGTCTGGGCAGAATCATGCCAGTCGCGATTTTTCCTACCAGAACTTCAGAGGCTTCCTTTTCATTGAAATGGATTTGAAGGATGCAAATTTGCAGTTCTGCGATTTTTTAGGAACGGATATGCGGAACGCCGATATAAGCGGTGCAGATTTAAGGAACAGTATATTTTTGACGCAATCCCAAATCAATGCAGCGAAAGGGAATGCCTATACCAGGATACCTGATGGACTGAACGTTCCTGCACATTGGGAATGAGCCATCCTGGAAGAGCGTCTGTTTTCCTTCAGCGAAGCAAGATAATTGGCCGGGGTATCGATAAGTATTGTGATAGTTGCTCCTTGGGGAAATCTTTTTCAGATGTCATGAAGGCTCGAAAATAGAGTCGTATAAACGGTTTTTATTGACATGGATGAGGTGTCGGAAAGGGCAATGTAACAAAACCTTACATATCCGCGACATATTTTAATTGTGTTTCAACTATTATATCATTAAAATGGTAAGATAAAGACGATAGTAAATGATAGCTCCATTTTCATAAGGGCAATCGCAAGTGTTTGAAAGGTTATCATACACAAATGAATATGCACAAAAGGGGTTGAGGCAAAATTGATTAAATTAGAGCACGTCAATAAATATTTTGGAGACAACCATGTGTTGAAGGATATCAACCTGGAAGTCGCAGAAGGGGAAAAAGTGGTCATCATCGGTCCTTCCGGATCGGGGAAAAGTACCACTGTCCGTTGCATGAACTTCCTCGAAGAGCCGACAGACGGAAACGTCTATATCGATGGGAAGCAAGTTACCGCAAAGAATAAGCTGGAGATTGTCCGCCATTCATCGGCGATGGTTTTTCAGCAATTCAATCTGTACCCGCATATGACCGTGTTAGGTAATTTAACAATCGGTCCTATCAAATTACAGAAAAAATCAAAAAAAGAAGCGGAAGAAATGGCTTATCGCTACTTGGATATCGTCGGCTTGCGCGAGAAGGCGAATGTGTATCCTTCGACCCTTTCAGGCGGACAGCAACAAAGGGTGGCCATCGCCAGAGCGCTATGTTCGCAGAAAAAAATCATCCTTTTCGATGAACCGACTTCAGCCTTGGATCCGGAAACGGTACAGGAAGTACTGGATGTCATGATCAAATTGTCCAGCATGAACATCACGATGGTTGTGGTGACCCATGAAATGGGCTTTGCGAGACAGGTGGCGGACCGCGTCATCTTCATGGCTGACGGCACGATCGTGGAAGAGGGTACGCCAGAACACTTCTTCGATAATCCGACGAATGAGCGGACGAAAGCCTTTTTAGGCAAAATCTTAAGATAACCGATGAGACATCGGCATACACTATCAGGGGGAATTGGAATATGAAGAAAAAAAATCTATTGGTTTCGTTATGTTTATCAGCTGCTTTGTTTTTAGGCGCTTGCTCAAGCGACGGTTCGGATACTGCGGACTCGACGGGTGCAGCAACTTCAACAACATCGGATCAAGTAACGGTTGAATCGATCAAAAAAGCCGGCGTGTTGAAAGTGGGCGTAAAAGAAGATGTTCCAAACTTCGGATTAAGAAATACAGAAACGAATGAAATAGAAGGATTCGAAATCGACATCGCCAAGAAGATAGCGGGAGAAATTTTGGGCGACCCGGAAGCGATCGAATTGACGCCGGTTACGGCCAAAACGCGTGGGCCATTATTGGATAATGGGGAAGTGGATATGGTCATCGCTACCTTCACCGTTACCGATGAACGGAAAGAAACCTACAATTTCTCTGATGCCTACTATGTAGATGCAGTGGGGCTATTGGTTAAGAAAGAAAAAGGCTATAAAGGGTTAGCCGATATGAACGGAGCTACCATCGGGGTTGCACAAAGCTCGACAACAGCGGATGCCATCAATGCAGAAGCCAAGCAATATGGCATTTCTTTGAAATATTCTGAATACGCGACTTATCCGGAAATCAAAGCAGCACTTGATTCAGGTCGTATCGATGCCTTCAGCGTGGACAGATCAATCCTGGCCGGCTATCTGGATGATTCGACTGAAATCCTGAAAGACCGTTTTGCGACGCAAGACTACGGCATCGCAACGAAGAAATCCAATACGGAATTAGCGACAACCGTGAATGACTTAATCAAAACATGGAGAGCAGATGGCACTCTTGATGCAATGGCTAAAGAGTGGGGATTGAGTGAATAATGAGGAGTACAAATCCATTCGCTCTCTGGCGTTGGGAAGATCTTTTTCAAAATTTTAGCAGCTTTGGGAACGGCTTTTTGCGGACGCTTGAAGTCGCCGTATTGGCTTTGCTGTTGGCCATGTCCATCGGTATCATCATTGGGACGATGTCGACGGCAAAAAGCCGGTTGCCTCGCGCTATCGCCAGAATATACGTAGAAATGTTTCAGAATATCCCTTTAGTCATCCAAATCTTCTTCATGTACAACGGCCTCGCCATGGCAGGGCTGGTGCTGAATGAATTTACGATCGGCGTGGTAGGTGTCGGGATATACCACGGTGCCTATGTTGCCGAAGTTGTCCGGGCCGGAATAATGGCCGTACCAAAGGGCCAGGAGGAAGCGGCGTATTCGGAAGGATTCGGTTATGTACAGATGATGCGCTATATCATCCTTCCGCAAATGGTGAAGATCATTCTGCCGCCATTGACCAACCAAGCCGTCAACCTGATCAAAAATACTTCTGTATTGGCGATCATCGCCGGTGCCGATTTGATGTATGCGGCAGATTCCTATGCTTCCTCTAGCTTGAACTACGGACCTGCCTATCTCGTTTCAGGATTCCTTTACTTCCTGCTTTGTTTCCCGCTTGCAACGTTTGCAAGGAGATACGAACAGAAGCTGAAGGACAATGATTCGGTTGTAGTGAACATAGGCGTAGATATTCCGGAGGTGATGGAATGATTGAATCGATCCAAACTGTTTTCACTCCGTCCAACGTTTCCTTCTTGATGCAAGGGTTGAAACTGGCGCTGCTCATTTCCATCAGCGTCGTTATCCTGTCGATCATCTACGGGACGGTTTTGGGCTTGCTGCGGAACTATGAGAAGAAATTTTTGGGAAAACTAGCAGGCGCCTATATCGAGCTTTTCCGTAATACGCCGTTGCTTCTATGGATGCTAACTTGTTCCTTTTTGATTCCGGGGAGCACGATTACGCTGAAAGGCTCATTGGCCCTATTCCTGTACACGTCAGCGGTAGTGGCGGAAATCGTTAGAGGGGGCTTGAATTCGATACCGAAAGGACAATTCGAAGCTGCCCATTCGGAAGGATTCTCGTTTTTGCAGACATTATGGTACATCATTTTGCCGCAATGCTTCAAAAAGATCATACCTTCGCTCTTGTCGCAGGTGATCACGACCATCAAAGATACGTCCTTCCTTGCGGGCTTGGGAATCATGGAGTTCACAAGAAGCGGACAAGTCATCTTGGGGAAAGTGACCAAGACTTCAGAAGTATTTATGATCTACGCCTTCCTTGCGCTTGTTTATTTCATCATCTGTTTTTCACTTTCAAGTGTCGTCAGAAGTTGGCATAAACGAAATTCGCAAAATGTTTAATTATTGGAAGAGCTCACTCCTTCGGGAGGGGCTCTTTTTTTCGGCCCCGGTATCGTTCGGGAATTGTAGAGCCCATCGTTATACAAGGAGAAGTATTTTTTGTATACTGTAGATATTATTGAATAGTAGGTGAAGAGATGATCAGAAAAGCAACACCCGAGGATATGCCAAAAATAATGGAAATCATAAATGACGCAAAACGTTCATTGAAGGAGAGAGGGATAGACCAATGGCAAAGCGGCTATCCGAATGAAGAAATCATCCTGCAGGATATAGCAGGCGGCAACAGTTATGTCTATACAGAGGAGGGTGAGCTGTTGGCTACCTTCGGCTTATTCTACGGTGTAGATCCGACATATGTGACCATCTACGATGGGGAGTGGCTGACGGATAATTCGTATAGTGTCATCCATCGGGTTGCGATCAATGGGCATTTGCGCGGAAAAGGGATAGTGGGGAAAATCATCGCATTCGCGGGGGAAGAATCATTGAAGAACGGGTTCAAGAGCATGCGCATCGATACGCACCCGGAAAACAAGAGCATGCAGCGCGCTCTGCAAAAAGCGGGATATCACTATTGCGGGAATATTCTCTTGGCGAGTGGCGATCTGCGTTTGGCATATGAAAAAGTGTTGGAAACTGCGGCATAACCGCTTAGTATCGGCACAGTCGCGCGGCGGTAGAGGGAACAGGGCTTTTCCCGGTTGTCCTTTCACGGAACTTGTGTGATATAATAATTGGAGTTTGCAATATAAATGGAATGCAATTTTCAAAAAAATCACTCTCTTGACGCGAGAGGCAGCCAGGAGGAAGCAGTGGAAAACAAACAGAAAAAAACGAATGTTGCGCTGGTGACATTGGCGATATTCGTCGCAACATTCATGTCGGCCATCGAGGGGACGATCGTTTCAACGGCGATGCCGACCATCATCGGAAATTTGAATGGGATAGCCATCATGAACTGGGTATTTTCCATTTATTTATTGACAAGTGCACTGATGACGCCCATCTACGGTAAATTATCGGATATGATCGGGAGGAAGCCTGTCTTCATCGCAGGATTGCTTATCTTCATCATAGGTTCTTCCCTCTGCGGCCTGTCCCAATCGATGGGGCAGTTGATCGCCTTCCGGGCGGTGCAGGGAATCGGTGCGGGCGCCATCATGCCGGTCACTTCGACGATCATTGCGGACATCTATCCGTTTGAGAAGCGTGCAAAAATAATGGGGCTGAATGGTGCGGCCTGGGGCATCGCCGGCATTTTAGGACCGCTGCTGGGAGGCTTCATCGTTGATCAATGGAGTTGGCATTGGATTTTCTATATCAACATTCCGGTCGGTTTGGCGGCGGTACTGTTGGTCAGTCTGTTCTTCCACGAGGATTACACCTTCGAGAAGAAGCCGGTCGACTACCTGGGAAGCTTCTCCTTGATGGGGGTGCTGTTGAGCATCCTGTACGGGATCCAAGTCGTCGGCGACAACGGTCGTCTTTCGACGGAGAGCGTCAGCTGGTTCGCAGCGGCGGCGTTGTGCAGTGCAGTCTTCCTCTTTGCGGAAAGACGGGCAGCCGACCCGATCATTCCTTTGGGTTTGTTCAGCAGCCGGACCTTCGTCATCCAAAATACGGCAGCGGCACTGGTCAGCGGTTTTTTGCTGGGTGCCGACATCTACATACCGATGTGGATGCAGGGCATCAAGGGTTTGAAGGCGGCCATGGGCGGCTTTGCGATAACACCGATGTCCTTGACTTGGATGGTAGGCTCCTTTTTTGCCAGCCGATTCCTGTTGAAGCATGCGGTCAAGCACATCTTGGCGGGCAGTTTGGCGATCATAGCGGCAAGCGCGCTATTGCTGGGCATCTTGCCGATTGCAACGCCGTTCTTTGTCTTCCTGTTCATCACCGCCTTGATTGGTTTGGGGATGGGGTTGACGATCACGACAACAACGGTTACCGTACAGAATATTGTGCCGAGGGAACAGATCGGGATAGCGACATCCGTCAACACTCTGTTCCGGATCCTGGGGCAGACGGTCATGGTATCCATCTACGGCATCGTATTGAACAACAAGATGGCACAGCTTATCGCAGGCCAGAAAGTGTCAGGAACCAAAATAACGGACGAAATGATGAACCAACTGATCAATCCTTTGACGGCGGTCAACCTGGATCCGACGCTCCTGCCGACAGTGAGGGGGATCCTCTATGCGGGTATCCATAGCATCTTCTTCTATGGTTTCCTTATCGTGTTAGTGGCGATGGCCATCAACGCTTTCGACAAAGAGCAAAAGGCAAACTAAAGGCCAGGACTCATCCTTCGGGGTGGGTTCTTTTTTTCGTTTCGGGCAGTCTTTCTGTCGCACCTAAAAAGGCTGGTTGTGGATAAGTGTCGGAGGTTGACGTATACTTGACGGTAAAGTTACTCTACGAAGAGGTGTCCATATTATGATAAATGTTATCGGCATTACGAATGAAAATCAGTTGGAGAAAGATGTGCCTATCGATACCGCGGCGTTCTCAAAATATAAATGGGTTTGGGTCGATTTCGGTGAGCCCACCGACGAAGAAGTGAAGCATTTGGCGGACACGTTCCACTTTCACCCGCTGGCCATTGAAGACTGTCTGCAGATGATTCAACGCCCTAAACTGGATTATTACGACGATTATACGTTTTACATCACCCATCATGTCCGGGAAGAAGAGAAGGATATCGTCAAAGAAGAACTGGATTTTTTTGTCTCGGATAACTTTATCGTCACGTTCCATCTTTTCCCATCCCAGGAAGTCGACTATGTTTGGGAACGGTTGTTGTCGCAAAAAAATAGCGAGCAATGGGATACGCATCATGTCTTCTATAAGATTCTGGATAAGATTGTGGACAACTATTTTCCGATCATTTATCAAATCGAAGTGGAATTGGCGAACATCGAGGACAACACACAGAAAAAAGCGACTAATGATGTCATGCCCAAATTGTTCGACATCCGGCACATGCTGTTGAGCCTGATGCAGACCGTCAATCCGATGCGCGATCTGCTTTACCGCATGCTGAATTCCCAACATCTGGAGGGCGTGAAAAGAAGAAGGGCCTATTTTTCCGATATCCATGACGATCTGCTGAAGGTATCCGAATTGATCATGTCGAACCGGGAAGTCACCACCGATATGAGGGACAGCTATCTCTCGATGAATTCGCATCAAACAAATAACGTCATGAAAATCCTCACCATCATCACGTCGATCTTTTCCCCGTTGACGCTGCTTGCCGGTATATACGGCATGAATTTCCAGAATATGCCGGAATTGCGATGGCAATACGGGTATTTTCTTGCACTGGGCTTGATGGGTATCATCGGGGTTTCGATGTACCTTTGGATCCGGAAAAAGGGTTGGTTCAAGTGATGATGGGCTTTTGCGGATAAAAACGAAAACAGTACGGGAACCCGAATGAGTTCCCGTACTGTTTTTTGATCATTTTTTACGCGATGGATGCAGCATAGATTTTTTGGACGGCCTCTTTGAGCGCTTCATTGAAGGCCTCATCGTTTTGATTGGCGCTCAGGTTTTCCGATAGCGCCCGCGAGAAGCTGGCGATCAGGCCGTGGTTGCGGGCCAATTTTTCGTTCGCCTCTTCCATCGTGTAACCGCCGGAAAGAGCGACCACGCGGAGGACTTTGGGATGGTTGATGAGTTCGGCATAGAAGTTGTCCACAGTCGGTATGGATAACTTCAGCATGACTGGTTCATTTTCGCTCAAGGAGTCCAGATGGCGTAAAAGTTCCGCTTTCAGAATTGCTTCCGATTTTTCTTTATCCACACTGTGGATATCCACTTCGGGTTCGATGATGGGAACCAGACCGGCCGCGATGATCTGTTTGCCGACCTCGAATTGTTGGACAACGACCTTTTTGATGCCCTCAGGATTCGCTTCCTTGATGACCGAGCGCATCTTCGTACCAAAGATGTTTTTTTCTTTTGCCCGCGTCAACAGGTCAGCCAATTCTGGATTGGGTTTCATCAATTGCACGCCATCCGCCAATTCGCCCAGCCCTTTATCGACTTTCAGGAAGGGGACGATGCCTTTCTTTTCCCACAGGTAATCGGCGGTATACAGGCCTTCCACTTTGCGGTCCATCGTCTGCTCAAACAGGATGGCGCCCAGAATATGTTCGGAAGTGAAAGCGGGTGAGGTGATGATGCGTGTCCGCATCATATGGACGAGCGTGAACATCTCCTCTTCGTTGGAATAGGAATTCTCTAGAATACCATACAATGCCAATGCTTTCGGCGTACTGCCGCCGCTTTGATCCAATGCCGCGATAAAACCTTTGCCATTTTTCATAATATCGAATTGCTTTTCATTCATGATTCCAACTCCTCACAGTATTTTAGGGAAATCCGGAAAACCTTCAGAAACAACATAGGATGGAGGATCTCTTACAGATAATATAGCACTAATGCTTTGCGATTACTCCGCAAACGCTCTCGAAAAACGCAAATAAATAATGACCGCAGCTTGATGGATACCTCGAGGGGTGATTTTTTGTGGCTACGCCATTGGGAATTCAGTCAATTGAACTACCCCCACCTACGCATTCGCTTAGAGGTGGAGGATTCCTACGAACACCGAAGTATCCCCCGGTTAATTGAGTAGGCTATCCCCGCAGATTCCTGCGGTTAGAAGCCTTAAGGCTTCATTCTTGATATTGATACTTGCGTTCAGATCCCGGTCATGGTGGGTGTGGCATTCCGGGCAATCCCATTCACGGACGGCAAGATTCTTCACGGCTTTATTGTGGTGTCCGCTTCCTTCTTCAGCGCTGTCGGTTTGAAGATAAATAAGGTAAGCCAGCTGCATTCGCGCATTGCTCTCCGTAGCTGAGACAAGCTCGTGAATTACTAAGTGCGTTGTTGGCGGTATTCCTATGATATAATGAGGATGAGTAGGCTTGTTTGCGGGAAATGCCCGTGAGCGATGCAAGCGCAGAACAATTGAAAAAAAGCAAGTTGCTGCAGAAGGAGAAAAGTGATGAATCGACTATTCAAGTTTGTGCTGAAGGTGGCTTCTTCGCCGAAGATCAATATGGAGGAGGATTATCCGAAAGTACGGAAACTGCAGCGCATATTGGCGCCAAAGCCGAAAAAGGGATATATCATTTTTGATCAGAAAATCTATTCAGAGGATCGTTCGCATGACATTCCGGTGCGGGTATTTTATCCGAAGGAACAGCTGCATCAAGATGCTTTGTTGTTTTTCCATGGCGGCGGCTGGGTGATCGGGGATATCGAAACGTACACGAATGCCTGTACCAACATGGCGGACCTGACGGGAAGGGTCGTCTATTCCGTCGATTATCGGTTGGCTCCGGAACATCCATATCCGGCAGGCCTGGATGATTGTTATCGCGTAGCGGAAGTTCTGCTTACCCATTTGGAGCTCAGCGGACTGAAGGATGTATCGCAATTGACCTTGATCGGTGATTCCGCGGGCGGGAATTTGGCGGCAGCCGTTTCTTTGTTGCTGCGTGATAGGGGGCAGCTTGTGCCGGCAAAACAGATTCTGCTGTATCCCGTGACGTATTGGGACCACACGGAGGATTCCCCGTTTGAGTCTATCCGCACAAATGGCTATGATTATGGGCTGACGTCGAAAAAGGTGGAGGAATACATGACGCTGTATGTGCCGGAAGGCTGCGACCGCGAAAATCCTTATATTGCCCCTTTGATGGCAAGGGACCTTTCCGGACAACCGGACACATTGGTGATAACAGCCGAATTCGATCCCCTGCGCGATGAGGGAGAGGCATACGGTGCTGCCCTGCAAAAAGCCGGCAATAAAGTGAAAATCCATCGTATCAACGGGAGTGTGCACGGCTTCATCGTCTATCCGAAGTTTGTGCATTCCGTCGTGGAGGCCTATCAGCAAATCAATGCCTTTTTGAACGGAGAACAGGAAGAAGGAACGGGCGAGGAAAAATAGAAGGAGGGAACAGGATGAAACGGAAAAATTGGGTACGGCTCGATAATGCATCCAATATTTTTCTCGCCGCGATGACCGCCAGCGATACGAAAGTGTTTCGTCTGAGCGCAGCGATGGGGGATGCGGTTGATCCCGGGCTGTTGCAACAAGCATTGGATAAAACCTATGAACAATACGTTCTGTACCACAGTGTGCTGCGCCGGGGCTTTTTTTGGTATTACTTGGAAGACAGCGACCTGAAGCCGGTGGTTCGCCCGGATCTGCAACCGCCTTGCGCAGCGCTGTACCATTTTGACCGCAAGGAACTGCTGTTTCGCGTCGTCTATCATCGTAACCGGATCCACCTGGAAGTATTCCATGCCTTGTCGGATGGAACGGGTGCGCTGTGGTTTTTCGAGGATCTGTTGAATGAATATGCCATGCTGCGCTATCCCGAAAATTTCGGGGGCATGGATCAAAAGGAAAGGGATCGGTTGAAAGAACAGTCGGAAGACAGCTTTGCCCATTATTTCCGCAAAGGGAAGCAAAACTTCTCCGAAGAGGCGCAATCAGCCATCCGGGCCTTGACGAAGGCTGGGAAACTGGCTGTGAGCTACGGTGAAAAGGCGACGCGTTATTTGGATCCGTTCCCTTTGGAAAACCAACGCAAGGAACGCGTCTATCGGGTCCGCGGGAAGAAGACGCCCGATAACCGCCCCCATGTGATCGAAATGGAGATGCCGGTCAAGGCCGTTCTGCAGCTAGCACGTGAACAGCAGACGACGCTGACGATGTATTTGACGGCCGTCTTCATCGAGGCCACCCGCAGGACCAATCCCCATCCGAAGAAGGCGCGGACGATTGCAGTATCGGTCCCGATCAATTTGCGCCAGTTCTATCCTTCCCATTCGGCACGGAATTTCTTCAGCACGACACGTTTGGCCTACACCTATGGCCAAACGGGAGACGACAGTCTGGCGGCGATCTGCGCGACGCTCAAGGAGCAGTTCCAAGGACAAATCACCCCTGCAAGTTTGGAAAACAAATTGAATCGGCTGATTGCGTTCGAGTACAATCCTTTCACCCGCATCATCATCCGGCCCATCAAGGATATCATCCTGAGGCTAGTGAATCTTTTCAATAACCGGAATCTTACGGTGGCGATTTCGAATCTGGGGAGGGTTTCTTTGCCGGAGCCGATCGACGGCTACGTCCAACGGCTCTATCTGCAGACTGCAGCGGTGAGACCGCAGTTCTGTGCGCTGAGCCACGGGGAACACTTAACCGTGTGCTTTACCTCGCCTTTCGTCGAAACGAACATCCAGGAACAATTCGCTATCATATTGACGGAAGCCGGTGTGTCCGTGACCGTCGCAGCCAATAAGGTAACCAGTGCCGAATTAGGAGGGGTGGAACATGAGACATTGTGAACATTGCCGGGTGGACATCAAGGGCGATTGGGATAGCTGCCCTCTTTGCCAGCGGTCCTTGGATACGGAAGCGGAGGTGACCGTTCCAAACCCTTATCCGGATATTCCGTTGCGCTTCAACAAGCAATATGTGATGAGTTTATTGACGTGGCTATCGCTCATCCTCATTGTGGCTTACTTCGTTGTGGACATGCTGTTGAGGGATAAACTGGAGGGGCTCCGTCTCCTTCTGTTCGGCGTGATGAGCATGTGGCTGGTGGTGCTGATCCTCATCCGGAAACGGCGCAACATCGCGAAGGGGATCGTCTATTTGATCGTCTCCATATCCCTCCTTTGCGTCTATTGGGACTATGCGACCGGCTGGGAGGGGTGGTCGACGACCTACGTCGTGCCGATCGTCTGCAGCTTTGCGCTAGTGGCGCTGTTCATCGCCGTTCGTGTGGTGAGGCTCAGCGTCGGCGATTATGTCCTGTATTTGTTGGCAGCCGCCTTGATCGGACTTTTCCCCGCTCTATTCCTGCTCCTTGACTGGGTCACCCAGCCGTTACCCTCGTGGATATCGGTGGGGATGAGCGCGGCGATGCTCAGCCTGATCCTGATTTTCCAAGGCGGTGACATTTGGGTAGAATGGCAGAAACGAATGAATATCTAGAAAAAAATGAAGAAAAGAGGAAGCGGAATGGGAAAACAAACAGCTCTCATCACGGGTGCAAGCTCGGGTATAGGAGCGGCATTCGCCAAACAATTAAGCGAAAAGGGCTACGACTTGATTCTGGTAGCCAGACGGGAAGAGCGACTGAAGAAGCTCAGCCAAGCCTTGCAGACGGACTGCGCCATCATCACGGCGGATCTTTCCAAGGAGGAGGAATGCCTGGACCTGTATGAACAGACGAAGGGGAGACAGATCGACATCCTGATCAATTGCGCCGGTTTCGGCGATTTCGGCGATTTCAGTTCCACCAGCCTCGAAAAAGAATTGGATATGATCGACGTCAACATCAAAGCCGTCCATATCCTCACCAAAAAATTCTTGCCGGACATGATGGCGCGTGATGCGGGCTATATCCTGAATGTGGCTTCCGTTGCCGGGCTGATGCCGGCGGGCCCCTATATGGCAACCTATTATGCGACAAAAGCCTATGTGACCAGCTTCACCTCCGCCATTGCGGAGGAACTCGCGAACGAGAAGAGCCATGTGTACGTCGGAGCCCTTTGCCCGGGTCCGGTCGATACCGAATTCGACCAAGTGGCGGATGTGTCCTTCGGGTTGAAGGGCATCACCGCGGAATACTGCGTGAGCTACGGTTTGGACAACATGTTCAAGAAAAAGCGCATCATCGTTCCGACACTGCTGCTCAAAGTTGCGGCTCTATCCTCCAAGCTGGCGCCGCGCAATCTGGTCGTTAGACTGGCCGGCAGACAGCAGATGAGGAAGAACAAGGGAAAATAAGGACGGAAAAAAAGCCCGGCATTCCAAAACGGAATGTCAGGCTTTTTTCGCAATAAAATAAAATATGGTCTAAATCAAGCCGACTTTTTTCATCGCTTTTGACAAACGCTCAATTGTTTCTGGGCTAGGGGGGGCTAAAGGAAGACGGAAAGGTCCAACGTTGAAGCCCATCAATCCTAACGCGGCTTTCACCGGAATCGGGTTGGGTTCGATGAAAAGGCAGTCGATCAATTCTTTGTATTCGGCTTGCATCGCGGCAGCCTGTTTGACGTCGCCGTTCAGGAAGAGGTGCGTCATTTCGGCTGTCGCTTTGGGAGCGATGTTGGCCAAAACGGAGATGACCCCTTTTGCGCCCAGGCTCATAAACGGGATGATGGTATCGTCGTTACCGGTATACATATCCATGCTATCACCCAATAAGCTCAAGTTGTCGACGGCCTGTCCAAAGTTCCCGGTAGCATCCTTCAAAGCGACGATGTTGTCGATTTTTGCCAGTTCCACCAATGTTTGTGGTTCGATGTTCATGCCGGTACGGCCAGGGACATTGTAAAGGATGATGGGAACTTTCACGCTGTTGGCTATGGCGGTATAGTGCTCGATCAATCCTTGTTGGTTCGTTTTATTGTAATACGGCGTCACGGACAAGATCGCATCCACACCCGTTTTCTCTACTTCACGCGTCAAAATGACGCCGTGTCTCGTGTCGTTGCTGCCGGCACCGCCGATGACGGGGATGCGATGGTTCACTTTTTCGACAGTGAATCGGATCAGCTCTAACTGTTCTTCATCGGTCAGGGTGGAAGCTTCTCCTGTCGTACCTGCGATGATGATGGCATCCGTGCCGTTCGCGATGTGGAACTCCAATAATTCCTCCAACACTTCGTAATTGATTTCTTGATTTTCCGTATCTTTATACGGCGTAACTATTGCACATCCGGAACCTTCAAAAATAGCCATTATAAAATCTCCTCCTTGAATATGTTTCTTTTGCGACAGATAGGCACAATGACAAAAAACGACTATGAGAATGTGGTCTCATAGTCGCTCCAAAAGAGGATAAGACGGCGAAAGCCGCTCCATCCAATTTGTAATTTACCAAAAGCCCCCAATATGAGAAGCGCACCAAACAAAGCTGGGCGGCTTTGTTTGACAGTGCCAAGTTTATTCAACGTTGGCCCCAATAGCTTGTATTTCGGCGGCAACACCTTTCGGGGAATCCCTTACTGATTGTTAACCGCGGCCTCTTCTTCATATTGTATCGAATATTTTGTTCCTTTAACTCTATCAAATGGGAGCGCTTGTGTCAATCGGAATTTCAGCGTTCTATCCTTTTTTCTTAATCTTGTTCTCATTATCACAGAATTCCTGGTACCGTTAATTCAAGGAATCGTCATACACAGCGCGGCTGCCGCCGATGTATTTGGGGCGGGTCCGTGCGGCAGTGATGGGGGCTTCGCCGATGCGGCCATGCGTCAGGCGGATGGGAACAGCCACCTTCTTCAAGTGCATCCCGATCAAGGTATTGCCGATGTCGATGCCCGCGTCCGCCTTGATTTCTTCCAGCGCCACGGGATGGTGGAAGCCCTTGTAGGCGGCAGTCGCGAAGGAGCCGCCAGCCTTCGGTTTGGGAACGACATTTACGATTTCCAGACCTGTGGCAGCCTCCGCTTCGATGATGATGGCGCGGTTCAGATGTTCGCAGCATTGCGCCGCAAGGTAAATACCTTTTTCGGAGAAGACGGCATGCAGCGCTTCGAAAAGCGCTCTGCCGATTTCGGGGCTTGAATCGCTCCCGATTTGATGCCCGCCAACTTCGCTGGAGGAGCAACCGACCACAACGATCTGCCCGCTTCGCAGCTGCGCTGCATCGATCAATTCCGTGGCGATGGCGGCTGCCTGGTTTTTAATTTCTTTTAGCATGATATCGCTCCTTTTCTCATTTTCAGGTAAGCAGGATCAAATGCTGCTCAATCTGTATTGCATTTTTTATTATACTCCAAATTGTCCGGCTGTTAATCCAGTCTTTCAAATTAATCACTCTCGATAGAAAAGGCTTCCTGGTAAGTGGTATAATGCTGTTATGAAAAATAAAGAATGCAGCACGAAGCCAATCGGGTTTCGGCGGAGGGAGAGCGTATATATGGGAGAGACGAGACAAGCGGCAAAAGGCAGCCATCCAGATGGAAAGGATATCCGCAAAAAAAAGACGCGTTTCTTGATTGCGTTTATCATAGGCGTGCTCGCGGGCCTTGCCGGGGGATTTTTCCTGAGATGGGAGCTGGCCCCCTTGATCGGTTGGGACAGTGCGGCCGTAATTTTGCTGTATATGCTGTGGCAAGACTTCCGTGGGAGTGAAGCGGCCGCAACGGAAACCATGGTGGAAGAAGAAGATATCACGTATACCACGATCGATTTCATCGTTCTGATTGCCAGTCTGATCAGCATTGGGGCGGTTGCGTTCTTATTGACGAGCAAGGGGGCAAATTTTCTGGACATCGGTTTTGGCCTTTTCAGCATCGTCACCTCTTGGGCGACCGTACACGCCCTGTATACGCTGCGTTATGCGGAGCTGTACTATAAGGGTGTGAACGGCGGCATCGAATTCCAGGGGACTGAACAGCCTAAAATTTCAGATTTCGCTTATTTGGCTTTTACCATCGGGATGACCTATCAGGTTTCGGACACCGCTTTGACGAATACTGCATTCCGGAAAATGGCATTGGGGCACGCGCTGCTGTCCTTTGTTTTCGGGACGACCATCATCGCCACGACCATCAATTTTATTGCAAGCTTGAGCCGATGAGCTATTTTAGCCTTTATCCGGACGCATGCCAACCGCTGCGTCCCTTTTTCATGTCGCAAAATGATTCGCATGAAGTAGTAGCCTATTGTATCCCAAAATACGCTCCGCATAGCCAGATTCCTTTTCAGGTGGTATACTGCTAAAGGCCGTAATTTTAGCGAAGTGAAGAAAATCCATTGTCATTGCAGTTTTCTTCTGAAGAAAGGGGTGTTGTCTTGTTGGAAAAAGATCAAGCAACAGAACAAGAAAGAGTATACCGTGTCGTTCAGATCATCAAAAATGAATGGACCCGTTTAAAAGAACAAGTAGAAGTGAAAACGAAGAAGCAAAGACAACAATTGAAATTATCCAAGGAAATAAAGATCAGCCAAGGTTCAACCGAAAGCATGTGGGAATCGGCTGGCGAGCTGCGCGAATTCGAAAAGGATCTGATGATCCGGGACAAAGAATTGATCAACAGCAACAACCGCGTGGCCATCCTGGAAAAGATGCAGGCGGCGCCTTATTTCGGCCGCATCGATTACCATGACGAAGACGGCCAGGAAACCATCTACATCGGCATCGGTTCGTTGTTCGAAGAGAACGATAATCTGGTCGTCGATTGGCGTTCACCGATCGCCTCGCTCTACTATGAAGGAAACATCGGCGATGACGTCAAAATCAAGGTCGGTCAGCAGTCTCTGGCTTTCACAATCGACTTGAAACGCCAATTTTTGATCCGTGATGCCGAAATCGTGCGGATGCTGGACACCGACAACGTCATGGGCGACCCTTATCTGTTGGAAGTGCTGGAAGGACATTCCTCCTACCAAATGGGTGCGGTCGTATCGACATTGCAGAGGGAACAGAACCAGATCGTCCGGGAGACAAGAAAAGCTGTCACCTTGATCGAAGGCGTCGCCGGATCAGGCAAGACTGTGGTTTTGATGCAAAAAATCGCCTATCTGCTCTATGCCTTCCGCGACCAATTGACGGCAGAAGAGATTGTCCTGTTCTCGCCCAACAAAATTTTCCAGGAGTACATTTCCCAGGTGTTGCCTGCATTGGGTGAGCTGAACGTGGACAGCACAACCTTCAAGGATTTCATGAAACGGAAAGTCCCGCAGTTCAAGCTTGTGTCCCATCAAGACGAAAGGCTGACGAATGTGGCGCTGCTGAAGGACAGCCTGGCCTTCTATGAGGCGCTGAAGAGATACGCGGCCGTGTTGAAGAAACGGTACATGCGCTTCGCGGACATCCGTTTCCAGGATGAGGTGCTCATCTCCAAGGAAGAAATCGCCGCGCTGTTCTATGGCATCGACAGCGAAGGCTCGTTGGCCAGCAAACTGTTGATTCTGCAGAACAAGCTCTTGCACAAAATCAATCTCATCAAAGTGGATCAGCTGCGGGCGGTATGGGTCGAAGAAGCGATAATGAACCTTTCCAACCGAAATCTGCGCCATTATGAACTGCAGTCGCGGAATAAGAAGGCGGCGGAGGATGAGCTTGCGGAACAGATCATCGATACGGCGTTTGAACCGATCGAGCAAAAAATCGAAGCGCTGGCCTTCGTCCGCTACCAAAGTCAATATATCCATTTCCTGAAAGCCGTGCCTAAGCTTGTCAACCTGAGCGACTTCGGCTTGAATGAAGCCGACTGGAAAGAGCATATCGCGATCGTGGCGAATCATGTGAAAGCCAGACAGCTGTTGTTGGAAGACATGGATGCGTATGACACGCTCGTTCGCTTGCTGAAGGGGCCGACAAGCGCCAAGAAATATAAGTACATCTGTCTGGATGAAGTGCAGGATTTTTCGCCGTTCCAATTGCAGATGCTGAAAGATTCCTATCCGACTGCGCGGTTCGTGATGAGCGGGGACCTGAACCAGAATATCTTGATGAAACGGATGTCCTTCGAGGATCTGAAGAGAATCTTCGCCGATGACTCGTTCCGCTCGTTCCAGCTGCTGACCAGCTATCGTTCGACCAATGAAATCGTCCAGTTTTCGAACAGCTTCATCGAGCACGAAATACCTGCGGGCAACTATATCCGTTCCGGCCAGAAACCGGTCGTGATCCAGACCGAGGGACAAGGGGACTATATGGACTACGTGAAACGGAAAGTGGAGGAGAGCACAGCGGCCGGCTTGCGTGTCGCCTTCATCGGCAAGAACTACGCCGAAGCCGAGCGCTTCAGTGATGAGCTTGCGGAAGCGGACATCGCCTTCAGATCGGTGCAACGGGATACGGACAACAGCCATCATCCGGTCATCGTCATTCCGGCGCAACTCGCGAAAGGGTTGGAATTCGACGTGGTGTTCGCCCTTTGCCAATATCCGAGCCAAAACGTCATCGACAATGAACTGCAGATCGTCTACACCATCTGCACCCGCGCGATGCATGAACTCTATTTCATGGTCGCCGACAGGGAGGAACCGTTGCTGCAACGCGTCGATCCGAAAAATTATCAATTGGCGGAGCACGAATCAGGGCTCTGATGCAATGGAATATTAAAGATACTTCCTGGATGATGCGCTTATGGCGTCCAATCCAGGAAGTATCTTTTTTTGATGTTTTCTGTCACGATTGCCCAATCAACCGGTGCGGGTTGGGCTGATTTGGACACCATATTCGAGCACAAAGTGTGTTACTATTTAGGATAGAGATTAATTGGTAGTGGGTTAAAAAGAGGAGGCGTTTTTTTGGATGTTACGGTAGTTTTCAGCCGGATGATCATGCTGGTGCTGATTATGTTGGTGGGATATATTGCGACGATAAAGAAGGTATTTAATAAGCATGCGAATGCAAATTTCGCGGCGTTGATCGCCTATGTGACGGTTCCGGCGCTGGTGATCTCTTCGGTGGAAGGGGCAGGGGAATTCGGAACCAAGGCGGATACGCTCTTTGTCTTGCTGACGGCCACCTTGATGTATTTCTTCTCCGTCATTTTGTCTAGGTTCACCCCGAAGCTTTTTCGCACAGATGCGGATACGGAGGGGATTCTGCAGTTTTTGACGGTATTCACGAACAACGGTTTCATGGGTTTGCCCGTTGTGCAGGCGATTTTCGGAACCGGAGCCTTGTTCTATGCTTCCCTTTACGGCATACCCAATAACCTGTTGATCTATTCTTATGGGATCTATCTTATCACGAAGGGATCCCAAAAATCGAAGGCGAACTGGAAGGCCATCGCCCTGAACCCCGGCAACGTGGCCTCGGTTTTTGCCGTCTTCATTTTTCTTTTTGACATCAAGCTGCCTGCGTTGGTGATGGATACGGCCACAAGCATCGGGAACATCACTTCCCCGCTGGCCATGATCATCATTGGTTCATCGTTGGCGGACATCAAGATATTAGATGCCTTCAAGGGGATGAAAATCTACGCCTTCGCCATCTTCCGGATGGTTGTGGTCCCATTGTTCCTGTGGTGGGCTACGAAGGGCTTTTTGACAAATCCGATCATGCTGGGCATCCTCGTCATCATCGCAGCCATGCCGGGTCCGGCCATGGCGGTGGCACTGTCCACGCAATACGGCGGAAACACGGCCTTCGCGACCAAATACGTCTTCCTGTCGACAATGTTGTCCGTCATAACGATCCCGTTGCTGGCTTATCTGCTGTTTTAATATTTTGGGGACCCATTCGAAAAGGATGGGTTTTTTTGATAGGATAAGGTGTTAGACAATTTTTTATTTTGTTTTGAGGCATTCCGTATCGGCGAGCATAAAGCTTGTATGTTTATGTCAATTGAATGTAGAAATTGATAAAAATCTACCTCGCCGGGAACTGCAGGCGAAAAGCATGTTGAATTACCGGCGAAGCCGTGTTCACCGGTAATATGAAGTGATATCGGATTGGCTTTCCCGGTGAACTGGCCTCCGCCGGGAAAGCCGGGAACATTCGTCGTGGAGTTCCCGATGAGGAACATCATCGGGAACCGCAAGAGCAAAACAAAAAAACCGGCGGATTTCTCCGCCGGCCGCAAATCTTATCGAACCGTTTATTGTTTAGTAAATCTTTTATCAAGGGTAGGTTTCAGCATTTTGTACAACAGTACTGAAAGACCGGCACCCACAAGACCTTGCGCGAGGTTCAACGGGAAAGAGCCGATAGCGGCACCGACACCGAAGAGGATGGTATCCCCGATGAAGTAGCCGATCGCCATCCAGATGCCCGGTATGACAGTGGCAACCAACGGCTTTTGATGGCGCATTTTCTTGAACAGCCAGCCGCAGAGGAAGCCTTCCAAGCCTTTGACGATCAGGGTGATCGGGGCATAACTGGCGTATCCCAACAGTAGATCAGCCAAGGCGCTCCCGAGGCCGCCGATAAAGAATCCCGCGTTGCCGCCCAGGGCCAATCCGCCCAACAACAGCGTCGCATCGCCCAAATTCACATAGCCGAACGGTATCGGGATGCGGAACAGCATCGTCATCACGACGGTCAATGCCATGAACAAAGCAATCAGCACTATTTTGAACGTATTTGTCTTTTTATTCTCCATCTTCATTCCTCCACTCATTATTTTCTCATTATATACTTTTTGCGCAAGAAAGGCATTCCTTTCTTGGAAGAGATTAACATTCCTACAAATTGTTCTGTAAATGAAGCATTTATTGAAAAAAATGATAAAATGGATGCAATGGATTTTTATGAAAAAGAGGTGTGATCATTTGAAGCAACCGAGAGTACTACTCATTCAAGATATTTCTGCCAGCTGCCGCATTTCGATGAACGTTGCGGTTCCGGTTGTGAGCTGCCTGGATAATTGGGTAAGCATTTTGCCGACAGCGCTTTTGTCCACCCATACCGGTCAACCGTTCGCCGACTATACCTTTCTGGACTTGACGGAAGAGATGGGAAATATCCTTCGCCATTGGAAATCCTTGGGCATCCTATTCGACGGCATCCTGATCGGCTACTTGGGATCCCATTCGCAAATCGAATTGGTGAAGGGGATCATCAAAGAATTCGCAAAAGAAGACGCGCAGATTGTTTTGGATCCGGCCATGGCTGACCAAGGCGTCCTCTATCCCGGCTTCACGCAGGAATACGTGGAGGCGATGGCGGAACTCTGCAAAGAAGCAACCGTCATCGTGCCAAACATTACGGAGGCCTGTTTCTTGATGCAGCAGCCTTGTCTGACCAAACCGTATCGGCTGTCCGACATCGAAGCGTTGTTGGACGGCCTGCGCCAATTGAGCCAATCGGCCGTTATTTTGACGGGCGTGACATTCGATGCCCGATCGATCGGCGCGGCATGCGCAAGCGAGGAACGGGCAGCCGCTGATTATTTCTTTGCCCCAGCCTATCCGGGCCATTTCGACGGCGCGGGGGATCTGTTCACCAGCGTCGTGGGGGGGTTTTTATTCCAAAAACAACCGTTGGCGGTGGCGACCGAGACGGCCGTCAGCTACAACAACAAGGTCATTGAGCGGACCATCCGAAACGGGGTGGAGGCTTTCTACGGACTGCAATTTGAGACCGATCTGCCTTATTTGATTGCGCAACTCCAAAAAAACAAGCTGAAAGTTTGAAAAGTTGCAAACGTGCGGAAGCCTAGACTGCAGCCAAAGATAACATGGAAAGAAAGGGTGTAATGTTTTGAAGATAGAAACCGTAGCGATTGTAGGGTTGGGAGCACTGGGCATTTTGTATGGACATCATTTCACGAAAGCCATCGGCAAAGACCGCGTACGCATCGTCGTGAACAAGGAACGGATGGAACGGTACGAAAAGGAAGGCATCGTCTGCAACGGCGAGAAGTGCGCATTCCAGTATGTCGATGAACGCGCCGAGATGCAACCGGCTGATCTGGTCATCATCGCGGTGAAGGGGACGAACCTGGATGCGGCGATTGAGACGGCCCGGCATCAGATCGGGCCGGATACGACCATCCTTTCGGTCCTGAACGGGATAGCGAGCGAGGAAGTTTTGGCGAATGTCTTCGGCAGCGAAAAAATCGTCCATTGCGTCGCGCAAGGGATGGATGCACTCCGCAGCGGAAACGAAGTGAACTATGTGCACATCGGCGAATTGCGCATCGGCATCGATAAGGACGAACCTCAAAAACAGGCACGGCTGGATGCCGTGACGGCCTTCTTCGAGGAGACGGCCTTGCCGTATGTGGTGGAGGACGACATCATGCACCGGATGTGGGCGAAATTCATGCTGAACGTCGGGGTCAACCAAGTGCTGATGGTGAAGGAAGGCGTTTTCCGCGATATCCAGGTGGAAGGTCCCTCAAGGGAATTGATGATCGCCGCCATGCGGGAAGTCTTGCCGATCGCCCAAAAGGAAGGCGTAAACCTGACGGAAGCGGATTTGGAAGAAGACTTGGCGATCATCGGGAAGCTATCGCCGGCCGGCATGCCTTCGATGCGGCAGGACGGCTTGGCGAAGCGCCCTTCGGAAGTCGAACTGTTTTCTGGGACGGTGCTGAAGAAAACGAAAAAATACGACCTGCATGCACCGGTCAACCAGTATCTGTATGACCGAGTCAAAGAAATCGAGGCTACTTACTGATCAGGAACGGAACCGTCTGCGGTAACGTCCACTATCATTTCAAGGAGAGAGAAATATATGGCAAATGAAGAACTGAAGAACCGGGCGGATGTCACGGCAGAATTGACGTGGGATGTCACGGCATTATATGAAACAAGGGCGGAGTTCGAGGCTGCGCTGGCAGGTTTGAAGGCTGCGACAGAAAAGTTCTGCGCCAGCTATGAAGGGCATGTGATGGATGCAAAAACGATCGTTGCGGCCTTGAAGGAATACGAAGGGATCACGCAGACCGTCTCGTGGGTGGACCATTACGCCATGCTACCGGAAGCAACCGATTTGACCGATCCGGCCAATGTCGAACTGTCCCGTCAAGTAGCTAATGCTTTGGCGGACATCAACGCCAAACTGACTTTTTTTGAGTCGGAATTGATGGACTGCGATACGGCAATACTCGATCAGGTAGTCCTGGAAGAGCCGGCATTCGCCTCTTATATGCGGCACATCAAGAAAGATAAACAAATCCAATTGGATCCTGCGGTTGAAAAAGCGTTGGCGCAATTGGCGCCTACGCTGAATGCATCCAGCGACATCTATGAACAGGCGCGTCTGGCTGATATGGATTTCGGGACGTTCACGGTCGGAGGGAAGGAATATCCGTTGAGTTTCGTGCTCTATGAGGATTATTATATGTATCATGACGATACGGCGGTCCGCCGGGCAGCTTTCGATGCGTTCTCGCAAGTGCTGGGAGACTACCAGAATGTGGTCGCAACCGCCTACTACACACAAGTTCAAAAGGAGAAGACGCTGGCGACCATGCGCGGCTTCGACTCCGTCATCGATTACTTGCTGTACGGACAGGAAGTGACGCGTGAGCTGTACAATCGCCAAATCGATACGATCATGAACGACCTTGCGCCGGTCATGCAAAAATACATCACGCATCTGAAAGAGGTACGCGGATTGGACAGGATGACCTACGCCGACCTGAAGATTGCGCTGGATCCGGATTATTCGCCGGAAGTGACGATCGAGAAGTCCAAAGAAATGGTGAACGATTCGCTGAGCCTATTGGGGGAAGAATACGTCGCCATGATTGCGCAAGCTTATCCAGAGCGCTGGATCGATTTCGTGCAAAACAAAGGCAAATCCACCGGGGGCTTCTGCACCAGCCCTTACGGAAAGCACCCATACATCCTGATGTCATGGACGGACCAGTTATCTGATGTCTACACGCTGATCCACGAGTTGGGCCACGCCGGGCAGATGATCCTTTCCAACGAGAGCAACAGCATCTTGGGTGCGGAGCCTTCGCTTTATTTGATCGAAGCCCCTTCGACCTTCAATGAACTGTTGCTGACGGATTCGTTGGCGCGCAAGAGCGCAGATGTGCGGATGCAGCGCTTCGCATTGACCAAGATGCTGTCCGATACCTACTTCCATAATTTCATCACGCACTTGCTGGAAGCCGCCTATCAGCGCGAAGTCTACGCCTTGATCGATGACGGCAAGAGTTTCGATGCGGCGAAGCTGAGCGAAATCAAACGGACGGTGTTGGCGCAATTCTGGGGTGATGCCGTGGAAATCAATGCCGGTGCGGAATTGACCTGGATGCGCCAGATCCACTACTATATGGGCTTGTACTCCTACACCTACTCGGCTGGACTGACCATCGCTACTCAGGCTTTCCTGCGCATCAAACAAGAAGGCGAGACAGCCGTGAAGCAATGGCTGGCATTCCTGGCTTTGGGTGACCAACTGGAATCGGCGGAAGCCGCAAAAGTGGCCGGGGTGGACATCACGACCGACAAACCGTTGCATGATACCATCCAGTATCTGAATGAAGCCGTCAACGAAATCATTTCATTGAGCGGAAAAATAAACTGACCCTAACCAAGAAGGCAACGCCCCCATCGGCAATCCAAGCGATTGCCAGTGTGGGCGTTTTTCTCAGTCTACTGTCGGACGGGATATGTTATACTGAGGGGACCGAAAAGGAGTGGATTCGAATGGATGGAAAACAAAGAAAGAACATAAAGATCGGGGCATTGGTTGACATCGTGCTGAAAAAAGATCAACGGACCGGCACACTGACAAGAGGGCATGTCAAACGCCTCCTGACGAACAGCGCGCAACATCCCCATGGCATCAAAGTCATGTTGGCGGAAGGCGACCAAGTCGGGCGCGTCCAAAACATCGTTGACGAAACAGCAAAGAAATAGCCGCAGCGGAAAAATCGTCTTGATTCTGAACAGTCTGCACACACTCAAAAACAGCAAGGCTGGCTTATAAAAGCGATAAAATATGATGAAAAACGCCGATAAACAGATAATATGTAGATATTATCTGTTTATTAATTATCTAGATAGTATATAATGTATATATATATGAAAAACGCATCACTATATTTCCGTTCCATCCAAGCAGCCGGTTGCTGAATGGATGGAATATGGCTCTCATTTAAATGTAAGCGCTTTAACGCAAGGGGTTTAAGGGAATCGTTGGGAAAAGGTAGGGCGATAGAGTGATGATACAAGGGGTGGACGGAATGGATGAAAGAACCAAAGTACGTTTTACGGAAACTGTTTTGCGGGATGCCCACCAAAGCTTGATGGCAACCCGGATGTCAACTGCAGATATGCTGCCGATTGTGGAAACGATGGATGAAGCCGGCTATTATGCCCTCGAATGCTGGGGCGGGGCCACCTATGATGCGGCCATCCGCTTTCTGCATGAAGACCCTTGGGAACGGCTGCGCGAAATCCGCAAACGGGCGCCGCATACCAAGCTGCAGATGCTGCTGCGGGGGCAGAACCTGATCGGCTATCGGCACTATGCCGATGACATTGTGGATAAGTTTGTGGAAAAGGCTGTGGAAAACGGGGTCGATATCTTCCGCATTTTCGATGCTTTGAACGATACGCGCAACCTGCAGGCATCCCTGCAGGCCGTCAAAAAATATAAAGCCCATGCGCAATTGGCGATCTGCTACACAATCAGCGAGGTCCACACAATCGCCTATTATACGGCGCTTGCGGAAGAATTGGCGGAAATGGGAGCCGATTCCATCTGCATCAAGGATATGGCCGGCATCTTGACGCCGAAGGTAGCAGCGGAACTCATTCCCGCCATCAAAAAGGTCATCGACGTCCCTTTGAATATCCATACGCACGCAACGAGCGGCATTTCGCAGATGACCTATATGGCGGCGATTGAAGGCGGAGCGGATATCATCGATTGTGCCATCTCACCTTTCGCCGAAGGGACAAGTCAACCGCCGACCGAATCGATGGGATTGGTGCTGGAGGAGTTGGGCTATGATACAGCCCTGAATGTCTTTAAGCTGGAAGAAATCGCCGATTACTTTAAACCCGTGCGGGACCGATACCTCGCTTCCGGGGAATTGGATCCGAAAATGATGGGCGTCGATCCGAAAGCCTTGATCTATCAAGTGCCCGGCGGCATGCTGTCAAATTTGAATTCGCAATTGAAACAAGCCAAAGCCAGCGACAAATACGAAGCGGTGTTGAGGGAAGTGCCGCGTGTCCGTGCGGATCTGGGTTATCCGCCCTTGGTGACGCCGATGAGCCAAATGGTCGGAACGCAAGCGGTCTTCAACGTCTTGACAGGGGAACGCTATAAAATGGTTCCGAATGAAGTGAAGGATTATCTGCGCGGGAAATACGGGAAGACGCCTGTCCCAATCGATGGCGCTTTCCGCTTACAGATCATTGGGGATGATGAAGTGATCACCGACCGACCCGCCAATCATCTGGAGCCGGAATTCGAAAAATTGAAAGCGGAATTGGGCGATTTGGCACGGAACGACGAAGACGTTTTGACCTATGCCTTGTTCCCGCAAGTAGGCAAAGCCTATCTGGAAGAAAAATATGCCCCGGAAAAAATAGCGAAAGCAATTTCTTACGATGACAAGGGAAATAGGGATGCTGCTGAAGATATCATCCGCATTCAAGCACGGTACCGCAGATAGAGGGAAGGGTGAAACGGATGGAAACATTTAGTCTGATGGATGGCATGGTCGTCACAGTCGTTGCGATGGTGGTTGTTTTTGTTGTCTTGACTTGTCTATGGTTCATGGTCGAACTGACCCATAAACTGGTCGGTGATCCGACGGAAGAAAAGGCTATGAGCGATAAAAAAGAGCTTCAACGGACAAGTGCGACGCCAAATGCAACAGTGAATATAGTTGTGGATGAGAAACGGGCGAAGGCGGCAGCCGTTACGGCGCTGGTGATGGCTTACGAAGAACATCCCGCCAAAAAGTTCGAGATTGTGGAAGTGGTCCGCGTCAAGTGACGGTCAGGAAACAGGAAAAAATATTTCTAGGAGGTTTTTTTATGAAAAACTATGAAATTGAAATCGACGGCCAAATTTATCGAGTGAAAGTGCGGGAATTGCCGGATGATGCCGAAATGGGAACGTCGGAAAAACAGCCGCACGTTTTCCAACCATCGCAACCAATCGCCAGTGGAAAAGAAATGGCAGCCCCGATGGCGGGAACCATTCTGCGGGTACTCGTCAAGGAAGGGCAGAGCGTGAAGCGCGGCGAAAACCTGATCGTGTTGGAAGCCATGAAGATGGAAAATGAGATTGTTGCACCTGTAGACGGGGTCATCCAGAAAATATTGGTGAAACCGAACGAAAAAGTCGAATCTGATCAGCTGCTGTTGATTCTGTAGGAAGGGGGGCACCATCATGGTACAAGCTTTGACAGAATTAATCCGGACATCGGGAATCGCGAATACAACGTATAAAGAAGTCATTATGATTGCAATCGCATGTTTATTCTTATATCTTGCCATCAAAAAAGAATATGAACCCTATCTGTTGATTCCGATCGCTTTCGGGATCCTATTGGTCAATTTGCCGCTGGCTGGGTTGATGAATGCACCTGCAGATGGCCAGCCGGGCGGGCTGCTCTATTATCTGTATCAAGGGACGAATCTGGGCATTTATCCGCCGTTGATTTTCCTTTGTCTAGGGGCAGCCACCGACTTCGGTCCGCTGATCGCCAACCCGAAAACCTTGCTGCTCGGAGGCGCAGCGCAGTTCGGTATTTTTGCCGCCTTTTTTGGTGCTTTGGCATTGGGCATGACGCCGCAGGAGTCAGCTTCGGTCGGCATCATCGGCGGGGCGGATGGCCCGACCGCCATCTACCTCACTTCCAAATTGGCGAATCACCTCCTGCCGGTCATCGCTCTGGCCGCCTATTCTTATATGGCCTTGGTTCCGATCATCCAACCGCCGATCATGCGTCTGTTGACGACGGAAAAAGAACGGCAGACGGAAATGAAGCAAATGCGGGTAGTCAACAAGGCGGAAAGGGTGTTGTTCCCGATTGTAACGACCATTTTCATCAGCCTGGTCGTGCCTTCCGCAACATCCCTGATCAGCATGTTGATGCTGGGGAATCTGGTCCGCGAGAGCGGTCAGGTGCCTAAATTATCGGACACACTGCAAAATTCCTTCATGTATATCATCACAATCATTTTGGGCGTCACCGTCGGGGCGAAAGCGAACGGCGACCTCTTCCTCTCGGCCACGACCCTCAAAATCATCGTGATGGGCTTTTTCGCCTTCTCGGTCGGCACCGCAGCCGGCGTTTTGATGGGCAAATTGATGTACAAATTGACCAACGGGAAAATCAATCCGCTGATCGGGGCAGCCGGTGTTTCCGCCGTTCCGATGGCAGCGCGTGTAGTGCAGAAGGTAGGCATCAAGAGCAACCCTTCCAACTATCTGTTGATGCATGCGATGGGCCCGAATGTGGCGGGTGTTATCGGCTCGGCCGTGGCAGCCGGTGTGTTGCTGGCATTCTTCGGGTAAAGAAAAATAGACAAAAAAATAGCTGGAAAGCATCCTTCCCGTCCGCTAATCTGGACGAGAAGGGTGCTTTTTTGATAAATATATAGAGTAAAAGTCAGATTTTTTCTATTTTTTTAAGAAACCTACTAAATTTTCTTTTGCAAAAAGTGTTGACTAGTCAACGTGGGGGTAATACAATAAGTGTTGACTAGTCAACTAGTTGCAGAGGTGGTGATAACTATGGAAAAAGAAAGTATGCATTTCGTAAAGCTCAATAGTAAGATTTATAGAAACATACAAATTCATTTGGATAAGGCTTTAAAAAAATATGAACTAAGCAGTGGCTCTTGTCCGTATTTATTTATCTTAGAGAAAAATGAAGGTATTAGCCAAAATAAAATGAGCAAAGAAATAGGGAATGACAAGGCAATGTCAGCGAGGACCATTACAAAACTGATAGAGCTAGGTTATGTGTATAAAGAGCAAGATGAAAGAAATAGTAGGGCTTATAATTTATATCTAACAGAAAAAGCTAAAGAGATTATTCCCGAGATTCATGCAGAAATTCAAGCTATGATGAATTTAGTGACAGAAGAATTAACAGAGGAAGAAATGCTTATTACGATGAGGTCCTTAAAAAAGATTTTTGATTGTACTCAAAGATTAAGGGATGAAGAGACCCACCAATAGTACCAAAGGCTGGTTCGAGAATGTTGCAGTTTGGAGTCGAAATGATGAGTTTAAATCGTAAACAACGAAAGCAAACTAGTAAAGAATCAGATTAATAATTTTATTCATGTTTTGCCCATATAAAAAAACTTTTAAGGTAAGTCAAAAAGACTCCCCTTAAAAGTTAATATATTTACAACACTGTTCTAAAACATAATCTTCCACTAAAAAAGTATCATTGTTTTTAATGGATTGAATTGATTTACTGCATTGAACCGGAAGGGGTTTTTATTTGGAAGCACCAATAGAAAAAGAAAACTATTCAAAGAGGCAGGTACTGTCGATTTTGGGTGTCATTGTGATGGGGTCGTTCGTGACCATCCTGAACCAGACGCTCATGAGTACGGCATTACCAAGTATCATGAAAGAATTTTCGATAACAACAACACAAGGGCAATGGCTGACAACGGCCTATATGCTCATCAACGGGATCATGATCCCGATATCCGCCTATCTGGTGGGCCGATTCACAACGAGACAACTGTATCTTTTCGCCATGCTCTTTTTTTCACTGGGAACGTTCGTCGCCGCAATCTCAACCCAATATTGGATGTTGATAGGGGGGCGGATGATACAAGCTGTAGGGGCGGGCATTGTCCTACCGCTGCAGATGATCGTCATTTTGTATATGTATCCGATCGAAAAACGGGGATACGCCATGGGGATCATCGGATTGGCGATGAACTTTGCGCCTGCCATCGGTCCGACTTTCTCCGGTTGGGTCGTCCAGAATTTCGAATGGAATAGACTGTTTTACTTCATCCTGCCGATCGCACTCATCGACATCATCATAGCGCTGTTCGTCATGAAAAATGTAGGAGAAGTCAGCAGGCCGAAATTGGATTATGTGAGTGTCATCTATTCCACACTGGGTTTTGGCGGCCTGTTGTTCGGATTCAGCAATGCATCATCCAACCCGTTTTTCAGCATGATGGTCTTGCTGCCGTTGGTGGTAGGTGCCGTTTCACTGATTTTGCTTGTCAAAAGATGCAACAAATCAGCTTTCCCATTGCTGGATTTCGCTGTGTTCCGCTATAAAGGCTACCGCACGAGCATCCTTATTTCCTTTGTCATCACTGCTGGCATGTTCGGGTCCATCTTGTTGATCCCGATCTATCTGCAAACGATCCGCGGTTTTTCGCCGATGACATCGGGTATGGTGCTCTTGCCGGGATCGATCCTCATGGCCGTCATGAGCCCGATAACAGGCAGGCTGTTTGATAACTATGGGGCCAAAAAATTGGCTGCCTTTGGGTTGGTGCTCATAACGGCAGCCACTGCTGCGTTCGGTTTTATCGATCTGGAAACTCCAATTGCGACGATCGTCCTCCTGCAGATGGTCCGTACGCTCGGTTTTTCGACCACTTTGATGCCGTTGCAGACGGCAGCCTTCAATGCGGTGCCGATGGGATTGGTCTCCCATGCCTCCGCGATGTTCAATACGCAAAGGCAGTTAGCTGGATCTTTGGGAACAGCCTTGTTCGTTGTAATCATGACGATAGTATCACAGGCTACAGCAACGAATGGACAGGTAACATTGCTTGCCGATTTGGCTGGCTTCAGAGCCGTATTCATTATCGTCGGCCTCTTTTCGCTGATCGCACTCATCATGACGCTGCTGATGAAAGAGGAACGCGGAGCAGTCGGAATCATCGATGCGGAATAAGCGAGACAGAAATCGGTCAGCCCATCCATAACGGCACACTAGTGTAGGGTGATTCTTAGAACGCGTTTAAGATGAATTGTTGAGGCGCTTATGGTAGGAATAGGAAGTCAAAAAGTCAAAATAAGCGTAAACTTAAATAAGGTTACAGTTGACAGCTGAATTGAAATCTTATATCATAAATTAATACCAAAACTTAATAGAACAAAGTCAGTGATGAAGAGAGTAGATTTGAATATTTTCTCCAGCGAGCTGGGACAGAGTGGAAGCCCAGCAGTAAAATATCAGATTGAAGCGCACTTCGGATGACGAAAAGGTGAACGTTCAGTAGCCTTTTACGCATTTTATGCGTTAATATAATCGAGGTGGATGTGTTGTTTCGCAACAGATCAACTAGAGTGGTACCGCGGAATCAAAAATTGACCCGTCTCTTGTAGAAATACAAGGGGCGGTTTTTTAGTGCGCAAAAAGACCACATCAATCAGAGCAATCATAATAAAGAAGGAGAACACAAGCAAATGAATTTAAACTTTTTTCAGACCTACATGCCGCTTTACTTGCAAGGTGCCGGTTACACAATCGCCCTTTCCATCAGTTCAATCATTATAGGGGCTATTTTGGGTACAGGGTTGGCATTAATGAGAATGTCGCCGAACCAGCTGCTCAGCAAATTGGCTTACGGCTATATCCAGATCATCAGAGGGACCCCGCTGTTGGTTCAATTGTTCATCATCTATTATGGACTGTACGTCATCAACATTGAACTGCCGGACTTCCTTTCGGGGGTCATCGCCATCTCAATCAACTCGGCGGCCTATATCGCTGAAATCATCCGTTCCGGTATCCAAGCGGTCGACAAAGGCCAGATGGAAGCAGCCCGTTCCATCGGGATGAGCAAACGTTTGGCGATGCAAAAAATCATTTACCCGCAAGCAGTCAAAAATATCCTGCCGGCGTTGGGGAACGAGGTCGCAACACTGATCAAAGAAACATCCATCGTATCCGTTCTGGGACTACGGGACTTGATGTTCGCATCCAATACCGTCCGCGGGGCGACGTTCATGCCATTCTTCCCGTTGGTGATTGCTGCCGTGCTATACTTCATCATGACGACAGTCGTTGCGAAGTTAGTGGATATGCTAGAAAGGAGAATGAAACAAAGTGATTAAAACAGAAAATCTTACCAAATCATTTGGCGACAAACAAGTATTGAAGGGTATAACGGAAGAAATCCAAGCCGGCGAAGTGGTCGTTATCATCGGCCCATCCGGATCGGGGAAGAGCACTTTCCTCCGTTGCCTGAACCTTTTGGAAGAACCTACCTCGGGCAAAGTGATTTTCGAAGAGCAGGTCATCAATAAAAAAGGGACGAACATCGATGAAATCCGCACAAAGATGGGAATGGTTTTCCAAAGCTTCAATCTTTTCCCGCATTTGACGGTCTTGGAGAACATCACCATCGGCCCGACTTATATAAAGAAAGTGTCAAAACAGCAGGCGGAAGCGACGGCGATGAAGTTATTGACCCGCATGGGCATGACCGAGAAAGCGAATGTCTATCCGAAATCTTTATCCGGCGGCCAGCAACAACGGATCGCCATCGCCAGAGCGTTGGCGATGGAGCCCAAAATGATGCTGTTCGATGAGCCGACATCGGCCCTTGACCCGGAAATGGTCGGAGAAGTATTGCAGGTTATGAAAGATTTGGCGCTTGAAGGGATGACCATGGTTGTGGTGACACACGAAATGGGCTTCGCGAAGGAAGTGGGAGACCGCATCCTCTTCATGGATGGCGGGTATATTGTGGAACAAGGAACGCCGGAACAAGTTTTCGGCAATCCGCAAAATGAGCGTACAAAGGACTTTTTATCAAAAGTCCTATAATACAAAAAAACAAAATTTGGAGGGGTTAAGATGAAAAAAGGATTATTGAAATTGGTTTTGGGAACGATGAGTATTTTAGCTTTGGCAGCATGCGGCAATACAAGCGATAAGTCAGACAGCTCCGCAACAGCATCATCAGCGTCAACGGCTTCAACTGATAAATTACAAGAAATCAAAGACAAAGGCAAATTGGTGGTGGGGACATCGGCTGATTATCCTCCATACGAATGGCATCTGGTAAAAGACGGCAAGGATACAATAACTGGATTTGATATTGATATCGCCCAAGCAATCGCCGATGAAATTGGCGTTAAGTTGGAAGTGAAGGACGTGGACTTCGATGCACTGATCCCATCATTGACGACCGGCAAAATCGATATGATCATCGCCGGCATGAACCCTACGGAAGAAAGAGCGAAAAGCGTCGATTTCACGGATATCTATTATACACAAAAAGACGTTATCGTGATCAGATCGGAAGATGCAGCCAAGTTCACTTCAGAAGACAGTTTGAAGACAGCTAAATTGGCTACCCAAAAAGGGACCATCCAAGAAGACTATCTAACGACAACCTTCCCGGATGCAGAAATCCAGTCCGTACCGAAATGGAACACAGCCATCCTATCATTGACGACCGGTAAAGTGGATGCCGTCATGATGGTAGAAACCGTTGCGAAACAATTCATTGCCCAAAATGAAGGCTTGATGATCGCCAATTTTGATATTGCCAGCACGCCAAACGAATCAGCTATCGCAGTTGCGAAAAACGGCGGCGACTTCCTGAAAACAGTCAATAACATCGTAGTTGGAATGAGAGACAGCGGCAAGATCGAAGAGTTATACCAAAAAAATACACAAATCATGCAAGACAATACAGCTGAGTAATCTTTTCTCAGAAAAAGTGAGGCCCGAGCGCAGGATGCGTTCGGACCTCACTTTTTTTGATGCAATCTATTCAACTTTTTCTGCTCTGATCGCTTAATCTCCGGTGAAACGGAGTCCCGCCGGAGCAGAGAATCCAAAAAAAATGTTACCTCCGGTCGGCTAGGCTTCGCCGGAGTTCGGCCACCCGGAAACAAGTCTTCTCCGGCCAACATTTTCCTTGCCGGAGAAGAGTGCCCCGGGAGATCCCCGTTCCCCGGCGAACGCCTCCTTGGTCGGAGATGACGCCCTGCTCCGGTGAACCGGAGTCCTGCCGGAGAAGGGAATCCCCAAAAAAATGTTACCTCCGGACAGCGAGGCTTCGCCGGAGATCGGGAGTATTGCAACAGGAGCAGTAGCATGCAAGCCGAAAAAAGGAGGGACTGCCTCATTCGAGACAGTCCCCGTTTGGGCCGCGACAGTAAATAATCATCTTTTCTTTTTGAGCTCGCTATAGCCACCATAGACGGCGGCGAATACTCCGAAAAGGATGCCCACGACCGGGAAGATGATCCAGGCCGTCGCCCAGGCGTTATAGAGGAATCCGGCGATAAGATAGACGGCAGCGGCAAGCGGGAAGACGACGCCCGCTACGGTATCCGTCACTTTTTTGGTGCGCAGCTGCTCCGGCGAATTGTTTCTGCCGGAAAGGAGGATTGTGTAGGAATCGATCTGGATGCCATAGAATACGAACAGGAACACGCCGACTGCCACGAAGCTCAACAGGAAGACGACGGGTAAAGGATTTTCATTGCCAAGGAGAAGGACCGACAGCAGCAAAGCGATGGGTGCCAGGATGCAGAGGACGACACCGGCAGCGATGGCGACGGTTGTACGGGATTTTGATTCCCGTTGTTCCTTGCTCAGGTCTGCCCGCGTTTGGGCGTCCAGATGGATGATCTGATTGTTCAAGCCGTATTCGCTGTCCTTTGCCCCATAGATAATGAACAGAGCGACGGCGGCAGCCACAAAAACGAAGAGCGGAACCAATGCGAGGACATCAATGGTATTTTGGGAGACTCTTGCAGTGACCGCAAAGAACTGCGGAATTTCCCGGAACAGGATCATGGCAGCCGGCGCCATGATGCAGAGGAACACGCCCGCCGCCATGGCAAAGGCAAATTTATGCCGATGGTCCAAATAATCGTCCGCTTCGGCGGCGGACAGATGAATCGCGCCTTCAGGGATTATCTCCGTATTGGGCGTTGCGGCTGGTGCCCGGCTGCTGTCGTCGACATGGCCGAATTCCGCCAAGGCCGCGCCGATCGCTTCGTTTTCGTTTTTTCCATCTGCCAATAATTGTTGATACTTGGCCTCCATGTTCATAATCATCTCTTGCTTGCGCGTTGCCATTTCGGGAGTCTGCGGCAGATTCAAGAAGACCGAGTCCACATAATTACGTAGCGTGTTCATTATATTCTCTCCTTATCGATGATGCTGCTGGTGACGAGGTTCTTTTCATGAATGAGAGATTGGCAGCTGTTGCAATTGAGCTCATGAGGTTCTGAGATACATAGGATTGATAAGTGCTTTCTGTTAATTAAAGTGTAGCACCTTTGTTGCCTTAGGGAAAATGATAAGGGTGGAATGAGGTGGGACACGACCATATAGGTTTGGAATTGATTGAAATATTTATAGCCATTCCATTTCCCGCAAATTACGGTATAGTTTTATCTGAGGCGATTTGTAAGGAAACTATAGGATAATGTCCATGTAAAACCTCCAAATCGATAGAAAATCAGAAATTTTTATTTAAATGCAATGAGGAGGGCTCTTTAATCCAAGTTGCATAGAACGTGCGTTCTTGAATATGCGCGCTATAAGAAGTATACTTAGGGCATATTCTCTGCAGTGACTTGGGAAGGGGGGCCTCCAAAATGTTCGAATTCGTAAATAAAATATTCAAAAATAAGCAACTAACCGAAGAAGAAAAATTATCGATCATTGAATTGGTGAATAACGAGGAGTCTTTCATCAATCCAAGAGAGATCATCATAGAAAAGAGCCATCCAAAAAAAGCTGCGAAAGAGGCTTGGATCAGCTATGTTTCACCTCCCCTAAGAATGAATGACAATTTTACAAGGCAAGTGGAGGAAGTGATGGGCGCATTATTTGAAAGCTTATGCGCTGTGGTCGATGTGGAACTGAGGAAGAAACGCAAAAACATCAAAAATCTGAAATATGAGCGTTACTATTACCGCGTATCCGTCTTTGACGAAATATATCGGCTATCCAAAGAGGTGGTCTATTCGTTTTACAGGCTGGAAAATACGCATGTGGCTAATTTGTTTTCCTACGACCTGAAAGCCATGTTGTCCCGGGATATCCAAACAATCCTTGCGCATGAGGTTGACGCATGCCGGGAAAATTTACCCATTCCGGATGAGGAGACCAGAAAACAATTTGGATTGACACCATTCTCCACCAAAATCGTTTGGTGGGATCCGTCGGGAATGTTGCGGGACAAAGAAATCTTTGATGGGACCGAAAGGGATTATTTCAATCACCTGACGAGACGGGTGACGCGGTTTACTGAAGTACCGGCTGTCATGGCCCTTTGCTTGTCGAAATACGTAGACATTTTGCAGATCGTATTGCGCGATCTGGAGGATGAATCCATCAAATGGAAGATCAAACCCAATAATTATTTCAGGAAATATTTCCATCTGCCGCTGAATGATGGACGTGTCTGGGCAGAAACGGTACGTCTGCCAACGGATCTTTATCTCCTTGCCGAGAACACGATCCGTCAGGAGGTGGAGGGACTCCGTGTGCTGCCTGTTGAGGAAAGCCTGCAGAGTCTGCAAAAATATTTTCCGGATGAAACGTTCCGGAAGATGCAAGGCTATCTGAGCCAAAAAATTGAGATCGAGCTGGATTACCAAACCATTGCAGCCTTGCGGAACGTGAACAAGACCGTCTGGCATGAGTCTGCCAATCTCCTTATAAGCCGATCGGCGGAGCAGCTCAGCGTGCTGCTCGAGGATGTTGCAAAAGATCCGGATTTGAAAAAGATAGCCACGAAGGTGATCAAGCAGAGCGAGGATTCGGATAAGCGCATCCTGTTTATTTTCTTGATGGAAAGGACGGCTTTGCCGGTATCAAAAGCGCTGCAAAAAGAACGGGATGGCTTCATTCATCCAACCAGACAGGCCGATTATCAGCGTTTACTGGCGGATCCGAATCTGCCTATCAAAAGTTTGCCGGAACTTTTAAAGGAATGCACGCAACCGATACGCAGAGAAATCAAACTGGACACAGCCTTAATCACCGCATCACATTCTGCCCTGGATAACATCATCGATATGGTTGACACTTATCTGCGTGAAGAGGAGACCGGCGAAGGGCTAGTTTCGGCGGTCAGTCTGGATATTGTTGCCGAGACGGAGATTCCACCGGCAGTGGAGCAAAGAGAAGCAGAAAGTTTGGACTCTAATATAGAAGAATCCGAAAAACAGGACAGCGAACAGGAGCCAGAGCATATGCGTTTCCTCAAACAGGTAGTGGAAGGCAACGGGATATCTTTGGATGATTTCAAGGAACACGCAAAAAATAAAGGGAAACTCCATCAGGCATACTTCACAGAATTGAATGAGGTGCTGTATGAAATATTTGATGATCAGGTGCTGGTGATCAGCCACCAACAGGTCATCATTGAGGAGGATTTTATGGAAGAAATGAGGGACTGGATCTATGGCTGAAAGCAAGCTGAGAAAGAAGGATGCCCAGACGATTATTGCCTCGCTTGAGGCAGGTGTTGTTCCAGTAAAAGGGGTACAACATGTGTTGGTAGGCAGAAGCAACGAAGTCAAGGAAATCATCGATACCTTGCAAAAATTGGAAGACGGCAACAGCGATCTGCGTTTTTGGGTAGGCGATTTCGGTTCGGGGAAAAGTTTTGTTTTGCGGACGATCGAATCGTTGGCGCTGCAAAAGAATTTCGTCGTCTCCACGATCGACTTGACCCCGACGCGTCGTTTCTATGATTCATCCGGGAAAGCGTTGGCGTTGTACAATGAAGTCGTCAATAAGATCGTCATCAAAAATAACCGCGACGGGAATGCCATCGAGACGATCGTCCAACAGTGGATTCAGGTTCTGCTCGAGCAGATTGCCGCGGAAAATAGCCTCACCGTTCCCGTTTTGCTGGAAAAGTCCCATTGGAAATTGGTGGAGAATGCCATCCTGAAGACGACGAATTCCTTCTATTCATCGGGGCTTTCCTATGAATTCGGGCAGGCGCTGATGAAATATTTCGAAGGGATTGCGGGCGATAATATGTCCCTTCAGATTGAAGCGATTCGTTGGATCCGTGGGGATATCACGACAAAAACGGAAGCCTCCAAAGAATTGGGTATCAAGAACGTCATCAACGATGCAAACTATCTCATCGCGTTGAAGAATCTGGCGGAATTATTCCTGAAGATCGGCTACAAGGGATTTGTCATAAACTTTGATGAATCAGTCAATCTGTACAAATTGCCCCGCGCCTTGACCCGAGAAAAAAATTACGAAATGATCCTCAATCTGTATAACGAAACGAAAACCAATGAAGCAAAAGGCTTATTCATTAATTTTGGCGCAACGAAGAATACGGTCTATGACGAACGCAGAGGATTGGCCAGCTATGGCGCTTTGAAAACACGCTTTGGAAACGAATTGATGAAAAACAAAGACTATGTCAATGTAAACAGTACCGTCATCGATCTGAAGCCGCTGACAGCGGAAGAGATCTTCATCCTTTTGACCAAGTTGTTGGAAATATACAATACGGCTTATCAAACGGCGCTGTCGGTGACGGACAGCGAAATTCAGCAATACATGGAAGACCAGTTGAACCGGCCGGGAGCTGCGGCATTCTTGACGCCACGGTCCGTCATCAAGGACTTTATCGAAATCCTGTCCTTGCAGCGCCAAAATCCGGACCATTCTTTCGGCCAGATCCTTTCCGATCGGTTTGGCAGAAGGCAATCGGTCGTGGCGAAGGACGCAGATGACCACGATGAAATAGAGGTCTACTGATGCAGGCATTTGATAGTCTCAGCAGAGACATCCAGCAGTACATCTATGATAAAGGGTGGCCTAGCTTGACGAGCATTCAGAGTGCCGCCATCAAACAGGTTGCCAATACCGATCATAACCTCATCCTGTCCGCTCCGACGGCATCGGGAAAAACGGAAGCAGCATTCATTCCGGCGCTGAATAGTGTGGATGATTGGGAAACGGGACTGAAGGTGCTGTACATCTCTCCTCTGAAAGCCCTGATCAATGATCAATTTCAGCGCATCAGCGAACTCTGCCAGTATTTGGATGTGCCAATCACGCCATGGCACGGTGAAGTTTCCCAAGCGCAGAAAAGAAAAATTGTGAACCAACCGAAAGGCGTTCTGTTGATTACGCCAGAATCGATTGAGGGAATGCTGGTGAACCGTCCTGGTGAAGCGCAGCACCTCTTCAAAGGGGTAGAATGGATCATCGTCGATGAACTGCACAGTTTTCTGGGGACGGAACGGGGCATTCACCTGCAATCGCTGCTGCAGCGGATCAGCCAATTCATGCAATCTCCCCGTTTCATCGCGATGAGTGCAACCTTGAACAAGAAGGATTTCGGCTATGCGAAAGCCTTCTTCGGCAGCCAGCGGGATACGGATATTCTCGTGGACCGCGAAAAAAATGATCTGCTCATCACGATAGACTACACGAGTGGTGAGGCGGGTCCGTTCGTTGCAAGGGAATCCTTGGCGGCTATCTATCAGTATTCCAAAACGGAAACGATGCTGATTTTTCCGAATTCCCGCAACCGAGTGGAAGAAATCACCCATAAACTGGATAAGATGGCAAAAAAAGAGCACGCACCCATCCGCTATTTTGCCCATCACTCATCGGTGGACAAACTTTTGCGTGAGGAAGTGGAATTTTTTGCCAAAAACAACGAGGATCAGTTGTTCACGATCACCTGCACCTCCACCTTGGAATTGGGCATAGACATCGGATCGGTGGACAGCGTGGTGCAGTATGGCTCCCCACCGTCAACATCTTCTCTCAGCCAAAGACTGGGACGCAGCGGACGGCGAACCCATCAAAGCATCCTGCATATCGTGGAGGATGACTCATGGGAGATGCTTCAGACCTATGCCGCGCTGGATTTGCTGGAACGAGGGGAAATGGATGCCACGGAAATGATCGAGACGCCCTACAATGCGTTGGCGCATCAAGTGATGGCGATCCTCTTCCAAAGGGTCAGCATGCCGATGACGCAATTGTTGCAGCTGAATAAAACCTTTCCGGTCTGGTCAGCGATACCGGATGCGGATTTGGCGTTATTGATCGACTACATGGTGGAAAAAGATTTCATCGAAATCATGGAGGAAGAGGCAATTGTCGGCTTGGAAGGGGAGCGTCTGCTGCGCTCCAGGGATTTCTACGCACTGTTTTTCACGACCAGTGATTTTTCCGTCCATTACCAGCATGAGCGCATCGGCAGTCTGCCGTTTACGCCTGATATCCAAATCGAAAGCAAAATTCTGTTGGCGGGCAGGGTGTGGATCGTGAAAGATATCGATGTCAAGGCAAAGCGCATCATGGTAGAAATGACGAAAGAAGGAAGACCCCCGAAATTCATCAGCGATGAAGGGTTCGTTTCCAATGAAGTACGTGAAAATATGGAGAGGCTGTTGCGGACGGGAGATTATCTGACCCTGAACAATGATAAGATTACACGGGATTTTGATTTTCTGAAGAGGGAACTCTACTACGATGACGGGAACTATTGGTATGAGGACAATCAGACGAACATAGGCATCGTGACCTTCAGGGGGACGAGGTTCAATATCGCATTGCTGCTGCTCATCAAGAGCATCGCCGCTGAGGGAGAAAAATACCAATTGCACGATAAGCATTCCTTGATTACGGGGCCCGATATAAAAAGAATGGTGGAACGGCTCGCTGGAGAGGATGTTTCTTTGGATGCTGTCGTAGCGTATCTGGAGAAAAACGAGAAGGCCATCGAAGAGTTGACGGCCCATCAAAAATTCATGCAATTGGTCCCCAAAACCTTGAAAATCAAGTGGATCCTGAATAACTTCTTTTCGATTTGAAGGTGACAGACGACGAAAGAGAGCTACCTTACAGCTGATGGAAAAGTCTCGTTCATAATTTGAATTGATGAATAAAGTGACGAAGAGGCTGTCTCCTTTTTTGAAGGCAGCCTCTTTTCAGTGCGCTCGGATTTATCCGGACGAATTCCAACGAATGGGCATCACACTGCTGTGCTCCGGCGAACGGAGGCTTCGCCGGAGTTCAGCCCACATTATCCGTTCGTCCTCCGATAAGGGCGGCTTCGCCGGAATAGCGGCTGACTGTTGCCGTTATCCTCCGGAGCGCGTCTGCTTGACCGGAGCAGCGTGCCGATTCCGCGGCTCTCCTCCAGCCAGTGGCCCCTTCCCCATTAAATTGTTATTACGCTTTCTCCATATTAGCGTTTAAATCTTCCAAAAACGCAGGGCGTCGATCGTATTTCGCCGGAAATTCGGAAAGGGCGAACACGCCGACGCCACCGATGCCGAGATGCACCCCTAGAACTGCACTGACCCTTAATATAATAAAAGTAGCTTCCGGCAATGCTTCGCTCAGCATCGTCTTGAGTTTCTGTGCGGTTTCCGGATCACCCACATGACTGATGACAATCAGTTGATCCGTGTGGGAACCGATGTGATCCAGCGTATTTTTGCTGATGCGTTTATAGACTCTCTCATGCCCGCGCAAGAGCTGATCCATCACAATTTTTCCTGCCTTCACAGTCAACAAAGGCTTGATGTTCAGCGTATCGCCGATGAGGCTGGTTGCTTTGTTGATGCGGCCTCCTTTTTGGAGCCAATCCAGATTAGCGATCGTGAAGGAATAGGAAGTATGCTCTACGATTTCTTGCACGGCTTGAGTAATTTCCTCATGGGAATAGCCTTTATCCAGCATATTCAGAGCCTGGATGGCAGCCAGGCTTGCGCCGCCACAGCCGCCTTGCGAGTCGATCAAAGTCAATTTCATGTCCGGATATTCTTCGCGGTACATCTCAAAAACTTGATGTGCTACCGCGTAGGTTCCCGACATAGCGCTCGAGAAAGCCAAATAAATCAAATCTTCATTGGCATCGCGGTTCCGGTCCAGTATTTCCATTAGGCTAGCGATGTCAATCTGTGAAGTCTGGGGTACATCGCCTTTGCGCATCACTTCGTAGACGCGTTCCAAATCGATTTCGATGCCGTCCTTGTAGCTTTTGCCGTCGATGATGATGTTCAAGGGCAGATACTCCAGTTGGGGGTGCTTGCGCATCGCTTCGTTAAGGTCGCAGGTTGAATCCACTATTAATTTTGTCAAAATGTCCACTCCTTATTTCCACTGAAATAGCTAGCTCAATCGGTCCTGATGAGCGACCGGTCCCGCCGTTTAGATGTTGCTCAATCTAAGCGGCGGGACCGTAATGTCTATAATATGTTCGTTCTTGTTTAGACTTCATATTCCAATGCTTTTTTGGCCTCATCTTCTGTGTCGACTTTGTGGATGGTGGGCTTGTTCTTCTTGCCGATTCCGTAGACCCACCAACTCCAAAAGTCATCGCCTTTGAGGTGGGAGATGCCGCCCATGCGGACGCCGCTTTTGTATAGATTGTATTCCGTATAGTCTCCATCTGTTTTTTCTGAATTTAGCCAAAAAGTACTAGTCTTTTTCATGTTCGATTCCTCCATTATCTTCAAAATATCGTAATCAAGAGTAGTGCCGTTTCCGGTTGGATCAGTTTTTCAAGCCTTCGACAAAGTCAATTGCGGTCTGCAGAATGTACTTGTCGTTGGCATAGGTGACTTTTGCCAAGGCGTCATTCATCGGCAGCCAAATGTAGTCCGCGACCTCCGCGTCCTGTTTTTGGATCTCTTCATCAGCCGCGAAAGCCAGAAAATAAACGACCTCTTTCGTGATGCCTTCCGCGGGTGAGTAGCTGACCGCTTTTCGGTAGGCCGTGCTTATTTCAACCTGCAGCCCGGTTTCTTCCTTGATTTCCCGTGCAGCCGTTTCGATTTCCGTTTCGTCGTTTTCGACATGGCCTTTCGGGAACGCCCAATGGCCGCCGTTCTCGTGCTGGATCAGCAATACTTTCCGGTTGCCGTTGTTGCTGGAAAGAACAATGGCTCCGCATGATTTTTCTTTTTTCATAGATTTTCCTCCTGTTGTAGGGAGTTGTCTAACCCTCATCTGCTATTATAGCAAAATAATCGGAAAATAATGATGAAAAGATTCTAGTTTCGAAGCGGATGCATCTTTGCCACTTGGGATTTTTTTCGTTGGTGAGGGGTTTTCGTTTCAAAATGGAGGTTTTACGGAGAGAAACGCCGGTTTTGCTTATAATGTTCGGATTTTGATGAGCTTTTTATAGTAAATGTGAATTTTCTAATAATGTAAGCACTTATATTTCGTTATTTATTATTTACTTATTGGAATAAAATCGATATAATTTGTTTTATCATAAAAATATACGAATTATATTTCATTCAGCTATTATTAATGTTCGTAATATAGGGGGATATTCATGGAAAAGATAAAAAGTACAGGCTTAGTATACGGTGTTGAAGACAAACCGGATTTGGGAACGACCGTCGTTCTCGGTTTTCAAAACGTCATCACGGCATTTGGCGGATTGGTCGCTGTTCCGCTTATCATTTCTGGGATTGCCGGTTTCGGCGTTGCGGACACTGCTTATATGGTCAGTGCGGCATTGTTGGCATCTGGTGTGGTGTCCATCATCCAATCAAAAAGTTTCGGACCGAAATGGTTCCGTGTCGGTGCAGGGATGCCGACGATCATGGGCACAGACTTCGCATTCGTTGCTCCGGCTGCTTCCGTAATCGGTGCCGGTGGTATCTTGGGTTACTTCGGTGGTACGATGCTGGGCGCTTTGCTGGAAATCGTTTTAAGCTATTTTGTTAAGCCCTTGATGAAATTCTTCCCTCCGGTTGTAACCGGGTCGGTTATTTCCTTGATGGGGATGACGCTTATGTCCGTTGCGATGGGCTGGGCCGGCGGCGGTTTCGGATCAGAAAACTTCGGCGCTCCGCTCAACATCGGCATTGCGGTGTTTGTGTTCTTGGTCATTGCGTTGCTTAACCATTACGGCAGCAGAAGAATCGCTCCTGCCGCGGTATTGATCGGCGCTATCATCGGTTATGTCGTCTGTATCCCATTAGGATTGGTCGATTTCAGCCAAGTTGCCTCCGCTGAATGGTTCGCTTTCCCGCAATTGTTCAAATTTGGGGTGCCATCGTTCAAATTGGAATATGCTCTTCCTTTCGTATCCGGTTATTTGGTGACCGTCATTGAAACGGTTGGGGTGATGCAGACGCTTGGGGTTGTGACAGAGACAAAACTGAGCGATGAACGGATCGCTGCCGGCGTCCGTGCCGATGGATTCGGTTCGTTCATCGCGCCGTTCATGGGTTCCGGTCCGGCTGCCACATTCAGCCAAAACGCCGGGTTGATTCCGTTGACCCGCAACGCTTCCCGTACCGTTGCGATCATGGGTGGATTCATCATGATCGTGATGAGCCTTTTCCCTAAATTCGCTACCCTTATCTCCATCATGCCGCTGCCTGTTTTGGGTGGAGCCGGTATCTTGATGTTCGGTACGGTAGCAGCTGCAGGTGTGCAATCCTTGTCGCGCGTTGATTTCAACAACCGCAACATGATCATCGTTGCTTCCGCATTGGGGATTGGTTTGGGCGTATCCTTCGTGCCGGATACAGTGGCGCAATTGCCGGGTATTTTGAGCGGATTATTCTCATCCGGCATTTCCGCCGGTACAATCGTCGCTTTATTATTGAACATCATCTTGAAAGAAAAAGACGAAACAGCCGCTGCATAGGCAGGGCTAATAGAAAATCATAAAAGAGTCAGGGCATACCAGTAAATTGGATGTCCTGACTCTTTGCTTTTGTGCGATAATGGGTAATAACGAAAGTATGAAACAGGGGGTTTGCAAGTGAAAAAAATATTGATGATCGGGACAGGCGGAACGATCGCCTCTAAAGTCACCGAGAATGGTTTGGATCCGCAATTGACATCGGATGAGATCCTGAAATATATTCCGACCATTTCGGACGTATGCGAAGTGGAGACGATCCAGATCTGCAATATCGACAGCACGAATATTTCACCGGATATTTGGATTCTGATGGTGGAAACGATCCGGTCCAACTACGACGCTTATGATGGTTTCGTCGTAACCCATGGGACGGACACGATGGCGTATACCGCCGCGGCATTGTCCTACCTGATCCAACATTCGCCAAAACCGATTGTGGTCACGGGGGCGCAAAAACCGATCAATGTGGAAGTGACCGATTCCAAAACGAATCTGTTCGACAGCTTCCTCTATGCAGCGTCCGACAAAGCCAGCGGGGTGCAGATTGTGTTCAACGGAAAGGTCATCCTGGGGACGCGCGCCAGAAAGACGCATTCAAAAAGTCTGCAGGCTTTTTCCAGCATCAATTACCCCTATTTGGCCATCATCCAGGACAGCCATCTGATCCAGTACATCACCACCGAAAAGGCGGCAGAGCCGATCTTCTTTGATAAATTGGATGCCAAAGTCGGGCTCTTTAAACTGACGCCGGGTGCGGATGCCGATATTCTGTCCTATATGCTGGAAAAAAATGATGCCGTCATCGTGGAAAGCTACGGTGTCGGGGGGATCCCTTCGCTGCCGCAATACCGTTACTACGATGTCATCCAACAGTGGACAGAGAAGGGGAAGACGGTAGTCATGACGACGCAAGTGCCGAACGAAGGCAGCGATATGACGATCTATAAAGTCGGGAATCAGCTCAAAGATAAGGTGAGCGTTCTGGAAGCCTACGACATGATCACCGAAGCCGTCCTCTGCAAATTGATGTGGATACTGGGCCAGACCGCTGATCCGGATAGGATAAAGGAGCTGTTCTACACAACCGTCAGCAACGATATATTATACTGAAAAAAGTGAGAAAAAAAGCGTTTAGACCCCGATGGCATTTCACGATATTAATTGTCAAGAAAGGGGCTGATTGGACTCGAGGAAGCTCCGTTCTCCGGCGAGGGACCTGTCGACCGGAGCAGATTTATTTCCGGGCAGTCGTACCCCGGCGAAGCCTTGCTGTCCGGAGGTGATATTTTTTTGGATTCTCTTCTCCGGCGAAAATGCAGCTCACCGGAGGAGCGAATTTTCGCCGGGAATCCACCGCACCTGCCATCCAAAAAAGCCTTACCGTGACTAGGGATCACTTCCGAATCTTCAGTTTGTATGTGCCACTTCAAAATAGACCAAGGAGACTGCCTCGATTGAGACGGCCTCCTTGGTCTATTTGTGGAACTTTCAGTGGACCGTGCGACCGTTTGTTGATCCTTGGTTCACTTTTTCTAGGAAATACTGCAGTACGGCCAAATCATCCGTCAACTCGGGATGGAAGGCGGTGACCAGGATCTGATCGGTTTCGGCGGCCACGATTTTGCCGTCGATGGTAGCCAAAACGGTGACGCCGGCACCGACGGATTGGATATAAGGCGCGCGGATGAAGACGGCTTCCACCGGCTCTGCGATCCCTTCAAAAGGAAGCAGCGCTTCGAAACTGTCGATTTGACGGCCGAAGCCATTCCGTTCCACTTCCATTTCGATGAAACCGAGACGGAGATCGCCGGTCGGATGGCTGCGGTCGGTGCTGCACAGAATCAGGCCGGCACAGGTGCCGAAAATCGGCTTGCCGGCTTCGAAGAAAGTCCGCAACGGCTCTTCCAGGTGTTGCTCGCGGATCAGCCGGCCGATGGCGGTCGATTCACCGCCGGGAATGATGAGCCCGTCCAGCCCGTCCAAGTCGGCGGGCAGCTTCACGGCTGTGGCGCGGGCGCCCAATTTTTCAAGCGACAGGATATGTTCGGTAACGGCCCCTTGCAAAGCCAATACGCCGATTTTTTTTGTCATGCTTACCAGCCTCTTTCCTGCATGCGTTCGGAAGCTTGGAGGGTACTGATGTCGATTCCTTTCATCGGTTCGCCCAAGCCTTTGGACAATTCAGCCAACAAGGCATAGTCTTCGTAATTGGTTGTCGCACGGACGATGGCGCGGGCGAATTTTTCGGGATTTTCGGCTTTGAAGATGCCGGATCCGACGAAGATGCCGTCCGCCCCCAAACTCATCATCAAGGCCGCATCGGCTGGCGTCGCAACGCCGCCTGCGGCGAAGTTCACGACCGGCAATTTGCCGAGCAGTTTCACTTGCTTCACCAATTCGTAAGACGCTCCGATTTCCTTGGCGAATGTCATCAATTCGTCATCCGATTTCGTGATCAATAGACGGATTTGTCCGTTCACTTTGCGCATATGGCGGACGGCCTCCACGATATTTCCGGTTCCCGGTTCGCCTTTCGTACGCAACATCGATGCGCCTTCACCGATGCGGCGCAAGGCTTCGCCCAGATCGCGGCAGCCGCAGACGAAGGGAACGGTGTAGTCCGATTTCAACAGGTGGAATTCCTCGTCGGCAGGGGTCAGTACTTCGCTTTCGTCGATGTAGTCGACGCCCATCGCTTCCAGGATGCGCGCTTCGGTGATGTGGCCGATGCGGGCTTTCGCCATGACCGGGATGCTGACGGCGTTCATCACTTCCTCCACGATGGTAGGGTCTGCCATCCGGGCAACACCGCCGGCCGCACGGATATCGGAAGGGACGCGTTCCAGAGCCATAACCGCTACGGCGCCGGCCGCTTCTGCGATCCGGGCTTGCTCCGCATTCACCACATCCATGATGACACCGCCTTTTTGCATTTGCGCCATGCCGCGTTTCACTTTTTCAGAACCAATAATTTTTGTTGTCATTGATAATCCTCCTTGGATAAAATAATAAACAGATTAAAGAATGATTAAATATTAATTTATTTTGCAGCGGATGCCTACATCCAATTGGACTGTTTCCATACCAACCAATTTGATGTATAATAAGAAAAAAGTTTGAGGGGTGAGCGAATGGCTGAATGGAGGCTGGAGCAAGAGCGAGGAAGGCCGCTCTATCAACAGATCATGCAAGCGATCGAAGAGAAGATAAAAGCCGGCGAATTGGTGCCCGGCAGGCCCTTGCCGGCCGAAAGGAAATTGGCCGAAGCGCTGGCAGTCAATCGTTCCACCGTCATCCGGGCGTTGGAAGAATTGACGATGCAGGGGATATTGATCCGCAAAAGGGGGAGCGGCACCTATGTGAACCCGAATAAATGGGGGATGCAGACCAAGCCTATCATCAATTGGCAGACGTCGCTGACGCCGGATAATCTGTCGGCGGCGAGCCCCTATCAAAAAGCAGCCAAGGGGCTGCTGACACAGCACCGTTCCCGGGAAATAATGGATTTGGGCAACGGGGACTTGCCGAAGGACCTCTTGCCGGAGTTGAAGATGCCGGATATGTCTTTGGGGGAGATGCTGCAGGGGGAATTGGCTTTCAGCCAAGAGAACAGGGGGATGCTGTCGACAAGGGAGAGCGTCCAGGAACATCTGAAGCAGGCATACGGGATGGCCGTTCCGATCGAGGAAATCCTCATCACCTCGGGTACCCAGCAAGCGTTGTTTCTGATTACCCAAGGGCTGCTGAAGCCGGGTGACGCAATCGGCATCGAGGCGCCGTCCTACTTTTATTCGCTGCGGCTGTTCCAGGCGGCAGGCCTGCGGATCGTACCCATTCCGATGGATGCGGAAGGCATGACCGTCAAAGGGCTGCAGGAAGCCTCGCTGCAGTATCCATTGAAGATGATTTTCCTGAATCCCGTTTTCCAGAATCCGACCGGAACGATCATGAGCCCGGAACGGAAACAGGCAATCCTGGATTACTGTCTGCTGAAGCGCATCCCGATCGTGGAGGATGATGCTTACGGCAGTTTCGTTTTTGACGAAGCCGTCGACAACCGGCCTTTGAAAAGCCTGGACGATCGCCAACAGGTGCTGTATGTGGGGTCGTTGTCAAAATTCGCGGGCCAGCACATCCGCATCGGCTGGATGGTCGGACCAACTGCTATTTTGAAGGAATTGGCGGACATCAGGGAGCAGATCGATTCCGGCTTGAGTTTTCTGCCGCAACTGTTGGCGGATCATTATCTGACTAGCGAGATAATGAAACATCAGCCGATCATCGTGGATGCCCTGAGAGACCGTGCGGAGAAATTGGAAAACTGGTTGAAAGGGAAATTCGGTGATCAAATCGTCTTCGAACCGGCAAAAGGGGGGTTCCATCTGTACTGCCGTTTTCCGGATAAGCAGGAAGAAGAGATGGACCGCATCCTGCAGGGACTGCTGGCTGAAAAAGTGATCGTGAAGGAAGGTCTGCTGTTCGGGGACCAAAAAAACGCCATCCGAGTGAGCTTCGGGCACTTCAAACTGTAGCGTTGTGCCCGTAAAGAGATTTTTCTCCAGCCGCACCTTTTTCCCTGATGGAATCGTGTTATACTGTTGGAAATATGAAGTCGAATGCAAAGGGGAACAGAAAAAGTGGCCGTAAAAATCATGAAACCGAAAGTACCATCGGAATTACCAGAAAAGCATTTTGAAGACGTCTATGATGCGGGGGAACCCTATATCGATAACGCGCTCTTCAAGGACTGCACGATTTCCCTCGCCACCGACTCAGCGGTGGAGTTCACCGAGGTCAAGTTCGATAATGTGACGTTCGATGAAGCGGCCGTTTCCAAAATGTACTTGCGCGACGTGGTGTTCGAACGCTGCGATTTGGCGAATGCCCAGCTCAGTGAAATGACGATGAAACGGGTCACTTTCCTGAATTGCCGTTTAGTCGGGACGTCCTTTGCGGAGAGCTATTTTGAGGATGTCGTTTTCCAGGATTGCAATCTGCAGTTGGCCGCGCTTGGTTTCAGCAAGCAGAAAAACGTGCATTATGCCAGCTGCCGCCTGAAGGATGCCGATTTCTACGAGAACAAGCTGGCGAAGGTGGCTTTTACGGATTGCGACCTGTCGGGCATCAATTTTGTCGGCACCGCCCTGAAGGGGATCGATATCAGCAGCTCGCAATTTGACCGCATCAGCGTCACCATCGAAGATCTGAAAGGATGCATCGTAAGCCAGGAACAGGCGCTGGATTTCTTGGTCATGTTGGGATTGGTCATCAAAGGGAATTAACCAAAAATGGCGAACGAAGTTAAAAAATTAGAGGGTGGACACAAATCAGCAATAATGATTTGTGACCACCCTCTTTATTCTTTTAGCCCATCATTTGCCGTCCCATTCATCGTAGAAGTCCTGCAGGAACTGTTCCATTCTTTGATGGCGGATAAGCGCCTTTTGTTTGCCGGTTTCGGTGTTCATCTTGTCCTTCAGCTGCAGCAGCTTTTCGTAAAAATGGCTGATGGTATCGCCTTCTTCGCCTTCGGTGCGATCCGGATTATAAAGGGGGCGGTCTTTATGTCCGCCATAGGCAAAGGCGCGTGCGATGCCGATGTTGCCGATCGCGTCCAGCCGATCCGCATCCTGGACGATCTGTCCTTCGATGCTGGTCAAGACGTGTTTGTTTTTGCCTTGCTTGAAGGACATGTTGTTCACGATGTAGACGACTGCTTGGATGACGGAATCGCCGACTTCAAACGGCGTCAGAATAGTGGTGATGATATCTTCCCGGTCATCATCGGTATAGCCGAATTTATGGTCCGCGACGTCATGTAGGAGGGCGGCCAAGGCGATGACGAAGGGATTCCCTTGCTGTTCGGCTTTGGCGATGTCCATCGCGGTGTTGTAGACCCGCAACGTGTGCCACCAGTCGTGTCCGGTGGATTCGTTTCTTAATTTTTCCGCGACGAGGTGTTTCACATCTTCGATAATGATTTCATTGCGCATATTGTTCACGCTCCCTTTATGATTCTGTTGTCTTTTCCTTAAGGATAGTGACCAGCAAATGCCTGAACTTATGGCGGTCTTCTGTCGTGAATGGTTTCGGTCCCTTTGTCCGTTTGCCGCTTTTGCGGATCATGGCGCTCAGATAACGGGATTCCAGCAGCTGTCCGATATTGTCGTTGTCATATTGGAAACCTTTGTGGTGCAGCACGGTCAGACCTTTCGGCAATGCGAGGGAAGCCAACCCGTAGTCCTGCGTAACCAAAAGGTCGCCTTTTACGGCCAATTGGATGATCCGGAAATCGGCTGCGTCCGCTCCCGAATCCACGTATACGGTCTTGACGCCGGGCGGTTGTTCGGCGTTGGAATAATGCGAAAAGCTGGTGACGATCGTGACGGGAATCTTTCTGCGCACGGCTTCCTCGATCACGATGTCTTTTACGGGGCAGGCATCCCCGTCAATCAATATTTTCATAAGGTTTCTCTCATTTCTGTAGCGGATTCTGCTCAAGTCTATTTTACCAAAATATGGACAAGAAGTACCGCAATACGAAGGCAATAAAAAAACTGATGATCTGGAGTGATCCAGATCATCAGTATGAATGTTACTATTGGAATTAACGTTTCAATCCAAGGATGGATTCCACGCTGTCCTGCATTTCGTCGGAGGCGATGACCGTGTCATGACGCACTTCGGCATGAAGCAGTTCTTCGATCGCTTTTGGATAAGCGACACCGCTCAATTCTCTCAAGCGTTCCAACATTTCTTCCATCGTTCCGTCACCGAATTCAGGGTCGATGGCGTCCAATACAGCCTGCGGGAATTTATATGGGCTGGCTGTGGATGCGATGACGATCGGCGTAGCATCGTTTGTTTCCGCAGTATAGCTGTTTGCGACATGCGCAGCAACGGCTGTATGCGGATCGATGACATAGCCGTCCGTATGGTACAAGCTTGCGATCTGTGCGGATACTTCCGCTTCGTTCGCGTAGTCGGCGTAGAAATCTTTTGCTTTTTCTTTCATCGCTGCCGTCACTTCGTAGCGTCCCACTTCTTTCAACTGGTTCATGAATGTTTGGATGGCTTGCGGATTTTCGTCAGCCATCAAATACAAGAGACGTTCCAGATTGCTGGAAACCAAGATATCCATGGATGGGGAAGTCGTCAGGATGAAGTCGCGATTGCGGTCATAGGCTCCTGTTTGGAAGAAGTCGACCAAGACTTTGTTTTCGTTTGAAGCGATGACCAATTTTTGGATCGGCAAGCCCATTTGTTTCGCAAAGTAGGCAGCTAAGATGTTTCCGAAGTTACCGGTAGGCACAACCACGTTCATGGGTTCACCGGCAGCGATGGCGCCTTGTTTGACCATTTGACCATAAGCGTACACATAGTAAGCGACTTGCGGAATCAAACGCCCGATGTTGATTGAGTTGGCGGATGAGAATTGATAGCCGGCAGCATCCAGACGTGCCGCCAAATCGGCATTTCCGAACATGTTCTTCACGTTTGTCTGTGCATCGTCGAAGTTTCCATCGATGGAAACGACATAGGTGTTGTCGCCTTTTTGCGTAACCATCTGTTTTTCTTGGATGGCGCTGACGCCGTTCTTCGGATAGAAGACGATGATTTTCGTGTTCGGTACATCAGCGAAGCCGACAAGGGCAGCTTTTCCGGTATCGCCGGAAGTCGCCGTCAAAATCACGATTTCTTTTGTGCTGCCGTTTTTCTTGGCGGAAGTCGTCAAGAGGTGCGGCAGGATGGATAGGGCCATATCCTTGAATGCAATGGTCGGGCCATGGAACAATTCCAAGTAGTAGTGGCCGTCTGCTTTCACAAGCGGAGCGATCGTCGCATCGTCGAATTTTTCATCGTAGGCGGCCGCGATACAGTGCTTTAATTCCTCTTCGGTAAAATCATCAAAAAAGTTTTTCATTACGGCATAGGCTGTTTCTTGATAGGTCAGGTTGGCCAGTTGATCCAGCGCAATATCTAAGGAAGGGATATGATCAGGTACATACAACCCGCCATCGGGAGCTATTCCTCTTAATATTGCTTGTGAAGCCGTCAGTGTATTTCCTGCGTCTCGCGTACTATGGTAGGTCGTCACGGATTCAGTCTCCTCTACAAATTTCTATTTTAAAATTAAAATTTTCTCATAAAGAGTATGCCACATTTCCGTTGAAAACTCAATAAAATATCGCATTTGGACACAATTCCATCGGTCTCCGGAAACTGGCGGAGAGGGGATTGCAGCGAAGGGCGTATCTCTTGCGGATGAAAACGGTTGCGTATATCATTAAGGCAGAAAGGGATGAGAGCGGTGTCAAAAAAACGGATGGTTTTCCTAACAGGTATGTTGTTTGTATCATCTATACTCGGCAGTTGCAGCTTGTTTCAGAAGGCGGACTCCTCTTCCGGCGTTTCCAGTGTCAGTGCATCTTTAGCCAGTGAGCCGGACGGATCCTCTGCTGTTTCCAGCAGTTCGGCAAAGGATAGTTCCGGTTCGGATTCAGAAAAGGAATCATCTTCCGGATCGATTCCTGAGTCGGAAAGTTCAGCGGAAAGTCAAGAAAGCGGTGGTGCGGGTACCGGGCAAACAACCGGGGTGGTGCTGCAGGAAGTGGCGGATAGTCTGGGGGAAAGCCCGCTGAACCTGCCGGCGTGGCTCCCGCTTGAACCGGGCTATGCTTTTGTCAGCGCCAAGACGGAACGGACGACATACGGTTATTTCATCACGTATTACGAAACGAAGGAACCGATTGCGGTAAACGCACCCGCTTTGGCTGATAGTCAGCAGGCTTCCCCGATAGCCACTTTTGAAGCGACCGTCTATGTCAGCAAAGCCGCTGCTGCTGTAGCGGTGGATCATCATGATGCCGGTCAGGGATACGGACCAAGCGCTCCGCCAAAAGTAGACTTGGGATACGGCATCAGTGGCTACCAGGATTCCGGAGCCGGTTCGACCTTTTTGGGATGGAATGAAGGCAACTGGCTGCTGGAAACGAGGCAGCTGATCAGTGACGGGGAGCGTGGCGTCTCCTCCGCAAGGGCAGTTGTCCAAGCCTTGGAAACACTCTTTTTACCGCCGCCGAAAGATACGGGTCACATCCGCATCGATTACGCAGACCCCTCTGTACCGCGGACGACGATCAAATGGCAAGAAGAGGAAGTCGTCTACTCCATCGATAGCACCAAAGACCCGATAGCCATCCTGGAGATGGCGGCAAGCATCAAGAAATGATTGTCGTTCGATTTCAGTCGGTCAAAAAAGAGAGTGAGACAAAAAGCGTTTAGACCCGAATCACTGGAGCGAATAAGCGGAGGATGGTCGCAGACCGTCTGAGCATTATTCGTGAAGTGACTTCAGGTCTGCTTTTTGGAACACGTTTACGGTTAATTGTTAGGAAATGCGAACGAGGCTAGGAATTTTGTCCCAGCCCCCTTTTGTTGTATGCCGAGAATTGTGGAGTTCCAACGGAATAAACCCGCCGAAAGTGGTTCGACAATTTAAAATACAACGTTCCACATAGAATAACCTGCCGAAGGCTCCACGAAGGGTTATTATCGCGATGGAGCAATCAAAAAAACCGTCGCCGACTTTTCGGAAGGTTTTCCCGACATTATCTGCGCCAAATAAACCGCCGCGCCACCATCCGGCAATCGAAAACAGGGAACGCAGTAATTCCCTAATGGAACATTCCTGGATGATCTGGTTTAGAAATCTGAAAACAGAAAGGAATCGCCATTTCGGGAAATCAGGGTCTTTCGACAACCAGCGAGATGCCGATGCCGCCGCCGACGCAAAGAGAGGCGAGGCCGATTTTTTTATCGGTCCGTTCCATAGCGTAAAGCAACGTCACCAAAATCCTGGAGCCGGATGCCCCAATCGGATGGCCCAGGGCGATGGCGCCGCCGTTGATGTTGATCTTTTCCTCCGGCAAACCCAAGTCTCTGGCTACGGCGATGCTTTGCGAAGCGAAGGCTTCGTTCAATTCGTATAGGTCGATGTCGTCGACGGAAAGATCCAGGTTAGCCAAAACCTTTTTGATGGAATGGTAGGGCGCATAGCCCATGATGGCGGGATCGATGCCGACTTCGGCATATCCCTTCAAAGTCGCAAGGTAAGGGATGTTCTGGGCCTCGGCAACCGATTTGGCCATCAAAACCAAGGCGGCGGCGCCGTCATTGATGCCGGACGCGTTGCCGGCGGTTACTGTACCGTCCTTCATGAAGGCGGGCTTCAGTTTGCGCAAGCTTTCCGCTGTCACATTTTTACGGATATATTCATCCTCTGCGGCAAGCGTTTCCTGTTTCTTGCGGTCCCAGATCGAGACCGGGACGATTTCATCCTTGAAATGGCCGGCTGCTTGGGCAGCGGCGGCTTTTTGCTGGGAATGCAAGGCGAAGGCGTCCTGTTCTTCGCGGGTCACCCCGAATTTTTCCGCAACCGTTTCGGCGGTTACGCCCATATGGGTCTGGTCGAACGCATCGGTCAAGCCATCGTGCACCAAACTGTCGATTGTGCGCACATCACCGAGTTTGCTTCCCCAACGTTGGTTGTTCAGCAGATAAGGCGCCTGGGACATGTTTTCCGTTCCGCCGACGACCACGGTTTCTGCATCGCCGACACGGATGGCCTGGCTGCCGAGGATGATGGCCTTCATGCCTGAACCGCAGACTTCATTGACCGTCATGGCCGGAACTTCGAAGGGGATGCCGGACTGGATGGCGATCTGGCGGGCGGGGTTTTGGCCAAGCCCGGCCTGCAGGACATTTCCGAAAATGACGGAATCGATATCGTTCAGGGAGAGGTTTGCCCGCTGAAGGGCTGCTTGTACAGCCATGCTTCCCAATACGACGGCGGAACTATCTTTCAGACTTCCTCCGAACGAACCTATGGGGGTGCGGGCAGCACTGACAATCACAACTTCTTCCATAATAAAACTCCTTTTGGTTGATAAAATGATTTGCATGTATATTGAAAATGGATCTATTTCTTTCGGAATCTCTATTTTACTTTAATATGGAAGGATTTGCATATAAGATTTTTTAAAGAAAAGAAAATATAGAGATGGTGCAAGTCAATTTTCTAAGTTATTTTTAAATTTCGGGCATTGACGTTGTGTTTTCAGCGGACCTGGTCTATCATTTGAGGTGAGAGTTTTACTGATACATAGCAGAGTAAAGGAGTTTTTCACTTGGAAATCGGAATAGATAAGATTGGCTTCTATACGCCAAATACATATGTGGATATGGTGAAGCTGGCTGAAGCGAGGAATGTGGATCCGGCAAAATATACAATCGGCATCGGACAGGAAAAAATGGCGGTCGCTCCGGTCACACAAGATGCGGTGACATTGGCGGCGAATGCAGCCCTGCAGATTTTGGATGAAGAAGATCTGGAAAAGATTGATCTGGTCATTTTCGGAACGGAATCAGGGATCGACAATTCCAAAGCGGGTGCTGTTTATGTGCATGATCTGTTGGGCATCCAACCGCATGCGCGCGCAATCGAAGTGAAGCAGGCCTGTTACGGGGCGACGGCGGGCATCCAGATGGCGAAAGGCCACATCGCCTTGAATCCTGAGAGCCGCGTATTGGTGCTAGGGACGGATATTTCACGCTATGGGATCGGCACTGCCGGTGAAGTGACACAAGGTGCCGGGGCTGTTGCCATGGTCATCAGCACAAAACCGCGCATCCTGGTGTTGGAGAACGAAAGCGCCTATTTGACGTCGGAAGTCATGGATTTTTGGAGACCGATCTATTCGGAAACGGCATTCGTCGACGGGAAATACTCGAACGAACAATACATCGCCTTCTTCTTGAATGTCTGGGAGCAATACAAAGCGAAATATGGCGCCACCTTGGCGGATTTTGAAGCGATCTGTTTTCATCTGCCGTATACAAAGATGGGCATGAAGGCTTTGCGCGAAATATTGGATCAAGGTTCGCAAGCCGACCGCGAACGATTGGTTGCGCATTACCAAACGAGCACAAGCTACAACAAAATCGTCGGGAACATCTATACCGGTTCGCTTTATCTGAGCCTGTTGTCGTTGCTGGAATTGTCCGATGACCTGAAGGCGGGCGACAAAATCGGCCTGTTCAGCTACGGTTCCGGTGCTGTCGGTGAATTTTTCGCCGGCAGGCTGCAGGAAGGATTCCGCGAAGCCTTGGCCATCGCGGAACACAAAGCCTTATTCGCCGACCGCAAGGAATTGACGGTTGAGGAATACGAAGCGGTGTTCTCGCAAACCTTGCCGACGGACGGTTCAACCGTGACGCTGGACATAGCAGCCGATCCGGCTGTCATCTGTGTGGCCGGCATGGAAGACAACAAACGCCTCTACATCAACAAAACGAATGAATAGATTGAAAAAGCAGCAATCCCGCTATTGATTGGGAATGCTGCTTTCTTTGTGCGTACGCTCCGTATCGATAGAAGGCCGCACCTGGATTGCTGCCGATTAGCCATAAAACCCGACGTTCCTCCTGAATGTCGGGTTTTGAGAGTGAAAAGGGAGTCAGATAACCGACGAACCCGTTTGGTCACGTTTTTTCCTTATTCAGGGCAGAATTTTGTATGTCTACTCGGCTTTCAGCTGTTCCAGCAAGGCTTTTGCCGTGGCCAAGTTCATGTTTTTTTCTTTCTTCAGTTGCTCTGAAACCCATTCGATCTGTTCGCCAGTGGCGCCGGCGCTGATCGCCAATGACCGTGACTGTAGGCCCATGTGCCCTTTTTGGATGCCCTCCGTCACCAAGGCTTTGATGGCGGAAAAATTCTGGGCCAAGCCGACGGAAACGATGACGGCTTCCAGTTCGGCTGCGGATGGATCACCAAGGATGGCTCTCGTCATCTTTGCCGCAGGATGGAAGCTGATGGAACCGCCGACCGCACCGACAGGCAAGGGCAGGGTCAGGCTTCCGATGAGATCGCCGTTCTCCGCCTTTTTCCAGGAGGACAGGGAGCGGTATTGGCCGGAACGGGAAGCATAGGCGTGGGCGCCGGCGGAAATCGCGCGCCAATCGTTGCCGGAAGCCAGAACGACGGCATCGATGCCGTTCATGATGCCTTTGTTGTGGGTCACGGCGCGGTAGGGGTCGACATAGGCGAATTGATAAGCTTCGATCAGCCGGTCGCGGACTTCCTCACCCGAAAGCTCCCCCTTTGCCAAGGCGTTCGCCGGGATACGGCAGGTGGCGGTGGCCAGACAATCGGTCGGATAGTTGGACAGGATTCCCATCAGCGCTTCGCCTCCCGTCAGGTCTTGCAGGTAAGGGCTGACGCCTTCCATCATCGTATTGATGATGTTGGCTCCCATCGCCTCCAACGTCTCCACGTGCAGGTGGACGACGACAAATTCGGGTGTTCCCCCGATTGCATCGGCCGGGATGATGCGCACCGAAACTTTGCGGGCGCCGCCGCCGCGTTTGACGATGGAAGGGTGCGCTTCGTTCGCCCGCTTCAGGATGTCCGCTTCATGGGCTCGGATAGTCTGTTCGGCCAAGGCGCTGTCCGGCACCTTTTTCAGGGCGACTTGGCCGATCATCAGCCGCTTCTGCACGACCGTTGCGAAACCGCCCGCCTGCGCGATGGTTTTGGCGGCGGAGCTGGCGGCCGCTATGACGGATGGCTCCTCGATTGCCATCGGGACGGCATAGTCTTTCCCGTCGATCAGGAAATTCAAGGCGACGCCGTAGGGCAGTTCATAGGTGGACAGCTGGTTTTCGATCATGTTATCGGCTATTTCCGGGGACAGTGCGAGTCCATCTTCCAATCGGATGGCATCCTCTTCGGATAGGATGCCGGCTTGCTGCAGGGCGGCGATCCGTTCGGAACGGGATTTGTCATAAAATTTTTTAAAATAAGAAGTATCCATCTTAGGCTCCTTTGACGTTGTTCAAACGTGAAATATTCTGTTTTTTCCTTTATCATAGTAACATAGAATGCTTTCGCAGGCACCCGGAAGCAAAAGACGCACCGTAGGCAGCAGGTGGAAATCCGCCCCAAGACGGATACTTATTCGGTATTATTTCTGTATACTTTGTTCATAAGGATAGGAGTGAACATAATTGGATAAAATCAGCTATTATATACAAGAAATCATCAACGCAACCGGCAAAGGAATCAAGGGCTATCTGAAAGCGGGCATCAAACTGTCCGGCATCAGCTTTTTGATCCTTTGCGTCGGCTTCCTGTTTTTCGGGATCGACTTCTGGTTTCTGAAAGCTTTGGGTATCGCCGTCCTTGATTTGATTCCCGTATTGGGCAGCGGCATGGTGATGATTCCGTGGGCCATCATCCATCTGTTGTTGGGCAACACCACCCTGGCATGGCAAATCGGTCTGCTGTACATCATCCTCGCCATCGTCCGCCAAGTAGCCGAACCGTTCATCACCGGTAAGGAAATCGGTATCCGTCCGCTGTATACATTTGCTGCGACCGTCATCTGCATCCTGCTTTTCGGGCCGATCGGGGCCGTTTTGGGGGCCGTCATCGCGGTCGTCATCAAAGCCGTTTTTGATGTTTCCGGCGTCAACAGGAGAAAAGATGACCATTTCCGCTAGCAATGACCGGTAATAATAGAAGCAGAGTGGCCCCTGAAAGAAGAGTACTTTCTTCCTTCAGGGGTCTTTTTGAGATGGTAAAAACTGCGATAAGATGGCTGTTGCTTCGGGATGGCATATTTTTGTCCGGAAAAAGATAAGAAGGGATGAAATAATCGCAAAATTTCCGAATTTACTTGACCTCAACGTCTGTATGACGTACTCTTATTCCGTAATGAGAATTATTCTCAATTAGGTGCGTAAGGAAGCAATTCAAGTGAATGGAGTGAGCGGTTTGACAAATGTACGAGATTTGCCGATTGGTGTGACCGCCATTGTGAACAAAGTAACGGGGGAAGGGGCAACCCGCAGAAGGCTGATGGATATGGGCATCACGAAAGGGACGCCCATCTATGTCCGCAAAGTTGCGCCCTTGGGTGACCCCCTTCAAATAATGGTTCGCGGATACGAACTTTCCATCCGCAAAAAAGATGCGGAAATGATAGAAGTCAACTTTGGGGGAGGAAACTGAATGGCTAAGAGCATTGCTTTGGTAGGGAACCCGAACAGCGGGAAGACGACCTTGTTCAATCATCTGACCGGTTCCACCCAAAGAGTGGGGAATTGGCCGGGAGTGACGGTCGAGAAGAAAATGGGGACACTGCGGCAGGACGGTGAAACGGAAGTCGTCGATCTGCCGGGCATCTACTCCCTGTCGCCTTATACGATCGAAGAGATCGTCACGCGCGATTTTCTGACGATGGATGCGCCGGATCTGATCGTGAATATTGTAGATGCATCCAACTTGGAAAGGAACCTCTATTTGACGACCCAACTGATGGAATTGCATCTGCCGATGGTCGTCGCTTTGAATATGATGGATATCGTCGAAAATCGCGGCGACCAGTTGGATGTGGAGGGTCTTTCCCGGGCTTTCGGCATCCCGTTCGTCACGATTTCGGCTTTGAAGGAGAGCGGTATGGACAATCTGATTGCAGCGGTAGCCGCCGTCGATCATAGGATTGCCGAACCGATTTCCTATAGTACGGTAGTTCAGAGCATTTTGGACACTTTCCAGGAGATTCTTGCGCCGATTGTGCCACAACATTTGCTGTGGTATTACAGCATCAAACTGTTTGAAAGGGATAGCCAGACAGCAGAGAAATTGAACATCCCCGCAGACGCGCTGCAGGTGATGGAAGGGTTGCTCAGCCGCTACGAAAAGGATTTGGACGACGACTCCGAAGCCATCCTGATCAACGAACGCTACCAGTTCGTGACCAAAGTGACGCAGAAGGTATTGGTCAAGAACCAAAACAAACAATCCGTCTCGGTCTACATCGACCAGGTGGTGACGAATCGTTGGTTGGGCTTGCCGATCTTCATCCTGATCATGTTTGCGGTCTACTATTTCGCCATCACGACGGTGGGGACGTGGGGGACCGACTGGGTAAATGATGAACTGTTCGGGCGGATTGTACCGGAAGCGGCGCAGAATTTTTTTGACAAGATTGCTATCCATCCTGCCGTCAGCAGTTTGGTCATTGATGGTGCCATCGGCGGGGTGGGAGCGGTCTTGGGTTTCTTGCCGCAGATGGCAGCCTTGTTCTTCTGCTTGACCTTGTTGGAGGACAGCGGCTATATGGCGCGGGTTGCGTTTGTCATGGACAGGGTGTTCCGGGGCTTCGGCTTGTCGGGTAAATCCTTTATCCCTTTGATGATCGGATCCGGTTGTTCGGTTCCGGGCATCCAGGCTTCGCGCACCATCGAAAATTTGCAAGATCGCCGCATGACGATCATGACGACGTCGTTCATCCCTTGCGGAGCCAAATTGCCTGTCATCGCGCTGATCGCCAATGCCATCTTCGGCGGGGCCTCCTGGGTGGCTTTATCCATGTACCTGCTGGGTATCGCGACGGTCGTTTTTTCAGGCGTTTTGCTGCGGAAAACGGCCATCTTCGCCGGCGAGCCTTCGCCGTTCGTCATGGAATTGCCGATGTATCATTGGCCGCAGTGGAAAAGCATTCTGCGTGCGGTGGGGGCACGTTGTCTGGCCTTCACGCAAAATGCCGGAACGGTCATTTTCCTCAGCGCCAGCCTGATTTGGTTCCTGTCGTCCTTCAACTGGCAGTTGCAGATGACTGGAGCAGGCAACGACAGCATCCTGGCTAACATCGGTAGCGTTGTCGCCGTCTTCTTCGCTCCGTTGGGCTTCGGCTCGTGGCAAGCGACGGTGGCGACTATCCAAGGACTGATCGCGAAGGAAAACATCGTCGGTACGCTGGGTGTGCTGATGGGCGCGACCGGCTCGGAAGCGGAAGTGGCTACGGCCTTCAGTACGCTATTCAATCCGGTCAGCGCCGTTTCGTTTCTCGTGTTCAATATGATCTGTATGCCGTGTTTCGCGGCGGTCGGGGCGATGCGGACGGAATTCGGCAGCGCGAAGTGGACTGCGTTCGGTGTCCTGTACCAGACGACGCTGGCTTATGTGCTGGCTTTCATCATCAACCAAATCGGCTCGGTCTTCCTGTTGGGGACGCCGTTTGGATTTGCGGCCGGTTTGGCGTTCGCTGCTGTTGCCGCGCTGCTGTTCCTGGTTGTGCGGCCCGCCCCTAAACTGGCCTCGCCGCTATGGGGAAGCCTGGCGAAACCGATGGTCAAATGAGAAATGAGGAGGAATACTGAATGAATCTGCAATCTTGGATTGTGTTACTGTTGTTTTTGAGCCTGATGGGCTATATTTTATTCCGGCAAATCCGCTTGATCGGGAGCGGTAGAAAAAAATGCAATGCTTGTCCCGTCACGGCTTGCCCGATGAATGAGCCCGCAAAAGTGGAAATCTTTTCCGCGGAGAAATCCTCCTGTTGCGGAAATCATTCTCTCATGCGCCAGATCAGCGCCAAACAAGACGATATGATGGAAGAGCTAATCTGTCCGACGGTGCATGTCTTGCAAAAAAGTGAATAACATCAAAAAAGGACTGAAAGGGAATATACCCTCTCAGTCCTTTTGGTTATGGCTTATGCTTTTAGTTTTTCGCCGATCACTGCAGGTTCTGTTGCTGCAGCTGGCGTTGTTTCTTCCGAAGCTGAAGGTGCTGCTACAACCGCAACGGTTTCGTCTGCATCCGCAAGAATAGTGATGTCTTTATCAACGATGATATCAGCAACCGTCAGGGCTTCGCCGATTTTCATTTTGCTGACATCGATGACGAATTCAGTGGGTATGTTAGTGGAAATGGTTTCGATTTCCAATACGTTCAGTGTTTGGGATAAGATGCCTTCTTTGACTTCTTCTGCGCCTTCAAGGTGAATAGGCACACTCATTGTCAATTTTTGGCCTTTTTTAATGGCTTGTAATGCCACATTATAGATTTGGTTGCTTAGGGAGTCGACTTGGACATCCTTGATGATCACTTGTGCAGTCTTGCCATCGGACACAGCTACATCGAAGATGGCATTTATGCCTAAATTCTTAAGGATCCCATCAAAATCTTTTGCATCAAGTAATACGGGAGTGGCTTCAACGTCTTTTCCATAGATGACCGCGGTGATTTTCTTATTCATTCTTGCACGCTTAGCAGCAGATGATCCAACCTCAGTGCGTTTCTCTACCTGTAATTTCATGTTTTTCTCCTCTTAATAATTACTTGTACTGTCTTGAATCAGTCCGATTTTTTTGGAACAGAACGTTGATGAAAGGTAAGTACCCCGCCATCATACCGCACATAAGTCGAATTACCTAATTTTGCCCATCCGCAGCAGGGGAAAAATAGGCGACGGAATCCCACCAAGCGCGATAGAAAGGTGGGGCCCGTCTGGCTTTCAGGCGGCAGCTTGGGATGGAGAAAATAAAAAAGATTTTCCTTTTCTTATGTTCGAAAAGGAAAATCTTTTTTTGTGATGTTTATTTATTTTCCGATGCATGCAGATAAGTCATGATGGAAGCGCCGACGCTCTCAAAGACAGGGGTCGCTTCATCGATTGCGTTTTGCCAGCCGTCGGTCAGGACGGCGACAATATAATCCTGGCCATCCAGCGTGATGATGCCGGCATCATGGGAAACATCATCCAATATGCCGGTTTTGTGTGCAAAGGAAACTTCATCCGTCAGCCCCGTATTCAGTGCGTAAACCAATTGCTGATCCGCCAACAGGTAGAGGAAGTAAGAGGTGCTCGATTCCGACAATAATTCGCCCTTCAACAGGCGTTCCAGTAATTCAGCCACCTCGGCCGGCGTGGTCTGCAAGGTTCCGGAGTAATAAATGCCGTCCGTTTCCAGGTAAGGGTTAAAGGTCGTATTCTTAAAGCCGTTCTCATGGATGAAGGACTCTACGTTTTGCCAGCCGATGAGATGGGCGAGGCCATGGGCCGTTTCGTTCACCGAAAGGGTGATGGTGTCCGTCAAATAATCGTCGATGGTCGCTCCGGAATACCCCTCCAGCGTGTCATCCATCACGTCGGTCAAGGCCAGCTCGCCCTTGTCGACCTTTTCCAATACAGCATAGGTAAGGAACAGTTTATAGAGGCTGGCGCTCGTGAAAATGCGCGATTCGTTTGTGGCGATGGTTTCGCCCGTCCCTTCGTTTATCAGAACGAATCCGACTTGGTTGGGGTAGGTTTCATTCAACCGAGCCAGTTCGTCCGAAAGGGCGATGCCCGCATCCGTAGAGGGGGCATTGATCGTCGCTGCTTCTTCTGTTGCGACGGTAGTGTCCGAAACACCTGCCGGCACCGCTTTTGCCGAAGCGCTGTAATCTGAATAATCGGGTTCTGTTGCATTATTGGAAACTGTCAAGAGGATGCCTGCGGTAATGCAGAGAGCCACCAGCAAAACAGAATATTTCTTTTTTAATTTTTTCCTTTTTTTTCTTTTTTTCATGGTAGTTCCTTTCCATCTATGCCTTTGCTTATTTCATGAATCCGCCTGGTGCAGCGCCGCCGCCCATCATGCCGCTGGAGCTGGCCTCAGTCGTGGCCGCCAGATCGGTAGCTGTCGTGCCGCCGGAAGAAACCGTATACGTATTCCCTTCAACCAGTTCCGGTGTCGAGACAACGAGTGATTGCGAAACTTCGGAAGCCTTGAATGTCAGGATGACTTCGCCGTCCGGTCCCGTTATCTGGATGGCTTCATCGGCGGAAAGTGCCAAATCGGTCGTGAACAGGAAGCTTTGGGTGGATGTCGACGAAGGACTCATCGCCATGCCGGCACTGCCGATTCCGACGAGGGTACCGCCGTTCATAGCGAAGCTGGTATCATAGTCCAAGGTTCCGTTGTCATTTTCCGTCGGACCGTTCACAACGAGCGTGCCGCCATTCATTTCAATGCTGCCGTTGCTGTCGACACCGTCACCGACGGCGTTGACGGTAATCGTACCGCCGTTGATGATCAATGTACCGGATCCTGTAGCTGTGTTTGCGAACGTGTCTTGAACGGTGTTGCTGCCATCAGATGAGGAAACGTTATTGCCTCCTGATGTATTGATGCCGTCATCGGATGTTGTTATGTTAAATTCGCCCCCATTGATGGTGAGCGCCATGCTCTCCAGGCCTTCATAGCTTTGGACGATGTCGAACGTTCCACCATCGATCGTCAAGGAAGCATCGGAGTGGATGCCGTCATCGCCGGAAGAGATGGTGAAGTCCCCGCCCTGTATCGTGATGGCGTCATTGGTGTGCAGGGCGTCATCCGCTGTATCCAACGAGAAGGTCCCGTCGGCAATCGCTAAAGATGCTCCGGCTTTCAGACCTTTGGCGCTGGCTGCATCTTCGCTGCTGGAACTTTCTACAGCACCTGGGAATCCTGGTGATCCACCGTTGGCATCCTTGGTGCTGTTGGCACTGCCGCCGCCCGTTGTCAGAGCGAAATCTCCGCCGCTGATCTGCAGGTCGGTGGCCGCTTGGAGGCCATCCCCTCCCGCGGTAACGGTGAAGGAACCGGATTGGATGGACAGGTATCCTTTGCCTTCCTCTTCCTCATTGGTAGTCTGCAGGCCATCACCGCCGGATACTATATTAAATGTTCCGCTTTGAATCGTCAAGGAATCTCTGCCTTTTATGCCGTCGCCGACTGCGGTTATATTATAGATACCTTCGGCGATGGTCACATCGTCTTTGCCTTTGATTGCGTGTGCGTAGTTCGCGTCGATAACAAGTGTTCCTGTTCCGTTCAGGACAAGATCCGTTTTGCTGAATAGGGTAGCGTCCGGTTCATCTTCGCTGTCTTCAAAGGTGTAGCTTTCGCCATCCGTAAGGGTATTGGTCGTATTTTCGGCGAGGGTGATCGTCGTTTGGTTCGAACTCTTCACATAGATTGCGGAGCCGGTGGAGTTGGTGATGGAGACGCTGTTCAAGACGATTTGGACATCGGCTTCGTCGGCTGCTTCGACCCGCACCTGTCCTTGGCTGAGCGTGCCGCTCAAAATGTAGGTCCCAGGCTTGGTGATGGTGAGGATGCTGTCCGCTTCCGTCGCGCCTGAGCCATCGATTGTGATGGCTTCCGCTTCGAAGGAGACAAGGGTGCTGTTGTCGGTTGAATAGGAAGAATCTGATGTGGTTGTGTTTTCTGGGATGCTGACGGCACTGGATGTGGAAGCAGTGTCTGCATCCGCTGAACAGGCGGTCAAGAGCACAAGGCTGCTGGTGAGGTAAAGGTATTTCGAGAAGGGTTTATTCATCTTCATTTTAGTGTTTTTCATCATATTTGTCTCCTAATAAGTTCATTTTATTTTGGTTGTTTCAGCTCAGGCTTGGTTGCCGTTGTAGCTGACCAAGGTTGCATTTTGGACGCCTTCGAGAGCGCAGAGGTCGTTCAGGAAATTGGTTTCGTTATTTTTTATTTTCACTTCATAGATCAGTTCGGGTTGGCCATGGGTGATGCTTTTTGATTTCACGACCAGTTTGCCGAAGCGGTTCTTCAGGAGTTCGACTGCTTCCAATTCCGCATTCTCATTCTCCAGGTGCAGCATCAATATATAAGGGGCGGACCCGTCGACCTTGGCTGTCAAAAGCAGCAGGATCGCAGTGGTGAACACGGATCCCAAGAAAGCCAGGGGGTAAAGCCCGGCGCCGAGGATGATGCCGACACTGATGGACCAGAAAAGGAAAACCAGATCCAAGGGTTCCTTGATGGCGGTACGGAAGCGGACGATCGAAAGGGCTCCGACCATCCCGAGCGAAAGGACGACGTTTGACGTTACCGCCAGGATGACGAAGGTGGTCAGGACCGTCAAAAGGACCAATGACGTATTGAACGGTTTGGAATACATGACGCCGGCGTAGGTCTTCTTGTAGATGAAGAAGATGAAAAGCCCGATGAGAAGGGCGGAGGAAAGGGAAACCGCAGCCCCCGCGATGGAAAAGTCGGATGTCTGGTCCAAAAAGCTGTTTTTCAAAATATCGGTGAAAGTGTTCATTGTTGTTCCTCCTGGTTATGGTCAGTATTGGTTCAGATGCCGGCCGATGACATATTTCGAATGGGATGTGCTGGATGTTTCTTCCACCTGGACCAAATTTTGGATCCAAAGCGGTAAGTATTTGTCGAACTTGACTTCGAGGACGCAAGCGATGCCGGGTTCCCTCATGCCGGTTGTTTCGCAGGAGAAAAAGGTTGATACCTGCGTGCAGGCATGCATGTCGTAGTCGAAGGTGACGCGTACATTGCCGGGCACATAGGCGAAAGCCTCCCGTTCATAGGCGATGATGACTTTCGGCTCCATGCATTGGCTTTTGCATTTCGCATAAAATTCCTGGAGCAGAGGGTCGGTTTCATCGGCCAGAACGTCATAGTTTTTCTGGATGAGCTGTTCGGCCAGTTCTTTTGTGAGCCGCGCGCTTCTTTTGTACCCGACGGCACCGTCCTTCACTTTCTTTTCCAAGCGGATGAAGGAGTGAACGTTGTTGTAGTGGCGGATTCGGAACTTTTCGCGATAGGCTGCGCCATCCTCCTTTTCCCAAAAGGCGTCATCATAGATGGTGTCGAAGTACAAGCTTTTGACGAAATAACTGTTGTCGATGGCATTCTCATCGTGCGGCAGAAATTTCCTCAATCGGCTCGTGAGGATGATTTTGTTTTTCTGTGATATTTCATGCTTATATTCATTGCGGTAGCAAATTTCTTTCATGAAGATTCACCTCGTTTTTCTTTATTATTGCGCCGAGAACACCCGTGATTTCAATCGTGGGATGAATCGGCGCGGTCTTTTTTGTTCTTATGACAGCCTCGGCGTATAATTGGAGTAAAGGAGATGAGTTCAATGCTGCGATACAAAGCCTATCAATTCCGCCTCTATCCCAATCAGGAACAAACCATTCTGATTGCGAAAACCATCGGCTGTTCACGATTTGTCTTTAATCACTTTCTGGATCTCTGGAACACCACCTATGCGGAAACCGGCAAAGGCTTGTCCTATAACGCTTGCTCCGCCATGCTCCCCAAAATGAAAAGGGAAGAAGAAACCGGTTGGTTGAAAGAAGTCGACAGTATTGCGCTTCAGTCCTCCTTACAGCACTTAGCGGATTCGTTT
>NZ_FOTD01000046.1 GCF_900114465.1 Trichococcus palustris | reverse complement strand
CTTCAAGCATCAACTTATTTTTCTCTTTTAAGTATACAAAAATGGACCCTATAGAGGGCACTTTTTTTAGTGTCCATTCTATAGGGTCCATTTTAAAGCAGGCGGTGGTTTTTTGCGCACCTGTGCATCGGCCAAGCAAAATAAGCCCGGAAGAAAGCTGGATACCAGCTCTCCAGACTTTTTATGATGCATTTTATTGTATAAAAGGCTCGCTTCGCCCAATCCATGTAGGGAGCGCAACAAAAACGTTGTGCTTCAGGAAAAAATGCCACTCAAAATTAATTCAGTACTTTTGACAGGATGAAGTCCGTCTGTTCATCCTCACCTATGAAAAAGGAATGTGATCCGGTACGGGTGAATCCCATCTTTTCATAAAAAGCGATCGCATTCACATTGTTTTCCCAGACCCCCAGCCAGATCATGCCCTTGCCTTGAGCGCTGGCGATTTCGGTCGCTTTTTCGATCAGGAAACTCCCCAGTCCCCTGCGCTTGAAGTCCGGCCGGATATAGATCCGCTCCACTTCCAACGAATCAGCACCCATCGCTTCGGTCAGGGCTGCATCGGCATTTACCTTCAGATACCCTGCTGGTTCATCCTCGCAATAAAGCAGATAGAAGCTCGAACCTTCAGCGGATAGCTCCTCCTTCAGCTTTTCCGGATCGTAGGCCTTGTCCAGATAAGCTTGCATATCTTCCGGCGTGTTGTGGGCCGCGAAAGTGTCCGTGAACGTTTCGATGCCGATTGCTTGAAGTTCCGCCAAATCTTCGATACCGCATTTTTTCAGTGTGATTGCCATGTATGATGCACTCCTTATCCTTGCCTCAGTAGTTTCGTTTGTTGCCTTTTTTTACGTATTCCCAGTCGCCTTCGACGTTTTTTCTGACTCTTCGGAGCAAATCGAAGAGTCTCTGCGCTTCTTCATTCGAAAAACCTTGCAGCGCCACACCGTTCGAATGCTCATTTTCCCTGCTGATGTTCGGAAAAATTTCCTTTCCCTTTTCTGTCGGGAAGATATGTTTGATCTTTCTGTTTGTGGAATCGGCTTTCTTTTCGATGAAGCCGTTCGCTTCCAGCTTTTTGAGGGCGCGCGAGGTCGTCGTGCGGTCCACCTTGATCATTTCGGCCAGCTTTTCCTGGATGATGCCCGGATTTTCGCAGATCCGGATGAGGTACAAGTACTGCCCTCTCGTCAGGTTGTACTCCTTGAATTCGATATTCGCGATGGAATCCAAAGCCCTGGCGATCATGCCGATTTCGCGCAGAATTTCCGCCATAAAACTCACCTTCCCCTTTTTTGGAAATTTAGATAAAGGATACCGTTTTTTTATTGCATTTGCAAAAAAATTAAAACATGCCCATGAAATCAAAAAAAGAGCTGGAACAAAGAGTCCCAACCCTATCCCTTCAGCATCCCTTCATAACCGTCTACTTTCTCTTTCAACTGCGCCAAGGCTCCCTGCAATCCGAGGATCCTCTTTTCCAGAAGGTCGCACTCGTCGACCAATAAGTCTCTCCTAGCCGGAACGGTAGGAGAGCCTTCGCCACAAAGACGGACATATTCGATCAACGATTCGATTGATAGGCCCGCCGATCGCATGCACATCACAAAATCCACCCAACGCAGATCTTCTTTCGTGTAATCCCTTACTCCCCTTATGGTACGACTCACTGGAGGAATCAACCCGATCCGTTCGTAATAACGCAAACTATCAGTCGTAATATTTTTTTCTTTACTGACTTGAGCGATATTCATTGCTTTTATCCCTGCACTTTCAGCTTTCTTCCGGAGCGACTTCATTCAGACAATTCAATGCCGTCAATGTCCGCGGATAACCGATGAACGGCAACAACACCGTGATCGTGTCCAACAGTTTTTGCTTATCATTCCCGACGCGAAGATTGTTGCGGATGTGTCCCTTCATTTGCGGCTCAGCTCCGCCCATTGAAGCGAGCATAACAAAGATCAGCAGTTCCCGTTCTTGTATGGATAACCCTTTGCGCGTAAAGAAGTCGCCGAAACAATTATCCGCCAAGAAAGTCGCGATATGTTTTTGGTTTTCCGGCATCGTGTTCAACAGGTTATCCACTGTATTTCCTGCAGCTTGACGGACAATCTCCAATCCCTTCTCATAACGCGTTTCGACTGTCGTAGTGGATTGTCCCTCCAAAGGCAGCACAATCCCTCTTTCCTCCAGCACTTCATTTGTCGCATGCAAGAAGTCGAACACTTTCCCTAAGCCCGCATAGGGAACGGCTTGATAAACGATTTCTTTCACTTCGATTGGCGTGACGCCTACATTCAAGGCGCCTTTCATCATCGCCTTGAATTCATTTACGCACTGCATCGCAATCAAAGCAGCCAAGATCACTTTTTGCCGTTCTATCACATCTAAACTGGTGTATTGCAGCACTTCGTCAAAAGCGAAATTATCAAATACCTCAATAAATTCCGGATCCTTCTCAGCTAAAATTGACACGTGCCCAGGAAATAATTCATCATGATTCTTTTTTGCATTTTCATTGATTCCCACCTTTCATTCCTCCTACTCTATTCATTTGTTAGGTACAGTGTAACGCTTGGAGTGGACTCCAAGTCAACCATAACGTCAGCTATTAAAATAATCTTTTTTGCAAATGACAAAAAAGGTTTGCCTTGGAGTGGACTCCAGCATATACAATAGTTGTATAATAAAAGCAGATAAACTGGAGGCGCTATCATGGAATATGTAAAATTAGGGAATACAGGCTTGGAAGTCTCAAAACTTTGCCTGGGGTGCATGGGATTCGGCGAACCTGAACGCGGACGGGAAAAATGGTCGGTGGATGAAATGGAAAGCCGCGAAATCATCAAAAAAGCATTGGACTCCGGAATCAATTTCTTTGATACTGCAAATATGTACTCCGCTGGCTCCAGTGAAGAAATCGTCGGGAAAGCCTTGAAAGATTTTGCCAACCGTGATGAAATCGTCTTGGCTTCCAAATTATACTTCCCGATGTTCGATGGGCCGAATGCGAAAGGTCTATCCCGTAAAAGTATTTTTGCGGAAATCAATCACTCATTGAAGCGGCTGCAGACAGATTATCTGGATCTGTACATCATTCATCGCTGGGATTACGGCACCCCTATCGAAGAGACCATGGCGGCGCTGCACGACTTGGTCAAAATGGGGAAAGTGCGTTACATCGGGGCTTCCTCTATGCATGCTTGGCAATTTGCGAAGGCGCAATTCATAGCCGAGAAAAACGGCTGGACAAAATTTGTTTCCATGCAGAATCTGTACAACCTGCTTTATCGGGAAGAAGAGCGGGAAATGATCCCGTTATTGCAGGATCAAAAAGTTGCGATGACCCCTTGGAGCCCATTGGCAGGCGGAAGACTGACGAGGGATATCGGTGCCGTCACAGCCCGTGCCAGCCAAGCCGTGCTGGCCGATTTGCCTGCTTATCTTGTGGCTTCTGATACTGAAGTCATTTCAAGGGTCCATAAATTAGCGGACGAACGCGGTATCACCCGCGGACAAGTCGCGACTGCCTGGATGCTGAGCAAAGAATATGTCACATCCCCTCTGATCGGGGCGACAAAAATAAAATATCTGGATGATGCCTTGGGCGCATTCCAGGTCGCATTAAGCCCGGAAGAGATCAAGTACTTAGAAGAAGCATACGTCCCTAGAAATATTACGGGGTATAGATAGAAGAATTTATCATAGCAAAAGAAATAAGCCCAGAGAGATGAGAACATCTTTCTGGGCTTATTTCTTTATGATACCGGCGGCCGGGGTCGAACCGGCACGCCCTCGCGGGCACTGGATTTTGAGTCCAGCGCGTCTGCCTATTCCGCCACACCGGCATGATA
>NZ_FOTD01000026.1 GCF_900114465.1 Trichococcus palustris | reverse complement strand
TTTCATTATTCAGTTGGGTTTTGTCCCAACCTCTTTTGGTTATTCAGATAAGGATTTTCACAGGCTGCTTTTTCTGCGGGCGAATTCAACGAATTTGAACCGATCCAGCCGGTGGCGTGATTCCGTGTATTGGAAGAGACGGGTGTCTTCCAAATAGACTTCGCTTTTTACGACGACTACATGCGTATCGTCCCTCAGACTCATCAGTTTGCGGTCTTCGCGTGTGACAGGCTCCACAACGAATTCCTTCTTGGCATAAGCGATGTTCAGATGCAATTCATTTTCTAAATATTCATAAATGGAATTTTCTGCGGCTTCTGAAGGGATCTGTTCGACGATATCGTTGAACAGATAGTCTTTGTCCAAGATGATGACTTCGCCGGCAATTTTCCGCAAGCGAACCAGCGAGATAACTTTTTGATCCGGCTTCACGTTCAAAGCGTCCGCCAGAAATTCCGGGATGGTTTCGATTTTATTTTTGATGACGATTGTTTCGTTTGGGATGTTCTGAGATTCCTGCAGTTCCTTGAAGCTCGTCAAACCGGAAAGGGGAAAATTGAAGCGGTGGATATCCAATACGATCGATCCTTTACCTTGCTTCTTATGGATATATCCGTCCTCCAGCAACAAAGTCAAAGCTTTTCTTGTCGTTTCCCTGGAAACATTATAGGACTCGGAGAGCGTCTTTTCGCTGGGCAAGAGAGAACCAGCCACAAATTCTGAATGTTCGATTTTCTTTTTCAGATCCATATAGATGTCAAAGAATTTATTCATGATGATCGGTTCCTCCTATAATTTTGTCACTTGACTGTTTATTCATATGTCATAAAAAAAGAATCAGGCAATATTATTTTATTTATTTTATATGATAAAACGCAAAATAAAAAGGGCGATTTCAACATTCGGTAATGAATGGGTTTTCACACCGTCATTTTATCATATCGACGCCCCAGAAAGACAAGAAAATACCCTGATTGAAACAACCGTTTCCGTAAATATTCCACAAAAAGATCTTTCCGCGGAACGGGGAATCGGAAAGAAAAAGACACACGCGGATGGATTTATGGGTAAAGCAAGGGAATACGGAATGCAAAACAAAAAAATAGGCTAAATTCCGAACAAAATTAGGTTATGTATGCAAAAACGTTTGGAATAAATATGTTTATTGTGCTATATTAAAAATGAAAAAAATAGACTGGGGGAAGAATGGATGAACACTGTCGTCTCTGTCGTTATGGGAAGCACCTCTGACTGGGAAACTATGAAAGAAGCTTGTCTGATTCTGGATGAATTTGGCATAGCATATGAAAAAAAGGTGGTATCGGCGCATCGGACACCAGATTTGATGTTCACTTTTGCTGAACAGGCAAGAGATTCCGGCACAAAGGTCATTATTGCCGGAGCTGGTGGAGCGGCTCATCTGCCTGGGATGATTGCAGCGAAAACAACTTTGCCGGTCATCGGCGTACCGGTCCAATCCCGTGCGTTGAGCGGAATGGACTCATTATTATCCATCGTACAAATGCCGGGCGGCGTACCGGTTGCGACTGTGGCGATCGGGAAAGCGGGCGCTACGAATGCAGGCTTGCTTGCTGTTCAGATTCTTTCTATTGAAGATAAAAAATTGGCCGAACAATTGGAAGCAAGACGAGAAATGCTAAAACAAAAAGTATTGGAAAGCAGTGAAGACCTTGTATAAAGTATTGAAACCAGGAGATGTCATTGGAATCATCGGTGGCGGACAATTAGGGCGCATGATGGCCCAATCAGCGAAAAGAATGGGGTTCACTGTCGGAATCTTGGATCCAGGTGAAAATTGCCCGGCAGCACAAGTATCCGATTGGCATATCCTTGCCGATTATGCGAATGCAGAGGCTTTGCGTGAATTAGCAACAAAAGCGGATGTCGTGACATTTGAATTTGAAAATATCGATGCGGCAGCGCTGCAAGCGGTCGAGGATCTGACGGCCATACCGCAAGGCAGCGAAATATTGACGATTACACAGGACCGCATCAAAGAGAAACAATTTTTGGAGTCCGCAGGGGTTTCGATTGCAGCCTTCGCGGTCGTGGAAACCGAAGAACAACTGGATGCGGCGATTGAAAAAATCGGCTATCCCAGTGTTTTAAAAACGACCCGTTTCGGGTATGATGGTAAGGGACAGGTTGTTCTGAAATCAGAGGCCGATAAGGAAGAAGCGGGGAAATTAGCCGCCAACAGCATCTGCGTTTTGGAAGCTTGGGTTCCCTTCTCGAAGGAACTTTCGGTTATGATTGTCCGCAATCAAAAGGGGGAAGCCACCGTCTTCCCTGTCTCCGAAAATATCCACGTAAACAATATTTTGCACGAGTCGATTGTTCCCGCGCGCGTTTCGCCGGCGGTTGCCGATAAAGCAGTGAAGGCAGCGCAACAGATTGCTGACGCTCTACAATTGGTCGGAACCTTGGGGATTGAAATGTTTTTAACGGAAGACGATGCCATCTATATTAACGAACTGGCGCCTCGTCCGCATAATTCAGGTCATTACACCATTGAAGCGATGACGCTTTCCCAATTTGATGCGCATATTCAAGCTGTGGCCGGTTTGCCGATGCCAAAAGGACGCTTATTGTCGCCCGCCATCATGGTCAATATTTTAGGGCAACACATGGAAGGCACCATTGCCGCCCGTGAGAAAAAAGCGGATTGGTCTTTCCATTACTATGGAAAAGCGGAATCCCGCACAGACCGAAAAATGGGTCACATCACCATCTTGACGGATGATTTAGAAGAAACACTGAAAGATATAGACAGCACTGGAATTTGGAACGGAGGAACAATTTAATATGATTACACGTTATACACGCCCCGAAATGGCTGCAGTTTGGTCAGAACAAAACCGCTATAACTGCTGGTTGGAAGTCGAAATTTTAGCGGATGAAGCTTGGGCAGTTTTAGGCGAGATTCCGATGGAAGACGTAGAAAAAATTCGCGCAAATGCAACCTTCGACATCGAACGCATTTTAGAGATCGAAAAGGAAACAAGACATGACGTTGTCGCTTTCACACGCTCTGTTTCCGAATCATTGGGCGAAGAAAGAAAATGGGTCCACTATGGCTTGACCAGTACCGACGTTGTCGATACGGCATACGGCTATCAATTGAAGCAAGCGAACGATATTATCCGCAAAGATTTGCAGAACTTGTTGGAAATCATCGGCAACAAAGCAAAAGAGCACAAAAAAACAGTATGCATGGGCCGTACACATGGTGTGCATGCAGAACCGACTACCTTCGGTTTGAAATTGGCTACTTGGTACTCCGAAATGAAACGCAACATCGAACGCTTCGAGCATGCTGCCAAAGGCGTGGAAGCCGGCAAAATCAGCGGTGCAGTAGGAACGTTTGCGAACATCCCTCCCTTTGTGGAAGAGTATGTCTGCGGAAAACTGGGCACAAGACCGCAAGAGATTTCAACGCAAGTATTGCCGCGCGATCTTCATGCTGAATACGTTGCTACAATCGCTTTGATCGCAACAAGCGTTGAACGTTTCGCTACCGAAATCCGTGGTTTGCAAAAATCGGAAACACGTGAAGTGGAAGAATTCTTCGCAAAAGGTCAAAAAGGCTCATCCGCTATGCCGCACAAACGCAACCCTATCGGGTCTGAAAATATGGTCGGCCTTGCACGCGTGATCCGCGGGTACATGGTTACGGCATACGAAGATGTACCCCTATGGCACGAACGCGACATCTCGCATTCATCTGCAGAACGGATTATCTTGCCGGATGCTACGACTTTATTGAACTATCAATTAAATCGCTTTGCGAACATCGTGAAGAACCTGACTGTTTTCCCTGAAAACATGATCCGCAACATGAACGCAACATTCGGTTTGATCTACAGCCAACGCGTTCTGTTGAAATTGATCGACAAAGGCATGAGCCGTGAAGAAGCGTATGACTTGGTGCAACCAAAAACAGCCTTGTCTTGGGATAACCAGACGGCTTTCCGTCCATTATTGGAACAAGACGAAAAAATTATGTCTAAATTGACTAAAGAAGACATCGATGATGCCTTCGACTATAACTATCATTTGAATCATGTCGACGAAGTCTTTGAAAGACTGGGCTTAGGCGACTAATGCAAAAGGCTGGAGCCATGGTTCCGGCCTTTTTTTTGAATGGTAATTCATAATTTTATTGTTATAGTTTTGAAAAATGTTTTTTCTTTAATGATGAAAATGTCATTGACAACCGGATGTTAGATGATACAATATATACGAATGAAAAACACTAGTATATAATTTAATGTTCGGATTTAGAAAGGGACGGGGATAATGGAAAGAAAAGAATTGCTCTATACTGGGAAAGCTAAGAAGATGTACGCAACAGACCAAGAAAATGTTCTTTTGGCAGAGTATTTAAATCAGGCGACTGCATTGAATGGTGTGAAGAAGGACGCTATTGAAGGCAAAGGCAGACTCAACAACCAAATTACCGGCCGCATCTTCGAGTATTTGGCTGCAAAGGGGATTTCGAGCCATTACATCCAAGAGTTATCAGAAACCGAACAATTGGTGAAAAAAGTTGATATGTACGCATTGGAAGTCGTTGTCCGTAACGTTTCAGCTGGAAGTTTCGCAAAACGCTTCGGTATGGAAGAAGGAATTGACTTACCATTCCCAGTCCTGGAATTCTATTACAAAAACGACGCATTGAACGATCCGTTCATCAACGATGCACATGTCAAGGCGCTTGCGGTCGCAAGCGATGAAGAAGTTGCAGAAATCAAAAAGCAAGCATTGGAGATCAATGCCGCATTAGTCGAGATGTTCAAAAAAATCGGTATCCGCTTGATCGACTTCAAGATTGAATTTGGGAAAACCGCTGATGGGAAAATCATCCTTGCCGATGAAATCTCACCGGATACTTGCCGTTTATGGGATATCGAGACCAATGAACATTTGGACAAAGATATTTATCGCCGTGACTTAGGGGACATCATTCCGGTTTACGTAGAAGTATTAGACCGACTGAACAAAATGTCAAAATAACCAATACAACCAATACAACCAATACAACCAGACAAAAACAACTAACCAATCCATCAGAAGAGAAAAGTGAGGAGTTTGAACATGTACAAAGTAACAGTTTACGTAACATACAAAGATTCAGTTTTAGATCCACAAGGGGAAGCAGTCAAAGGTGCCGTTCACCGTATGGGCTATGAAACAATCGAAGATATCCGCATCGGGAAATACTTTGAAATTCAAGTCTCTAAAGACGAAGAAAATGTTGAGCAAGTAATCGAAGAAATCTGCGACAAACTGTTGGCAAACGTAGTAATGGAAACATACCGTTATGACATTCAGGAGGTTGAAGCTTAATGAAATTCGCTGTCATCGTTTTTCCTGGATCAAATTGTGATTTAGATATGTATGCAGCTGTGAAAGATATCCTTGGGGTAGATGCGGAATATGTTCAACACTACGAAACCAGTCTGGAAGGCTTTGATGCGGTATTGCTTCCGGGAGGTTTCTCTTATGGCGATTATCTGCGCACAGGTGCCATCGCTCGTTTCTCCAATATCATGGATGAAGTGATCCGTTTTGCCGAAGCAGGCAAACCTGTTTTCGGAACCTGCAACGGATTCCAAATTTTGACGGAAGCCGGTTTGTTGCCGGGAGCATTGCGCCGCAATGATTCATTGAAATTCATTTCCAAACAACAGGATCTGAGGGTCGAAAATACAAACACACAATTTACCTCCGCATACGAAGAAGGGGAAATCATCACCATCCCTATCGCGCACGGTGAAGGCAACTACTATTGCGATGCTGAAACGCTGCAGGAATTGAAAGACAACGACCAAATCGTCTTCACTTACGCAAATGGAAACCCAAATGGGAGTATCGAAAATATCGCAGGCATCATCAATAAGCAAGGCAATGTGTTGGGCATGATGCCCCATCCGGAACGTGCCGTTGAAGAATTGTTGGGCTCAGCTGATGGCTTACGCTTATTCCAGTCAATGTATGAAAATTATAAGAAGGAGCTGTGCAAATAATGGCCTTTTTGGAACCGACACCCGAACAAGTAAAAGATCTGAAAATATATCGTGAATGGGGTTTGACCGACGAAGAGTACGGAACCATCAGCAACGATATTTTGCACCGTTTACCGAACTATACGGAAACGGGTCTGTTTTCCGTTATGTGGAGCGAACACTGCTCTTATAAAAATTCAAAACCGATTTTAAGAAAATTCCCTACTTCAGGCCCGCAAGTATTGCAAGGACCTGGCGAAGGTGCCGGTATCGTGGATATCGGCGATGGCCAAGCCGTTGTTTTCAAAGCGGAAAGCCATAACCATCCATCCGCTGTTGAACCGTATGAAGGCGCAGCTACCGGTGTCGGCGGAATCATCCGCGACATCTTCAGTATGGGTGCACGTCCGATCGCTATCCTTGATTCCTTGCGTTTCGGCGAATTGGACAATGAACGCACAAAGTATATCTTTGAAGAAGTTGTAGCCGGCATCAGCGGTTACGGCAACTGTATCGGTATTCCGACTGTCGGCGGGGAAACTGTTTTTGATCCTTGCTACAGAGGGAACCCTTTGGTTAACGCTATGTGCGTCGGTCTGATCGACCAAAAAGATATGCAAAAAGGGCAAGCAAAAGGTATCGGAAACACGATCATGTACGTCGGCGCAAAAACAGGCCGTGACGGTATCCATGGTGCCACTTTTGCATCAGTTGAATTCAAAGAAGAGGAAGAATCACAACGTTCTGCTGTCCAAGTAGGCGATCCATTCATGGAAAAATTATTGATGGAAGCTTGTTTGGAATGCATCTATGACTACTCTGACGCTTTAATCGGAATCCAGGATATGGGTGCTGCCGGGCTTGTTTCATCAAGTTCTGAAATGGCATCTAAAGCAGGCAGCGGCCTGATCTTGAACTTGGATGATGTTCCGCAACGCGAAACCGAAATGACTCCTTACGAAATGATGCTTTCCGAATCACAAGAACGCATGTTGTTGTGCATCAAGAAAGGCGAAGAACAACGCATCATCGATTTGTTCAAAAAGTATGAATTGGATGCTGTTGTCATCGGCGAAGTGACGGATGACGGCATGTACCGTCTGTACCACCATGGAAAAGAAGTGGCAAACCTGCCGGTTGATGCTTTGGCTGAGGATGCACCAGTTTACCAAAAACCAACGCAAGAGCCTGCGCGTATCGCTGCATTTGCTGCGATGGCAGACTACAAACCGGTCTTCACATCGGCTGCAGACACTTTGGCTACCCTGTTGCAACAACCGACGCTTGCTTCCAAGAAGAACATTTATCAAACGTATGATTCCATGGTTCGCACCAGCACGGTTGTGGGACCGGGAAGCGATGCTGCTGTTGTCCGCGTCCGCGGAACGAAAAAAGCGATCGCGATGACGACGGACTGCAACGGCCGTTACTTGTACTTGAATCCTGAAATCGGTGGACAGATTGCGGTTGCAGAAGCTGCCCGTAACATCGTTGCCAGCGGCGGAAAACCATTAGCGATCACAGACTGCCTGAACTACGGAAATCCGGATAAACCGGAAATCTTCTGGGAGTTGAGCACTTCCGCAGACGGCATTTCTGAAGCTTGCCGCCAATTGGATACGCCAGTCATTTCAGGTAATGTATCGCTATACAACGAAACGGATGGCGAAGCCATCTATCCGACACCAATGATCGGGATGGTCGGTCTGATCGAAGATATTGCACATATCACGACCCAAGCATTCAAAAATGCCGGCGACCGAATCTTCCTTATCGGCGATACGAAAGCCGACTTCAACGGTTCCGAATTGCAAAAATTGGAATTGGGCAAGATCGAAGGGAAATTGATGGACTTCGACTTGGCTGTCGAAAAAGAAAACCAAGCAAATGTCCTAAAAGCGATCAAAGCTGGGTTAATCGAAAGCGCGCATGATTTATCAGAAGGCGGCTTGGCTGTCGGTTTGATGGAAAGCGTATTTGATACAGCATTAGGCTTCGACGTAACAGTTGCCATGGATAAAACTTTCTTATTCAGCGAAACACAATCCCGCTTCATCTTGACTGTGAAACCTGAAAATGTTGCTGCAGTGGAAGCCATCTTCGGTTCGGCTGCAACAGAAATCGGGACAGTGACGAATGACGGAAAAGCGAACATCGCTGCCGAAAATGAAACAATCAACTTATCAGTGAAAGAAATACAGACGAAATGGGAGGAGGCTATTCCATGCTTGCTGAAACAAAAAGCTTAAACGAAGAATGCGGCGTGTTTGGCATTTGGGGAGACGATAATGCCAGCCAATTGACGTATTTCGGTTTGCACAGCTTGCAGCACCGCGGACAAGAAGGTGCGGGGATAGTATCTTGTGATGAAGGGAAACTGCTGGTCCACCGCAATCTGGGGTTGATCAGCGAAGTCTTCAAAAACGGAGATGATCTTAAAAGATTGACAGGGAATCGCGCCATCGGTCACGTGCGCTATTCCACATCCGGGCAAAACAGCATCGAAAATGTCCAACCTTTCCTATACCATTTCTATGATATGGACATCGCCATCTGCCACAACGGCAACCTGGTGAATGCGAAGTCATTGCGCCGCAATCTGGAAGAGGATGGAGCGATTTTCCATTCCACTTCCGATACGGAAGTATTGATGCATCTGGTCAGACGCAGCCAAAAAGAGACGCTGATCGATAAAATCAAAGAAAGCCTGAATCTTGTGAAAGGCGGCTTCACCTACATCCTTATGACGGATGAAAAAATGTTCGGCGCCGTCGATCCGAACTCTTTCCGTCCGCTTGTCATCGGACAATTGCCGAACGGCGCGTACGTGATGGCCAGCGAAACATGTGCCATCGATACGATCGGTGCCGACTTTGTCCGCAACGTCAATGCCGGGGAACTGGCGATCATTGACGAAAACGGCTTGACCATCGAAAAATATACGGATGATACAACGATTTCCATCGCAGCGATGGAATACATCTACTTCGCCCGTCCGGACTCCAATATCGCCGGTGTGAACGTGCATACGGCACGCAAACGCATGGGTAAACGACTGGCAATCGAAGCACCGGCATTGACTGCGGACATCGTCATCGGTGTGCCCAACTCTTCCTTATCCGCTGCGAGCGGTTTTGCCGAAGAGAGCGGCACCCCTTATGAAATGGGTCTGATCAAGAACCAATACGTGGGCCGTACCTTCATCCAACCGACACAGGAACTGCGTGAATTAGGCGTTAAGATGAAACTGTCGGCTGTCAAAGGCGTTGTCCAAGGGAAAAGCGTCGTCATGGTGGACGATTCCATCGTACGCGGCACAACCAGCAAACGCATCGTCACTTTATTGAAAGAAGCGGGAGCGAAAGAAGTGCACGTCCGCATCTCTTCCCCGCCTTTAATCTACCCAAGTTTTTACGGCATCGACATCAGCAAATCAGCTGAACTGATCGCTGCTAAAATGACCGTTGACGAAATATGCGAATATATCGGTGCAGATAGCTTGGCTTTCCTTAGTCAAGAAGGCTTGATCGATTCAATCGGATTGAAATTTGATATGCCGTATTCAGGCTTGTGCATGGATAGCTTCAACGGGGATTACCCGACTGGCCTGTATGACTATGAAGCGGATTATGTGAACAATATGACTGAGATTCAAAGAGTGAATCTAAAGGGAGGACAATAATGGAAAACGCATATGCAAAAGCGGGTGTGGATGTCACAGCCGGCTATGAAACGGTAAGCCGTATCAAAAAACATATCGACCGCACCAAACGTCCTGGTGTTTTTGGCGAAGTCGGCGGATTTGGCGGAAATTTTGACCTTTCCGAACTGAACTATAAAAAGCCTGTTCTCGTATCCGGTACAGATGGCGTCGGCACAAAACTGATGCTAGCCATCGAAGCTGGCAAATTCGATACAATCGGGATCGACTGCGTGGCGATGTGCGTCAATGACGTCGTTGCCCAAGGTGCTGAACCCCTTTATTTCTTGGATTATGTAGCGGTCGGCAAAAACCGTCCCGAAAAATTGGAGCAGATCGTTGCCGGAGTCGCAGAAGGTTGCGTACAAGCCGGAGCTGCCCTGATCGGCGGCGAAACAGCTGAAATGCCGGATATGTATGACCCAGAGGACTTTGACTTGGCTGGCTTTACGGTCGGTGTTGCGGAAAAAGATGCTTTGTTGTCCCCTGCATTGATCAAAGAAGGCGATGTTCTGATCGGACTTCCTTCGACAGGTATCCACTCCAATGGCTACTCTTTGGTACGTAAAATCTTCTTCAAGGATAATTCCTATAAATTGACGGACAAAGTTGCCGGGTTGGATGATCAAGAGTTGGGCGACGTGTTATTGACGCCTACAAAAATCTATGTGAATGCTTTGCTCCCGTTGATCAAAAAACAATTACTGCATGGTGTAGCACATATCACCGGCGGCGGATTCGTTGAAAACGTTCCGCGCATGCTTCCTGAAAACGTGCAAGCGGAAATCCAATTGGGCAGCTGGCCAGCATTGCCGATCTTCCAAGTGATGCAAGATCTTGGAAAGATTCCAGCGCTTGAAATGTACGAAATCTTCAACATGGGCATCGGCATGGTTCTGTCTGTTGCGCCGGAAAATGCGGATGAAGTGCTTGCTGTCCTTGCAGAAAACAATGAAAAAGGCTACGTGATCGGATCTGTGGCTGCAAAAGAATCAGAAAAAGAGGTTATCCTGAAAGAGGCTCAAGCATGAGGATAGCTATATTCGCTTCAGGAAACGGTTCTAATTTCCAAGCGATCGCTGATGCTGTCGCGGCCGGCAAAGTGGATGCAACCATCGCCTTCCTGTTCTGCGACAAGCCGAAAGCCTTTGCGATTGAACGCGCCAAAAAATTAAACATTCCCGTGATCACCTTTACCCCGAAACGCTTCGAGGACAGGATGGCCTACGAGAATGAAATCTTGAAGCATCTGGATGAAGAGGCAGTCGATCTGGTTGTGTTGGCGGGCTATATGCGTATTGTCGGACCGACCTTGTTGACGGCCTACGCCAACCGTATCGTCAATATCCATCCTTCCTTGCTGCCGTCTTTCCCGGGCAGACATGGCATCCAAGATGCCTTTGAAGCGGGTGTTCCCGAAACGGGCGTTACGGTCCACCTTGTCGATGAAGGTGTCGACACCGGCCCGATCATCGCCCAGGAAAAGGTTGCGATTCTGCCGGATGACACCTTGGAGTCTTTGGAGACGAGAATCCATCAAGTGGAGCACCGCCTCTTCCCGCAAGTGATTCAACAGTTAGCTGAAAAAAATAAGTGATCAGAAAATGAAATGAGGACTTCGCCTTGGCGGATGTCCTCCGTTTTGTTGAAGGCAGAATATCCATATAGAGTGAATAAAATTTGAGGAGTGACACATAGTGACAAGAGCATTAATCAGTGTTTCAGATAAAACAGGTATTGTAGCATTTGCACAAGCATTAGTTGCGAAAGGCATTGAAATCATTTCAACTGGCGGAACCAAGAAGGCATTGGAAGATGCTGGTGTCCCAACGATTTCTGTTGAAGATGTAACAGGATTCCCGGAAATGATGGATGGCCGCGTCAAAACGTTGCATCCCCTTATCCATGGCGGTTTGTTGGGCAGACGCGATTTGCCTGAACACATGTCGGCAATGAAAGAACATAACATTGTACCGATCGATTTCGTCGTGGTGAACCTTTATCCATTCAAAGAAACAATCAGCAAAAAGGATGTTACCTTGGCGGATGCCATCGAAAATATCGACATCGGCGGACCGAGCATGTTGCGCAGCGCAGCGAAAAACTATGCCAGCGTAACGGTCATCACTGATCCTATCGATTATGATAAAGTCATCAGCGAATTGGAAACGACAGGCGCAACCACTTTTGAAACACGCCAAGCTTTGGCAGCGAAAGTATTCCGCCACACTGCAAGCTATGACGCTTTGATTGCGCAGTATTTGACCAATGTTGTCGGCGAAACAGAGCCTGAAAAATTAACGTTGACCTACGATTTGAAACAAAGCCTGCGTTACGGCGAAAATGGCCATCAAACAGCTACCTTCTACCAAGAGCCGATCGCAGTGCCATTCTCGATTGCCAGTGCCGTTCAATTGCACGGAAAAGAATTATCATACAACAACATCAAAGATGCGGATGCTGCCATCCGTATTGCGCGTGAATTCGATGAACCTGCAGTGGTTGCGGTTAAACATATGAATCCATGCGGCGTCGGCATCGCCGAAAACATCGATGAAGCCTTTGACCGTTGCTATGCAGCCGATCCGGTTTCCATCTTCGGTGGCATCGTGGTTGCCAACCGTCCATTGGATGTTGCAACAGCAGAAAAACTGAACAGCATGTTCTTGGAAATCGTTCTTGCTCCAAGCTATTCAGAAGAAGCCTTAGCAATCTTGACGAAGAAAAAGAACATCCGCATCATGACGTTGGATTTCTCAGCTGCAAAAGCAGGCGGAAAAGAATTTGTTTCCGTACTGGGTGGGATGTTGGAACAGACACAGGACATCAACACGGATGACGTGCCGTCCAATTGGGAAGTGATGACCGACCGTCAACCGACAGAAGATGAAATGAAAGCCATGGACTTTGCCTGGAAAATCGTTAAACACGTGAAGAGCAATGCCATCGTTTTGGCGAACAGCAAACAGACTGTCGGGATTGGTGCCGGCCAAATGAACCGTGTCGGATCCGTTAAAATCGCGATTGAACAAGCCGAAGCAAGCAATGCCATCGAAGGTGCCGTACTGGCCAGCGATGCCTTCTTCCCGATGAATGACAGCGTCGAATACGCAGCGCAACATGGCATCAAAGCAATCGTTCAACCAGGCGGCAGCATCAAAGATAAAGATTCCATCGAAATGGCGAACAAATACGGCATCACCATGCTGAAAACAAACGTAAGACACTTCAGACACTAAAGACAAGATGTGATGAATCCTACGCGCAGAGTTCGAGCACTAACGACGTTCAGGACCAAACAGCCCGGTTTTGGCTGGGTGGGCATGAACAGCGTTAGGCGGAGGGGTCTGGGTTTCAGAACTCGCTTAAAAAAGGATGCACTGTGGTCGCAAACGACCAAGTGTATCATGTCTCTAAGCGATTAAAATCGCAAGAGCCATGACAATGAATCCCGCGGTAGAAATCGAGCACTAAGAGGACAAACACTAAACGGGCGTTTTTTGCCCGTGTGTGAGTGTCAACTTAGGCACTCAAACGTCACAGTGCGACGTTTGAGGTCTTTCTACAAAACAGTTGCTGAAATAAATGATGCAGCTTTTTCTAGGTTTCAGAGCTCAACTATTAAGATTCAGAACGCATTTAGGAAACAAATAGGTTCATACAAAAAGGTTGGAGGATCCCACAGATGAAAGTTCTTGTAATCGGCAGTGGCGGCCGCGAACATGCCATCGCAAAAAAATTCACAGAAAGCCCGTTGGTGGAAACCGTTTATTGCGCTAAAGGAAACCCTGGCATGGCGCAAGACGGCATTCAATTGGTTGACATTGCAGAAAATGACCATCAAGCGTTGATTCAGTTTGTAAAAGCGGAAAAGGTCGCTTGGACTTTTGTCGGACCAGAAATCCCTCTGTTTGAAGGCGTGACCGATGCATTTGATGCAGCAGGATTGAAAGTCTTTGGACCAAGCAAAAAAGCGGCAGACCTGGAATGCTCGAAACAATTCGCAAAAGATTTGATGAAGAAATACGGCATCCCGACTGCAGCCTACGAAACGTTCGAAGACCATGCTGCTGCTTTGGCATATGTGGAAGCACAAGGTGTGCCGATCGTCATCAAAGCGGATGGATTGGCGGCTGGTAAAGGGGTTGTCGTCGCGATGACGATGACCGAAGCAACGGATGCTTTACGCGACATGTTGCTGGAAGGGAAATACGCAGCCGGCAAACCGAAAGTGGTCATCGAAGAATATCTTGAGGGGGAAGAATTCTCTTTGTTCGCCCTTGCGAACGGATCGAAATACTACTACAGCGGAGTTGCTCAGGACCACAAGCGCGCCTATGACGGGGACAAAGGCCCGAATACGGGCGGTATGGGAGCTTATTCCCCAGTCCCTCAAGTTTCTGAAGCCTTGATCCAAGAAGTGCTGGAAACGGTCGTAAAACCGACCGTGGATGCGATGGTTGCAGAAGGACGTCCTTTCAAAGGGGTTGTCTACGCTGGATTGATGATCACGGCAAAAGGCCTGAGAGTCATCGAGTTCAATGCCCGTTTCGGCGACCCAGAAACGCAGGTCATCATGCACCAGATGGCTTCCGATTTGGCGCAAGTGATCGATGATATCTTGAACGGGAAAGATCCGGTTATCGAAATGCACACCGACCGTTACACGTTGGGTGTTGTTGTTGCCGCTGAAGGGTACCCTGAAGCACCACTGAAAGACATCCCATTGCCGAAACTGGATACGGCAGCTGCGGACTGCACCGTCTATGCTGCCGGCGTGAAGGAAGGCGAAAACGGCCTTGTTTCCAATGGCGGACGCATTTTCTTGGTGGCTGCACAAGGCGCCACTCTGCAAGAAGCGCAGGATAAAGCCTATCGTTATTTGGATGCCAATCCGATTGCGCATACTTTCTACCGTTCCGATATCGGGGAAAAAGCAATCCGTTTCACACAAAATAAATAAGCTGAGAGGGTCCGGGATTTTTTCTCGGACCCTTTGTTGACTGTTTCGGAAAGCATGAATTCTTCGTTCCGCGAATCGCTGGGTTTCAGGGTGAGAGCATCCGTTCAACTTTTCTTATCGTGCAATAAAAGATATACTGAATGATAATAGGAAATCATTTGAGGAGGGTATTTATGAAGGCTTTGATACATAGTGGGCAGATAGGGATAGATGGATTGAAATGGGCAGAACGGGCAATTCCATCCGTAGGGAAAAACGACATAAAAGTACGTATCAAAGTCGCCGGACTGAACCATCGTGATTTATTTGCGCTCGCACAGGCGCATGAAGAGCAGCCGGTTGCCATCGGATCGGATGCCGCGGGTGTTGTTGCCGAAATCGGAGCGGGTGTGACGAAGTTCAAGGTGGGGGATGAAGTGATGCTATACCCCGGCAGCGGCTGGTGGGAAAATGCGGATGCCGCACCTGAAACGTTCGTCATCCTGGGATCCTCCGAGCGTGGCGCTATGGCGGAAGAAATCGTGGTTTCCGAAGAGGATGCCGTCTTAAAACCGGTCCATCTGTCCTGGGAAGAAGCCGGCGTCCTTTCGCTCTCTGCCTTGACGGCGTATCGGGCCTTATTCACCAAAGGGGAAGTCTCCCAAGGGAAGAAGGTCCTGATTCCAGGAATCGGCGGAGGCGTTGCGAATTACTTGTTGCAGTTTGCGAAGGCAGCCGGCGCAACGGTATTCGTGACTTCCCGTTCAGAAGAGAAACTCCAAAGCGCCCTTGAGCGCGGCGCCGATAAAGGGGTACTGAGCGACGAAAACTGGGAGACGGCGCTAGCCGGCGAAAAAGTGGATGTGGTGATCGAATCGGTTGGGGCTGCTACCTTTGACAAATCCCTGCATTCCTTGCGTAAAGGGGGAACCATCGTCATATTCGGTTCTTCAACGGGCGATACCGTCATCTTCAATCTGCGCCAGTTTTTTTATGGCCAATACACGCTGAAAGGCTCGACAATGGGCAGCTTTGAAGAATATGAAGCGATGCTGCATTTTGTGGCGGAACACGGGCTGCACCCGGTAGTGGATGACGTCTACCCAATCGAAGATTTCAAAAAAGCATTCCAACGACTGGAAGATGCTGAGCAAACCGGGAAAATCGCTTTGCGCATCGACTAATGAAAGAAATGGACACAATTTAGTATTTTTTTAAAGGGAACCTGAACAACTTGCTATGCTATACTGAACATATTGTTTTGTTGGATAGTATTTTGAGATAATGGCATATCATTTTAGGAGGATTTCCATGAATTTTATAGATTTGATATTTATTGCGTCGATGATTACCCTGATTGTGGGATTTGTCGGTGTGTTGACGATTATTCTGTTGGGTGTAATGGATTTGATGAACATCCATTTGCGTGTCTACGTGAACCGTAAAAAACATCTGCGCAATGTCATCATCCTGTTGGTTGCCGGCGTGATCTTGAGCGGCATCTATCTGTACATCAGATAACAAAAAAGAACGCTAAAATGCTTGCATAACGAAAAAATAGCTTGTATAATCTGCTAGAGTCTAGAGAAAACAAGCGTATAAAAGAATAAAAAGTGTGAAACGCAGTCAAAGTGCTTTTCCCCCCAGAAAACCAATGGGGGGAGTGGGCGCTTTTTTTGCGCACATTATCGTAAAAGACATACAAAGGATGCAATCAAATTATTTCAGAAAGGATGATTGTTTGTGATTATTAATGAATTTGATACCATCGCCGCCATTTCAACCCCACCGGGAGAAGGCGCGATAGGGATTGTCCGGTTGAGCGGGGATCAAGCAACGCAGATAGCCGATAAACTATACCGTTCCGGAACAAAGAAATTAGCCGAAGTTCCAACGCACACCATCAATTATGGACACCTATACGATCCGCGCACGGGCGAAATGATCGATGAAGTGATGGTTTCGGTGATGCGTGCACCAAAGACCTTCACAAGAGAAGATGTCGTCGAAATCAACTGCCATGGGGGAGTCGTCAGCGTTAACCGCATCCTGCAGACCGTTCTGCAAAACGGTGCGCGCATGGCGGAACCCGGAGAATTCACCAAACGCGCTTTCCTGAATGGACGGATCGACTTGTCCCAGGCGGAAGCCGTTATGGATTTGATTCGTGCGAAAACGGACCGTGCGATGGATGTTGCCCTGCACCAATTGGATGGGAAACTTTCAGGCATGATCAGAGATATCCGCCAGATCATTTTGAATACGTTGGCTGAAGTCGAAGTGAACATCGATTATCCGGAATATGATGATGTCGAAGAAGTGACGACGAAGCTGTTGAAGGACAAAACGATCGAAGTGAAGGGGCATGTCCAACATCTGCTGGATACGGCGAAACAAGGGAAAATTTTACGTGAAGGTCTTCAAACAGCCATCATCGGTCGCCCGAACGTAGGGAAATCCAGTTTGCTGAACCGCCTGATCCGTGAAGAAAAAGCGATCGTAACCGACATCGCTGGTACGACCCGGGACACCATCGAGGAATATGTCAATGTCCGAGGCGTTCCTTTGAAGCTGATCGATACGGCCGGTATCCGCGAAACCGAAGACGTCGTTGAAAAAATCGGGGTGGAGCGCAGCCGCAAAGCCCTAGCGGAAGCCGATTTAATCTTGCTGTTGATCAACCAAAACGAAGGTCTGACGGAAGAAGATAAACAATTATTGGAAGACACCAAAGATATGAACCGCATCATCCTATTGAACAAAATGGACTTGGCTCCCAACATGACGACAGCAGACCTGGAGCCATGGAGCGATACAGAAAAAGTCATCCAAACATCCATGCTGAGCGAAGCCGGTCTTGATCAATTGGAAAAACAAATCACGAAAATGTTCTTCGGCGGCGAAACGGGCGAAACGGACGCCACTTATGTATCCAATGTCCGTCATATCGCCTTACTGAACGACGCGATGGATTCCTTGGATGAGGTGCTGAAGGGCATCGAAGCCGGCATGCCGATCGATTTGGTCCAAATCGACTTCACCCGCTGTTGGGATCTCCTTGGCGAAATAACCGGCGACAGCGTCCAAGACGAACTGCTGACCCAACTATTCACCCAATTCTGCCTAGGAAAATAACAGGATACGATGAATTGCGTTTAGAACGGAATCACTGGAGCACCTAGGACTAAAATCTGCGGTTTTCAGATTTAAGCCCTAGGTGTGAAGTGACGTCCGTTCTGCAATTCAGAGTTCAACTAAACAGGATTTAGAACTCAACTAAAACAGGATACGATGAATTGCGTTTAAACACGACAAAAAGACAAAATGAAAATAGAAGCACCAAATAGATTGATAAGAAGAAAGGAATTATAAGATGAATAGATTTGAAGCTGGAAAATTTGATGTCATCGTTGTAGGGGCAGGACATGCCGGATCGGAAGCGGCTCTCGCCGCAGCGCGGATGGGCTGCAACACCATGTTGGTCACGATTGATTTGAATATGGTAGCCTTTATGCCCTGCAACCCTTCCATAGGGGGACCGGCCAAAGGTGTCGTTGTAAGGGAAATCGATGCTTTGGGCGGAGAAATGGGCCGCAACATCGATAAGACCTATATCCAAATGCGGATGTTGAACACAGGGAAAGGTCCTGCTGTTCAAGCCTTGCGTGCCCAGGCCGATAAAAATGACTATTCGCACGAAATGAAATACACCATCGAAAAACAAGAAAACCTTTTGCTGAAGCAAGCCATCGTCGAGGAATTGATCGTCGAAGACGGTGAAGTCAAAGGGGTAGTGACCCATACAGGGGCCGTTTACCGCGCGGGAGCCGTCGTCATCACGGCCGGTACATCTTCCCGCGGCAAAATCATCATCGGGGATTTGGCCTATTCATCCGGCCCGAACAACTCGCAACCGTCCATCAAGTTGTCTGAGAATCTGTTGGAATTAGGCTTTGATTTGGCGCGTTTCAAAACCGGTACGCCTCCGCGCGTGATGGCATCCACCATCGATTATTCTAAAACGGAAGAGCAGCCGGGGGACAGTCAACCAAACCACTTCAGCTTTTTGACGAAGGATGAAGATTACCTGACAGACCAACTGTCTTGCTGGTTGACGTATACAAGTCCGGAAAGCCATACCATCATCCGCGACAATCTACACCGTGCACCGATGTTTACCGGCATCGTCGAAGGCGTGGGTGCCCGTTATTGCCCGTCCATCGAAGACAAAATCGTCCGCTTCAGCGACAAACCGCGCCACCAATTATTCCTGGAGCCGGAAGGCCGTAAAAACGAAGAAGTATACGTACAAGGGCTGTCCACCTCCTTGCCGGAAGATGTTCAGCTTGATCTGATCCGTTCCGTTCCGGGGATGGAAAATGCACAAATGATGCGCACAGGCTATGCGATCGAATATGATGTCGTGAGACCGCATCAATTGCGTCTGTCATTGGAAACGAAACTCGTGAAGAACCTCTTCACGGCAGGCCAAACAAATGGGACTTCCGGTTATGAAGAAGCCGCTGGGCAAGGCATCATCGCCGGCATCAACGCAGCTTTGGCCGTCCAAGGTAAAGAACCGCTTATCCTGAAGCGCAGCGACGGCTACATCGGCGTCATGATCGACGACTTGGTTACCAAAGGGACGATGGAACCGTATCGTCTGTTGACTTCCCGTGCAGAATACCGCTTGTTGCTTCGCCATGACAACGCCGATTTCCGTCTGACTGAGTTGGGCCATGAAATAGGTTTGGTGACGAACGAACGCTACCAATTCTTCTTGTCGAAAAAGCAAGCCGTTGAAGCGGAAATTGCTCGTCTGGAAAGCATCCGCCTGAAACCGACAGAAGAACTGCAAAGTTATTTGACGGAACAAAATTCTGCAGCTTTGAAGGATGGTATTCTGTTCGCAGATCTGTTGAAACGCCCGGAATTGAATTATGAAGGCTTGATCCAATTTGCGCCGTTCGCAGAAGCTTTGCCGAAAGACGTAGTGAAGCAAGTCGAAGTGCAGATCAAATATGCAGGCTACATCAAGAAAGCAGCCGAAAAAGTCGTCAAATTGAAGAAGATGGAAGAAAAACGCATCCCTGAAAACATCGATTACGATGCCATCAACGGGATTGCGAATGAAGCCAAACAGAATCTTAAAAAGATCCAACCGGAAACGATTGCTCAAGCAAGCCGTATCAGCGGCGTAAATCCAGCCGACATTTCCGTGCTGATGGTCTATGTGACGCAAGGCAAGATTGCCAAAATCACAAAATAATGAACAACCGAGGAAGCTACGCCGTCAATCCGGTGTGGCTTCTTTTTTCGGCATGCCATCTTGAACAAGGACTTTCTTTATGCTAAGATGAAAGCATAATTACATACGGAAAAGGGAGCTTGTGTCTGCAGGCTGAGAGGAAGTCATCAACTTCGACCTATAACCTGATTTGGATAATGCCAACGTAGGGAAACAACATTGAATGAACCTATTCAGCGGGAATGCCTTTCGGGCACTCCCGCTTTTTTTTATGCAAAATAAAATATTTGGAGGTACAACATGTTCAAAAAGATATTTGAAAATGTTCAAAATGAAACGCCGCTAGTCCATTGCATCACCAATTACGTAACCGTGAACGACGTCGCGAATGTGTTGCTTGCGGCCGGAGGTTCTCCGATCATGGCGGATGATCCCAAAGAAGTGGAAGAGATCACGGCGATTTGTGCCGCTTTAAACCTCAACATCGGGACACTGAACGAAAGGACTATCCATTCCATGCTGAAGGCAGGGAAAAAAGCGAACAGCCTCTCCCATCCGGTCGTGTTGGATCCGGTCGGTGCGGGGGCCTCCGCGCTTCGGACGGAAACAACGTTCGAACTGATCGACACGATTGCCTTTTCCGTCATCAAGGGCAACATCTCCGAAATGAAGACAATCTATGCGGGCAGCGGCACGACAAAGGGTGTGGATGCGGATGTCAGCGATGCTGTCACGGAGGACACCGTTTCCGAAGCAGTGGCCTTCGCCAAAGATCTGAGCGCACGGACAAATGCGGTCATCGCGATAACAGGGGCAATCGACATCGTTGCGGATAGCCAAAAAGCCTATGTTATCCGCAACGGGCATCCTAGCATGGCTAAAATTTCCGGAACAGGCTGCATGCTTTCGGGGCTGATTGCCGCATTCTGCGGAGCGAACCGGGAGAACCTGCTGGATGCAACGGCGACTGCGGTCTGCCTGATGGGTTTGAGCGGTGAGCTGGCACAAGAAAAGGCGGTAAAAAATGATGCCGGGACGTCCAGTTATCGGGCCTACATCATCGATGAAATCAGCAAGATGTCAGCCGATAAACTAGCGGGGGGTGTGAAGATTGAACATAGATAAATCGGATATGCTGCTCTATGCCGTCACCGATCGCCAATGGCTGGGAAAACAGAACCTTGCGGCGCAAATCGATGAGGCGATTCAAGCCGGCGTGACCTTTGTCCAATTGAGGGAGAAAGAACTGGATTTTGATTCATTCGTGGCGCTCGGCAAGGAAGTGAAAGCCGTCGCCAACCGACACAATATCCCTTTCATCATCAATGATGCCGTCGATGTGGCTTTGGCGATCGATGCAGACGGCGTGCATGTGGGGCAGAGTGACATGCAGGCGGGGGATGTCCGCAGCAAAATCGGCGCGGGCAAAATATTGGGCGTCTCCGCCCACTCGGTTGAGGAAGCCGTCTCCGCGCAACAGAACGGAGCCGACTATCTGGGTGTGGGCGCTGTTTATGATACAGCAACCAAACCGGATGCGGACGCATTGTCCTTCGAAACGCTGCAGGCGATCTGTGAAGCTGTAACGATACCGGTTGTGGGGATCGGCGGCATTTCAAAAGGGAACATCCTGAATCTGAAGGGCAGCGGCATCGATGGGGTTGCCGTCGTATCCGCCATTTTTGCGCAAGCGGATATAACGGTAGCCGTAAAAGAGCTGCGTCCGCTGGCCGAGGAAATGGTGGGCCAATGAACATAGAGGGAGCCATCTTCGATTTGGACGGGACGCTTTTGGATTCCATGGGTATCTGGGACAGCCTCGGCGAAACCTATCTGCTCAAAAAGAATATCACACCTGCCGGGGATCTGCGGGAAACGGTGAAGGCATTGAGCCTGCAGCAGGCGGCCCACCATTTTAGGGAGCACTACGGCATTTCCGATGACGAGGAAACCATCATCGCCGAAGTGACTTCTCAAGTGGCTGACTTTTATCGGCATGAGGCAGCGCTGAAGGACGGGGTGGTAGAATGTCTGGCGAAGCTGAAGGGGCGGCAAGTGAAGATGTGCATCGCAACAGCGTCCGAAAGGGAACTGGTTGAGGTCGCCCTGAAACGGTTGGGTATTTTGGATTATTTCAGCGGCATCCTGACCACCAACGAAGTCAGGGCCGGTAAGGATAGCCCGCTTATTTTCCAAAATGCCGTCGAAAAAATGGGCGTGTCCATTGCAGCAACGGTAGTCTTTGAGGATGCCTTGCATGCCGTCGAAACAGCTGTGGGGGCCGGGTTCCGAGTGGTCGGCGTCCATGACGATTCGGCTCATCAGGATAGCGCAAGAATAAAAGCATTGACGGAACAATACATATATTCATTTTCGGAATGGAAGGGGTAAGGGAACATGAAAACAGTTTTGACGATTGCGGGCTCGGACAGCAGTGGAGGCGCAGGCATCCAGGCGGATCTGAAGACCATGATGGCACATGAAGTATATGGGATGAGTGTGATCACGGCTTTGACGGCGCAGAACACGCTGGGCGTTGCCGGTATCATGGATGCGACGCCTGAATTTGTGGCGCAACAGTTGGATTGCGTCTTCACCGATATCCGCCCCGATGCCGTGAAGATAGGGATGGTTTCAAACGCGGACATCATCCGTGTCATCGCGGAGAAGCTGAACGAATACAAAGCTGTCAACATCGTGGTCGATCCCGTCATGGTGGCGACAAGCGGGAGCAGCCTGCTCAATGACGACGCCGGGACGGCCCTGAAGACACTGCTCTTGCCCTTGGCGGATGTGATCACCCCGAATGTTCCCGAAGCGGAAGTGCTGAGCGGTATGGCGATCCATACGAAAGCGCATATGTTGCAGGCGGCCGCAATCATCGCGCAGGCCGCGAACACGAGTGTGCTTCTGAAAGGCGGACATCTGGAAGACTCCGCCGATGATCTCCTCTATACGGATGGCGTCGCCCACTGGTTCGAAGCGGAGCGCATCGCCAATCCGAATACACACGGAACAGGCTGTACGCTTTCATCTGCGATTGCATCCAACCTGGCGTTGGGCCATAGCATGGAGCGCAGCATCCAGAACGCAAAAGCGTACATTACGGGGGCACTCCGCGACGGCCTTGATCTAGGCAAAGGCAAAGGCCCGCTTAACCACGCTTACCGACTTTGGCGCTGAGAAAGCCCACCACGGTGTTGTCACCACCCCCTTTAGGGGTGGGATAGAAACGCTATTTTTTTGCACTTTCGCACATATGTTCGTATAATAGGGGTATATCGAGCAACGGAAAGAAGTGTCGAAGATGAAGACGGTCCAAATTAAATTGAAGCCGACAAAGACACAGGCCCTGGAACTGAAAAGGCTCTCATTGGAATATATCTGGCAGGCAAACGTATTGGTTCAACAGGCAATCAGCGAAGAAGGTTTCCCAAAGGTCACCTCGAAAGACATCGAAGCGGATATCCCTTCGGTCCTGAAAAATGAACTGATCCGCTACGCCAAAAGCAAGCTCAAACAATTCGGAAAATGCGTCTTCAAGAAACCAATGCTCTCGTACAACAATCAGAATTTTTCGGTGGACGAAAAAGCCATCCGTTTTCCGCTTATGGTGGAAGGCAAAGCCAAGAAGACGGCCATCAAGGCCATTATCCCGGAAGAAGTATTCGCGTTGCTTTCCGGCTCCAAATTGGGGGCATTGCGGATCACGAAGAAAGGCTTCCATTGGATGGCGCAAATTTCCGTCCATACCGAAGCGGAGGAATTTTTAGGCGACGGGATACTTGGCGTGGATCTAGGCATCCTTTGCCCGGCTGTCGGCGTAGTCGCCTCCAACGGAAAGACCCAATTCTTTGGCAACGGCCGACAAAACAAGTGTCTCCGTAGGAAATACAAAGAACTGCGACGTCAATTGGGAAAAAAGAAAAAACTTAACGCAATCAGGAACATCAACGACAAGGAATCCAGAATCATGCGGGACATCAACCACAAGCTTTCCAGACAGATCGTCACCTTCGCAGTGGAAAAAAACTGCGGTACCATCCATCTGGAAAAGCTTTCCGGCATCCGTCGGACCTCAAGGCTAAGAGGAAAAAACAAAGCGAACCTGCATAGCTGGACTTTCCATGAATTGTCTTCCTTTATTGAGTACAAGGCGCGGGAACTTGGTATAAAGGTAGTCTACATCAATCCCGAATACACGTCCCAAA
>NZ_FOTD01000022.1 GCF_900114465.1 Trichococcus palustris | reverse complement strand
TAATATGGACCCATTGTCAAGGACATTAAAAAAAGACACCTTATGCAGCACCCAATAATATTTGCTCCCTGTAAAGAACAGGGGGCAATTTTTTTAGATTCCATTGTCCGCGTTCGTTGTTGTAATAGTCAATGTAATCATCTACAATTGCCCGTAAATCTTCCAGATTTTCACAATCTTTATAATCTATTTCATCTTTCAGATGTCCAAAGAACGACTCTTGCGGAGCGTTATCCCAACAGTTACCTCTTCTTGACATGGACTGACCTAAATGATTATCAGCCAACTTCTTATGGAATTTAGGACTAGTGTAATGGACGCCCTGATCTGAATGGATAAAGGCATCTTCATGCAGCGTGGCACCGTGGGCGCTCGCCAATAGATTAATGGTATTTAGAGAAATATCAAGTTTCAGGCTATCAGATACATAGTGGGCTAGAATCTCTTTCGTTGCGCCATCTTTGACGGTCGACAAATAACCTATAAAGCCATTGGCCCCAGGCAAATAGGTGATATCTGTTAACAGAACTTTTTTGGCTACCCCCTGATCAAATTGACGTTTTAACTTGTTCTCAACAGTGCTATGTTCTTTGGTAGCTTTCGCAATTCTCTTGTACGGATTCGCTTTACGAATAGGGCAGAAGATATTATATTTCCTCATCAACCGCTGCACTTTTTTACGATTGACCGTAATCCCAAATTTATTCTTGAAGTACATCACAATGCTTCGAGAACCTTTCTTGTAGCCACGGTAGTTATACGCTTCTTCGATTTTGATTTTCCAGAATTGATCTTCCTCTTCTCGTGAATTTCTACTGTCCGCATTCTTTATATAATTGTAGTATCCTGAACGAGAAACACCCAATAGCTCACATGCATCAATGATTGTTCCTGTATAAGAACCGTCGGTTTTCATCCCATGGATTCTTGCGAAGATATCGCTAATATTTTCAGCGTTTTCTAGCCTCCTTTCGCTCCATTCTGATTTTTTTAACAGTTCATTTTCCTGTTCTAACAATGAAATTTTAGCTTGTAACTTTTCAATTTGTTGCTCAGGTGTTAGTTCTGTCTTTCGAGCTCTGCCTGAAGAATTTTTTCTGGTGTCTTCCAATGCCAAAATGCCATTTTCACGATATCTTTTTCGCCATTTCTTCGCAAATGACTTTATCCTGTCATCACCAATCATTTCCGGATCAAACCCTGCTTCAATAAAAATTTGCTTAGTAGTTTTCATGTTTAATGTTTCTGAAATGAAGTGGCGTTTGAACTCGTCGGTATAAGTAATGCTTTTATCAGAAACATTTTTTACATATTGGTTTTCCTTCAAAATTTGGACCTGACTTGGTGTAAAAGTTAATTTCGACATTCAGTGATTCCTTTCTGCACGAAGTGCAATAGATGTGGATTATGGGCTTGAAGGACTTGGCGACTAGCATTACCCGGTTTGTGAAATCTGTCAAAAGAAGGAGCGACAGCGGCTTTTGACTGATTTCTCAAATTGGGTTATCATCGCGACGCCACTTCAAGCATCAACTTATTTTTCTCTTTTAAGTATACAAAAATGGACCCTATAGAGGGCACTTTTTTTAGTGTCCATTCTATAGGGTCCATTTTAGAAGGCTTTCCTCTGTTCAGGGGTGTTTCAAGCGGAAGATGTCACCATCCTCGTGCGCTTCTTTTATGCTTCAACAGGAGCATAAAATCTTTTTTTAGCAACAACAGCCGAACCGACTGCAGCTACAAGCAGTGTGATTCCGCCTGCTAAGTAAACATTGTTTGAACCGGTTTGTTTGACATCATTTCCCTTTGTCGGGAATGTAGCCACAACGGTACCGTCTGCACCAGAGAAGACAACTTCCTTGGAAGTCACGGTAACAGTCATGTCCAATACAGCAGCCGCTGCAGAAAGCTCAGCCAAGATGGCATGTCTTTCGGCATCTGAAAGCTGATTCACGCTTTTCGATCCACTTGCAGTAACGATAGCTTGTGCATTGTTGATGTGGGCGATGATCTGATCAGCTTGCGCTGCAGTTACATCGTGGGACATCAAGTAATTTTTTGCTTGTTGCACATAATTAGCTGGTAAGTTTGTGGCTTCCAAAGTAGCGATGATATCATTTTCAGTGGCAGCAGCAACATTCGGTGCTGTTCCTAGAAATAACACGAATGCGAATAAAAGGGATACGATAACTTTTTTCATATAATTTTCACCTCCTCTCAATGAACTGAAATGGCTTTGCGAACCAGTTAGGCACGTTCACCGTTTGAGGCATAACTTTTCCGGTTGCGGAACTGCGCCCGTTTTGCTTTGCTGAGCAGGGTATAGCCTACCAATGACGCTATACCCAAGGCGAAGGCCACTAAGCCGACCACCAAAAAGTATTGGGTGTAATGCAGCGCCAAGGTGCGCAGGGCGGTATTGATGTAATCGGCCGAAATGGTGATGCGTTGCGGGAGCTTCAGAACCAATGCGACCGTCGCCGGAATGATGACGAAGGCGGATCCGGAGACCAATGCGCTGCCTATCCAGATCAGCGAACGGTGGATTCTTTTCCGGTTCAGCAGCACGAGCAGTCCGCTGACGGCAAGGAAGGCAACCGGCACGATGTAAAAATGATCGCTGATGACATGCAGCGCGTTGCGTGCCTTCTGGAATTGCGGGAAATCAACGACATTCTTTAAATTGAACAAAGTCGTATGACTTGCGACGATATCGGTCGCTTCACCGATGATCTTATCCGTTTGTGCCTGCAACGCTTCATCGAAAGGTTGGTTGTGTTCCGCCGCATAGGTTTTGACGTAGTTCGTGACCGGTTCTTCGAACATGGTCCGATCGGTCTCGGTGGTGTATTTCGCATCCGCGGTGGTCAAATAGTTGATGGCCGCTTCATTGTTTTTAATGGAAAGTTGTTGCATACCGTAGCGATCGGTCGTCGCCACGATAAAAATATCTTCCGGAATGGATGTTTCCAGACTCAACGTCTTAAATTTCGCAGCAAGGCTGTCTTCCACCTGGGAATAATATTCGCTGTCGTTCAATTGATTGTTGATGTCGTTGGCGTTCAACAGGACCTCCTTCATGAAGATGACGCCGATCAAGGCAACGACCAGAAACATCAAAATGAAACTGAGCAGCACTCTGCCGATTTGTCTTAGTTTTCGCATCAGTTGCTCTCCTCCACAAATGGAATTTCCGATAGGGGTTTCCCTTCGACCAATTTGGCCGTCACGACATATCTGTCGGGGGTATTGCCGATGTAATCGAAAGGATAACAAGTATAGAGCGTCAACAGCTGTTCATCGGATTGCGCTAGGATGGATTGATCGGTTCCGTCCTTGATTTCGATGTTGCTGATTTCATACGTATAGGTCCCGTAAGTCAAGTCCAGTGTGATGATATCCCCGATTTTCGCCTCGCCCAGCGTTTTGAAAACCGAATTGGTATGGCCTGCAAGGACCGTATTCCCGATATCGCCAGGAAATACGGAGCCATAGTATTGGCCGGCTCCATACAAGAGCTGTGTCGCATCGTCCCCCACGAAAACAGGCGTTGTGATGTCCGCAGAAGCGACCGTCAGTTTGCCGAATTCATCCCCGTATTTTGGGAAAGCCAACTGACTTGCTGGAGGGTTGGCGCCGATCGCAGCTGTGCCGCTTGCGGCTATGTCCGCTTTCGCAATCGTGACCTCTTCAGGGAAGAACATACGGGTTATGTAAAAGGCATAGGTAAGGTTGTCGAAGAAAGCCAGCGAAAGGAGCGTGATGCCTGAAACGAACAACAGGATCGGCATACCGATCAACGTGACAATCCTCCGCCTATGAACTTTTTTTCGTGCACTTGTTTTTTTCCCCATCATTCCACTCCATTCAATGATTTTAAATCTGTGCTTCAGTTTGAAACTGTAAGACTGCAACCGTATCGTAAAAAATGCTTCATTTGATGATATGTTGTATTCCAAATGAAGCTATTTTGCTTTGATAAATCCTGATAATGCTCCTTTAAGTGTAATGTAAAAAGTCCGCAATGTCCATGAGAAAACCTGATTAGAGGACAAGATGTGAATATAAGTTTTTTCATTCCGGGGAAATGCTCCCACATTCAGCAAGCGGCTGGACATCTGGCCGTTGGAAAGATTTTCTCGAAATCGGAAAAAGAAAAAAGCCACAAACGCGATCCATCAGGCTTTCCCGGAAGGAAACGATGGATGGGTTTGTGGCTTTTTCGGTAACCCCCGAAATCTGAATAAGGAGAATAAGGGATTCGAACCCTTGCGCGCCTTTCGACACCTAACGCATTTCGAGTGCGTCCTCTTCAGCCGGACTTGAGTAATTCTCCATGAAGAACATTATAGACCTTTTTCGGCGATTGGAAAAGGGAAATCTTCAAAAAAAGGGTAAAAATATTGCATCAGCCACTTTTTGGATAGCCAGCCTGTTTCCGCTGCCTTCGCAAAGCCTGTTTCCGCTGCTAGGTGGGCGGCAAGACGGGGAAATATGCTATACTGGACGTATCAATTACAGACAAATAACGAAGGTGGTCTACCAGTGAAATTTTCAGAATATCCCTATGAACGTCCCGATTTCAGTGCATACAAAGAGAAAGCCGAAGCAGCGATCACGCAGTTAGCCGCTGCCGCCGCACCGGCGGAAGCCATCGCCGCCGTCGAAACGATGACGGAGCTGATTTCCTACCAGGATACCCAAAACCAGATTGCGCAGATCCGCTATACGATCAACACGAAGGATCCGTTCTATGAAGCGGAAGATGAGTATTGGAACGAATACAATCCGCTGTACACGGACATCCACACCAAATACTACCGCGCCTTGCTGGGTTCCCCTTACCGCAGCCAACTGGAAACGGTCTTGCCGAAGCTGTATTTCCAGATGGCCCAGTACCAATTGCAAGCCTTCGATCCGAGCGTAATCGAGCTGCTGCAGAAAGAAAACGAGTTGAGCAGCAACTACCAGAAACTGGTCGCCAGCGCAAAAATCGCCTTCGACGGCAAAGAGCTTAACTTGTCGCAATTGGGTCCCTATCAGCAGGATACCAACCGCGAAACCCGCAAGGCAGCCTCGGAAGCTTACTACAGCTTCTTTGCCGAACAGGAAGCAACTTTCGATGATATCTACGACCGCCTGGTGAAAACACGCGATGAAATCGCCAAAAAATTGGGCTACAAAGATTTCGTCGCACTCGGATACGTGCGGATGATGCGTTTCGACTATGACCGTGAAATGGTGAAGACCTACCGCGAACAAGTGCTGAAGGACGTTGTGCCGGTGGCGAACAAACTGTATGAGCGCCAAGCCAAACGCATCGGCGTCGCTGCGCTGCAGTACTACGACCTGAATCTGAACTTCCTGGACGGCAACGCCACCCCGAAAGGTGATGCGGCGTACATCGTCGCGATGGGCAAAAAAATGTACCATGAACTGTCTCCGGAAACGGGCGAATTCATCGATTATATGGACAACAACGGCCTGTTGGATCTGGAAACAAAAGAAGGCAAAGCGAGCGGCGGCTATTGCACCTACATACCGGGGCAACGCTCACCTTTCATTTTCGCAAACTTCAACGGCACGTCCGGCGATGTGGATGTCCTGACCCATGAAGCGGGGCATGCTTTCCAAGTGTACCAATCGCGTTGGATTAAACAGCCGGAATTGGTTTTCCCTACCTATGAAAGCTGTGAAATCCATTCGATGAGCATGGAATTCTTCACCTATCCCTGGATGGAGCTGTTCTTCAAGGAGGAAACCGAAAAATACAAATACGCCCATATCGGCGGTGCATTGCAGTTCCTGCCGTACGGCGTTTTGGTCGACCACTTCCAGCACGAGGTCTACGAGCATCCGGAAATGACACCTGCCAAACGGAAAGCGACCTGGCGCCGACTGGAAAAAATGTACAATCCGCACAAGGATTATTCGGAAAATGCCTTCCTGGACCAAGGAACATTGTGGTTCCGCCAAGGACACATCTTCGAGTCGCCGTTCTACTATATCGACTACACGCTGGCGCAAGTCTGTGCCTTCCAATTCTGGAAGCGGGCACTGGTGGACCACGATGACAAGGCGTGGTCCGACTATCTGAAAATCTGCAAAGTCGGCGGGACCCAGAGCTTCCTGGAAATCGTCAGGACCGCGAACCTGCAGTCGCCGTATGAAGAAGGCTCGCTGAGCGCCGTCATCGCGGCCATCGATGAATTCCTCTCGCAAGTGGATGATGAAAAACTGTAAGAATAGCTTCTTCTCTTATTTCCTAACGATTAATCGCGAATGTGTTCCAAAAGGCAATTGATACACCTATTCACGAATAATCATTAGACGTTTGCTATATATTATTCGCTTATAATCTCTAACTTATGAAAAATAAGCTTCCCAGATAGAAATCTTTGTGGTAGAATTACCGCTATCTAAAGAGTTAGTTTTTTTATCAGAGTACAGCTTTTTTGCTATTTTTTATCATTTTCATAAATATTAGGGGGAATAAGAATTTGTTAACATTACATAAACAATGGAATAAGTTAAGCTTGGTCAAACGCATCATCATCGGACTTATCGTAGGTATCATCCTGGCCTTGGTTGCTCCGGAAGCAGCAAAACCGATTACGATCTTTGGATCATTATTTGTAGGCGCACTGAAAGGGATCGCGCCAATCCTGGTGTTCTTTCTGGTTTCATCGGCAATCTCGCAACATAAGAAAGGCCACGAGACGAACATGACATCCGTCATCGGGCTCTATCTTTTAGGAACCTTTTTGGCGGCGCTTGTAGCTGTCATCGTAAGCTTCATCTTCCCGGTGACCCTGACATTGGGCGCCGGAGTAGAAGACGTCGCCGCCCCTGGTGGTGTTGTGGAAGTCCTCAAGGCGTTGCTCCTTAATGTCGTGGACAATCCAGTCAAAGCACTGTTCAATGCCAATTATATCGGTATCCTAGCGTGGGCCCTTATGCTCGGAATGACCCTGAAAAATGCCGCAGCTTCAACCAAGCTGATGATGGTCAACGTATCTGATGCACTGACGGAGATGGTCCGGATCGTCATCAACTTCGCTCCACTAGGGATCATGGGTCTTGTATTTGATGCCATCGCGACAAGCGGCATCGGCGCTCTCCTGAGCTACGGAAAACTGCTTGCAGTCCTCATTGGCTGTATGCTATTCATCGCGTTGGTCGTCAACCCGATCATCGTATATGTCTATATCCGTTCCAATCCTTATCCACTAGTATTCAGATGTCTGCGGGAAAGTGGCATCACAGCCTTCTTCACAAGAAGCTCAGCCGCGAATATTCCAGTGAATATGGCTCTGTGTGAAGAACTTGGCTTGGACAAGGACACGTACTCCGTATCCATCCCACTTGGTGCGACCATCAACATGGCAGGAGCGGCAGTAACGATTTCGGTACTTTCCTTGGCAGCAGTCAACACTTTGGGAATCTCAGTAGATTTCGGAACAGCATTCATCCTCAGTATCCTTGCAACCATCAGCGCTTGCGGTGCCTCCGGTGTTGCTGGCGGTTCCCTACTCCTTATCCCTCTTGCAGTAAGCCTCTTCGGTATTCCGAATGACGTGGCTATGCAAGTAGTCGGTGTCGGCTTCATCATCGGCGTCCTTCAGGATTCCTTCGAGACAGCCCTCAACTCTTCAACAGACGTCCTCTTCACTGCGACTGCGGAGTTCGCGAAGCGACGTAAGGAAGAAACGGCCGCTTCCGTCAACGAATTAGCTTAAGCCAGCACGATCCGTTTGACGAATGAAAGCCTCTGGTCCCATATCGGATCAGAGGCTTTTTTGTTAACTAGGTCGGTTATTTTGAAATCAGTCTTCTGTCCCTAAAATTTGATTGATTTCTTGAGACAGCAAGTCTGCCTTGCCGCCAAATACAGCTTGGATGCCGCCTTGAACTTCGAAAACAGCAGTTGCTCCGAGATTCTTGATGGAATTTTTATCAACGACCGAACCATCTTTCACGGAAACACGCAGACGGGTTGCACAAGCACTGACGGATTCGATGTTTGCTTCTTTTCCTAATGCTTCAATGATGATATGCGCTTCATCATTCAAAGTAGAAGCCGCGCCGGAAGCTGTAACCGGTACGCTTGCATCAGCTTCCGACTCATCCATACCAGGCACCATCACTTTGAATTTCGTAATAAAGAAGCGGAATACGATGTAATAAATCAATGCCCAAATAATACCAATCGGGATTACCCACACCCAGTTTGTTTTTGCGTTACCTTGTAGCGGACCAAATAGTAAGAAGTCGATCAACCCGCCTGAGAAAGTATTTCCGATACGGATGCTCAGTAAATCAGCAACAAAGAAGGAAATACCATCAAGGAATGCGTGGATCACATACAGCCAAGGTGCGACGAACAAGAACATATATTCAAGTGGTTCGGTAATACCGGTCAAGAATGAAGTGAGGGCGCTACTCAAATACAGACCGGCATTTTTTTTGCGGTTCTGCTTCGGAATGGAATGGTACATGGCCAAAGAAGCAGCCGGTAAACCGAACATCATCGTAGCGAAGCGACCGGCAAAGAAGCGGGTTCCATAAGTGTAAAGGCCTGTATGGTTTGGATCAGCCAATTGCGCGAAGAAGATGTTTTGGGCACCAGAAATGGTTTGACCCGCCACAACTTCAGTACCACCCAAAGAGGTATACCAAAACAGCGGATAAATCGTATGGTGCAAACCGACCGCACCGGTCAAACGAAGTAAAAATCCATACAAGAATGTTCCGAAACTTCCCATCACTGCGATGGCTTCACCGGCGGATGTCAATGCGCCTTGGATCGGTGGCCAAATCAGGTAAAAGAATGCCCCAAGAATGATAGCTGCAAATGATGCTACAATCGGGATAAAACGCGAGCCACCGAAGAAACCCAAAAACTGCGGCAATTCGATTTTACGATAACGATTATGCAGGAAGGCAACGGTACTTCCGACAGCTATTGCACCAACAACCCCAGTGTCGATCGAAGCGCCTTCTGCGGAAAATAATTGCAGAAAACCACTGATGGTTGCGACGAAAACAACGTAACCCACACCGCCGGCCAAACCAGCAGTCCCTTTATCTCCGTTCGCGAGACCGACAGCGACCCCGATGGTGAAGATGAGCGCCAAATTGGCAAAGACGGCACTTCCGGCAAAACTCATGATGCTCAGGATCACTTGCAACCAGCCAATGTTAAGGAAAGGATAAGCCGCCAATGTACTTGGATTGGTCAATGCGCCGCCGAAACCAAGCAAGAGGCCGGCAGCAGGCAAAATGGCGATCGGGAGCATCATGGCTCTCCCAATTTGCGAGAATTTTTTAAACATAATGTTCACTCCTTATTTTAAGTTATCGATGAAACGTTTCGCTATTTCTTTTGGCCGTGTGATTGCGCCTCCTACGACGATTCCCGCAACACCCAATTCCTGGATTATTTTGGCTTGATCAGGCGTATGGATTTTACCTTCGGCGATGACATCCACACCAGCATCCACCAGCTTTTTCATCAAGGCGATGTCCGGTCCGTCCTGTTTGATACTGTCCTCTGTATAACCACTAAGCGTTGTGCCGACAAAATCGATACCTTCATGGAAGGCATTCAGGCCTTCCTCAAAAGTGGCAATATCCGCCATGAACAATTGTTCGGGATATTTTTCCTTAATTTCTTTGATGAAGGCATTGATTGTTTTGCCATCATAGCGTTCCCGCAAAGTGCAATCCAAGGCAATAACTTCCACACCTGTTTCAACCAATTCATCGATTTCCTTCATGGTAGCCGTAATGAAGGGTGCTTGAGGGGGGTAATCACGTTTGATGATCCCGATGATCGGTAAATCAACTCTTTCCTTAATCTGTTGAATATCCCTCACCGATTCAGCGCGTATGCCGACTGCACCGGCTTGTTCAGCTGCAAGAGCCATCAAAGGCATGATACCGCCTTCTTCAGTGTACAAAGGTTCTCCTGGTTGCGCTTGACAGGAAACAATAATGCCGCCACGGACTTTTTTGATGAAATCTTCCTTCTTCATGGATATTTCCTCCGTTATTTATTTTATTCCGGAGATTATCTCCGTAAATGAAATATAGCATACGCTTTCATGTTTGCAAATAGGTAATTTTCATTTTAAAAAGTTCGTGTATAATGAGAGTCATAAACATGAAAAGGAATGACTTTATGGGACTTGCTCAACTGATCCAAGAAAAATATCACGCGTTGACGAAATCCGAGAAACGGATTGCGGATTACTTGCTGGAAAACAAAGAACAAGCCGTGTACCAGACAATGAAGGATGTAACCGAAGCGGTAAAAGTAGGGGATGCCACGCTGATCCGCTTTTCCCAGAAAATCGGTTTCAATGGCTTTTCCGATTTGAAAATCGCCATCGCCAAAGAGGAATTCACCAGTCAGTATGAAGGCGATAATGAGCATCAATTTTACGACCGTATTTTGGAGAACCAAATCAAAGTTTTGGAGTCGACCCGGCAGCTGCTCGATTCGGAAGTGGTCCTGCAGGCGATCGAAGCCATCACCAAAGCAAAGCGGATATACATCATCGGAGTTGGTTCGAGTGGCTTGTCGGCAGCTTCATTGGAAAAGATGTTGCTCCGGGTAGGGGTTCATGCGAACCATATCGTTGATCCGCACTTTCAGGCTCATGCCTTAGCATTGCTGGGACCGGAAGATCTCGTGATCTGTTTCTCTTTGAGCGGCCGCACCAAGGACATCCACGATTCTTTGAAAATAGCCAAAGAAAACCATACGCCTATCATTGCCATCACCAATTTCAAATCCTCGCCTATTGCTGAAATGGGGGACATTGTCCTGCAGACCGCCAATGAGGAATTTTTTGATGGCGGATCGCTGGCCGGAAAAATTTCGCAATTGTACATTTCCGAGACGCTGGTGCGGGGGTACGAAATAAAAAATAAAATCAAAACGGTCGAATTACGGGAGAAGGTATTGCGTTCCATTATTGATAAAATATTGGATTGATTTTGCAGCTGTATTATCCGCTCGTTCCTGCCGCATGCGGTGGGGACGCGTTATTTCTGCACGAACGAAAGGGAATGGACTATTATGCTGGTTTCTTGAAAAGGAATTTATTAGTGCAGAATAGTTGCGCATAAATATGCTATACTGAAAGGGAAAATGCTGGTAGGCAAGCGATTGTTCGGTATCTTGATCATAGAACGAGTCGTAGGAGGATGATTATGGGGGAAGAGAAGCAAACGGACATAAAGAAGCCGAAAAGTCCGATAAACAAAGACATCATGAACATCGCCTGGCCGGTTTTGATCGAACTGGTTTTGAGTTCACTTTTCGGGATGATCAACATGATGATGTTGGGAAATATCCCAGATCACGCCTATGCCGCGGCGGCCGTTTCTGCGGTGGGGGTTACCAATCAACCGCTATTCTTGGGGCTCTCGGTGGTGCAGGCGCTGAATGTCGGCGGGACAGCCTTGATTGCCCGCTATTTCGGATCCGGAAAACATGACCGGATGGAGAACGTCATGAAGCACGTGATGATCGTCAGTATGATCCTCTCCGTGCCATTGGCCGCCTTGGCCTTTATCTATTCGGACCAAATCATGGCTTTCATGGGCGCTATGCCGGATACGATCGCAGTCGGGCGCGGTTATTTCCGGATCATCTGCATCAGCTATCTGTTCCAGTCCTTCAACTTCAGCATCACCGGTTCCTTGCGCGGAATCGGCGAGACCCAAATTCCGATGGGCGTGAACTTGCGCGCAAACTTCCTGAACGTCGTCGGGAATGCCTTATTGATCTACGGGTTGTTCGGCATTCCCGAATTGGGCATCGTCGGTGCCGCTACCTCGACGATCATCGCCAATGCGGTGGCAAGCCTCTTGCTGGTCCGCTACCTGCGTTCCGGCAAAAGCAAATTGAATTTTTCGTTTAAACATAAATTCCAGTTTTCGCTGAAGACGATGAAGAACCTGGCCAGAATCGGCTTCCCTTCGGCAATGGAACAATTAGTATTGCGTGCCGGACTCATCCTGTTCATCCAGATCGTCTCCGGCTTGGGTACCGTCGTCTTTGCCGCCCATAATATCGGGATGAACATCCTTTCCCTGTCCTTCACCTTGGGGCAGGCGTTCGGGATTGCCGCATCGTCCTTGGTCGGGCGCTCTTTGGGTGCCGATGACGCGGACCTCGCCGAAAAGTATGCGACCAATACGAGCAGAATAGGGACCGTGTTCGGAACGCTGCTGGGCATCGGCTTCTTCTTCGGGGCGGAGTTCATCGTCAGCCTCTATTCCAATGACCCGGAAATCATCCGCAATGGGGCCATTGCCCTCCGGGTCGCCGCCATTACACAACCCTTCCAGTCGCATCAGCTGATTGTCGCGGGATCATTGCGCGGGGCAGGGGACACCGTTTTTCCACTGATCTCCACTTTCGTCGGGATTCTGCTCATCCGCGTCCTGGCCGCCACTTTCTTCGTGAACGTCTTAGGATTGGGCCTGTTGGGGGCCTGGCTGGCTGTCATGTTGGACCAAGTCATCCGCTGGCTTTTGATCGCCATGCGTTTCAAGTCTGGAAAATGGAAAAAAGTGAGGATAGCCTGATGAATCGGCCGAAGACAGTCATGCGACCTATCGTGTGGCTGTCTTTTATTCTGGAAACATTTTCTGCGTATTGTTTTCTCGGAAAAGTGTTATACTTAAGGTGATGAAACGCTTACATACGATAGCCGAAAATAAAAATGAACGTTGTAAAGGAAGGATGAGGAATATGAACGGACAACTGATATTGATCCGGCACGGAAAAGCGGTGGAGGGGACACCTGAGGGGGATGATTTCAGCCGGAAATTGACGGATGCAGGCAAGAAGGAACTGGCAGGCTTTCTGGCGGACATCGCCCCTTTGCTGACGGAAACCGCCAACTTGAAGATTTGGACGAGTCCGTTGCTGCGGGCTCGCGAGACGGCCGAGCTGGTTGCCGAGGCGACCGGGGTGAAGGAAATCGAAGAGAAGGATTTTCTCGCAACGGGAGTATTTGCCGCCTTTCTGGAGGCGCTGAAACAGGAAGAAGATGGCTTCACGGTGGCGCTCGTCGGGCATGAACCGTATATGGGCATGTGGACCAATGAGTTGATCGGCGCGCCGATCCCGTTCAAGAAGGGCGCTGCAGCCTTCTTCACGGTGAATCTGGACGAGGAGCCGATCGGCAAACTGGAATGGCTGCTGGCTCCGGGTGAGACACTCAAATGTACGCAGGAACAAGCAGATGGTAAAAGGAACCGAACGAACCCTTTTTCAGAGAGCGACGAAGATAGCCACAAGAAGGATGCTGAAGAGACGATGTATGAAGCCATCATCACGGAACAGATGGCGGGCGTCCAGCACGCCTATGCTGCCTATCAGCAAAATCCGGTCGACCCTGAGTCCGCCCATGACCTACGCGTATCTATCCGCCAACTGCGGGCGCTGCTGAATTTCAACAAGTCGAACGGCGACGAAGGCTATTACCGGGAAGCGAGCGAGGATTGGCGGGACATCGCGACCACGTTCGGCTACTTGCGCGAGTTGGATGTCCTGATGGGAGAATGCCGCCAACTGTGGGGGCTTTATCCGGAAATGTTGGCCGAAGATGCACAGGTGATGACCTGGCTGAAAGAAGAAAGGCAAGCCGAACAGGACAGCATCGCACTTTTGATCAAGAGCGGAGCTTTGACCGAGCGGATTCTGGATGCGGAGGCCGCAACCGAACAATTGCTGCAGTCCATCCAGTTGAACGACAGGCAACAAAAGAAGGCGACCATCAAGAAATTGGAAAAAATGGAGAAACGGCTGCTGCGCAAGTGGGAAGAGGTGGATTTCACTAACCATGAAGAGACCCATAGCCTGCGCATCAATGCCAAGAAATTGCGCTACGCCGCCACCTACCTTGCGCCGATCGTCGGCGAGAAGGATAAAGAGATCATCAAGGAAATGAAGAAGATGCAGACCTCCTTGGGAACGCTCTGTGACCTGCAAATCAATGGCCATCTCCTTCTGGAAATGGCGGAAAAGACCGATGATCCGGAACTCCGGAGCAATTTCAGGAAACTGAGCGAGCATCAATTCGAACGCAGAGAGGCGCTCCTGAACCAAGAAGAAGATTAGACACAACAAAATGCACCCGCGTCGATTGTTAATACATTCAGCGCGGGTGCATTTTTCTTTTTTTGGGGGGCATCTTTGCAGCGGCAGTGGCTTGCGAACAGCGCTCCCGTCACATTAGCGGCAACGGAGTAATCTCTCGTAGAGGCCATTGAAATAGGTGGGCGGGACTTGCCGGATTAAAAAAATCCAGCTTCAAAAAGACAACCGATGCATTTCGAACAATATATAATTGTATGATGCTCGTTCAGAATAAAAAAAGAGGAGATGCAAAAAAGTGCATCTATACTTATTTTGATTACTCTGCTATCATGATAAAAGGATTGTAAGTGTATACAAAAAGGAGCGTGATAACATGGCAACAATGAAAGATGTCGCTGCACTGGCTAATGTCGGTGTCGGAACAGTATCCCGCGTCCTGAACGACTCCGGTGCTGTGAAGGAATCGACCCGCCGAAAAGTGCAAGCAGCAATGAAGGAATTGAACTATATTCCTAACGCATATGCCCGTGGCCTGAAGATGAACAAGACATACACGGTCGCTTTGATCATCCCCACAATATGGCATCCGTTCTTTTCGGAATTCGCCTACTATGTGGAAAGGAATCTGTCGGAACACAAGTTCAAGATGCTGTTATGCAATTCAGATGTCAGCAATGAAAAGGAATTGGAATATATCCAGATGGTTCAGGAAAACAAGGTAGATGGCATCATCGGCATCACCTACTCGGATTTGGATAATTTCGTTTCTTCCCATTTGCCGTTTGTGACGATTGACCGCCATTTCAAAGAGGAGACGGTTTGTGTCACCTCAGATAACTTCCAGGCAGGTCAGTTAGCGGTAGAAAAATTGGTTGAAAAAGGCTGCCGGAAATTGGGTTATATCGGAACGCATTCCCGCTTCCCCAGCGAAACGACCAAAAGAAGGGCCGGCTTTGTGGAGCAGGCCGAACGGATGAACATCCCTTATGCCATCTATGATGAGATGGATCCTGTTTTGGATCTTCTTGCAGGCATCAAAACGTTTTTTGAAAAACATCCAGATGTAGATGGGGTATTCGCGCATACCGATTTTATCGCATTAGATATACTGGAAGTCTTGGATGCAATGGAACGGCATGTACCGGAGGAAATTCAGATCATCGGTTGTGATGGCATCAAAATGGAAGCGGGGCGCCGACAGATTGTGTCGACCATCCGTCAGCCAGTCGACCTGATGGCGCAGGCGGCAGTCAAAAAAATAATCGAGCTGATCGATGGGGAGGCTGTCAAAGAGAAAATAACGTTACCTGTGACGTATATTGAAGGCCCAACGACAAAAAATAATTGCGTAAAATAAATATGTTTTTGGTATTGACAGAAAACGGTTACTGGATTATTATAAACCTACATCAAAAACATATTTTTTTGGAGTGAATTGGAAACGTTTCAATTATGAGAGAAAGACGTTTCCAAATTTTTTAGGAACGAATTGGAAACGTTTCAATTTTTGAGGAGGAGAATGGATAGCTATGAAAAAGGTCCAAAATGGCATACCACGAAAAGTGACACAAACGAAATGGGAGTTCGTCAAGCAACACCGGATGCTTTACTACATGCTAGCCCCGGGGTTATTACTCACCCTGATTTTCAAATACTTTCCCATGTACGGGATTTTGTTGGCCTTCAAGGACTACAATCCCTTGCAGGGAATCATGGGAAGCAAATGGGTCGGTATCGAGAATTTTGTGCAGTTCATCGATTCGCCCAATTTCTCCGTCTTGTTGGAGAATACACTGAAAATCAGCATATTCGGCTTGGTTCTGGGATTTTTTCCGCCGATTATCCTGGCCTTGTCACTGAACCACCTTGTCAGCACAAAATGGAAAAAAAGGTTCCAACTGATCCTTTACGCACCGAATTTCATTTCATTGGTAATCATCGTCGGGATGCTGTTCATGTTCCTGGCAGCGGACGGCCCCATCAATGGATTTGTGCAACGGTTGACCGGATCGCCGATCATGTTCATGACCGATCCGAATTATTTCCGGACACTCTACATCTTCTCCGGAATCTGGCAAGGGATGGGTTGGGCCTCGGTCCTATACACCGCCACACTTGCGAATGTCAGCCAGGATTTGGTTGATGCAGCTCATATGGATGGCGCCAATATCTTGTACCGTATTTGGTACATCGATCTCCCGGCACTCCGTCCCATCATGGTCATCCAGTTCATCCTGTCCGTAGGGGGCATCATGAATGTTGGGTACGAAAAAGCCTTCCTGATGCAGACATCGATGAACTTGCCCGTTTCGGAAATCATCTCGACCTACGTGTATAAAGTCGGGTTGCAGATGGGTGATTATGGCTATTCCACTGCTGTCGGATTATTCAACACCGTCATTAACGTCATCTTGTTGCTGATCGTGAATACGATTGCGAACAAGGTCGGCAGTGATGATGCCGCATTATAGAGAGGAGGATAAAAATGATAACCCTAACAAAATTTGATCGTCGTATTCTGGTTCTTAACCGCATCCTGATAGGCTTCTTGGTATTGATCACCTTATCGCCATTGCTGTACGTGCTCATCGCCTCCTTTATGGACCCCCTGGTTCTCCGTTCACAGGGGTTGAGCCTGAACCCAGCCAACTGGAGCATCGAAGGCTATAAAAGGGTGTTCCAGGATCCCGCCATCGTCCGCGGTTTCCTGAATTCCATCTTTTACTCAACCACATACAGTGCTTTGACCGTAGGCATATCGATTCTGACGGCCTATCCCCTGTCGAAGAAGAAGTTCGTAGGGAAAAGACCAATCACAATCTTCTTGATCATCACGATGTTCGTCGGAGGGGGCTTGGTTCCGACTTACTTATTGGTGAAGAACCTGGGCATGCTGAACACCGTCTGGGCCATCATCCTTCCGGGGTCGATCAATGTCTGGAACATCATCTTGGCACGAACCTATTTCCAACAAATGCCGGATGAACTGGAGGAAGCAGCCATCATCGACGGGGCCAATGAAATTCAAATCTTCTTTAAAATCATGTTGCCATTGGCAAAACCAATCATCTTTGTTTTGTTCCTGTACGCGTTCGTTGGCCAATGGAATTCCTATTTCGATGCCATGATCTACCTGAAGGATGCAGATCTGCAGCCGCTGCAGTTGGTGCTACGGAAAATACTTATCCAAAATCAACCGCAACAGGACATGATTGGATCAGCTACACAGATGGCCGAAATGGCACAGCTGGCAGAGCTGATCAAATATTCCACGATCGTCATCTCGAGCCTGCCGCTTCTTGTGATGTATCCGTTCTTCCAGAAATATTTCGACAAAGGCATGATGGCAGGCTCGCTCAAAGGATAGGAAACAAAAAATAACATATATAGAGGAGAAAAAGAGAATGAAAATGAAAGTGAAATTCATCGGTTCGGCCTTACTATCAACAGCGACTATCTTGACTTTGGCGGCATGCGGTTCCTCATCCGGCAGCGCATCGTCACCAGACTACAAATTGACGGACACCACGTTGCCATTAGAAAAAACAGTAACCTTGAAGATGACCACCTCCAGTTCCCCCTTGGCACCGGCGGATCCAAACGAAAAATTGATTTTCCAACGCTTGGAGAAGCAGTCGGGTGTTCACATCGACTGGACCAACTATTCTTCTGATTATATAGAAAAGCGCAACCTTGACATCTCGAGCGGTGACTTGCCTGATGCGATGTGGAATGCCGGAGCAAGTGACTACGACCTTCTTTCCTGGGCGGATAACGGCATCATCATCCCGCTGGAGGATCAGATCAATAAAAATATGCCGAACTTCAAAAAAGTATTGGACGAAAACCCAGAATATTTGGCTATGATAACCGCGCCGGATGGACACATCTACTCCTTGCCGTGGATCGAAGAATTGGGACAGGGTAAAGAATCCATCCATACGGTCAATGACATCCCTTGGATCAATGTTGACTGGTTGAACGCACTGGGCTTGAAGATGCCTGAGACGACCGATGAGCTGATGGCTGTGCTGGAAGCCTTCAAGACACAGGACCCGAATGGCAATGGGAAAGCGGATGAAATCCCGATTTCCTTCGTCAATAATGGCGGAAACGAAGACATGAAATTCCTCTTTGGGGCATTCGGCATCGGCGACAATGATGATCATCTGGTGGTGAACGACGATGGCACCGTTGACTTCACAGCGGATAACCCAGAGTACAAAGCCGGAGTGGAATATTTCAATCAAATGTACAGCAAAAATCTCATCGATGTCGAAGCCTTTGAACAAGACTTTAATGCCTATATCGCAAAAGGGAAAGAACAATTATACGGTGTGTACTTCACTTGGGATAAAGCTAATGTATCCGGATCCAATGATTCCTACCAACCACTTCCGGCTTTAAAAGGACCCAACGGCGAAAAACACGTCACGCGTACCAATGGATTCGGCTTCAGCCGAGATCGTTTCGTCATCACGAGCGCAAATAAAAACGTAGAGTTGACGGCTAAATGGGTCGATCAGATGTATGCGCCGCTCCAATCGGTACAGAACAACTGGGGAACCTATGGCGATGAAACCCAACAGAACATCTTCGAATATGTAGATGCCACCAAATCGTTGAAACATCTGCCTTTGGAAGGGACAGCGCCAGGAGAATTGCGCCAAAAGACAGAAGCAGGCGGGCCGTTAGCCATTTTGGATGAGTACTACGGAACCGTAACCACGATGCCGGATGATGCAAAATGGCGTTTGGACCTCTTCAAAGAAACGTATCTTGCTGATGTTCACAACCAATTCAACTATCCAAAAGTATTCCTGTCCCTGGATCAAGCAGATAGAATCGCGAAGATCGAAGCCGACTTATTGCCGTTCGTCAACCGGAAACGGGCAGAATGGATCGCAAACGGAAAGATTGCGGAAGAGTGGGATGCTTACACAGCAGAGCTGAACCGCCTAGGCTTACAAGAATGGCTGCAAATCAAACAACAAGCGTATGATACCTACAATTCAAACGTCAAATAAATACGACGATGATGCAAGCGATCAGAGTCAGAAATGAGGATAGCGTGGACAGACAACAGACCGAAATATCACATTCTATAGAGCGGGCCAATCGGTACATCGAAGAAAACAGGGCGGCGGTAGCCCCCCTTTACCGCAATCATTACCATGCCGTGCCCCCGATAGGCTGGATGAACGACCCGAACGGTTTCATCCAGTATCAAGGAGCTTACCATCTTTTTTACCAATTTCATCCCTATGATGCAAAATGGGGCCCAATGCATTGGGGTCACATGAAGTCAACGGATCTGACCCACTGGGAAGACTTGCCGGTTGCGCTGGCCCCTGACCAAGCCTACGACCGTTTCGGCTGCTTCTCCGGCAGCGCCATCGAAAAAGACGGCAAGCTGTATCTGCTTTATACCGGCGTGACGGAGGCCGATGAAGCGGGCATCCATTACCAGGTTCAGTGCCTCGCCGTTTCGGAAGACGGCGTCCATTTTGAAAAAGTGCAGCACAACCCTGTCATTCCAGCCGCAGCTTTGCCTGAGGGTGCCTCGCCGATCGATTTCAGGGATCCGAAACTATTCGAGCACGACGGCATGTTCTATGCCGTCATCGCCTCGAAGACGGAGGAGGGTACCGGACAAGTGCTTCTTTACGAGTCCGCTGATCTCTTGGACTGGCGGTTCTCTTCCGTCTTTCTGAAGGGGACGAAAGAGCAGGGAATCATGTGGGAATGCCCGGATTTCTTCACCCTTGACGGAAAAGATTGCCTCATTTTTTCTCCGATGCAATGGCCGGAGGAAGGGAACGACTACCAGAATCTGAATGCCTCGCTTTTGGCAATCGGAAAGGTGGATTGGGCCACCAACCAATTCCATCCAGAGAGTTTCCAGGAATTGGACCACGGATTGGACTACTATGCTCCGCAAAGCCTGGAAGACGATCTAGGAAGAAGGATCTGCATCGCTTGGATGCAAAATTGGGGCCGGAATTTTCCTACCGATGAGTTAGGGCACGGCTGGACTGGCTCCATGACCATTCCCAGACAATTGAAGCTGGAAGACGGCAAACTGAAGCAGTATCCGATCGCTGCAAGCTTAACCGAAGGAGAATCTCCGGAAACCATTGGGGCTTTCTATTTGGAGGACGGGGTCGCTGTTCTGCCCGGAATCGAGGGTGAACGGGGACTGTTGCAGTTGAAAATAGATGTATCCGCCGTTGAACGGATGGAAATCCGCCTGCGCGAGAATGAGCAGGAAAGCACGTTGGTATTTTATGACCGCATGATGAACGAATTGGGAATCGACCGCTCCAAGAGCGGAATCATGATCAACGGTGAAGAGGCGACGCCGCTAAGCTGCCGGAAAGTCGCCCTCCCGACAATGGTCCAGTGGCTGCTCCTGGATATCTTTTTGGACAGCTCTTCCATCGAGGTGTTCGAAGGGAATGGGGATGCGGTCCTGTCGACGAACGTCTATCCGACGGAACCCGCGTCTGGCATCTCTTTCCGGTGCAGCGGCAAAGCAGTCATCGAACAGGCGGCATTCATGCCGATTGCCTGATTGGCATGTAAAACAATCATAAAGAATTGTCACAAAGGAGATCAATATGCGGAACGTATTTACTATCGGAGAATTGCTCATCGATTTTTTCCCCAGCGAAACAGGGGTAGCTTTGAAGGCGGTAGCGGGCTTCACCAAACAACCCGGCGGGGCCCCGGCTAATGTGGCCGTCACGGTCAGCCGCTTAGGCGGTAAGGCAAGCTTCATCGGGAAGGTGGGACAGGATGCTTTCGGAGAATACCTGACCGACGTGCTCAAAGAAAACCAGGTGGACACCAGCCACCTTTATACGACAACAGAGGCGAACACAGCGCTGGCGTTTGTGTCGCTTCAAGATAATGGCGAACGGGAATTCAGTTTCTACCGCCATCCGAGTGCCGACATGCTGCTGGATAAGGAAGAGGTGAAGGGAATTGACTTTCCCGCTGACGCCATCCTGCATTTCTGCTCCGTGGATCTGATCGAAGCGCCCGTCAAATATGCCCACATAGCTGTGCTTGAAAAAGTGAAAGCAGCAGGCGGCACGATCGTCTTCGATCCGAACGTCCGCCTGAATCTATGGCCGGATGCGGAAAAACTGAAGCAAACAATCCAAGACTTCATTCCGTATGCGGACGTCTTAAAAGTCAGCGACGATGAATTGGCCTTCATCACCGGGAAGGAAAGCGAAGCGGAAGGGGTAAAAACCTTGCTGCAGAATGGACTGGAACTCCTGATTTTGACGAAGGGAGGGGCTGGGGCGGACCTCTATTTCAAAGGCGAAAAGATTTCTGTCAGCGGGAAACGGGTGGATACGGTCGACACGACCGGTGCAGGCGATTCCTTCATCGGAGCTTTCCTCTATCAATTCGCGCAGGTGGATAAGATAACGGACTGCACGCTGGATGAAATCCGCCGAATGGGTGAATTCGCCAATCGCGTGGCCGCATTGGTGACGACCAAACATGGCGGCATCAGCGCCATCCCTACCTTGCAGGAAGTGCAGGATTTTATAGGTTGAAGAACAAAAAGGACCTTTTGGAACGGACACGCTCGCGTGCCGTCCAAAAGGTCCTTTTCTATTTTTTCAGCAATCAGTATGCTTCGGTTGGAACATTCCAGACGGCTGGATAGCGGCATTAGCTCGCGGACCCCTACACAGATTGTTACGCTATGGAGCAGATGGAGTCTGTGGAACTGCGAACAGCATACACAGCGCCAACGATGGCCAAAAAAACAGAGCTGCGTCTGCAACTCTGTTTTCTGGATCAGTGTGTTCAGCTGTTCAAGATTCTCATGAATGCTTCACCGGTGATGGTTTCTTCGATCAACAGGTGGTGGGACAATTCATGCAGCTTGTCGATGTTTTCGCTCAGGAGGATTCCCGCTTTTTCGTGGGCTTTCTTGATGATGTCCAATACTTCTTGGTCGACGCGTTCGGCCATGCCGGCGGATACATTGCTTGAAGTATCGCCGCCCAAATATTTATTGGTTTGCGTTTCGATCTGCATCATGTCGAAGGTATCGCTCATCCCGTAACGGGTGATCATCGCGCGGGCAATCTTGGTCATTTGCTCGATATCGTTCGAAGCGCCGGTTGTGATGTTGCCGAAGATGATTTCCTCGGCGGCGCGTCCGCCTGCAAACGTCACGATCTTGTTGAAGAGCTCCTCTTTGTTCATCAAGGATTTTTCGCCTTCCTCGATCTGCATCGTGTACCCTAAAGCACCGGAAGTGCGCGGGATGATGGTGATTTTGTGGACCGGCGCAGAGTTGGTTTGTTTTGCGGCAACCAAGGCATGTCCGATTTCATGATAAGAAACGATTTCCTTTTCTTTCGGTGAAATGACGGCATTTTTACGTTGGTAACCGGCAATGACGGTTTCAACCGATTCTTCCAGATCGCTTTGGTTCACAGCGGTGCGGCCCTCGCGGACGGCACGGAGACCGCCTTCGTTGATGATGTTGGCCAATTCGGCACCGGATGCGCCGGAAGTGGCGCGGGCAATCGTATTGTAATCGATATTCGGATCCATTTTATAGTTTTTCGCATGTACTTTCAGGATGGCTTCACGGCCAGCCAAGTCGGGCAACTCTACCGGTACGCGGCGGTCAAAACGACCCGGACGAAGCAGGGCGGCATCCAAAGATTCCGGACGGTTGGTCGCGGCCAAGATGATGACCCCTTTATTTTCCTCGAAACCATCCATTTCAGCCAACAATTGGTTAAGGGTCTGTTCCCGTTCGTCGTTCCCGCCGCCGTAGCCGCCGTTGTCACGTTTCTTCCCGATTGTATCGATTTCATCGATGAACACGATACAAGGGGCCTTTTCGTTTGCTTCCTTGAAGAGATCACGCACTTTTGCGGCTCCGCGGCCGACAAACATTTCCACGAATTCAGAACCGGAAATGCTGAAGAACGGAACGTTTGCTTCACCGGCAACAGCTTGGGCCAGCAAAGTCTTACCGGTTCCGGGAGGTCCGACCAATAGGACGCCTTTCGGATTTTTCGCACCGATAGCTTGGTACTTCTGTGGTTGATGCAAGTAGTCGACGACCTCGCTCAAAGCCTCTTTGGCTTCATCCTGTCCGGCAACGTCGCTGAATTTCTTGCCGTCGCCAGCCTTCACATAGACCTTAGCGTTGGATTTTCCGAAGGAGAGGGCGCCGCCACCGGCACCGCCGCCCATTTTTTTAGCCAATTGTTTGCCCAACAGGCTGCCGAGGACCCAGAAAATCAGCAGCGGGAAGACCCAAGTAAGCAACAGGGTCATGATTGGGGAAGCTTCCGTCGGGATGTCTTTGCTGAAGGTCACATTAGCAGCCTCCAAACGGGTGACCAGCGTAGGGTCTTCGACGATACCGGTGACGAATACGTTTTTCTTGCCGTTCGCATCGGCCGCCACAAAGGTGATCTTTGAGGCTTCCAATTTCACTTCCGACACGTCGCCTTTTTTGACTTCGGTTAGGAATTCGCTGTAGGTCACTTCCTTGGTGGCGGGGGTCAAGTAGCTTGGGAAAATAAAGTAGTTCAGGAACATGACGATCCCTACAATCACAAGCAGGTAATAGGCTGTCGTCTTGCGGTTGTTTGGATCGGTCGGATTCAGGTTCACATTCCACTTTTGTTTGGATTTATTTTTTTTGTTGTTCTTGTCGTTTGCCATTTAAATTGATCAATCCTTTCGTTATTGGTCGTTCATTTTTCTTAACAGCAACTGCAATTCTTTCAAGCCAGTTGTGATTTTTTCGAGCTGTTCCTCGGAGACGCAATCTAAAAACAAGCAGTATTTGTCGTGCATGTCTGCATCCATTTGTTGGAGGACGCGTTTGCCGTCCGGGGAGATTTTCAGGGCAATGTAGCGCTCATCATCAAGCCGGCGTTGCCGGGTGAGGAAGCCACGTTGCTCCATCTTTTTGCAGAGAGTGGATACGTTGCCGTTGTTCATTTCCAGGACTTTGGACAAGCGGCTCAGCGAGATCTCCTCCGCCGCATTGATTTCCATCAACAGCCGCAATTGCAAAGGTGTCATATTGTGCGCCTTCGCGATCGGACAAATCACGATATCCTTCGAATCCTGGATGGTCCGCAGCAGATCCCATAATTCTTTCTTTAGAAAATCAATTTTCATAGCGGCCTCCTTTGCGTAGGGGATAGTTGTGATGTAAAACTATTTTATTCCAAAACTGTTTTACTGGCAAGGGGAAAGCCCTTTCTTAACCAAAACGTAAGAATTGGGAAAACCTTCGGAAAGAGGGCCCAACCCTAATATAGTGGGAACATGTGAAGAATTGATGAAGGGCGGTTAAAGAAAAAGATAAGCGCTTCGCAAGCAGCTTTTTTGCGAGGGGACCGTAGATTATTTGCGGAATGGTCAAAAAAAGCCCAGGGCGTGCCCCGGACCAGATGTCATTTATTATGTGTCTGAAATTTATGCTACGGAAAATCAGTCATCTTCACGATAATTTTCATAAAACAGGCGGAACCGGCTCAAAGCCTCCGACAGCAAGGAGGAACTTGTGGCGATGTTCAGGCGGACATAGTTTTCGAAGTCCGCCACGAAACGGCTGCCGGTCTCAATCAAGACGCCCGTCTCCTGCGCCAATGCGACGACAAAACGATCGACATCGGAAACCTTGTCCAGCCGCAACCAGACGAGATAACCGGCATCGGGGCGCATCCAATGCAGTTCCAGTCCCTCCAACTGTTCTTCCAGAAGCTGCATATTCTCTTTCAGATAGCCCAGCAGCTGTGTATGCCAGTCTTTGCCGTATTGATAGGCGGAGGAAATGAATTGCATGCCCGCCCGATTGATTGTGATGTGGAAGCGATCCAACTCCTGTTGGAAGGCTTTGCGCAGCTTCCCGTCGCGGATGATGACATAGGATGCGGTCAGCCCGGATAAATTGAAGGTTTTATTGGGCGAACTGCAGACGATGATGTTTGCATACTCGTCCATGAGAGCGATCAAGGAAACGAATTTTTTCGGGGAAAGGTTCAACTCGCCGTGGATTTCGTCCGACAGAATCGTGACGCCGTAACGTTTGCAGAGCTGCACTAAGGCAGCCAGTTCGCCGTTGGACCAGATCCTTCCGGATGGGTTATGCGGATTGCAGAAGAGCAGCGTCTTTATTTCGCCGTCCGCTAACAGCTTTTCCAAGGATTCAAAATCGATCTTGTAGCACGCTTCGTTGTTGATAAGCGGCAGCGTCACGATGCCGCCGAAATGGGCAGCCACATCCTTGAAGACGCCGTAGACGGGCGTGAACATCAAAATGGGCCGGTTTTGGCTGACCAGATGGGCTGCGGAATGGATGGACGCAATCGTGCCGTTAGCGGGGATGATCCATTCCTTTTCGATCGGCGTATCTAGTTTGTCGCGGTACCAGGATTGGATATTTTCGTAAAAGGCAGCCGGCGCATCGAAGTAACCGAAATCGCCGCCCGCGACGAAAGCGTTGAATGCCTCCTGGACAGCGTCAGCTTGTCTGAAGTCGGTGTCCGCTATGAAGAGCGGGTAAATATCCTCACGGTCGGTTTGGAACCGGTGCTGGATATACGCTTTGTTCCATTTTTTGGAGCCGTTGTTCCTTCTGTCTAACAATTCATCAAAAATAGTCAAAATCATCATCTCTCTTTCTGATTTTTGTGACGAGATCGTTTCTTTGCTGCTTCCAGTATAGCCCAAAGCAAAGGCGATTGTCAGTCTAGCGATAGGAAATATACTATGGCATCTCAGACGTTTCCGCTGGAGCGGATGGTCAGGGGTGTGCTGCTCGCGTTTTTCCAGTATAATGAGTTTCAAAAAGACAAGAAGGAAGTTGCACATATGCGGGCATATAAATGGATCGCTTCCCCGATCGGGAAGTATATTTTGGCTGAGAACGGAGAAGGCATCACTTTTCTGGAACATGCCGAAAGGGAGCTGGATGAAAGACTGAAAAAAGAAATGGCTTCTATGGAAGAAAAGGACACGCCGTTGCTGCTGGAAGCGGATCGGCAACTGCAGGAATACTTCCGCGGAAAAAGGCAAACGTTTGATCTGCCGCTGGCTGCACAAGGGACGCCTTTCCAAATGAAAGTCTGGGAAGCGCTCAGGCAAGTGCCTTACGGGGAGACGAGAAGCTACAAGGAAATCGCCGCAGCCGTCGACAATCCGAAAGGGATGCGTGCCATCGGGATGGCCAACAACCGCAACCCGATTGCCATCATCACCCCATGCCACCGCGTCATCGGCACCAACGGCAAGCTCGTCGGTTATGCAGGCGGACTGGCATTGAAGGGATACTTATTGGACCTCGAAGCGAAGGCCGTGAAAGAAAAGGAATGAGAATGCATAAAAGATAATAAACACTAAAAAAACACCTTATCAATTAGAATCGATATTCTCAATGACGTAATGTTTCTAGAGTGTAATTTTTGCAGTGAAGGATAGGGACGATGCGCTTGCAATAAAGCTAATGGAACGCCGTTCGGTGAAGCGCGGATAACCGGAAAAACGATAAGAGGGACCGGAATCATTGATTCCGGTCCCTCTTTCTGTATCCGATGATATGGGGGGAGGTGGGAATGAAGCGCAACTGGAAAGCCAAAAGCTGGGGATATATTGCGAAGGCAGGCAGTTATATTACGACACAATTATTTTTGATTATACAAAGAAAAATAATTGTTAATTATAACGGTTATAATCATAATCAAAACCTATGATTTTGATAAAGATGATTGATTGGATAACTGGATGTTTGGAATCTATACTTCAAATATCAAGTTGAACAATGAACAAACACAGGAACTGCAGTCCGTGTTCATTGCTCATTCGAATGAAGCAACAGAATGGAAAAAATTTTTTTGCGGATGAATGAAAACGGAAACATTTGGAGGTTCGATATGTTAAAAGAATTACAATGCAGCATCTTTCGAGGCGGAACAAGCAAAGGCGTGTTCATTAAGGAAGAAGAACTACCGGAAAACAAAGAGGAACGCGATCAAATCTTGTTGAGGATCATGGGGAGCCCGGATGAACGCCAAATTGACGGATTGGGCGGAGCGGTTTCGACAACGAGTAAAGTGGCGATCATTTCAAAAGAATCGGAAAATGATTGGGATGTCAATTACACTTTTGCGCAAGTTCAAATCGATAAACCGTTTGTATCCTATGCAGGGAACTGCGGCAATATTTCTTCAGCCGTCGGAGTCTTCGCCCTGGAAAATAAAATGGTTGGAATTACCTCGCCCATCACGACTGTCAGGGTATACAACACAAATACAAAAAAAATGATCCACGAACATATCCCAACTCCGAACGGAGAAATTACATATGAAGGTGATTTTGCCATCTCGGGTGTTCCTGGAACAGGTTCAAAAATCGAATTGGAATTTTTGAATCCGGAAGGCTCCTTTACCGGAAAATTATTGCCGACCGGTCAAACGAAAGATGTGCTTTCAATCGAAGGCTTCGGCGATATCGCAGTTTCCATCGTGGATGCGGCCAATCCGCTCGTCTACATCAAGGCGGAGGATATTGGCTTCACGGGAACGGAGAGCGCAAGCGACATTGATGCAAAACCGGAAAATTTGGAATTGTTGGAAAAAATCCGTGGCGAAGCGGCGGTGAAAATGGGTTTGATCAACGTTTGGCAAGAGGGGGCCACCGTAACTCCTGGCGTTCCGAAAATGACGATCATCGCATCTGCACAAGATTACACGACCGATAGCGGCAAAGAGATAGCGGCATCCGATTATAATCTTTCCATGCGGATGATGAGCATGCAAAAGGCGCATAAAACCATCGCTTTGACAGGTGCTCTCTGTACGGCAGCTGCTTGTGCCATCCCGGGAACGATTCCCAACGAAGTGTTGGGCAATGAAAACGTGAAAAATGAGATTGTCCTAGGACATAGCGATGGCACGATTTCTGTAGCGATGAAATACAAAAATGAAGATGGGAAAATTAAAATCGAGTCCGTATCCAGTCACCGGACGGCAAGAAAAATCATGACGGGTACCGTCTATTACAAAGGATAGAAATAATAGTATGAATAAGGAGTGTTAAAATGTTAGCTTTATTGGGTTATGCAATGATCGTTACCTTTATGATTTTACTATTGGCAAAGAAAATGTCACCTTTTGCAGCATTGATTTTAGTTCCCGTTGTTTTTGGGCTAGGGGCCGCATTTGTGACCGGAACACCACTTTTAGAAGTGTTTGATTGGATTTTTGGTGGCTTGTATTATACGGTTGATGCGGACAAAAAACTTATCGGTAAAGGTGTAGCGGCAACGATTACGTTATTGCTGTTCGCCATCCTGTTCTTCTCCGTTATGTTGGACGTCGGTCTGTTCGACCCATTGGCTACGAAGATGATCAAATGGGCAAAAGGCGATCCAATGAAGATCTGCGTCGCTACGGGTATCATCTCCTTGATCGTGTCACTGGATGGTGACGGGACAACGACTGTATTGATCGTAACAACAGCGGTTCTGACGCTGTTCAAGAAAATGAAGATGAACCAGCTATACTTGGCGGTAATCATCGGATTCTGCAACTCGGTAATGAACTTAGTGCCTTGGAGTGGCCCGATGGCTCGTGCGATGCCGGTGTTGAACTTGACACCGAAAGAATTCTTCGTACCCGTTATCCCAGGTATGATCGGCGCAGGTATTTTAGCCATGTATATGTGCTACTTCTATGGTAAAAAAGAGCGCGCTCGTCTGGGCTACGTTAAAGGTACCGGCATCATCCATGACAGCGATTTGGAACACATCATTAAAGAAATCAATGAAAAAGACGCTTATTTGAAACGTCCCAAATTGATTTGGTTCAACTTTTTCCTTACCGTAGCGATCATGGTGATGCTGATTATGGACGTCATCAATGGCGGTATCCTATTCTTGCTTGGGACAGCCATTGCATTACTGGTCAACTACAAAGATTTGGGTCTGCAATCTTCACGTCTGATTGCAAATGGCGGAGAAGCATTAGGCCCAGTAAGTTTGGTTTATGGTGCGGGCATCATCATGGGTGTTCTGAACGGCAGCGGCATGAGCACGGCGATTGCACAACAAATGGCTGGCATGATCCCCGAAAGTTTAGGTGGCTATATCCCATTCTTCCTCGCTTTGATTTCTTTGCCGGGTTTGTTCTTCTTGCCGAACGACGCTTTCTACTTCGGTATCCTGCCGGTATTGGCACCGATTGCTTATCAATACGGTGCAACACCGACTGAAATCGGGGTCGCTTCCATGATGGGTCAAGCCATCCGTTTTGCAAGTCCGTTAGTAGCCTTCCTTTATGTTTTGGTGAACAGAACAGAAGTCAGTTTTGGCGACTACTCAAAAGAATATCTGAAATGGGGACTGCCAAGCTTTGCGATTCAAACAATCATCGCAATCCTGATTGGCGCAATTCCACTGCCATTCCTTTTCCATTGATCGTTAAACAACTTCTTTGCATAACGCAATCAACGTTTTGATGTAGGGGGGCAAGGTGCGGCCTTTCCGATAGGCGACAATCATATCCGCATAATGCGGCTGGCCCTCTATGGAAAAGAAGCGGGGAGCATTCCCGAATTTGAGGTGGCGGATATGGGTCTCATTTACGAAAGAGACGCCATATCCCGTTACCGTCAAATTGACAGCCGTTTCGATATTCCGCGTATGGATGACCTGTCTTGGTGTGAAGGCAAGCTCCGTGAAAATCGTTTCTGCAATCTGTCCGGTGCGTTGATCCGGAAAATGCAGGATAAAACGATCCTTTTCAAACAGGCGCAGATCAATGGCGGGATAGTTGCTGTGCGGATTCGCTTTGCCCTCATGGATGCAGGGATGGTTGGCTGGCACGGCTAAAAGGATTTCTTCGGTTTTGATGACCTCGTAATCCAGATGCAAAGCATGGTGCGGCTTGTTCATTATGGCGATGTCGGCTTCGCCGTTGTTGATTTTTTCCTCAACGACTTTGGATGATTCCTCCAACAATTCGACGGTGATGTTCGGATAGATTTCGTTGAATTTCGGCAAGATTTCGGGCGCCAGGTAAGAACCGCGCATAAAAGGGATGGAGACACGAAGGCGGCCGATTTTGTTGTCCAGAATGGTTGCGGCTTCATCATAGAAGTCATCGCGGATGCGCAGTATTTCGCTTCCCGCAGCCAAAAAACGCTCGCCGAGAAAAGTCAATTCGAATTTTTTTCCGATTTGGTTGAAGACGGAAAAACCCAAGCGGGTATTCATATTTTTCAGATACATGCTCAAAGATGGTTGTGAAATGTACAAAGTTTCGGCAGCTTTTGTTAAACTTTTGCATTCGTGGATCGCCTTGATGTATTCGATATCTTTCATTTCCATATGATCACCCCTATTATAAGTTTTGCTTACTATAAAAATAAAATATATGTATTTTATTTATGGATATTATAGGACTAAGATGGGGATAAGTAAATACATGATAAATAAAAATAGGAGTGTCACTATGAATAACAAACAAAAAGCAGCAAAAAACATCACTATTAACGGGAAAGACTACATCTACTATGACTTGAAATCATTGGAAAATGAGCAAGTCGCCATTGCGAAGCTGCCTTATTCCATCCGCGTCTTGTTGGAAAACCTACTGAGACAAGAAGATGGAAAAATTATCAGCGCGCATCATGTGGCAGCTTTAGCAAATTGGAAACCCGTCAATGAAACGAAAGTGGAAGTTCCCTTCAAACCATCGCGCGTTATCTTGCAAGATTTGACTGGTGGGGCGGCAATCGTCGACCTGGCAGCCTTGCGTTACGTAACCGACAAATTAGGCAAAGATTCGGCCATCATCAATCCTGACATCCCAGTTGATATGGTCATCGACCATTCCGTCCAAGTTGACTATTCAGGCTTCAATGATGCCTTCCGAATGAATGCGGAAATTGAATTTGACCGCAACAGAGAACGGTATGAGTTCTTTAACTGGGCGGAAAAATCGTTCGATTCCTTCAACGTAGTGCCTCCTGCAACGGGGATCGTCCATCAAGTAAACTTGGAATATCTTGCCGATGTGGTGAAAGCGGCGACCGTGAACGGGGAAGAAACATTATATCCGGACACATTGGTAGGAACAGACTCGCATACGACCATGATCAATGCTTTGGGCGTCCTTGGCTGGGGTGTTGGCGGTATCGAAGCGGAAGCAGGCATGCTGGGGCAACCTTGCTATCTGCAGACGCCGGATGTTGTCGGAGTTCGCTTTACCGGTAAATTACAAAATGGCGCCACCGCAACAGACTTAGCCTTAAAAATGACGCAAGTGTTGCGCGAGCAAAAAGTAGTCGGGAAATTCGTTGAATATTTTGGTGAGGGGTTAAAAAATCTGACGATTGCGGACAGATCCGTCATCGCCAATATGGCGCCTGAATACGGTGCGACTTGCGGATTCTTCCCGGTCGACGCCGAAACCTTGGATTACTTGCGATTCACCGGCAGAGAAGACGCGAAAGTGAATCTGATCGAAGCTTATGTAAAAGCAAATAACCTGTTCTACAATGATGAAATCGAACCGAATTACTCAGAATTGATCGAAATCGATTTGGCGACGATAGAGCCGAGTCTGGCAGGCCCGAAAAGACCGCAAGACTTAGTGAAATTGTCCAATGTCAGTAAGGAATTCGTGGAAGCGTATGCTGCACCGATGGGCAATCAAGGCTACGGGCTGGATGCCGCTGATATCGACAACAAAGTGACGATCACTTATGAAGATGGCTATCAAGAAGAGTTGGAAAATGGGGCTGTGTCCATTGCGGCCATCACAAGCTGCACCAACACAAGCAATCCGTACCTTATGCTGAGCGCGGCTTTATTGGCCAAGAACGCAGTAGAAAAAGGGTTATCAGTCAAACGCTATGTGAAAACATCCATGTCACCAGGATCGAAAGTGACAGCGCGCTATTATGAAAAATCGGGCTTATTGCCTTACTTGGAAGCGTTAGGCTTCAACATCATCGGCTATGGCTGCATGACGTGTGTAGGGAACTCTGGCCCATTAAGACCGGAAGTCAGTGAAGCCGCAAAAGAAGGGAACATTCTTCTTTCCGCAGTATTGAGCGGGAACCGTAACTTTGAAGGCCGCATCCACGCGGAAGTGAAAGCGGGCTACCTGGCCGCACCGCACTTGGTCATCGCGTATGCTTTAGCCGGAAACGTGAAAGTGAACCTTGCTACGGATCCGATCGGGACAGATAAAGAAGGGAACTCAGTATATTTAAAAGACATTTTACCGAGCAATGAAGAGGTTCAAAAAGTCGTAAATGAAAGTGTGCTTGCCGATATGTTCAAGGAAGAATACCGTTCCGTGTTTGATTCCAATGATTTGTGGAATCAAATTGAATCCGCAGACAAAGCGGTATACGATTGGGATGAGGATTCCACTTACATCGCAAACCCGCCTTACTTCGATAACTTCCAAATGGAAACAGAGCCGATTCAAGCTCTGAAGGGGATGCGCGTCTTAGGCAAATTCCAAGACTCGATCACAACCGACCATATTTCACCGGTCGGAGCGATTGCGATGAAATCGCCGGCAGGGAAATACTTGATGGAACACGGCGTAAAACCAAAAGACTTCAACTCATACGGCAGCCGCAGAGGGCATCATGAAGTGATGATGCGCGGAACATTCTCGAATATCCGTTTGCGGAACGCTTTGGCCGATGGATTGGAAGGCGGCTATACAAAATACATTCCGACCGGTGAGATCATGCCGATTTTCGATGCAAGCGTAAAATATAAAGAGGATGGCACCGGTTTGGTCATCCTTGCCGGAGATGATTACGGCATGGGCTCTTCCCGTGACTGGGCTGCTAAAGGCGCCAGACTGCTGGGCGTCGATGCCGTCATCGCGAAAAGTTTTGAAAGAATCCACCGCTCGAACCTGATCATGATGGGCACGCTACCGTTGGAATTCCTCAAAGGTGAGGATGCAGATACGTTAGGCCTGACAGGATTGGAAGAATACGCCATCGCCATCACAGACGACGTGAAACCGGATGAAGTGATCACGGTGACGGCGAAAGCGGCAGACGGAACGGAAAAAACATTCCAGGCAACCGCCAGATTGGATTCTGACATCGAAATCGAATATTACCGCAACAAAGGTATTCTGCCGATGGTGCTCAGAAACAAGATCAAATAAGCTTTTTTTACTATGATTCTCCGCGTTGAACGCTAAAATAGATTGAAGCTGGCCTCCGACTCCGGCTTCAATTTATTTTATAACATGCAAAAGAGGCTGGGACATAACTAGCTGAAATGAATTAAAAAAGGTTCCAATCACCGAATTTTGGTGGTTGGAACCTTTTTTCGAGGGCCAAGGTGCAGATTCCCTCCCAAGGAGGGCTGTCTGAACAGCGTATTTCCTCATGTTCACTGCCATAAGCGCAAATCCCAAGTCATTGCGCACCTTCTCCTTTCCTCTGACCGAGAATCGAGTGAAGCACAAATTAGCCTTCAAGAATCCGAACACTGGTTCTACATCGATCTTCCGTTTTCCGTAGATCGCGCCAGTCTTTTCATCCGAAAGCAAATCTTTAATTATTTTTTTCTGTTGTTCCCACT
>NZ_FOTD01000030.1 GCF_900114465.1 Trichococcus palustris | reverse complement strand
CATGGGACCAAAAATGGAAGCTGCCATTGATTTTGCCGCGCAGGGTAAAAAATCTATCATCTGTTCTTTGGATCAAGCAGCAGAAGCGCTGTCAGGTTTTGCCGGCACACGCATTGTCAACGCGTAGTCGGATTGAATGTAAAAAAATATTTGTAATAGCCGAAAAGCTTGGTTCTATAATAAATGGAGAGTGAGACAAAAAGCATTTAGACCCGAATCACTGGAGCGAATAAGCGGAGGATGGTCGCAGACCGTCTGAGCATTATTCGTGAAGTGACTTCAGGTCTGCTTTTTGGAACACGTTTACGATTAATTGTTAGGAAATGCGAACGAGGCTAGGACTTTTATCCCAGCCTCTTTTTTGTGGAAAATACAAAAAGAAATATCTCCTGTACAATAGCGTCACACCCACAGTGTGCTTACTTGTTGTACAAGAGGCATAAAATGGTAAACAACCTGTCACTCGTGATTGAGGCTACTGATAATGTCGTATCCATGATACAAAGTGTTAAAACAAATGAGAAAACCGCGTTAAAATGGAAATCCATACCCATTTTAACGCGGTTTTCTTTATCAAAGTGGAGGTTATTCTCAAACAAAAGATCATTAAGCGGATTTCTTACGGCTACAGGAACTGTTTTCATTTCCGTAATCGGATTTTTATCCGATTCAATCTTCTTTAGGCAATATAAAAAAGCCAAAAAGAGAAAAATCCTCTTCTGGATTTTGTGAATGCGATTCTCTTATCTCAATAGATAAAATGCCCCATCAAAACCATTTTTGGCTAGTACAATGTCACTCATCATTATTTTGTGAAAGCTCTAATGCCAGTCGAAGATTGAGGCTGAATGATGGGTCATCGATGGACTTGCCGAGTATTTCTTCGCAATGGTCAATCCGGTATTTCACGGTATTACGGTGGATGAACAATGCTTTTGATGTTTTTGTTATTTCGCATTGGTAATCCAAGTATGCTTTTAAGGTTTTTCGTAATTCAATCATCGCATCTTCTTTCGGATAAGCTAACTCTTGCAGGATTGATTGGCAGAAATAGCGGATTTCATCAGATTGTATGCGTTCAAATAGGCTCATCATACCTTGTGGGCGGTAATGGTTGATTCTTGGTTGAATATCTTGCCCGAATCCTTCCTCGAAGGCAATTTTTGCTTCGATAAAGGAACTGGTTATCATCTCTATTTTTTCATAAGCATGTCCGTAAGAGAACGCTAGGGATATAGGGAGTATTTTTTCCAGATCATCCGCGGTCGTTTCCAGTATTTCATCAAGCGCATCATTCTTTGTCTGTAGTAGGAGGACCAGATGATTTGTGTTTTTTAATTGGAAAATAAGGGAATCACGAAAATAATTAGCCAGTTTTTCGGAAAGCCATTGGGAAGCCAATTGTACTTTTTCATGATTGTATTTTTTTTTCAATTCGTTCTGTTGGTCGAAGCGGCAGTTTACATAAACGACTTGATAATAGTGCGAATTGACAATGCCGAATCCATGGCCCAAATCCAGCCAATTTTTTTGTTTGGCATTGGGTAGCTGTAGGCTTTCCGTTAATTGAGTGAAATAATCGCTTCTTAGATTTTGTAGAGACTCTTCCACCTTTAGGTTTTTAAAGATGACGAACGAGAGTACCATACAGGCCTGATCCACCGCAAATTCGGAAACGGGATAGGGAATATTTTCCGGTTTTAAAATCAAAAGATAGTAGGGGAAATGGCTGTATGCCTGAATGGGGTAGATGGAAATTTGCATTTCCCGATCGTCCATATCATTGATCAAGAACGAGTCGGTCGCATCAGCCTTCAGCTGTGGTTTCTTCTGCAATACTTGTTCCACATAATATTCAGCAGGTTTGCTTGTATGTGTAAAATGTTTGGAATGGGCAATCACTTCTCTGAAGGGATTCAATAGGATAACGGGCGTTTTGATCATTTTGCCGAAGTCGGAAATGAATCGCGCGATACTGGCATCGTTCATCAAAAGATTGGAAAAGCGTTTTTGAATATCCAACGCGAAGGACATTTGTTCCGTTTTTTGGTTCCAAAGATAACTGAGCATCTGATGGGATAAAGTCCCCAAGGTTGTTGTGCTGGGAATCTGGATTAAAGGGAAATGAACGGAATTTGCATAATCGATTATGTTCCGATCGATCTCTTCTAAAAAACGGCCAACCTTAATTCCCAATCCGGCTGATTCTACACGGATTAAGGAATCGATGAGAGAAATCAATCCTTCCGGATTATCTTTGTAAGACATGGCGGTAGTCAGCAAGAAAACATGCTTTGGAATATAGAAAGCGATATCGGGAGTTTCCGAGATTTCTATGCTTTTGACCGTTCGGGACAGATCCGCTCCTGCGGTCAGCATCTTTAAATCAGAAAAGCGGGGAATACTTAATAATTCGTTCATTGTTGTCATGAAATCACATCTCCTATGGGTTTTATTTTAAATGAAAACGGAACCATCATCAAGTAGTATTTCGGTCAAAATGAACAAAAAATATTTCTTTTTGTTCATCTTGCCCAATGTATTTCAAAATGAGGATGTTAAGATAAAAATAACAGTAGCACATCAATTAAACCTTCGGGAGGAATCGACATGTATAGTGAAATAAATGCACCAATACGGACAATCATGACACCTGGCCCAGTAGAAGCACATCCAAGAGTGCTTCGTGCGATGGGAATACCTATTTTAGGACAATTCGATCCGGCTTTTCTTAAAATTATGGATGAAGTCAAAGAGATGATTAAAGTTCCTTTTCAGACAAAGAATGAACAAGCTTTTGCCATTGATGGCACCTCGCGCTCTGGCTTGGAAGCTGCTCTGATCGGCTTGATCGAGCCGGGGGATAAAGTGCTTATTCCCGCATATGGGCGTTTTGCGTATCTGTTGGGTGAAATAAGCGAACGGGCTAAAGCTGACGTTGTTTATCTTGAGAAAGAGTGGGACAGCATTTTTGATCAAAGCGATATAATCCAAGCAATCAAAGAACATCAGCCTAAGATTGTTGCCCTCATCCATGGCGAAACAGCAAACGGCCAGATGCAACCATTGGAAAAAATAGGGGAGTACTGTCAGGAAAACGACGTGTTTTTTGTGGTGGATACAGTTGCGACATATGGCGGAGCACCAGTTAAGGTTGATGAGTGGGGAATCGATATCGCCATCGCCGGTACCCAGAAATGTGTCGGCGTCCCATCAGGGATGTCTCTCATCACGTATAATGAGCGCGTTGAAAAAGTATTGACAAGCCGTTACCAAAAAGAACTGGGTCTCAGCAAAGATTTCAGAAACGAAAGGCACATCAGCAGCAATTATCTTGATTTGAGTCAGTTGCAACGTTACTGGAGTAATGAAAGAATCAATCACCACACAGAAGCAACCAGCATGATTTATGCTCTGCATGAGGGCCTCAGACTGATGATTCAAGAAGGCATCGAGAACGGCTACGAGCGCCATCGTGTAAATGATGAGGCCATTCAAGCCGGGATTGCAGCGATGGGGTTGAAACTTTATGGGGATCTGGAAACAAAGATGCCTACCGTCACTCCAATCCTCATTCCGGAAGGTATCGATGGCGAAGCGGTTCGTTCCATGCTGTTAAATGAATTCGGTGTAGAAATTGCATCCTCTTTCGGTCCTTTACAAGGGAAAATATGGCGCATCGGTAACATGGGTTTCAGCAGCAGAAAAGAAAATGTGCTGCATGTATTGGCAGCTTTTGAAGCTGCGCTTGTCTTCCACGGTGCGGAAATCAACCGCGGCGAAGGTGTGATGGCAGCTCTCCGTGTCTATCAAGAACATAAATAGCATTTAAGCCTTGCACAAGGGAACTATCAAACAGATTTGCCTCTGTTTGATAGTTTTCTTTGCTTTTAGACTGAAGGGGGTATCAGCTAATACGATGTTTGCGTTATGAGATTTTTTACATTCCCTCATACTTTGTATAGAATACACAATATACAAATAGTGGATAGAGCTTTTTAAATCAACATGCTTTGGGATGTGCTGAAAGGACAAAGAATTATTTTGTATAGTGTGCACAATCCGAAAAATAGATTTGTACACCACTCATGATGTAAACGTTTTTATGTGCCTGTACAATAAGCTTATCAATGATTGATAGCGATTCCAAAACGAGGAGGGGTTTGAATGCAAGCAAGCAAGGAAGAAATAAACATGCAAGAAGTTGATTTTTTTGTAAACGAAGAAGAGATTAAGGATTTCAAGGAACGGGGGTATAATGATGACCTGCTCCCAAAAACAGCAGATAAGCGGAATATGAGTTCCAAAAACTATTTCACACTGTGGATGGGTTCGGTTCATAACATTCCGAACTATACGGCGGTAGGTGGATTTCTATTTCTAGGTTTATCGCCCATTAATGTTATGTTAGCTCTTATCGTAAGCTCATTGGCAGTCAGCGCATTTATGGTTTACAATGGTCGCGCAGGTTCAAAATACGGTATCCCGTTTGCCATGCATCTACGTTCGACATACGGGGATTTAGGCGCTAAACTGCCAGGTTTCTTGAGAGGTTGTGTGGCAGCCATTGCGTGGTTCGGTTTGCAGAATTATGCTGGTTCGTTGGCATTGCTTATTTTGATCGGCAAACTATGGCCAGGGTTCCTGACGCTAGGTGGAGGGTTCAACTTCTTCGGCCTAAGCATGCCAGGCTTGATTACATTCACTATTTTTTGGGCAATAAACTTATTGATTGGTATTGGTGGTGGAGGAGCGCTTAATAAATTTACAGCAATCCTTAACCCATTAATCTATATAGTGTTTGGCGGCATGGCCATTTGGGCAGTCAGCGTTGGTGGCGGGATCGGCAATATCTTGTCCTACGTTCCAACGGGAGCTGGTGTTCAGCACTATACACCTTTCCTTGCCTATTTCATCATCATTAATTCAGTGCTTTCCGTTTGGGCTGCACCGGGAGCAAGTGTTTCTGATTTCACCCAAAATGCAACCTCCACGCGTGCTCAAACGGTGGGGCAGACGGCAAGTTTGTTGGTCGCTTACCTGATCTTTGCCTTCTCAAGCGTAGCCATTTTAATCGGCGGTTCCATCCACTTTGGTGTACAGGAGTGGAACGTTCTGAATATCGTCAACAAATGGGACAGTGTGCCTGCTGCTAGTATAGCGGTAATTGTATTCTTGATGACAACGGTTTCGACGAATGCGACAGGGAATATCATCCCGGCAGCATATCAATTATCCGCGTTGTTCCCTAAATCAGTTGATTACAAAAAGGGTGTTATCATTGCATCTGTCATCAGCTTTTTGATTATGCCTTGGAAATTGATGGAAAATGCAGGCAGTATCTTTGCCTTCTTGAACATCATCGGTGCTGTACTTGGTCCGGTTGCGGGTGTCATGCTGGCACACTACTATTTCGTCAAGAAACAAGAAATCGATTTGGATGCCTTATATATGGATACAACGGCGGATAATTCAAAAAATATTTATCGCGGTGTGAATGTGGAGGCATATATCGCCACTATTGCAGCACTAGTCATTTCTGTAAGCGGGCAATTTATCCCTGCTTTGCAAATCATATCCAACTTGTCTTGGATTGTGGGATCCGCATTGGCATTCGGTATTTATCTTCTCCTGAAAAAGGCTAAAAAATAGTCTCTTTCCTTAAAACTTGGTTTCAAATATATTAAAATATATATAAATTATCTTAGGAGGAAAACACATGAATTATGATTTGATTATCAAAAATGGACTGGTTATTTTAGACAATGGTGAAGTTGAAACAGACGTAGCCGTGAAAGACGGAAAAATCGTAGCGATCGGTTCGGATCTTGGTGAAGCTAGTGAAGTAATCGACGCTCAAGGGCTTGTTGTCAGTCCTGGTATGGTGGATGCTCATGTGCATATCACTGATCCAGGCGGCAGCTACCGTGATGAATGGGAAGGCTATTTAACAGGAACGAAAGCTTGTGCAAAAGGCGGGGTCACTTCTTTCATGGAAATGCCTTTGAACCAAGTCCCTGCGACTGTGGATGCAGCTTCTTTGAAAATCAAATACGCTGCAGGCGAAAATAAATTGACTGCCGATGTTGCTTCATTTGGTGGACTTGTTCCATTCAATATCGAAGGTGGTATTCAAGAATTGGATGAAGGCGGCGTTGCAGCTTATAAATGCTTCATGGCAACTTGTGGAGACCGTTCTATTGAAGGCGATTTCATGAATGCGGATGATTATACTTTATATGAAGGCATGAAACAAATTGCGAAAACCGGTAAAGTTTTGGCAATTCATGCAGAAAATGCTACTATCACGGATAAATTGGGCGAAATCGCCTATAAAAATGGCGAAACGACGCTGGCAGCTTATGTAGCAACCCGCCCTGTATTCACTGAAGTTGAACCGATCAGACGTGCTATCTTATTCGCTAAAGAAACAGGCTGCCGCATCCATATCTGTCACGTTGCTTGCCCAGAAGGTGTAGAAGAAGTAACGAAGGCCCGCAATGAAGGTGTCGATGTTACATGTGAAACATGTACGCATTACTTATACTTCGATACTTCAGAATTGGATGCAATTGGGCCAGTTGTGAAATGCTCACCACCAATCCGCGACAAAGAAAACCAAAATGGTATGTGGAAAAAAGTTTTAGCAGGTGAAATTGCATTCGTGACTTCCGATCACTCACCATGTACACCAGATTTGAAAGATAAAGAAAATGCTTTCGAAGCTTGGGGAGGTATTCCAGGCGTACAAAACAATGTGGATGTGTTGTTTGATGAAGGCGTTCAAAAACGCGGCATGTCCCTGAAAATGTTTGCTGACATCATCGCAACAAACCCTGCAGACCTTTACAGCTTGAATTCAAAAGGACGCATCTCTATCGGCAAAGATGCCGACTTCGTGCTGATCAAACCAAATGCGCCATACACACTTCAAGCTGAAGACTTAGAATACAAAAACAAAATCAGCCCGTACATCGGTCGCGAAATCGGTGCGCAGGTAGCAAGAACGATTCTTCGTGGAGAAACAGTCTATAGCCAAGAAGATGGCGTAGTGGACACTCGTCCAGGACAATTCATCCTAAAATAAATCGCGTCATACTAATAAACGACCCACATATTTTGCCAAAATGAATAGGAAGAGAAGGATCCGGGAAATCTGTCCCCGGATCCTTTTCTGTCTATATGCCTGATCAAATCGTTGAGCCTTTCATTGCTGCAGTCGTAAGTCTGCTCAATTGCCTAATATAAATAGGGGAAGTTGTAGAATGATACAAAATGACCGTTAAATTTGTTTGAAACGCACAGGGATACTTTGTTGAAGAGAACATATAATAGAGTCAGCTACATCATTGAAGGTTAACAAAGTTTTACCGAAAAGAAAAAATGACCGGTTACAGCCATTGCCATACCGGTATCATTAAAATTAATATCAAAGGAGAGATACAATGGTTGAGACAGAAGCAACAACAGTAGTAAAAAAGAAAACAGTCTATTGGAAACAGATCATCTTTGTTTTAACGGCCGGCTGGATAGCCATCTGGGTTTACCGGACTGCGCTTGCACCGATTTACCCGGAAATCAGCACCTATTTTGGAGGCGCATCCGGTTCGCAGTTGGGTTCCATATCCAGTTTTTATTTTCTGGGATACGTATTGATGCAGATTCCTTCAGGGTTGCTGGTGGATAAATTCGGGCAGAAGAAAATAATGATTCCCGGGTTTTTATTGTTCGGCATCGGAGCCTTGGTTGTGGGTCTTGCGGGTACATTGCCGGTGCTATATATTGGTAGCGTTTTAGCCGGCGTGGGCTGTGGTACTTATTATGGAGTAGCCTATTCTTTGATGTCTCACCATGTCCCAAGTTCAAGGAAAAGCTTGTCCATTGCAATTGTGAACAGCGGGACGGCAGTAGGTAGCGGGTTGGGGATGATATCCTCCAGTTATTTCGTAGCACAATTGGGAATGCCTTGGCAATATATGATGTTTTTCACATTCTCCCTGATTATGATCATGGTATTCATCTTCTGGAAATTTATCCGGGGAAATAAGGAAACTGCTGAACTGGTAGCCCATACGCAGCTCATCGCGGAAATCCCCGAGGAAAAATCAACGTTGAAAGATTTAATGCGTCCGCAGATGATTGGTGCCTATTGCCTATACTTTGCGACATGTTACGCCTATTATTTAACCGATACGTGGCTTCCGAACTTTTTATCCACGGAACGTGGCTTTGAAGGTGCGACCATCGGCTTGGCTTCATCGATGGTGTTCTTCGCTGCCATTCCTGGTGCATTGTTCTTCAGCCGAATTGCTGATAAATTTGCGCATAAAAAAATCAGTTTAATCATCTTCTTGGAGTTGGTGGCTGCAGCTATGCTGTTCATTGCGGTACAGGCACCCAACAAGACATTCTTGATGATTGGGTTAATCTCCTATGGGTTTTTCGGAAAACTAGCTGTGGAGCCTCTCATCATTTCCTGGTTGGGCGAGAATGCGCCGAAGAAGGGGATAGCGACAACATTAGGCTTTTTCAACTTCTTCGGAATGAGCTCATCTGTCATCGTGCCATCTTTGACAGGCGCCATCTCGGATGCCACCGGTTCTAAAGTATATGCCTTCTACTTGTCGGTCATCATCATCCTGGTGGGAACGACCATCTTTTACTTTGTGAACGGCAGAAGAAAAAAAGCTTAATATCAAAAAATATCCCTGTTCCCTTTTAAAAGGAATAGGGGTATTTTTATGTATTCACATCTAGGGAAGCCTAAATTCTTTGAATATAAAAGCTCATCATTGTAGGTGCTTCACGGGTTAGTCCTTCGGAAAAGGGATGGATGAAGGAATGTCTTGTCTCTGCGAGCCAAGACATAGTGTTCAACAAGGCATTAGTTCTTGTCATCTACGCCATCTAAAAAAACTTCTAAGAGGTACCTCAAACGTCGCACGACGATGTTTGAGGTACTGATCGGTACGGTCACGTTGATTCCTCAGAACAGGATTTAGAAGTCTCTTAGCAAATGCGCTCTGCGATGCTCATTTGCATGGGAGTCTTAGGGATTCATCCCTTATAGTCCCAGTACAAGGTGACCGTAGGGAACGTTGCGAAGGGCACTTGACCGCATTTTGGGCACAATGCTTCCTTGTTCAGGGCTGAACGAATCCTTTCAATTTTTCTTGAAAATGCCATTAAATAATAAAAACTCGTATGAGAGCGGCGTAAAGCCACCTCTCATACGAGTCTGAATAAGCGTATCATTGATTTTTATAGATCATCATGGGCAATGTAGTCCATCGGTATAGGGCCTGCTACGCCGACAAAAATAAAGCGCTCATCGCCGGTATTGACCATGCCGTGTTGTTGCCCTTTTTCGGAAAAAATGATATCGCCTTTTGTAATCTCAATTTTTTCGCCGAAACCAGGATAGAAAGTTCCGGTACCTTGTACGCAGATCCATATATCATCAGAGGTGGAGTGGGAATGATTCGGCACTTTCTGACCGGGCTCCAGGCACCACACTGCACCAGCCATGCAGCCTGTTTCATAGAAAATCGTTTTCTTTCCTGCAGATGGATCAAAAGAAACGATATCTTCAAGCTTGAATAAACGTTCCTCAATTTTTGATTGATTACAACATTCTCTGCCTGCATCTTTGTTACTCATTTCACTTGTCATATTCTGTCCTTTTTCCATATAACTCTCTCCTTTTAGTATACTGTCAATACGCGTAATAGCGCTTTAATTCCTTTTTGTTCAAACAATCACAAAAAGAATATACACATAGTATAGCAATCGAAGAAAACGCCAACAATGCATAATATATATAAAAAATAAAAAAAATTATGCTTAATGCACAATGAAAAAGATTAGTTTTCTAGAATAGGCAGATGAGTGAACCGATTGGGTAGGAAAGGTTCAAATTTAGTCCTGAATCATAGAATGTCTCCAACAATGATAAGACATTCTTCAGCGATTCATGTTGTGTTTTCATCTAACGGAAAGCAATAATACGAAAAAATGAACGTTTAGTGTCCACTTAGTGTCTTTTATTTTGATTTTTCGTTTGTTTTATGTACAATAAAAGAAAAACATCGAGGTGGATTCATGAAATCGAGTCAAGGGGTAGTTTTTAAAAGAAGGCAGAACATATTAAAAGCCCTCCAGGAGAAACGTGTCATCTTGGTAGAGGATTTAGCGAAGGAACTTAATGTATCAGAGATAACCATCAGACGAGATTTGCAAAGCTTTGATGATCAGCATCTGATCGAGCGTTTCTATGGTGGGGCACGTCTGATTGAGGGTGCTTTTCAGAAAGAAGAGTTTCCAGCCGTGAGGCCTCAACGGTCGAAAAAGCAAGAAATCGCTAAGCTGGCTTCCACGCTGGTGCATGATCAGGATATGATTTTCATCAACTCAGGGTCGACTGCTTTCCTGCTGCTTAATTATTTGGCGGATCGCAATGTGACAATCATAACGAACAATGGACGGGCAATTTTTAGAAATCCGACTTCGAAGGCGGAAGTGGTTTTATCCGGTGGAGAGATTTATGAAAAGAAAAAGTCCTTGGTAGGGGATTTCGCGTTGCATACCTTCTCTAGGGTGACGGCAAATATTTGTTTCCTGGGCGTAGGCGGCATCAATGAAAAGGGCATATCAACTTTTGCATTGCCGGAAACAGCGGTCAATAAATTGATTTTGGAGCGGACGAATGGGCCGCGGATCGTCGTTGCCGAAGGGAGTAAAGTTGGCCGGGAACATAATTTTTTTACCGCAGATATCAGCCTGATCACACATTTGATTACGGATCATTCTGCGGATAAAGAACAAATCAAAAAAATCGAAGCCAAGGGCGTGAAGGTCCTGTTTGTTTCAGACAGTAACGATGCGGGTGAGATAAACACTGAATCTTAATCCAGTGAATGTACAGCAGCCGAACGGAGTAAGGGGAATCCTTGGTCCGTTCGGCTGTTTTTTTGTTCAGCAATCGGGATGAATCTTTTTAGCGGTCTATAAAGCGTTCATAAATTTTGAAACGTTCATAAAAAAAACATAAAGATTGTTTGATTCCAACCCGTTGTCAATGAAAACGTTTTATTGTATGATTACTTCATCGAAAGATATGTTCGTTTTATGAGTGTTTTACGAATCGCAAGCGAAACAATCATAAAAGTGATCAACTTCAAAAAAATTAGAGGAGTGAAGAAAATGAGCAAAATTGATGAGGTAACAAAAGAATCTTGGGTATTGAGTACTTTTCCGGAATGGGGCACATGGTTAAACGAAGAAATCGAAGAAACAGTCGTGGCTGAAAATACATTCGCAATGTGGTGGCTAGGCTGTACAGGGATTTGGCTGAAATCCCATGAGTCGACAAACATCCTCTGTGATTTGTGGTGCGGCACAGGCAAACAATCGCACGGCAGCGGGAAGATGAAAGACGGACACCAGATGCAACGAATGAGCGGCGTTCAAAATATGCAGCCGAATCTGAGGGTTCAACCGTTTGTCATCGATCCATTCGAAGTGAAAAATGTGGATGCGTTGGTTGTGACACATATCCATTCGGATCACTTGGACATCAATACGGCAGCGGCTGTTTTGAAAAATTCAAGCGAAGATGTGAAATTTGTGGGCCCGCAAGCGGTTGTGGATACATGGATTGGTTGGGGAGTGCCTGAAGCAAAATGTGTCGTCGTAAAACCGGGCGACAGTGTAAAAATAAAGGATATCGAAATCGTCGCATTGGAAGCATTCGATCGCACAGCGTTGGTTACAGCTTCGGAAGGTGAAGTATTAAGAGGGAAAATGCCGCAAGACATGGATAAAATCGCAGTCAACTACCTATTCAAAACATCCGGCGGCAATTTATATCATGCAGGCGATTCTCACTACTGCAACTATTTCGCAAAACATGGCAATGATCATCAAGTGGATGTTTGCCTAGGGGCATTCGGCGAAAATCCAAGAGGGATCACCGATAAGGTTACTTCAGTGGATATGTTAAGAATGGCAGAATCGTTGAAAGCGAAAGTGGTCATCCCGGTTCACTATGATATCTGGTCAAACTTCCAAGCCGATCCTAAGGAATTAGTGGAATTATGGAAATTCAAAAAAGATCGCCTGCAATACGGATTCAAGCCATATATTTGGCAAGTGGGCGGCAAATTCGTTTATCCGGATGACAAAGACAGAATGGAATTCAATTTCAACCGAGGCTTTGACGATGTATTCAGCATCGAAAATGACGTACCGTTTACTTCATTCCTATAAAATCAGCACCGATAAGGAGAGATCATATGTTAGATGAAGTCATCAAAAATCAAAGGTATTCTTTCCATGAAGGATTCGACAGTTGGCAAGACAGCATTCGTGCTGCTTGTCAACCGCTTATCGAAGAAGGAGTCATTGAAAAAGAATATCCGGAATATATCATTGAAAATGTCGGGGAATTTGGACCATATATCGTCATCGCGCCGGATATTTGCATTCCGCATGCGCAAGAAGGCAAGGGAGTCAATGAAACCGCTATCTGTTTTATGCGTACGAAAAAGCCGGTGAATTTTGGACCTGCCGCAGAGTATGAAGCACGCATCTTCTTCGTTTTAGCTTCAACGGATAATGAAAAGCATTTAGCGAATTTATCATCGCTTGTGACCTTGCTGTCTGATGAAACTGTCGTAGATGCTTTTATTCAAGCAAATTCTGTCGCTGATTTAGAGAAAATTATGGAAATAGAGGGTGAGTATCTTGGAACTATTAATTAGTGCATGGACATTCTTTCAAGTTAATATCTTAACGCAACCTGCTTTCTTCCTCGGTATTATTGTATTTGTCGGCTATTTGCTGCTGGGCAGACCCATCTATGACGCACTTGCCGGATTCATCAAGGCGACGGTCGGTTATTTAGTCTTAAATGTAGCTGCAGGGGGGTTGGTCAGTAATTTCCGCCCAATCCTGGCAGGCCTAAAAGAAAGATTTAACCTATCGGCAGTCGTAATCGATCCTTATTTCGGCCAGACGGCTGCGCAACAAGCGATAGAAAGTGCCGGACGTTCCTTCAGCCTGATGGTTATCGTGTTGCTGATTGCCTTCATGGTCAATATCGTGCTGGTCATCTTCCGTAAGTATACAAAAGTCCGGACCGTATTCATCACCGGCCATATTATGGTACAACAGTCTTCAACGGCTTTATGGCTAGTCTTGTTCGCTTTTCCGCAACTGCAAGATGCAGGCGTCATCGTTATGTTGGGTCTTTTGTTGGGAACGTATTGGTCAGTCTTCTCTAATTTGACCGTCGAAGCAACGCAAGATTTAACCGAAGGCGGCGGATTTGCAATCGGGCATCAACAAATGTTCGGTGTCTGGTTGACCGATAAGGTTGCCGGTAAATTCGGTAAAAACAGCAAAAAATTAGAAGATGTCACGTTGCCAGGTTTCCTGTCCATCTTTAAAGAAAGCGTCGTCGCTACAAGCATTTTGATGTTTCTATTCTTCGGCATCATCATGGGGATTCTAGGGAAAGATTTGATGATGACCATCGATGCGACTTACACAGGCCAGCGCAATTTCGTGTTCTATATCCTGGAAAAATCGCTATACTTCGCAGTGTATCTGCAAATATTACAACTTGGTGTCCGCATGTTCGTGTCGGAATTGACGGAGTCATTCCAAGGGATCTCCAATAAATTATTGCCTGGTTCCATGCCGGCCATCGACTGTGCGGCAACATATGGATTCGGCCCAGGAAACGCCGTTACGTTTGGATTCCTGTTCGGAGCCTTGGGACAATTCCTTGCCATCATCGGTTTAGTGGTATTCAAGAGCCCGGTGTTGGTCATTTCCGGATTCGTACCCCTATTCTTTGATAATGCAACCTTCGCTGTATATGCAAACCACAAAGGCGGGATGAGAGCCGCAATGATCATCCCATTCCTTTCAGGTGTCATTCAAGTTCTGGGCGGCGGCCTCGCAGCATATCTCTTCCAGCTTTCCCAATTCGGTGGCTGGCACGGTAACTTCGACTGGGATACTTTATGGTTGGGCTACGGAGTGATCATGAAATACGGCGGTTATGCCGGCGTCGCTGCAATCGTCATCGGAATGCTTTTGATACCGCAGTTGCAATACCGTAAAAACAAAAAACATTACTTCATGATTGCGGAAGATTATGAACAATATCAAGAAGAGATTCAAGCAGAAAACCAAGCAGAAATGAGCTCGGAAATAGCATAAATAGACAGTGCAAAAGAATATATAGGAGGAATTGAAAATGAAAGTATTAGCTGCGTGTGGAAGTGGAATGGGCTCAAGCCAAATCATTAAGATGAAGATTACGAATGTTTTCAAAAAATTAAATATCCCTTTGGAAATCCATCATTGTGCGGTTTCTGAAGCAAAAACACTAGCTTCGAACTACGATGTGGTTGTTTGTTCAAACTCTTTACTGGATGTATTCAAAAATGTAGACCAAAGCAAAACGAAAATCATCGGATTGAAAAATCTCTTATCCGAAAAAGAGATCGAAGAAAAAGTCCGCGCAATCGTTTTAGGCGAGTAGGCGGTGATCCCATGACATACAGTGAATTGAAAAAAAGGGTGCTGGAAGCTAACTTGCTATTGCCGGAATTCGGCTTGGTGAAATTTACCTGGGGCAATGTTTCGGAGATTGACCGTGAGAGAAATGTGATTGCGATCAAGCCGTCCGGGGTCGAATACGATGACATGACGGTGGAAGACATCGTTGTCGTTGACCTGGAAGGCCAGGTCGTGGAGGGGGATCTGAAACCATCTTCGGATTTGGATACACATCTGGAACTATATCGGAATTTCAAGGATATCGGCGGCGTAGTCCACACGCACTCGCCATGGGCAACCACTTTGGCGCAAGGCGGTGTAGCGATTCCAGCATATGGAACGACGCAAGGGGATTATTTTTACGGAACGATCCCTTGCACCCGCAGAATGACCCCCGACGAGATTGAAGGATCGTATGAACTGGAAACAGGGAAAGTAATCGTCGAAACGTTTGAAGCTATCGATGAGAATCAAGTTCCGGGCGTGTTGGTCCATAGCCATGGTCCGTTTGCGTGGGGGACGGATGCCTTCAATGCGGTCCATAACATGGTGGTCATGGAGGAAGTCGCTATGATGTCATGGCGGAACCGGGTCATGAATCCAACAATCGAATCCATGCAACAAGAACTTTTGGATAAACACTTCCTTAGAAAACACGGTCCAGGAGCCTACTATGGACAGGTCAAGGAGGGGCAAGATGGAATACACGTTGGGAATCTATGAAAAAGCCATGCCCGGCAATTTGACATGGACGGAAAAACTGACGGTTGCGAAAAATGCAGGCTATGATTTTTTGGAAATGAGTGTCGATGAAACCGATGAGAAACTTGCGCGGCTCGAATGGAGCAAACAAGAGCGGAAAGAAATTCTGGATGCCATGTATGAAGTCGGGCTGCCCATCCGATCCATGTGTCTTAGCGGCCATCGGAAATATCCGTTAGGGTCGCATGATCCGCTTATCCGCGAAAAAAGCTTGCTGATCATGGAAAAAGCAATTGATTTAGCGGATGATTTGGGGATCCGCATCATCCAATTGGCAGGCTATGATGTTTACTACGAAGAAGGAGATCAGCAGACCCAAGAATTCTTCGTTGAAAACCTGCAAAAAGCAGTGGATATGGCGAGCAAAAAAGGGGTGCTTTTAGGATTCGAAACGATGGAAACAGCCTTCATGAATACGGTGGAAAAGGCGATGAAATACGTGGATATCATCCAATCGCCATACCTGCAGGTCTATCCTGACACGGGGAACTTGAAAAATGCTTCCCTATCAAGCGATAAATCTGTTCGTGAGGATATCCATACAGGACGAGGACATATGGTTGCAGCGCATCTAAAAGAAACGATTCCAGGCCATTTCCGTGAAATACCTTTCGGTACGGGACACGTTTCTTTTGAAGAGACTATTACGACGATGTGGGAAGAAGGCGTTCGCCGTTTTGTTGCCGAATTCTGGTACATAGGGCAAGAAAATTGGCTGGAGGATGTCCAGTTCGCACAAACTTTCTTAAAAGGGAAATTTCAAAAAGTTGGCTATTAATTGAGTTTGAGAGTGTGACAAAAAACGCTTAGACCCGAATCACTGGAGCGAATAAGCGGAGGATGGTCACAGACCATCTGAGCATTATTCGTGAAGTGATTCGGGTCTGTTTTTTAGAACACGTTTATGCAGAGTGCGATGAATCCCGTTTAGAAATCGAGCACTAAGAGGACTAACACGAAGCGGACGTTTTTTATCCGCGTGTGGTAGTCAAATTAGACACTCAAACGTCACAGTGCGACGTTTGAGGTCTTTCGCAATTTTTGTACTAATACAAATGATGCAAATGTTACTTGGGATTCAGAACACGTTTACGATAATCAGGGCTGGACGAACCCGTTCAGCTTTTCTTAGGAAGAGAGGGTATTCATCATTATGCAAAGAAATTTTGATCAAATCGACGAGTTAGCGGTAAACACAGTACGTACACTAAGTATAGAGGCTGTCCAAAAGGCAAATTCAGGCCACCCCGGTCTGCCGATGGGGGCAGCGCCGATGGCGTATGCTTTATGGACAAAGCATCTAAAGGTTAACCCTAAAAATAGCCAATGGGCAGACCGGGACCGTTTCGTCCTATCCGCTGGACATGGTTCCTCCATGTTGTATAGCCTGTTGCACTTGGCTGGCTTCAATGTGAGCCTGGATGACGTGAAAAACTTCCGACAGTTCGGCAGCAAAACGCCAGGACATCCGGAAGTTCATGATACAGATGGCGTGGATGCGACCACCGGTCCTTTGGGACAAGGGATCGCCAATGCAGTCGGTTTTGCGATGGCGGAAGCGCATTTAGCGGCTGCCTACAACAAAGAGAACTTCCCGGTTGTGGATCACTATACGTACTTCCTGAACGGTGATGGCGATTTGATGGAAGGGATCTCCCATGAAGCGGCAAGCTTGGCAGGTCATCTGAAATTGGGTAAACTGATCGGTTTGTATGATTCCAACGACATCTCATTGGATGGACCGACTTCAAAATCCTTCACCGAAGACGTCGGGGCTCGTTTCGAAGCTTACGGTTGGCAACATATCTTGGTGAAAGACGGCAATGATCTGGAAGCCATCTCGAAAGCGATCGAAGAAGCGAAAGGTGAAACAGAGAAGCCGACCTTGATCGAAATCAAAACGATCATCGGCTTTGGCGCTCCCGATGCGGGGACGCATAAAGTTCATGGCGCTCCTCTGGGAGCGGAAGGCGTCGCTTTCGCGAAAGCAGCCTACGGCTGTTCCGATGAAGCTTTCTGTGTGCCGGAGGAAGTCACAGCCCGTTTCAATGAAACGATGGTTGCCAAAGGACAAAAAGTGGAGGCGGAATGGACAGCGCTGTTCAACGAATACAAAGCGGCTTATCCTGCATTGGCGCAACAATTCGAAGAGGCGATGGCGGGCAAATTGCCGGAAGGCTGGCAAGCAAAATTGCCGGTCTATGAAGTGGGAAGCCCTGCGAAAGCAAGCCGTGTAACCAGCGCGGAAGCCATCCAAGCATTGGGTGAAGCTGTCCCTTATTTCTGGGG
>NZ_FOTD01000011.1 GCF_900114465.1 Trichococcus palustris | reverse complement strand
CTACAACGAGAAGTGGGAACAACAGAAAAAAATAATTAAAGATTTGCTTTCGGATGAAAAGACTGGCGCGATCTACGGAAAACGGAAGATCGATGTAGAACCAGTGTTCGGATTCTTGAAGGCTAATTTGTGCTTCACTCGATTCTCGGTCAGAGGAAAGGAGAAGGTGCGCAATGACTTGGGATTTGCGCTTATGGCAGTGAACATGAGGAAATACGCTGTTCAGACAGCCCTCCTTGGGAGGGAATCTGCACCTTGGCCCTCGAAAAAAGGTTCCAACCACCAAAATTCGGTGATTGGAACCTTTTTTAATTCATTTCAGCTAGTTATGTCCCAGCCTCATTTTTTAGGCTTGTTTCACTTTTTTCTTTGCCCATGAGAGCAACAGCATCAAAAATAGTTCAATCAAAATAATGACGAGAACAAAACAGTGCATGAAGAATTCTTCCGGCAAAGCCATGATGATCGGGTCTGTCCGGGAATCAAAAATCCAGTCATTATTGTTGAAGAAAACGCGATGAAAGGCGATAAACAGCTGATCGAAATTGATGAATATCAAGCTTAAGGCAACCAGTGGAGCGGCAATCATGATCCGCAGCGGGTTCAGCAATTTCCAATAGCCCTTCTCTTCCTTCATCTTTTTCAAAAACAAAAGCGAGACGAATGTCGCTATGAGGAAGATGACGTAATCCCATCCGACCAGCTGCTTCACTTCAGAAAAATGAAAGAGTCCGCTTGCCGAGGCCGGGAAGTCAGGCATGCTCAATTCCTTTATCCAAGGGAAATTCAAATAGTCGATTATCACCTGATAATTTTCCAGCAGCACACGTTTCGGCATGTCTGTCATTTGTTCGATGTTCAAATATTCGATATCGAATGCATACAAAGGCGTAAAATTTATGGTAAAGGCAATGCTGAAGCTCAGTGCCATAAAAAACAACGCAACGTACCCGATCAAAGATTTCAATTTTTCAATCACGTTTACACTTCCCACTCCGCCAAAGTCTCGACGATATAGGTTGGCTGTTCTTCGTCTTCTTTATCGATGATATCGGCTATCTGCGAAAAACCGGTCAAGACCATCAGCGTATCCATGCCGTAATGAACACCGGCTAAAATATCGGTATTATAATTATCCCCCACCATCAGCACATCGGCTTTATCCAGTTCCATGCGATGCAGGGCACCTTGCATAATGACCGAATAGGGCTTGCCGATGATGATCGGCTCTCTTTGTGTGCAGGCTTTTAAGAAGGCTGTGATTGCCCCCGCACCGGGAACAAACCCCTTTTCGGTCGGCAGATTCGTATCTGGATTTGTCGCGATGAAACCCGCGCCAGCTTGGATAGCCAAACAAGCCGCTTCCAATTCCTTATAGGTTACCTCTCTGTCCAACGCTTGCAGGACAAAATCAGGCTTTTCATCGACTATCTCAAATCCGCTTTGCGTCACTTGGGTTTTCAAGGAGTCCTCACCGATGACTATGACTCGTTTCCCCATGTCCTTCTCAATCAGATAATCCAAGGCGGCCATACCGCTCGTATAGATATGATCCTCGGTCACGTCGATGCGGAAATTATTCAAGAGGTTCTCCCTCACTTCAGCAGCGGTCTTCGTGGCATTGTTCGTCACAAAGAGGAAAGGTATGTTTTGGGCCTGCAGCTTTTCGATGAATGCTTCCGCAGAAGGGATTCTTTCCGTCCCCTTATACACCGTCCCATCTAAATCAATCAAATATCCTTTATATGTTTTGATAACGATCCGCTCCTTACTGCTGTTCAATTTTATGGATTTGGAATGCTTTTTTCTCAGCTGTATCCGGAGTCACATTTGTCGTTGCGATCCGTTCGCTGCCTGACGGCTCTTTCGTATTTGCGTCTTTGATGACGAAGCTTTTCTTTTTATGTTGTTTTGACTTTTCTTGTTTTTTCGGTTCATCGGATTTTGGCCGTTTTTGTTCTTGCTGTTTCACCGGTTCTTTTGTTTCCGATTCCTTTGCAAGGTCGCGATTTTTCCTCTTCCGGTTTCGCTTTTGCTTGGTAATTTTTTCTTTTTCCGTCCGCATCTTTTCGATTACAAAATAGGCACAGCCGAAATTACAGTATTCATACAAGTAATCTTCCAAGAAACTTATTTTCTTGTCCTGGGCGACTTTGCTGTTATTGTCGCGGTAAAACCCCTTCAAGCGCAGTTGGTCATATCCCCAATCACCGACAATGTAATCATACTTGCTTAGGATGGATGTGTATCTGCCGGCCAATGCCTCGGGCTGAAAGCCTTCCCGATGATCCAGGCTCAATTCATATTCTTGCGAGCCAATCAAAAGATGATTTTCGTCGACCATCTTCACGATGGCCGATTCATCCGCTACGGCAACCTCTTCCGTTTCTTCATCCGCTCCATTAACGCCCGTCAAATTATCCAATAAAGAATCGACCCGATTTTTCAAAGCTTCTTCCTGGTTCTCATTTTTATCCACAAAAGCACCTCACCTTTTACTTTAAAATAGGAAACTCTTTTTCCAGATGCAGTCCGACAACATCCCTCAGGAAATAAGGGAATAATAACCGACTGCGGCCTTCATTCTCGATTGTAGGGAAATAGGAGATATAGCGGTAATGATCGACAGTCACAAATGTGATGTCCTCATCATCCCGGATTGGCTTGCCGTCAATCGTGATCTCCCTCGTATTCGGATCAACCGCAAACCCTCGATAGCAGAGTTCCCCGAATATTCTTCCCCGGAAGCCCATTCCCGAAATTTCTTTTGTCATCAATTCAACCCTTTGCGACTCCATCTCATCAATCATGGCTTTGAAATGCTGCCCTGTCAAGGTACATTCCAACAATCTCATCGGATGCGGCAAAATTTTATGCAGATGGTTCTTGGTTATGATGCCTGCCGGCAAATCGGCCAAAAATAAGCCCGAATTCAATATGCCCAATTTTATTTCGGCATATTCCGTTATCGCATCCAAGCCCAACGACACCAATTCATTCGCGTGTTGTTCGTCTGCTTCTAGAGCAATCGGGTTATCCGCAACCTTAATTTCAGACAGTAATTTTTCCCCTTCTGTTGACAAAGCGGCTATTTCTGTTTGATCTTCCGGGTCTCCGGGCAGCTCTGCGGCAGCAATCAACTCCGCCTTCCTATCCATTATTACATGCGCATCCAGCTTTATCGTCACGTGGCCAATGTACTGGCCCCATTTCCCCGCGCCCAGCAACAGCGAATCATCCACCATCCTGCCTTCCGGCAAGACATGGTGTGTGTGGGCGCCGATGATGATGGGGATGGATCTGTACATTTCGCCGAGATGGATATCCTCGATGATCCCTACATGGGAAAGCAGAACAATCATATCCACTTGGGGTACCAATTCGAGCAGTATTTTAGGAAGGACTTCATCAGACTCTTTCGGTTCCCAGCCATTCGGCACGTAACTGAGATACAAGGGTGCCGTCAAGCCGATGATGCCAACCTTTAATCCACTTTTTAGCGTCTTTATCAGATACGGCTTCGCCCAAGTCGGGATATCATTTGTTTCCGGATCGATAATATTAGCCAACACGACCGGGAAATGGGCTTCATCATACAAGCTGTCCAATTGGTGCTTCGCATTTCCGATCCCTTCATTATTGCCGATGGTCACCGCATCGAAAGGGATCTGATTCAACAAGGTAATGTTCGCTTTCCCATCCGTCGCTTCTGTCAAAGGATGCACACGATCACAGGCGTCCCCAATATCGAAAAGGAGAACATCTTCTCCGATATTCTCATGAAAAGCTTTTTGCTGATTGAGGTACCTTCTTATTTTGGGCCAATTGTCGAAATGTGAGTGTATATCATTAATATGATAAATATGCAGCTTTTCCATGATTCGTTCCCCTTTTTTATCGTATCAGCTGAACGATCATCATTCTTCTTTTTCTTGCGTTATCGTTTCAACTTTTCCATGTGTAACGGCTACCAAATCGGAAGGCGTCAATGCAATCTGTGTGCCGCGCTTACCGCCTGACACCAAAATTTTATCTTCATCTGAAACATGGTGAGAAAGGAATGTCGGATACGACTTTTTCATCCCTATCGGTGAACAGCCCCCTCTTATATAGCCGGTTGTTTCTTCCAAATCTTTTACAGGCAGCATTTCTATCCTTTTGTTTCCGCTGACTTTCGCGAAAGCTTTCAGATCCAACTCTTTTTGGGCAGGTATGACCCCAACCACAACGCCTGTTTTGTCTCCGACAGCAACCAAGGTTTTGTACACGGCTCCGGACTCTGCGCTCATTTTATTCAAAACGGAAACAGCATCAAGATGGTCTTCCGACCATGGATATTCATGAACCTCATATGAGAATTTCATCTTATCCAACATTCTCATAGCGTTTGTTTTTGCTATTTTTTTCTTTTTCACCATCATCTGTCCTTTTTATGTGATATTGCCTATTTTACCATATGTCACAGGGGTTATTCCGGAAAATTGTCCATAAATAGTGAAAATTATTTTGATTTACAAAAAAAGACTGTCGCAGGTTTTCTCTGCGATAGTCTCTACTCTTCTGACCATTTAAAATTGTAACTCTTAGTGTTGCAGACTTTCTGCATGAACGCCTACCCTTTTTACCAAATCAATAAATGTTTCTACTTCCTTGTCCGATAAAACAGAAAATATTTCTTCTATTTGAGCAGCATGTAATGGAAATATTTGGTCCATCAGTTCACGCCCATTATCCGTAATTGCGGTAAAAATCACACGACGGTCAGTTGCACATGGAATCCTTTGCACTAGGCCTTTGTTTTCTAATTTATCTACAACATACGTCAGACTGCTGCTTGCAAGAAGAATTTTCTTCCCGATGTTTTGAATAGGTTGTTCACCTTTATGATACAGCAACTCCAACACGGCAAATTCAGATAAATTCAAGCCATGTTGTGTCATATCTTTCTTCAAATTGTCTTGTACATGTTGAGATGATTTAAATAACACGGTAAGGGCCTTTAATGTATCACGATCTGTATTTGTAGTCATCGCTACACCCCCTTAATTAATTACTTCGATTTCGAAATAAATATACCACGGAATAAAAGTAATGTCAAAAAAATTAAACGTTTCATTCGACAATAATTTCGCTTGCATTTAAAAAATCATCTCGACTTAATGCGGTTTTCCGTATGTCGGAAAACATACGCGTATTTATTTTGCGGGCAGCGTTTCGGCAAGCTCATTCAGCTTATTTTCTAATCCTCGTCTTTGATATCCGGATCTTTCGGAATAGGGGCATCCAAGTATGCTTCCCATTCGCGGTTGTATTTTTCCCGCTGTTCGATAAAGAAATCAAACTGATTTTTGTTCAGTAAAATTTCGTCATCCATGTCCTTGATTGTGCGAACCTGACGTTCACGGATCAGACGATGGATTTCGCTGACTGGCAAATGCAGATATTCGGCTGTTTCCTGGATATTCAGATACATTATGGCACTGCTCCCCATACTTTTTTTGCTTTTAGATTCGAAAACCATGTTACCGCAAAAAAAGCAATTTGGGGAGCATTTTTTCGGTGTAGCTGATAAGAATCCATATCATAATCATATCAACATGCAATGTCGACACCTGCATCGAACTAGTGCGGGGCGAGATTAACGAATACAGGAAGGCTATTCGAAAATTTGGCTCCTGTGCAGGTCTATATTCTCGAATACATCAGGGTCATTCGAGAATTCTCCTCATTTCCGCACCAAAAAGCTCTCCCACCAAGTGTTGGAAGAGCTTCTTTGTATTCCGTTCCTATAAATTGCTGCCGTTTGACGCGATCACTGATTTGTACCAGTAGAACGAATCTTTCTTGATTCTGTTGAACGTGCCCTTGCCGGCATCATCGACATCTACGTAAACAAATCCGTACCGCTTCTTCATTTCGCCCGTGCCTGCTGAAATGAGATCGATGCAGCCCCATGGCATGTATCCGATCAGATCGACGCCATCAATTGTTACAGCGTCCCTCATTGCTGAAATGTGATCACGCAAATAAGCTATTCTGTAGTCGTCGTGAATTTCCCCATTTTCGATAGTGTCGATGTTTCCCATCCCGTTTTCAACGCACATCAATGGTTTTTGATATCGGTCATACCGTTCGTTCAAGACAAAGCGGATACCGGGAACTAAGTTCGTCCAATCTGAAGGATGTCTTTTATGCCTTCAAAGGCGAAAACTTCAGTTTGTATTTCGACGGAAAGGATTTGCGCAGGGAAGATACCCATCATGATGGCACGAACCATTATTTGTTCCGGAAAGTGCGGGCCGGACGGAATATGGATGCCTTGTATGAAAAAATCCTGACTAAAACTGTGTATTAACACTCCCACATGATAAAATAAAAAAGAGCAAGCGTTCTCTTTAAAATACATCAAAAAGGAGTGTTTTAAATTATGATGCAAGCAAACAAAACTGCTTTTCCGGAGAATTTCTTATGGGGTAGCGCCTCGGCAGCCTACCAAGTGGAGGGCGCCTGGGATGCCGATGGCAAAGGGCCATCGATCTGGGATGAATTCGTGAAAGTGCCCGGCACCACCTACAAAAACACAAACGGTGATGTCGCGGTCGACCATTACCATCATCTGGAGGAGGATGTCCGGCTGATGGCCGAAATGGGCCTGAAGACCTATCGTTTCTCCATCGCCTGGGCACGGATTTTCCCTTCCTCGATGGATGAAGTGAACCAAAAAGGACTGGATTTCTACCACAAGCTGATCGACCTGTGCCTGGAGAACAACATCGAGCCGATGGTGACGATCTACCATTGGGATCTGCCGCTGTTCCTGCAGCAAAAATACCGCGGCTGGGAAAGCCGGGAAGTCATCGCCGACTTCAAGAAATACGCCGTGACGCTGTTCGAGGCTTACGGCAGTAAGGTGAAATATTGGATCACAATCAACGAACAGAACATCTTCACACGGATGGGCTGGATGACAGCGCAGCACCCGCCGAAAATGAGCAGCGAAGAAAAACTTTATTACCAAGTCAACCATAACGTGTTCCTGGCGCATGCCGAAGCCGTGCTCGCCTTCCAGGATCTGGTTCCGGGCGGCATGATCGGTGCGAGCTTCGCCCTGCATCCGAGCTACGCCATCGACTGTAAACCGGAAAATGTCGTAGCCAAAATGGATTACGACGACCTGAAAAACTATTGGTGGATGGACGTCTACGCGCACGGTCGCTATCCGAAAGCGGCCATGAAGTATCTCCAGACAAAAGGCGTAGCCCCTGAATTTGAGCCCGGCGACGCGGAATTGCTGGCGGAAGCGGCTAAACACGTCGACTTCATGGGTGTCAACTATTACCGCAGCGATGTGGTCGAATACAACCCGTTGGACGGAGTCGACAGCAGCGGCGTGTTCAACACGACCGGCGAAAAAGGTTCTATGACTATCCCCGGAGTTCCGGGATTATACAAGAATCCGCTCAATTCTAATCTGCCGACGACCGATTGGGATTGGACCATCGATCCGATCGGCATCCGCATCGGTTGCCGCGACATCACCAGCCGCTACAACCTGCCGATCATCATTTCCGAGAACGGACTCGGTGCTTTCGATACGCTTGAAGAAGACGGCAGCATCCATGATCCGTACCGGATCACCTATCTGGCGGAACACCTCAAAGAAATCAAACTGGCAATCGAAGAAGGCTCGGAAGTGCTCGCCTACTGCACCTGGTCGTTCACCGATTTGCTCAGCTGGCTGAACGGCTACCAAAAACGATACGGCTTCGTCTACGTCGACCAGTACGAAGAAGCCGTCGAACCTTCTTTGAAGCGCTACAAGAAAGACAGCTATTACTGGTACAAAGATATCATCGCCAGCGACGGGGAAACGTTGTTTTGAGCGACCTCCCTTCTGGCCGAAAAAGTCATTGAATAGTGAAGCATTCCCGATGAACAATCTTCATCGGGAATTTTTCTGTATGTTGCCATGAAATAAACGGTGAACCGGGTTTGACCGGGAAATCCATTCTTCTTTTCTTGATAATTGCCGGTGAACTGACTCTCACCGGGAATGCTGCTCATATTTCTTCAAAAAAATCGGTGAACCGCCCCCCGCGGGCAATCCCGATTCCATTGCTTGACGAACAATTTTTTACAGCAAAAACCATATCCGAAAAACTTTTTATGAAATAAACTCTTACGAAAATAATCATAATTTGGTATAATATATATACAACGTGTAGTTTTGACGAACGTAAGTCCTGTTGTCAAAATCTGCGCGCTTTTTTTGTTGCTTTCGGAAAAGATATGGAGGAAAAAATGTACAAAGTGAATGATTTGATAGTTTATGGCAATGAAGGGGTCTGCAGAATTGAAGCGATCGAAGTTATGAATGTCACGGCTGTCGCAGATGATCGTCTATACTATGTTTTGAAGCCACTGTATCGGAACGGAAAAGTATATACACCCGTTGATACGAAAATATTTATGCGCCCCGTCATTTCGACTGACGATGCACAGGAAATTATCGAACAGATTCCATCCATCGAAACGGATATCCTATACAGCAGCGCGAATCTTCTTTCCGAGCATTATGATAAAGCGATGGAGCGGCATGATTGCAAATACCTGATTCAGGTGATCAAAACGGTCTACCTTAAGAATCAGATTGCAGCCACAAAAAATAAAAAGGTCTCCGAGACCGACAGACGTTATGTCAACTACCAATGACTGAAGTCACGGGCTTGCCTCCCGTCGTTACACGACGAGTGCGCTTGTTGCACAAGCGCCTTTTAGGCTTATTCCTGTCCGGCAGTGCGGACGCATCCGGAGATGCTCCTGCCTTTGTGTGACGGAATATTCGGGGGTTCCCCCGCAGGACGGTTGACTTCGCCCTTGCCGCAACGGTCATGCCGGAGCGGCACCGGCACTGATGGCTTCGAGGCCTTTTCGGTGCAGGTTCATCGCGCCAATACGGTCATCGTTGGATGTGTACTGGCAGTTTTTGCAACAAAATGTGTGCGTGCGTTTGTTCCGGTTTTCCTTTTCAACGTGTCCGCATTTCGGACAGGTTTGGGAGGTGTATTTTGGATTCACTACAAGTACGCATTGTCCGTTGAGTTGGGCTTTATACGTCAGCATGGTCCGGAATTGATAGAACGCCCACGAAACAGATACGTATCGGTCTTTTGTCCGGACCTTTTCGGTGGCATTACGGACACCGGTCAAGTCTTCGAGGACAAAACAGGTCCCCTTTGGGAACTGTTCGACGAGTGCCTTGGTGATCTGATGGTTGATGTCAGTCACATAACGGTTTTCTCGCGAACCTGTTTCCTTCATTCTTTTGCGGGCAGAAGCGGTTTGTTTTTGTTGGAGTTGCTTGCGAACGGCTTTTTGTTGGGCGCGTTTGTGCTTGACGGTGCGTCCGCTGTAGAAAATGGTTTTACCCTGGCTATCGTAGGTGGTGGCCAGAAAGTTGATTCCCAGGTCGATGCCGACAATGTTATTGGTGTCTGCCAGATCCAATTCTGCGAATGCCTTTGTCATCGGGATGTGCAGGAACCATTTACCGGATTTGTGCACGAGTTTAGCGGTGCCGAACTTCCAAGTGCCATCAAAGTACCGTTTCATGGCTTTTTTCTCAAACTTGACCCGCAATCTCCCATCCAGCGTATTGACGGAAAATAGATTCTGGTTGAGCGAATAATCGCGGTTCCACACAAGGTCGTATTGGGGCAGTTTGAAGGTCACTAGGTTCCAGTTGTGTCCGTTCGATTTGGCAGACTTGTACCGCGCAAGGACCGTTTTCATCACGGATTGCGCCATCTGGCTTTTCAGCCCGAAGGTATTGCGCAGCTCTTTGTAGTACAAGGTGTTCAAATTACGCTGATTGAGTTCTTTGGTTTCAAAGACTTTCCCGCTCAGCCAATTGCAGGCTTTTCGATAGGCGTTGGAGGTCATCGTGAGACTTTCGGCGTCTGAATGGGAAACATAGATTTGAATTTTGGCAGTGACAGTTGCCATTTCATTTCACCTCTTTTCATTAGAACCATTATACCGTTTTTCAAGTGAAACACCCAAACGAGATATAAACAAAAAGAAAGGAGTTCGGAGAACAAAGAAGACTTTCGGCCTGCTGGGCCGAGCGTTTTCTCCTCCCATGACTGAAGTCGCGGGTCTACGAAAACCAAAATAATGAATTTACAACAGGAGCGAATTGTTTATTCAAGACAGCGAGGGGAAAAATGCAAAAGAAAAAAAAGCACGCTCAAATATATGCTTTTGTTACAGTGCTTCTGTGGGCATCGGCATTCGTATTTACAAAAATCGCGCTAACATACTATACAGCAGAAGCGATAGGCGTTCTTCGTTATGTGATTGCTTCTCTATTGTTTATTTCAATTGGAATTTTCAAAAAAATCGGATTTCCGGAAAAAAGGGATATCCCTAAATTCCTGATAGCTGGCATTTTAGGTTTCACACTATATATGATCACCTTTAACCAAGCGTCTAAATCACTGACAGCAGCAACGGGCAGTGTCGTCATTGCCTCAGCACCTATCCTGACTGCCCTGTCCGCCCGGATTATATTCAAGGAAAAGATCAGGCTCTTGGGATGGATCGCAATTATAGTAGAATTTAGCGGAATTCTGGTTTTGACATTATCGAACGGAAGTATTTCCGTTAATGCAGGCATACTATGGATGTTTGGAGCGGCTATTTGCATCAGCAGCTATAACCTTCTTCAACGTTCTTTACTGAAAAAATATTCTCCTTTGCAATCAACAGCTTACAGCATTTTGGCTGGAACACTATTTCTGCTGTGGTATTTACCGGATGCGGCCGTTCAATTTGGCAATGCCCCTCTTCAGCAGTTGTTGGTGATGGGTTTTATGGGTATATTACCGAGTGCGCTTGCATATATGTTGTGGGCAAAAGCACTGACGATGGCGCAAAAAACAAGCGATGTAACGAATTATATGTTTGTCACCCCATTATTAGCTGCTTTGATGGGTTTTCTCATAATGGGAGAGGTACCTACCTTGGCGACATGTGTAGGCGGGTTCATGATATTTGTAGGATTACTGTTATTCAAAAAATCAAATGCATGATTGCGTGATAGCCGCGAAATCACAGAGAACAAAAAGGTTATGCAAAAAAGCACAAAAATTAATCTGTGCTTTCACTGTTACAAGTAGTTTTCTTTATTCCGCATCGCGCCCTATCGGGGTATTCACGTCCTTACAATGTGGTAATAATCGGTCCTTCCTTCGTGACAATAATCGTATGTTCGTATTGGGCTACCATGCTTTCCTCCGTAAAGAAGGTCCAGTCATCATCTTCAACTTGGAAAACTTCCTCTTCGAATGTGGAAATAAAGGGCTCGAAGGCGATGACCATGCCCTCTTTCAGAATTTCGTCATCCCAGCGCGAGTAGTAATTGAAAATATGGTCTGGTGCTTCGTGAATCGCGCGCCCAACACCGTGTCCGGTAAGATTTTTGATGACAGTCAAACCATGGCGTTTCGCCACGTTGTGCACCGATTTTCCGAGATTGCTTGTTTTTGCGCCCGGTTTTACCTTCGCAAGCCCAGCATCGAACGCTTCTTTGGCAACGTCACAGATTTTCTGCAGCATGATATGGCCCTCCCCGACTACAAAGGAAATGCCAGTATCCGCAAAATACCCGTTTTTGGAACCTGAAACATCAATATTCACAAGGTCCCCTTCTTGAATGATCCGATCCCCCGGAATCCCATGCGCCACTTCTTCATTTACGCTGATGCACGTATACCCAGGAAAATTATATTCCCCTTTTGGTGCAGATTGCGCCCCTGCTTTTTCAAAAAGTTCCTTCGCAATTTCATCGATTTCTTTTGTAGTGATTCCAGGTTTCGTGGATTGGACTAATACATCTCGAATCGCTCCACAAATTCCACCAATTTCTTTTAATCCGTTAAAATCCTCTTCAGTCTTTGCAATCATCTTATATCCTCACTTTTTAAAACATTTTGTATTTATCGTTCCAGTTAGATTCTATCACAAACGGAATGGATTTTTCTTCAACGGCATCGCATGTTTGTGGAATGCCAATTATTCACCTGGATTCCCGCCAAACTGTATGATCAATTGAAAAGAAGGAGAAGTAGAAGGTTTTTCCGTTCGAAAAAAGTGGTGGCAGTTTTCATCAGGGGCTTACCTTACTCTGCGATGCGAAAATGAGCGATGTAGCCGAATAAAAAAACGAAAAGATTGTTATACGGTTAAACCGTTTAAATGATCTTTTCATTTTTAAGGTTCTTTAGGACATCCTACGTTTAAACGCCCATTTTTCTTTCCGCCATCCATTTGATCATGTTAGGATCGGAATGGGAGAAGAATTGGCTTTCGCCTTCGTTCAATGTCGCAATCTGCGCTTTGTCTTCATCCGTCAATGCGAAGTCGAAAACGTCCAGGTTTTCGGCCATGCGTTCCGGCTTGGTTGATTTAGCCAGGACAACGATGTCCTGTTCTACCAGCCAGCGGGTGATGACTTGAGCCACCGATTTATTGTATTTTTTCCCGATCGCGACCAACACTTCATTGTTGAAGATGTCATTTTTTCCTTCAGCAAACGGGGCCCATGCTTCCGGCATGATGCCTTCCGCTTTTAACGCTTCGATATTCTTGACTTGTTGGTTGAATGGGTTGATTTCGATCTGGTTCATCTGTGGAACGACCTTATTGAAAGTAGCCAAATCGACAGCGCGGTCAACGGCGAAGTTGGAAACACCGATTGCGCGCACTTTGCCTTGCTCCTGCAATTCCTCCATCGCTCTCCATGCTCCGTAAACATCACTGAATGGTTGGTGGATCAAGAGCATATCGATGTAATCCAATCCCAGACGTTTGAGCGAGCGTTCGAAAGAGGCTTTCACGCCTTCATAGGAAACATTTTCCACCCAAACTTTGGTGGTCACAAAAAGCTCTTCGCGCGGCACGCCGGAGTTCGCGATGGCGCGTCCGACCGCTTCTTCGTTCATGTAGGATTGCGCCGTATCGATATGACGGTAGCCCGCTTTGATCGCCGCAATGACAGACTGTTCTGCTTCAATTGGATCGGTGATCTGAAAAGTGCCGAAACCTAAAACTGGAATCTCTACACCGTTGTTTAATTTTACTGTTTGCATATCATTTCCTCCAAATGGTTTATTTACTACACTGCTTACTTTAAACTATGGAGCACACTCCATAGCAAGCGTTATTTATTATATTTTGAAATGTTTCATCGTCCAGAGCTCCTCTACCTCGTCGTCCCTCAATTCCCCTGCATTGAATTTGGCAACATGATCATCGAAGGTATCAATTTTATATCGCAAAAGGTCCCTGACCCGATTCATTTCCTCCAGTTTCGTTTCGATTTCTACTAATTGGTCTTCGAGTATCTGTTTTTGCGCTCCCCGCACATTATCCTTCGATTGCGCAAGCGTAGCGAATTCGATCAGCGATTCGATCGATAATCCCGCCTTGCGCAAACTTTTTGCCAAAAAGATCCAATTGAGGTCCTTCTTTGTGTAATTGCGATAACCGTTCTTATCGCGCTGAACCGGCGGAATCACGCCTACCCGTTCGTAATATCTGATCGTATCGATCGGCAGATCAAACAACTGCGCCACTTCTTTGCTGTTCATCTTCTTCCCTTCCTTCCCATTCTTATTCGATACCATCATTATAAACCCTGGAGTGGACTCCATGGCAAATCTCAATTTGGTCACTAAGCAAGAAATTTATCAAAGCGCCTTTCAGAAGAGAGGAAAGCAGAACAACAACACTGCAAAATATGCCCCTACCATCAATAGTTGTCCGTTTTTAAGGGATTCTTCATTTCTGACCGACCTCAAAATAATTGTATAATGATGGCGTAAGCAGTTGCTCTATTTATTTCATGCGAAATGTGGATAGCCATCAAAAGAGGGGAACCGGAAGATGAAGACGTTCGAGGAAAAGTCCAGAGAATACTACAATCGCATAGCCGACAACTTTGACCATTCATTTGACAGCATGGTCACCGATAAGTTCAAAAATTTCTTACTGGAAGATATCGTCATCCATCCAAATGACGCTGTCTTGGATGTCGCCTGCGGTAACGGCACCCTCCTAAAGATGCTTTCCGACAGATGGGAAATCCGGGGCTATGGGATCGATATAGCGGAGAAAATGATTAAGAATGCCAAGAGAAAGTGCCCCGAGATGACCTTCGAAGTGAGTGCCTGTGACCGTTCATCATTACCGAGCCAAACATTTGATGTCATCATCGTCTGCGCTGCCTACCATCATTTCCCGGATGTGAAAGCCTTCGCGCAGGAAGCAAGCCGCTTATTGAAGCCAAACGGCCGGCTCTACATCGCGGATATGTATTTCCCGGTTTTCCGTGTTCTGGCCAATCTGTTGTTGCCTTTTTGGAAGGCGGGAGACGTTAAGCACTACTCGCCAAAGGAAATTCAGGCAAACTTCGAATCATTCGGTTTCGAAAAGGCCGGCTTCAAAAAAAGAGGGCTTATGCAAGTCGTGAAAATGCGGAAGCGATGAATCAAAAAAACTCAAGGAATGGGATTGGTTTAAACTACCAACGCTATTCCTTGAGGTATTATTTTGAAGTTCAAAATCAAGCTAAGACATATGATTCTCTGTAACCACTGCTCTTTATATTTATGCTAAAAAGCTCAGTTATGATTTTTAGAACGTATCATCTTTTTTGTAGCCGAAAAACCAAGTCAGTGCAAATGAGACACTGAACGCTACGAGATTGACAAGAATGTAGAATGGCAATTGATCATTTAAATACAACAATGTTCCAGGGATTCCCGTCAATGCCATTCCAGTTGCGCGCAGCTTCAATAAAGAAGCCAGGAATCCGCCCACACCTCCGCCTATCATCGACATCACAAACGGCCTTACCAGTCGCAAGGTTACTCCGAAAACAGCCGGCTCAGTAATCCCCAATGCTGCCGAAAAGGCTGATGGATAAGCAATCTGTTTTATCTTTGGTGAGGTCGTCTTGATTGCAACGGCCAAGACTGCACCTGCCTGCGCTATATTTCCACAAGTTCCTATCGGATTCAGCATGTTCCAACCGGTTTGGCTTAACATACTAATTTCCAGGAAATTCAGAATATGATGGATACCGAAAATACCAAGCAGTTGTCCAAAGCTTCCGTAAATCAATCCGCCAATTCCAAACGGCAGGTTCAACAAGGATTCCACGATATGAAGAACACTCAACTCAACCCCATGAAATATCGGTCCAATAATGAATAGCGCACAAATCAATCCAAGAAATAACGTTAAAAATGGGGTAATAATCAAGTCCAAAGAATCAGGAATTTTCCGCTTCAATGCACGTTCAATCTTCGAGCCTATGATCCCCGTAACAAATGCCGGCAATACGGATCCTTGATATCCAACGACTTTAATAAAACCGAAAAACACCAGAGGGTCCGCTACTTTTTGTCCGACCTCATAAGCATTTGGCAGTACAGAACTGACCAACATCAACCCAAGTACCATCCCCAATATGGGGGTTCCGCCAAATATTTTAAACGTCGACCAAGCCACCAATGCAGGCAGGAAAGCGAAGGCTGTATCCGTCAAAATTTGGGTGAACAATAGGAATTGCTGCGGAATATCGCTAGGGCTTAAGCCCACAAGTCCCAAGATTGCTTCTTGTGTCACCAATCCTCTTAGCCCCATAAACAATCCTGTGGCTACCAATACAGGGATGATTGGGACAAAGACATCACCAAAAATCCGGATCGCGCCTTGGAAAGTCATTTTTTGATCTTTTTGCGAATCGGTGGACGCCTGACTTCCAGGATTCTCCACTAAAGGCGCAAATTCATCGTAAACCTTATTCACAAGCCCTGTCCCTAGAATGATCTGATATTGCCCAGAATTATAGAAACTACCCTTGATTTTTTCCAGGGATTCAATCCCTGCTACATCGATTTCATCTTTATTGTTCGTTATGATGCGAAGTCTCGTTGCGCAATGCGCGACCGACTTCACATTTTTGTTTCCCCCAACAAGTTCCAATATTTTTTCTGCAAGTTCTTTGTTATTCATTCGACTTCCTCCTTATACGAATAATAATCAATTGAGCCATTTTCTTGTAAGCCACTGTAAAAAATTTCACGCTTTTCTTCTGCGCAAAAGTAACGCATGGAGAATACTTTTTCACCTTTATTCATAAAAATTTCCATAGCTGACGCATCGTTGAATATTTGAATTTCAAATAAATTCGGAATGTGCAGCTCCTTTATTTCTCGTTGGCCTGAAACCCAATTCAGACGACTTATAACCAATTTGGATTTGCCATCAAATTGGATGACAGTATTCCCATTATTCATGGATATTTCAAATGGGGTCGTTTGATTGACGAGTTGTATATCCAATTCATAAGCTCCACTGTCAGAAAGTAACTTAGCGTTGGCTTTGGTTAACGTAATTCTCTTCTTCCTCAGACTCTTCAATTCTTCTAACGGTCGTTGATAAAGGCGACTGTTTTCCCAAAATAATTCTCTTGGGATTGTAAGACAATGCAGGTAATTGAAAGCTGTTGTTGGACAATCCTTTTCCTCTGCTTCATCCATCCGGGACATCCACCCGACCAGAATTCTTCTGTTTTTTTCATCAGTAAAAGACTGCGGAGCGTAAAAATCAAACCCTTCATCAATCAACATAATATCGCTCTCCGGACGAAAACACTTGTTATTTTTTTCAAAAGCTCCAACAAGGTAGCCTGCATAGCTGGAAATGTTCTCGTTCCCGTTTAATAGCGAAGTTCTTTTCTGGGGGCAAACCACCAGAATTTCAGCATCGCCCAATTGAAAGTAATCTGGACATTCGCACATTTGATCTAACGTTTGCGCCGAATAGAAGACCCCTTCATATTTCCAGTCTTCCAAATCAGTTGAACTGAATAAATTGATGGCACCAACTTGATCAATTGTTTGCGCCCCTACAATCATCCACCAAATTCCGTTCGATTGCCATACTTTTGGGTCCCTGTGATGTTCTGTAAAACCACTTGGCGTTTCAATTACCTTTTCGCTCTTGATGAATGTATAGCCATTTGAGGAATAGGCCATTCTTTGATACGTTTTGCGAATTCCGCTGTTCTTGGTGTTGCCAGTATAAAAAAGATACATCTTGTTGTCATGTTCAATGGCGCTTCCGGAATAAGCACCGTCGCTGTCTTCTTTGCTGTCAGGCAGTACTGCTGATCCTAAATGATCCCAATGGTTCAAATCGGACGAAGTAAATGCCCCCCATTCCTTGTAGCCATGATCCAGACTAAACCGATTCCATTGATGGAAAAAATAATATCTCCCTTGAAATTGAATTAGCCCATTCGGATCGTTCAAGAGCCCACAATCAGGTTCCAGATGAAACAAATTCCGATATGGATTTTCCTTAATAATAATCACTCCCCCCTTCAAATTAACAAACCGAATCAATGCGCTTTCATTCGTTCTTGTTAGACACATAATAACAGAGCTTGCCTCGAATAGAATATGGGAAAAATACAGAGGTATATGGAAAATTCTAACATCAAGATAGCCAATGAACAGGATATATGTATAATGAAACCATGAATAAAAACATAAGAGAGTACACCGATAAGTTCACAGATTTTTCGAAAAAGAGCATCTCGGACTTCATTCTTTACAACAGTGGGATTGAATATTGTGAAGCTGGGTACAGCTACGGGCCAAAGCGCAGAGATTATCACTTTATTCATTTTGTTAAGGAGGGCAAAGGCTCACTGGAAATCAATGATAAAAAGTTTGAGGTTCATGAGAATCAGCTCTTTATTGTCCCTGCAGGCGAAATTTCGACCTATACCGCCGCTATGGATTCACCGTGGAAATATTCCTGGATCGGATTTCTGGGTATCCAATCGCATAATTATGTCCAAATGCTTATGCAGTCAAGTGAAGAGCATTTTGTTTTGGACTGCGCGAATGCCGAATTGTATGAAACTAAAATAATGAAAATCATCGAAATGTCCAACGATGACAGCACCGCTTCCTTCTTAAAGATCAATGGGGTTATGTATGACATCATCGGAACCCTGCTTGAAGAGTGCGTCAAACATTCCAACACGACCTACTCCTCATCTGTTTCAGCGAAAGCAGTGAGATATATGGATTTACATTATCATGACGATATCCATATTTCTGATATCGCTGACTTTGCAGGCATTCATCCGAGCTATTTGGCGGGAATCTTCAAGTCCGAAATGGGGATAAGCCCCAAAAAATACCTGACAAATTTAAAAATCAACAAAGCGAAAGAGTTGCTGATAGCGACGGAAGATCCGATTAACATCATCGGCAGCTCTGTCGGTTTCAGCGATGCCCTTTCTTTCTCAAAATTCTTCAGAAAAGAAACAAGCCTGTCACCATCCCAATATCGAAAGGATTACAAAAAATGAACAGACAAATGATTGTATACGATGAGCAAAGACAGATTTTTCATCTTATGAACGACAACATAAGCTATGTCTTTGAGGTTATTGAGGATACTTATTTGGCGCATCGTCACTGGGGAAAAAGGATTGAATCCTATTCGCTTTCGAATAAACCGACATTAAAAAAACGGACATTTGCAGCCATGAATATCCCCGAGCGTCCTGAATTCTCCCTTGAGTACGTGCCTCTGGAAGTGAGCTTCCCCAACCAAGGGGATTATCGTGAAGCTTCCGTCCAGATAAGAATGGGCAATGGCTATACCGTCAGCCGCTTCTCCTATGAGAAATTTGAAATTTCAGACGGGACACCTGAATTCACTGCGTTTCCTCATGCACGGGACTTGCCAGAATCAAATTCTCAGACACTGACTATCCATATGGTCGACCCTATTTCAAGCATCCGCTTGTTGCTGTTTTATACGATTTTTGAAGATGCAGACGTAATCATCCGTTCAAGTAAAATCATTAACGAGAGCAATGCCAGTGTGCTGATTGAAAAGCTGTTCAGTGCCTCCGTTGATATGCGTTACGATGGTCACTTGTGCACCACTTTTTACGGAACACATCAACGAGAATTCCAATTGAACCGTCAGTCCATCAGCCATGGGAAGTTTTCCATCGGCAGCAGCCGAGGCGCGAGCGGCCCTCAGTATCCACCCTATCTATCGATTTCTAAGGATGCTACAGAATTTTCCGGTGACGTACACGCAATGACATTGATTTATAGCGGAAACCATCTGAGTAATCTCGAAAGGGATCAGTACAATCATTTGCGTTTACAGATCGGGTTGAACCCTGATACGTTCACATGGCAACTTGGTCCTGGCGAATCCTTCCAAAGCCCCCAAGCTGCGTTAAGTTATAGTGACAAAGGATATAATGGAAATTCGAACGTGTTTCATCGGTTTTTCAATAATCATTTGATCCCCCAAAGCTGGGTAAACAAATCACGTCCCATTCTGGTGAACAGCTGGGAAATGAGTTATTTCAACGTTTCAGAAAAAATAATGATAGATCTTATCGATTCTGCGAAGGAACTGGGCTTCGAGGCTGTCGTACTGGATGATGGGTGGTTCGGGGAACGGAACAGCAGCAAGACTTCTCTTGGCGACTGGGAAATAGATGCAAATAAATTCCCGAACGGCATCAAGCCCTTAGTTGATTATGCGAAGGAACGGGACCTGCAATTCGGCATTTGGTTCGAACCGGAAATGATCTCTCCTAACAGTGCTCTGATGCAGAACCATCCGGATTGGGTCATGCGGACCGCGGAATATGAACCTCTTCTAGGGAGGAGCCAGTACATTCTGGACCTTACGAATGAAGAAGTCCAAGAATTCATTATTGAACTTCTTACTCGAAGCATCACAGATTATGGTGTCAGTTATATCAAATGGGATATGAACCGCCATATAACGGAACCTGCTTCGACCTTGTTGAATCAATCTCATGCGAATGAGTACTCACACCGCTACATGATGGGGCTTTACAGAATACTCAATACGATAACGACACTTTTCCCTGAAGTCCTTTTTGAGAATTGTTCAAGCGGCGGCGGGAGATTGGATCCGGGAATGTTGTACTTCATGCCTCAAACTTGGGCTAGTGACAACACCGATGGATTGGACAGACAGAGGATTCAATACGGTGCTTCCTATCTGTTTCCGCCTTATTCTTTGACAGGGCACGTTTCGTCAATACCCAATCATCAAACAGGACGCATGACAGATTTTGAAACGAGAAAGCATCTCGCTTCTTCTACGAATATGGGATATGAGATGGATATCATTCAACTGAGCAACCACGAGAAGGATATCATCAAAGCTCACGTTGCACGATATAAGGAAGATCGAGATTTCTTGATGGAAAGTGAATTTTATCGATTGGAATCACCCTTTGACACCAATCACTGCACCTGGATGTTTACTGATAAAGCGAGGAATAAAATCATCGTTTATCTCTTCCGCAATACATTTGACATATCAGAGTTATCTTTACTGATTAAGATCCCATTTATTGACTTGAAAGCAGATTATGTTGAGATCAATAGCCAGATGCAGTATTCTGGCTCAGAACTTGCTAATTGCGGTATTGCATTGGAGAACCCGAAAGGAGATTATATATCCGTAAGATTAGATTTTGAAAAGTGTTAAGCTTTCAAAACTAAAATGACATCGCCTTAGCAAGAAGCACAATAAAAACAATAACCACATCAATCGATGCCAAAGACGAAAATAACCTCCACCGAGATGCTGCTCGGTGGAGGTTATTTTGATTGTTACTTTAATGTACAACATTCCTTACCCATTCACGACCAGCTCTTCATCCACGTTCAGCAACAACTGATACAACGCCCCCAACAGGTTCGCATCATTCAGGAAGCGGCAGCTATCGATTTCTACTTCCGTCAATGTGTCCGCCACGAAAGGAAGCCCTGCGCGGATGGCGCGGTATTGTGTCCGGATTTCTTCCGTCACGATCGCTTGGGCACTAATTCCGCCGCCAATCACGATCTTCTCGAGGTCAAGGATGGCTTGGATGTTGCAGATCATATAGGCGATTTCTCTGGCGTATGCCTCGAAAATCGGGTAGACGATCGGATCCTTTTGATTGATCGCCTCAAATGCCGCAGCTCCGTCCGTCAGGTCCTCCGTCCCCAGTTCCTGGTTCACCTTTTTGACAAACCCGACCGCTGATCCTGTCCTACCGTACATATCATCAAAGGAGACTTTGTCTGACTGCTTCATCATGAAGCTCAGTTCCCCGGCTTGAAAATGCTTGCCCTGATAGAGCTTGCCGTCAAGGATCAAACCGCCTCCGATGCCGGTTCCGAGCACAAGCGCCAGGCCGTTCTCGATGCCCTTCAGGTTGCCGAGCCATAATTCGGACAAGGCAGCCGCTTTGCCGTCATTAACGACAGAAATGGGCACCTGAAATTTAGGATAGAATTCGTCGATGAAAGAAACACCATCCAGGAAAGGCAGCGCTCCGCCAAAGGAAATGGTGCCTGTTTCCGTATTCACTTTTCCCGGGCAACAAAAGGCGATTCCGCGAATATCATCCTTAACAAGCTCAATTTCCCGTTCGAGTACAGCAATGAACTCCCCGTATTCATGCGGTGTCCGCACCTATTTTTTGGACTGGATCTCTCCGGAATGGTCGATCAGAGCCAATTTGATGTTCGTGCCGCCGATATCGATGCTTAAGTAGTTTTTCTTCATGCCAGTACCGCCTTCGCTCATTTATTGAATGCATCCGCTCTTCAAAACAAAAAATCAGAGATCGGCGAGTAATCCGCCTCACCCTGAACACTATTATTGTTCCAATTTTCGTTCATCTAATTCTTTGATAATATTATCATATTCTCTGTACAATTTATAGAGGTAGATGAAAATTAGCGAAACCGCTGTCAGTGCCAATGGTACATAGATGTAGACCGCATTGACTGCGCTGATCGCACTGCTTGCTTGCACGGCTGGGGAGCAGTCCTCTCGCCGGAGGAGAACATCCAAGAAAGATGATCACCTCCGATCACAGTGGCTTCGCCGGAGTACAGTCACCCGCAATGTAGCCACCTCCAGCTAGCATTCCCTCGTCGGAGGTGGCTAACGGTCACAGCTTTCTTCTCCGGGGGTGCCCCCCTTTACCAGAGGAAACAATCCTCACCACAACACAAAAAGGCCAGGATTTCTCCTGGCCCCACATTTATGCTCTTATGCGTTTTCTGCGATGAAATTAACCAATTCTTCTGTATCTTCCCAGCCTAGGCATGGGTCGGTGATGGATTGTCCAAAGACTGTTCCGTCGTCTTCTTGACGGCCGCCTACCAAGTAGCTCTCGATCATGAAGCCGCGCGCCAATTTCTTGATGTCTTGGTTCCAAGAACGGTTGAACATCGTTTCTTTGACGATGCGGATCTGTTCCATGTGTTTTTTGCCGGAGTTGTCGTGGTTTGTGTCGATGACGATGAACGGGTTTTTGTAGTCCCCATCTGCGTATCCTTTCACCACTTTGACAAGGTCTTCGTAGTGGTAGTTCGGGATGTTATCGCCGTACTCGTTCGTTCCGCCGCGCAATACGACGTGGGCCAACGGGTTGGAGCTAGACTGCACTTCGACGCCGTTATGGATGAATTTTTGTTTTTGTTGGGCAGCGTAGACCGAATTGAACAACACTTTCAGGTTGCCGCTGGTCGGGTTTTTCATTCCGGCTGGGTGATCGATTCCGCTGGCAACGAAACGGTGCTGTTGGTCTTCAACGGAGCGCGCGCCGATTGCATGGTAGCTGACAAGGTCATCAACAAAATCCAGATTTTCCGGGTACAGCATTTCGTCCGCTGTCGTCAAGCCTGTTTCCGTGATGACACGGTTGTGCAAGCTGCGCACAGCAGCGATTCCTTGGATCAAGTTGCTCTTGCCGGTAGGATCTTGTTTATGCAACAAGCCTTTGTAGCCGTCGCCGGTCGTACGCGGTTTGTTTGTGTAGATACGAGGGACCATGAATACTTTGTCTTTGACTTTTTCTTGCAACTTCGCCAAACGACGCACATATTCCATTACTGCTTCCTCATCATGTGCTGAACAAGGTCCGATGATCAACAGGATGCGATCGTCCTTGCCTTCGATGATGTCGTGCAACTCTTGGTCGCGGGCTGCCTTCATTGCTGCTTGCTCAGGTGTCAGTTTGGATAATTCTTTGACTAATTCGAAATCGATTTTTTCACTCAATGCTTTGAAACTCATATTAATCCCTCCATTTTCTTCAACAAAAAAAGCTTCGCCCATTCCAATTGTTATTGGAAAGGACGAAGCCTTATAGACTCGTGTTACCACCTTTGTTCATAGACCACTCGCGTAGATCTACCTCGACAGGTACATTATAATACCCTAGCGGAATAACGAACGCTATCACCCGTCGCAGCCTACTTGATTTCAGTGCGAAGTTCAAAGACGAATTCGGCTATCTTGCATGAGTGCCTCTCATCAACCGGCACCTTTCTGAACAGCTTGATAACTTACTACCTCTTATCATTACTTTTTTTATTCTTTCTCAGAATATACTCATTTTTCACGGAAATGTCAAATGTTTTTTGAAAAAAGTAATGGATTAGGCATAAGCCTTACTTCATTAGTCCAGATTTTTTGCGATTTCATCCTGAACAGTGACGCCTTCAGCTTCCAAGCGTGCGATTGTTTCAGCGAATTGCGGCAAGTGTTTTTTGTGCGCGATGAATAATTCGTCCATGATTTTTTTCGCAGTTTCGCCTGAACGGATCAGCGGGTTGATCGTGAATGCTTGTAAAGCTGTGCCGTAGTCGCCTGTTACAGCAGCTTCTATCGTCAACAATTCCATGGCTTTCATCACTTGCAACCAGCCTTTTTCAGCAGTCGGCAATTCGCCGAAGGCAACGTTTCTTGCGCCTTGTGCGCCAACGTAAGCTGTGACTTCAACTACGCAGTCAGCTGGCAGGTCCGGAACGGCGCCATCATTTTTGGTCGATACGACGATTTGCGTGTTTTTGTTGCCGTAGATGGCAGCGATTGTCTCGCAGGCAGCGTCGGAGTAGTAAGCTCCCCCACGTTTTTGTAATTGCTCCGGTTTATGATCCAAGTTCGGATCTTTGTACAATTCGAACAATTCCGCTTCAGTCTCTTTAACTTGTTGGGCTCTTGTCCCTACTGTATTGTACTCTTCCAGACCGTGATTCAGCATTTCTTCTTCACGGTAGTAGTAACGGTGGTAACCGCAAGGGATCATGCCCATTTGTTCCAATTGTTCTCTGTAGAATGGAATGTCATAGATATTTTTTGGTAAGCCTGCATCTTTGTCGAACATGGCATCGATCACTTTATAAGTGATGTCATGGCCTTTTGTATCCGCAACTTTATGCCAGTGGAAGTGGTTCAAGCCGGCAAATTTGTAGATCAGGTCGTCCTTCTCAACGCCCAATGCTTTCGGCTCAGTCATTGTCGCCATTACAGGAACGTTACATAAGCCCATTACTCTGTCCCATTTACCGTAGCGGATGATCGCTTCTGTTACCATGCCGCTCGGGTTGGTGAAGTTGACCAACCAAGCATCTGGACATAATTTTTTCATGTCTTCAACGATTTCCAAAATGATAGGGATTGTACGGAATGCTTTGAACATACCGCCGGCACCATTGGTTTCTTGACCCAACATGCCGTAGTAGAACGGGATACGCTCATCTTTGACACGGGCATTCAGTAACCCGACACGGAATTGTGTCGTTACGAAGTCAGCATCTTTTAAGGCTTCTTTGCGATCTAATGTCAAATGGATTTTCACGTCATAAGGGGATGCATCCCACATACGTTGTGCCATTGCGCCAACGATTTCTAATTTTTCTTTCCCTGCTTCGATATCCACTAACCAGATTTCGCGGATAGGCAGCTCATCATAACGTTTGATGAAACCTTCCATTAATTCAGGTGTGTAGCTGCTTCCTCCGCCGATTGTTACAATTTTAACGCCTTTAGTCATTTATATATTCCTCCTCGTTTCGTTTACAAGGTAATTATCCATCATGTAAATTCCGATAGCAATAGACTACCCTACACTTCAAATCCTTTTTACAAAATTCGGGCAAAATCCGCCCAAAAATTGAAAAACTTTTCGCTTTTTGCCCTTTTTCGAGCAAAATATCGTTTACATTCCATTTACATTAAATTATAATTTTTGTAAATAGAAGAAAAGCGATTCAGGGCATGACTGAAGCGCTGGATATTAAGAAAAGGAGGTGCGCCACCTATGTTAATACGCGAAAAAATGGAAACCATCAAGTTTTCGCCGGCTGAAAAGGAGGTCGTGGACTACCTGTTGCGCTATCCGGAAGTGTTGGACCAAAAGACGATGCAGGAAATCGCTGCTGAAACGTATACGCAGCCATCCACGCTGATCCGCATCGCCAAAAAATTGGGCTTTGACGGATGGGTCGAATGCAAAAAAGCCTACCAGGAAGAGCACGACTATCTGACCCGCAACTTCGTCAACATCGATGCAAACCTGCCTTTCGAGGCGAGCGACTCCATCATGACGATCAGCAATAAGATGGCCTCGCTCGGACAATCGACGATCGAGGATACGCTCTCGCTCATCCACCACGATACGCTGCAGCAGGCGAAACAGATGCTGCTGAAGGCAAAGCATATCCAAATCTTTGCCAACAACGCCAATATGCTCATCCCGCAGGATTTTGCCCTGAAGATGAACCGGATCAAGCACCACACTGCCGTCTCCACCATCAAAGGGGAAGACGTCTACACAGCCTACACCTGTCCCGAAGGCACCTGCGCCATTTTGATTTCCTACACCGGCGAAAGCTATGCTATGAAGCAGATAGCAAATATATTGAAATCTGAAGGCATCCCGACGATTGGGATCACGAGCATCGGGGACAATTACCTTTCGCGTGTGGTGGACTGCTATCTGCCGATCACGACGCGCGAAAAACTGTATTCCAAGATCGGCAACTTCACGATCAACCTTTCGATCATCTACCTGCTGGACGTCTTGTATGCGGTCGTATTTGCCGAAAATTATGAGAAGAACCTGTCCCATTTGATCCGCATAGGCAAAATAGCGGACAAAAGGAAAACCAGCTCCGACATCATGCAGGAGGATAACGGCGTGTAAGGCCTACGTATTCTTCTATAATAATGAAAAAACAGCCGGATAAACGTCATCGACGTCTCCGGCTGTTTCAATTCAGTATTCAACTAACGCACTGCTCCAGTACAGAAATCACTAAGTTCCTTCTTGCATCTCATCAGCAACAGATGATCCTTTTATCTCTACAGTAGCACCGTCTAATTGGTTGGCAGCAGTGGCCCCACCCGGCAAAAGATGATCAGTTGATTCCTTTTGTACCATGACTACAGCATCTTCTTTCCAGATTTTATTGTATATAGCCGTTAAGCTAATCTTCCGAGTAATTAATCGTTGTTAATTTGATTCACAACCGTACATGCTTTCCATTTTTTCAGTCAATTCATCTGATAATACGTTGCTCACAAAAGCACCATAGTAGTTTTTCTTCAGTTCCATTTCAACTTTTAAATGTTCGCATTCCTGCAAAGTCATATCGTTCGTATTTAAATAATTTTTCATATCATTTCCTCCTTGTAAAAAAACTTATGTAAAGGGGTGACTAGCCGTAGTACCACCAATAGGCAAACTGGCTGATGAGATGTACTTACTTTATACAATGATATGGACTTCAAGTCAAGGATAACGCATTGTCAACATTGTTGCATTTGTTTCTTATTTCGATTCATACCACAAAAAAGCAGGAAGATTACCCTCTGTTGATAGGATTGTCTTTCTGCTGTTTTTTTTATTATTTGCTCGCTTATTTATTCTGAAAAAAACGCCAGTCATTTCAACTCTCGCTAATTCAACAATGTTTCAGTCGATTACTTCGAGAATCTCGGACAGATCCTGTCTCTTTTTCGGCGTGATTGGTTCATTGCGATAACCCAATCCGAGCATGTAGGAAACACCGAACTGATTCAGATCGACCAGCCCTTTCTCCGCCAAGAAAGCTTCGACTTTGGCTTTATTGAAGCCTTCAATCGGGCAACTGTCGATTCCCAACAGAGCGGCGGTGGTCATCATGTTGGCCATCGCGATATAGGTCTGCTTGGAAGCCCAATCGTACAAGGTGCGCTCGTCCGTCAATTGCTGATTGTTCTTCTGGAAGTTGTCGAAATACTGGCTACGCGGTGAATCGATTGCAAAATCCACTCCGAGCACATCCTCAACAATGTGTCTGACATGATCACTTTCGATGGTCACATTTTTCCTAGCCAACGCGATGACGAAATGGCTAGCACCGTTTAGGCTGTTGACGGCACCCTTTGCGATTCCCTTCAATCCTTCTTTGATTTCCTCGTTGTTGATCAACAGGAATTTCCAAGGTTCATAGCCGAAAGAACTCGGCGATAAACGCGCGGATTCAATGATCGTTTCCCAATCCTCCTCAGAAATCTTTTTCGCCGGATCAAAAGATTTAGTTGCATAGCGGTTTTGGAAGGCTTCCATGATTTGTGCTCTTAATTCAGGTGTCGACATAAATATATCTCCTCACTTTACTCAATTTATTTGGATTTGAAAATGATGCGGATTATTTCTATGAAAAATGAAAACATTGTAAGCACGATGGATTTCCTACATGTTTAAGACACTTTTCAGGATATAACACTTAAAGCTTGAACTGCTTCTCTGTTGTGCTCAAGAAAGCATCCAGTGCATCCTCGCTGTTGATGCCCATCCGGTCAGCCAGCACCATCAGCCACCACATGCATTCCCCGATCTTGTGCTCCAAACCGGCTTCGTTGGACTCACCTACCGGCCAATGTCCCTGCTGCGCCATTGTCAAACGCCCCACAAGCCCCGCATCGGTCAGAAACGCCAACGCATCCTCTTCCACTGACCATTCACTGCCATGGTGCTTTGTTTCCAATATATGGTAGTGTTCCCGGATTTTTTTGGATCTTTCAGCTGCTTCTTTAATTGTTAAATTGTCCATTTTGTACTCCCTTATCTTCATAATTCGGGCTATCATTACAGCTTCGTATACTTCTCTTTGTTCCCACGACTCTTATCCACCGGGTACTTGATGTTGTTCTTCTCCAGCTTTGCCTCGATGATTTCATCGATATCCAAGTCCAGATTGCTTGCCAGCATGTGGGAATAGATCAGCACATCGGCGAGCTCCTCCTTGATCCGTTCGATGCTGGTCTCCCTGACTTCTTCCGGGGATTTCCATTGGAAGAGCTCCAGCAGTTCCGCGGCCTCCAACGAGATCGAGATGGCAAGGTCCTTCTCGTTATGGAATTGGCGCCAGTCGCGGTCATCCCGGAATTTATTGATTTTGTCCATAGTGTTCATGTGGTTCATCCCTTTCTGGCATCCAGTAATGCTCTTCGTAGTTCTTCATCCACCGCATAGATGTACAAGCCGTTGACGCCCCTGGTCAGAAGCACGTTCAGCTCGTTCTTCAGCAGCGTATCGGAAAAATATTCCTTGCTGCCGTCCTTCAGGCTTCTCTTTTGGGTGGCCTTCTTATTTTTGCTCGCTTGTCGGTCAAAGATGACTTTGCCGTTCCGGTATTTTACGGACGGGCCGATGATGACGCCCGCATAGTTCAGATCGAACCCTTGGACCGTAAAGGTGGAACCGACTTCGTCAACGGTCTGCTCTTGTTCTGCCCACGAAAGGTGTCTGTTTTTGATTGACTGCACCTTCGAAGCGACAGGTAATTGCAGATTCCATGGCAATTTCCAGTCACCTACCCGAACGTACCAATAGTCCTCTTCTTCAGGTTTACGCTTGTCGACGTAATCCCAATCGAATGTTGCCGTCAGTCTGGAAATGCCCGAATCCTGACTCTCCGCTTTTGCTTTGATGGCTGCATGCAGGTCTTCCGGGCTGTCGAATATCTGGATATCGTAGTTTTTTGAATCAGCTGGGATTTCCCCGATTTCCTGCTCATCGATCAGGGAGCGGATCCAATTCACTGTTGCTTTATCGGAATTGATGCGCATCTGGTTCGACAGATACATCAAATTGTGATTCAACTGGGCTTCATGCTGAAGACTCATCAGTTCCTCGTATTCCCAATACTGCTGCGTTGAAAGCACCTGGTTTTGGTCGAACACTGCTACAACCACCTTGGCGCGTTCCAACAAATCTTGTAGTTGATTCTTTCCTCGATAGGACTGTTTCCCTTGCGTCCAAAGCAGATGCGCCTCATCGACGATCACGACATCCACTTTATCCTCAGGTCCGTGATTATTGATGAAAGGGGTGGGTTTGGAAACGAGGTCTGGTTGTTTTTTGCTGTAGATGCCCAATTTGGTCGCAATCTGCTGATAGACCTTCAGCTGCTGCTCGTGGTTCACCAAGAGAAAATTCTTGGTATCCTTGAAGATCAGATTATCCGGATCCTCCTTGGATAATTGGTTCAATTCATAAAACAGACTGCTCATCAGGACTGTTTTCCCGGAACCCGCTTCGCCCGTCACAAGGATCAGCTGTCCTGTTTTCCCGGTCGTCAGAGCTTGCATGATGCGTAGAGTGATGAAGTCCTTCGTGCGGACCTGTTCCTCAGTCAGCTTATGGAAAGGCGAAGCCTTGAATAGAGCAGAATCCCTGATGATCTGCTCCACCGGGAACAAATCTTTATTTTTCTTCCGCAACCCTCTCCAGACCAAAGAGAAGATCTTATCCAGCTCCTGCGAGGTGTAATAGTCATTCTGCTGATTGGTCCGGCGGTTGTAGATGGCCTCGATATTTTCAATGCTGGACATGTACAGCATCAGCCTGTTTTCGATATCCAATGTCAAAGATTTGTTGAAATGGTCATGCCCGATCACATACATCTTAGATGAATCCGAAATGGCCAGGTTCTCCCAATCGGTCCTCGATTTCGGATCGACCGTCAGATGCTGCATGGTCCTCTTCTTGATGTCGGACGTTTCCCCGATGTAAACCGAAAACTGTTTCTCTTTGTTCTTGTCATTCACGATATAGACCGTTGGATAATGCAAAAGGTATTTCGCATCCTTTCCGACATGTTCTTGGACGTTCGAATCAAAATTCTTGATGCCCTCACTGCTGTAATCCAGCTCATAGATTATTGGGCCGGAAATGTCTCCCATACCAGCACCTCCTTTATATTGTTATGTTATAACTATCATACAATTTAATAGAAATCTTTACTAGATATTTTTATAGAGAGAAACGATGAAGGAGGAATTTCTATTTACTTTTCGACATCAATATTCTGTTCATGTTACTATAGTGGTTTACAGTGGAAATAAATGATATACGAAAAACAAGCACAAACGTTTATTAGGCGTTTGTGCTTGTTCGGAATTCAGATATTCAAATTAGGGACGTTGTTTCTGAATTGTGAGCTATTGTCCACCCGGATTTTATCTTCAAGTCCGCGGATCAGACGTCCTTCGCGGTCATAGACATGGCTTCGGGCTTTCTTGATGTCCGCCATCGCAAGGATGAGCCTGTCGCGTAGCGGTTCGGCCAATTCGTCGAACAGGAAGGATTCTTTGTTCAGATTGTATTTCGCACGCAGCGATTCCACTTCTCCGGCTTTCTTTACTCGGTAACTTCGTTTGGGCAAGGCACCTTCGATTGTGCGCTTCTCTATCCGATAGACATAGTTGTTGTCGTCGTATTCGATTTCCAAGGCTCCGCTGTTAGTGCGGTTATACTGTACATTCCGATGATTTTCCTTATGCAGTTCCCACCAGGCTTTGATTCCCGCAATCGCCTCTTCTTCACTTTTGTAGCTGCCGTGTTCCTTCCGAATGTTGCCGATCCGATTCTGCCAATAGTTGGTATACACTGTTTGAGTCATATAATCCGCCCTTTCGAGAATGTTGTAATCGCTATCATTGTATGTGTAAAACGAAAAATTTGCAAGGGATGTATCTCGAACAAATTACCCTATTCGTTTCATATTTTTTTAATAGAGTCAAAAAAGTTTAAAAAAATGGTACTTCATGATTGACTTGGAGTGCACTCCATAGTTTACAGTAGGCTTGTACAATATAATAATTGGAGGGAAATGACTATGGAACAAACGTATATCACATTGAACGACGGGAACAAAATTCCGCAATTCGGCTTAGGTGTCTTCATGATTCCGGGGGACGAAAAAACCAAGGAAGCTTGTTTGGAAGCTTTCAAGTTAGGCTATCGCCATATCGATACCGCGCATGCTTATCAAAACGAACGCGGTGTTGGACAAGCCGTTAAAGAAAGCGGCATTCCCAGAGAAGAAATCTGGATCACGACGAAACTTTGGCCAAGCGAATACGGCGAAGGCAAGACAGAAAAAGCCATCGACAAAATGTTGGAGCGTTTGGGAACGGATTACCTCGACCTCCTCCTGTTGCATCAGCAATTCGGCGATTACCTGGGTGCTTGGAAGGATATGGAAAAAGCAGTCGCTCAAGGCAAAGTGAAGAGCATTGGCTTGAGCAACTTCGAATCCGAGCGTCTGGAAGAAGTACTCGCTGTCGCAACGATCAGTCCATCCGTTCTGCAGGTTGAATGCCATCCTTACTATCAACAAAACGATCTGAAGAAACGGATTGCACCCTATCACACGGTCATCGAAAGCTGGTATCCGCTGGGACATGGGGATGCGGCCTTGGTCGAAGAACCCGTTTTCACAAAATTGGCAGAAAAATACGGGAAAACGAATGCTCAGATCATCCTGCGCTGGCACATCCAGGAAGGCACGATTGTTTTTCCGAAATCATCAAATCCGGTGCACATCAAAGAGAACATCGACATTTTCGATTTCGAATTGACGGAGGAAGAAATGAACGAAATCCGTCAACTGGACAAGGGTTTCCGTTACTACACACGGACGCTTGAGGAACAAGAAGCAGCTCTCGGCCAATTTGTACCTGCAGATTAAGAGAAAAAGGATTTAGATGGAAGCAAATTGAAACCCCACCAGATATGCTGTTTTGTAAGCATTTCTGGTGGGGTTTCGTTTTTGTATCTTGATACGATAGTCCCGTTGATTCTGTTCTTTGGAACTTAGCTTCATGTCTGATTAGGTTGTTATCCAATCCCCCTATTTTGCGTTGCCATCAGTTCCTTAATGTATTTGACCCATCCGCGCATCAAATTTCAATGAACTTCGTATATTCATGATAGGTTCTATTTGACACTAACTAAAGTACGTATTATATTACGTATTAAGAAAGAGGCTTGTTATGGACTCAAGGGAATTGATTTCGATGATCATGAATGACGGTTGGGTACTTATTAAATTCAGAGGCAGTCATCACCAATTCAGACACCCAGAAAAGCCTGGACGCGTGACGGTTCCTCATCCGAAGAGGGATTTACCTAAAGGGACAGTGCACAGCATTCTTAAGCAAGCGGGATTGAAATAGCCCCTCGCTTTCTAAGTTGATTCAATAATAGAAAGGAAGTATCCTGATGGTTCTGTATTATGCAATTTTCAATCCCGAGGGTACGCAGTTCAACGTGTCATTCCCGGACTTACCCGAGTTGTTCACTAGCGGCAATGATATGGCGGATGCCCTCCACATGGCAAAAGATGCTTTGGAAGGATATCTGCTCTGGCTCGAAGATGAAAAAGAAGCATTTCCTCCCGCATCTGACTATGATGCTATCCCATTAGTAAAAGGAGACCTGTTGATCCCGATCGAAGCAAATCTAGAAGTGGCGAGGCTCAAAGAAAACACAAAGATGATCAAGAAAACTTTGACGATTCCGAATTACGTCAATGCACTCGCGGAAAAAGAAGGCATCAATTTTTCCCAAACATTGACGGAAGTGTTGAAGGAGAAGCTGCGGATACATTAAGTCATCGTACTGTCCTTATAAATCAGTCCTGGTCGGAGTACCGCCTCTGTTCATTCTGCTAATTTCCGATGAAACGGCTCTCGTCGGAATTTCAGTCGGTTTAGGTTCGGGTTACTCCGGTGAAGCTGTTCTCACCGAAGATTCAGCCCTATTAGTTTTGATATTCTCCGATGAAGCGGCCTTCGCCGGAAATCAAGTTGCACGCTCGAAGCAAAACCCATCATCCTGTATTTCTTAAGGATGATGGGTTTATTTTTTTAGCTTATTTCAACCAGCCGAATAACTTTATCTAAAGTATGGCAGCAAAAGTTTCCTTCAACAAACTGATTTCTTTTGAGGATGTGCAGCAACAGCCGCCGATCCATTTGCAGCCTAGTCCATGCCATTTCAATGCTTCGTTTGAGAACACTTCGTCCACTGCGTGACTGTGCGTCCAAGCTTTTGTAGCGGGGTCATAGATTGCTCCTGAATTTGGGTAGGCAACCAATGACTTGGTCGCATTTTCCTTAAGATACTCCAAAGCCGGTAAAACTAAATCAGGTTGCACACAATTGACGCCGTAGGCAATAATTTGCCCGGACGACTCTGCCAGTTGCTGGAAAACGCGCAAATCGGTCCCGTCACACAAATGGTATGCGTCTTTCAAGGTTACCGTCAGCCAGGCTGTCGCTTTGGGATGTTGGGTCAGCAATTCAATCAAAGCCTGGATTTCCGTTAGATCCGGAATGGTTTCGAAAGCCAATAAATCGGGTTCTGCCTCCAGCAAAAGTCCGAACCGTTCGCGATGGAAATCAACCAATTCGGTCTGCGACAGTCCATAATTGCCTCGATATTCAGAGCCGTCCGCCAAATAGGCACCGTATGGCCCGATCGAAGCCGCCACCCATTTTTCCTGTGTGCCTTGGCTTTTCGCTTGTGCCTGTTTCGCAAGCTGAACCGTTTTTTTGATCAAAGCCCGGCTCTCTTCGGTTGTATGACCCAACCGCTCAAAACCGGCTACCGTCGCTTGATAGCTCGATGTAATAGAGATGTTTGCCCCTGCATCGTAATAGTTCTGATGCACTTTTTCGATTTTCTGCGGTTCGTTCACTAATGCTTTTGCAGTCCACAATTCATCGTTCAGATCCAAGCCTTGTTCCTCCAGTCCCAAAGACATGGAGCCATCGATAAGGATCACTTTTTGGTTCTTTTGCCAATCTCTAAAATTCATCTGAAAGCTCACCTACTTCTTGATTTTCAAATGCAACGGAATCTCTTTTGCTGAAGAAGAATTGGTAATAGAAGAAACACAAGATTGTGAATGGGATGCCGATAATCAAGGCAATCCGCTGGTTCGGATCAAAAGCGATGCCGATGATCGACACGGAGCAAAGGATAATGACGAGCCACGGAACGATTGGATAGAATGGTGTTTTGTAATCCAGTTCTGCCAGCTTATGCCCCGATTTCAGATAGTGTTTCCGGAAATTCAGTTGTGCCCAAGCGATGCTCAACCAAACGGCCACGACCGCGAATGCCGAGATGGATACGAGAGCAAGGTAAACGGTGTCTGCAGAATAAATGCTGGAAAATAGGGAGAGGAGTCCGCCCAGAATGGTCAGGAGCAACCCATAGATCGGCAACCCGCGCTTTGATAAGTTAGCGAACCGTTTCGGCAACGTCCCAGCATTGGCCAATGACCAAAGCATTCTCGATGCGGCATAGACACCGGAGTTCGCACCGGACAGGATCACGGTGATCAGCACGACATTCATGATATCGGCGGCATAAGGAATCCCTAGTTGGCTCAGAATGAAGGTCACCGGACTTTCATCTAAATTCGCAGCAGCATCCGGAAGCAGCGCACCAATCACAACAATAGTTCCGATGAAAAGGACCACCAAAATGACGATTGTCTGCAGGATCGCTTTAGGGATATTTTTCTTGGGATCCGCCGTTTCGCCAGCGGCTACGCCGATCAGTTCCGCACCTGAAAAAGCGAAGTTAGCTGAAAGTATCGCCAAGAAAACAGAGCCTGCTCCTTTCGGGAACCAACCATTTTCCGTCAAATGATGAAAAAGCGGCGCCGTTTCGCTTCCCTGGATCGGCAAAAATCCAAAAATGCCGCCCAGACCCAGGATAAGGAAAATTGCCAGTGCAAGCACTTTGATCAAAGACATCCAAAATTCGCTTACGGAAAACCAACGCACATCTATAATGTTTGATAATAAAATTATGCCTATGAAAAAGATGCACCAGATCCAAGTCGGAATACCGGGGAACCAGCGCTGCGACAAAATCGCCAAGGTGATAAATTGTGAACCCAATGACACTGTCCACGTCAACCAATATAGCCAAGCCACCACGAATCCGACTCCGGGATGGATATATTTCGAAGCATAGTTGTGGAACGAACTTGTGCTGGGTTCATGGACCGACAATTCGCCCAAGCACATCATGACTAGCGTCACCAATAATGCCCCGATCAAATACGCAATAATGGTTCCGATCGAACCCGTCGTTTGAATCAAATACCCCGAACTCAAAAAGATTCCGGTTCCTATTACCCCACCCAATGAAAGCATAACCAGATGTTTCGAACTCATTTCTCTAACAAAAGATTGTCCCATAATTTTTCCCTCCAAAATGTATTAAAATATATAAAAAAAAGCACTCCCCCTATCGAAAGGGCGAATGCTCGCGTTACCACCTTAATTCATAATCAAAAAGATTATCTCTGCAAGGGACTATCATCCCTCCACGCTCTAACGGGCGTACCCGTCACCTGCTAAGTTTCCCTCACACGTGATAACTCAAAGACCATTTTCGCTAATGCCGAAACATCTGCTCTCACCGTTCGCAGACTCTCTGTGGTTTCTTTCTCAACTACTTATCTCATCAAAGTTTCATATATTTTTAACAAATATACAGAAACTGTGATCGTTTGTCAATTATTTTGTATATTTTTTACACATACTTTCATTTCCTGGCGAAACGGCCCTCACCGATAATTCGGGCGCGTCCTGGTCGCTGTTTCTCGGCGAACCGTCTCTCGCCGGGAGAGTGCCGTCAATCGTCTCAGTATTTCCCGTCGAGGTAGTCCCCATCGGGAAATCGGGTGCGGTTGCCTCGCCTTTCCCCGGTGAGGCGGCCCTCTATGGATATTTCGTAAAGTTCCGGAGTCGCTAACCCGCTATCTCCGCAGCCGAGAATCAGTCCAAACCGGTGGATAAATTTCCGCAAGTGTTTGAACCCGTTATTTTGGAGTTGAATATTACTTTTTTTCATGTAATGTTGCGAGTGAGAGAACCCCTTTCTAAGGAAGCATGATGTGAAAATAATTTCTTTTACAAGTTCTCCTGATTCTAAATTAGTCAAATTGTCCGATGCTGCTTTTTCGTGTATGCAGAGGAATCCGCGTTTCGATCTGAAGCAGTGACCTCTCATATTTTTATTTTTGGTTATAAGTGCTATTCTATATGTTAGTGTCATGTGTAATAATAAATTGGAAAACAATAAATCTTTTGATGAAATAAGGGAAGCTTTGAATATAAAAAAGACGGAGGATAAAATAGTGACAATAAAAGCGATCGTATGCGATATGGACGGAACGCTACTCAACTCAAATGGTGAAATAGATGGAAAAACACTAGATAAGTTGATAACTCTTCAGCAAAACGGAATAAAATTAATTCTGGCAAGCGGCAGAAGTTATCTCCGCTTATTGCCTGACGCATTGAAATTGGAAATGGACAAAAACAATGGTATGATCATCGATGTGAACGGAACCTCCATCTACAATGTCAGTACCGAAGAAAGAAATAGATTAGGTATTTTGGATACTGAAGATATCAAGAAACTCAATGATTACTTTTCGCTCTTCAATGTGGAAATCCAATACAGTCAAGACGATACGGTTTACACATACTTGCCTGAAAAAATATACACTCTCAAAAAGAATATTCGCGGTGAAATGAAGCTTCCGCAAGACTATCCATGGATGGGAGGCATGTTCGGTTGGTTATGTGACACGCGGGATGGCTATCCAAACCAACATATGATTCGCGATATTAATTTATCACCCGAATATTGTAATAAAATGTCCGTCGTGCAAGACCCACATTACATGGAATTCATCAAAGAAACTTTGACCAATCATCCCATATACGGTGATTTTGAATTCGTTTTTTCTGATGAGAGAAAAATGGAAATTACCTATAAAAACATCACCAAAGGAAATGCACTGGATGAATTGCTGCAACTATCAGGCATAGAGAATGATGAAATCGTAGTATTTGGGGATAGCGAAAATGATATCTCCATGTTCCATGAGAAAAAATTCTCTGTCGCAATGAAAAACGCCCTTCCTTCAGCGCAACAAAATGCAAATTTCGTTACAAATACGAATGATAATTTTGGAGTCTTTAATATGTTGACGCAATTAGAAGAGCAAGGGCATATTCAGTCCCTACCCTCCAGTTGTCTAAAATAATGTGAATTAATAAAGACCCAGGCAAAGCTCATCAAGTAGATGAGTTTTGCCTGGGCCTTTTACTGTCATCTTTCAGAATCTCCGGTGAGACGGGTCTCGCCGGGAATCGTCTCTGTTCCTCTCGCTCTTTTCCGGTGAGGTGTTCCTCAACGGAGATTCGGCTCTGATTACTGTGCTGTCTCCCGATGAAGCAAACCCCGCCGGGAAATCGGGTGCGGTTGCCTCACGTCCCTCAGGTGAAGCAACCCTCATAGGAGATCCGGCCCACACGCTCCAAAAAATGAAAAAGAAAATCCTCCGTACCCTAACGGTACAAAGGACTTGCTTTCGTTAGTTATTACCAAGGTTGGATAGTCGGTCCGATCGTAAATTCGTTTACGTTGGTGTCCCCGGGCTGATCGATTGCGAAGGCGACCACATTGGCTACGCGATCTGGGCTGATGCCGAATTTTTGATAAATCGCGCCCATATCTTTGGAAGTCTTCTCGTCACTGATGGTTTCAAGCAATTCAGTGTTGATCGCAGCCGGATAGATTGTGGCCGTTCTGATATTGGTGCCTTCCATCGCGGATTCCATGCGCAGCACTTCCATCAGATCGCGGACTGCCCATTTTGTGGCGCCGTAGACTGCTCCGCCCGGGTACGCCTTAAGGCCGGCAACGGAGGATGTGGTGATGACATGACCGAATTTCTGTTTCGTGAATTCCGGAAGGACCGCTGCAATCCCGTTCAGCACGCCCTTGATGTTGACGTCCACCATTTGATGCCAATCCTTCGTTTTCAGCTGCGATAAAGGCGAGTTCGGCATCACGCCGGCATTCAGGAAAATGACATCCACTTTGCCGAATTTTTCTTTTGCCAAATCAACCAATTTTTGGTTGTCCTCGATTTTGGTGACATCCGTAACATGGTAGACAGCTTCCCCGCCGCCCTGAACGATTTCGTCCACTAATTGCTTCAATTTTTCTTCTCTCCGTGCGCCCAACACTAATTTAGCGCCTTTTCTCGCCAATAATCGCGCTGATGCTTCACCGATTCCGGATGATGCCCCCGTGATGATCACTACTTTGTCTTTGATTGTCATAATCTTCATCCTTTCCATTTTGTCCCGGTATTATCCTTGAAAAATCGAACAGCGTCCTTCTCATTCTGCCAACTGCTTGTCCATTTTTATTATAACACCGGGAACTTTCTTTAGGCTTACTGAAACCTTACACCTTAACCTTCAGGTGAAGTCAAGAGATGAAGGCTGGAAAGTGATACTATGATGAGGATCGTGATAATGTGCCGCTTTTTCTTCTGTACCTATACGTCCTCACTTCTGGTTTTTTTCAATCTGAAATCTTGATGACAACTTTCCCTTTAGGATGGCCACTCGACACCAGATTCAACGCTTCATTAACTTGACTTAAAGTAAATTCAGTTGAATCGACAGCCGGGATAATATTATTTTCTTCTATGATTTTTGAGATTGCTTCCAGCTGTGAGCCGTTGGAACGAACAAATATAAAACGATACACGACACCCTGTTTTTTAGCTTTCCGATCAAATTTAGCCCCTGCTAACGCAAAAAGGTGTTGTTTCCATTTTGGAAATCCATGATCTTTTGCAAACTGTTTATTTGGTCCTGTTCGAAGGCTCAACAACCTTCCTCCAGGTTTGATTATCGATAATTCACGATCAAATTCAGCAGCACCGAGTGTATCAATGACAAAATCCACTTCCTTCAGCACTTCCCAATAATTTTCTTTCGTATAATCAATGTATTGAGTGGCACCGGCGGCGAGGATCTGTTCACGAGCAGATGGATTTCCGGATACAATGACGGTCAGTCCCATGGCTTTGGCTATGGGAACAGCCATTTGTCCAAAACTTCCTGATCCACCAGGGATGAATACCGTTTGCCCAGCTTTAGCATTTAGTTCCTCATGCAATCCTTGATACGCCGTTAGACCAGTTAAGGGAGCGGCTGCCCCTGTAACAAAGTCGAGATTCTCAGGCAAATACCAAATTGCTTTAGCGTCAACGGCGACATATTCAGCAAAAGCGCCTATTTTCTCTAACGGAAGTCGCGTATAAATCGCATCACCTTTCTTAAATTCTGAGACAGATTTCCCAACCTCAGAAATAATCCCTGTTAACTCATTGCCGATCGTTAGAGGCATATCGTAATCTTGAATTAATTTGACGCTTCCTGTCATGTTTAGCATTTCCAAATGATTAACAGCTGCTGCCTTTACTTTCACTAAAACTTCGTGATCACTAATCTCCGGTATAGGGATTTCTTCGATTTCAGCTTTCATTTCTTTCGAGTATTTCTTAATTTGAGCTGCTTTCATATCAACATCTCCTTTTACTTTACCTATCTTACTGCATATGTAGGATAATCTGTATAACCATCACTACCTTCTCCAGCGTATAAGGTTTCAGGTTTGACTGGGTTCAAGGGATAGCCGTTTTTTAATCGATCAATAAAATCCGGGTTAGCTAAAGCCCATTGGCCAACTGATGCAAGATCCGCCGCTCCTGCTTGAATATCTTTATCCAAATCCGCTAAAGCTCTTCCAGCCCGATTTACAATTAGGGGGTTCTCCCAAATCGAACGTATGTCTTGCAATAATTCTTCTCCACCTGCATGCATCACATGTAGATAAGAAAGGTGTAACGCATTGAGTTCTTTCACAAGATAACGATAGACATCCGGGCCGAGTGTTCCTTCGTCAATCCCGCCAAGAGGACTTTTTGGAGATATTCTAAAACCAACTCTATCTGCACCTATTTCATCTACAACGGCTTTAGCCACCTCTATAGCAAAACGAGCACGATTTTCAACAGTGGCTCCGTAGCTGTCTGTTCTAAGATTCGAATTTTCTCCCAAAAATTGGTGTATAAGATAACCATTTGCACCATGGATTTCTACGCCATCAGCCCCTGCCTCAATCGCTGATGCTGCTGCTTTGCGAAAATCTGCAATTGCACCTTGAATTTCTTCCTCAGTCAATTCGCGGGGAACGGGTACTTCTCTCATGCCTTTTGCAGTAAAAATCGGAACGCCTGGTGCAACCGCTGAAGGTGCGACTGCTTGATGATGATCAGGAGTATTTTCTGGATGTGAGATGCGTCCAACATGCATCAACTGAATATACATAGAACCTCCAGACTGGTGTACGGCATTCGTAACAGTTCTCCATCCTGCTATCTGCTCCTGAGTATAGATTCCTGGAGTGAATAAGTAACCTTGGCCCTCAGCTGATGGTTGTGACCCTTCACTAATAATCAAGCCCATTGAAGCACGTTGCCCATAGTATTGGGCTGCTAGCTCTCCTGGTACACCATCTCCTTGCGCTCTGCTTCTTGTCATTGGTGCCATTACTAGTCGGTGTGGCAATTCGATAGTGCCTACCTTTGTTTTGTCCCATAGTTTTGTCAATATGTTCACTCCTCGTATACTTTATTATTTTTTAGTCACCCTTTTTCTTCCTGCTGGTAACTTCATTCAACTATCTATTTCCCTTTATTTTAGAACGAACATTCTCAAATAAGTAAAAAAAATATGTGTTCCGTGATTAAAAATTTTCTAGAATCGGATAAATTTGATCCCTTAATCCAAATTCATAATTACCATCAACAAGTCCAATAACTTTATCACTATCGTAAACAGCCATCATAAACCCAGCCATTTCTCTAGCTGTATGAAATTTATCAAATTTTGACTTGTAATCAAAGTTTTGAACATTATTTGCATTGTTTACAAATTCTGTTTCCGTCATAGCTGGTGCTAATATTTTAGCTGTCAATTTTGCATTTTGTAGTTTGAGTTCTCTGGCAAGACCTTCTGTAAAAGCACTGACATAATATTTTGAAGCAGAATATACAACACTTCCTAGTGAAATAGCATATCCCAAAGCGGATGAGACATTAATCAATTGTGCGCCCTCTACATCAGCATAGTCTCTCGCATATAAGGCCGACAAAATCGTTAATGAATCAATATTCACCCGTAACAGGTTTTCTACCTTATCTAAGTCTTCATCAATTATCATTGAGGAATCCCCTAATCCTGCATTATTGATCCATGTCTCAATTTGATAATCTTTTAAATTATGGTATAAATCATGGGCTTGCTTTGTATCAGACAGGTCACTTGTTTGTATAATGACATCCAGATTGGAATCAATACCTTTGATTGTTGACTTAAGTTCTTCCAGTTTGGACTCTCTTCTTGCGACAACAATCAAATTCTTTCCACGTCTTGCAAATGCTAATGCTGTTTCGTATCCTATCCCTGAGCTAGCGCCTGTGATAACTGTGTATTTCATAGTTGTTTTTCCCCTTTAAATTTTTTAAGATTGCTTTGATTGATCATTTTTCAATATGGATAGCGTCATATCAATCGTCGCATCTAACTCTTTTTGATTAGCTGCCATTTTCACTGATACTCTCACACCAATAAGTGCGTTATGGATATAACGTGAGAGTTCGCTAATATCAAATGAACTTGCAACTTCCCCTTTTGCTTGTCCTTTACGCAATAGATCCGCTATTAATTTTTCAGTCTGCTTAAAAGCAGCTTTTATTCTTTGAGACACTTCGTCATCAAGTAATGATAATTCTACTGCCGTGTTGACAAGTAGGCATCCCTTCGGATAGGTATTATCAGAGTAGATGGCGAGTTCAAATATTTTTCTGATGGACTCAACAGTTGTCATGTCTTCTGTTATTTGTTTCTTAATTTGAGAAGTGATAAGCGATTCGTAACGTTCCAAAGTTTGGACAAAAAGAGAATGTTTATCTCCAAATGTATCGTATAAACTCCTGCGATGGATCCCCATCTGATCTACCAAATCCTGAACCGAAGTTTTTTCATATCCTTGTTTCCAAAAAATTTCCATCGCTTTATCCAAAGCTTCTTCTTCATTAAATTCTTTACTTCTAGCCATGACTATTTCCCTCCTTTCAAAATTTGATGCTCTTTTTACCAGATATGAACAACACTAAAAAAGTGTTACCTTCTTTTTAGAATGAACGTTCTCAATATAAAATACCACTTCATATTGATTTAGTAAAGAAAATCATCATACATCTCAACGAATCGTCTAAATCTGGCTATTCGCGAGACGAATTTTCCGATGAGCCTCGCTGGGAATTCGAGCCCCGTTCACATCGCTACAGGCGACCTCTTCGGAATTCGAGTCTGTTCGTCATGTTAATCTCCGGTGAGCGAGTCCTCATCGGAGATTCGGCTCTGATTCCTGTGCTGTTTCCCGATGAACCAACCCTCACCGGAGATTCGAGTGCGTTCGCGTCGCTATTTCCCGGTGAGACATCCCTCGCCAGAGATTGACGTCCAAAATCCACCGTTCTTTCAGGAAATATTCTTATTACTACTATCAAAAACGATAAAAAAGAGCGAAGAGATGGGTTCCCCCTTCTCTTCGCTCTTCGTTCGTTCATAACCGCTCTTCTTATTCAGCAATCAGTATGATTATCTATTTTTCGCAGCATTTTTTCCTGCGATACGTCCGAATGTGAAAATATCCGCTAAAGCATTACCGCCTAGACGGTTACCCGCGTGGATTCCTCCAGCGACTTCTCCGGCCGCATATAATCCTGGAATAATCGTGCCGTCTTTTGTCAACACATGTGTTGCTGTGTCGATTCTCAATCCACCCATTGTGTGGTGGACGGCCGGTTTTCTCGGTGTCGCATAGAATGGTGCAACTTCTACTTTGAGGTCAAACACGTTTTTACCGAATTCAGGATCTTCACCTGCATCAACGTAGGAATTATATTTGTTGACGGAATCCACGAGAATTTCTGGTTCGATCCCTATTTGTTCAGCTAGCCCTTCAATCGTATCCGCACGATAAAGTATGCCTTCTGCTACTTCTTTATCGATTTTGGCTTGGTTGGTGTTCATAGCTGTCTTCTTGATTTCATCATCCGCAATCAAGTAGAATAGTCCGCCGTTATCAATCGCTGCTTGAGTCAACTTATCACGGCTTTCGTATTCGTTGACGAAACGCTTGCCTTCCTGGGTCACCATGACAAAGTTGGCAGGTGGTACTTGGAGGCCTGTGAAGAGCGCGCCTGTGTTCGGGTCGGATACAGGCATCATTTGCGTGAAGCCCATGCCTACCAAATCAGCACCAGCACTTTCGCCCAACTTGATGCCGTCACCCGTGATTGCTGGTGAGTTGGATGTCTTGATGTCATCGTCAATCTCGCTCCAGAAGGTGTTGTACTGTTTCAGCATCTTGGTGTTGGCACCAAAGCCACCCGTTGCCAGGACAACCGCACCAGCATGGACGGTCACTTTTTTATTCCGAGGTCCGCCTGCGATGACGCCAACCACTTTCCCGTCCTCAATCAACAATTCTTTCACCGGTGTGTCGGTGATGATTTGACCGCCATTTTTTTCGACAAATTTTTGGAGAGCCGCTATAAAGGCATAGCCTTGGTTTTCCTTTGGCTTGTGGCCACGACGCCACATCATACCTACCGGCATTTCGACTTTATCCCAATCGAATGCGACGCCGATTTCTGCCAGCCATTTCACTGCATCAGGGGCATCATCCGTCAACGTTTTTACCAAATCGTATTGGCCATAGATGACATTCCCTTGCAGGTCAGTCCGTTTGCCGCCCAAATAAGTCTGGATGCGATGCCAGATGGTGGAATCAAAGAGATATTTATCTTTGCCATCGACTTCAGCAAGGTAGTCCTGGATTTGATTTTTCAGAATCCGGAAGTCTGCTAGATACTCTTCATCAATCTCGGACTCATCCATATGCAGCATTTTTTCCAGGGTGGAGTCTTCCCCGGGAAGTGCAGCAAATTTGTTTTGCCATTGCGGATCAGCCGCACCCAATGGGCCGCCTGTGCGGACGGTGTTGCCGCCGATGGCAGGGAATTTTTCAAGCAAGATGACGTTCTTTCCTTCTTGCAGGGCCGTTGCCGCCGCGCTTAATCCGGCCCCGCCACCCCCGATAACCAAAACATCCGTGGAAAGTTCCACTTCTTCCGGTTTTGGCTGACTACCAGCTTTCGGACGTTTCTTCAGGATGTCAGGATTTGAACCGGCTAATTTGATCGCTTCCGCTACCCCGTCAATGACCCCGTGGCTTGTCACCGATGCCCCGGAGATGATATCGACATTCAACGTTTGACCCTCAATGATTTCTTGAGGGATGCGCGTGAAGACAATATCGGCAATCCCTACGGATTCACCTGAGGAATCAATGTCAATCGACTCGATGCGGTCACTTGATAAAGTAACGACCATTGGCAAATCACCATTGTGGCCAAGTGCTTTGACGGTATATTCCCCGGGTTCGAATACGACATCTTCCGGCAGATTCAAAATATTGGCAACATCCGTAAAGCGCATGAATTTCCTGAAACAGCTCTCCAGGAAATCGATCGTCCCTTTATTTGTCAAATCGCCTTTTTCATCGAATGCTTCATGCGCACGCCCCAGCAGGAACTCGTTGCCTGGCATAACCGTTGCATTGACCCCTGGAGCATCCAATACTTGGCGCAAGTGCAATTGCGCGCGGGAAGACCCTTGCACATCATAGGATGCGCCGACGATCATCACCGGTTTGCCATCGAATGGATGCACTTTGAAGGATAACCACTCCAACACACTTTTCAACGCCGAAGGGATCGAGTGATTGTGTTCCGGTGTGGCGATAATGACGCCGTCAGCTTCTTCAATCTTCTTGCAAAAGAACTGAACCGGCTCACTATCCGTCTGATCATCCGTTTCGTTAAAGAACGGCATATCTTTTATTTCCAATACTTCAATTTCAGCTGTATCGGCAAAATGTTTTTCCATAAATGTTAAAAGCAGACGGTTATATGAAAATTCTGCATTCGTACCAACTATTCCGACAAATTTCATGTAGCTTTCCCTCCATCACTGCTTGAATTATTTCCAAGAAAAATCTTTATTCTGTACTTTGCGAATATGATGCTCTTTCAATAAAGCATTCGTTATCTCAACGAATAAAACAAATTCCTCAAAGCAATCTTCTAATTCTGCTATTTTTTCTCGATCCACCAAATTTCCTTCTTCGTCGAACGCTTGAAGGGAACGACCAAGCAGAAATTCGGCACTTGGCATAATACGTGCCTTCAATTCGGGTGCATCAAGAATTTGTCGTAAATGTGCTTGCGCACGGGATGAACCTAAAGAACCATGCGAAGCGCCCGTAATCATAACGGGTTTATCGATAAAGGGTTGCACACTATATGATAGCCATTCAATGACACTCTTCAGCGCTGCCGGAATGGAGTGATCATACTCCGGTGTACTGATGATCACACCGTCTGCAGCTTCAATTTTTTCTGCAAGTTCTTGAATGCCTGCAGGTGCTGTTTTATCCTTCGGTTCGTTAAAAGCAGGCAAACCTTTAATTTCACAGATTTCAATTTCCGCTTTATCGGCAAAATGTTTTTGGATGAACTGCAACAGCTTCCGGTTTGTAGATTGATCTGAGTTTGTACCAACGATTCCAATAAGTTTCATTGCCATAAGTCCTCTCTTTTGCACATTATGTGATGATTCGAGCATATAAAAAAGTAATGAAAATTGCTTTTCGATAGTCCAATCATAAATCTTATCAACTTATTTGTGAAATATTTATTTTGTTATGACCCTATAAGTAATTTGTTATAATGGTACTATCAATAATAAAAGAAGGTATGATTATGCCCCACATGAAATCGCCATACACGCTTCAATATATCGACGCCTTATTAAAACATGGGAATTTCACGAAAGCTGCAAAAGACTTATATATTTCCCAACCTTATTTGACGCAAACAATCAAAAAGATTGAAAAAGAATTGGGTACAGAAATCATCAACAGAAAAAGCCCGCAAATCCAACTGACAGATGCGGGAAAAATTTATTATCAATATTTGGAAACGATCGAAGAGGAAGGCGATTTTCTAATAAGAAAACTCGCAAAATATACAAAAACAGACAATCCTGCCATTCGAATCGGCATATTGCCGAGTTTAGCAACGTATATACTGCCGTTGGTTTTGCCGACATTTATGCGAAACTATCCCGAAACGCCCTTATCCATCAATGAAGATTTGCCGAAAATCAATGAAATAAAGGCGATAAATCAGGAATTGGATTTCTACATTGGACAAAATCCCGAATCCGTTTCCCCTTCATTGATCACACATGATTGCGGCCATCAAACCTATTATGCCATTATTCCCAAATCCTCTGATTTATATCAAGCAGACAGGCGCTTATTGGCCAAGGGCACAATCCCTATCGATAAATTGCTTCAGCAAAAATTAGTGCTTACTACCAGCGGTTCCGCGATTCGGCGACAAGTTGATCGTTTGCTGCAAAGGTATAAGATCACACCACATATTGCTTTGGAAAGTTCCAATATATATACGGTAGCTGAACTGGCGAAAAATGATGTTGGCGTTGCCTTCGTACCGGAAGGATTGCTTACCAAATCGAAAGCCATAGAATATAACTTATATCCCATTTCGACCGACCTCATCTCCATAGAATATTTCATCGCGTATTCAGCCGCTAAAACATTGACGCCCACTCTGCATGCATTTGTGGAGACGTTTGTCCATGAGATCCGCGCTCTCACACTACCTGATGATCTGAGAGGATAAAGATTTAGAATACAGTAACCTGCCATCTTTTGTTATGACGATGCCGCTCAATCCCTCCTGATCATTCAGAGTCGCTATAACTTGTTCCGGTTTTTGGGCAAACAGCCTTGTTGTCCAGATTTCACCATCAACTGATTTATCGGAAACAACCGTTATGCTGGCGATATCTGTTTCCAGAGGGTATCCGGTCCGGCTGTCAAAGATATGATGGTAGGTTTTTCCATCGACTGTAAAGGTGCGTTCATAAATGCCCGAGGTCACAATGGATTGGTTTTTGGACTTTAGGGCCAGCACGAAATTTCCTCGCGTCTTCATCGGATGTTGAATGCCGATGCGCCAATAGCCGTCTTCATGCTGGGGCGCCTCCCCGTATGTTACGACATTCCCGCCCAAATCAATAATAGCCGATTGAACCCCCTGGGAGATGAAATACTCCAAAATCTTATCCGCAAAATACCCTTTGGCAAGGGCACCTAAGTCAATCGCCATACCGGGTTGTGCCAAGTATACCGTCTGTTTTTCCTCATTGAGGATAATATTTTCGGGCTGAATTATTTTCAATTTTTCTTTTATTTCTTGCTCAGACGGCCGCTTTGCATCTTCAAATCCGATGCGCCACAATTGAACGAGCGGTCCGACGGTGATATTCAAAGCACTATCACTCGGCAAACTATGTGTTTTGCCGAGTGTTATCAGTTCAAATAAGTCCTTATCGACTTGAACCGAATTTTTTCCTGCTTGTTCATTAATTTTCATTAAATCGGAATGTTTATCATTCGCACTAAAACGTTTTTCATATTCACTCAATCGGTTTTCTGCATTTATCAGAATATCTCCGGGATTGTCATGTTGGATCCACAGTTGGATGACGGTGCCCATCAAATGGATTGTTCGTTTCTCTTCTCTCATTTAGTTACTCTTTTCTGTAAGGTTGGCATTTCACAATTGATGACTGATGTCTAATCTTATTCTCTAGTGTCTCAGCAATCCCATTCTACCTATTGAGTGGTTGGACTGAGTCAATTTCTTAGACACGATTTGAAAAAAGTACAGTCTTTCCAACATTCTCTTCACCTTTATAAATCATCAACAGTATATTCTGTATATCCCTCGTAATAATAACTGACATCTATGCCTTTCATGTACACTTCTCGATCGTCAATTGATGAAGTCAAAGCATTGCTGAGCAAGTATCTTATCTCTAAGTCGTTGACGGGACTACGTTCCATTGCAGACAGATAATTTTCCTTATAGATCAAGTTCCAGTCAACAACTTTCTTGAGTTCTTTTTTCAAAATCAAATCCAACCAAATACGTGTGCTGCGTCCATTCCCTTCACGAAAAGGGTGAGCAATGTTCATCTCTACATATTTAGTCACAATTTCCTCGAGGGTAGATTGCGGCATTCTTTCAATATGATTTAAAGACGCTTCCAGATACATTACTGGCGCAAATCTGAAATTTCCCTTCGAGATGTTTACAGTACGAGTCTCCCCTGCAAAATCATAAATATCGCCAAATAAATATTTGTGGATATCTTTTAAGCCTTTGTATGTGCCGACTTCCAGATCATTGATATCACCCGAATCATATAAACGCTTAGCATTAGCTTTGCTGATTCTTTCTTCCGCTTTCGCTAACTCTACTTGGTTCGTAATTCCAAATTTATTGTCTAACATACATTAGGCTCCTTTCAAGAAAAATACGCTGTTTCAGCTGATAAAACTATTATAGCTTATCGTCTACTTGTACACTTTAGGCAAAGAGAAAAGATCTCCATCTTGAATTGAATTAGCTTTCAATAGAAACAAAAAGATCGAAATGCTGATATTTCAACGTTTCGACCACCTAGTATTCCTTACAATGACTCTTTCGGGAAGTACGAAGGTTAAAAAGGTTATTATTTCAATTCTTATAGTAAACTAAACTCACTAGATAATACTATAAAATATTATTAGGTATCGAATGGAACAGAAAATATCGTTGCAAAAAAGCATGTAGAGAAGTTATTTGAAAAATTAGTTTACTATTCCATGATAGAAATCAACAAATTCAATTTCCACTTTTTCATTATAATACTGTAATTTAGTTTCAATCTCGGGCCAAACAACTCCAGTAAGAATTGAAGTAATATCCATCCTAGAGATTGTTGTACAATAATTTCCATACATATGAACTTTACCGTCTTCTATACATATCTGTGTTATTCCTCTATCCCAAAAATCAAAAACAGACAATTTATTTTTAGCATTTGGATTATGAAATACCCATAGCCCGTCAGTTAAAATCTCTGGCGATTCAGTGGTCGTATACTGAACTTTGAATCTCATACTTTCGTCTAAAAAATCCTGATATAAATTAAAAACATCATTCAACTTATAGTTTTCATTTTGCGAACGTACTAATGCTGTCAATTTTCCTATTGTGCAATTTGAGGTAAAAATAACAGCTGAAACATCATCATATTCTTTTGAGTTAAAAATATCTAAAGAAATTTTTGCATTAGTTTCTTTTTTCCGAATAAAATCTTTCTTAATAAAAGTATTGTTGTCTTTTGAATAGTACATTCCATATAGTAGCGCGATGATTCCAAATATATATTCTCTCCCATAATTTACTTGATCATAAGAACTGAGAGCGATTACATAGGGATTTTGATTAGAAACCCAGCTACAATTTCTGTAGTCTTTTTTATATTTTTCAGATTTAGTTCTTAATGAATTAGAATATCGAACTATACATTCGTCAAGCTCTTGTTCAAAATCTGGAATCAATTGCGGCGGAGTAAACATACTACTTATATTTTCAAATGTCCTTGAACTCTCCGGATCACCACCGTATCTAATATTTGCAACTGTCGCCTCAACATAAATCTCTGTACCCAAATTTGAAGATTTTAAAATAAAATCCGGACGATTATGCGTAAAATCAACATTAAAATTTAATTCTTGAAATACTTTAAAAAGAAATATTTCCCAAAAACTAGAATGAAATGTTGTTTGGAATTCTTTAACAATTTTATTATCTCTATCTTGAAAACCACTGAACCACTCATTGAGTAGGTGACGATGAAAAATAAAATTTGAGTTATCTCTTAGCATTAGAAACTTTGGATGCAAAGAATTTTTTATTGGAATACTTATAAATAAATCATTTTCCATGTAGAGTCCCCCCACTATTTAGAATTTTAAAAATAGATACAAGATACTTAGGCCTTTAATATTCAACATCTATTTCTAAGTTTACACTCATGGTAAATTGCGGCATTTTATCGATATGATCTAAAGACATTTAGTAAGTACATAACTGGCACAAATCTGAAATTTCCCTTCGAGATATTTTCAGTACGAGTCTTGCCCGCAAAATCATAAAAATCATCAAACAAATATTTGTGAATATCCGCAAAGCCTTTGTATGTGCCGACTTCCAGATCTTTGATATCACCAGCATCATATAAACCTTTAGCGTTAGCTTTACTGATTCTTTCTTCCGCTTTCGCTAACTCAACTTGGTTTGTAATTCCCAATTTATGGTCCAACATGCTCAGGCTACTTTACATAAAAACACTATGGAACGAACCCATTGAGTGCTTACTATCAATCAACATTGACACTTCCCCGATATAGTAGTATACCCCAATATGTGGTTTATTTTCCTGCACTGTTTAGTCTAAAAGTCAGCATTGGCGGTCTCTTCCCCCAAAATATCTACAGTAAAGAGAGCTAATTTCTACTGATGGCTAGTAGGTTATAAAGCTTGTTAAATCAACGGTCTCTTTCTATAGCTGTATATCTATTTCTGATAATTTTTCCAGATTGGTGTTAGTTTTAGACTTAAAAAATATGGCAAAGCAGTCAACAATCAATAGAAGATCGTTTTATTCGGTATATGGAAACTTATATCTTTATCTCTTTTTTATCTAAAAGGTAGTAATGTATATCGGATTCATTCGAAAAAGTATCTGGAATATTCTCTATCAAATCTTCTAAATCATGCTTTCCTGATAAATATGCCATCTCACTAGTTCCCCCTAAAAAAAGTACACTCCATCCCTCATAGACACCAGTAAAATATTCAAGATATTTTCCTTTTTTCTTTTCTAACTTTATTTTTTCACTTTCACTTAATATACTTGGTGTTATATAGACTCTCAGCAAGTAATCTGTTTTTTCTTCTCTAACAGTTCTTCCATGATCATTTAACTCAAAGAGCCAATAGTTATTATGCACCTGATTATAATTAAGCACCCTATTAGGTTCATCATTTTGGAACCATCCTTTTATTGGGAGTGTGCCAAATCCAACATCTGGAATTAACTGTAGTGATTGTAAGGAACCAATTCCAGATAACCCATTGCCCATCGTACTTATCCAATTCACCCGATCATTGGTAAACATTATTCTTTCACGATAATCATATTTTGCCAGTTTAAATAGATTTGGAGATACTATCGGAAATACCCCAGTTACGACATCATTGTTTGGAAAATGTGTGTCCCAGTTCTCAGCATAAGTTAAAAATGGAACACTTTGATGTTCGTAATAGTGATGAATCAAATTCTGATTTATTACCAATCGCTCATTACATGTAACAAGAATATAATCATCAAATATTTCTATTTTATTTGAGCACATTATTTTACTTAAATATATCAACCATTCTTGCTTATTACATTTGGAAATTAAAAAATTTGGCTTAATCTTAACAATACCAGCTTTGAAAAAATCAGTAATTTGATCGACTTCTAAAACATAATTTAGAAGATTGGGAAATAATTGATTAGGAATATTTTTTTCACTATTCGCTAGGAAGTCGATTATATCGATTTTGAAAATTTTATTATAGTCAATGAGTTTTTCTAAAATCAAATCGCTATTTCCTATATCAGATGATAAGTTCATTACATAATCCAATATTGCAGTACATATTTTATTTTTTAGCATCTCTATCAATGCTTTTAATTCTTCAACTAATTCCTCTGATATTTCAGTTACACTCAAACGATCCACAGAAAGTTTTGGTCTAAATTCACCATCAAAATTTATAATAAAAGGTTGATTATTATTAATGTCTTTAAAAAGTACGTTATCAATTGATTGTTTAATTACTTTGTAATCATCAATTATTATTCCATCAACAGAGACTAGCCCTCCTCTTTTAAAAAATGGAAATGAATATAGATTATTAAGTACCTCGTTTTTATCAGAAGTGGGTAGAATGATAGGAGTTGTCAAGGAGATATTTTTAGAAGAAACTTTCACTACTTGAGATTTAAACTTATCCCAATTATCCTTTATACATATTAGGGATTCTTTATATTCTTCTGAGAAATTCTCCCGTGTTTCATCTAGTAATTTTTCTTTGGTTATCTTTGTCAAATCGAAAGGTTCATAATTATCAACAATATATTTTAAGGAATTATTGCTTAATCTTGTAGCGACTTTAATATTTTGAGGTGTATTATTTATCATATGGAATAATTTGCTGTAAATATTATTTTCAATTGTTTGTATACTTGTTGTAGAATTATCCCCACGTCTATCCGTGCTGCCATCAAAAAAGATTAACTTATTATCCATTTCCTCTACATGTTCATCATTTAATTCTTGAACAGACAGATAAATTTTAATTAAAGTTCCATTTTGACCAACTAGTTCTTTATCTATTTCTTCTGCATTTTTGTAATAAAATTTTTCATGAGGACCATCTACTTTGAATGAAATTAAAGGGGACCCATTTTCACCAGAATTCTTAGTAATTACCTCTATCTCATCGCCAATCATAAAACATGACAAAATTCCTATTCCAAACTGAGATGTTGGGGATACTCCTTTCTCCCAGCTAGCTTTCAATTCATAAAATTGTCTTGATTTATAATAAGACGTTCCGATATTCAAAAAATAGTCTTCAATTATTTGCTTGGTCATTCCTATGCCATTATCTAAACAATATAGATATCTCCCATTAATATCTTCTTCAATCCCGAATTCAATTAAGCCCTCTTTGATTGAACCATTGGCTAAAGCACATTTACAAGCATCCATTGAATTTTGATATAATTCACGTAAACAAAGATATTTATCCTTGTATAAACCTACCCCCATAAGTAATTCTAATATTCGCGTTTGATTAAGTACAAACTTCAGGTTGTCAACTGGTACAAACGAATGTTCATCGTATAGTACCGCTTGCCTATTTACTTTTTCCGCTAAATTTAAATTATAATACTCAGAGAATTTCTTTAAATTATTATCTTTTATTTGAATGGAGTAATAAATATGGTAATTTGATAGTTCAATATCTACCCAATCCATATAGTCTTGGAAAAAATAATAAAGTTTTGGTTCTTTAAAGTACGCGCTATAAGATATCTCTCTGTTGCCCTTTTCATCAAAATCTGTCAACCAAGAATTAATTCCTTCTTGTTTTACTTCCCAATGAATGATGCTTGTATTATCTTGTATCATTTTGGAAGCCATTAGAGACTTAGGTGCTCTTTCAGCGGAAAAATGTATAACATCACCTAATCGAATTAAAACTGTAATAAAGAAGATGTTAGCATAATTTCCATCAGAATATCTTGATCGCAAATCATATTTTTCAATTTCCGAAAAATTTATCCCATGCCCTACTACTATCTTAGCTAAATCATCAGCTAATTTACTTGCTGTAAAAATATCAGAATAAGCCACCATTTTGCGTGAAAGTAGTTCACAATTTTTTTTTGAAAAAAAATGATGATTTCTTCTAATATATTCATAGCGAATATTCTCACTCTTTTCTCTATATTCATTTTTGTCTTTTATATTACTTAACTCGAATGAAAATCCATTCCTAAACTGTTGATAATTTACCAATTTTCTCGCTAAAGAATCAATAAACTGTTCTTCTTTATCTTCTATAAAAATGAAAGATTTAACATTATCGAATTCAGCGTAAATAAATTTTTTGTTGTCTATTATAAATTCTTTTGCTTCAGAAAAGAGAAAAGGCTTTTTCCCATCATTATTTATGGTTATTTCAAGTTCGTCATACAAGCTGAACCAATCATTACCTTCCGTCGCCTTAAACAAATTTAACTCCCACTTCGGTAACGCCATTCCAGTATCATGCATATATGCGGATAGTATAATTAAAAAATATTCGTAGTTAGTTAATTTAAGTGAATTACTTTCGTAATAATTAGAGAGGATTAACATATTTTCTAATACTTGCTTAGCATGAGAATCATCATGAACATCAAAATTTGGAAGTGTTAGCCTAATTTCTTTCAAATGATTTACAATATCTGGAATGATATTATTAAAAATTGCTATCAATTTAACAGTATCATGTTCTGAACTATTTGAACTATTGCTCAGTATTTCTCTCACAAAACTCTCATTCATGTACATGTCCCCGATCACATAGTTATTCAATCCCCATTATATCATTTTCATTATGATTAATTATCTACACTTCTTTATTCCTGTTGCATTATATATTGAAACAAGTCAACTTATTCATGCTTTTTATATGGAAATCTTATAAACAAAATCAAGAAATTTTTGTGCTGTTTTGCATATACTAACGACCTATCTGCCATTCCTCCACCTTCTTACCAGATTATTTGTTCTGAGAAGTATTCTAATTCAGTATAGCATACTGAAGCTTTTTGTAGATTATCATAAAGTTTTTTCGATGGGTTATTATACCCCCAAACACCGATTACTTCACATCGCAATTTGTACATTTTACAAATTAAATCACACTCTGAAAGTTATCGGCGTTCACCGGGTAATCGATCGGCACTGTTCGCGTCGACCTCATTGGGCTATACCCCTATCATTCCTTGAGCCGAGATAACTGTCGGACGAAATACAAAAATAAGCAAAGACGCCGAAATAGGACTATCGGCGTCTTTGCTTATTCGTTTATTTGGATTTGCAGCCCGCGGGGACCGACATTTGTTGAAAAGACAATATGCGTTTTGGTATCGCCAAAGCGTTGCAGGTCAGTAATAAATTCATCAAGTTCTATCGTGTTGGTAAAGAAGACCCTCAATAACATCGAGTAATCACCTGTAATGCAGTCGCATTCGACGACATTGGGGATTTCTTCGACATAACGATAGAAATCTTTTTTGTCCTTCGCATTGACCGCACAATTCACATATGCCTTGATCAAAAAACCCAATTTCTGATAGTCCATAATAGCTTGATACGTATGGATATATCCCAGGCTTTCTAAATTCTGCAAACGTACCGATACAGAAGGAGACGAGATGAAACAGTCTTCAGCAATTTGTTTGACGGTGATCCGGCCATTTTTTTGCAAAATATTTAAAATTTTCTGGTCTAACGCATCCATCCATAAGCCCCTCCACTCTCATCGTTTTCTTATTTTATCGAGAATTGATAAGAGGTGCAAGATTGGGCTCACAAGATGTGTTATATTTTATGACATTTCCTTTCATTGCCAACAAATAGAAGGTAAACAAGCAGAGCTGCTAGTCCAAATCCTCCGCAAAATAGGTACATGACGTGAAACCCAAACAAACTGGCGATCACGCCCCAAAGCATCGCACCACCACCGTACGCTACGTCCAGAGAAGCTGAGAAGACTGCGGTCGCGCGTCCGCGTTCTTGATCTAAAATACTTTGCAAAACAATCGTATTCATGACCGGCAGCAAACTGGCAAAACCGATTCCATATAGCATGGCCGCTAACAGTAAATGCATAAGATCATCGGCATAAGCAAGTATGCCAAACGATGCACTGATGCTCACTATACTGCTGCAAATCAAAAACGATTGGTTGATGCGATTCATCATATAGGGGAAGAGAAAACGAATCAGAACTGTGACGATCGACATCAATGTAAAGTAGTAGCCCGATCCGTTGATTTTCTTTTCGATCGCAAACTGCGCAATAAAAGCAATAACGCCGGAATTCGCAAAGCAAATCAAAAACATGATCAGACTTGGAAAAGTTACGCCTCGATTCTTCATGACGGACAACGCTTTAGTCGTTCCGCCACTCGTCTTTACTCCCGCAAAAAGAGTGCTGGGAGTTTGAGCACTTAAAAAAAAGCTTAAAACAAAAGCCACACTTGTCAACAAAAGCGCCACTCGAAACAATGCCTCAAATCCGTATTTTTCCACCACCGCCAACCCCAGCAAAGGCCCTATTGCGCCAGGGACTGCTTGGGCAATACTAAAGTACCCTAAGCCAACAGATAACTTTTCCTTTGGAATCAAATCTGCCGCCATGGTCGCAGCACTTGTTGCTTGGATACTGTTGCCAACCCCTTGGATCAAGCGTAAACAAAACAGCATCACTAGCGTTTGAAACACATTCAACAAGGCGAAGTCAATGAAAAGAATCCCTAACCCAATGCTGAGCAATAGCCTGCGACCGTATTGATCCAATAATATGCCGATTGGCAAGCGGAAAAATAAAGCCGAGATACCTAAGATCCCCACAATGCTTCCCGCTACCGCTTTTGACCCACCTAGTGCAGTCACATAGAGGGGCAATGTTCCCATTTGGGTCGTGATTGCCGTCATTGCCAAAAAAGTGATACTGTTCACCAAGAGAAAGTCTTTGGTCCAAAGCTTGCTTTTTTCTCCCGTATATTCCACGTGACATCCCTCTCAGATTGCTGTATTAAACCGAACTTGTGTTAAAAATTGTTTTGTCCGCACTTCTTTAGGATCATCAAAGACTTCTGAAGGCGTTCCTGATTCAATGACTATCCCATCAGCCATAAAAACAACTTTATCCGCCACCTCTTGTGCGAACTGCATCTCATGGGTAACGATAACCATCGTTTGACCACTGTCAGCCAATTGCCTCATCACATTCAACACATCCCCGACAAGTTCTGGATCAAGGGCAGATGTGGGCTCATCGAATAACAACAAGTCTGGAGATAACGCCATCGCTCGGGCAATGCCAACCCGTTGCTGCTGCCCGCCGGATAGTTGGCTAGGATACATCCCTGCTTTGTCCGCCATCCCGACTTTTTCTAAGACTGAATAGGCCACTTTTTCTGCTAGTTTTTTGGGGACTTTTCGTGGTGTAACCAATCCTTCCATCACATTTTGTAAAACCGTCATGTGACTGAATAATTCATAGGATTGAAAAACCATCGCTGTTTTTCTGGCAATTTCTCGGCTCTGATGTGTGCCGATGCGACTGAGGTCATAGTGAAGATCGCCAAGTGCATAAATCCCTGCATCCGGCCGTTCCAAGAGATTTAAACAACGCAAGAAGGTGGTTTTACCCGATCCGCTTGGTCCGATAATGCAGACAACTTCGCCTTTATGGATGGTCAAATCTACGTTTTTCAATATCTCATTCTTACCAAAACTTTTTTGCAGTCCTCTTATTTGCGCCTGGATCATCTTCGTCTCCTCCTTCTTTTGATTTCTCAAAGTGAGATCGTATTACGGGAACTTCCTGCTAATAAAATGTCTCGCGCATTTGTTAACGAGGTCTCAACAATTTCTTGTACGGCCAATTCTGTATGGTATGCAATATGCGGTGTAATCATTACATTCGGGAAGGTCATCAAGCGAGAATAATACGGGTTATTCGCCCAACCGACGGAAAAATATTTTTCCTCGTCTTCTAACGTATCCAATGCTGCACCACCCATTTTCCCGGTTGCTAAACATTGAATCAGCGCTTCGGTATCGACAATTTTTCCGCGCGCTGTATTCACCAGGCAACTATCGGGTTTCATTTTTGCAAATGTTTCCTCAGAAAAAAGATAGGTGGATTTTTCAGATAAGGGTACGTGTATGGACAGAACATCCGATTCTTTCAACAGTTCTTCAAAAGAAACATAGCTGACTTTCCCTTTCAAACGAGGATTTTCTCTTGAACTGGAGGCGATCACGCGGCCACCCAAAGCATGGATCCCTTCAGCGACCACAGAACCGATCCGGCCTGTTCCTAAGATTCCGACCGTCACATCTTGTAATTCTCTGCCGATCGCTGTTTTACGGGATGATTTTGTTTGCAGGACGGTTGGAATATTCCGCAGGAGCATTAAAATCGACATGATCGCAAAATGACCGACTGAAGTGGGACTGTAAGAAGGAACATTCGTCACTGTCAATCCATATTTTTGCGCCCATTCGAAGTTGATCCCATCCACACCGGTCGATTTGACCGATAATTGGCGAATCCCTTGTTCCCGCAACTTACGGTAGAGCAGTTCACTTTGACGCATTTCCGGACTTGGATACAGGCAGACCCCATCGTGAAGTCCAGCGAGATGAATATTTTCGCTGGATATCCCTTCTTTGATGATCGTCACGGGTACTTTATTGCTAAAACTCCAACGATTGACGAATTTTACTTCGTCATCGCTGACACCATAATAAATCAATTTCATATAGATACCCTCCTCAAATCACTTGTTTGTACGCTGCAGGCGTCGCTTGTTCCAAAGCTTCACCAATCACTTTTATCCCTTTCTCGATTTCCGGCAGTGTAGGTTTGGTGAAGTTCAATCGGAAATAGCGTTCATACCCTTCCTGCGCCACACTCATCACATTTCCAGGGATGACGGCGACCTTGGCTTCATCCAATGCCGCATAGAATGTTTCCGGATCCAGTTCATCCGCCATCTTGCAGCAGATAAAGTAGCCGCCAGCCGGTTTGATGAACTGAACTTTGTCTTTCGGCAATGCTTCAAGAGCCGCAACCATCGCTTCAAACTTTTCTTTGTAAAATAGCTTCAACGCCGAGACATGTTCTTCAAAGTGATGATTCATCATGAATTCCGCCAACATTACTTGCCAATAAAAATTGGTATGGGAATCCGAGACTTGCTTCGCTAAAATCAATTTTTCCATGATTTCATCCGGCGCCATGATGAAGCCCAACCTTGTGCTGGGTGCTAAAATTTTTGAAAACGACCCCGCATAAAGGACACGCCCGTCCGTATCCATTTCCTTCAGCTTCATGATCGGTTCGCCGTAGTACAAGAGATCTCCATAAGGATCATCTTCGAAAATCAGCACATCATATTTTTGGGCCAAGCTGTAAATCGCTTGGCGCTTTTCTAAAGGAATCGATGTCCCTAACGGATTTTGAAAGGTGGGAATGAGGTATATGAACTTGATGCGTTGGTCAAATTGCAGCATTTCTTCCAGTGCTTCCAAATCGACGGATTCTTCTGCGACGTTCATCGGAATCGGTACGGGAATGGCTCCATAGCCTTTGATCGCATTCACCGCGCCTGAAAAGGTTTGTTCTTCGCACAGAACGACGTCTCCCTCATCACAAAAGACTTTCACGGCAATATCCATTGCTTGGGTGGAACCCGAAGTTATCAGCACCTGCTCCTCATTCTGAAGATTGGCAGTTGCCGCCAGCCGTTCTTTGACCAGCTTACGCAGCAAGGGATAGCCTTCGGAGGCACCATATTGCAAAAATGTTTCTGGATCGACTTCCGTGTATAATTTTTGGGAAATTTTTTGTAGGGTTTCCATTGGAAAAGCTTCAACCGGCGGATAGCCGTAAGCAAATGAGATCACATCTTTGAGTTCCATGTTTTTACTTGCGTTTTCTCTTAAAGGAGATGTTTTCAATTCCTTGATACGATTTGCGAAACGATATGCCATCTTATTTCCTCCCCTATCTAGCCATTTGATTCGTGAAACGGGTCAAAAAGGCTTTGGTCCGCTCTTCTTTCGTTTGTTCAAACACTTCTTTAGGTGTTCCTTGTTCAACCACCTGGCCATTTTCCATAAAGATTATTTTGTCTGACACTTCATAAGCGAATTTCATCTCATGCGTCACCAACACCATCGTTGCTCCCGTTTCAGCGATGTCCCGCAAGAGAGTCAGTGTCTGTCCCACTAATTCCGGATCCAATGCTGAAGTCGGTTCATCGAATAATATCACTTTGGGATTCAACGCCAATGCTCGCGCAATTCCGATTCGTTGCTGCTGGCCGCCGGATAATTGACTGGGATAAAAATCTTGGCGCTCGGATAATCCCACTTGTTCCAGCAACACATCTGCCAATTCATACGCTTCTTGCTTTGTCTTGTTCTTCGTCAGCAAAAGCGGCATCACAATATTTTCGCGCGCTGTCTTATTTTGGAACAACGCAAAATTTTGAAAGACCATCGCTGTTTGTCGTTGATGCGCCAAAATCTCCTTTGCATTGGCTTTATTTACAATCGTTTCAGTCTCCCCTAACACAATACTGCCTTCATCCGCTCGTTCCAAAAAATTCAAGCAGCGTAGAAAGGTTGTTTTACCGGAACCGCTTGGCCCTAAAAGGGTGACAACTTCTCCTTTGGCAACCTCCATATTGATGCCTTTGAGAACTTCTTGCTTGCCAAATCGCTTTTGGATATTGCGTACTTCCATCATAAAATCGCCCTCCTCAGTTTACGGCTCATGCGTTCTTCAAGGATTTGCACAATTTTTTCGATCACTAAACTGATTCCCCAATAAATGACCGCGACCGCCACATATGCTTCTAAGAACCGATAATTTTGCTGCGCTGTGATCTTCGCAGCTGCAAACACATCGACGACACTGACCATTGACGCTAAGGAAGAGGCCTTGACCAAGCCGATCAGTAAATTACTGAACATCGGTAAAGAAATAGGAATCGCTTGCGGCAACAGCATGCGACGAATCGTTTGAAGGTTGGTCAAGCCTATAGATTTGGCCGCATCGAACTGCCCCGGTTTGACAGCTGCAAATGCCCCGCGAAAAATCTCGCTGCTATTGATTGTGGCCATTAAACTCAATGCGGCAACGGCGATCCATACCATGTTGAAATCTTTGAATCGGAGCGACCAATGCATGGATTTAGCCCAAACATCAAACTGTTTAGAAGCAATCAAGTACAAAGCGAGAATAATCAATACCATGGGAATGCCTTTCAACAAAGTGACGACCGCTTGAAAAAATTGGCTAAGTCCTTTGATGCGATACAGTCGAACCAGCGCAATACCTAAGCCTAAAATAACGCCGATTACTAGAGCAGTGATTGCCATGAACAATGTTGTGCCAACGTATTGGCTAGCTACTTTCAATGATTGGAACATCACCTCAAATTTGAAACTCATGGCCCTCATCCTTTCTTATTCTGGCACATAATCACCATCTAGATATTTTTCGGAAAGTTCTTTAATGGTTCCATCCGCTTTTAATTCCTCTAATGCTGTATTCACGGCAGCGATAAGGGCTGGATCCGTTTCTTTATTGAAGAGCAAGTAGGCATCCGAATTGTGGACTGGTTCGCTGCCGACTGCTAAATTTTCATTAAAGGAGCGGTTCCAGTTGTCAACTTGATATTTTGGCGCCAAAGTTGCATCCACTGCTCCTGACGTAACCGCTTGAACGATCTGTTCGTTATTGTATTCGCCATAAACTAATTCAAAGGCACCCGGGTTTTCTTTTAAATAAGTTTCAGCCATCGCTGCCTGATTCGTTGCAGTTGTGGCGTATACTTTTTTCCCGGCAAGATCGGCAAAGGACTGATAAACCGTTCCTGCATCCGGATCCGAAACGATGTAAGTATCCCATACCACGTAGCCGGCATCCCCGTATACAAATTTTTCTTGGCGATCTGCATTCACTTCATATTCAAAGGCAGCCATCTGAACCTTATTGCTCTCTAAATTTGACAATGTTGTGGGAAAGTCCGCTCCTTCAAAAGTGAACGTGTAATCCGTCAGTTTTTCATCAATGGCTTTTACTACAGCGACATCATAGCCATCATATTTGCCGTTTTCATCTAAATAAGCATACGGCAGAGCTTCGTTCCCTGTACCTACTTTGATCTCTGTTGCTCCGCTATCTGCTGCGCTCTCAGTAGCAGCAGAGCCGCTGCTGCACCCAGCCAACAGTATCCCTGCAACCAATAAACTCGCTCCAAATCCCCATGCTGATTTTTTCATCCTGAACACTCCTTCAATTTGTCTCGATTTTTTGGATCCCGATTTTTTGAACTTTTTTAATAAGTGATAGACTTGGGAGTTGGAAAGACGTTTTTTTTGCTTCTGTGAAATTCATCCGTTTTTCCAACAAGTCAAAGACTCGTTCAAGAATAATGCTCAAGGTAATAAACAGAACTGCCGCGCCTACGTAGCCTTCTAACGTGTGGAAGGTAACAGCACCAATGGCCCGCGCTTTCCCTACGACATCCACTATCCCGATCGTAAATGCCAATGAAGTATCCTGCAGCAAAGCAACAGTAGTGGTACCAAATGCTGGTAATGCCACACGAACAACTTGCGGAAGAATGACACGTAAGTACATTTGTGACTTGGTCAGTCCACAAGCAATGCTTGCTTCTTTCTGCGTAATCGGTACACTCAAGATTGCGGCGCGAATGGTTTCTGATTGAAATGCCGCGGTATTCAATCCGTACGTAATATAGATAAAGATAATTTTGTTCCATGATGACACATCGATTTGAATCGCCTGTAAGAGGCTGGGTACACCGTAATAAACGATGTATAGTTGGACAAGAATCGGCGTCCCGCGAATAAAGGAAACAAATACTGCGGCTATTTGACTCACTATCGGTATTTTCTCCACCCGCATGAACGCAATAAAATTTCCCAACATCAAACCTACAAAAGTCGCAATGCCTACAATCAACAATGTTACGGGCAACGCACTGAGAATTTTAGGAAAAAACTCCCATACTAGATCCCAACTAAAGAAACTTGACATTTTATTCCCTCCTCTCATTCCATTGAATTCAGAACTTTTTTTTTCTGAATTTCCATTAGAATACATCACTATCCAGTTCTTGCACAAGATGTGGTGCCTTCTTGATACTTTAATTCGTAAATATCGTGCGTTTGATTATGAAAATAAAAAATGAAGCGTAACCATGGTTATTTTATTATGCAAGAAAAGCGGGACAGGTTCACTTCTTTTGAAGGGCAACCGGAGAAGCGGATTCGTTTTCCTGCTCTTCTCCGGTTGCCGGGTTCTCGCCGAAGATCCGATCCCGCTTTTCCCGCCGTCCTCCGGCGAGATAGTCCTCACCGGAGATTCGGCTCTGATTAATGTGCTGTTTCCCGGTGAAGCAATCCTCACCGATAATCCGACGCCGTTCCATTCGTTATTTCTCGGCGAAGCAACGCTCGCCGGGAACCCGGCCCCCACCCACGCTCAAAGTAAATACGCAAAAAAAACCGCAAACGTCATTATATCAACGTTTGCGGCTGTATTTTTCAATTATTATCCCACTGAACCTTCCATCTCGTAGGCGATAAGTCTATTCAACTCGACCGCATACTCCATCGGCAGTTCTTTGGTGAATGGTTCGACGAAGCCCATGACGATCATTTCGGTCGCTTGGGATTCGGTCAATCCGCGGCTCATCAAGTAATACAGTTGTTCTTCGGATATTTTTGAAACTTTCGCTTCGTGCTCCAAAGACACATGGCCGTTGTGGATTTCATTGAACGGAATTGTGTCGGAAGTCGAAATATCATCCATGATGATCGTATCGCACTCGATGTGCGAAATCGACCCTTGCGAATTCTTGCCGAACTTCACTTGGCCACGGTAGTTGACCGCTCCGCCGTCTTTGGCGATGGACTTGGAAACGATCGAACTGGACGTATTCGGCGCGTTGTGGATCATTTTAGCCCCTGTATCCTGGTTCTGTCCTTTGCCGGCAAAAGCAACCGACAACATCGTCCCTCTTGCGCCACGGCCGTTCAGGATGACGGCTGGATATTTCATGGTCACCCGTGAACCCAAGTTGCCGTCGATCCATTCCATCGTCGCATTTTCATAGGCAACGGCACGTTTCGTCACCAAGTTGTACACATTGTTCGACCAGTTTTGGATGGTCGTGTAACGGCAGTACGCGTCCTTCTTGACGATGATCTCAACGACGGCAGCATGCAGACTGTCTGATGAAAAAGTCGGCGCTGTACAACCTTCCACATAGTGGACGCTAGCTCCTTCATCAACGACGATCAACGTCCGTTCGAATTGGCCGGACCCTTCATTGTTGATGCGGAAGTATGTTTGCAAGGGCACATCACATTTGACGCCTTTCGGCACATAGATGAAGGTTCCGCCTGACCATACCGCAGAGTTCAATGCCGCTTCAAAGTTATCCGTCGGTGGGACGACCGTGGCGAAATACTCCTTGAACAGCTCCGGGTACTCACGCACTGCGGTATCCGTATCCGTGAAGATGATCCCCAGTTTCTCGAATTCTTCCTTCATGTTGTGGTAGACGGCCTCTGATTCGTACTGGACCGTAACACCCGCCAAGTAGGCGCGTTCCGCTTCCGGGATGCCGATTTTTTCAAACGTTTCTTTAATTTCATCTGGTACATCATCCCAAGTTCTGGCTACTTTATCGGTAGCCTTCTGGAAGTAGGTGATTTCGTCGAAATTCAGATCGGATAGGTCGGGGCCCCACTTTGGAAGCGAACTTTTCCGGTATGCTTCTAATGATTTAAGGCGGAAATCCAGCATCCATTGCGGTTCCCCTTTTTCTTCGGACATATCTCTGATGACGCCTTCCGTCAGACTTTTCCCCGTCGAATAAATGATTTCCGCATTGTCATGAAAGCCAAATTTATAATCGCCAACTACTGGTACATCACTCATAAAATCTCTCCTTCATGCGAGGAATCAGCTTGTTTTTCCCCTTTTTCTTGTTCGTCTTGCGTGATCGCTCTTTCCAACGCTTTCCACGCCAATGTCGCGCATTTGATGCGGGCCGGAAATTTGGCCACGCCGTTAAGGACAACCGCTTCGCCCAGATGTGCTTCATTTGGTTCAATCTTATCTTGGACCAGCAGGAAAAATTCTTTCGCCAAAGCAAGAGCCTCATCTTTTGTTTTGCCTATGATCACATCGGTCATCATGCTCGCGCTGGCCGTGCTGATGCTGCAGCCATGGCCGGAGAATTTGGCCTGTTTGATGACGCCATCTTCCATAGCCAATTGCAAGGTGATGACATCGCCACAGGTAGGATTGTTCAATTCGATCTGTTCGTCGGCGTGTTCAAGCGTACCAAAATTATGCGGATGACTGGAGTGATCCAGAATGACATAACGATATAGGTTATCAAGTTTAGATAAAGCCATCTTTGAAAAACTCCTTTATTTTTTTCAGCGAATCAATGAAACGGTCCGCATCTTCAAATGTATTGTAAAAGTAGAAACTAGCCCTCGCCGTCGCATGGACGTCCAAGTAACGCATCAGCGTCTGTGCGCAGTGGTGGCCGGCGCGGACAGCGATGCCCTCCATATCGAAAGCCGTAGCCAGATCATGGGGATGAACGCCGTCCAAGTTGAAGGTGATGACGCCGGTGTGCAGTTCCGGGTCAGCGGGACCATAGACGGAAATGCCTTCGATGGTTTGCAGCTTCGGCAGGACGTATCTGACAAGCTCTTTTTCATAGGCTTCGATTTCATCCATGCCGATGGCTTCCAAGTAATCGACGGCGGCACCGAGTCCGATGCCCCCTACGATGTTCGGTGTCCCTGCTTCAAATTTCCAAGGCAGGACGTTCCAAGTGCTTTCGTAATCGTAGACGAAATCGATCATTTCGCCGCCGAATTCGACGGGTTCCATCGCATTAAGCAAGGCTTCCTTCCCGTATAAGATGCCCGAACCCGTAGGCCCCAGCATTTTATGGCCGCTGAAGGCGTAAAAATCCGCATCCAGCGCTTGAACATCGACTTTCATATGCGGCACCGATTGCGCCCCGTCCACGACGATGTAGCCATTTTGTTGGTGGATCAACTCCGCCAGTTCCTTGATCGGATTCGTGATGCCCAGAACATTGGAAGCATGACAGACGGATAAGATTTTGCCTTTGGCAGAAATGACTTCAGCAGATTTCTGGACATCCACAAACCCGTCCGCCGTCAACGGCAAGTAGACCAGTTTGGCGTTTTTGCGTTTCGCCAATTGCTGCCACGGAACCACATTGGAATGGTGCTCCATGGGCGTGATGTAGATTTCGTCCCCTTCTTCGATGACGCTGTCGCCGAAGCTGCGCGAAACCCAGTTAAGCCCTGTCGTGGTGCCTCTCGTGAAGAGCACCTCTTTCGTTGACGCCGCATTGATGAAACGGCGCAATTTCTCCCGTGCCTCTTCATAGTGGGTAGTCGCACGCTCCGCAAGGGTATGCACCCCGCGATGGATGTTGGCATTGTCATGCTCGTAATAGTGTTGGATAGCATCCAGCACTTGTCTCGGTTTTTGGGAAGTGGCAGCATTGTCCAAATAAATCAATGGTTCATCATTGACTGACTGAAACAGTATCGGAAAATCCTGTTTTATTTTATCGGCATCTATCATGCTTTCTTCAACTTCCTTTCAATCATCTCTACCAAGTTATCCCGGATTTCCTTGATCGGAATAGCTGCGATGACGGTACCCAAGAATCCACGGATGACCAGACGTTCCGCTTCCGCTTTCGGGATACCGCGGCTCAACAGGTAGAACATATCTTCCGGATCGACACGCCCGACGCTCGCCGCATGACCTGCAGTGACATCATTCTCGTCGATCAAGAGGATCGGATTCGCATCCCCTCGCGCTTTATCGGACAGCATCAAGACACGGCTTTCCTGTTGCGCATCTGCGCCTTTCGCGCCTTTGATGATGTGGCCGATGCCGTTGAACGTCAACGTGGAACGATCCATGATGACCCCGTGCTGTAGAATGTGCCCGATCGAGTGTTTGCCGTAGTTCGTCACGCGCGTATCGATGCCCTGCACTTGTTTGCCGGTAGAGATGGCCACAACTTTGATTTCGCTGTGCGAACCGTCCCCGATAAGGTCTGAGTCGAAGTCTGAGATGACATTGCCGTCATTCATGACCCCGATGGCCCAGTCGATGGTGGAATCATTCAGCAGATGGCCGCGGCGGTTCAAATAAACGCTCGTGTTTTCGCCGAACGTATCGACCGCAGAGAACTTCACGTGCGCTCCGGATTTGGCGATGACCTCAACGACCACGTTCGCGTTGTTCTTTTCAGCGCCGTCCGTTTCGAAACGCTCGACGTATTTCACGGAGCTGTTCACATCGGCAACCAAAAGCACGTGTTTCACGAAACTTTCCTTCACATGGGCATTCTGGATGAATAGAGCTTCCAGCGGTTCCTCCACAACGACATTTTTGGGGATGTAGATGAATACGCCGCTGTTCATGAACGCCGTGTGGAATGCCGTGAAGCGATCCTCTTCCGGCTTCACCGCTGTCGTCATATAGTATTCCTTGACCAATTCGGGATATTCTTGGGCGGCAGTGAACAGATCTGTGAAAATGACGCCTTGTTCGATCAAATGTTGCGGCAACTGTTCCATTAGGGTCACTTTGCCGTATTGCACCAGTTTCGGGTTGTTGTTCATTTCATATTGCAAGCCTTGGCTGTTCTCAAGCTCCTCGCCATACGCTTCAACCGAGATGTTTGTCTCCAGCAGCGGCCAACGATGGTAGCTGATCCGTTCCATCAAGGGAAATTCCAGGGTTTCGTATTTTTCGAACATATCCAAGCGTTTTGCGCGCATCCATTCCGGCTCTTCTTTTTCGATGGAAAATAGTCGAACCGCATCCAATAGGGACGCTTTTTCTTCATTCAGCATATTGCGTCCTCCTATTCTTCATCCAAGTGGATATCTAAGCCTAATTCATCGCGAATGCCGCGGTAGCCTTCTGCTTCCAAACGTTTTGCCAGGCTTGCGTCGCCGGATTTGACGATGCGGCCGTCCATCATGACATGCACAAAGGTAGGGTTGACATAATTCAACAGACGTTGGTAATGCGTGATGATCAATACGCCGAAATCGGGACCGGCCATCAAGTTCACGCCTTTGGAAACGACCTTCAGTGCGTCGATATCCAAGCCGGAGTCGATTTCATCCAGGATGGCGAATGTCGGTTCGATCATCATCAATTGCAGGATTTCATTGCGTTTCTTTTCGCCGCCTGAGAAGCCTTCGTTCAAATAGCGTTCCGCCATTTCTTCCGGCATATTCAATATTTCCATCTTTTCATCCAATTTTTTGATGAAGGACATGACGGATATTTTATCGTCTTCCGGACGGCGTGCGTTGATGGCAGCACGCATAAATTCAGCATTCGTGATGCCGGTGATTTCACTTGGGTATTGCATTGCTAAGAAGAGGCCCGCTCTTGCGCGTTCATCGACTTCCATTTCGGTCACATCTACGCCGTCCAACAGAATTTCGCCCTGTGTGATCTTATAGCTCGGATGGCCCATGATAGCTTGTGATAAAGTAGATTTACCGGTACCGTTCGGCCCCATGATGGCATGGATTTCTCCCGTGTTCATAACCAGGTTAACACCTTTAAGTATTTCTTTGTCTTCGATGGAGACATGCAGATCCTTCACTTCTAATGTAGACATAAAATAACTCCTCACAATCTATGTAATTTAATCAAATGTTCATAATTAATACTATCCCTATTCTAAACTAACTGAAAACCTTTCGCAATGAATTAATACTGAAAACGAGCAAATCCAGCAATAAAAATGCTTCACTTTATAATCGTTATAATCTAAAAGGAATAATTACCTGTGTTCCAAGTCGGAAAACTTATCATCGGCAGCGTTCTGTTGTACAATAGGGAAGCAAGTTTTATAACGGAAGGAATGATAAAAATGAGACCTTTAATCGGCATCGCCGGAAATGAATTATTAGAGAGTGTCCCTGTTTTCGGCGGAATGGCTGTTGCTTATTCCCCGAACGGTTTCATCAAGGGTATCCATGCCGCAAAAGGCAACCCGCTGGTCATCCCGATCGGTTCCCCTGAAACAGCGAAAGAGTATGTTTCAAGAATGGACGGCATTTTACTGACCGGTGGACAGGATGTTTCCCCGCATTACTACGGAGAAGAGCCGGGGCTGCATATGCAGGCGACCTTCCCTCTGCGCGATGAATTTGAAATGGCGCTGATAGCGGAGGCCCTTCTGCAGAAGAAACCGATTTTCGCGGTCTGCCGCGGCATCCAGATCCTCAACGTGCAAATGGGCGGGACCTTATATCAAGATCTGGATCACGACTATCCCGACGTCAAAATCCAGCATGTGCAAAAGACCACCTTCAAATTCCCGACACATTCGGTCATCACCGAACCGGGCAGTCATCTGCATGAGCTGGTCGGCGGGAAGATCCAGGTAAACTCCTATCACCACCAAGCCGTAAAGGAGATCGCCAAAGGTCTGAAACCGGTCGGATACAGCCCGGACGGCATCGTGGAAGCCTTGGAGGCATCCGATCTGGAGCAAAGCATCCTTGCCATCCAATGGCATCCGGAAACGATGATTCCCGATTCCGAGCTGATGCAGCTCTTTTTCAACGACTTCATCGAACGCTCTGCAAAAAAATAGGCGAACACAGTGGACAAAACCCGACTGGCGCTCCTGTCGGGAGTTCGGCCCCCATTTCGCTACAAACTAACGACGAACAGGAGTTTCGTCGGGTTTTATGACTTATCGGCAGTGTTTCACTACAAAAATGAAAATGCTCCCCTGGATGGAAACCGACAGTTGTCGTTTCCTCTCCAGGGGAGCATTTTTCTATTCTAAACCGGATAGATTCCGCAGACACATGAATTCTTCGTCATCGACATCCGTCAAAACAGCAATCCAGTTGACGGCATCGTCAGTGCTGTTCAAGTTCTCGGGCTTGTTTTCCAGTGCTGCATTGACCGCTATGATTTTTCCGTTCAGAGGGGAAGTCAGATCCGTCATCGCTTTCGCGGCTTCGACACCGACCAGCGAATCTGCAGTCGTTATGGCCCCTTCCTCCGGCAAATCGATGAAGCTGACTTGGCCTAAATCATCCTGCCCTTTTTCCGATAAACCGATCGTGTACTTGTCGTCTTCTTTCTTTATCCAAAAACCGTTTTCGCTAAATTTCACCATCTTCTCAGACATCATGCTTCCTCCTCTTTCATTTCCAAATCGTTTCGAATTCTTCTTCTTTAAAACCAAAGGTACTGTTTTTACCGTCCGTAATGAACGGTCTGCGGATCAACATGCCATCCGATTGTAGCAGGTCAAGCGCATCCTCGATGCTCATGTCATCGAGTTTGTCCTTCAATTGCATTTCTTTGTACAGATTTCCGCTTGTATTGAAGATGCGGCGCAGGGTCAGATTCCCCGCTTCGAAAGCTTGCTTGATCGTTTCTTTGTCCGGCGCTTCCTCCCGGATATCTTTCAGTTCATACGGTATTTGTTCCTGGTCAAACCATGCTCTGGCTTTTTTGCAAGTCGAGCAGGTCGGATGTTGGTAAATCGTGATCATTCCAGCTTTCCCCTCCTGTCTTTACATTCCAAAATGCTCATCCTCATCGGAGAACATGTAACTGCGGAAATGATATCTCATGGACATCACCAGTCCGATGCCCAACATGTTCCCCAGCAACGCCGATCCACCTTGCGATATGAAGGGCAAAGGGATACCGGTAATCGGCAGCAGGCCGATCGTCATGCCGATGTTTTCCAATACGTGGAAGAGGATCATCATGATAACCCCTGTCGACATGTATGCATAAAACTCGTTTTTCGTATCGAAACAGATGCGGATCATTTGATAAATCAATAAGAAATAAATGAAGATCAAGAAGCAGCCGCCGATGAACCCGAAGTTCTCTCCAATGGTCGAAAAGATCATATCGGAAACCCGGACCGGCACATATACTTCAGAGACGCCCAAGCCCTTGCCGAAGAGTTTTCCCGAACCGATGGCTTTCATGCTTTGCGCCAATTGGTAGGCATCCCCCGTGCTGTCCCCGAATGGGTTGAGCCATGAATCGATGCGGGCGAATTGGTAATTTTTAAACCCAAAATGCAACAAGATGTCGCGGTTGAACACTACCAGGTAAATCAGTGCCCCGCCTAAAAGAGTAATCGTCCCAAAAACCGGCAACATGATTTTCCAGGAAACGCCGGACATGAAGGTCATCCCCACGATGATGGCCAAGAATACCAGTGTCGTACCCAAATCGTTTTGAAGTATGATAAGCAGCAGCATCGGCAAGGACCACATGCCGATTTTCCCCAATAGCCGCAAATCCGTCTTTTCGGTCCGATCGTCGATTTGGATGTTGTGTCCGGTTATGACCCGCGCCAACATGATGATCAGTGAAACTTTGACGACCTCGGATGGCTGAAAAGTCACCGCGCCGAATTTGAACCAGCTTTTCGCTCCTTGCAAGGCGTAGGTGTTGCGGTCGTAGAAGATCAGGACCAAAAACAATAGGAACACGCCGATGCCGTATGCGATCGGCGCCACTTTCCAAAGTTGCTCGGAATCGAAGTGCATGACGATCGCCGCGGCGATGATTCCGATACCGTACCACACAATTTGCATGATCGTTTGTTGGAGGCCCCCCCCCTCCGTTTGTAATACGCTTGTTGAATATATCGTCACGACGCTGATGATAGCCAATATAAAAACAGATAAAATGATGCCGTAATCGATCTTCGACACATCTGCTTTCTGATTAATTTGCTGATTTCTCATTATTAAATCCTTTCTCATTCAAAACTATACTCATTTCATCCTTTCATTATATAGAATTTTACCATAAAAAAAAAGCAGCGAAGATTTAAATTAACTGTAAACCTTCGCCTTCATGTGGCCGAACGGTTGTTTTTCATTTTCCTCATCTCATCATTTTCCACAATGATCAGATTTCTGCGGATCAGTCGCCTTTTCAAGGCCTGCTTTTTGATCGAAGCTTCCATGCCTTTCGCTGAGTAAAGGATGACGTAGCGATTTTCTTCGCGGAGCACTTCCTTCAGCGGTCGGAAATAGTAATAAAGCATGACATTCAAAAATCCGCCCAAAATCAAAACGATTCCCAATAAATACAGCCACAGCATCAAGATGATGAAAACACCGACAGCTCCGTTCCCGGCGGCTTGCCTGGCCGCGAATCCCACATAGCTGGAAAATAATTGCGATATCATCAGGAACGCAACCGTTGAAAACAAGGCGCCCGGGATGGAGAATTTGATGGACCAATAAACATTGGGCACAAAATAATAGATATAGGTCAAAAGGACCCAAATGACAAAAAAAGCACCCACCCATCTGAGATTATCGAACGCATTGATGTACGCGATCTGGATCGGGAAGATATCTCCCAAGAACGCCAAAATATAATTCCCGAACATAAAAATAAACGCAACCAGGGCGATGATCACGACCATCAGGAAAGCGATGATGAACGAAAACATGCGTTGCACAATGATATTTTTCCGGACCGTCGTATTATAAACCTGGTTCAGAACCTTTTGAAAGACACTGAACGCTTTGGAAGACGTCCAAATGGAAATGAGTATCCCGATCGAGATCGCTTGGCCGTTGCCTCCAGACAAATAATCGCTCATTATCGGATTGATCACCTCGCTGATTTCTTTCGGCAAGGTCAGCGCCAAATAAGCTAATAACTCGTCTTTCGGTATCGGCAGAAGGGGGATGAGGTTCCCGAAAACCAACAAGGTTGGGAATAAGGCCAACAACGCGAAATAGGCCAGTTCGGCTGCCTGATGGCTGATCTGCAGTCTTCCCCAATGGGCTTTCATCAATAAGGCGACGCGGCGTAATTTGTCATTTTTTATTTTAGCGAGATAGTCCATGTAGCTCCCCCCCTTCTTGCTTTGTATACTCTTATCATAATGAAAATGAAACTATTTTTCCATAAATACGACGCCGATTCTTCGGAAAAAGGGGGCATCGAACCAAATCGGTTCAATGCCCCCTTTTTATCATTTCATTTTTTAGTCTACTTTTACGATCCAGCCTTCAGGCGCTTCTTTATCGCCGAATTGGATGCCGGTCAATTCATCATATAATTTATGCGTGACAGGGCCCACTTCCGTTTCCGAATAGAATACATGGAATTTATCCCCGTATTGGATGCCGGCGATCGGAGAGATGACTGCGGCAGTTCCGCATGCTCCGGCTTCACTGAATTCATCCAATTTATCGATGAATACATCGCCTTCTTCAACTTCCATGCCAAGGCGGTTTTCAGCCAGATACAACAAAGAATATTTCGTGATGCTTGGCAAGATGGATGGTGAAGATGGTGTCACGAAACGATTATCTTTTGTGATACCGAAGAAGTTTGCTGAACCGACCTCTTCAATTTTTGTATGTGTCGCTGGATCAAGATAGATGCAGTCGCTGAAATTGCGGTCATGCGCTTCTTGTCCTGGCAACAAGCTGCTGGCATAGTTTCCGCCTACTTTTGCAGCACCGGTACCATGTGGAGCGGCACGGTCATAATCGGATACGATGAAGTTTGTCGGCGTCAATCCGCCCTTGAAGTAAGGTCCGACAGGCATCGCGAAGATGGAGAAGATATATTCATCGGCAGGTCTTACGCCGATGTTGTCACCCACGCCGATCATGTAAGGTCGTAGGTACAATGTGCTTCCTGTGTTATAAGGAGGAACCCATTTTTCATTCGCTTTTACTACAGCTTTTACCGCTTCGACGAATTTATCGACAGGAAATTCAGGCATCAACAATCTTTGGCAGCTCTTGATCATTCTTTTTGCATTTTCATCAGGACGGAACAGATTGATGCTACCGTCTTTGGTGCGGTATGCTTTCATTCCTTCGAAACAAGACTGCCCGTAGTGCAACGCTGGAGATCCTTCGCTGATATGGACTTTATTGTCCGTAGTCAGTTCGCCGTCGTCCCATTTTCCGTCTTTCCAATAGGAAATAAAGCGATAATCCGTTTTGATGTAGCTAAACCCTAGATTTTCCCAATCGATGTTTAATTCTTTTTGAGCTTCTGTTTGCGTTATTGCGGTCATTCAAATCACTCCATATCTCTATATTTTAATTAATAAATGCCATTATTAGTGAATATTCATTTACTTCCAAACCCGCGTCACTGAAAGGAATCATTTTGTATGCACACAACAGGTTGTTCTCTGCCGTAGTGAGTGGTCAACACAGGCAGCACTGCTCCGCACAATAAGTATACCCTAACTGTGTGGACCAACCGTTGTTGTCTATCAGGTAAAACGGTGCGACAAATGAACAGAATCCACAGCGCCCTCATTAGACAAAAAAGAATGAACCCTTTATGTGTGGGCTCATTCATAAATGATGAGCTCTTCGTCAACGGAAAGAGTGCTCTACTTGTGAAAGTTAGAATCCTGGGGTCAACAACCCATGACTTTCACCCACGGTGAACTTTTCTCCTAGAAGGAAGTCATAGACTTGTGAGCCTCTTTCGAGGCTCTGGTTTATATACAGCGGACTACGCATCCAGTGACACGCCCTTTAATCCTAGCGAGAGGAACTGTCAGGTACCAAGCAAACCTGTTTCTATGATTAAGCAGCCACCAATAGTGGTGCCAACAATACTTCATCAATCCAGCGGATACCATAATTGCGTAGGTTCAGCCCAGCGTTATGGTCTCTGTCGTGCCATTCATGACAATGATCACACGTCCAATCACGCGTGGAAATATCGCCCTTGAGGGCTGTATTTTTCACGCCACAATCAGAACAGATTTGTGTTGAAGCGAAGGTTTTCGGTGCTTTCACAAAATATTTCCCTTGTTGTTCAAGTTTGTACTTGAGATACAGGCGGAAGTTACCGAACCCATTATCTTGTTGATTTTTCGCCAACTTCAAGGTTTGTCCGATTGCACGAAGGTCAAGGTCTTCCACCACAACCATATCATAACGATTTGCGAGGGCATAGGCCTTCTTGTGGAGCCAGTCTTTCCGTTGGTTCACAACTTTCGTATTGAGTTTCGCTACTACCAAACGTTGACGTTCCCATCGTTTAGAACCTTGTACCATGCGTGATAGTTTACGCTGTTCTTTTGCCAGGCACTCTTCCATAACGAGATAGTAGTGTGGATAATTGGCTTTCTTACCTTCACTATCTACGAAGAAATTGGCTTGTGAGTAATCTAGTCCAAGAATACGTTCAACAGCAGGGATCCCAATGCTTTCGACTTCCATTTCAAATTCAACAGTGATGGATACTTCGAACTTCCCTTGAGCATTCGTCATTACCGTAACATGCTTGATACGACTGCCATTTGGTAATGGCCGATGTGTATTCAATTTGATGGTTACTTCGGATAACTTACTCTTTCGGGCAGTTGGAAGATGGAGAACTTTGTTCTCATCAATAAAGATATTGTCATGTTGGTTGAATGTAGTATAGCTTAGCTTACTGTTCTTACGAGAGTGGAATTTCGGCATTCCCTTAAGGTCGCGGAAAGTAGGCTCGATTCCAAGAGTTTTCTGACGTTTCAGTGCAGACTTCTTGAATTGTCCTTTGAACGCGTTTTTGTCGAATGCGGATATTGCTTTCTTGAAATGCTGTTTCGCTTCGTTCGAAGCGAATGCATCCACTTCGTAAAGGTATTTGTTACCTTCCTCATTCATACGCGTTTGCTTGAATTCTTTGACTGTCGGCATACCCATTTCTTTGAACGTGGGTAGTTTGTCACCGATGGTGTAGCCATTCTTTTCAAGATACTCATATAAGTGAGCGGTATGAAGGTTGTACATCAAGCGGTTTGCACCAAAACATTGATGGAAGTAGCTTTCTGCTTCATCAGATGTTGGTGTTCCACTATACACATAACCACGATTGACTGTTTCTACTGACATTGGTTTCACCTCCTGTCATTTTTGTCGTTGGCTCTGGATGTATTCCCGTACCTGTTCCTCAGTATTTTCGCTGAGTGTCGCAATGAAATAGCTAGGATTCCACATGTGTCCACCCCAAAAGTATTGCTTTATTTCGGGGTGCTGTTTGAACAGTCGTCTTGCTGATTGACCTTTGAGCGTTGTAACTACCGATGGTATATAGTGTTGCGGTTTCATTGAAATGAGAAGGTGGATATGGTCTTTATCCGTTTCCATTTCTTCCACTTTAATCTCTTGTGCAGCACAGATGTCTCGCACGATTTGTTTGAGTGATTGCTCTACTTGATTTACTAGAACTTTACGCCTGTACTTTACACACCAAACCAAATGGAACTGCAAGGAATAGATATACCCTCGACCCTGTTTGACTTCTGCTAAAGCTATCACATCACAAGAATATTATACGAAAATACGTTCGCCTTTTCAAATCATACGTTATTATTTAAGCTCTATTAAATCAAGGTTAATAATGAAAGTCAGAAAGTCATAAGTCGGACTATGAGGTGCCAGTGGCACCCCTAATCCCGAACGGCGATCCATCTCACGACTAAAGTCACGAGGGTTCTCACCTAACTCCTAAAGAATCGAATAAAAGAGAGTTCATAGCATAATGTTTCGTATGATGGCACATTGTTTTGCTTGCTCTAATTTCACTCGCTCCCCTTCTATTTGTTAGAATATGATGTTATTCTATGCTTGCTCCTAATGATTGTCAAACCATTTTTTCATTATTTTATAATAAAAATGTTATTAAATCCTTTCACCTCATCATCCGAGTTCAAAAAAAACACTATTTTTATTCAATATATTGAAAAAAGCGGGCACATTTTGATAGTGCCCGCCTTGTTGTTCATGCTATTTTTTTAATTAGAACGATGAAGGAAATGCTTTGTTGATCAGTTGGATGTCCTCTTCTTCCAGGCGGATTTTTCCTGCCTCCAGATTCTCCAGCACTTGCTTGCGGTTCCGCGCACCAGGGATAACGGCGTCAATGACGTCCTTGCTTAGATAATAAGCCAAAACGATATTTTGCAGGCCTGTTTGGTGTTTTTCCGCTAACGGACGGATTTGGTCGACCCGTTTCAAGATGTCCTTGTAGGTATCGCCCTGGAATTGCGGACGTGCCGACTGCTTCTCCGTCAACGTGCTATTCTCATTGTAGTGTCCCGCCAGTAAGCCTGAAGCGAACGGGAAATAAGGGATAAAGGAAATGCCCTGCTCCCTGAAGTAGGGGAAAAATTTGTTTTCAGCCGATTGATTCAACAAGTTGAATTCATCTTGGACGACATCGATGTATCCATCCGCATTCCCTTCCTTCAGTTGCTCCAAACTGAAATTCGAAACGCCGATTGCCCGGATCTTCCCTTGCTCTTTCAGTCTTTGCAAAGCGCCGACAGCCTCCGCCTTTGGTGTTTTCTCATCCGGAAAATGGATATAGTAGAGATCGATATAATCCGTCTGCAAACGGCGCAGGCTGTTCTCGACCTGTTCTTGTAAAAAGCCTGGCGAATTATTGAGAACGATCCCCTTATCCGTCAACTGATGCGCCCCTTTTGTGGCAATGACGACTTTATCCCTCAAGCTGTGTTCTTTCAAGGTCTTGCCGATGATCGTTTCGGAAGTGCCCTGTCCGTATAGGAACGCCGTATCCACAAAATTCAAGCCCTTTTCGATCGCGCCCAGCAGCACATCGCCGCCATATTCTGTGTTCGTTTCCGGATCAGCTTCCGCAATTTTATTCGCGCCCAGCCCGATCGGATAAACCGACAATCCCGTTCTTCCCAACTTTACCAACTCAGTCATATTCGCTTTCCACCCTTCAACTAAATTATTTGACCCTAACTTCACAGGTGAACTTCATCTGTTATTGCGCCGGGAAATCGACATATGCCCCTGTTACGACGTCCATTTCCTGAAGGCTGGCGGTCGCATCATTGTATCGATAGAAACCCAGGGAACTTGCGACATCTTTGCCGTTCTCACGCACATTTATGGCAACTGTATCTCCTTCGATCGCCTCAACGATGAACAGATAGTTTTCATTTTCCACATAACCGGTCAATTCCGTAATCTTTTGTTTAGCCCGCTCAACCAAAGCAGCCTCATCTGTTACAGGTGCTGTTTGAACTGAAACTGCCGCTTCAGAGGCCGTACTTTCTGATGGTTTGACGGCATCCTTGCTGGCTTGGGAAGATGCTGTCCCACTCTGAACGACTGAAGCAACCGCTTTGCTGCTTACCGCAGCCTCGCTGGCGGGCGCTTTGCTTACGGATGATCCGCTTACGGACGATTCCTGCACCGCACTGGAACTGTTGGCTGAATCTGTCCCCGGATTTTGACAAGCAACAAGTAGCATGGCAGATGATGCCAATAAGAATGCAGATAAATCTTTTCTCCTCATATTTCCCCTTCTTTCAAAAAATGTACTTGCTTACATTGTAACCTTTTCTCAAAAAAAATGCTTTCATTTTAATCGTTAGCAAGGTCCTTCCTGCAATTTTTTAAAACCGACAACACCATCCAAAGATAAGGATGCTTCCCTCATTCGAGCTGATTGCAAAAAAGCAGCATCAAATCCGTGTTAGGGTTCGATGCTGCTTATTGGATTCTATTCGGTCACAGCTTGTTCTTCTGCTTCCATTTCTCTGATGGATTGGGCTACCTTCACCATCATGGAGCATTCTATTCTTTTCTTGAAGATATCACAACTGAATCCATACGTTCCGTTGATGGAACCCGTAGCGTGAAGCGAGTTGGCCGGGCAGCCGCCGCTGCAATACATTTTAGCCCAGCAATTTTCACACTCCGGTTTGGAGTAGCAGTTGCTCTGCTTGAATTGGCATTGAACATCCTTCTGTGTGATGCCGTCCCAGATGTTACCCAAGCTGAATTCTTCATCCCCGACGAATTGATGACAGGGGAAGATTTCGCCCCACGGTGTAACGGCGATATACTCCGTTCCTGATCCGCAACCGGAAATCCGTTTTTGCACACATGGTCCTTCTGAAAGATCCAGCATATAATGGTAGAAAGTAAAGCCGTTGCCCTCTTCATCCCGTTTGAGCATTTCATCGGCAAGGATTTCGTATTGTCTGTAGATTTCGGGAAGATCCTCCTCAGTGAGCGCATACGGCTCGCTCGGATCGCAGATAACGGGTTCCATTGAAAGCTTGTCGAAGCCGATGTCCGCCATGTGGAAGATATCGTTGGTGAAATCGACATTGTTATGCGTGTAGGTCCCGCGCATATAATATTCCTTGTCACCGCGTTTATCGACGAAATCTTGGAACTTCGGCACAATGTGATCGTAGCTGCCTATTCCGGCCACCGTTTTGCGGAGATGGTCATGCACTTCTTTGCGGCCATCCAGGCTCAAAACGACGTTGTACATTTCTTTGTTGCAGAATTCGGTGACTTCGTCGTTCAACAGCATCCCGTTCGTCGTAAGCGTGAAACGGAATTTTTTATTGGTTTCTTCTTCCAGACTTCTGGCATAAGCAACGACTTTTTTGATGACGCGCCAGTCCATCAGCGGTTCTCCCCCGAAAAAGTCGACATCGAGATTGCGGTGGTAACCCGAGCTTTCGATCAAAAAGTCAATCGCTCTCTTTCCGACTTCGAATTTCATGATGGCACGGTCGCCTTTGTATTTCCCTTGGCTTGCGAAACAGTATTCGCAGGAAAGGTTGCACGTGTGCGCCACGTTGAGGCAGAGCGCCTTGATGTAGGTCTGGCGCTTCGTCAAATCGATGGAAAGCTCCTTGTAGGCGTCCTCCGTGAAGAGTTCTCCGCTGTTTTTCAATTCTTCCACGTCCGCGATTGTTTCGCGGATCTCTGCTTCATTGATTTCCGGATCGTTCGCATAGGCTTCCAGCATCTGCGCCACAATTTCTTCGGTCGGAATTTGTTCATAGAGGGCAATGATGTCAAAAGCCAAGTCATCGACGACATGTACAGCACCGCTATAAGTATCCATTACAATGTTATACCCTTTTAATTTATATTGATGGATCATTTACTAATCGATCTCCTTTTATCCATAAAAGGGCCGCCCAACGATAAAGCAATTGGGCGGTCTTTTTACTTTTTTCAGTTTATTACTTGTTTTTGTTTTCGCAAGATTGATTGGCAATCCCACAAGAAGTTTTACAAGCTGATTGGCATGATGTTTGGCATGCTCCACAGCCGCCGGTTTTTGCGCTTTCTTTCAGGTTACGCGTGTTCAATGTAACGATTCTTTTCAAAACAAACAACTCCTTCACTTACATATTAGAAGTAAATTGTCAAATGATTTGCTTCTTACTAACATTTTAGCAATAAACAGCCATTCCGTCAATCTATACTGACGGCGGCAATTCACCGTGTTTTTGGCTATATTTTTGGCGAAAGTTGGGCCGTTTCCGTCACAACGAGCAGCCCACCCGGAAGACAGCCGGAGTCGCTGTTTACGCGTATCCCCTGCAGATGAAGTCCCGCAATGGCCGTGATGATTTCCTCGGATATTCGTTCTCCCGGCGTGACGATAGGGATCCCTGGCGGATAGGCCCAGGCATATTCCGCGGCAATCCTTCCAATCGATTCATGAAGCGAGCAAACCGCTTTCTCCGATTGGAACGCTGCTTGGATGGAAAGGATGCGTTCCGGAATTCCCGGCAGCAAAGCGCCCGTATTCTCGGCAGACTCTTCGAGTGTTTGATCGATTTCCAAAAGGCCCTCCGCCAAGGCGCAAAAGGAATCCTCCGTGTCGCAGACACTCGTGATTGCGAGGGCATAGCCGCTGTATGCCATCTCCAATTCGATGTGGTGTTTTTCCCGAAGCATTCCCATCAGCTCATTGCCGGTGATGCTGGTCCCTTTTGTGGAAATCACGATTTTCCCGGAATCAAAATCGTGGAAGCTTTTGTGTTTCGCTTTGTCATCGTTGCCGTGGCAAAGGATCCTCAGCTTTTTCAATGCCTTCATCTTTTCCGAAAATGCGGCAAGGTGGCGCATGTATTGTCCGAAAAGCTCGTCCGTCCGCTCCGTCATCAGGCGGATGCATTGCTCGATGGACGCCATCAGGATGTAGGACGGCGAACTCGTTTCAAAGATGGCGAGTTGCCGCGCCATCTCCTGCTCGCTCACAAGTTCCCCACAGACATGGGCCAGTGCGGTCGCCGTCAGCGAAGGCAAGGTTTTATGCAGACTCTGGATGACGATATCCGCCCCGAGCGTGACCGCGCTCTCAGGGAATGCTTCAGAATAGTTGAAATGCGCGCCATGCGCCTCATCCACCAGCAAAGGGATGTTGCTCGCATGGCAAAGCGCCGCGATGGATCGAATGTCGCTGACCACACCCTCATAGGTAGGCGAAGTCAAAACGACCAGCTTGATATCCGGATTCTCATCCAGCCTTTTTTTGACCAAATCCGGGTCGATGCCACCATAGAGTTTGAAATCCTCCTCAAGTTCGGGCAATAAATAGATTGGTTCCAGATCCATCAGTTCGACGGCGTTGTAAACCGCTTTGTGGCAATTCCGCGACACCAGGATCTTATCCCTCGGCTTTGTCGCTGCGCGAATCCCGGCAAGAATCCCGCAGGTGCTCCCATTGACGAGGAAGAAGGTCTGCTTTGTTCCATAAAAAGCGGCAAAGCTGTTCATATATTCTTTCAGTATCCCCGCGGCGCCATGCAGATTGTCGAAGCCCTCAATCTCCGTAATGTCCAGCTTGTACGGCAGACTATCTCCGAGCAGTTCCGTGTTTCTCTTATGGCCAGGCATGTGCATCGGAATCATGTCCGTTTCGGCATAAACCTGCAATCGTTGCAGCAAAGATGGATACGCATTTTTTTCTTTCATCGTTTTTTCCTTTTCCTCTATCATATTGGCTTTTATTTATTATACCAGACGCATTCTTGCGGTAGGACAAAAAAAGGACCTAACCCGAAAGTTAAGTCCTTTATAAGTTTAAATTTAGTTTTTAAAATTAAGCTTTTTGAACGTTTGATGCTTGAGGTCCACGGTTACCTTCTTCAACGTCGAAAGTTACTGCTTGTCCTTCTTCTAAAGATTTGAAACCTTCAGATTGGATAGCTGAGAAATGTACGAATACATCGTCTCCGTTTTCGCGTTCGATGAAACCAAAACCTTTTTCTGCATTAAACCATTTAACTGTACCTTTTTCCATAATTAAATTCCTCCTCGTGCGTTTCGCACATATCATACATTATTGCTAACGTTACGGATTGGAATGTCTCTTAAACAATTCTTTTCTTTCACTCACTAACAAAATGTTAAACTTATTGTATCATGGGTAAACCAAATATGCAACCCTTAACAACTAGAAAATTATAAATCCGCTTCCGGACAACAGGATTAGGGGAGCGGATTCTTTTTCCAGAGATTATCCTTTTCTTCAGATAAAAATATTCTTAGCAACCACGTCCTGATCACCACACATAGGGGATCAACCGGTATTTCACTTTTTCTGTGTACTCCTTGTATCCGGCAAGTCCAGCCTTCAGCACTTCTTCCTCGTTCTTGATCCTTGCGATTATTTCGGCGCAAGCCACAGCCATCGGGATCAATGCATAATAGGATCCAAGCAACAAAGGTATGGCCAGATACAAGAGGATCGATCCCAGGTACATTGGATGCCTCACAATCGAATAGAGCCCGGTATCGATCAATTTTTGCCCTTCCTGGATCTCGACAACCCGGGAAGCGTAACTGTTCTGCGCCATCACTACAATAACCATCGCATAGGAAACTTCAAATAAGAGCAAGCTTGCCATGATCAACCAAAAAGGGACATCCGACCAGTGATAGCGATAATCTATGCCCGGCATGATTATCGCTATCATCATGAACAACGATGCCACCTTCACGATTGTACGCTGCTTCTTTTGCGGCTCCTTCAGCCTCATCCGTTTAGCGAGCAACTCGGGGTCCTCCTTCAACAGATAATACAATGTCCCGGACATCGGGATGACCAGCGCAACCAGAAATAGCCAGCCGTTCCAATATCCCAGCGTACCGGCCGTCAGAAACAGAACGGCCCCGATTACGACAATCCCATTAAAAAATCGGGTCAAAACCAACCTGAGCAACGCCTTCCTATCCATTCCGTCATTCGGTTTACTACTCATGCCTGCACCTCCTCAGAAACTTCCGCACTCATCCAGATATCAACGCATCTTTAAAGCCTCCGCTTTGTCGGTCCTTTCCCAAGGTAGGTCCAGATCCGGCCTTCCGAAATGGCCATAGCAGGCGACCTGCTGATAAATCGGTCTCCTCAAATCAAAATCCCTTATGATTGCTGACGGCCGCAGATCGAAGTTCCTCGCTATCAGACCTTCTATTTCCTGATCGTCCATCTTGCCGGTTCCGAACGTGTCGACCATGATGGATACCGGGTGGGACATACCGATGACATAGGCAAGCTGCACTTCGCACTTATCCGCCAAACCGGCCGCCACGATATTTTTGGCGACATATCTGGCGGCATAGGTAGCGGAACGATCGACCTTGGTCGGGTCCTTCCCCGAGAAGGAGCCGCCGCCATGTCTGGCGTATCCGCCGTAGGTATCGACGATGATTTTTTTGCCGGTCCAGCCCGAATCCCCGGCCGGTCCACCTACGACAAATCTTCCGGTTGCATTTACATAGTATTTTGTCCGCTCATCCAGCATTCCTTCCGGAAGGACCGTTTTAATGGCCTTTTCGATCACATCGCGCCTGATCTGCTCATGGGTCGCCGATTCGTCATGCTGACAGGCGACGACGACCGCTTCGATGCGGACGGGCCGATCGCCGAAATATTCCACCGTCACCTGCGTTTTCCCGTCCGGCCGCAAATAAGGGATGGCCCCTGATTTGCGCAACTCCGCCATTTTTTTTGCCAACTTATGCGCCAAAGTGATCGGCAGCGGCATCAGCTCCGGCGTCTCGTTGCAGGCATACCCGAACAGAATCCCCTGATCGCCGGCGCCAAGCCGATCCATTTCATCTCCTGATCCCTGCTTGTATTCCAACGAGGCGTCCACACCCCCGGCAATGTCCGGGGACTGCTTGTCGATTGCCGTAAGGACCGAACAGGATCCCCCATCCATGCCGAACGCGGTATCCGTATAGCCGATTTCCCGGATGATCTTTCTGGCGATTACAGGGATGTCGATTGCGCAGGAAGTGGTGATTTGTCCATAAATCATGATCAAGCCCGTGCTGGCAGAAACGTCGCAGGCCACACGGCTTAAAGGGTCTTTTGTCAAGATGGCATCCAAAATGCCGTCCGCTACTTGATCACAGATTTTATCCGGATGACCTTCCATAACCGATTCAGAAGTAAAAAAATATTTTCCCATTCCATTTTCCCCCTAACCGCCACCTGATCATTGCCGCAAAGCGAAAGTGGCTACCATATAGCCGACACCGAAAGGTCCTTCATAGGACAACACCTCTGTCGCATAGTCTCTGCCTTCAAACACGCCGAACAAAAACAGGATGGACCGTAAGCCGCATTCCGCGCCATTCTCCAGGAAAGAAGGATCGAGATGCAACAAGCTCTCCGCATCCCTTTCGCGTACCGCCTTGACGATCAGTTTATCCAGCATCGGTCCCGCTGGATGATAGCCGTAGGGCCCATCCGTTTTTAATACATGCGACAGATCTCCCGAAGCTATGACGGCTGTCCGTTGATCTGTTTTTTCGATTTCTTTGCCGTACTTTTTCCCCAGCTCATAGTAGTATTCATAGGAAGGATTTGTGACCAGGATCTTTTCTACTTCGATAGCAGGGGACAACTCTTTTCCGAGATAATAGAGCGGCACTTCGTAGCCATATTCCGGGTGCGGCGAAATGATCACGATGCGTTCCGGTTTTGTAGCTGTCAATTTTTTTGCTGTTGCTTCCAAAGCTGCCGTTGTCTTTCTCACTTTTTCAATGTCCTTGCCGCCTATTTCAGGAATGATCAGGGGCGGATGCGGACTGACGACACCAAAAGTTAACATTGCCTTACCCCCTCCTAGACGTTGCCGATGTGCACATACCGCAATCCGGCCTTTTTCCCGATCTCTTCCGCCAACTTCAACGAATCCATGGACGTTATCGGAGCATCCATCATTTTCCATCCCGGGAAAAATCGGTTTACGTGCCACGGGACATCTTTGCCTACTTCATCGGCGATGAAATGGGCCATCTTTTCCAACTGTTCGGGACTGTCATTGACACCCGGTATGACCAGGGTCGTGACTTCGATATGCACGCCCGCTTTGTAGAGATATTTTATGGTCTCCATGACGGGCTGGACTTCGCCGCCGCAATACTTCACGTAAAACGCGTCATCCGGCCCCTTTAAATCAACGTTGGCGGCATCTAAATAGGGCGTGATGGCTTCCAATGTCTCCCTTGTCATATAGCCCGCCGTCTTCCAAACATTTTTCAACCCCTTTCCCCTGGCCAACTTCATCGTATCGAGGGCATACTCCACAAAAATGATGGGTTCCGTATACGTATAGGCAATCGAAGGCACCCCGGCTGCGAGAGCCCTTTTCACATGTTCTTCCGGCGTGATATCTTCGCCGATGATCGGTCGTTGCGGTTTCGGATTTTGCGAAATATCCCAGTTCTGGCACCAGAGGCATCTCAAATTACAGCCGACAGTGGCGAAGGAATAGATTTGCGTTCTCGGCAGAAAGTGAAAAAGCGGCTTTTTTTCGATTGGTTCGATGGCCACAGCCACCGCTTTCCCATAATTTAAAGCATACAGTATGCCTTGACGATTTTCCCGCACACCGCAAATGCCCCTCTTCCCATCCGCAATCGTGCACCGGTGCGGGCAAACGCCGCACTTCACTTTTCCGTCAGCCAATTTTTGGTATAACATGGCCTCTTTCATCGTGCCCCTCCTTTTTCCAATGCACAAACATCCGGTTCGATCGGCTTATCCAAGCTATTGAACTTCATCAAGACAACGCTTACATCTATATGTTACTGCATTTCCATTTAACAATCCACAAATAACCAAGAAAGCCAGGAATCGCGTAAAAGCGTGATTCCTGGCTTTCTTGGTTGAGAAACTGGTGAGTCTCTTTGATAAGTTACCTTTCCCGAATGCGGACCCTCCGAAACAGTTTTAGTCCTCTGCAGAAAGCATTCGCTGCATCGCCTTGTTGACGGAAGCGATCGGGAGACCCACGATATTATTGTAATCCCCTTCTATCCGCTCGACCCAAAGCCCGGCTTCCTCTTGGATACCGTATGCACCGGCTTTGTCCAGCGGGCTGCCGCTTGCGATGTAGGCCCTCACTTCCGCATCCATCTGTGCATCCCAATCAAAAAAATGAACTTTGGTCTCGACAGCAAAGGTTTCCTCCAGTTCGCCCCACTGGATACTTACGCCGGTAAGCACGGAATGTGTCCTTCCGGCCAAGGAGCGCAGCATATCATAGGCTTCATCTGCATCCATTGGCTTGCCTAATACGCGATTATCCAAAATGACGACGGTGTCCGCACCGATTACCATCGCTTTTGTCTGCAACCGGTGGATGACAGCAGCCTTTTCCCGTGCAAGTGTTTCCACCAGCTTTCTTGCCGTTTCGAAGAAATCTTCCTGCCCCGCTTCGGCAAGAATTCTTCGTTCAACTTCCTTCTCGTCGATCTCGGATACTTGAACAGTAAAATCCTTCACACATAAGGACAGCAGTTCTTTTCTCCTGGGGGACTGGCTTGCCAAAATGACTGGTGGGTACATATTTTTTTCTTCCCTTCTGTATATATGTTGAGCTAACTGCTTCATCTTCCCTTTGAAACTGGCCCCTGTGAGGCATGCCGTTCCCTGAACGAAAGAAAAAAGAACCCAACCCGAAAGTTAAGTCCTTATAAGTTTAAATTTAGTTGTTTAAATTAAGCTTTGTTAACGTTTGTAGCTTGAGGTCCACGGTTACCTTCTTCAACGCTGAAAGTTACTGCTTGGCCTTCTTCTAAAGATTTGAATCCTTCAGATTGGATAGCTGAGAAATGTACGAATACATCGTCTCCGCTTTCGCGTTCGATAAATCCAAAACCTTTGTCTGCGTTAAACCATTTTACTGTACCTTGTTCCATAATAAAATTCCTCCTCGTGCGTTTCGCACATATCTTACATTCTTGCTAACGTTACGGATTGGAATAGCTTTTAAACAATTCTTTTCTTTCACTAACAAAATGCTAAAGTCATTGTATCATGGATAATTCGAATAAGCAAGGGCAACCCCGTTGAAATATATTTTGCACCCTGAAACAGTCTGCTCGCTCAAAAAAAATCCCAGCGAAATTCCTTCCGCCAGGAGCTCTTTCTATTAATTGATGTCTAGCGATCCAAGCCTGCCTCAAGGAAGGGAGATGAAGGGTCCTCTTGTCTCTGCGAGCCAAGACATACTGTTCGACTTGTCATGGTTCTTGTCATCTCTGATGACTTAGAAACATGATACAACTGACCGGTACGGTCACGTTGATTCCACTGAATTTAGAAGTCTCTCAGCAATTGCGCTCTACGATGCTCATTTGCATGGTAGTCTTAAGAATTCATTCTTTAGACTACCCGTACAAGGCGACTGTAAGGAGCGTTGCCCCCTTCCAAATTTCCTAAATTGTCATGACTCTTGCGATTTCAATCGCTTAATCCTGTTATCAGACTATCCAAAATGTCTCGCAGTGAGGCCCTCTGATGTCGCACTGTGACATCAGAGTACTTGACCGTCAAGGTCACTGTGTTTCCTTAATCGAAGCAGAGCGGGCTTGTCTCGCTTTTCTTATATTAATCTGTGTAGGAAGCCATCCGTACGTATGATTGGTAACGGTCTTTGGCGGATTCCAAGCCATGGTCAAAAATGTTCTGAACATGCTCTGCATCGTAGAGATTATAGAGCGAAGAATACCGGACTTCTTCCATCAGGAAATCCTGGAATCGTTCAAATTGTGGCTCTTTTGAATCCAGTGTAAACGGATTTTTGCCTTTTGCTTTGTCTTCCGGATTGAAGCGATACAAATGCCAATAGCCGACATCCACTGCATCCTTTTCATGACTCTGTGAAACCGTCAGGCCGCACTTGATGCCATGATTGATGCACGGTGAATAGGCGATGACGATGGACGGACCATCATAAGCTTCCGCCTCGGAAAGGACCTTCAAGGTATGGCGAGGGTTTGCCCCCATCGCTATTTGCGCTACATAGACATAGCCGTAATTCATCATCATCATGCCCAGGTCTTTCTTCTTGACCGGTTTTCCGCCGGAAGCGAATTCCGCAATCGCACCGATGTTGGAAGACTTGGATACTTGTCCACCTGTGTTCGAATACACTTCCGTATCGAGCACAAGGATATTGATATCTTCTCCGCTCGCCAACACATGGTCGATGCCGCCGAAGTCGATATCGTAGGCCCAACCATCGCCACCGAACATCCAAGTGGAACGTTTCATCAGATAGTCTTTGTATTGCAGGATATCGCTGACCAAATTTTGTACGTTTTGGTCGGCTGTTTGCACAGCCTCCAATGCTTCGCTGAACGCCGCCGCCAGATTGCGGGCGCCGCGTTTTTCGTTGAATCCGTCGACCCAAGCCTGCGTAGGCACTCTCAAGTCTTCATCGATCTCTTGTTTCAATAATTGAAGCGCCAAGCCGAGCGTTCTTTCACGCAGTTGCTTGGTTGCATGATGCATCCCGAAGCCAAATTCGGCATTATCCTCCAAAAGCGAGTTAGCCCATGAAGGCCCAAAGCCCTTGTCATTGGTTGTGTAAGGCGCTGAAGGCGCCGATCCGCCATAGATGGACGTGCAGCCCGTCGCATTGGCGATCTGCATGCGGTCGCCAACCACTTGCGTCGCTAATTTGATGTAAGGTGTCTCGCCGCATCCGGCACAAGCACCGGAGAATTCAAACAAAGGTTGTTCGAACTGGCTGCCTTTCACCGTGTTCGTTCCTACAGGATTTTCCTTATGCGGCAAACGGATCATGTAATCCCAGTTTTCGTTTTCTTCCAAATGATCTTCGCGGTTCCGCATTTCGATCGCTTTTTTGCGCGCCGGACAGGTCAAGACGCAAATACCGCAGCCTGTGCAATCGGCCGCCGACACTTGGATACGATACTTGGAATCTTTATACGGACGCATCCCGTCGATAAATCCCATCCCTTCCGGAGCATTTGCGGCCTCTTCTTCCGTCACCAGGAACGGACGAATGGCTGCATGTGGGCAAACAAACGAGCATTGGTTGCATTGGATGCACTCTTCCGGATTCCAGATCGGAATCTGAACGGCGATTTCACGTTTCTCGAATTGCGTTGTTCCTTGCGGGAAGGTGCCATCGGCGCGATCCAAGAAGGCGCTGACCGGTAATTGATCCCCTTCCATGCGGTTCATCATATCAGCGATATTTTTGACGAAGTCAGGCTCATCCTTGATTGGCTGCGGTTCATCCTGAGCGTCTTTCCAATTTTCCGGAACTGCGATTTTCTGAACTCTTTCGACACCGGCCTCGATCGCTTTTTCGTTCATCAAGACGATTTTTTCGCCTTTATGTCCATACGATTTTTTGGCAGCGTCTTTCATATGCTGAACGGCTTCTTCCAAGGGGATGATCGGCAGAATCTTGAAGAAGGCCGCTTGGCAAATCGTGTTGATCCTTCCGCCCAAGCCGATCTCTTTGCCGGCGTTGATCGCATCGATGACATAGAAGTTGATGTCGTTATCCGCGATGTAGCGTTTCATTTTCGCAGGCAGACGCGAGTCCAAGTCTTCGACGGGCCAGTTTGTGTTCAACAGGAACGAGCCGCCGGGTTTCAATGTCTTCACCATATCGTACTTTTTGACGTACGCTTGGTTATGACAGGCAACGAAATCCGCTTGCTCAATCAAATAGGGTTCATGGATCTCTTCTTTACCGAAACGCAGATTCGAGATGGTCACCCCGCCCGATTTTTTCGAGTCATAGGAGAAATAGGCCTGCACGTGCAAATCGGTATGGTCGCCGATGATTTTGATCGAGTTTTTATTTGCCCCGACTGTTCCGTCTGAACCGAAGCCCCAGAATTGCGCCTCGAAGGTACCCTCTGGACGGACATCGATTTTCTCTTCGATCGCCAGCGACAGGTGCGTGACGTCATCGTTGATGCCGATCGTAAAGGGATGCTGCGGTTCTTCCTTATCCAAGTTTTTGAAGACGGCACGGATCTGGTTTGGTGTCGTATCTTTTGAGCCCAATCCGTAACGTCCCCCGATGATGCTCGGGCGATCCTTCACTTGATTGAATGCAGCCACGACATCCAGGAACAAAGGCTCTCCGATTGAACCGCATTCTTTGGTGCGGTCAAGGACGGCTATTTTTTTAACCGTTTCAGGCAATGCCTTCAAGAAATGCCCCATGCTGAATGGACGGTAGAGATGGACGTTCAATACGCCAACCTTTTCGCCATGGCTGTTCAGATAGTCCGCTACTTCACAAGCCGTATCATAGACGGAACCCATGCAAATGATCGCTTTGTCGGCATCCGGCGCCCCATAATAATTGAACAAATGGTAGTCGCGGCCCGTGAGCTCATTGATTTCTAGCATGTAATTTTCGACAATTTCCGGGATGGCATTGTAGTAGCTGTTGGAAGCTTCGCGTCCTTGGAAAAAGATGTCCGGATTCTGTGCCGAGCCGCGCATCGTCGGGTGGTTCGGGCTTAAACTGCGGTCCCGGAAAGCTTTCAAGGCATCGCGGTCAAGCAATTTTGCATAATCCTCATAGTCCTGCACTTCAATCTTTTGAATTTCATGGGAAGTGCGGAAGCCATCGAAGAAATGCATAAAAGGTATGCGCCCTTTGATGGCGGCTAAATGCGCCACTGCAGCCATATCCGTTGCCTCTTGGACACTGGCTGATGACAGCATCGCAAAACCGGTTTGTCTGCATGCCATCACGTCCGAATGGTCGCCGAAAATCGAAAGCGCATGGCTGCCGACCGCCCGGGCCGCAACATGGACAACCGCCGGCAATAACTCGCCCGCCATCTTATACATATCGGGAATCATCAACAACAACCCTTGCGAAGAGGTATAGGAACAAGCCAAAGCTCCCGCCTGCAAAGCCCCGTGCACCGTGCCGGCTGCCCCGGCTTCGGATTGCATCTGCGTGACTTTTACGGTTTGCCCGAATATATTGTTGCGTCCTTCTTGTGCCCAATGGTCAACCGCATCCGCCATGGGTGAAGAAGGCGTAATGGGATAGATACCTGAGACTTCCGTAAAAGCATAGGAAGTGTAGGCTGCTGCGGTATTTCCATCAACAGTCAAATATCTTTTTTCTTTTGACATAAAAAATTCCTTCTCTCAAATCATAAATTTTTCCAGTTTCATTAAGCCCGGAATGTAATTCCAAAAAAACAGCTTCAGCCCTGACCTTAGAAATGCACTACCAAAACTCGAGTGTATCTGCTCTTTTAAATCTCCACGAATCCTTCGCCAAATTCACCTTTTAACAGTATGCATAGGTGATTCACTCGTTCATTATATCAAAAAAGTAAGCGAATCGATAGAGCAATAGTTTCCTTTAAAGATCGTACCTGACAACAGTCGGTATATAAAAAAGACAGAACGGCAATAATGAGCTGTAGTCAGCCTCATTTGCTCTTCTGTCTTTTTCGGTACAAAGTTAGCGCCGATCGTTTCAATTTTTTCTTCTATCAAAGTAATAATAGAAACCCACTCCTAGGAGGGGCACACAAACCCCGATTAGCGAGGTAACGGGATCTTCTCTTAGTGTATTTACCGTCAGCCCAACAAATAAAGCCGTGATCATGACAACAGTGAAAGGATACCCCTTTACTTTATACGGCCTTTCCAGCTCCGGAAACTTTTTGCGGTACCGCAGCACCGCAAAGGTGGTCAATATATTGAACAGCATACTCGAAAAGACAACGAGTGCTATCAGTTGAGGCAATTCTTGGATGAATACGAGCACTACCGAAATGCCCGCTTGTGCCATGATGGCATAATGCGGCACAGCATATTTGGGATGCAATTTTTTGAAGCTGGCAAAGAAATGGCCTTCCATGCTCATTGCGTAATAATTTCTGGGGAAAGCTAAGATGCAGCCGTTCAGCGAACCCAATAGCGCGACGATCATCGTTAGCGACACAAGCCGGCCACCAAAATTCCCCATTGTTTTCATTGCCGCCGCTGTACCTAAATAGAAATCCCCCGCTTGTAACATCGTGTGAATTTCTTCATAAGAAAGCACGCGTAATATGGAATAGTTAAACAGTACATACAACAGCGTGATCGACCCAATCGAAATAATGATGGCTGCCGGCAAAGTGCGTTTGGGATTTTTCATTTCTTCGGCCAAACTGTTCAAATTCGCCCAGCCTTCATAGGCCCAAAGTGTCACGACGACAGCGACTGCTACCATGTTGATGATACTCCCTAGATCATACCCTGCTGTTCCAAAAGGGATGGACAAATCCGGCACATTTCCCCCCTTTATCAAACCGACCACCAAGATGAGTATGATCGGAATTATCTTCCCGATCATGGACAGGTTTTGAACAAGCGTCCCTAGTTCAGCTCCACGATAATTAACAATGCTCAGTCCTAGGATGGATAAAACCGCAACGCTTTTCATTCCAAAATCTCCGAACGGCACAATTTGTTGTATAACCGACGCTAAAACTAATGCCACCGCAGCGATGGAGCCTGGACCAGCCAACAGGAACAGATTAAACCCATACAAAAAACCGACGATCGGGCTGTATGCAGTGGACAGGTAGACTGTAATCCCCCCGGCTCTTGGATCACTTGCACCCAGCTCCGCATAGCATAGTCCGCACAACAGCGAAATAAGGCCACCGGCTATCCAAGCTAAAATCGCTAATCCAAAATTCATGTCCGTCCTGATCAATACATAGGAGCCCAGATAAAAAATACTCGAGCCCAGCATGATTCCACCGATAATGCTGATTCCATCAAAAATCCCGATTTCCTTTTTCAATCCGTTGTTTCCATTCGCCATTCTCCCCCCGCCTCAACTTTCCGCCATTACTTTCGAATAGCAGTTCCCTGCAAAACTAACCAGCAAGCCTACCGACTAGTTGCTTAAAAGGAGTACCGAAAAAGTGCGTTTTTATTTTGGGGTTTTCTGTTCAAGTGGGATTTCAATCCTTTCTATTGATATCCGGATCGAAATAATGCTTCCGTTTTACCCAGACGGGACCGTCACCTTTTGTGATCAACAGCACATCAACCGGCCCGCCGACCGTTTCCACCGACAAGGAAATCCTCCTTTTGAAGGCTGTCATATTCACAAGCGTTTCTGCCAGTGTGGCCAGTTCTTCTTTTGGCATTGAATCGATGATCATCAATACAGGTTCCGTATAGCGCTGTTTTTTCACGTCATCGAAGGCATCGAAGATCGATGCTTCAACATCTGATCTGATTTTATTGATCTCATCAATCTTGGATTTTTTAACAAGCTGCTTGGTCGACACTTCCTTTATGAAGGTGTCGAAACTGACTTTTAAAATCTCCGCTAAATCATCTTGGAGATCGGGAGATATCCCGTTTATGAGCAGATGGACCATATCCTGTTGCGCAAAAGGGACAATCGCCGATGAGCATTTCCCCTCTACGTCCTCATTGGAAACAACGGACATCACATTCAATCTTTTTTTGATGATCCTGTCGACAACACCGGCTATGTCAAATTGGTATAAACTGGGGAAGATTTCGTGCTCCCCAAAACCGGCTATGACTAGGCCCGTATAGATTTCAGGAAAATAGCTGTCGCTATAAAAATAATTCCTTATGATTTTATACAGACTCAACTTAATCTTGTTATATATGTCCGTCCCTAAAAAAATGGTGTCGAACAACTCTTGAAAAACAACGTCGATCTTAGAACCGTAGGCATCCGTGAATGCTTTCACCGTAATTTTCTTAGTGATGCTCTTTAGCTTTTCGCTTTCCTTTAATAATCCGGGTATTTTACTCTGAACGGCATTTTGATAATCTTCCAGATTAAATTTTTCGGACGTCATTTCATAGGTCGTGTTCTCCAATATGCTTTTTAAGCTTTCAGCATAACCCAATATCAATATTTCACTCTGAATGGGGGAATAGATTTCATCCATATTTGCCACATAATTGAAAAATTCCGTACAATAATCCTGGACCTCATCCAACGATTTATCGCCAATTTTATTTTTAAACCCTTTGACGATGATTTCCCAAGGGATGCCCATAAAATCGATGTTGCCAAAGATCATGATGCCAACGGAGTGATTTGATCCTAACGTAAAGATCTTGTTACCGGAATTGAATATTTTAAAGTTCTCGATATTCCCCATCGTCAAAGCCGAATCGGCGGCCAAAACCAGACCATTTGCATTCAACACACCAATTTCCGCAGTCATGAGTAATCTCACCTCGCTTATTCTGTAAATTGTAAATTGAAATCAGTTTTTCCAAATCAGCTGACCCCTATTCCCACTTCTCTTAAACCCAGAATAGCACAGCGGCAATGAAAGCAAGCATTGCTCGCGGGTTCGACTGAATCGTGAAAAATAAATTTCCCGGGTGAAAGATGTCTGAATATTTCATTTCAGACCTCTCTTTACCCGGATTTTCTATCTACAGTTATTTTCCGAAAAATTACAATCTCAAAGGAATATTTTTAAGGATTTGGAGGTGCCGGAGCGTTTTCAGTGGGCGCCTTGTAATGGGCAAGAATCAACGAACCCAATCCGGCCACGACCGTCAGCAATCCGACGATGAAATTCACAAATGGAATCATGTTTAAGAGAGCCAGGATGACAAGCCCCAACAGCACATACCAGACACCTTTGTGCAGTTCTGGCCATTTGAAGCGTTTCGCCAGCCATTGACCGATGAACACTGCGACAATGATCTTTGAAAGGTACATGGCCACCCAATAGACAACCCCCATCAGTATCCCTAATGGTATGCCGATGACGGTAATCATCGCCAGAATGATCAAAAGCGGCGTCACGACAAGCGTCAAGAAGCCGACACCCAAGGTCTTAAGCGGCAGCTCGGCAATCGGCCGGGCCGTATTTATCCAAAAATTCGGTCTCCATATCTTGACCAAGAACCAAATCAGCAATGTGCTTGCAACACCCCACAGAAAGCCCATCACCATTCTGAAAGGTCTGTTGGCTTCCATTTTGTTTTGTTTAGCGGTCATGGATTCGATTTTTTTCCAATCCGTCAGACCCTTGATTTGCGATCCGGTAGCAATGACGGCCTCGTTTGCGCTTGCGTACGAAAGTTTACCCTCGACCACCGCATTGTTCTGCAGTTTCAACTTATCGGCCTGCACATTGACGTCCCCGCCAACCAAACCGTCAACGACAATCTCCGATCCGCCGCCAAATAGTCCCCGACTAATCGTTCCCTCCTGCAGTATGCTGGCGCCAGCGGTAAAGAAGTCCCGCCCGATGATAGCATCTTTGCTGATTGTTATATTCTGTCCTGCTGCGAATACGTCCCCTTCGCTTTGGACGCCCAGTTCCAGATTCTGTCCTGCCACATAGATATTGCCTGTAACGGCTCCATTTATCGTTATGCTTTGAGCGGCGACAAACAGGTCTCCATTTATGTTTCCGTCGATCCGTACTTCCGAGCCGGAAGCAAATGTCGTCCCCTCGACAGTACCATCGATTACAATGCGATTGCCTGCAAAAAATCCGGCTCCGTTGATAGTTTCGCCCTTACCCAGAGTCTGCATACCCTGGACGCCATCAGAATCGTCGACTGCCAGCACCCTCGCCGCCGTTACGGTCACTGACAGAAGCAATAAAGTCATAAAAGCCAGAAACGCACCTTTAAGACGCCGCTTTTGTTGCACCCTTTTCATGGTGAAGCCTCCTCTTTATCCGCAAGTTCTTTGCAATTACCCCTGGATTCACTCGTTTTCTGCCCGCAGCATTTTTGGAATTGACTTGAGTCAACTACCTTTTTTGCAATTATCCTCGCTATGTCCATTTTACCACCTTAAATTTGTAAGCGTTAACCAAACCCATCGAACCGGCCCCAAACTGCTCCTTTTGTCATTCACACTATTGAGTGACAAAAAAAGCCATGAATCCATTTCCTGATCCATGACCCAAGCCTTTGTTTTATGAGTTTTTTAAGACAACTTCTTCGATAAGATTCGCTATGTCTTCAAAAGCGTCACAACATTTTTCGAATTTTTCGTAGATCTTTGTTAAGACAATGATACCGACCACGTCATCTGTTTCCTTGTATAATTCACGAACAGCGTGGATGTACAGCTTATCGCCCTCTTTTTCATGTTCATTGATCCGAATGATGATATCATGGATCAATTTCGACTTCTTGTAGTTTTTGAATTCTTTGAAAGCAAGATTGAGATCATGGGCACACTTCTCGACCAAATCCAGGAACGCCGCCATTTCCGGTGTGATATTCTCAAGATGATACATCTCGATCTGGATCAGGACGTCTTCAATCAGATCAACCGTATTGTCCAGACCGTTCGCCAAGGCAACAATATCTTCTCTGCCGATGGGTGGCAAAAAGTCGCTGTAAAGGTATGCAATCAAAGCATGTTTTTGGTGGTCGGCTTGATTTTCGATCACATGCATCTCATCCACTTTTGCGTTCAATTCATCGATGCGATAATCCGTTAAGGCTTCCTTTAAAAACTGCGCCGACTGGATCGTTAATTCTGAAACCTTGATAAATTCATCAAAATAATTTAGCGTATCCTTCTTTTTTTTTAACATATAGTTCCCCTCTTAAAAAATTCTCATGAAAACCCATGCCATCACATAACCAACGAGTCCACAGCCCGGAAAAGTCAACACCCACGCCCAGACCATTTCTTTTACAGTTGCCCAGTTCACGGAAGACAGACGGTTGCCTGCACCCACACCCATGATAGCCGTCGTTTTTGTATGGGTCGTACTTACCGGCAACCCCAGAAGCGAGGCAATCAGCAAGCAGACGGCACCGGCCAGATCTGCACTAAAACCTTGATAGGTTTCCAATTTGACCATATCCATACCGACCGTCTTAATGATTTTATAGCCGCCGATCGAAGTCCCAAGCGCCATGACAGCGGAACAGAGCACCATCAGCCAGACAGGAATGACAAAATGGGTTGCATCCGAGTTCCCTTGGCTCAAGAAGATGCCTAGCATGAAAATGCCCATGAATTTTTGTCCGTCTTGTGCGCCGTGCATAAATGCCATCGCTGCCCCGCCAACAATCTGCCCATTTTTAAAGAACGTTGTCGTGTTTTGCCGTTTCATGTTTCTACAAACAAATGTCACCGCTTTCACGATAAGGTAACCTGAACCAAACCCAAGCCCTGTGGAAAGCACCAGCCCATAAATGACTTTGATCCACTCGGAGCCATTGATACCACCAATCCCGCCTTGCAGGGCAATCGCTGCACCGGAAATGCCGGCAATCAACGCATGGCTCTCGCTGGTCGGAATCCCAAAATACCATGCCGCCGTCGCCCAAATCACAATCGCAAGGAGCGCAGCACACAGAGCGACAATGGAATCGCTTGAACTACCGCCGAAATCCACCATATTAGCAATCGTCTGCGCAACCGTTGCATTGACCATTGTCATGACGAATACGCCAAAAAAGTTGAAGATAGCTGCCATAATGATAGCATTCTCCGCCTTCATCGAGCGCGTGGACACGCACGTTGCAATGGCATTTGGAGCATCGGTCCAGCCATTCACCAATACTACCCCAAGCGTCAACACCACTATGATCAGCAACGGCGGATTGGATAGTATCATGTCTAAAAACTCGCTAAAAGTAATTGTCATACTGAAAACCACCACACCCTTTTCTGTCTTTGTGCAGAAACGAACGATTTTTTCTGAACCTGCAAGCCATACGGGCTCATTTTAGAATATAAAATAATATAATCCTTAGTTATATTGTGCACTTTTTTAAAAAAAATTCAAATAATATTTCCATCCGATACGATTCATCTTGAAAAAACTTCCTTGATCAACAAAAATCAAATATAGTTTATTTTGATTTTTCCATTCATCTCCACAAGGAGAATTTGCCGCTGTTCCTTATCGGTTTTCCCATTTCCGGCGTACTTCAACCTAATGCCCCAAATCCTGGTCTATATATTGATAATAAAGCCGGCAAGGGATATACTGAAAATAGAAAGCGCTTCATAATACGATCAACAGGGGTGAAAGTATATGGATACCGACAGTAGTGCGGGCATGGCCGATAATCTTCCAAGGACACAATTTCAGCATTTATTATTTTGTCAAAAACCAAATTGCACACCGATTGTCGCAGTACAGGCTAGCCTTTGTATTGGCGGGTCCATTTGTGCAGTCACCTAAATCAAAATAATAAAAATTGGATATTGTCGTCTGTGAACTACTCACGACTCAAGTCGCGAGCTTCCTACGAACTCCTTCCTTGCCTGCGTATGTCTTTACAGACAGAGGGAATGGATATGGGTAGGCTCAAAAGGCAGTCCCTGCCTCATTGTTTTT
>NZ_FOTD01000012.1 GCF_900114465.1 Trichococcus palustris | reverse complement strand
CGCAATTGCTGAGAGACTTCCAAAAATAAAGGAATCAACGTGACCGTACCGGTCAGTTACTCAAACGTCACAGTGCGACGTTTGAGGTGCTTCTTTGAAGCTTCTTTAGATAGCGGAGATGACAAGAACCATGACAAGTCGAAAACAGTATGTCTTGGCTCGCCAGAGCCAAGAGGACCCTTCATCTTTCTTCCGAGAGGCAGGCTTGGACAGCTGGACATCATCAAAAAAAGGGCGGCGTGTTTGCCGTCCTTTTCCAAATACTCATTCACAGGCTCAACAAATCATTCAGCGCCTCCGACATGATCGGATGCGTATAGATTTGATCGCGCAGTTCCGTGTAGGGAATCTTCGCATTGATGGCAAGCGTCAACAGGTTGATCATCTCGTGGGATTCGTAGCAGAAGAGCGTCGCACCGACGATGGTTTGGTCCTCCGTATTGATCAACACCTTCAGGAAGCCTTCCGTCTCGCGTAGGACCTGGGCTTTCGGGACGGCTGCAGCCGGCATCTTCACGACCCGATACGGGATTCCCGACGCTGTCGCTTCTTTTTCATTCATCCCAGTCCTGGAAAAAGGCGGATCGATGAAGACGCTGTTCGGCACGGTGCGGCGGCTAGCCATCGTATAGCTGGATGGTTCTTCCAACAGCTGCGGCAACACGATGCGGTAATCATCCAAGGAAATATAAGTGAACTGCGGGCCGCCTTTCACATCCCCGACCGCCCAAATATTCGGCGCGGAAGTCCGAAGCTTTTCGTCGACCGCGACTTCTCCTCTTGCCCCCAAAGTGACGTTGGCCTTTTCCGCATCCAGATTGTCCGTGTTCGGTACCCGGCCTGTCGCAATCAAAATTTCATCAAACGTTTCTGTCCGCAATTCGCCTTTTTGTTCGATGGTTAACGCTACCCCGTCTGCGGTATCGGCAATCTTTTTGGCATTCGCTTCGAACGCAAAGACCACGCCGGCTTTTTCCAATACCAAACGGATCGCTTCGGCATCCTCAGCATCTTCGCGCGGCAAGAAACTATCATCATTCTGATAGATGGTGACTTGGGTTCCGAATTGCGTAAAATAGCCGGCGAATTCGAGGCCGATATAGCCCGCTCCGATGATGGCCAGCCGTTTCGGCAAGTTTTCCAGCTCCAGGATGCCATCGCTTATATGGACGTGTTTGCTCTCATGGACACCCGGTATATCCGGAATGAACGCCTTTGCCCCGGTGTTGATGATGAAGCGGTCGCCGGCTATGAAGATCTCTTCATTCAGAGACGTGATCTTTACCGTGTTCCCATCCACGAAGCTCGCTAGTCCGTCGAAAATGGTCACCGTCTCAAAGTTGGCAAGCTTCACATAGTTCTTTTCGCGCAGCATCGCTGTGAGTTTTTCTTTGTTCGCCATCGCTTTTTTGAACAGGGCGTTTCGCTTTTCATAAGGCTGTTCGGATTCCGTTTCAAGAATATGGCTCGCTATTTTTGCGCTGTGGACAAGTGACTTCGTCGGCAGACAGCCGACATTGATGCAGGTCCCCCCGTACATCTGATTCGACTTTTCAATCACAGCCACTTTCTTGCCGGCTTTCGCCAAATCATTCGCCAGCGTCTTCCCGGCTTTGCCGAATCCGATCACCACGACATCATACTTGTTAGTTTCCATCATTGTTGCCCCTTTTCGATTCTATATATCTGTCATTATAAGGAATACAAGTATATTTGTACAAATATCTGCCTACACTCGAAGCAAACTACCTATCCTTACCCATAGCGATGCGGTTGCCGTATAATGGATAAAAAAGGAACGAAAGGAGCGGATGATATGGAAAAAGTAAACAACTATGCGCTGCGCCGGCGGATGATCGCCCTTTGCCTGGAACACCCGCATGTCATTGAGGATTACCCTTTCGGCGACTCCAATTGGGCCGTCATGCGCCATGAAGACAACAGGAAATCCTTCGCCTTCATCTATGAGCATCAGGGCGAGCTTTGGCTGAATCTGAAGAACACCCCTGAGCGGAACGATTTCCTGCGGGAAAGCATGCCCGAAATCATCCCGGCCTACCACATGAACAAAACCCATTGGATCACGCTGCGCATGACATCCGAAAGCCTTTATCCGGTTGCGGAAAAGCTGATAGCTGAGAGCTTCCAACTGACCAAGCCGAAACCAAAGAGACGGGCAAAGAATCAGCCCCTACTGTAGGGACGCAAAAAGGGAAACGGTCGGCATCCTGCCGAGCGCTTCCCTTTTTAAATATATATTATTTGAAATAAGGCTTCAGCAGTTCCATCTCTTCCGGGCGCAAAGGACGGTAGCTGCCTGCGGGCAAGGTTGTATCCAGTTCGAGCGGCCCCATCGAGAGCCTCTTCAGGTAGGTCACTTTCTTGCCAACGGACAGGAACATCTTCTTCACTTGATGGAATTTCCCCTCGCTGATGTCCAGCAGGACCCGGCTCTCTGCTTCCCCTTGGCTCAGTATCGTCAGTTTGGCCGGTTTGCACCGCTCGCCGCCATGAAAAACGATGCCCTCAGCGAAGGCTTCCTGGTCGGCGCCGGTAACCCGTTCGTTGACGAGCGCCTCGTAACGCTTCATGACTTTCTTATGGGGAAGCAGCAGTTGATAGCCCAATTGCCCATTATCCGTGATGAGCAACAGTCCTTCCGTATCCTTATCCAATCGTCCGACGGGATAGAGGCCCTGCATCCGGTCCGCCGGGTCGATCAAATCGATGACCGTCCGATTAGCCGCATCGGAGACGGCGGTCACCACCCCCGCAGGCTTATGCAGCATATAGTATACATGGGATTGGACGCTCACCGTTTTGCCGGCGACGACCACCAGCTGCAGCTGGGGATCGACATTATAATTGTCCGTCAATACAACCTTGCCGTCGATGCGGACCTGTTTGCTCCTGATTAGCCGCTTCACATCTTTGCGAGAACCATAACCGGTCTCGGATAATAGTTTATCTAAACGCATGCTTGCTTCCCCCTCTTCGTAGACCATCCCGTCGTTTCTTACCAGTTCTGTGTATCCAACGATTTACATTGTACGTCGCTTGCCGATTGGTTGCAATAGTCGGCTGACATCGAGCGTTCAAAAAGCTTTACTGTCCTCCAATATAAAAAAACATAATTTTGTCACTGAATATCGCGGTCTAATCTGCTATGATGGAAATATATTTTGTTTACGCTTACTTTAGCGAACAAAGAAAGGGGTGGGGGCAGTGAAGGCAAAGCGGTTATTTGTTATTTTCATAGGATTACTGATCGTTTTTGGTCTGGGACACTCTTCCCAGCCTAAATCAGCTACTGCAGCTGTGATCCTCGATAAGGATTTCTTGGTGTTCGGGCATCGCGGCGCCAGCGGATACGCGCCCGAACACACCTTGCTTTCCTACCAGCTGGCAAAAGAGCTGGGTGCGGATTACCTGGAAATCGATCTGCAGCAAACCAAAGACGGGGAACTCGTCGCCCTGCACGATCCCGACGTCAACCGGACAACAGACGGAACAGGAAACGCAGCGGACTTCACCTTAGCGGAACTGCAGCAACTGGATGCAGGCTCCTGGTTCAACAAAAAATATCCCGCAAAAGCGAAGCCGGAGTATGCAGGCCTCACCATCCCTTCTTTGCGGCAAGTCTTTCAGACATTCGGCAATGAAGTCAATTATTGCCTTGAAATTAAAACCCCAGATGCGGGCATCGAAGGCAAGCTGCTGTCTTTGCTGGATGAATTTAATCTGTTAGAAGATCCTAAATCAGCTAACGTCATCATCCAATCCTTCAGCGCAGAGAGTCTGCAATCCGTCCACCGAGTACAACCTGATATCCCCTTGATAAAATTGATGGACTGGTATAGTCCCTTGGTCACTTCCGAAAAGGAACTGAAGGAGATCAAACAGTATGCGATGGGCATCGGTGTTTCGCAACTATGGTCAACGCCAGCATTCGAGAAAAAGGTCCGTTCTGCAGATTTGGCGCTCTATCCTTTTTCCGTCAATGATGCCGCAAGCCTCTTCAAAGTGGCGCACACCGGGACGCTCGGCGTGTATACAGATTACATAGACACCATCTCCGCCTACAAATAAGAATATTTTAGAGATGGCTATAAGCTATCACAAGAGCTTTTAACGGCGCTCAAGGATACAAAAAAAGACTCTCTCCCTCGTCAAAAAAACTGATGAGGAAGGGAGTCTTTCTCTAGCGTTTGCAGTCTGAAAAGCAAAGAACATGTCGGCTAGTTTCATTCAGCTTTTTGCTTTGTCCTTGCTGCCATCCGTCTCGCTGCTTTTGATCTCCCAATGGATGACGAACGTCAAAACCACACGCAACACAACGATGGCAGCCAGCACAATGAACTCGTCTATCGTTTGGATCACGACCGTCTTCAGTATTTCCGCGGCCAGCTTGAATTCCAGGCTGAAGGCTAGCGCCTTCGCCAATTCCAGTTTTGGGTTCGAATTATTCAAATCAAACCCATCCTTCGCGAACATATACAGGGCTTTGATGCAGCCGTAAACAATGATGATGACCCCCACACTCTCAATCAGGCTGGCCAAAATGGGGATGAGGATTGCCAACAGATGATGCAGATTCATGCGTTTGCCTCCATTCCGGCGGATGATTTTTTAGACAACGGGCTGGGACAAATTCCTAGCCCCTTTCGTATTTCCAAATAACTAATCGTAAATATGTTCTGAATCCCAAGTAAAAGTGCAGCATTTTCCTTGGTACATAAATTGCGAAAGACCTCAAACGTCGCACTGTGACGTTTGAGTGCCTAAGCTGACTACCTTTCGCGGACAAAAAGCGTCCGCTTCGTGGTAGTCCTCTTAGTACTCGATTTCTAAACGGGATTCATCTCACTCCCCTTATTTTTTTGATTTCTTCTGTTCCGCTGCCCGCGCAGATTCCTCCACCCGATAGCGAACCATTCTGCGGACCAGATCATAAGGAATAGGTTTATCCAACGGAAACTGGACGGCCCCTTTGGAAGTCTTGTAGGAGGACAATTCTTCCTTGAAGGCTTCAATGGCTCTCGGCGTAGGATAAAAGCCGAGATGATGCTTTTGCGCGGCGAAGTGTACCAAATTTCCGTTCAAATAGAAGGTCGGCATCTGATAACTGATTTTCTCGGTCGCTTCGGGTGCCTCTTCCCTTATCACACGCCGCATTTCTTGAAGAATTCCCTGGATATCTTCCGATTGCAGGCTTATGTATGCATCAATCGTTTCAACTTTGTCATTCGATCCGTCCATTTCCATTTCCCTTCTGGTCCCTGTTGGTGGTAGCCGATTATTCTTTTTTGACTATTTCTATGTTGCCTTCATTATAACATGCGGAACAGCAGTTGGATAAATACAAGCTTCCTTGATTTACTAGGCTCTTTTTGATGGATGCGATTGCCCGATACGGAAGCAATAATCCTGCCATTTCAAACCACTAACTTTTTGTTCCCTTTCACAAATTTTGTGTTATGATATGTGATGAGAAAATGAACGGAGAAGAAAGGAAAGTAAAATGAACACAGCATCTATATATGGCTTAACACTGGACGACCTGCAAGAATGGCTCTTGCTGCACGGTCAAAAAAAATTCCGAGCTCCACAGATTTGGGACTGGTTATATGTGAAAAGAGTTCAAGAGTTCGCTGACATGACGAACCTATCGAAGGAATTGATTGCTTCATTGGAGGCAAACTTTGTTCTTGAACCCCTGAACCAGGTGGTTGTCCAAGAATCCGCTGACGGCACTACCAAGTATCTCTTCCAATTGGCAGACAAGTTGATGATCGAAACCGTCTTGATGTATCACGAATATGGTTTGTCCGTCTGTGTTACGACACAGGTAGGCTGCGACATCGGCTGTACCTTCTGTGCCAGCGGTCTGAAACGGAAACAGCGCGACTTGACTGCGGGAGAAATCGTCGCTCAGGTCATGCAAGTGCAACACTACTTGGATGAAAAAGGCAAAGGCGAACGCGTGAGCCATGTCGTCGTGATGGGTATCGGAGAACCTTTCGACAATTACGATAACGTCATGAATTTTCTGCATATCATCAATAATGCGAAAGGGTTGGCAATCGGCGCCCGCCACATCACCGTCTCAACCAGCGGTCTTGCTCCGAAAATCAGAGAATTTGCGGACAACGGCCTACAAGTCAACTTGGCGCTCTCTTTGCATGCTCCCAACGATGAAATCCGCAGCCGGATGATGCGCATCAATCGCAAACATCCGCTTGAAGAAGTCATGGCAGCCATCGATGAATATCTGAAGAAAACGAACCGCCGGATTACTTTCGAATACATTATGATTTCCGGCGTCAATGACAGTCCTGAACAAGCCCGTGAATTGGTGGCCTTGTTGAAGGATAAACGGCATCTGTCCTATGTGAATTTGATCCCTTACAACCCGGTTGCGGAACACATCAAGTACGAACGCAGCACCCAAAAGGCGATGCAGGCGTTCTATGATATTCTGCAAAAAAACAAGATCAACTGTGTCATCCGCAAGGAACACGGCACCGATATCGATGCGGCCTGCGGACAATTGCGCAGCAAACATCTGGACAAATAATCTGCACAACAGCTTTCCATCATAATAAGGATAATAAGGGACCGCAAATCAGAAAAATGATTTGCGGTCCCTTATTTGATGCTTACAATCACTTTCCAGTAGCAAGTGCCTGACCCCCTTGGTGAAGGTCGGCGCAACTTCTCAAACCACGACAGTCGCATTATCAATAAAATTTCCGGCAACATCCTTTGGAAACGTTTTTAGCGGTGTGGTATAGTTTATAAAAGAGACCATACACACACGCCGAGGATGTCACTCCGGAAGGGCTGTGCTTTAGGAGGGATTTCATGAGAAAAATTATTCTGACGACCGAAAGTGGTGCGGATTTACCCATTGATTTCATCGAACGATACAATCTTGAAGTGGTACCCATGCATGTCGTCATGGATGGCAAGGACTATCTCGATGGTTCGTTGCCCATAACGGACATCTATGATTATTATGAACGCACAAAAAAAGTGCCATCCACAACATCCACAAATCCGAATGAGTATACGGAGCTTTTCACGAAAATAAGGGCCGCTCATCCCAACAGCATCATCGTGCATATCGGCTATACTTCGAAAGCCTCTTCTTCCTTCCAGAATGCGAATATCGCCGCGGCCGATTTTGAAGACATCCATCTCATCGATGCCCTGAACGTTTCGGGCGGATTGACCGCCGTCGTCATGTACGCCGCATTCCTATTGGAAAAAGAGCCGGATATCGCGCTGGATCGTTTCCTTGGTTTGGTGCAAAGCAGTGTACCCCGCGCGCGGTTTGCGTTCATCCCCGAAAATCTCGACTTTCTGCGGGCTGGCGGCCGGGTATCGAATGCAGCTTACATCGGCGCATCCTTGTTGAAAATAAAACCGCTCATCGAGTTGGTGGACGGCAAACTCGTTTCCACCAAAAAATATCGCGGAAAAATGAGGCGCGTTGCCGAAGATCTGATGCAGGATTTCCTGAAGCTTTACCCCATCGACAAGGAACAGCTTTATTTGATCTTTTCCATCGGGCTGGATGAGAGCATCAAGCTGCACATGGAAGAACTCGCGAAGGAAAATGGGTTCAAGAATGTGACCTGGGTGCAGACGGGCGGCGTCATATCCAGCCACGGCGGGCCCGGTGCCTTCGGGATTGCCGGGATGGAAACCACCGCCTGACGGGTAGCGCTGTTTGAATGAAACGCTGAAAAAGGACGGGCCGTTGCGAAATGTTTCATTCGTGAATACCTGCATTCCCTGTTTTCGTTTGCTGGTTCGGGGAACGCGGCGGGTTATTTGGCCCAGAGAATGTCGGGAAAACCTTCCGAAAAGATGACGGCGGTTTTTTCGTATTGCTCCATTCCAAGAATAACCTTCCCAGGTGCCTACGGATGGTTATTCTGTGAAAAATGCTGTATTTTAGCCCGCCGAACAGGTTTCGGCGGGTTATTCTGGCCCCCGATGCTCCTCCGCATCAAACGCATAATAAGAAATGGCTGCCTCATTATAGAGACAGCCATTTTTTTCTGCAGCAACCTCTCTGTCACAGTTCGTAATCGTACTCGATACAGACATCTTTGCCATCAAAGTAGATCAGGTCGCCTTCCGCATAATGCCAAACTGCTTTGAGGAGGGTCGGTCTCTTTATCCCACCGCGCTCTCTGTAGCCGCTGCAAAAGGCGGTCCATTCCACTTTTTGGGATGTGCCATCGATTTCCGTAGCTTCCCTGTCGGCGGTCGTGAAGGAAAGCATTTCGCCGTTCTCCTTGAAAGTGAAGATGCCGCTTGCCGAAATGCCTCCACTGGCTATGGTGGCTTTGGCATGCTTCGCATCGATGCTTTCCCAAGTGATGAAATCCTGCAAAATGACGCTCGGGATCATGAAGCATTCCGCCAAATAAGTCACCAGGCTGGAACGGTCCATGGCTTCCCCTCTCTGGTCGAAAAGGGTATAGACTTTTGCGACGACACCCTTCATGCTGCCGGCTCCATCCACAAAAGCATCAAAACCTTGAAATGGGATGCCGTACAGGGAGCTCTCAATCAGGGCAATGCGATCCGGCTGCGCGACAAAGTTGTATTGGGTATAGTCGATCATAAGTCCGGGCTTATTTTTCCCTATCTTAAACGGGACATCCTTGAAGGTCGCTTTCATATAGCTCATCTTTCTGGTGCCGATGAATCCGCAATAATCAAAGTATTTCTTTACCGGATCCGGCAAGCCGGCCAAGTCCGTTTCTGTAAAGCTATCACCGCTCGGGGCCGTAACGTCCACCAAATCCATAGCTGTTTTCTGGAAGTCCGCTTTGATTTTGGAATAGGGGGATTTGAAAAAAACAAGCGTCCCTGCGCTCGCAACCGCCAAAACGCCCAATACCGTTCTAATCCTATTGCTTCCGCTGTTCTTTTTCATTTTCGTTCGTTCTCCTTTTTATGTCCCGCTCGTTTTTCGTTGCACAAAAAATAGGTTCCTGCCGATGCCGGCTGATTCGGTTTATCTGTCACGCCGATTATACCACTCGAGACCGTTCTTACGGGAACGATTACATACTTCACAGGACAATAAAAAAACTGTTTTGAAGAATGATTTCCCAATCACCCTTCAAAACAGAAGTCACTTTATTTCCATTCAGCAAACCCTAGTACGCGACGATGTCTTCCGGCAGGATGGTGAACAGATCGTCGTCCTCGTTCACCGCGAGCCGGTTGCTTTGCTCTAGCTTGGTCTGTTCGAACAGGCTCCTTGCAGTGCGGGCGTTGCCGAATTGGCTGTCCCGCCTGTCGTAATACTGGCGGAAAAGCTGGTTCACCTTTTCCTTCGCCTCTTCCGTCAGGCTGAAGCCTTGTTTTTTTGCGGCCTCAAGGAATATTTCCGTCAATTCCTCGCTGTTGTAGTCCGGGAAATCGATTGTATAGGCGATCCGGCTGCGCAGGCCTGAGTTCATGCTCAGCATCTGCTCCATTTCGCCCGGATACCCGGCCATGATGACAACCAGCTTATCGCGGTTGTCTTCCATTTCCTTGATCAAGGTGCTGATGGCTTCATAGCCGAAGTCGCTCTCGGAGGAGGAAAACAGGGAGTAGGCTTCATCGATGAACAGCACCCCGCCGTATGCCTCCTTGATTTTTTCCAATGTCTTCGGACCGGTTTGGCCGACGTATTGCCCGACCAGATCATCTCGGGTCACTTCCACCATATGCCCGCGTTTCAGTATGCCGATGGACTTCAATATTTGGCTGATCAGCCGCGCAATCGTCGTTTTGCCGGTGCCGGGGTTCCCCGTGAACACCATATGCAAGGAGAGGTCGTTCATCTGATGCCCGAGTTCCTCGCGCCGCTTTTCGGCGCGGACATAATTCAGGATGGAGCTCACTTGCTTTTTAACGTCCTGCAGCCCGACCAGATGGTGCAGCTGCGCCATCAGATCGTCGATATCGTCCCCGAACAGCTGATCGGGGTTGATGCCGAAATCAAGTGGCTCCATGATCAGCAAGTCCTCCTTCGTGATGGGTTGGTCGCTCAAGCGGAAAGCCCGTTCCCGCATAGCGGTCTCCATGATGTTGCGGACCGCCCGCGCATTCGCGAAATGGGGCAACACTTTTTCTTGGTTGATTTTGATCATGAACGCCTTCTCGGCTTCCTCAGTCAGGGTGTAATAATTATCCTTCGCCTGGCCCTTCGCAATCTCCAGCAGCTCCAAGTCGGAGAAATCGTCGAAGTAGATCTGCATATTTATCCTGCTCGATAAACCGGGATTCGATTTCAACAGCTGCTTCATCCCGGTGTCGTAACCCGCGAGTATCACGATAAAGTCGTTGCGGTAGTCCTCCATCGCTTTTATCAAAATATCGATGGCCTCCGAGCCGTAATCCGTCGAATCGCTGTCCCCCGAAACAAGCGAGTAGGCTTCATCGATAAACAGGACTCCGCCCATCGCCGATTCGATGACGGCTTTTGTCTTCTGGGCGGTCTGACCGACGTAGCCCCCGACCAGATCGGAGCGATCCACTTCCACCAATTGTCCTGTTTCCAGGATGCCCAACGAATAGAAAATATTCCCGAGTATGCGCGCGACCGTCGTCTTGCCGGTGCCGGGATTGCCGTAGAAGGCAAAATGGTAGGAAGGCTGTTCGCTGTTTTCGATGGACAGCATATAGGCTCGTTTCTTGTCGTATTCGACCAGCTTCACGATCCGGTTGATGGCGTCCTTCACTCCGTCCAACCCGATCAGCTGCTTCAACTCGTTCAAGGACTCTTCCAACGTCACCTTCGGCTTTTTAGGCGCCGTGCCGACGGTTTCCAGATCAAACAAGGCATTGTGCGGGATTTTTCTGGCCTGCCTCCGTGACTGCATGCTCTCAATCAGCTTGCCCACTTTCTGTGTGCTGTTTGCGAGCGGCCTTGTCCGCAGCAAATCTTTGTAGATGTTGCGGCATTCGCCGAATTTATTGTGGATGTAATAGGCATAGACTTTGTCGTACGCGATATCATCATCGTAGCCGAATTTTTCCGAATCCTCGATGGATTGCAGGATCTTTTCCAGCGGTTCTTCCTGCTGGATGTATATCTTCGTTTTGAGGCGCTGCCCATCGAAGGAGCGCGGATTGTGTTTCAAGACCTGTTCCACTAATGCCAACGCCTTTGAAGGGCTGTTCTGATTGAACGCCATTTTCGCCAAAATGAGCGCGGCCTCCCAATTTTCCGGATTGATCGCAAAAGCCGCTGCGGCCTTCTCCCCCGCTTCGGCCGATCGGTTGTTCTCCAATAACAGCTTCGCCAAAAGCGTCAAGTAGTCATCGTCTTCTTCCTTCAGTTCCACCGCCCGCAAAATGTACGCCATCGCTTTTTCGAGGTTTCTGTTTTTATAATAGCTTAGTGCCAGTAAATAGTTCACTTGCGGGTGATCGGGATGGGATTTGATGGCCTCCATCAAAAGCGGCACACTGCTCAAGGACATGTTCCCCTTGATGGCGCTCTCTATCCCCTTCAGCCTCGCATCGATATTTTCAGGCTGGTTCTCATCTGACATAATACATTGTCCTCTCTTCCATCTGTCGCTATGATCTTTATCTTTTTTATCTTTTCTATCATTTCTATCCATTCAGACAGGCTGCCCCTATTTTAGCATAATGCTGCCATTCCCCGCCTTATTTTGCTTATCGTCCGTGTGTGCAATTTATGGAAACGGGCCCCGGAAAAACTATAATAGATGTAAATAAAGATGACGAAAAAGGAGCTGATACCAAAAATGCAGCCATCCACACGTGAAAGTGGATAGCTGCATTTAAAGTTACTGTTGCGTTTTGGCCGGCGCCATAACGGTTTCTTTTTTTATCACCAGCAAGTTCGTCAAAACAAATGCCAGGATGAATGTTGCGATGCCAATCACCACATACATCGTCAATTGATACGGGTCATAGATATACATCAACGGCGACAACAATACCGCCAATCCGTAACTGTTTGCCTGGATTCCCAACAGCGAAAGAGCCATGCCTCCCAGCGCGGAACTCGCCAACATCACTCCGATCGCCTTCATACCGGTGCGCATCACGACCCCGAACAACGCAGGTTCGCTGATGCCCAACATCTGGGTGACGGTAGCGGAAATGCCGGCCGTTTTGACCGCGGCGCTGTTGGTGCGCAACGCAATCGCCAGACATACTGCGGCGTTCGCAAAGCCGTACATCGCGCAAACCGTAATCAGCGGATTGAATCCGGTCGAAGCGATCAGAGAGGTTTCGATCATGATGAACATGTGGTGCATCCCGGTCATGACCGCTATCGGATAGAGGAAACCGATGATCAGGCCACCGATACCCAGCGGCAGGTGCAGGAACAGCTCGATCAGTTTGACAGCCTGCGCTTCAAATCCGTGCACCAAGGGACCGAGCACAAACAGCGCGATAAAAACGGAAACCAGGATGACCACAAAAGGCGTGAATATCAGGTCCATCGCGTTCGGCATCACCTTCCGCAGCTTCTTCTCCAAGTTGGCGCCGATGATCCCGGTAATCAAAGCCGTCAAAATGGATCCCTGATAACCGACCAACGGAATGACACCGAAAGCCATGATCGGTTCAGCAGTCCCGCCCGCTACCGCATAGGCATTCGGCAAGGCCGGCGAAACGAGCATCAATCCGATCAGGAAGCCGATGATAGGCAAGCCGCCGATCTTTTTGAACGCCGACCAGCAGATGAAGGCGGTCAGGAAACCGAAGGCGGTGTCCGTCAACACGGTCACACTCGCGCTCAGCCAAGCGGGGATGGCATCCGGCGTAAGGCCCATCGCGCCCAATACGGTCTCGTTGAACAGCACGCCCTTCAGACCCAGGAACAAGCCGGTTGCGCCAAGGATCGGGATGATCGGGACAAAGATATCCGCTATATTGCGCACTCCCCGTTGCAGAGCCGATGATTCATCCATCGCGATTTCATCCTTGGAAGCTTCTTTGTGGGAATACAGCGCTTGCATTTCGGCGTATACCTTATTGACGATGCCGGATCCGAGGATGATCTGATACTGGCCGGCGTTATAGAAGACGCCTTTGACTTCCTCCACTTCTTGCATCTGATCATCATCGATCGCTTTGCGGTCTTTCACCTGCAGGCGCAAACGCGTCGCGCAGTGGGTAGCGGAGACGATATTATCGTCCCCCACTATCGCTACTATTTTTTTGGCAATCTCTTGATAATTCGGCAAATTAGACATTTTCTTCATCCTTTCTGATTACAATGGCTTGGTATGGTTTCAATAGTGATTGCGTTCCGGATTGTTCAATGGTTTCATAATTGTTCAACAAAATCGCGCCGGAAACCTTCTCAACTGCGGTTTCCTTATTGCTCATGTTCACTAAAATCTGGATGACTTCATCCCCTATACGTCCGTAGCCGATCACATCATCCGGCGTCTCCAACGGTCTGAACGCCCCGTAAATCAGCGTGTCCTTAAATGGGGAATGATTCCTGATTTGGATCATCTCTTTATAGAAGCTGAAGATGGAGTCCGGATCATTTACTTGGTCCGCTGCGTTCACTTCTTCGTGATCGCCGACCAGCTTGAGCCAAGGTTCCGTTCCCTCATTGAAGCCCGCATTCTTTGTGGCATCCCATTGGAAAGGCGTGCGCCCATTATCGCGGGAGCGTTGGTTCACAAAGGCGAGCGACTCTTCCGCAGTGAAGCCTTCCAGCATCGCGCGCGGGTAGTTATCGAGGCTGGACACATCATTGAAGTCGGTAATCGTATCCCGTTTGAAATTCTTCATGCCGATTTCTTGCCCTTGATAGATGTAGGGCGTCCCCCGCAAAAAGAAGAAGAGGGTTCCTAAGGCTTTGGCGCCGATTTCGTTTTGGTAGGCCGCATCCCTGATGTATTTGGAAATGGACCGCGGCTGATCGTGGTTTTCCAGAAAATTCGCTCCCCAGCCGACTTTTTGGATGGCGTTCTGGCTTTCGAAAATCAGTTCCTTCAATTGCTTCGGCTTCCAATCGGTCTTGCGGAACCACTCGCTGCCGTTCTCAACATCGATATCCGCGTAATGGAAATCGAAGATCATGTTGAAATAGCCGCCTTCCCCGATGTATTTGTCATATTCATCATAAGTCACACCAGGCGCTTCTCCAACAGAGACGCATGGATATTTGTTGAATGTTTTCTGATTCAGTTCCGCCAAGAAATCAGCGATTCCCGGACGGTTCCTGCCTTTATGCTTGACGCTGGCCAATCCATCGGCTCCATCGGCCGGAACGTCGCCGTAATCCTGATCCTTTTTGATGAAGGTGATGGAGTCGATCCGGAAGCCGGCAATGCCTTTTTCCAGCCACCAGTTGATCATCGCGTAGATTTCCTCCCGCAAGGCTGAGTTTTCCCAGTTCAGATCCGGTTGCCGTTTGTCGAAAGTATGGAAGTAATACAGATTGTCTTCAGCCGGTACTTGTTCCCAGACGCTTCCTCCGAAAATGGAACGCCAATTGTTCGGCGGGTTCCCGTCCTTCCCTTCCTTGAAGATGTAATAATCACGGTATTTGCTTTCCGAATCGCGCAGGGCCTGCTTAAACCAGCCATGTTCATCGGAAGAATGGTTCACGACCAGATCCAGAATGATGCTGATGTTCCGCTTCTTGGCTTCCTCCAGCAATTCCTCAAAATCGGCCATCGAACCGAACTCGGGCTGAATCCCCTGATAATCGGAAATGTCGTAGCCGTTGTCGACCATCGGCGAGGTGAAGATCGGACAGATCCATAGCAGCGTGATCCCCAGTTCCTCCAGATAAGGCAATTTCTGCGTGACCCCTTTGATGTCCCCGCCGCCGTCATTATCGCTGTCATAGAAGCTTTTCGGATAGATCTGATAGACGACATCCTCTTTCCACCAATTCCTTTTTTCCATAAGTCCATTTGAATTCCTTTCCTTGATTCCATTTTCCATACGGATTCCTCCTCTTGTGGTATCGATACCACATTTGCTGTTTTGAAAATCTGCCTAAGCAGATTCTCTTTCGATCAATTCTAATTTCAATTCTGTCGTATCTATCTGATAGGTTGCCTCTTCGATTTGCGCTACCAGCACCTTGGTGGCTTCTCTCCCCAAAGCGTCGACCGGTTGCGCAATCGTGGTCAGCTTGACCGCCAGCATCGCCGTGAAAGGTTGGTTGTCAAAGCCCATGATAGCCAAATCCTCGGGAACTTTCTTCCCTACCTGCAGGAACTTCTGCAAAATACCGCTGGCCACTTCATCGCTGCCTGTGAAAATCGCATCGGGGCGATTGCTTTCCGGCAGGCTCAAAATTTTTTCCGCAATCTGATGGCCATCCGCGATAGTATGGACTTCCTTGAAGATCCAATCCTTCTTCATCGTAAGCTTGCTCTCCAATAACGCCTTCTCGAATCCCGCGGTCCGGGCATTCCCGTGGCCGCCCTTTGTTAGGCTGCCGCCCGTACAGTAGGCGATTTTTTTGTAGCCTTTCCCGATCAGGTAGTTTGTGGCTTCAAAAGTCGCCTGTTCCTGATCCGTATAGACTTGCGGAATCGTCGAACCCGGAATCCTTTCGTTGCAGAAGACGATGGGTCCGTATTGTTGATACGTTTCGATCACATCGGGATTCCCTTCGACCGAGCACATGATCAAACCTGTGATCACTTGCTGCTTCAGCATCTCCAACATCTTCAGTTCGGCCGCCGGATCGTCGTAGGTCTGCATGACCAACACATTGTAGCCCAACAACTTGCTGTTCTTTTCGATCGAATCCACCAGATAGGAGAAAAACGGATTCGTTATGCGCGAAACCAAGATTCCGATCATGGTGCCTTTTTTGGAGCGCAGTTGCGTCGCCACCATGCTGGGCGAATAATTCAATTCATCCATCGCGGCTTTGATGCGTTTCTTCTTATCATCCGAAATATAAGGATGGTCGTTCAGATACCGGGATACTGTCGAAACGGACAGCCCTGCCTTTTTCGCAACATCCTTGATTGTCGCCAAGCGAATCACTCCTTTCATGTTTGTGGTATCGATTTCATAAACAGAGTATAATGGAACCGATTCCGAAAGTCAACAGAGATTTTTGAATTTTTTTATTCCTATGCTGCGGAATCCATAAAAAGAGGAACGAATGCAATCAGCCGATGCCCCCGTTCCTCTTTCTTTCTGCAATTTTTCTTATATGTCGATCAGTATCATTAATACGAAAATCGAATTAAAGGTCAATCAAATGGTTGCCTCCGTAGCTCGTCTCCCACAATCGGGTTACGGGAGTATTTAATCTTGCAAAGCAGGGATGTCTTAATCCTGACCTGCAAATTTTCCAGTATATATTTAAAATATATGCCTCTTTGTATCATTTTTAAAGAGCTAAATTGAAAATACAATCTGAGGCATCTCATATTTTAGGATGTCTTTTAGATATCCGTAGGAATTGATAAAAATTAGTGTTTTAACTTTAGAAAGTCTATTAACAGTCTTTAGTAGATTGTCCGATAAATTTTATTGGGTGTTCATGTTAAGTTCAATTATTGTCATTTCAATGAAAATACATCTTCAATTAGCTTACCTGTGAATGCATCAAAAATTAAATCTTCATCTTCGAAAAAATATAATATCATTTTTGCCCAATCTAAGACACTTGTTTTCCCTTCAACTAGCCAAAATTTTTCGTGCCTATTTGCATGGGCACTTATTTGTTTATTTACTCTAACATTATACTTATCTTTATCATAAAAATTGAATGAACCATCAATATGATTGAACTCATTCTTAATAGGATTATAAATAGAGTGTAAATATTTTGTATTATACCATTGATCTTTATCGTGAATAGGAAATAGTTCTTCAACTTCAATCCAAAACTCTGAATCTTTTCTACGAGAAATTTTAAATTGTATTTTTTTCATTGTTTTAGGATTATAAACACATAAATTCTCATATTCTCCAGAACGGAAAGGAAAACTAATTTGAATATTATCTAAATTAATTACCTTCCCATTATGAAGTTCATGGAATAATTTAATTTCAGGTTTGTAATAGTCTTTTTCAACGCTAATTGTTTGATCTAACCTTATCGAAATGTTATTTCCTAGTATTTTCTCTAAAAAAATCTGTTGAATTAACATAGGTGGTTCGTGAGCATCTACTCTTCTTGTAAACAAAGGGTGATAATAAAAGAATTTATCATAATGAAAAATCCCTTGGTGATTAGGAGAACTTTCATCTCCCATCATAACAATTTTATATTTAGGATTTGCATTTTCCGGGATTTTTTCAAGAGGGACAGTAAATATATCTAGGGGATTTACGTTCTTTGTTATAAATTTAAGGACAATTAACTCCACAGATACTTCTGTTTCGCTTAACAAATATGCTAAGTACCCATCTTTACACTCAAAATACTCAATTATATCTTTTTTCATAATGTTTCTATTCTTGAAATGTGACGAAATTTCTTCTAATGCAGGAGAAATTTTTTCAATATATCCTTTATTCAAAAGTTTATCTTCTTGTATTTCAAAGTACCTATCTCCCATTGAACAAAAAAGATATCCAGCTTTTTTAACTGCAGTACTTTGGCTCAATTGCTTCATTAAAATATCTATTTTACTCACCCTTTAACTAATTGAGATACTTTCTAAATCTACTTTAATGGAATTAGTGATTCAAAGTCAATATATAACTGTACATCAATATAGTTATTTCGTAAGAGAGAAATAACTACTAGTTTTAACCACACTCATCTTCAATGAATGATATACTGATATTGTAGAGGTGATAAAATGGAAAATTTCTTAAATTGGCTATTAAATAACATATTGGGTTTAGCTTCAATTATTGTTACTATTGTTGGCCTGATACTGACAAATAGAAGCATTAAAATACGATTGAATCAAGACTTGCAAAAAATTACATTCGAAAAAAACAGAACACTAAAAGTTGATAATCTCATACCCATACTAAAGTCTATGCTTGATTATTTTTACTCTACCGACTTTGAAAGCACCCGGAAGTTCATTAACGAAAATGATATGAATATTATATTTGCTTTTAGTGATTTAGAAACCATCCAATTAATGACTCACTATTTTGACACGATAATTATTCAAGAACGCTGCAAACTCTACATTGAAGACAAAAATTCACCAGAGATATTGTTTGATAACTCTGATAAAGCCGAACATGTCAGAAACCATAGTAACAATAAAATAAAAGAATATCTTAGTTCTACTAATTTTGAAAACGAATTAGAATTATCGCAATATATTTTTGGATTGCAAGCAAAATTGATTAGTAAAATTAAATATGAAATAACTAGTCAGACTATTTCTCCTAGAGAAATAGTTAAACTAGGATATCCGATGTTCACAGAAGAAGAAATTGATCAATACTTTACTACTTAATCAAAACTAAAAAAAAATAAGTAATTATTAGGCATTATTGCTAGATGTAAAAATGTAAGAAAGGATAATAAGAGATTGCCAAGTTTAAATATTTTTTACATCATTTTGTAATATCCACCTGAATATTACAAATTAATAGAGCCACCTGTTCGAAAAAATGAGCCACTAAATGCAAGAAATAAAGCCTCTGAATGCGAGAGTGAAAACCATTCAACTACTTTAAACCATAGGTAAAAACCTTCTGTATAATGAATTGCATTCCTCCGGACATGACGCATTATATCAGGAGTTTTTTTATGATTCGATATCTTAAGATTCTGGAACTGCATTTCAATACTATTTCTCAGCGTAAAATCAGTACAAACGTTTGAAGCTTCCGAAATGCATTTTCAGATGTCGTCAAACGTGCTAAAATTCTTGGATTAGAACAGTTGACGAGCACCATGACTAATCAGTGACTTTAGGAGCTTCTCTTCCCAGAGAAACAAGCAATTGAGAAAGGCTATTCTTTATCTGCGATGGTCGGTACCGGTATTTCAGTCAGCAATCTGTTGCCTGTCACATTAAGCCAATTGACTATAGATGAGCACGCTGACGAAAACAGTATTTTGAACACCTTCCAGCAGTTCACAGGTGCTGTCTCCATAACCGTAGTGGCACTGATATTCACAGCAGCCCAATCAATGGGTAGCCATAGGCGGCTGAAATGGCGGATTGACCATTCTTGTTCTGGTTTCCATCTCTTTGATCCTCTTTACGGTGATGAGCCTCAGAAAAAAGCTGTAAACTCTCTTATTGCTTGCAGCTTCTTCATCCATTTTTATCTTCATATATGCAAAGAATCCTCCTGAGTGTTGAATAGTAGTTGGCGAACCAATTCTATTCCATTACCCAACGAGGATTTTTTTATGCACTGTTAACTTTATTCTTATTTGAATGCAGTAATTTTCTCTGGCGCAAATCGTACCGATTCGTATCCTTCTTCCATTGCTTTACCGATGGATAAAATCATGACTGGGACGTATCTTTCTTTATCCAAATCAACCGCCTCTGCCAATTGATCCGCTTCAAATCCACCAATAGGGTTCGTGTCATATCCATGGGCACGGGCCACAAGCATGAATTGCATCGCTGCCAAACTGGAATCGATTTTCACAACATCATTCATTTGCTCTTTTGAAAAGTTCTTGTAATAAGGAATAATGGCAGCCAATTGTTGATCCCGGACTTCCGCGGACATTTTCCCTTGTTCGACAGCTGCGCTATAGATTTCTTCCCCATACTCGTAGCATCTCATATCCCCGAATATAAGAATCATCGCTGACGAAGTATCATTTTGTCTTGTGTTGAAACGGATCAATGGTTTTAATTTGGATTTTGCTTCATCAGTCTCAACTACCACAAAACGCCAAGGCTGCATGTTTACCGATGAAGGTGTCGTTGTAGCTTCCTGGATCATTTCCAGCATTTCCTCTTGACTGATTTTAATATTTTCATCATACAGGCGGATAGATTTTCTTCCGAAGGCGATATCTGAAAAATCGTTGTTGATAAATTTTTTTGTCATAGTTTACATCCTCTTTCTTCTTATCTTTTCAAGTATAGTTTGTTCAATAAATAGGATAATTGTTGTGCTTCCTCATCGCTTAATGAGAGGGATAGGGAAGTTTTTCCTTGATCATGTTCTTTTCCGCAAGCTTCCAAATCTTGGATTGCCTTCTCTGATAATTGAACAAAGACCTCTCTATTGTTCTCTGCGTTCCGTTTCCGGATGACATAGCCCTTTTTTTCTAAAATTTTCAGATGGCGCGTGATTGCTGCGCTATCTATTTTTAGTTCTGTTTGTACCTGGTTTTGGGAGCAAATCCCTTTTTCTTTCAGGAACAGCAGCATCTCATACCGTGTCAAACTAAAACCTGTTTCTTTTTCGAATAATGTATTGATCTCCTGATTGGTTAGTTTGATCTGATACAGCAACCTGCTTATATCTCTCAAATCCATAAATTTCCACCCCGATTGTGCTCATTTATTTGATCAACCAACCATTGACTTGTCAACGATTGATTAGTCAATAGTAAAGCAGAACACACCTTTTTGTAAAGTAATCTGCTTGAAAAGCTATCCACTAACCCATTTATATTGTTTCAGCACAGCCGCAAGCTTCGGATTACGCCGATAGCCTTCTTCTTTATTATTTTCTGGGGTAACTGTTTCGGTGTTCGGAGCCTTTCTGCCGCCTTCACATGCCTTTTTCAAGAGGGTTTATATAAATTTTTATATATTCCCTTGACCGTAATATTCATCAGGAGTATAATCACTTATATAAGATATGTGAATTAACACACAAATAATCAGACTGACTCTTATTCGTCAGTATCCCACCAAATGCTTAGTGGAGGAAAAAATGAATATCGAACGATTTATTGAAGCCCGAAAAGCGCTGAACCTCTCGCAAGTGGATTTGGCGGAAGGCATCTGTACCCAAGCGACTTTGAGCCGCTTTGAAAACAACGGCCAAGTCCCGAATTTAAAGATTCTGATAAAACTGTGCAACCGGCTGAATCTGCCTTTGGGGGAACTGTTCCCTAAAGTCGGCGTCCAATACACAGAAACGACAGAAAAAATGAACAAAGCGGAATTCTTTTTGATCACCAGCGAATACGATCAAGCGGCCGACCTGCTGCAAAGTATCGCCGTGACCGAAATTGAAGAAACCAAGCTGGCCTTGCGCTTCCATTATCTGAACGGCTTCATCATGATTGCGCAACACGTTCCCGTGACGGATATCTTATTCACCTTCGATCAAATCCTGTTGGCGGATGATGCCAACGAAGCAGAAATATTTCGCCTGTTGGCCTACACCGGTATCGGCATGGTCTACAGCCGTGAGGAAAATCCGGAAAAAGCAGAATTTTATTTCAGTAAAGTACTCGAGAGAATCTATACTTATCCGATCAAGACGATGGAGGATGTCTGGCGCGTGCTGAATATCGTTTTTCAAAGCGGTACCTTCTATTCCCTCATCAATGAGATCGAAGTGAGCACCGCCTTGCTGTCTTATGCCCTCTCCATTTGCTCAGATAATCACGTTACTTACTATCTAGCCCGTGCCGCCATTCAATTGGCAAAGAATGCGATCATCCAAAAGAAACCCCAGCGGGAGGTATTGGAATTGATCTACGATGCCAGAGCCTATTCGAAGATCAACAAAAACACGATTGCGCTGAAAGAATTGGCGCATTTAGAAAATGAAATCCTGGCCGGGAATATTGCGTTGGAATGATAGTCAATCTTAAAGGCGGTGATGAGATGGAACAACAAAGAGCAACGATTCGCTTGATGGGCACAATCATCGATTTGGTAGTGGAACATGACTCTCCGGATCCGATTTTGGCAGAGGCTGCGCGGCGGCTGAAAAGATACGAGCAACGTTTCAGTGCCAATGATCCGCGATCGGAGCTGATGCAGATCAATCATTTGGCCGGAACGGCTCCCCTGGCCGTCCATCCTGAGCTATTCCACTTGATCAAAATGGGGAAATCCCATAGCGAGGCTGCCAACAGCCAGCTGAATATCGCAATCGGGCCGTTAGTCCAAACCTGGCGGATCGGCTTCAGCGATGCTAAAGTACCGACGGATAGGGAAATCCAGCAATTGCTTCCCATCACCGATCCAAAAAAGATACTTTTGTCCGAAAAAAATCATACAGTTTTCCTGCAAGAGAAAGGCATGGCAATTGATTTAGGGGCGTTGGCAAAAGGCTACATCGCCGATTTGTTGGTGACTTATTTTAAGGAGATCGGCGTATCTTCCGCACTCATCAATTTGGGCGGAAACGTTGTCGTCCTGGGACCGGCCAAAAATCATGCGGATCTTTATTGGCGCATCGGCATTCAAAATCCGCTTCTCCCCCGCAATCACTACAGCGCGGTACTGAAGATCCGGAATCAGTCGACAGTGACCTCGGGAGTGTATGAACGGCATCTAGAAGCGCAAGGAAAACAATATCACCATATCTTGGACCCAAAAATCGGCTATCCGATCGAAACCGATGTGGTCAGCTTAACCATCGTTTCGGATGCATCCATTACTGGGGAAATCTGGACGAGCCGCTTGTTCGGCCAATCCCCCGAAGCCATCCTCGCTGCCTTGGAACGTTCGGAAGAAATCGATGGTATCCTTATCACGAAAGATGGAAAAATCACATACTCCAGAGGCTTGGAGGGAAAAATACTGCTTCAAAACACAGCTTGATCACGTGTTTTTGTTCTTTAAAAAAACTATTTTGGAAGGAAGTTTTCACATGAATAAATTAATCGGCCTAGTCGGCACAAACTCCGACCACTCCACAAACCGCATGTTGCTGCAATTCATCCAAAAGCATTTTGCGGGCAAGGCGGAAATCGAAATCGTTGAAATCAAGGATCTGCCCATTTTCAACAAACCGGCGGATATGCAAGTACCCGCAGAAGTGAAAGCATTGGCGGATAAGATCGAGGCGGCAGACGGTGTCATCATCAGCACGCCCGAATACGACCATGCCGTCCCCGCTTCGCTTATGAGCGCCTTGAGCTGGTTGTCCTACGGCATATACCCGTTCGTCGATAAACCCGTCATGATCACCGGCGCTTCCTACGGCACGTTAGGTTCCTCAAGGGCGCAAGCGCATCTACGTCAAATTTTGGATGCGCCTGAGTTGAAGGCTCGCATCATGCCAAGTTCAGAGTTCCTGCTCAGCAATTCCCTGCAGGCATTCGATGAAGACAACAACTTGAAAAGCCAAGACCGAGTGAAAGAACTTGAAGGTCTGTTCGAGGATTTCTTGCTGTTCATCGACATCATGAAACAACTGACCCATACCCATGCGATGAATAAAAAAGCAGCTGAAAACTTTTCCTGGGAAAACAATTAAAGATCGGAGAAATGCATCATGAGATTAGTCGGTATTGTAGGATCCAATGCAGAAGTATCATATAATCGCCTATTATTGAAATACATCAAAAAACACTTCAGCCACTTATTTGATTTGGAAATACTGGAAATAAAGGACATCCCGCTGTTCAATCAAAGCGACGACCAGACGAACAGTGCAGCTATTCAAAAACTGAACCATAAGATTTTGCAGGCGGATGGCGTGATCATCGCCACTCCCGAGCATAACCATACGATTCCAGCAAGCTTGAAAAGTGTGCTGGAATGGCTATCTTTCAAAATCCACCCCTTAGAAAACAAACCGGTCATGATCGTCGGGGCTTCCTATTATGACCAAGGCTCTTCCCGCGCGCAGCTGCACCTCCGCCAGATTCTCGATGCACCTGGTGTCCATGCGGTCGTAATGCCGGGGAATGAATTTTTGCTGGGAAAAGTCAAAGAAGCTTTCGATGAGCAAGAAAACTTGAAGGAACAACGCACCATCGATTTTCTCGAGAGTTGTTTGGAAAAATTTGCCCAGTTCATCACTTTATTTTCCGCAATTGAGGGCCCCAAAAAACCGGTCCTTGAACCGGAAGATCTGTTCGCCACAGGAAAAATCGCGACCACCATTGAAGGCGTCGATAAAGAAGCCGATGATTGGCTCGAGCAAGCCGCCCAGCTTGTCGGTGCTGTGGAAGGCAATACATACGTCAAACTGGACCGCGGCTTGTTGACCGTGGATCAGCTGAATTACTTCCTGGCCTCGATGCCGATGGAATTGACGTATGCCGACAGCAACAACCAATTCTTGTATTACAACTACACGAAGCCGGCGGAAGAAATGCTCGCTGCGCGCGTGCCCGGCCAAGTCGGCAACCCGCTGTCCAAGTGCCATCCGGAAAGAGTGCATAAAGGGGTGGAATGGGTGCTTCAACAATTGCGTTCCGGCGCAATGGATGCATTCCGCGTCAACGTCCCGACTCACGGACCGGACAAGTATGTCGTGCATAATTATCAGGCATTGCATGACAAAGAAGGCAATTATGCTGGGGTCAACGAATACATCTTGGACTTCAAACCGATCATCGACTGGTACCTTGCCCAAACCGGCCAAAAGCTGTCAGGCGATGTCGATGCCGCTTCAAGCGCATCAGTCAAAGACCATCACAGCGATGATGTGGACGCGGCTTCAAGCGCATCCGTCAAACCCTAAGCTGTGCTATAACGAATCAGAAAGCGGAAAATACATCCGTCGTACCCTAATAAAAAACGGGGCTGTCTCTCAAAAGGAGCAGCCCCGTCTTCGTTTTTGTGTATTTTCGCCGGAAAATTTATTTCTTTAATTGATGTACTGATCAGAAATCAATCCAAATGGTCGAAACTGATACAAAGGATAATTTTTCGCCTGACTCAACTCATCCCTGACGTATGTTCCCCAGCAGTCATCCTGTAAGTCCTATCCATGAACGGTCCATGTATACAATTTCTGGAAATAGGCCCCCGGAAAAACTATAATATGTGTGAATGAAGATATCTAAAAAGGAGCTGCTCTTTATGATCCGTCCACAGAACCCCCTTGCCGATCGGTCCGCTGTCCGTTACCTGCTGTACGGCATTCCGTTCATCATCTTTTTTGGCACCTTGACGCATTTCATCTTCGCTTGGTCGGGCAACACCGTCTTCGTCGGCCTGTTTGTGCCGATCAACGAGAGCGTATGGGAGCACCTGAAGATGAGCTTTTGGCCGACGCTCGTGTGGTTCCTGCTGGTCTTTCTGTTCTTCCGGGAAAAAGGCGAGCTTGCCGCTGCCAGACTGCTGCTGGCCGCTGCCGCTGCGCTGTTCGTATGCCCTCTGATCATCGTCACTTTCTTCTACACAATGGAAGGCGCCTTTGGCATCGAGTCGCTGTTGGTGGACGGCATCCTCTTCTTTTTGGGGATCATCGTCGGACAGGTTTCCGCCGTCCATGTCTATCGCTATGCCGAACCCAACCGACTTTGGCTGTACGTGGCTGCCGGCTTCATCGTGCTTTTCATGGCCGCCCTGATTTCCTTCACGTTTTGGCAACCCCATCTGCCTCTGTTTTTAGATAAACCGACAGGGACATACGGTTTGGGCCGCTAGATCAAAAAAACAGCAATCATCCCGCTCTGAAGGGGAATGATTGCTGTTTTCCTATCGTTTTTCCTATATATTTGTTGAAATACTCGTCGATTTAGTCCGTTCTGTTTTCAACTACAACAGCCGGAGGTTTTTCAGGGATAGATCAAGGATCGGCGAAGAGTGGGTTAGGGCGCCACACGAGATAAAGTCCACCCCGACTGCAGCCAATTCCGCCAGCCGTTCTCCGGTCACATTGCCCGAGCATTCGGTTTGCGCCTTTCCGCCGATGAGCTGGATGGCCTGCTTCAGCATCTGCGTGTCCATATTGTCCAGCATGATGATGTCGGCGCCAGCTTCCAAGGCTTCCGTCACCCTTTCAAGCGTTTCGACCTCCACCTCGATCTTCCGGACGAAGGGGGCATACTCCTTGGCTGACGCAATCGCCTCTTTCACACCGCCGGCAGCATCGATGTGGTTGTCCTTGATCAGGATGCCGTCCGACAGGTTGAAGCGATGGTTGTGCCCGCCGCCCACTTTGACTGCGTATTTTTCGAACAGCCTCATGTTCGGGGTCGTTTTGCGGGAATCCAGAAGCTTCGTTTTCGTCCCGTCCAGTATCCCGGCTAGTCGGCGGGTGTGCGTCGTGATACCGCTCATGCGTTGCATGTAATTCAATGCCGTCCGTTCTCCGGAAAGGAGCACACGGACATCGGCCGAAACCGTCGCAAGCAAGTCGCCGTTCTTGACGGCATCGCCGTCCTTGAAAGTAGTCTCCATTTCCGCCGTGTCATCCAACAACTCGAAAACGCGACGGAATATATCCAATCCGGAGATGAAGCCGTCCTGTTTGCACAGCAATTGGACAGTCCCTCTTTGGTTTTTGCGGATGATGGCATTGGTCGTGATATCCTCGCCGGGGATATCCTCCCTCAGCGCCTGCATCAGCAGACCGTCAATATTCAGCTTCTGCGTTGCATAATCGTTCATTGTCAATGTTCCCTTCGATTTCGTTTATGACCAATCGTTTATACGTTTCCTGCAGTTGAACCAAGTCACTGTAATCGCTGAAATCGACTTCGGGCAAGCTCGTCCCTGAGGGCACAGCCTGATCCGTGATATGCTTGGCGGCCCGCTTAGCAAACACAAGGCTCTCAAGCAAGGAATTGCTCGCCAATCGATTGGCGCCGTGTACCCTGTTGCAGCTGGTTTCGCCGATGGCATACAGCCGTTCCATGGAGGTTGCGCTGTCCAGATCGACCTTGATGCCGCCCATGAGATAATGTTGGGCCGGCGTCACGGGTATGCATTCCTCCGTCACATCGAAGCCTTCCGCCAGGCAATGGCGGTAGATGTTGGGGAACCTTTTTTGTATGACTTCCTTGCCTAGGTGTTGCATCGAAAGCCATACAAAATCGCGTCTGTCAGCCTTCATCTGCCGCCGGATAGCCTCGGTCAGCACATCCCTCGGAAGCAGTTCATCCACGAAGCGCTCCATCCCCCGATTGTAGAGGACCGCGCCTTCGCCACGCACCGATTCGGATATGAGGAAACGCCGGCCGGGTTTGGTGGAATAGAGTGTCGTCGGATGAATCTGGACATAATCCAAGTTCTCCACGTCGATCTGATGCTTCAGGGCAATCGCGATGGCATCGCCGGTCAGATGCCGGAAATTGGTCGAATGCTCGTACAGTCCGCCCAATCCGCCGGTCGCCAAAACAACCGCATCCGCTTCCCATAAGTTGATTGCTCCGTCTTTATCGGCAGTCAGGATGCCCGTGCAGGCATCGCCGCTGCAGACCAGATCCACCATGGTCGTGTCCTCCTGGATGGAGATGTTATCCCTTTTCCGCGCTTCCGCCAGCAATTTGCCGGTGATTTCCTTTCCGGTCAAGTCTTCATGGTAAAGGATCCGGGGCACGGAATGGGCCCCTTCCATCGTATAGACAAGGCGTCCCTCTTCCCTCTCAAACGTTACTCCGCAAGCGATCAGATCGCGGATGATCTCCGGTGATTCGGAAATCATGGTGTGGACGGAATCCGCGTCATTCTCATAATGCCCTGCCTTCATTGTGTCGTCAAAAAAGCTGTCATAGTCATCTTCGTTTTTTAGGACGCAGATGCCGCCTTGCGCCAAGAAAGAGTCGCTTTGATCCGCGGCAGATTTTGTGATGAGTTTCACTTGTTTATCTTTGGGGAGATGCAGGGCACAGAACAATCCGGCTGCCCCTGTTCCCACAATGATGACATCGGCACGTTTTTTCATTTACATATCGCCTCTTCCTGCTGTGCAAGCTCCAACATCTTCGCGAGTGACTTCACGGCCTTTTGCCGCATGGCTTCATCCAATTCGACCGGATTGCTCAGGTTTTCCAAAGCATCGGCCACTTTCGCAAGCGTAACGCGTTTCATGCCGGGGCATACTTGCCCGTCCTTTGCAGGGTAGAATCGCTTGGCCGGGTTTCTCCGCTGCAATTCATAAAAGATGCCCAACTCGGTGCAGACGATGAATGCTTCCGCTTCACTGGCGGTCGCATAGTCGATCATCGCAGAAGTGCTTCCGGTGAAATCGGCGCTGTCCAGCACATCCATCGTGCATTCCGGATGGGCCAATACGATGGCATCCGGATATACTGCGCGGGCTTTTTCGACGTCCTCTTTTTTGATAGCTGCATGGATAGGACAGAAGCCTTTGTCGAAGATGAAATTCTTCTCGGGAAGGAACCCCGCGATATAGCTCCCCAGATTTTCATCCGGAATGAAGTAGATGTTTTTTTGCGGCAAAGCCTTGACGATCCGGAGAGCATTTGACGAAGTCACACACACATCCGCATATGTCTTTATCTCTGCGGTCGAATTGATGTAGCACACCACGGCCAAATCATCGTATTGTTCTCTTTTGGCCAGGATCTGCTTCACGGTGATCATGTGGGCCATCGGGCAATCGGCTTCCGCGTCAGGCATGATGACAGTCTTTTCCGGATTCAGAATTTTGGCGCTCTCGCCCATGAAGGCTACCCCACAGAATAAGATGGTCTTTTGCGTTACCTTGGTGGCCAGTTCACTCAGATAATATGAGTCCCCTACGTAATCAGCGATTGCCTGAACATCATCGTTCACATAATAGTGGGCTAGGACGACTGCATCTCTTTCTTTCTTCAATTGTTCAATTCTCTCCATTAAAGCTTCGATCTCCTTCTACCTCCCCATAACGTTCAAAAATAATTATTAGTAGGAGTATAGCACTCGCGTTGACAGATGACAAGACACCTTTTCGCTTTGAATGCGCATTCACAAAAATATTATTGTCGGCACGCAGCCTTTTTCCCTTTATGCTTTTCGGCTAACAGAAAATGCCTGGCATTCAGAATCTTTTCCATTGAATGCGTTGGCTATGCCATCCATTTGTTTGCGTTTTCAATCGCGGGCGCTATCCTTCCCGGATGCTCTCCAGAGTATAAAATAGTGGATTTAATGCTGCGCATGTACTATATTTAAGGAACTGTGACCTAATTATCTGGAAGAGGAGGCATACAATGCAAAAGCTGTTAGATGGAATCGTTAAGTTTAGACGGGAAGATTTTGAAGCTCACCAGGAACTTTTCAAGGGACTGAAGGAGGGGCAAAAACCCCACACACTCTTCATTGCCTGCTCGGATTCGCGTGTGGATCCGAATATGATCACCGGCACTTTGCCTGGGGAGCTATTCATCATCCGCAACATAGCCAATATAGCCCCACCTTATCGGGAAACCAAAGAATATGTGGCGACAACCTCCGCCATCGAATATGCGGTGCTTGCGTTGGGCGTCGAAAACATCATCATCTGCGGCCATTCGAACTGCGGTGGATGTGCGGCTTGCCTGAATCCTACGGAAGAATTGAATCACTTGCCGCATACGAAGAAATGGTTGGAGCTGATCCATCCGGTCAGGGATCGCGTCCTGAAGGAAATTCCTGCGAGTGAACCCGGCGCCCGGGCATGGATGATGGAACAGGGGAATGTTGTGGAACAATTGAAGCATTTGATGACTTTCCCTTACATCCGTGAAAAGGTAGCTGCAGGGAAAATGCAAGTGAGCGGCTGGCACTATATCATCGAAACCGGCGAAGTGTTCATCTATGACACTGAGACGAGCGAGTTCCACTTGGCAAATGGCTGACATGACCATCGTTTCTTTGCCCTAGCCTCCCTATTATAAAAACAAAAAGTTGCTGATTCTCAAGGTCCTTGACCTTGAAAACCAGCAACTTTCTTTATTTTTTGGGCTTTTCTCTATCCTTCTGCTTCTTCCATTTCAGCCGCCAGGTTATGGTAATGGATGTCTTTGTCCAGAAATTCATCATCATGGACAGCAAAGTGCTGGACGATGCTTTCGATGGTTTGGATCTCGCATTTTGCGCCATCAACGATGTAGTCCAAAATATGGCCCCCGAACGTACGATCATCGCTGATGAAATGGCAATGGAATCCGCCCTTTGCAACGCCGTCAAAAAGCTCCGGCGTAAAAATGCCGATGGCCGTGCCATCCAAATCGTATTTTTCGAATTCAGGCTGGACTCGGGTCGCTTCGATCAGACGGGGATAGGGTTTTTGTTGTTTCGGGACGGCGCGGGTATGGATATATTCAAAATGTCCCGTAATCTTGACGACCGAAAAAACATTTTTGCTGCGGACGCGTTTCACGATGTCGGAGCGAACTTTCTTCAATGTCATCGGTTGGTTGATCTGGTATTCACGATCCGGGTTGAAGAATGTGACCGCCGCATGTGGCGTCGTCTGTTCCGGGCTGACCGGCAGGATGGCACCGTCTTCGCGCGCTTGGTAGGCTACGCCATCCAGCAGAATCAATTCCCCTTCAAAATCGTCGAACGTGCCGATCCCCATGTCGCCATGTTTCAACAATTCCTCGAAAGTCAGTGTCCCTTCAAATACGCCCGCCATTAAATCGCCTAATGTTTGATGTTGATATAATACATTTTCAGTCATCTGCATCGCCCTTCCTGTGTTCATTCCACTCATTATACTATAATCAGGGGTTGCAATGACTGAAAAATCTGAAAATCACTTTAAAATGATCTGATCCGGAAACGCCTGTTTCCGCGATACGTTCCACATCTTATCGATATAGGCGGTCGTATAGGCCTGCTCGATGTCGTGGTAAAGATAGGCCGCTTTATCCGTTAGCTCATAGACATGCCCGTTTTTTCTGAGGTAGCCCAGCTTCGATGCGATGAAAAGTTCGCTGCCGAACATCCTGTCCAATGGCGTGCCGATTATTTTTGCGAATTTATCTTCGTTTATTTTCATGGAATAGGAGCCCCAGAACAGGTAATAGACCGCCCGCTGCCTTTTCGTGAAAGGGAGCGTCAAGGACGTCGGCAAGGAATCGGCCTCGATCCGGTTTATGTAGTCCTCTATCGAAAAGGTATTGATTTTGAAGATGTCCTTCAGCAGTGTCGTCGCCGAAACGCCGAACCCCAAAAAAGCGTCGCGCGTGACGGATGAATATTTCTCCGTATCCTTTTTTGCGAAGGTCCACACCGATGTCCGCTCGACATCGATTTCATGGCAGTACGCCGTGAGGTTTTCCAGCATCCGCCTCTTCACTTCCTCGCTCATCGGCTTGTATGCGTTGTCGGCGAAGGTGAAGTCGATGAAGGGATAGGTCGATACTTGCGTTGCCCCACTTGCGAAGGCCGTCCGGATGTCGTTCGCCAATATCTCATCCGTCTGTCCCGGGATGGCGAAGATCAAATCAACATCGATGACGGCGAAACCGTTCTCTTTTACAAGTTGGATCTTTTCGGCGAAATTGTCGCTCCTCCTGCCCAGTTTGCGGATGCAATCGTCGTTGAAGGATTGGATGCCGATGCTCACCATCGATACCCCGGCTGCCTTCAATTTATCCAGGTTCCGTTGGGTGATGTCGCTCGGATGGAGCTCCACGCCTATCCCGCCTGTCACGACAAAGTATTCCTTCAGCTTTGCGACGATATCCTTCAGATCATCCAGCATCATCGCCGGTGTCCCTCCGCCGAAATACAGGCTGGTCGCCTGTTTCTTCCCGGTCATCTGCTTGCAGACCAGATCGATTTCCTTCAACAGCGCTATTTTATAGGCATCCGCCTGCGGCCGGTTGTGGACGACCTTGCAGTAGGGACAAAAACTGCATAACGATCGGCAGAATGGGATGTGCACATACAACCCCAGATCATCCAGCGTTTCGAAGTCCAGGCTGTTCGAATAGTTGCCTTCAAATATAAAAGGCTTAGTGGAGCGGCTAAGAAAGACCCGCAGCAATGATGTCCGTAGCATTTTGACACCCCCTAAATATATTTCATGTAGGTCTTGAACATATCCAGCATCACCCTCGCATTCCCGCTGAAGAGGAGCGCAAATTCGGCGGCGAAAAAGAAGCCGCATTCTTCGCAAAGCCCTTCGATGTCGATGCAGCGGCCGCACACCCATTGCTGTCCATTTTCCATGACCACGCATTGGTTACAGGGGGTCGGGAAGGTGTTGTTCACGATATAAGGCAGGGCGCTTTTCAAGTTCAAGATCGGATACCCCTCATCGATCAGACGCGCAATCCGATCGGCGCAGTCCTGCTTCTCCTCCCTGCTCAGCTTCAACCGTTCTGTTCCGGGATAGGGCGTGTGGAAGTTGAAGGAAACGGCTTTGACATTTCCCGGCTGTTTAGCGACCTCACAGACCTCTTCCATCTCGCCTTTGTTGATCTGGTTGATTGCCATGTATAGGCAGACATTCTTTGCAGAGGCGCTCTGGATGTTTCCGATGATGGTATCGTAGGTATCGCCACGGATTTCGTTATGCTTTTCCCTTCCGCCGTCCAAGCTGACCATCACCAAGTCCGCTTCCGGCAAATCGACCCGGATGGTTCCGTTGGTGACGACGTTCACCAGCAAAAAGCCTAGTTGTTTTGCCTCTATCACCAAGTCCCGTAACGTGAGCCCATGATCTCGCCACAGGAACGGCTCCCCGCCATAAAAAAAGAGGATCCTTACCCCCTCCGCGTACATTTTCTGCATCTCTGCTTTTATCTGCGGATGCGGATAGAGGATGGAGGTGATATTGCTGACCGCACAATGCTTGCAAGCCAAATTGCACTTATCGGTGAGGATGATGGAGCCGACAAGCGGATCTTTTCTGTTGAATAGGATGGTCGTTATCCCAAAATAAGATAATGGTACCAATGAACGCAATTTCATAACGCACCTCTGATGTTGGCTCCTGTTGCCGGTTGACTACTCGAGATCGGCTTTCTTTTGCTTGAATTCCTCGGCATCGATTTCGCCCCTAGCATATCTTTCCCGGAGGATCGACATGGCGGTGTCCTCTTTTGCCCGCTGATGTTCCGTCCTTGCATAATACTTCTTGAAGATCCTCAGCACAATGATGATGACGATTGCCCAGAAAAGAAGGTACATAAACATGGATGCCAATCCCAGCCACCATGTATTCTCTTCCCGCAGCAATTGACTGACGGAATCATAAAATGGATGCATCCCGATCCCCCTCCTCTATGCAAGCGCCAGCGCACATTTGGAAACGCTAGCATTTGTTAACTCCATTATAGCACGCATCTTTTTCCGTACCCAACTGTTCCAGACCTATTTCTTGTTATGCTCTTTTTTTGCGCCGTTGCCCTGGTTCACTCGTTTTCGATCATGAATGTCGCGACATAGCGCCCCTTTGCCTTGGGATGATGACGGATTTTGGTCCATTTCCCCTTTAGCCCAGCTTGGCTGGCGCGGAGGAAAAAGTGGCTCATGGCAATTCCGACGTCTATGTAGTGCACGTTCATTCCGCCTTCCTTGCAAAAGAAATGGACCTGATTGCCCTCCCAGATCACCCTAGTCGGTTGGCTGTTCATCGAAGATGGGGACCAACGGACGCCCTCCAGGATTTTTATTTTCCCGCTGTCCTCTATTTTCCGGCCATCTTCCCCAAAAAACAATTCATTGAAGTCTTTCCGTTTCTTTTTCTTTGAAGACAGCAACAGATTCGCAACATTGAAGCCTTCCCCCGCTTCGCCTACTGTAACGATGGCGGGTATGTGCAAATCGCCGCTCCTGTCTTCCTTCATGGCTTTATGACGCCTTTCCTCGAAAAGGTTCCCCCCACCCAGCACGTCCCCAAACCCCTGTCCACCAACTGCAACACGATGCCTTCCAGCACATACCCGTAATCGACAAGCGCATCCGGTTCTTCGCCAGCCCAGCCGACGATAGCGCCAAATTCCCCGGTGATGAAGCCTAGGGTGTTGATGGCATCCCCGTTCCCACCCTGCCCGACCCATTCAAAGCTGCGGCGGGTTCCCATTGGACCTGGATACTCTTGGTCGAGCAGCGCTCGGATCCCTTCCAGCTGTTCGGCTGAAAGGGGCTGTTTGGCGTAAGTTCGTACTGATTTCCTCTTGTCGATGGCATCCATGTTTTTTCCTCCAGACTAAGTCTTGATATTTGATGGCTGTTCATTCTGACCCCATACAGAACGGTACTGCGCTGAAAAGAGGCTGCAATGTGTGAAAGTGGCGCCGGATGACGGCAAGCGGTAAAATGAGGCTAAAGAAACAAATCCCCCCAGCAGAGGTCTCTTTGATCCGCTTGATTTCCGCTATCCCGCAAAGGAGTCCTGACCATGGCTTACTTTTGGCTCTTCAAATCGGATTTACCGTCCGGAATGGGCGTAAAAACCTTTAGCCTGACTCACTTGAGTTTACTTGCCGTCTCAACCGCAACCATCTTGCTCGTCATCTACATCTACCGCAGACAAACGGATGCCGGAAAGCGAAAGATAAAATGGACGGCAACGGTTTTGATGCTTGCGGTCTACTTCTCCCGGTGGCTTTGGGTCACCGGCATGGGATACCCGGCCTATATTTTGAGGTTGCTGCCGTTGCATCTTTGCGGCTTTTCGGTCATCTTGGAAACTGCAGCCGTTGCATCAAATAAGCTCGTGCTGAAGGAATTTTCTTACAGCCTGAGTTTGCCCGGGGCAATCGCCGCAATGACCTATCCCAACTTGGGACCCTATCCGCTGCTCAGTTTCCGATTCTTCGAATTCGCAATGACGCACACGTTGTTGATTCTGATTCCGTTGCTTTTTGTATTCGGTGACGGGTTTCGTCCGAATGTCCGGCGACTGCCGCAATGCATCGCCCTCTTCCTAGTTTTCGCGGGATTTGTGTACTTCATTAATCCACTATTGGGAAGCAATTATCTGTTTCTGAATTATGCCGAAAAAGGAACAATATTGATTCTTTTCGAGAAGTGGTTCGGCTCCCCTGGCTATTTGATTCCAGTCATCCTCGTTTTCTTTTTCACTTGGTTCGTCCTTTACGCTCCTTGGGAACTGGCTCTCAGAAGACGTGGGAACAAAAAATAGGAAAAAAGGAAAATTCACTATGGATTTTCCTTTTTTGTGCATATTTGTTATTTCCCGTTGCCTTTTCTCTTACGGTTAGGCTTCACAACTTTTTTTGATCGTTTCCATCAGTTTTTCGGAGCTTTTTTCGCGCAATGCTTGATAGGATTCCTTGTCGAAACGGCCGCCGAACCTTTCAATCGGAACATTTTGAACTTCCTCGAAGGTAAATTCGGTCCCGTTCTCCTTTGCGACTCCAATATAACTTTGTCTGACATATGAATCTTCCGCTGGATCCATCGTATCCACACTGACTGCCGACTTCAATATGAATCCTTCGGGGGCCAGGTCCGACTGGGTGATGAGAATTTCCACCGGCCCGTGTTCCTCAGCCATGGCATAATCCGCCTTGAATACCGAACCCAGCCCGCCTTTTCCGCTGATCGGTTTGATGCCGGAGAGATTGTCATGGAACTGTGCCCAGTTTTCGGGGGTCCCTAAATAGCGACTTACTTTTTCAACCGGTGCATTGATGAAGATGCTTTTTTTGACGTGGCTCTTGATATAACCCATTTTTTTCTACCCCTTTTCAAAATCGGATGGTCCCATCCTTTTGCGGTTCCCTAACATCGCCGACAAAACAGCAACCGCTTCCATTTCTATTTTACAGTTTCTGCCCGTCTTTGTAAAATATACAAACAATAAGACTCACGCCTTCCGACCGTTTCGGGTTGGGGAGGCGTGAGTCTTCATAAAATGTATAATCTTATTTTTCCTGACGGAATACTTCTTCTGCCACCAGAACGCCCGCTCGGGCATCCTTGCTGTAATAGTCCGCGCCTATGGTCTTGGAATATTTTTCGGTGAGCACCGCTCCACCGACCATTACCTTCACCGGCAGATTCTCTCTCCTCAGCGCCGCGATGGTTTCCTCCATGGAAACGACAGTGGTCGTCATCAGGGCGGATAGGCCGACTAGTTTCACTTTTCTTTCCTTGACCGTTTCGACGATTTTTTCTATCGGAACATCCTTGCCCAAATCGATCACGTCATACCCGTAGCTCTCAAGGAGGACCTTGGCCAGATTCTTCCCTATGTCGTGGATGTCTCCCTTGACGGTCGCCATGACGATGGTTCCTTTCGGTTCCAGCTTCTTATGCCCTTCGGTGAGTTTCCCTCTCAGGATCTCAAAAGCCACACCCGCAGTCTCCGCACTCCGGATGAGCTGCGGCAGGAATATGTCCTTCTTCTCGTAGAGTTTTCCCACTTCATCCAGAGCGGGGACGATGTGGTTATCGATGACCGACAGCGGCTCCTCATTGATGAGAAGTTCCTTTGTCGCCTCCGCGATGCCATTCTTATCCCCTTCAAGCAAGATGTCCTTGAATGTGCGCGGACCGACTGCCTTCTTCGGTCCATCCGCCTTTGGTGCCGCATCGCTGTTGTATGCTATGTATTCCATTGCTCCTTCGTCATGTCCCGCCAAAACATTGAAGGCCTTCAGTGTGTCCACTATGCCGGCCGCTCCGGGATTGATGATGACGGTATCCAGGCCCGATGTAAGGGCCATGGCGAAATAGGTGCGGTTGATCAGCGCCCTGAACGGCAGCCCGAAGGACACGTTGCTCAGCCCTAAGGTGGTCAAGGACCTAGAATGTTCTTTGACCCATCTCATGGCTTTCAGCGTCTCCATGACGGCTTTCTGCTGGGCTGATGCGGTGAGGACCAAACAGTCTATCAGAAGTCTGCCTTCATCTATGCCGTAATCCTTCGCTCGTCCGATCAGCTTTCCGGCAACTTTTGCCCTGCCGGCCGCATCGTCAGGTATTCCTTGTTCATCCAAGCATAACGCCACCACAAAGGCGCCGTATTTCTTGACGATAGGATAGATGGCAGTCATGGATTCTTCTTCACCGTTGACCGAGTTCACGATGGCAACACCGCTATAGCGGCGAAGGGCCATCTCCAAAACATCCGGATTTGTCGAGTCGAACTGCAGTGGCGCTTCCACAAGGCCGCTCATGCCGTCGATAATTTCCTTCATATAGCCGGGTTCATCCACTCCTGGAAGGGATGTGTTCACATCTAGGACTTCCGCTCCATTCTGTACCTGTTCGAAGGCAACCCGTACGGCAGCCATTGGATTCCCTGCCATGAACTGTTCCTTCAGCTTCTTGTTCCCGGAAGGATTGATCCGTTCCCCGATCAGGGTTACCTTTCCATCAAGGCGGACCTTCTTTTGTGCGGAGCAGACATAGCTGCCCAATTCCTGTTGTTCCCGCTTCCGGAAGTATGTTGCAGCACCCTTCAGATCCTTGATGTATGCCGGCGTGGTGCCGCAGCATCCGCCGATGACGGAAACGCCCATCGCCGCAAAATCCTTCGCGCTTTCAAGAAAATCCTCCGAGGTGACGGAATAGCGCGCAATGCCGCCTTCCGTCACGGGAATGCCGGCATTTGCCTGCACCATCACGGGTGTGTTGGTTGCTTTCAAGATCCGCTCAATAATCGGCACTAGTTCCTTTGGCCCCAGCGAGCAGTTGACTCCGAGCACGTCGACTCCCAGGGCATCCAGGGAAATGGCCATGATTTCGGGTTCTGTCCCGGTCAATGTATTGCCGTCCTCGGAAAAGGTCATTGTCGCAAACACCGGCAGCCCGGAATGTTCCTTTGCCGCAAGGACCGCAGCCCGCATCTCCGACAGATCCGACATCGTCTCGATGAGGATGACGTCCGCGCCCGCAGCGGCACCTGCCTCCACCTGCTCGCGGAATAGGTCGTAGGCTTCCTCGAATGTGAGGAGGCCGATCGGTTTCATCATCTTGCCGATCGGTCCTATGTCCAAAGCCACTAACGTTTCCGTCCCTGCAGCGGCTTTTTTGGCAAGCGTTACAGCCGCCTCCACCACTTCCTTCACGGAGTAGCCTGTCTCGTACAGCTTATACGCATTGGCCCCGAAGGTGTTGCTGGTCAAAAGCTGGGCTCCCGCTTCGACATATTCCTTGTGTATCCGCGCGATGAGCTCCGGGTCCTCCAGGTTCAACGCTTCCGGATTCTGGCCTGGCTTCATGCCGTAGTTCTGGAGCATCGTCCCCATCGCTCCATCGAAGAGGATTAGGCCCTCTCCAATATTTTTCAATAGATCCATGTTTATCCCTAACCTTCCTTAGTTCCTCGCAGGGCAACCGTCGCTCAATTCGCACTCGTCACAGCTTTGGTTTCCGCATCTATGATTCTTGCCCTTGTATTCCTTGTTCTCCAGCACTCCCAGTATGGCAACAATGGATTTTCTCGGCGTCATGAGCATAGAATCCGTAAGATGAATCCCTATCCTCTTTTCGGCCTTCAGCAGCTCCAGTATCTCTTTATTCGTAGCCAGGGGAAGGTCCCCATATCCGGGTGCATATCGGAAGGTAAGCGTGCTGCCTTCGGGCAGTTTCGCCTCGATTTCCTTTTGGCAGAGGTCCGCATAGGCTTCGACGAGCACCGAAGCACAGGCATCTGCTATCATCCCCTGGGTGGTGGACATCATCTTTTCAAGCTCGATCAGCCTGTCTCCCTTGGCTCCCAAGGTACAGGCCATGATATAGACTTCTTTGCAGTTCTTGAGCGTCCTTTTTATGCTCTTCCCGTGGAGTTCCACTGCGGTGTCCGCCAGTATCACCGGGCCCGTTTCATCCTGTTCAAGGATATAGTTACCGTACGTCCAACCGGCCCTCACTGATTTTTCCAATGCATTCGCGATGGAAACCATGTCAGCCATGGTTTTTTCTTCGGGTACGTGGCTGCCGTAGCCCAAGTACTTTGCAACTTGCTTGAGGTCCGTCATCATCTTATTTCACCGCTTTGCATGCAGCCTGCCGCACGGAACAGATGCTCTCCATGATCCGTCTTGTCGGATCCGGTTTGTTCATCGTATAGATGTGGACGCCATCCACGCCATAAGACAGCAGATCGATGATCTGGTCGACAGCGTAGGCGATCCCGGCCTCCTGCAGTGATTGGGGATCGTGTTCGTATCTGTCCAGGATCCGCAAGAATTTAGGCGGCAGATTACAGCCGGATATCTTCTGGATGTGTTTCACCTGTTTGATGTTCAGAACCGGCAGTATGCCTGCTATGACAGGTTTATCCACCCCTACGAGTTCCATTTTTTCCCTGAACTGGTAGAAGAGCTCATTGTCGTAGAAGAGCTGGGTGATCAGGAAATCGGCGCCGTGATCGACCTTGCGCTTCAGGTTTTTCAGGTCATCCACCATGTTCTTCGATTCCACGTGTCCCTCAGGATAGCAGGCTGCCCCAATGGAGAAATCGCCGAAAGCTTTGATTTCGTCAATCAATTCGGAGGCATAGCGATACTGGGGATTCCAGTTTTTATCGTTCTGAAGGGCTTCCGGTATGTCTCCCCTTAAGGCGAGGATGTTCTCCAGGCCGCTTTCCTTTATGGACGCAAGCGTCTCCTGGATCCCTTCCTTTGATGAAGTGCAGCAGGTTAGATGGGCGATGGCTTCTATGCCGAAATCCTTCTTGATCCTTGAGGCTATGTCAACCGTATTCCCCTTGGTCGACCCGCCTGCACCATAGGTTACGGAAATGAAATCGGGATTCAGATCCTTCAGACTATCCATGGTCTCGAATACGGTCTCCAATGGATATGTACTCTTTGGCGGAAATATTTCGAAGGACACCGTTGGGTTCCCCTTTGCAAGCATATCCCTAATTTTCATATATAATGCACCCCTTGATTTCTTTTTCCTGTGTCATCCTTTGTCGGCACTTTCCAGTAGCTCTTTTATGTGAATGATTTCATTTGTATCAGTATGCCACGGAAAAAATATATAGGGTAACACTAAAATATTATATTCAGTTATAGGTATTGGCTATATCGCAACTATGGTCGCATATTCTATTGCAGCTTATAGGAACGGATGACCGCCTGCAGCTCTTCGATGTAGGCTTCCCCTTGGACGCTGAGTCGGGCTTTCTTATTGGCGATCCAGCCGATCACCATGCGCTCATCCACAGCCAATGGAACGGAAACGATGTCCGTGCCGTTCAGATCCGCATTGAGGACACCGGTGGAGATGGTATAGCCGTTCAGACCGATCACGAGGTTGAACAAAGTCGCACGGTCACTGACTAGGATGCTCTTTCTGTGGAATACGGTGCTGAGGATCTCTTCCGAGAAATAAAACGAATTATATTCGCCCTGCTCAAAGGAAAGATAAGGGTAGTCCTCCAGCTCCTTCAATGTCACCGTTTCATTGCCTGCCAAAGGATGTTTGACGCTCACAAAAACGTGCGGCGAGGCTTCAAAGAGCGGATGGAATTCAATATGGTTTTCCAGAAGGATTTTTTGGAGCGCTTTGCGGTTAAAGGAATCGAGATAGAGGATGCCGATTTCACTCTGCAGATTCTTGACGTCCTGGATGATTTCATGCGTGCGGGTTTCCCGCAAGGTGAATTTGTATTCATCGGCAGCGCTGCGTTTGATCATATTGACGAAAGCGGTGACTGCGAAGGCGTAATGCTGAGTGGAGATGGAGCACAGCTGCTTCGCCGGTTTTTTATCTAGGTAACGTTGTTCCAATAGCTCCGCCTGTTCGATGACCTGTTGGGCGTATTTCAGGAATTCCGTTCCTTCAGCGGTCAGCGTGATCCCTTTGGCCGTCCGAGTGAAGAGTTCCAGGCCGATTTCCGCCTCCAATTCCTTAATTGCGTTGGAAAGGCTCGGCTGCGAAATGAACAGCTTTTTGGCTGCCTCATTGATCGATTTGTACTGAGCGACTGCCATCATATAGCGTAGTTGTTTTAAAGTCATCTTTTTGCTGCCACCCACGTCACAAATATCTGTGTCCATTTTGTCCCACTTTTGTCGGGAGACAATTCGGTGCGGCATTTCCTCCTTTTTATTTTATGTAACGCCGTCCTTCTCCAGCCAGCTATTTCAGGGTGGGGAAGGAATTTTCTGTTTCTACTATAATATTATCCTTTTTTGTATCGCTTTATTCTGGCGCTGAAAAAATTTCTTTTCTGTAATCCATTCTATCGAACATTTACATTCATTCAAGCCTTTCTTTGCGGGAGCGGCTAATTTAGTTCAGACTCATCACCTTTTTCATTCAACGAAGGTTTTCTATTTTGACCGATGACATCGGCAAGCCGATGAAATGGCTGTAGCGCTCGGCTTCTTCCTCCATCCGTTTTGCTGCGCCTTTGAAAGGTTCGGCCAGCCGAATCGTCAAAGCGACAACCCCTCTATGGACTGCCGGTTTCCAGTTACCGATGACTTGTCCGTCGTGGAGCACCGGTCGGAACAGTCCGTTTGCTTCGGAAGCTATTTTGGCGTACCGTTCCGGCGGCAGCACGTCACTCCGGACTTTGTAGCCGATCAGGTATTCATCCAGATTGGGCAAAAAACGCAAATCCGTCGCGGCATTCCGTTTCGCATCCGGAGAATGGACGCACCGCCAAAATTCCCGGCCATCCCGTTCTTCCGCAAAAAGTTCCGGCCTTGCCGAATGGATGCCCGTTCTGGCCTCCGTCAGCGTCAAACCTGCCCACCAGGAAAAATCTGGGATGGTCGCCGGACCGTGACTCGTCACATATCGGACAGCCAATCGATGGAGGGCTTCCTCGCGCGCGAGCGGGGGGCCATCCTCGGCCCAATCATCCACCAGCAGAAAGGTTTGTTGGCTGTCTCGCATCGGCCCAATGAAGATCAAGCCGCTCTGTGCCGCGTACCAGAGAATATGATAAAACCGTTGATTCGCCGTATCAATGCCGGCTGACTCCAACACGCGGCGCATTTCCGAGCGTTTCAACGGCCCACGCGATCTCAGTTCCCGCTGGAATAGTTCCAGGCTTTTTTCCAGTTGCCCCTCATCCAAACCGAGTTGAAGCATACGCCCCTTTTTTTGCTTCAGCATCCTTGTTGCGGATACATCCAGCATCCACCTGAGGTCTTCTCTGGCGACAAAATGGATGGTATGCCGCATCGGCCACGTGCGGACAATTTGTTTTTCGGCGATCGCCTTTTCGATTTCAGCTTTTGTCGTTCCGGGCATGCGCGCCCCGATTGCCCAGAGAGCCTGCGCATAATCCTGCGCCTGGATGGCCCCCATCCACCTGACGGTTTCCGCGACGCTGTCACAGTGATTCCCGCTGAGCAGCTGATTCGCTGAGCGCTCGTGGCCGATGTCCCTCTTTTCCATCCCCTATCAACCTTTCTCTGCCTTGGCTGCAACAGCGGACCTCTCCACCCCAAAAAGAAACCCCATCCGATTGAAATGATAGGGTTTCGGCATCGCATTATTTGGAAAAGCAAGGAGCAACCGTAAAAATCCATGGGAAAATTCTATCCTGCATAGGCTTTTTTCAGGGCAGCGATATCGAACTTCTTCATCTTCAGGAAAGTTTCCGTGACGCGTTTCAGCTTCCCGGCATCTTCCGTTTGAAGCATGTCCGCCATGATGTCCGGAACGATCTGCCAGGAGACCCCGTACTTATCTTTGAGCCACCCGCATTGCTCGGCTTCGGGGACAAAGGACAGGTTTTCCCAGAAATAATCAATTTCGTCCTGCGTTTCGCAATTCACGATGAAAGAAATGGCTTCATTGAATGTAAATTCATGCTTATAGGCGCTATCCATCGCCGCAAATGTTTGTCCCTCAAGCTGGAACGCAGCATGACGGACTGTCCCCGGAGCATCGAGCTCTTCTTTTACGCCATAGTAGTCCATGCCCTCGACTTCCGCATCGTTGAAGACCGATATATAGAAATAAATGGCCTCTTCCGCTTTCCCTGCGTTTTTGCCGGTGAACATCAGCGTCGGCGTGATTTTTTGCGTAATCTCCCTGTCGGCGACGTACATGATTTGCCAGGACAGGCCGTACTTGTCTGTTGTCCAGCCGTATTTGGCGCTGAAAGGGTAGGCATCAAGGGGCATCAAAACACTGCCGCCTTCCGAGAGTTTTCCCCATAAAAAGCTGACTTCCTCTTCGGAATTGCAATCCACCCGCAGCGAGATGGCCGGCGTGAATGTGAAGAAAGGCCCGGCTGAAATCGCCATGAAGTCCTGGCCCGCCAGTTTCATGGTCACCGTCTCGGCGGTCCCTGAAGGTGTGTCATAGATTTTCGTAGTCTTTACTATTTCCGATTCGGGGAAAAGCGAGGTATAGAAAGTCGCGGCCTCCACAGCCTCTTTGTCGTACCAAAGGTGCGGAACAATCTTTTGCATAATAATTCCTCCTCATTATCTATCTTGCCTTTAAAAATTACAGGATTCGTTTCAAAAGCCGGGAACTGACCCTAACACCGTTCAGCCTTATTCATCCGGACAAGAAGAAGCCTCCACAGATGCCAACCCTTGCGCTTCTTATTTCTTGCCTTAATCGTACAACCGGTTCCCAGGATTGTAAAGAATGACGCCTATCGAACTTTGCATTTATTTAGCCTGTTCCAAAAGGTGAAGCCTTTTCATTTATTTCTTGTTCTGGAGCATTGAAAATTTGGTGATTTAAGTACTCATTATTGTTGTATTCCGTCCCGATTATTGCTAAAATAAGCAATGCAGAGTCCTTTAAAATAATCCCGAGAGATTAAAAAGGGTAACAAATCGAATATTTGATACCTTAGGTCCTTTTGCGAATATTAAAATTCAAGGGCTTTTTTTTGTGCCCATAGGAGGAATTTGGAGATGTCTTCAAAAAAAATTATTCAGGTTGACGAAAAAGTACCTGCAAACCTATTGATTCCACTAAGTTTGCAACATACTTTCGCTATGTTCGGCGCTTCTGTTCTCGTACCCATCATTTTCGGAATTGATCCGAGCATTGTTCTATTGATGAACGGGGTCGCGACGCTATTATTCATTTTTATCACGAAAGGGAAATCCCCTGCCTATCTTGGTTCGAGTTTCGCTTTCATAGGCCCCACCAGTATCATCATCGCCCACCAAGGCTTTGCCTATGCGCAAGGCGGTTTCGTTGTCCTTGGCATCATCGGTTGTATTTTAGCCCTTGTCGTTAAACGCGTCGGCACGAAATGGATTGATGTTGTGCTTCCGCCGGCAGCGATGGGTGCCGTGGTTGCCTTGATCGGGTTGGAGCTGGCGAGCCTTACCGTCAAAGGTGGTTCCATCGGCGCTAACTTGATGACCGATACTGCCACAGCGCAGGATTTCGCTGTCTTTTTCATCACTTTGGGCACAGCGGTTTTAGGTTCGGTCTTATTTAAAGGCTTTTTATCGACAATCCCTATTTTGATTGCAATCGTCGTTGGTTACCTATCGGCAATCGCATTCGGCATGGTTGATTTCACTCCCGTGATGCAGACAGCCCTGTTTACGATGCCTCATTTCCAATTGGCAAAATTTGATATGAATGCTATTTTGACCATGTTACCGGTTCTTTTGGTTCTGACTTCTGAACATATCGGTCACCAAGTCGTCACTTCCAACGTCATCGGCCGTGACTTGCTGAAAGATCCCGGCTTGCACCGTTCGTTGTTTGCGGATTACTTCGCATCCGCTTTGTCCGGTTTGATCGGCGGGGTTCCGACAACGACTTATGGCGAAAACATCGGCGTTATGGCCATCACCCGCGTATACAGCGTTCGCGTTATCGCCGGTGCCGCCATCTTCTCCATGTTCATGTCCTTCTTCGGGCCCTTGGCTGCTTTGATCTCCACGATCCCCGGTGATGTCATCGGCGGGGTTACGTTCCTGCTCTACGGCATGATCGGTACCAGTGGTTTGCGTCTGTTGGTCGAATCAAACGTGGATTACAGCAAATCCAAGAATTTGATTTTGACTTCCATCGTTTTTGTTACGGGTCTAAGCGGCATTGCCGTAAACTTTGCCGGCATCGAATTAAAAGGGATGGTCCTTGCGAGTGTCGTCGGCATCGTGTTGAGCTTATTATTCTACCTGTTCGACAAAGCCGGTCTGATGAACGAATCAGACCAAAACGTAGCTGATCTATAATCCAACAACAAGAGTCTGGAGCCAGTCAGAGTATTTCTGACGAGGCTCCAGACTCTTTCTTTTTTAGTATAGCGCTCATCGGTACCCTGTTCCCGAAAAAAATATCGATTCGATGATAGAACTGCGCTCCAATAGGTATATAATAAATAGTATCTATTTATCGGTCAACTACCCATGACTGAAGTCACGGGCTTGCCTCCGTCGTTGTGCGACGGGAGCGCTTGTTTCGCAAGCGCCCTTTAGGCTTATTCCTGTCTGGCAGTGCGGACGCATCCGGAGACGCTCCTGCCTTAATGTGACGGAATATCCGGGGTTGCCCCCGCAGGACGGTTGACTTCGCCCTTACCGCACCGGACATGCCGGAGCGGTACCGAATCGATGGCCGTTCGGATTCAGCGCCTTGGTGGTGCGGTCTCCAGCGAGTGCCTTGAGTGAGCGTTGCCCACATAACGGTTTTCTCCTGGAATTCAGGTTTGGGCGCTTACGGTTTTTCGATGTGCGGTGGTTGGAAAATCGCCGCGTTTCACCTCTTTTCCTCAGCACCATTATACCGCTTTTCAAGCGGGGCACCCAAACAGGAGTTCCCCAAAAGTAAAAGAAAGGAGTTCGGAGAAAAAGGAGGACCTTCGGCCCGGTGGGCCGAGCGTTTTCTCCTCCCACGACTGAAGTCACGGGTCTCCGAAAACTAAAAACATGAAATCGGAGGAAGAACATGGAGAAGGAATTAATGGAAGAATTATTTATATGCGGTGGCTGCAACGCCAAAATCGGTCCCGGCGTTTTAGGCGAGCTGCTGAGCCAGCTGCCTAAACAGGAACATCCCGACTTTTTGGTCGGCTTCGACTCTTCCGACGATGCAGCGGTCTTTCGGATAAACGATGATATGGCCATGATCCAGACGCTGGATTTCTTTCCCACTATGGTGGCTGACGCCACCCTCTTCGGGGAGATAGCGGCGACCAATGCGCTGAGCGATGTGTTTGCCATGGGCGGGGAAGTCTTGACCGCCATGAACATCGTTTGCTGGCCGGAAACGAAATCAACTGCCATCTTGGCCAAGATATTGGCAGGCGGGGCAAGGAAAGTGCAGGAAGCAGGCGGTGTCCTGGTGGGCGGCCATTCCATCCACGACCCCCAACCCAAATACGGGCTTTCGGTCCTGGGGAAAGTGCATCCCGACCGTATTTACCGCAATGACACCTGCGAAGAGGGCGATGTCCTGCTGCTGACGAAACCTTTGGGCACGGGCATCATCACCACCGCCTACAGCGCGGGCGAAATGGAACAGGATTCGTTTGATTTTGCGGCGAAATCCATGACCACCCTTAACCGCTACGCAGCGGAAATTCTGCGCGGCTATGAGGTCCACAGCTGCACCGATGTCACCGGTTTCGGTTTGTTGGGTCATCTTTCCGAGATGCTGTCCGATAAGTTTTCAGCGACGCTCTATGCCGACAGCATCCCTTGCCTTCCCGGAGCCTACGAGGGGGCCAAGGAGTTCCTCACGACAGCAGGCGGCCAGCGGAACCGGAACCATCTGGCGCAGGATGTGGCCTTCCGCATGGATGACTACGCCCTTGAAGAAATCCTTTTCGATCCGCAGACTTCCGGCGGACTGTTGGTGAGTGTCTCTGCCGATGCTGCAACGTCGCTTCTGGCAAAAGTCGCAGCTTTGGGTCTGCCTTGCGGGATCATCGGCGAAGTGACGGCAAAAGACGATATAAAAATCGCGGTTGAACTTTGATTTACATTAAGGAGGAGGAATTAAGATGAAAAAAATAGATGCAGTGGGACAAGCCTGCCCGATGCCCGTCATTTTGACCAAACGGGCGCTGAAAGAACATGCCGGCGAGGATATCCTTGTCAGCGTGGACAATGAAATCGCGACGCAAAATTTGGCCAAGATGGCGGAACAGTTGAAAATCGGCAGCCATATCGATAAAATCAACGACCAATTATATGAAGTGACCCTCACAGCCTCGGCCGGCGAGGGTATTGCTGCAACCGGATCGGGAGTCGAAAGCAAAGCGACTCCTTCCGAAGCAAAAGGAGCAGCCGCACAAGTTGCGGAACACGCAGAGAACGGCTATGTCGTCATTTTGAACAGCGCTAGCATCGGCAGCGGTGCCGATGAACTGGGGCAAACTTTGATGAAAAGCTTCATTTTCGCCTTGTCGGAACAGGAAGTTTTGCCCGAAAAAATCCTTTGCTACAATGCGGGCGCCCAGTTGACCGCTGAAGGTTCACCCGTTCTGGACGACCTGAAAGCGATGGCCGCTGAAGGTGTGGAGATCCTGACCTGCGGCATCTGCGTGGAATTTTATGGGCTCAAGGAGAAGTTTGCCGTCGGGGAGATCACCAATATGTACCGTATCGTTGAAATCGAGCGCACCTATAAAACGGTATCCCCATGATCGACCGCAGACACTACGGCATCATCGCCTTCCCCACTTCGCAGGCAGCTGCGGCGGCGGAAGCAAGCGTGCTTGCCGCCGGCTATGCGTGCCGCCTGATCCCCATGCCGGAACAGCTTTCGGCTGGATGCGGATTGGTGCTCCAGACCATTTTGGCAGAGCTATCCGAAATCCGAATGCTCCTTTCCGGGCAGAATGTATCCCTGGACGGCTGCTACGAAGTCCGCTTCGAAAACCGCAAAAAATTTGTGACAGAGTGGGAGGGATGAGATGATATGTATTATTTCGATAACAGCGCAACAACCTTGAAAAAACCGGATGCCGTCGCCCAAGCCGTCTTCCATGCCATCGCAGACGGGCAATTGGGCAACCCCGCCAGAGGCAGCCATACCGCCTCATTGAATGCCTTGCGGTTGACCGAATCGGTCCGTAGCAAAACAGCGGACTTATTCGGTGCGTCAACTGTCGCCTTCACAGCCAACGCCACCGCGGCACTGAACATGGTCCTCAAAAGCCTGCTGACGCCGGAAGACCATATCATCACGACCGTCACTGAGCACAATTCCGTCCTGCGCCCCCTTTATCAGTTGGAAGAGCAAGGGGCCGAACTTTCCTTCGTGTCCATCGACGAACAAGGAAAGCTTAGCTACCCGGAATTTGCCGCGCTACTGCAGACCAATACCCGGGCGGTCGTAGTTAACCATGCCTCCAACGTCACCGGCAACGCCGTAGATTTGGAACGGATCGGCGATTTCTGCAGCAAAAACGATCTGCTGTTCATCGTCGACGCTTCCCAGAGCGCCGGCATATTGGACATCGCTATGCGGCGGCAACACATCGATGTCCTTTGCTTCACCGGCCACAAAGGCCTGTACGGCCCCCAAGGAACCGGCGGCATCTGCCTCGGGGAGAAACCGTTGGCTTTCAGGCCTGTCTTCACGGGCGGCAGCGGATTCCATTCCTTCGATAAAAAAATGCCCCTGGATTTCCCGGCCATCTTTGAAGCGGGAACCCAGAACGTCCATGGCCTGGCCGGTCTCGATGCGGGCATCGCCCACGTCCAACACATCGGCATAGCGGAAATCGGCAGCCGTTTGGACCAGCTGACCCGCAGGTTCTACGGAAAAATCAAGGATATCCCGGGCATCACGCTGTACGGTTGCTTCGATGAGAAGCATCGCCGCGCCCCGGTCGTTTCCCTCAATCTGGCGGACTGGTCTTCCGGCGATCTCAGCGATGCCCTTTTCATGGACTTCGACATCGCGGTCCGTCCGGGAGCCCATTGTGCGCCCTTGATCCACACAGCTTTCGGAACGGAGCGTCAAGGGATGGTGCGCTTCAGCTTTTCAACGTTCAACACGCTGGCCGAAATGGATTATGGCGCGGATGCATTGCGTCAGCTTGCCTTTATATAAAAAGCACCTCCTTGAACGGGTACGTTTTATCGTAACCATTCAAGGAGGTGCTTTTCGTTTTATATGCGTCTTTTGAATATGTTTTTATATGACTTACAATTCACCCGTCTTTTCCTGGTACGTTTGCAATTGATACATGTCATAATAAATGCCTTTTTTCTCAACCAATTCATCGTGGTTGCCTCGCTCGACAATTTCCCCGTTGCTCAAAACCAAAATTTGATCCGCATCTTTAATAGTCGACAAACGGTGGGCGATAATTAAAGACGTTCGATCTTTCCGCATGTTGGCTAAAGCTTTTTGGATTTTCTCTTCCGTTTCGGTGTCGATATTGGCTGTCGCTTCGTCAAGGATCAGAATTTTTGGGGAGCGCAGGATCGTTCTCGCAAAGCTGATCAACTGCCTTTCCCCTGCGGATAAGCTTGCGCCTCGTTCCACTACCTTCGAAGCATAGCCATTCTCCATTTCCGAGATGAAATCATCGGCATAGACAAATGCAGCAGCCTGCTTGATATCCGCCTCTGTATAGGCAGCATTGTGCATGCGAATATTATCCGCGATATTTCCATAGAATAAAAAACTGTCCTGTAAAACGAGCCCCATCTTCGTCCGGATTTCTTCGATCGAGATATCCTTCAAGGAATAACCATCAATGGTGATGTCTCCTTCATGATATTCATAAAAACGCATCAGGACGTTGATAATGGAGCTTTTTCCCGATCCCGTTTGACCGACCAACGCCACCGTCTCCCCTGGCTTCACTTCAAAGCTGATGTTGCGCAACACGGGTTTCTTGCCATCGTAGGAGAAATTGAGATTTTTTACGGAAATATGCCCTTCCGTAATGCTCCCCTCGATTTCGGGATTAGCTTGCGGCGCAAGTTCTTCGCTTTTCATCAATTCCTGAACCCTGTTTCCAGAAACAATGCCATCCTGCAAGGAACTCAGGCTATTCATCATCTGGCTGATGGGCTGGAAGAAGGAACGGGAATATGCTGTAAAAGCATACACCAGGCCGATGTCAACTGTATTCTGGCTCCAATCTTGATAGCCAAAAATAAGCAGCACCGCTACGAGAGCGACCGATTCAATGACATTGATTGCTGGCGCCAGCAACAAGGCGTTCATGCTATACATGGAACGACGAGCGGCCACATATTCTTGGTTGATGTCGCTGAACTCATCCATCAAGCGCACTTCTTGGTGATATTTCTGGATGATGCTCATGCCGCTGATGGATTCACTCAAGTTGGCGTTCAGCTGACCGAGTATTTTTCGCATGTGGCCATAGACAAGCGTACTTTTCTTTCGATAGATTCCAGCCATCCAAACAATGAAAGGCGCGAATAAAAAGAAGACAAGCCCCATCCGCCAATTCAGGACGAACATGGCAATCGTAATCGCAATGACATTGAATAAGCCATTAGAAATATTCAAAAAGACCGTCCAAAATTCTTTAATGGTCTCCGTGTCATTGGTTACCCTCGAAACCACAGTGCCAGCAGGCGTCTGATCAAAGTAGCGCATACCCAGGGAAACGACCTTCTCATACATTTGCTCCCGGATGTTCCCCACGGTTCTTTCTGATGCCGTATTGAAGAGAAAATCCTTCACGTATGAAAATCCCGCTTTGAGGATGGTCAGTACCGCATAAAAGATGACCACACGAATCGTAAGCGCTAGTGTGGCTGTTCCATTCGCTAAATCATCATCAATGTACCGCTGAATAACAATAGGCAAATAGGCGGCAATGGCTGAAGCGAATGCCAGAGACACAAAGGAAACGACGAAAAGGAATCGATAAGGTTTGGCAAAACGGAACATACTCAGTAGAATGTTCCAGGATTCTTTATATGAAAAAGCAGTTTGTTTTTTTGTGTCCACTATACTGCCTCCCCGTCTAATTTTTTCTCCAGTTGTTGCTTTTGATACATATCCGCATACCACCCGTTCATTGCTATTAACTGTTGGTGAGTACCGCGTTCCACGATGTTGCCTTTTTCCATTACAATGATTTCATCCGCGTGCATGATGGAACTGATGCGATGGGCAGAAATGATCGTAGTTTTATGGCGCCGCTCTTGTTTTAAGGACTCTAAGATTGCTTCTTCTGTCTGAGCATCCACGGCCGATAAGGAATCATCCAAAATGAGGCATTCCGGTCCTACCGCTAGAGCGCGCGCAATCGCAATGCGCTGTTTTTGGCCACCGGATAAAGAAACGCCTCGTTCGCCAACTTCCGTATCGTACCCTTCCGGAAAGCTCAGGATGTCCTCATGAACGTTGGCCAACTTCGCATATTTTTCTACTTCTTCTTGGGACAACTGCGGATTTCCAAAGCGGATATTCTCGCGGATCGTGGTTGAAAACAGAAAATTCTCTTGCGGAACGATCGCCATTCCTTCTTTGAGCGACTGCAAAGCATACTCTTTTATATCGATATCCCCGTATGAAATCCTTCCCTCATACTGATCATAGTCACGCAGCAACAGTTTATACAACGTGCTCTTCCCCGATCCGGTCCTGCCCACAACACCCAGCATTTTCCCTTCCTCTAAGTGGAAAGAGACATCCGTTAAAGTTGGTTGCGCAGCACCCGGATAAGTGAAGGATTGGATATCAAAAGTGATATCGCCATTGAGTGCTTGATGATAGGGAGATTCCACCTCCACAATCGCAGGTGTATAGGCTAGTAAAGCTTCTACCCGATCGTAAGCCGCACTTCCGCGTTCCAGCGTGTTAATAAGTCCGCCCACTGCCAATAATGGCCACTGCATCATGCCGATATAACTAATGAAGGCCACTAAATCGCCAATCGAAATACGCCCAATTTGAACGTAATTCCCACCAACCAATAAGGCAATCACATAAGTGGCCCCCATAATGATTTCTATACTTGGGTTTAAAGCCGCTTTTAATTTGTATACCCGTTGATTTTCGGCTACAACCTTTTGCGTGTTCTTTTTAAAAGCGGACAAATCCTCTTTTTCTTCGCCAAGTGTCTTCAGCACCTTCATGCCCGTTACACTTTCCTGAACGTGGTCGTTCATGGATGAGAAAGATTTTAGGGCACCCCGATAGCGGGAATGGATCTGTTTTCCTAAATAGGTGGAAACAATGATCAGAATAGGAAGGGGTAAAATGGCGAAGAGCGTCAGTTTCCAATCGATGAAAAAGAACATGGAAAAGAGGGTTATTCCGCCCAGTGAGATGGCGTCCGTTAAAGTCAAAACACCATCCGCGGCAACAAAGCGAATGGCGGCCAAGTCATTGGTGGCATGGGCCATCAAATCGCCTGTACGATATTTCTGAAAGAATTCTGAATCCATTCGCGTGAAAAAAGAAAACAGACGATTACGCAGGATGGACTCAATCAAGGTCGAGTTTCCGAACAAAGCCATCCGCCATCCGTATCGTAAAGCGTACATTGCCAGGGAAGAAATAAGTATCAGGGCAGTCCAAAAAAGCAAGGTCTGCCAGGTTAACGTTCCCGCTATAAAGCCGTCAATAATCGTCCCGATGATTTTAGGGTTAAGGACCTGCAGGATGGCACAAATGATCAACGCTAAAACACCAAACGTGTAGCTTTTCCAGCGCAACTTGAAAAACCAGGTATATTTTTTGAAACTATTAATCATGATTTCGCTCTCTTCTTTTTTTTTTTTTGAATTTATCGATAGGGATGAGTCTTAAGTCAATGAGTAGGGTCTGTCTCTAATTGAGTCAACCCTTTTTTGCTATTCTCAGATTTCTAAGCCAGGTTATTCAGGAATGTTCCATTCGAGAATTCCTGCATTCTCTGTTTTCGGTCGCCACCGGATCGGGGATCGCGGCGGCGGGGTATTTGGCGCAGATCCTGTCGGAAAAACCTTCCGAAAAGTCGGCGACGGTTTTTTTGATTGCTCCATCGCGATAATAACCTTCCGTCGAACCTTCGGCGGATTATTCTGTGGAGAACACTGTATTTTAACCCGCCGGAAAGCTTTCGGCGGGTTATGCCGATCGGAACTACACAATCCTCCATACCCAACAAAACGCAAGAATGGGGCTATCTCGATATGAGACAGCTCCCTCTCACACCGCACCTAAAGGCGGTCTTCATCACACTCATACGGGAGGGTTCGATAGACCCATTTCCTGAGTTTGGTCCGTATCCGTTTCGTACTCTATATTTTTTGCCCATTCCAGAATGGCTTCGGCCGTTTTGGTAGGCGATTCGTTGTGGAAATCCGCAACATACTCTTTTTTGTTGTAATTGTAGCGGGGGTCATAATAGCTCAGCAACAGATCTTCGATTACGGCCTCGAAATCATTTTGGAGAATACTGGCCTTGTAGCCCTCCACACGCTCGGCGTTCACGTACTGTTTCAGCCCATCGAGCGCTTGATTGATTTCCTCTTTGTTTCCATGCACATAATCCTGTTTCAACAGTCCGATGCGGTAATCCAGTGAAGCCTCGATTTTGATGTTCCTGCCTCTTCGCATCGCATCCACAAGTGCAGGGGGCAACACCACTTTGCCGATCCGTTTGCTTTCGCCTTCCGTGAAGACGATCAAAGGTTGCTGCCAGTTTTTGGCCGTATCCACCAGGAGACTTTCGAACATTTTTTGGCTATTGGGCTCTTTCCGCTCCAGACCGACGCTTCCCAATAGGGAGCCGCGGTGGTTGGCGCAGCCTTCCAGATCAAGGATGTTCGCTCCGCGTTCTTTCAGCTCGTGCAGGATGGCGGTCTTGCCGCTGCCGGTATTGCCGTACAGGGTGACGAACCGGACCTTTTCGAACAGCATCGGTACCTGTTTATTGATATGATTCCGGTAGCCTTTATAGCCGCCTTCCAACCGGTAGACATCCATCCCCAGAGACTTCAGCAAGGAAAAGATTGAGTTGCTGCGGAATCCGCCGCGGCTGCAAAAAATGACTACCCGATCGTATGCCTTAACATACCCCTGGTAGCGTGCGAACATTTCCGGCAGGCGGGGCGCGATGGCGTTGATGCCATACATTTTCGCCTCGTCGATCCGTCCCGAAACATAGAGGGTGCCGACTTCTTTCCGATCTTCATCATCCAGCACCGGTATGTTCACGGCTCCCGGAATGGTCGCTTTTGCGTATTCCTTTGGACTGCGGACATCCACGAATAGGATGGACTTATCCGCCTTGTCCTTTTCTAGCTCTTCATAAGTAACGATTGGTCTCAACTATTTCACCACTTTCTATTTTAACAGTATAGACCGTCGGCGAAGAGATTGCCACCCGCGAACGGATTTTTGCGCACTAAGCAATCATCCAGACTGCCGTTGCAACGCTGCGACTTTTTCCAGATATTTGTCCATATCGAACTTCCGTTTCAGGCCTTTGTCGTTCATATAGCGCACCATGCCGAAGATGGCCCGCTCTCCCCAAGGTCGGTCATTCTTGCCGAAGCACCAGGCCACCCCGGCATAGCCGTTGGGATCCCTGCCGTCCAGATTGTATTTATTGTTCAGCTGGATGGCCCGATTGAAGGCTTCTTCAGGGGTATTGCTCCATTCCAAAATTTTCTTCCCCCAGTACATCCGCATATATCCGTTCATCTTGCCGGTCAGCACCATCTCCGTTTGAGCGGCATTCCAATAGTCGTCATGTGTCCTGGAACGTTCCAGTTCCCCGCATGTATAGAGGTAATCCCGCTGGTCGGTCAAATGCTTATCAAGCGTTTTTTTTGCCCAATCCGGCATGGCTTCATAGGAATCATACTTTTCGTTATAGAAGGCAAAGTTCATGGCCAACTCCCGCCTGACGATCAATTCCTCCAAAAATACTTTTTTGCCTTCACCTTCCTCGGAAAGCAACCTGTCGTATATGTACAGCGGCGAAATTTGCCCAAAATGAAGGTACGGGCTCAACCCGGAAGTGTATTCTTCGCCTGGTTGGTTCTTCAGTTCGCTGTATCGGGCCAGTTTATTTTCGATAAAATCCTCCAGCATTGCCTTCGCTTGGCTTGTCCCGCCTTGGTAGAACGGCACCCGTTTCACCGTTCTGTCGATGTCGAGACCGGCGTTGGCTTTGTCGATGTCTTCAACCGCGTACGCCTCGAACGGCAGTTCCAGCTGGATGGACGGGTGTTTCACTGTCCGCTCGCTGAGTGGCAGGATGAATCTCTCGAGCTGTTTGTTGAGCTTCAATCTGAGCGTGTAGGCGGAGTACTCTTCTTTCGGGGAAGCAGCCTCCACCGGCACGATAACGTTAGTCTCAACCTGAATGACCGGGCATGCGGCCTTTTGCGCTAAGAATTCCCGCCACTGCCTTTCAACCCTCAGATAGCCCCTGTCGACAACCATCAGGGCCGCAAAGGAAGCTATTTCCAGTGCGCCTTTTTCCGGGGAAATGTGCCTGATCAGCATGCCGATTCCCCTCTTCGCCAATGCCGCATTGACTTCCTTCAAGCCCTCCAGCATAAAATAATAGTGCCGTTCGTTGGCTTCGGGAAAGCTGTCCGTAATGCCGAAATAGACGAGCAGCGGCTTTTCCAGCGCGTTGGCTTGGCTGATCGCATACTCAAGAGCATGGTTGTCCTCCGCTCTTTGGGAGCTCTGCATCCAATAGACAACGTAGGGTGCCTGCACAACCCCCTTGTCATTCAAACGTTTTATTCTTTCCTCTAAAATCATATAACCGGTCTCCTCATCTGTGGTCATTTAGCATAACGTACCCAAAATCACTGTCTGCATTATAACATTGGTCCGTTTTCTGGCCTAAAGATTGGCACAGTATTTGTCCCGCTTCAAATTTTTTGATTAAATAAACGCATATCCTTATAATGAAAGAATAAAGTAAGGGTTCTCATTCCGTTCCCCAGTGGCACTCTGAAATACAGTAAGCATTAGAAAGGAACCTAGTTATGGATTTTGAAAAGGAAAGATCACGTTTCTACAAGAAAGATGAAAATGGCGTATTGATAGCGGAAATCGACTATACCTTAGATGATGAGGGATACATCTGCATCACCAGCACCTTTGTCGATGATGATTACCGCGGCCAAGGGATTGCAGGGCAGCTCGTTGATGCAGTGGTGGAAATGGCCAGGGAAGAAAACAGAAAAATTGATCCGCTGTGCCCTTATGCCAAATCCGTATTCAAAAAAAATCCAGAACGGTATTCGGACGTAAAGAAATAGGCAAGGAAACAATTGCATTCAAAATAGAAGAGGGCCGCAAATCAGTTTCCATGATTTGCAGCCCTCTTCTATAGCTAAGGAAAGTATAATTTTTTTTGAGTGTAAAAGCGCATCACCGAAGGTTTTTAACAGGTTCTTTAATTGTTTAACGCCATCATATGATGTCCAGCGGTCCAAGCCTGCCTCTCGGAAATCAGACAAATCTGACCCATTGCGCAGTATGCTCATTTGCATGGTACTCTTAGGAATTCATTCCTTAGAGTACCAGTATAAGGTGACCGAAGAGAAAGTTGCAGGGCCAGATTTCCTAAATTGTCATGACTCTTGCGATTTTAATCGCTTAGAGGCATGATACACTTGACCGAATAGGTCACAGTGTTTCCTAATTCGAGGCAGGGCGGGCTTGGACCGCTTTTCTTACTTTCTTGATCAGCTTTTTTTGGCTTTATGCACCTTTAAAGTTTTCCCCTTGATCGTGCGGGTCTTCATGGCATCGATGACCGTCTGGCCTTTGCCGTTCAGAATCTCGATATAGGTGACATTTTCCTGGATGGTGATGATGCCGATATCATCCGCATTGATGCCCGGGATATTGGTGATCGTACCGACAAAGTCGACGGCGCGCAGTTTTTTCTTTTTCCCGCCGTTGAAATACAGCTTCATGATCCCTTGGTTCAGTTCCTTGCCTTTCGCCTTCTTCAGACGCGGACGCTCCTGCAGCTTCTTCTCGAAGTCAGCCTTTTGGCGTTGCACCAAGCGTTGGCTCGGGAGGCTTCCTTCCGTGATGTCCTGTCCGGCATAGTTCTTCACTTCCTGCCACCAGCTGGTTTCGCTCGGCGTCACCAACGTCAAGGCTATCCCCGTTTTCCCGGCTCTGCCGGTACGTCCGGTGCGGTGGACGAAGCTTTCTTTTTCCACCGGCACATCGTAGTTGATGACATGCGTCACATTTTCGATGTCAATCCCGCGGGCCGCAACATCCGTCGCAACCAGATAGCGGAACTTGCCTTGTCTGAAATCGTCCATGACGCCGAAACGGTCTTCCTGTATCATACCACCGTGGATTTTGTCCACCGGCAGACCGTTTTTATTCAGGAAGGTATAGAGACTGTTCACTGCTTCCTGCGTGTTGCAGAAGATGATGCAGCTGTCCGGATTTTCGACGGTGATCAGATCCAGCAGTTTTTCCATTTTGCTGTCTTGGTCAACCCGGATGAACGTCTGGACGATCTTCGGTTTTGACGTTTCCGTCATTTCAATCTTCACGGAAAGCTTGTCCGGCTTCATGTAGAAGGTCGCCAGTCGTTCAATTTTGGACGGCATCGTCGCCGAGAAAAGGAGCGTTTGGCGTTCTTTCGGCAAGAAATCGATGATTGCTTCGACTTGTTCGATGAAGCCCATATTCAACATCTCATCCGCTTCGTCCAACACCAAATAGCGTATCTTGTCGACCTTCATTGTCCCTTCCTGCAGATGTTCCAAGACGCGGCCCGGCGTACCGACCACGATATGGCTTTTTTGCTTCAGTTCCGATTTTTGGATAGCAAATTTTGCTTTGCCGTAGACCGCCGTCGCTTTGATCCGCTTCAGACGTCCGATGTTCATGATGTCTTCCTTGACCTGGGTCGCCAATTCACGGGTCGGAACCAGGATCAACGCTTGGGGTCTGTTCTCTTCCCAATCGATGTCCGCGCAGAGGGGAATGCCGTAACTGGCCGTTTTCCCGCTTCCGGTCTGTGACTGCACGATGATATCTTTGCCGGCCAATACTGCTGGGATGACTTCTTCCTGTACCTTCGTCGGATGCAGATAGCGCAACCCTTCCAATGCCTTCAGTATCTCGTCCTGTATGCCAAAATCTTCAAATTTATTTCTGTTCATATATACCTCTTTCGATCCACTTATTTTCTACAGTATAACAGGATTTCCGGCCGTATGTATTTTTCCGGCGTTTCTTCAGCAAATTCTCACAATTTCCGGCCGCCGTTCCCATCTTTTGATTGCGACTTCATCCGCTAATACACAACGACCGGTGTCCCGATTGGGAATGTGTTATACAGCGTTTCGACGGCGTAATAGGGTGTATTGACGCAGCCGTGCGAGCCGAGGGTTTGATAGAGTTCGCCTCCGTATCCGCTCGTTTGCCAAGGGGAATCATGCAGTCCGTATGAATTCCCTAAAAATGGAATCCAGTATTGGACCGGCGATTTATAATCCTCCCCAATCAAAACGGACGGGGATTCCTTGGATGGTTGGATATAGAACAGCCCTCTTGGCGTAGGCATGGACGGCCTTCCCGTGATGACGGGGGCCTCGACAATTTCATCGTTGCCTATGTAAGCCCAAACCGTCTGATAGCTCAGGCTGACGATGATATAGCTGCTCCCCACATAATATTGCGTTCCATAGTCCGTTTTGAAATAGCCATCCCGTACGTTCCAATCGGGACCGCTTGGAACGGCCGGAAGTTCCGGAAGCGCTGGAGCTGCCGCCGTTTCTGGGCTTTCGGGCGTTTCGGCGACCTCGGGTTCCGCTGCCTTTTCCGGGATTTTTTTCATGAAAGGTGTGGCCAGACTTCCCGGTGCAGCCCCGCCTTTCGGCACCAATTGGATTTGCAAGCCATCCAGGGCATAGCCGTAATCTTCCGTTCCGGCAACTGCCCCGTTCATCGCCCAATCCAGCCAGCCGATGTTCTGCACGTATACTTGATAATAGACATCATATTGCGTTGCCATTTCATCGGTCAAGGCTATCTCGATGGCTTCCAGGCCTTTGCCCGTCCCCGGCATGCCGGCTTGTCCGCCATCCTTCACCCAATCCAGCCAACCGTAATCCTGGACATCGGTGCGGTAGGTAATGGAACCGGAGTAGGGCTGCGAGGACAATTGCACGGTGAGCCCTTCCAATTGCTTGGTTTGCCCGGCCGTACCGCTGAGTTCCGCATTGAATACCGGATTTTGCCACCCCTCATTATGGAGGTAGCTTGCATAGGAAAGGAGCGGTTCGGTCCGCTTAACGAACCGATTTTCGGTCGCCCCGGCAACGGTAGCGCCTTTTTTGACCAGCAATACTTCAACGGCCTCCAAGCGGTAGCCGAATCCTTCCGTCCCTGCCGTTTCGCCGTTCAGGGACCAGTCCAGCCACCCGAATCTTTGCGCATAGGCGCGATAGTAGACATCATATTGTAAAGCCATTTCCCCGGTCAATTTCATTTCGATGGCTTCCAGCCGTCCCCCCACGCCTTCCGTTCCGCTAAGGGTTCCATTCGAGACAAACGGCGACCATCCTGCACCTTGCGCAAGCGTGCGATAGGAAATCGAACCGGCATAAGGCAAGTTCTTCAATTGGATCCGAATGCTTTCCATTTGCAGCTCCTGCCCGATTATCCCACCGATTGCGCCATTGCTCACCTCATTTTGCCAGCCGCGATTTTGCATGTATGTTTGATAGGAAACAACGGGCGCTGCGGCAGATGCATCGTCCCAGCTTACCGGCTCCGTCCTTGAGATCAGCTTTTCGAACGTTTTGATCGTATGCCTTACCTGTCTTCCCGCTTCGATGACTGCAGCCTCTGATCCTGAAGGAACAGCCCGACTCCTATCCTGCAATATTTCCGTTACGTTTATGCCAAACGCACTGTCACTGACGATTGGATTAGTGCCCGTCCCTTCAGAAGCAATTGCCCTTTCGGGCGCTAAACAAGCGAGGCCAAACAGTCCTGCTATGATGATTTGACGTATCTTTTTCATAAGAAACACCCTCCGTTGTGTAACCCCAATCGGATGCGACAACAAATAAAAAGTAACCGCTCTCTTTCTTTCATTATATCAAATAGCCACTTGCAATAACAATTTTCCGAATCCCTTGTATCACCCAGGAAACGCAAAAAACCAAAACGATTCCCATTTCCAGGGAATCGTTTTGGTTTTTGCGTTATCTTCTTCCTTCCATCGCTGGTCAGGAACGTTCAGGATCTGTTTTGGGAAGCCAACGCCAACGAAATTTGGAAATAGGTGTACGTTTCCCCCAAAGCCTCTTTGATCGGCTTCAAATAATTACCCTCTTGTTCCTCGGCCACGCTTAAGATAGTGTCCACCTGTTCCTGCGTCACAAAATCGGATAGCCGAATGTCATGGCTTTTGTTTCTTGCCATGTAGACAAAATGATTTTCGATGGTCATCTTGGACATGCCGCGAAGAGCGACGATTTCATCGAGCGAACGGCCTTCCTGGTAAAGGCGGTAGGTTTCGTCGTAGGTGGCGCCTGTACTCTGCCTTTTCGCCCTTGCAGGTGCACTGTCCGTACCCTCTGAATCCTTCAGTTGCTCTTCCCGCTCCCGTTTTTTCTGTTGCAACTCTTTTTTTGCCTCGGGAAATTCCTGCAGATAGTCCGCGACGAGTTCCATAAAGGGCTTCCCGTAACGCTCCAGCTTCGTCTCGCCGACACCGGAAACTTGCAGAAATTCCTCCGCGGTCGTCGGGAAAAGCCTGCCCATATCATGCAACGCCACATCCGAAAAGACGATGTAGGAGGGAATCCCGTGTTCGCTTGCCAATTCCATGCGCAATTGGCGCAAGCGGTCGAACAAGCCGGTATCGTAGAGCCCTTTGCCGGTCTGCTTCGCCGCCCTGTCGCCCGTTTCCTCCAAAGCATAGGACATGGCCACCTTCCCGCCTTCCTTCAGGACGCTCAGCGCCTTCTGCGTGACCTGGACGAGCGGATACTGATCGCCGACGACCTGCAGATACTCATCCGCAATCAGGACGCCGATCATCTCCCGCAAGGCCTGGTCGCTGTATTTGCTCATCTGCCCATACGTCTTCAGCTTGTCCAAGCCGTAGTCCGTGATGCCTTTCTGCTTGCTTCCCTGCAGAACCGAGATGATTTTTTGGATGCCGTAGCGCCCGCGCATCCGTACGACGCAGGAAAGGATTTTTTGGGCCTCTTCCGTGATGTCCTTCTGTTCCGCTTTGTTCAGACAGTTCGAACAATGCTGGCAGTCCTGAGTGGCGATGACCTCGCCGAAATACTCCTGGATGTAGGCCCGCAGGCATTGGTTCGTATAGCAATAGTTGATCATTTTGTTCAACTTGTTCGTCGCTTCTCCGTCGTTTGTCTTACTGTTCAATAATTTATTGATGATGATATCCTGCACCGAGAACAGCAGGATGACGCGCGATTCTTCGCCGTCACGCCCCGCCCGCCCTGCTTCCTGGTAATAGCTTTCGATATTTTTGGGCATATTGTAATGGTATACGGTCCGGACATTGCTTTTGTCGATCCCCATCCCGAAAGCATTCGTGGCGACCATGACCGGCTTGCGGTCATGCAGGAAGGCTTCTTGATTCGCTTGCCGCTCTGCTTCCGGCAAGCCGGCGTGATAGAGCGTTGCGGCGAAGCCTTTCTGCGCCAATTTCTTATGGACGGACTCGACGTTTTTGCGCGTGGAGCAGTAGATGATGCTTGAGTCGTTCGGATTCAAGTCGCTCAGCAAAAAGCGCATTTTATCCGCCGGTTTTTCCACGATGAATTCCAGATTACTGCGGTCGAAGCCCGTCACGATTTGGAAAGGCTGTTGCAGTCTCAGTTGGAACAGAATGTCCTCCTGCACCTCTTTTGTCGCCGTCGCAGTGAAGGCCGCCACAACCGGCCGTTTCCCCAACAGGTCATAAAGCCGCGCCACGCCTTGATAGGATGGCCGGAAATCGCTCCCCCATTGCGAAATGCAGTGGGCTTCATCGACCACCAGCAAGGGCACGTTTACTTGCCTGACCGCCGACAGGAAATATTCGTTCTCAATGCGCTCCGGCGCGATGTACAGCATTTTGATATTGCCGTAGCGGATATCGTCCATCAGCTGCAAAAGTTCTTGCCGATCCAGGGAACTGTTCAAATAGGCCGCGGCGATCCCCATATCCCGCAAGCTGTCCACCTGATCCTTCATCAAAGAAAGGAGCGGAGAAACGACAATCGTCATCCCATCCAGCAGCAACGCCGGAAGCTGATAACAGAGCGATTTCCCGCCGCTTGTCGGCATGATCCCCAGTACATCCTTGCCGTTCAGTATTTGGGTGATCAATGCTTCCTGTCCTTCCCGGAAGCTGTCATAGCCGAAATATTTTTTCAATGTCTTATGTAATTGTTCCCGAACTTCCACTTGTACACATCCCTATTTTTTTCATCTGTCTCTCTTCACGCACCTGTTGTATAAGCAGTATCCGCGAAAAAGGCCCCCTCATCTCACACTGTTTTCGTTTGTTCCGATGAAAGATTGTCGCCTCCCATCATATCACAGATGGCCCTGCCATTGCATGGCGGCAACTGATTTCGGCTATTTTTTAATCTACGCGCTGATGGATGCCTGTTCTTCCCTATGCTCTCTCTTCATAATAAAAAAATACGATAAAAACCAAGAGGCAGGAAATCAACGTTACCGGATTTCTTATCTCTTGGTTATGCTCCTCCTATTCTTTATCGATTACCCTGCCCGCATCCCCGCAGCAGTTATATTCGAACTGGATCGTCAAGTGGGTCACACCGAAACGCCCTTTCAATACCTGTTCCAGCTCTTCATAGACGTCGGATAGTTCACTGACCAAAATATCATTTTGCAGATTTACGTGGGCTTCGAAGAAGAGCGTGTGCTCGTCCAAGGCCCAGATGTGGACGTGATGGATGTTCTTTATCGCCTCCATCTTTTCGAGTTCCTCCGCTATTTCATCGATGTCCACATTTTCCGGTGTTCCCTGCATCAGGATGTTTACCGACTCTTTCAATATTTCATAGCTTTCCTTGAGGATGTACAGTCCAATCATCACCGTCAATGCAGGATCAATCCAATAGGCCTTGAAGTAATAGATGACTACTCCGCCGACCATTACCCCGACCGAGGAGAGGGCATCGCTCAGGAAATGCAGGTATACCGCCCGCATGTTCAAGTCGCCTCCTGAACTCTTATGGAGCAGGTATACGCCCACTGCATTGAGGACAATCCCGATTGCGGCGATCACGATGACTATCAGTGCATTTATTTTCTCTGGCTGGATGAATTTAAAATAAGCTTCCCGGAAAAGGAAAAGGGACATGATGATCAGTAGGGTAGCATTGATGACTGCGGCTATGATGGTGGCTCGTCTGTAGCCGAAGGTGTTTTTCTTATCGTGTTTTTTTTCTGCCATCTTGACGGCAAACCAACTGATGACGATGGACAATACATCATTAAGATTGTGGAGTGCATCGGAAAGCAGCGATAAGCTGCCGGAAAACCAGCCGCCCAACACTTCGGCAATGGTCAGCACAATCTTCAGGACCATGGTGATGATCAAATTTTTTCCTTTTACGCTATTCAGACCCTCCGGATGGCTAGGTGCATGGGTATGTTCTGTCATCGTTCATCCCTCCTATTGCGCGCAGCAACCAATTATCTCTGCCTTCATCATACTCCAAATTTTATAAAATGGAAAAATCCATGGACCGCTTTTCCCAACAAAAAAAGAGGCTGGACAAAAGTCCTAGCCTCGTTCGCATTTCCTAACAATTCATCGTAAACGTGTTCTGAATTGCAGACACCACTCCCGTTTCGAAACGGGCTTTCGTCCACAAAAGAGGTGAACGAAAAGCCATTTTTTCCAACGTCCGGGTGTCTAAACGCAATTCATCGCACTCTGTTTAAACGTGTTCCTTCTCTTGCTGGGGTAAAGATGATTGTCTTTTCTTGTTCCAAAAGCGTTGATTGCAAAACAGCAGGAGAAGGCCGGAAATGGAGAGTACGGCCCCTATTTTCAGGAACGGCGTTTGGTAAGTCAGCGTAACTTCCGATTCCCCCGCAGACAGCGGAATGCCGATAAATCCGTAGTTCACCTTCACCGTTCCGACCGCTTTGCCATTGACTTCCGCTTTCCATCCGGGAGTATAAGGGATGGAGGTCGTGAGCACGCTCGGTTTAGCCTGCGTGATCGTTCCGCTTACTTTGGTATCCGCAAAAGTCTTGATAGCCAAGGCATTCGCCTGTTTTTCTGATACGCGGGCGGCGTACTGTCCATCAAACGGATACGCATAGATTTTAATGTCGTCTATTTTGTACGTGCCTGTAGCATTCAACTGCAGGCTTAGGGAACCCGACGACACTGTATCCCCTTGGCTCCCCATGTTGAACAGCATGTTATCGCGGTGGAAATAGGAACTGAAGTCCAATATATCGCTTTGGTCGACCTCTTTGGTCAGATCCGCAAAGGACACCAGTGCGGCAAAGCCGGTTGACGTCCAGCCGTAGTTGTCTTGGGAATTCGGTTCGAAATGCAAACCTTTCAAATGCACATACACCTCTGCGTTCGCTAATTCTTGCGGATCGTTCAGCAGCAACTCGATTGTGCCTCCACCATCTTTGACCGTGATCGTATCTCCGGAAATTTGCACTTTTTCCGGATCAGACGATGCCAATGAAAAAGCCGCAGTCTTGACATCCAGTTTCCCTTCAAATGGCGATAATGCCGCCGTATCCTTCTCTGTCGGTTCCAGCACGATCCCGTAGGACAGGAAGGCTTCTTTTTCCACCGGATTGTATTTTTCGAACTCTTCCGTTGAAAGGTACACCGATTCCGCATAGGCAAAGGGATAGGCCTGATCGCTCTGCGCAACGACAAACGCGCCTTTGCCATCGCCGGTCTGTTGAACCACTTTATAGCCGTCAGGCAGATATTTGGCATTCCCGGCTTCTGTCAAAATATACTTTACACCCAACAGGTTATTGATGATTCGGCGATCATCAAATCCGCACCGGACGGGTTGGATCAATTGAAATTGATTATTTTCCAGTTGCTTCGCGAAATCGGCAACCGCCCCGTTGGTAACGGAAAGATAGGAATTCATCCCCATCAGGTTCAGCAAAGCCATCTGATTTTTGAAGTTGTTATCTTTGGAGGTCACGCCTATCCGATAGATTCCCGGGTCTTTGATCAGCTGCTCTGCGCCGCCAAATGTCTCTTTATACCTTTCATCCACTGTGCCATAATCCAAAAGAGTCGCGGCCTCGTTTTTACCATTTTCCTGATAATAATCACGCGCATTGAAGATCAAATTTACCATTGCCAATACCACCAGCGCAATGGAAATGGTGGTCTTCGCATTGCTGCTTAAACAGCCGGATCGGTTTCGCCAGTATGCCCAGACCAGCAGCGCCCACATCAACCAAGCGAGGATAACCGGGGCGATATAGGCAAACCGAAACGGAACCACATTTCCAGCGGCAACCACGAGCGGAATCGAACTGAACACAACTGCCGAAAGCCCCATCGCCTTCAGTTCAGAACGTGTCAGGTTAAACCGTTCATTGAATAGTATCGCCGATCCAGCCGAAATAAAGAGCGGGATCGCGAAAGTCCAGCGGTTATAGGGTCCCGAAAAACCGTTCATCATGGAACCAAAAGCCGGCAGCAGCAGGATGACGGCAAATACCGACAGGTTCGCTGTGATGTAGCCGATTTTCTTGCGCCACAGAAACAGCAAGGGGGCCAACAGCACCGTACAGGCGGCGAAGCCAAAGACTGTCCATAAGAATCGTTCTGTGACCAAGAGGTTTGTAACCAAGCCCAGATAATATCCAAACGGATAAAACTTCAACCCGGCAGCGAATTCCCCCGGTTGTCTGGAAGAATGCAAAAATCCCCAGACAACGGGAGCCAAAAGGATACCGGCCATCAGCACCCCGATGGTATAGGAATAAAGGGCCCGCCAAACATACCCGAAGATGCTTTTCCATTCCTTGATGCCATTCAGATTGAAATAGCGGGTGATCGCAAAAATAAAGACCAACACCGTCAGCATGTAAAAGAAATAAAAATTGCTGAAGGCGCTGAAAAAAACGGCCAAAATAAAGGCGCTGTTCGATCCGCCCCGTAGAATCCGGTCCATCCCCAGACACAACAAGGGAAAACTGATCATCGGCAGGAGAAAGAACGGATGCCTGACCACATTCAAAACCACGTAAAAAGTGAATGTGTAGAGGATGCTTCCAAACAAGGCGCCTGGATTTTTTATCTTCACTTGCCGACAGAAGGCCAAGAAAGCCAAGCCGACCACGTACACACGAGCCAGTACTAACACATGATAAGCTAATTCCGTCATACCTTCCGGAAACAGCAGGCCGAGATAGACGAACGGATCCCCGATCACATAATAGCCGTAAGAGGCGATGACGTCAGACCCCAAGCCGATGTTCCAATCCCAAAAAGGGAATCCTTGCGTTGGATGGCTTAAAAATCCTCGCCACATGCTCAAGTAATCCTTAAAGACGAGATAATGCTGTGAAAAACCGTCGCCTTCCCAAATGAATGACTTCTGTTCCCTCACAAAGTACCCGTAGATGAGGGCCGTCATCACTAAAAATAGGCCGGTATAATAGACAGCTGTTTTCTTTGTCACATTTTTTTCTTCAAACATGCCTGATCATCCCCTCTGCTTAAAAATGAACCATTTGCTGAAGCCGTAGTTTAATACGACCACAATGAACTGTGTCGCTATCTTTGCCACGTTGGCATCAAAATGGATCCCGTCAACCAAAATCCACATGCTGAGCATGTCGAACACGGCCGAGAGCAAGCGGAAGGTGCAAAATCGGATGAACTCAAGGAAGCTTTCCTTGAACGTAGGTGTTTTCGTCTTAAAAACATATTTTTTATTCGTGAAAAAAGCAAAGAGGATGGAAACGACGATGGAGATCGCATTAGCGACCAAATAATTCATTCCCAGTATCGTATTGCACAGAAAGAACACAGCGATATTGACGGCTGTCGTAAGTCCGCCAAAAATCAAATAGCTGATGACCTCTTCAAATTTTTCATATAAATTTTTCAACCTCTCCATGCCGCCTTAATCACCTCTGCCATTTCGGATTTCCGACCTTTGTCCAGGCTCGTTTTCCACCTGATCCGACTCGGAATATTCCTGAATGAAATACAACGGACGCTCTTTTGTTTCGATAAAGACCCGCCCTAGGTATTCCCCGATGATCCCCAACGAAATAAGCTGGATGCCTCCCAGAAAAAAGATTCCGGCAAACAGTGAAGTATACCCGGCTACGTTTGAGCCAAAAATCAAAGTCTTTATCACTTCAATCGCCAAAACGATGAACCCGAAAAGAGAGATGATGATGCCGACGATCGACCAAACTTTTAAAGGCACGGTGCTGTAGGAAGTGATGCCGTCGATCGCAAGCTTCAGCAAACTGGAAAACTTCCATTTGGTTTCGCCGGCAACCCTTGGCTGGGCCACATAGGATATTTCTTTCTTCTTGAAGCCGATCCAACTGTACAACCCTTTCGTATAGCGTTCCCGTTCCCTCAGTTGCTTAAGGGCATTGATGCATTTTTTGTCCAACAGACGGTAATCGCCCACTTGAGGATAGACATCCTGTTGGGATACTTTTTGAAGCAAATGGTAATACTTCCGGGAAGTCCATTTCTTTAGCCAGCTCTCGCCTTCTCTTTCCTTCCTTACGGCATAGACATCATCATAGCCTTCTTCCCACCAATGGATCATCTCTTCAAAAAGTTCCGGTGGCTGTTGCAGATCTGCGTCGATGATGATGACCGCATCCCCTTGGGTATAGTCAAGGCCGGCAATCATGGCCGCCTCTTTGCCGAAATTACGCGACAGATCCACATATTGGACCCTATCATCTTTCTCTTTCAGCTGTTTAACGAGCTGGAGTGTCCGATCCCGGCTGCCGTCATTGACAAACAGGAACTCGAAGGTGTGTCGGTTCAAGTTTGCGCAGACTTCATTCAATCTTTCGTACATTTTCTCAATAACGGCCTCCTCATTGTAGGCAGGAACCAATATCGTAATTTTTCCCATTATTTTTCTCATCCATTCCTTGTGATATCAAATTTAAATCCAATTATACTACAAACAATCGATCCTCGTATCGAAAGTCAGCATATTCCAATAAGAATCATTTGCTTATTTGCAATGAGTTTGCCGGAATATCCGGCATCCATTCATTATGTAGTGCAATATTATGCTGTTTCCATTAAAAAACAGCAGTTCCTTCTAAAGTCGATTCTACCGTATTGATTTCGAAAAAGAAATATGCAAGAATACTTATAGAAAGTCGCAAACTAAACCAGCAAACGTTACCAACGTCGATTATATTAGCTTCAGATGGCCATCCGTCTGAATGCAGGAGGACATCACATGAAAAAAAGTTTCTTTTTAATTCTTTTAACCCTCAGCCTAACGTTCGGCATCGGCGCGCTTCCCAAGCAGGCCGCCAGCTCGTCACAGTTCCTGCCGATTCCGACACCCTATGATGACGGCACAAATTGGAACGGCAAAGCCCACCAAGCGACACACCCATCCATTGCCCAATTCGACGAGAAATGGCACGGCTATAAATATTGGATGGCATTCACGCCTTATCCATATGAAAACGATCAGACAGAGAACCCCTGCATCGTCGCCAGTAATGATGGGATTAATTGGCAAGTCCCTGCTGGCGCCAGCAACCCTTTGGTGCCGACACCAAAAAAAGGGCTGCATTCTTATAACTCAGATGGACACTTGTTCTATAACCCCTCCACATCAAGGTTGGAGCTGTGGTACCGTGAGTTTGTAAAAATTTCCAAAGATGCTTCCCAGGAAACGCTCTATCGCATCACCTCTTCGGATGGCAAAGACTGGACCGATCCGGAAGCGATGACAGTGTCGTCGGGCGACAAACTGCAATTGATTTCCCCTTCCATCATTTTTGAGGATGGCATCTACAAGATGTGGGTCATGCGCGACTGGTATGTCCTTTACAGCGAGAGCACGGACGGCAAGAATTGGGGCCCTTTCAACAAAATAACCGCAAATGGCGAGGCCGTTCATTCCTGGCATCCAGACGTCATGAAAGTCGATGGGGTTTACTATATGTTGAACCTCAATCGGAAAAATCGTGCGGATATAGGCGGCGAGCTTCGCTACAGCACATCCACTGACGGCATCCATTTCACTGCAGAAAAACACCTGTTGTCGAACACCGGCAACAAAGCAGACCTTGATGGATCCAGAATCTATCGTTCCAGTATGATCATCAAACCGGACGGCGTTCAACTGTATTATGGCCAGACTTCCTTCGACGATAAATGGACCATCGGCATCGCCGCGGGTCGCAGCTTGGAGGCTTTGGCGGAACAGCTGAAATGATTCCTCCAGCTTCCGGTGCATGCTCGGCGGATTTGAAACCCCTGATAGCAAAGGATACCAGCTATCCCGCTAAGCCTGAAGACAAAAAAATGCCCAACCCCGGAAAATGAGGGATTGGGCATTTTTTGATTGCCAAGAGAGTCAAGGAAAACAGATCCGTTTTTCCGGTGCTTATCCCTCGAAAAAGTTCTCATCCATCAAGTAGCCGATAGCCGCTTCTTTGGATTTGAAGACGCCTTCTATCGTACCATTCGGCAAGGATACAGACCACATCGGATTATCATACGTCAACCGCAGAACATCCCCGGTTTGGTCAAACCATAATTCCGAATAGCCTTCAACATAGCCATCCTCCGTTTTTTTCAAATAATCGATGGCTTTCTCAACCAATTCGCGGATTTCCGCTTCGTCGGCATCCAGAACGGAAAGATAGCCTTTAGCTGTTTCTTCCTTGGGCAGATAGCCTGCGTAGATAAAGGCATTTCCGTTCGGGTGCAAGAAACGGACGACGATGGTATGATCCACCGCGCTGGCCTTAAAATGATAGTTGAGGCGGTTCATCGATACGGGTACAGGCGTCAGTTCTTTATAGTCGTCAAAAATAGCTTTTTTTTCTTCAAAAGACAATGTCATGGTCATCACTCCTAGTATGTGCCCGACTAAATATTCAGGGCTCTGCTCATTCTACCACACATGAGCGGCTTCGTTTGTTACATATCGGTGAAAACTTGTGCCTTCCGTTCAGCTAAGCATTCGGGAAATCTGCAGTGCTGGTCTTGCCGGCGAATCCTTTTCTCTCCATCTTGCCCCAGCCCTTCGGTTTTTTCAAGGAATTGAGGTATCCCGTCACCCGCCATAAGCTGATCAACTGCCTTGCCCCGAAATTTTCCATAAAGGCATAGAGCACAAGTATTGCCAGCTCCTTGAAGCTGAAATAATCCGATTCCTTTTCCGCCAGATAAAGGGAAGAAACAGAAATCAGGATCCCCATCAGGATCGTGGATGCAAAAAGCAGCAGGGCGATTTCTTGGTTCAACAATCCCAATACAGCCGCCAACGCCACCATGATATAGCCTTGGATCTCCACAAGCGGCCCCATCATCTCGAAGATGAAGAAGTAAGGCATCGCGATCATCCCGACCCTCCCGTAGTCTGGGTTGCCGATAAGCTCGTGGTGGAAGGTCAAGATATCGATGAGCCCTCTGTGCCATCTGTCCCGTTGGCTTTTCAGCACCCTGAAACTTTCGGGCACCTCTGTCCAACAGTTGGCGTTGTAGACATATTTTATTTTGAATTTTTGGCTTTGTTCCAGCATATGGCGGTTCAACCGAACCACCAGTTCCATATCCTCGCCAACGGTATTCTTGTTGTATTTTCCGCTACTGGTGAGATAGCCGCCGATTTCGATGATGCGGTCCTTTTTGAACAACCCGAAGGCTCCGGAAATGATCAACAGGCAATTCAGCTGCGCCCAGCCGACCCGGCCAGCCATGAAGGCCCTGATGTACTCGATCGTCTGCAGTTTTGCCACATGATTGTCGGGTATATTGAGGCTTGTAAGCGTCCCGTTATCAACGGCGCAACCATTGATGGGGAAGATGTTTCCGCCCATTGCGGGACACTCCACTTCTTCATCAACCAACAGCGAAGTCAATTTGAGCAGCGCATCCGTCTCCAGCAGTGAATCGGAATCGATGCCGCAAAAATAGTCTTTTGAGGAGATGTTTATACCCGTATTCAGGGAATCCGCCTTGCCGCCGTTCTCTTTGTCCACAACCGTCAATTTGGGTCTGGATGCGTTCCGATAGATCCCCCTGATCGGCATCGCCTTCAGCTTCTCATCCACCCTCACATCCACTTTTTCAAGCTTGAAGTATTGGATCAGGGTTTCGAGGGTGCTGTCCTTTGAACCGTCGTTGACGATGATGAGTTCATAGTCGGGGTACCTCAGATTAAGGAGCGAATTGGCGCTTTCGATGATGGTCGCTTCCTCATTGAAGGCCGGTGCGATGATCGAAACCGAAGGCAGCATCTTCTTTCTGAATAAAAAAGGCAGCTTCTTCAGGTTCCAATATTTCGCTTGCTTCGTGACCCCGATAAAGGAACAAAACAGCAGGAACAGATAGACACCGTTCACCGCGGTAGTGTAGTAGATCAGGTAATAGTTGAAGTCGACCACATAAACCTTCAATTGTTCGAATAACGTCATCGTCATGAGCAGTTCCCGGTGACGAAGGGCATATACGGCCGGAAAGCTGAACAGCAATACAAAAACCAGGAAATAGAGATAGGCCACTACCCACTTGTTGTGCGTTTCTTCCTTCCTATTGTTTTTGGATACGTATCTGGTCAGATCGCATTTCTTCAGCAGCCAATCGTCCAAATAGATGCGGTATTCCTTTTTCACGGCTGGGCTCTCCTCAAACACTTCCTTGAGGATGGGGATGATTGCCGATTCAAGGTTGCTGTCCCTATTTTTATTCAGAAAACCGATGATGCTGCTGTTGTGTCCTCTCCGCATGATTTCCTTGAGGATGGCTCTGAATTCGCCCGCATTGTCCGCCGACACCTTCAGCATCATGTAGTCGATCCGCTTTGAAATCAGCTCAGCCAGGCTGCTCCTGACCCCATCATCTTCATATTTATGGAACTCTTCGGCCAGAATGCAGACTTGCGGTGGTTTTGCCGCGATGATTTTGGCTATAGCCGCATGTGCATGGCTTCCCATTTCTTCGTCCGCGAGCAGCGGGATCAACCGCAACAAATTGACAACGGATGGATTGGAACCCAATCCCTGGACGGCAATGCCCCGTATATAGGGATCCGCGTGATTCATAAACTCGGGCCGATCCGTTTCTAGAGCATAGATTTTCGTCAAGACAGTCGTGGCTTTATAGCGGATGCTCTCCTCTTCTTCCTGATCCCTTGTAAGCCCTCTCAAGTAATCTATCAGGTTGCTGACCGGGTAAATTTCTGCGAAACCGATGATCAGTTCTTTGTATTCTTTTCGGGCGCTGTCTTTTATTTCAGCGAAATGATCAAAGCAGTCTGTTCCGAACTCGTACAGCATTTCCCGCACTTTTTCGCGGTACCAATCCGGCGCATCCAGAATGGTCTTTGCAATGTTCGGTATCGATTCCGGATTTCCGATATCTACCAACGAACTGATGAGATACAGCCTTGCTGAATAATGTTTTTCCCGTCCAACGGCCTGTTCAAGGGCCTCCCGGGCAGCCTCCGTACCGATGATGCCTAAATAGACGCCGGCTTCGATTCTCCTGAATTTCAACTTGGACTTCAGCCGCTTCATGTAGTATGCATCCAATCCGCAAGATGCAACGATGGCACTGAATTGGCTTTCCATCTCCCCATCGGTGGCCACACTCTGTTTCAAAGCAGTGAAACGCTCGATGAACCGTCTACCGTCTTTTTTGGAAAGGGATGTATCGGCTCCAAAAAGGCCATTGATGATGAAGCGGTCCATTGCTGCGGTTTCTTCTTTTTCCAGATCATGCCTTCTCTTTCTGAAGAAAGTCAATGCAACCAGCATACCCGTCACAGCAATGATCCCGAAGATGAGGATAATGATCAAATGTGCTTCCATTTTCAAATCAGATACCGCCTTTCAATCTGTTTTTTGCGATACCGATGAGTTCCGTGAACATGTATGGTTTTTTGAAATAATGGGTCACATTCACCAGGAGCGCCCTCTCCATCGTTGGCTTATCCTTCTTATGAGAAATCAGAATGAACGGAATTTTTTCCCGTTCGGAATAGAAGGACAGATTCTCCTTCAACAACAAGCCGTCCATCTTGGGAAGCATCAGCTCGGAAATGATCAAATCAATCTTTTCCGTATCGGTTATCGCGAGTGCCGCGACGCCGTCGTTTGCGGTGTACACCTTGATGCCATCCTTCTCAAACGCACTCTTCATGAGCTCCAGGTTCATGTCATCCGTATCCACAAGCAGTACCGTTTTGACGAGACTCCCGTCCATTTCCGCAGATGATGCACCGCATACCGTATTCCCATTTATTTTGGCTATCCTCAAACGGTTGAACGCACTATTATGGAGGAATTCGGAAATGCATTCCGGTGTCCTCACCTGCTCGCCAAGCTCTTTAAAGAGAACCAGGCCAATGGATAAGGTGATTTTTTCTCTGAAGATATCCGATTGCGCAACCATTGTTCTGATTTGTTCCGCCAGGGATTGGGCTTCATTCCCATTTGTCTCCGGAATGAAGTAGGCGAACAACGAATCCTCTATTTTGAATAGCCGATGCATTTTTCCTTTTTCCCGTTTCAATAGATAAGCAAGATTTTTCATGGTTTCATCTCTATACTTGGTTCCATAATGCAATCGGATGTCCGCCAAGTTATCTATATCGATCAGAAACAGGGCACCCTCGGGAAAATCGTTGCCCGCCGTCTTCATGAAATCCTGAAAGAACAGTTCATTGAATAGACCGGTGTTGGGGCAACGGATGAACTTGTCCTGGATTTTTTCGATGCTATTCACCAGGTTCTGATTGAACGCCTCCAGCTTCCGGTACTTGTCGTTGATTTCTTTAATTTTCCTGTCCCTCTTCAACAGTTTGGAATGCAGGAGATCCGGTATCGGAATATCGTCCTCCTTTTCTATGGTCTGCACCAAGGGTTCCAGTATTTGCAAGACGCGGATCCCTTGTTCACTGAACAATACTTCAAACAATCTATTCCAAGACTCTCGCCCGGTTGCATCAAAATCCCGGACCAGCCCCGTCTGTTCATCCAACAGGACGCCTTCTCTTTTCAGTACCGCCGCTACCTTTTCCGGTTCATAGATGGTATAAAGCCGCTTTATCACCCGGTTGCAGGCGTTCAAATAGCTGCCTGATGCCGAGAGTCTTTGCTCGCTGTGGTTGCTAGTATCACAATCCCGCATTTTTTTGATGTACGTCTTTACATCCTGGTCGATCACTTCCCCGTTTTGAGGGGCAATTCTTGCGATATCCAAACGCAGCAGCTTCTCAATTACCGACCCCACCATCGCGCCAGTGTGCGGGTATTGTGCAAGAGTACCTGCTTCCGCAGGTAACCCGCTCCGGCTGTTTATGGTTGGCCCAAACAGATTACTCGAGAAGAGTGTCTTCGATCCGCTGTCGTATGTCAGCATGGCCCCGGCAACGTGCACCGAGGGCAGCGTCAGAAACAGAAGTTCCCGCCCCGATGACAACGTCAGTTTGAAACCTTCCTCATTTACGCTATAAATAGGCGATGTGACCCCATAAAATTGCAAAGAATCGGCCGTTATCCCAAGGGTTACCACAGTCGCCTGCAAGCCTCTTTGCTCAAACAGAGGAAGACTGGCGCAACAATCCGGCCCCTGGTGATGCACGATTACGTACTTGATCTTTTCCAAAGGTATGATGCTTACCAGCTCAGAGAAAACCCTTTCAAAACCCAACGCTGATCCGGGATCGATCAGAATCCCTTCCCCACTATCTATCATCAGATACGTATTGTACTGGCTTTCGACATCCCCTAGTCTATATACGTCATCTGTAATTCCCATGCTACTCAATTGATTTTCCATAAGTTTATACCTCGATATATTTCTCTATTAATTTTATGCTATTTTATTTACTCAATAAACAGAATTATAACATAGCGTTGCCTAAAAAAGTCACTTTAAATAGTGATAACTTTTCGAATGTTAATTCCAAAAATATATATGCTGTTTTTCACGCAACGACCTTCCAATTTCCCCTTATGGCACGCTACAAAAAAAAGAGAAGGCCAAAATCCGACAAACGGAATACTGGCCTTCTCATTTCATTTGTATTTGTATATCGATTTACTGCAGCTTTTCGAAGAGATTCTGCAGGATATAATAGGACGGCTTCAGCCTTTCATGATAGGTCGGCAGATCCCATGAATCCCACGAATAGGCATTCATGGCGATTTCGGAATGTGCTGTTTCTCCGCTTTTTACGACGCCCATGCCGAAATACATCTTATCGGTCTGTTCGGCTGTGACGCCATTATTTTTGTAGAGATCCCCCATGATCGATTTTGTTGAAGGATCCATGACATTCAAAAGCTGCCATGGGATCCTGATTTCGATATTCCCGTCCTTCACAGAAAAATCTGTCAGCGAATTATACGCATCGTGTTCAGGATTGGCATCGCCATAGCTCAATTTGCCGGTCTCGTACTTTGAAAAAGGCACGGTTGTTTGATCTTCAGGCAGATAGATCTCCCTCGAAAGGCAATGATAAATCGGATTGAAGATACCCGCTCCTGCGACTGTATAATCCGCATTTTTTTCGATCATTTTCAACTTTTCGGCATACAGATAATAGAAGGAGTCATAATAGGCATCCACCAGTATCCGGGCATCATCTTTGCTGTTGATCTTGATCAGAAAGTCCGCCGGCCGCTTAAACTGCAGACCATTGCTGGCATCAACCGCATTTCCTTGTCCGCCCAATGAATCAACCGGGATATACAAAGTATCTTCCCCGAATGTGAAATCCGTTGTCTTAGCGAGCACATAGACATATTTCTCATCCGACTTCACATACAAGGAGCCATCTTTCGTTTTGGAAATCGGTTCGTCCTCTGCCCAATCCGAAATATCGCCGTCAACATAGCAGATGCTCTCTTTCTCGCCTGGGTCAAAAGCCATCAGCCCGAATTCCTGCTCGTTCGTCTGCGGATTTGACCAGTAAGCGCGTCTGTTGGCTAAATCGAAGTCCATCGTGTTCCAGGTCCGTTTAAACCACTCATCTTGCCAAGTAAAGACCAGTCCGCCGCAATAGCCTTCCGCATAGATATCCCCAAGGAGATCGGCCACAATCTCCCCCTGTTCCGTCTCGTCATGTTGGCCTTGATTATAGCCGGAGTATAGACTTTCGTGGGCTTTTCCCCTCGATGCGGGAACCCCAAATTCGGCAACAAGGACCGGTATGGTGTGTTGCTTCATCAGATCCCGCAAATAGGCACGATAGGTGTTGACTTTACCTTCCTCATCCACAAAGGTGACATAATCCTTCTGATAGCTCAGGAAATCAGGATAGTACGGATAAATGTGGTAGGAGGCAAACAGTCCCGGCAAAAATTTTTTCTGTGCCTTGATATGTTCCGTATTAACGACCGCCCTATCCTCCTTCTCATAGGGCTCGCTCGGATGCTTCAGCATATCGGTCGTTACCCAGTTCGCGTAGCCCAATGCCCGCGTTGTCTGGTATTTGTTGGCTTCGTACGTCAGAACCGCATCGCCCACCTCGCACAGAAATGTCTCAAACGGTGATGCATTCTCTGTATAGGTGTATTCTCCTGAATAGCTCGTTCGGTCAGGGTTGTTCGCATTTGTCGTATCCACAAAATCCGGATCCCATTCAATCCCTAAAATCCAACCGATGACATATTGCGAAATGTCCTTCGTGTACTCGCCGCTCGCAAAGCCGGCTTTTTTAGGAAGAACGGCATTCCCGTGGAAAATATCCACCAAGTCCTTGGCATCATTGATGAAGTCGTTTTTAATTTTTCCGTCTTCCGCATAGGCATCCTGCAGTTCGGCGATATCTGCTTCGTTGATCCACACACCCTGCATAAGATAGAGCGGCTTTGCGGCCTCCTTGTTATATTCATACAAGGCATCATAAAAAGCAGGTTCCAAGGTTGTGTATACCCGGATCACCTCGGCATTCATTTCGCTGATGTACCGGAACCAACGCAAATATTCCTCCTTCGTGATGGCGAGTTCCCCGGGAAAATAGCCCGGCTTTGCGGCACCGATATTGACGCCTTTCAGGAACGTCTTTTCCCATTTTTCATCCTTGTAGACATAAAAATCTTTGCCTTCCGTTTTCGACACAAAGGATAACCCGGCTTCTTTATAGACGGCAGCCTCTTTTGCCGCTGCCGCACCGTTCTGAATCAAAAAGTAGGCAAGGGCTACCGATGCGATCAACAAAATGCCCAGTGTTGCGACAAGCTGTTTCCTTCTGTTCATTTTTTTTTTCATCTTATTTCCCCTCGAAACAAAAAGGCCTTGAACAATATGTTCTAAACTTTTTGATTCATTTTAATAATACGATAGTTATCTTATCATTATTAAAATGAATTTCAATACACGTAATTCGAAATAACCAATTATTTTCCCATTGGATAAATAATTGGCTTCTCAAAATATTTTAAGGTTTCCCAAATGAGCTGTTTAAATGACAGGACATGCTGCCCACAGAAAGATAGGCTTCGAAAAAACTGGGCGGACCGAAGAAAAATTTTCTATAAAAAAGCTATATTGTCTCTATTTTGATTTCGCTAACAATGGTATAATAAATAAAAAAATATGAATATGAGGTATGACGCATGAAGCCAATGAAATCAATGAAACTTATCCTGATCATTCTGTTCATCGCACTTCTCTTTACGCCAACAAGTATTGCACAGGCCGCATCCAACAAAAATAGCAGCGCCGCTACAAGTACAAGTCCTCAAGGGTATTCTACTTGGCTTTGGGATACGAACGAAATCACTTACAATTCGGATAACATCCTCACATTCTTGGTAAATAACCATGTCACCACCGTTTATTTGCAGGTCAATTACAATCTGGACTATTCCTATTACCAGGATTTCATCAGCAGAGCATCCGCCAACAACATTGCTGTTCATGCCTTGGACGGATCTCCGGATTGGGTTATGGAAAATGGTGGCGTGTATCAGGACGCCTTCTTCGCTTGGGTTGCGGATTATCAGGCCAACTCTGCCGTCGCGGCCCAGTTCAAGGGAATCCATCTTGATGTAGAGCCCTATCACTATAGCACCGGATACAACACTGATCCAAATGCCGTATTGAACCGCTATCAGGATTTCTTGTTGAATGCGAAAAATGCCGCCAGCAACTTGTCCTTGAATTTGGGTATCGATATTCCCTTCTGGTTTAACGAAGTCTCTTACAGCACAGGATACGGAACAGGAAATCTTGCCGCATGGATCTTCAATAACATCAAGACTGTGACCATCATGGCATACAGGGATACCGCCGCCGGAGCCAACGGCATCAATCAACTCGCTGCAGCGGAAATGACTTTGGCTAAGCAATACAATGCCAGTGCAACCATTGCTGTGGAAACGGAAAACGTTGGTGATCCGACTTATGTAACCTTCTTCGAAGAAGGCAGCACCTACATGTACAATGAATTAAACCTCGTCAGACAATACTTCAGTAAAAACCGCGCATTCAGCGGCATCGGCATCCATCATCTGGACAGCTGGATGAGCATGAATCCGTAAGCTGTCAGCCGATTTCGTCCAATCGTTACTAGGCTGAAGAAAACAAAAACAGAAGGAGAGCCAGCAGTCATTTCCATGATTGCTGGCTCTCCTTCTTCGTTCTGAAGCTATTTAATTATCAGCCCCGGTAGCGCATCGCCAAACCCTTCAGGAAGTTCCTCGCATAGCGATCCCCGCATTGTTTGTAATTCCGTTGCCCTTCTTTCCGCAAAACGGCACTCAACTCGCTTTTTGAGATCGTGACACCGGCCGATTCCAGAATTCCAAGCATGTCCTCGCTTGTAAGCGAGAGAGCGATCTTCACTTTTTTCAGTAGGATGTTATTGACGTTCCCCTCGTTCAGAACCATTGCCGGCTTTGTTTCCGCTTCGCCTGGCTTAGGTTCCGGTTTTCCTCGTTGGGAAGTGATGAGCCCGTTCAGGAAGGATTCCAGTTTGTGATTATCGCAGACAAGCCGATCCACATTGTCCGAGAACTCCTCGTCATCCTTTTCCGTTGCGCCGCTCTTCTTCGGGTTCAACAGCATTTTTTGGACTTCTTCCTTCGTCGTTTCGACCCCGCCGAGGCGGAAGACTTCGACCATATCCGCATCCTTGATGTCCAGCGCATAGCGCAGACGGATTAATATATCATTATTATCCATAGCAACCTCCAAAACTTTCCTATTTGCTTATCCTTTTCCAGTATAACCGTTTCATGCCTGGATTGCATGCTTTATCGGAGATTCCGCGGACAAGGAACATCAGCCCTTGTGCGCACCCTCTTTGCTTGTGCCTTATGGCTGTTCCTCGTTGCATAAGAGACCGGTTCTGATCTATTTTCCGCTCCTTTTATTGATTTTTTTCTATTCCCTCTTCACTTGTCCGAAATTTGTGCTATAATAAAATATACGCACATGACGTGTTACATTTCCCCGGTTCCTTAGCTCAGCGGGAGAGCACTACCTTGACATGGTAGGGGTCGCTGGTTCAATCCCAGTAGGGACCATCATAACTTACAAAGAGGCACAATCGAAGGTTCACTTCGATTGTGCCTCTTTTTTTGCATGCTTTTCTTGATAGGGTGCCTCAGGAACTTCCCTGTCCGTTTCTGATCAATTTCTTTTCAAGCAATCATCGATTTCATTCATAATTTGATATGTTTCTATTCAGAAATCTCAAATGTCGCCTCGAAGCGATTGCCGTATAAAGACAGCATTTTGCTTCCTTCATCTATTTTCCCTAGTGCTACTAATCCATGGGCAAACCTTGCATCCCCATAGAATAAAGCTATATTTCCCCATGGTGCATAGTAGGCGATGTCCCCTTTCTTCGCATCGGTGCCGGCCGGCGAATCGCTCCTATCAAGCCTTGAAGGTAAATCGCTGATTTTCTCAGAGCCCGCGTAGTCCTCCAAAGTTAACGTGATGGGCATCATAGCCGCAAAATCTTTGGCGGCTTTTGTGTTGTTCAAGGTAATCGAATAGACGTCAGACTTTATTCTCATGTCTGCTTTCATATATGTTCATCCCTTTCTTCTTCGTTTTGTGGGGACTGGATACTGTCCGATGCATCCATGTCATCGGGCTCCCTCTTTTTTGTACAACGCAACCCCTTTGACGAATCTCTGGATGCCGTCATCCAGGAGCGCTTTGGGACAAGCATAATTCCAGCGGACAAAACGGGCTCCGTTTCCGCCGAAAATATCCCCTTCAGATAAGTACAGCCCGGTCTTCTCTCTGATGAACGCACATAATTTTTTTGTGTCGCTTGTGATTGCTGTACAATCGATCCAGGCTAAATAAGTCGCCTCTGCCTGCACGACACTGACTTCCGGCACAAACCGCTCCAATATTTCCGTCAATGCTTTTCTGTTTCGCTCCAAATAGCCGCGTAGTTCCTCCAGCCATTCTTCCCCCTCGTTAAAAGCCGCTTCAGCCGCTTGGATCGCAAAAGTATTCGGTTCTGCGACCTCGTCCGTGTTGATCCCCCTGTCCACAAGCTTTCTGATTTCCGGGTTCGGGATGACGATAGCCGCTGTTTGCAGCCCGGCGATATTGAACGCTTTTGTCGGCGCAAGGCAAGTGATCGTTTGGTCAGCTATTTCCTCGGAAATGGATGCAAATGGCGTATAGGTGTGGCCACTATGCGTCAAATCACAATGGATTTCGTCGCTTACTATCAGAACGTTATGCTTGATGCACAAATCGGCTATCCGCTCCAGCGCTTGCCGGTCCCACACTTTTCCGATCGGATTATGAGGATTGCAAAAAATGAACAGCGAGGTTGTACTGCGAGCCATTTTTTCTTCCAAGTCTTCGTAGTCGATGGCATAAGCGCCCTCTTCATAACGCAATTCACTTGCCAATACGTTCCTTTGGTTGTTTAAGATGGAGTTATAAAAAATGTTATATACAGGCGATAAGACGACAACATTGTCGCCTATCTCCGTCATTTTGCGCACAATTGAAGAAATGGCCGGAACGACACCCGTGCAATAGAGTATCCATTCCTTTTTCATCGTAAACTGGTGCCGCGTTTGCCACCACCGGATGATGCTCTCCTGAAAACTCTCAGGGACGGTATTGTAGCCGAAAGTGCCTTGTTTTAGCCGCTCCTCAATGGTCCTTACGATAGCAGGTGCCGTCTGAAAATCCATGTCCGCTACCCACATCGGCAATTCATCCGCTTTGACATCCCACTTGTAAGAGTTTGTGTTCCTTCTGTCGATGATCTGGTCAAAATCGAATGGCATATTCCGGTTCCTCCGCTAGATGAAATTTCGTTTTATCGGCAGCGATTTCGGGATCATCCAAAATCCATTCGCCTACACCTGCAGCCGTTATCGTGCCGCTGATCGGATTTTTGATGCTGTCTATGGTTGTGGTTGCTTGAACGTCGACCGTCGAGTATTCAAACGCCAAGTCCGTATTGATGATCGTGCAATTTTCCATCTTCAAATCTTCCATGTAACACATGCCTTGATTGCTCTCGATGATACAGTCGATGAAGGTGATATTTTTGGAATTCCAGCCCAGATATTCGCCGATGATCGTCGAATCCCTTACGACCACGTTCTCGCAGTTCCAGAAAGCATCCTTTGAGATCAATTTAGCATTTTTGACTTCTATATTCTTCGCACCATCAAAAGCATAATTGCCCGATAGGGAAAAATCTTCGATGCTGATGTTTTCACTGTTCATGGCAAAATAGTCGCCCGCTGCGTTTACCTGTTTCAGCGTTATATTTTTGCAGTTCCAGAAAGTTTCTTGCGCATTGGGTAATTCCACACGTTCCAAAGAAATATCGCTGGCTCTTCTGAATGTCTTCGGCGCTTGGATCATACTGTCCGTGATCGTTATATCATGGGTATACCAAATGCCGGAGCGCGCCGTGTCCACCAACGTGATGTTGTTTGCCGTAATGTTCCTCGAATACCACAACGGATATTTCCAACGAAAGATAGCGTTGTCGAGCAAGATGTCGCTGCTTTCCTTTAAGGGAGACTCCCCATCCGCAAAAACGGAATTGCTGATCTTTAGATCTCTCGCTTTGAATAAGGCACGTTCGCCCGTGAATAAACCTTGATTGATCTGTTTCATATTTGTTACCCCTTTCTTATGCATTCTCAGCATACAACTTAACGTTAAGGTTAAGTCAAGGGGGAAAAATAAGCCTGCCAATCAGCAAGCTTATTCTTCGCTACTATTCTTTTCTTGGTCCGATTTGAAGGCGAAGGCATATTTCTTCCCTTTTAGGCGATTTTCATAGAAATTGATTTTCCTTTCAAGCACATCAAGGTTCTGGATCAATGCCTGGATATTCTCTTGCAAAAGCTGATGCCTCTTCTCCAGCAGATCCATCCGCGCCTGCATCGTCGCATCCCCTTCCGCACGCCACGCGGTGTATTGTTTCAGTTCCGCCATCGACATGCCCGTGCCTTTCAGATGCAAAAGGAATGTTGTCCATCCGATGTCATCGTCTGTATAGACGCGCAAGTTATTTTCATCACGGTCCGGCTTCAGCAGACCTTCATTCTCATAGTAGCGAAGCGTAGACGTCGGGATGCCGATTATTTTCGAAAATTCTCCAATTGAATAGGGCATGAAATCCCACCTCCATTTTATACAGCTACTATAGCACAGGTTCTTTTAGATGAAGCACAAAAAATTTCAGACCTCTGCCTTGACTTAAAGTACACTTCAAGTCGTATGATGTAATCATAATAGAAAAGGAGGATGATTATATGGCAAAAGTAACAGCGGGCAGAGATGCCTTAGGGGATTTTGCACCCAAATTCGCCGAGCTAAATGATGATGTCTTGTTTGGAGAAGTGTGGTCACGGGAAAAAGAATTTTCTCCACGCGATCGTTCCATCGTCACCGTTACGGCATTGATCACAGGCGGAAACTTCGAGCAGCTCCCGTTCCATTTGAACAAGGCGAAGGAAAACGGCGTGACCAAGGAGGAAGTTGCCGAAATCATCACCCAGCTTGCCTTCTATGTCGGATGGCCAAAAGCATGGTCGGCCTTCAACATCGCCAAAGAAATATACAAAGATTAAATTACAGGAGGAAGAATTTATGTCCAAAAACGAAGAAGTAAAAAATGGCGTCATTTTCCCGGTTGGGGAAAAGAATACAGCTTACGCACAATACTTTGTCGGTCAAAGCTATCTGAAATCACTGGTGGCTGATCCCGAAGTGAACGTTGGGGTTGGTAACGTAACCTTCGAAACCGGCTGCCGCAACAACTGGCATATCCATCGTAACGGCTATCAAATCCTATTGGTCACAGGCGGAGAAGGTTGGTATCAGGAAGACGGCAAGCCTGCCCAACATTTGGAACCGGGCGATGTCATCGTTACGCATGATGGTGTAAAACATTGGCACGGTGCCGCCAAAGACAGTTGGTTTGAGCATGTCGCGATTACTGCCGGCACGCCCGAATGGCTGGAACCCGTTTCGGATGAGTTGTATGATAACCTTCAGCAATAGAGAAAACGACGATATGCCCGCTGTAATTTCCATTCTACAGCGAGCATTTTTATTTTTTTTTAGTTATTAAGAGAGCAGATCACCCTTCTATATTTACAGCGGAAAAATTATCAATATCCGTTGTCATGCAGGATTTTCTCGCAGAGGGAATGGCTCAGATAAGTAGAATCGGTAGAGACGGGATTTTCCTTCTGCGCGACTCCCTCGATAAAATCACGGATCAGCGGTTCGAAGCCGCGTTTGCGCAACGTCCCTTCCCAGTCGCCAAAACCGGCAAGCTGGGTCGCATCCTGTTTCTGGATGGTCATGTCGGCCAAATCCACGACCCGCACAATACCATCCGGGCTCTGGACCTCCATCACTTCCTGATTGGCGCCCGCTTCATAGTTCATCGAAACAAAACAGCTGGTCGTATTCGTTTCCAGCTGCATCCAGATCCGCTTCAGATTGCCGTCCTTTTCGATGATCTTCGATTGCACCGAGAGGATCTCTTCATCCAGTAAATACAGCGCGGCATCTGCGATGTGCAGGAACAAATCATAAACAGCATGACGGACTGGCTCAGCCAAGTTGATCCGGTCCTTCCGGATGAAGATCATATTTTTGTCGGGTATCCCCTTCAATTGACTGATCATCGGCGCAAAGCGGCGATTGAATCCCGTTGTCAGCATCAAATCCTTCGCGTCCGCCAGTTCGATCAGCTGTCTCACTTCGTTCAGGTCGTCGCTGATTGGTTTGTCTACATAGACCGAGATTCCCCGTTCCAACAAATTACGGATTACTTTCCCGTGGGCGGCCGTCGCCACATGCACAAAAGCAGCCTCGATGCCGCTGTCCATCCACTCATCAACATCTGTATACAGCTGTTCGAAACCGTATTTCTTTCCGACTATTTCCAGCCTTTCCCTGTTCCGGGAGCAGAGATGCCACTCCACAGCATCCCGCATTTCTGCCATGACAGGCAAATACGCTTTCTGCGCAATGTTCCCGATTCCGATGACGCCAACTTTCATATTCCATTTGCCCCCGTTCTTTATCTTTTACAGAGAATGCTTGCGGCTTCCATCAGGCACTTGCCAACACTTCTTCTATCGATTCGACGATCAATGTGTGATCATCGAGATGCTCCAACCCGGAAACGCAAATAGCACCTGTGACTTGACCATTCTCGATGATCGGGAATCCGCCTCCGCAGATGGCATATGCTTCATCGCTCTCCCACTCTTTATATTCCGGCACTTCATCCGAAGATAGAAAAACATACAGCGAACTGTGGCCGCTCTCCAACACCGTCTTTTCTTTTCGGTTCAGCCAAGGGCTCTCTTTTCTTCCGTCCATCAAATAATGCAGAATCAACAGATCATTGTGCACAATTCTTATGCCTACCGTCTTCACGTATCTTTTTTTCACTTTCTCAACGATACTTTGCGCAATTTCCAATCCTAGCGCATGTGTAAATTTTTCAAATTGCAGCTCTGTTTCTAGATTCAATACATTGGCTTTATCCATTATCACACTACCCTTCCATCCGTAACCAGAAAATCAACCGGTCAACGATCTTATTTTAGCGTTGCAAAAACTGTAGAACCTTGTTTATAAAAATGAGAGAACCTGCATTTGATCGCTGTTCGCCAGCGTGCAGGTCCTCCTTTTTTATACTCAAGTCAATGAAATCAGCCTAACGTTATCCCGGCTCCTGCCAGCGCTTCTTCGGCGATTTCCATCACGACTTGGCTTTGCTCCAGCATTTCCTTGGCTTTCGCAAAATCCTTTTCGGCAATCATCCGCGCAAATTCACAGAATTCCTCGTACATCCGGTGCGGATGGACCTTCTTGTCCACTGCTTGGCTCTCCTGCCCATTCATGTTCACCTCAAAGGAATTGCAGATATTGGCTGGCCCATTCAACACGACAGAACCTTTGTCGCCCTGGATGATCGAACGGATCGGCGCCGCCGAATCCTTCGCGCCGATGCAGACGACTTTGCAGATTGGGTACTCCAGCAACAGGATACCGGATGTATCAATCCCTCTCTCGACGTTTGCCAGATACTTAACCGAGTCAGGTTTCCCAAGGATGCCGACGACAAAATGGATATTGTAGATATTGATGTCCATCAAGGCTCCGCCGCCCGCTTTCGGACTGAAGGCAGGCAATACTTCACCGTTCTTGAAGGCGTCATACCTAGATGAGTACTGGGAGTAGTTGCACTCGATGATCTTCAGGTCCCCCAGCTGAGGGATCTGCTCTTTGATTGCCAGATAATTGGATAGGTAGCGCGTCGTGATCGCTTCGATCAAAATCAGCTTGTTGCTTGCGGCAATTTCCTTCAGTTCAATCAATTCAGCGGACTTGATCGTGAACGGTTTTTCGCAGATCACGTTTTTCCCGTTCAATAAGGCTTGTTTCGTGAAAGCATAATGGAGATGATTGGGCAGGCCGACATAGATAGTATCGTTGGCCGGATCTTTCAAAACCTCTTCGTAGTCCGTGAATACTTTTCCGATGCCGTATGTATTTTTCAGGTCTTCCATTTTCGGCCGCTCTGCTTCGATGCCGAATATGGCGACTAATTCCGTATCAGGCAAATCTTTCGCCATCGTCAGAAAATCCATGACGATTTGTCCCGATCCTAGTATTGCAAGCTTCATATAAATGACCCCTTTTTTCGATTCTTTGCATTTTTATTTATTTTTTATGCTTCAACAGCATCCATCTGCAGTTGCTGTACTTCTTCGTTTTCCAGTTCCTCTTTGACAGCCAGATTATCCGCTACTTTAAAGAACGGGAAGTAGATTGCTGCGGAAAGGGCGATCTGCACGATATTCAGCGCTGCCCCTCTCCAACCGGAAACCAAGAACCCTGAGATGACCGGCGGCGTGGTCCATGGGATATTCACCCCGTTTGTATACGGTACGAGCCCCGTACTCATGGCAACATAAGCAACGATACATAAGACGAGCGGCGTCAAAAGGAACGGCACGATCATGATCGGGTTCAAAACAATCGGCATCCCAAAAATGATCGACTCATTGATCGTAAAGATTTCCGGACCGATCGATAATTTGCCCAAAGCCTTGAATTGCTTCGATTTGGCTGCGAATAGGAGCAACAGGCAGAGACCGAATGTGGCACCCGAGCCGCCGACTTTGACGAAATTGCTGTAGAATTGATAGTTCACGATATGCGGGATAGCCTGTCCTGCAGCAACCGCTGTAGCATTTTCGGCAGTCAAGGTCAACCAGACCGGCTGCATCACGCTGCCGACAATATTCGCTCCATGCAGTCCGAATGACCAAAGAACGCCTTCAATAATGAGTACCACGATGGTCGCCGGCAAGGTGCTGCCGAGTGCCGTCAATGGCGTTTGCAGATTGTTGAAGATGAACGTCTGTACGTCGCCATAGCTGGTCTGCTCAAAGCCGATGCGTACTAAATTGAAGATAACGATGACCAGCGCAACCGGAATCAAGGATGAGAAGGACTTCGATACGTTTTGCGGAACCGAATCGGGCATTTTGATTTTCCAACCCATTTTTTCGGTAAAGCGTATGATTTCCACCGAAATGATTGCGATCAGGATGCCGACAAATAATCCGGCAGCGCCCAGGTTCCCCAACGGAATCCCGATTCCCAGTGTGTCATCCGCGAAAGGGTGCATTGGTGTGACGACGAAAAAGGATGCCAACGCCGCAAAGATGCCGGCCATTCTGTCCAACCCGTACGATTGCGCCAATTCATTACCGATTCCGACCACAACGTAAACGGTCATCATGGCCATGGAAATGTTGTTGGGGATCGTAAACATCCGTTGCCAATCGGATCCGAACGTATTCAACATGAATTCGGTATAAGCATTGATCGGCAAGTAGGCTAACAAGATAAAGAAGGAACCGATGATCAAGAGCGGCATCGCTGCCATGAAGCTGTTCTTCACAGCGGTCAAATAGCGGTTTTGTTCCAGTTTCACTGCTATCGGAGTCAATTTGTCTTCTAGAATCTGCAATAATTTATCCATTTTTCATACCTCCTGAAATTATTCCTGTATTGTATTGATGCCTTCTTCTAAAATTTCAATTTGGCGGATGGTCTCTTCATCTTTGACGATTTTTTCTTTCCCATTGACGATTGCCTCATAGACGCCGGCATAGATTCTTCCGTAGTCTCCCACTTCGGAAATGACTTTCTCTTCGTGGTAGCGGCCCGCATCATCCATATAAGTGAGGACACCGTAATGTTCCGGCAAATCAATCCCGAAATCGGCGTTTGTAGGCATATGGAATACTTTCAAGTGTTCTTCTTGGCGATCTTTGGTCTGTTTGACGAACGAGCCATTTTTCCCTGTGACAATAAAGCTTGGACGATCCTTTATACGGAAATAGCTGGATTTGATGGAAATTTTCTTCGAATCGTAGAAGAGGTCCAAATCGAAATAGTCATTCATACGCCCTTTGCCTAAAAGTTGTCTGACATCATACCTGATGCTGTTCGGATTGCCGAAATAAGACAAGGCTTGGTCGATGGTATGGCAGCCATGCCCGTAAAGATAGCTATTCACCTTCGAAAAACTCGTAATGGACTCCGGAATTTCCGGTCTGAAATAGTCATAGTGCATTTCGACTTCCAGGATATCCCCCAAAACACCGCTCTCGATAACTTTTTGAACCGTCAAAAAGTCTGAATCAAATCTGCGGTTTTGATAGCATTGGATAAAGAGATTCTTTTCTTTCGCCAAGGCGAACAGTTCTCTGGCTTCTGCGGAAGTGTTCGTGAACGGTTTCTCAACTAAAGCATTTTTCCCCTTTTCCAGGGCCATTTTGCCATACTCATAGTGGAAGGCCGATGGCGTGCACACCACAACCAATTGGATTTCATCATCGTTCCAAATGTCATCAATGTTCTCTGTGTAAAGAACACCAGGCACTTTTTCCCAAGCATTGTCTTGTACCGGAGAGAAAATCGTTTTGATGCAGATATTTTTATTTTTCAGTGAAAAGGGCATGTGATAACGGTGGGCACTTTTTCCACCGCCGATATAAGCGATTGTTAACATAAATTCATTCCTCCATTTCTCTTTCATGGCCTCATTATAGTGAAAGCATTCCAAATAGAAAACGCTTTTACGCCAGATAGGACCTCCTTTTCAGTACAAATCCACTTTGCATGTAAAGTACTGAACATTATGTTCAGACCCACTTGCCCATCCTGCCATCTCCTATGATGTTTCCTGCTTTCCCACCTGACAGTTGCCTTTTCCGAGGATATTGCTTATATTGAGGGAAACACCGTTCCGATGGGCAGGACGGATCAGTACTGGATGCGTTTTATAATGGAGGGAAAAAGATGACTTTGCTGAAAAAATTACAAGCGAAACAAAGTTTTACGGATACGGAAGAAAGGATTGCCGATTACATTTTAGCTAACTTGGATGATGTCCCCGATATGGTTATTCAACAACTTGCAGAAAATACGTTCACTTCCCATTCAGCGATCATCCGGCTCAGCCAGAAACTGGGTTTTTCAGGCTACCGGAGCTTCAAGGTGGCGCTGATCCATGAAATCCAAAGAAACAAACACACCCCCACAAATGTCGATCCCAACTTCCCTTTCCTGCCGATGGACAGTTCGATGACCATCGCCAAGAAAATGGCGGATCTGACGATCGAAACGATCAGAAAGACATTGGTGAAGCTGGACAAGGAAAAGCTGAACAAAGCGGTAGAGCTTTTCGAAAAAGCAGATCAGATTTATCTTTTCGGGACGGGAGATTCCCAAATCCGGGCCCGTAGCTATCAGAATAAATTCATCAAGATCAATAAACATTTGATCATTGCCGACGAATACGGAGAAGCTGCCTGGAATGCCCTGAGCATGGGCAAAACGGATTGCGCGATGTTCATCAGCTACGGGGGCAATTCAGCCGCCCACAAGAAAATCATGAAATATTTGAACGCAACGAAAATACCTTGCATCTTGCTGACGGGCAATCCGGAACCGATTTCGAGCCAATTATGCGATGTTGTGATTGAGGTGCCTTATGATGAGTTCGACTTCTTCAAAGTCGGCACCTTTTCTTCGCAAATATCTTTTGAATATATCCTGGACACGCTGTTTTCCATCATCTACGCCCGCGAGTATACAAAAAATCTCAACAGCCTCAAGCGAAAAGAAGAAATTTCAAAGAAATGGGAATTATTGTAATTCTCTGTCGCAGGAACTTTCCCATTCTCCAAGGAAAAGCCATATCCTGATGTGATGAAGCAGTCACTCGCGAATAAAAATGAAAAACACCGAATTCCCCAAGTAAGGGAAATCGGTGTTTTTGGCGTGCTCTTATCAAATCAGATTTTTGATGCCGTCGCAGATTCTTTTTGCGACGATCGGATTGTTCATCGTATAGATATGGATGCCATCCACATCATGCGCCAGCAGATCGACAATCTGATTGATTGCGTAAGCCATGCCTGCATCGAAAAGCGCTTCTTTATTGTTCTCGTATTTTTGCATTATTCTGGAAAATTTTTCCGGCAAAGATGCACCGCAAAGCGTCACCATCTTGTCGATCTGCGCTTTATTGATGACCGGCATGATGCCCGCCTCGACCGGCACATGCATGCCGGCGATTTGTATATGCTCTTGGAACGTATAGAATACGTTATTGTCGAAAAAAAGCTGGGAGATCAGATGTTGTACCCCGCTGTCCACTTTTCCCTTCAGGTAACTGATATCTTGAACCTTGTTCTTCGACTCCGTGTGGCATTCCGGATAACACGCGCCGCTGATAGAAAAATCCCCGTATTGTTTGATGAATTTCACCAAATCACTGGCATACCGGAAATCCTTTTTCGCTTCCACTGCCGGGTTTGTATCCCCGCGCAAGGCAAGGATGCTGTCGATATCGGCGTCCTTCAGTTCTTCCAGCATTTCGCACATTTCAAACTTTGAATAATTCAGACAGGTCAAATGCACGAGCGGATCGATACCGTATTGCTGCTTGATCCTTTTTGCCAACGCCACGGTCTGATTATTCGTATGGCTTCCGCCTGCACCAAAAGTGACGCTGATGAAATCAGGGTCCAGTTCGCTCAGGATCGCCAGCGTCTCATCGATGTTCTGGATCGCTTTATCCCGCTTCGGCGGATAGATTTCAAAGGAAAGCACCGGTTTTTTCTTTTGGAATTTGGATTCTATTTTCATCAGCTATCACCTCTTTTCAGACCGAAATTGCGTCCTTGATTATTTGTGCCGCCGCCACCAGATTGGCCAGACTTTCTTTCGTTTCTTTGATGCCTCTGGTTTTCAGTCCGCAGTCCGGATTGATCCATAAGTTTTCCTCGTCTATCTTCGTCAGCGCGTTCTTCAATACCGCCACCATCTCTTCGGCACTCGGCACGCGCGGCGAATGGATGTCGTAAACGCCCGGTCCGACCTCCGTTTCGAATTGGTTCGCCTTCAAGGCATCGATGATCGTCAGTTTGGAACGGGAGGCTTCGAATGAAATGACGTCCGCATCCATGTTGTCGATATCCTTTACGATCTCTTCGAATTCGCTGTAGCACATATGCGTGTGCACCTGCGTCTCCGGCCGCACCCCGCTGTGGCAGAGGCGGAATGCCGGAATGGCCCAATCAAGGTACTCGCTCGCCCACTCTTCCCTGCGGATCGGCAACTTCTCTTTCAGAGCCGCTTCATCGATCTGGATGATTTTGATGCCCGCTTCCTCCAAATCCAGCACCTCTTCGCGGATCGCCAGACCGATCTGGAAAGCCATCTCCCTCAGTGAAATATCCTCACGCGGAAACGACCAATTCAAGATCGTCACCGGACCCGTGAGCATTCCCTTGACCGGTTTGTCGGAAAGACTCTGCGCGTATTCCGAATAGAACACGGTGATCGGGTTTTCGCGTCGGATATCACCGAAGATGATCGGTGGCTTGACGCATCTTGTTCCATAGGACTGCACCCAGGCTTTTTCGGTAAATACGTAGCCCGCCAGGTTTTCGCCGAAGAATTCCACCATGTCGTTGCGCTCGGATTCACCGTGGACCAGCACGTCCAGCCCCAGTTCTTCCTGCAGATCGATGCACTCTTTTATGAAGCCTTTGATGTTTTCATCGTATTCGGCTCTGCTGATGTCGCCTTTTCGGTATTTGCTGCGGTTTTGCTTGACCTCTTTCGTTTGCGGGAAGGAGCCGATTGTCGTTGTCGGCAACAGGCCCAGTCGCAGTCTTTCTTTTTGGATCGCTCTCCGCTCTTTTCTTGGAACGTCCCTGACAAAATCACTTTTGGCCAAGCTTGCCACGGCCGCTTGCACTTGCTTGTCTTCGTATACCCTATCCGCTGAAAAGACTTGCTGATTCACAAGATAGTTTTCCTGCTCTTCATACCCGGAAGTGCCGATCAGTTCCGTCAGTTCCTTGATTTCCTGCAGTCGTTCCTTCGCGAAAGCGAAATATTGGGATACTTCCTCCGGCAGGCTGGTTTCATTTTCCAACGTGTAGGGAACATGCAGCAGCGAACAGGAAGTGCTGATGACGATGTCGTTGCTGTAATTTCCCAGCCCTTTAACCAACTCGATGACCTTCTTGTAGTCGCTCTTCCAGATGTTCTTTCCGTTCAGAACGCCGGCAAACAGCGTTTTATCAGCCGGAAAGCCATATGTTTCCAAAAGTTCCACGGTTTGCTTGCCTTCGAGAAAGTCAAGCCCGATGCCATCGAAGTCGAGGCCGATCACTTCTTCGTAGCTATCCCTGATATCCCCGAAGTATGTCTGCAGCAATACTTTTACGTTGCCTTTGTGCGCCAACACCTTTTCGTACAGGGAAGCAAACAATGCGACATCTTCTTCGGACAGATCGGTGACCAAGATTGGTTCGTCAAACTGCACCCACGCCACACCTTGTTCATTGAACCGATCGAGAATTGCGATGTAGGCATTTGCCACTTGGTCGGTAAAGTCGTCTATTGTTTTTGAGCCTTTGTATTTGGCCAGTTTTAGGAAGGTGAATCCGCCGATGATGACGGGCTTCGTCAGCACGTCGATTTCTTTGGCTTCTTCATACTCGGCAAAAGGCTTGTCGCCCGCCAATTTGATTTCGGTATCGTCGAACAGTTCAGGAACCAAATAATGGTAATTGGTGTTGAACCATTTCTTCATCGCCAACGCTTTGACGTCGCCTGCTTCGCCCTGGTAACCCCGCGCAGCCGCAAAATAGGTGTCCCGCTCGTTCAGCCCCAGCTGTTTGTAGCCGTTGGGCAGAGCATTCAACAAGACAGTCACATCCAACAAGTTGTCGTAATAAGAAAAATCATTCGAAGGGATATGGGTGATACCGGCCGATTGCTGCAGATTCCAGTGCTCTTTCCTTAAATCCTTTGCGACTTTCTCAAGCGCCTCTGTCGAAATTTCTTTTCTGAAATATTTTTCGGATGCGAATTTCAACTCGCGCCCTTTGCCTACTCTTGGAAAACCGATTAGTGAACTGTTCATTTTGATTCCTCCATTTCATTTTTTTGGTTCCTACTATTTCAAGTTCCTTCCCTACTCATCAGGGAACACTGCGAACATGATGTCTTACCATTGTCCCGATATTTGCTGATCAGCTTCTATCAGAAGGTTGCTCCAGTATGCCACGGAAACAGGATATAGGATAACACTTAATAAATATAATCAATTATAGGTTATCCCTATACTAAAGGAGGGAGGATTGCTGTAGGCTAGTCGGAGGTGAGCGGGGTGCGCTCCGCCTTGCTCCGGCGAAGCCTCCGTTCACAAAAAAAAATGCATGGATGTTTACGAAAACATCCATGTACAATTTTATCTTCAATCCGACAGAAGACTCCCGCCTCAAGGAATGATAGGGGCATAGCCCAATGAGTAGGCGGGAGATGAATGTCGGTAGGCGTCAGCCTATTT
>NZ_FOTD01000042.1 GCF_900114465.1 Trichococcus palustris | reverse complement strand
TTTCTCCAACGTCCGGGTGTCTAAACGCAATTCATCGCACTCTGTTTAAACGTGTTCCAAAAAGCAGACCTGAAGTCACTTCACGAATAATGCTCAGACGGTCTGCGACCATCCTCTGCTTATTCGCTCCAGTGATTCGGGTCTAAACGCTTTTTGTCACACTCTCTTTGTTGTTCCTTGCTACAGTAGCTTCAATAATTCATAGCGGAAAGACAGATAGGTATAGTTTTGACGATTATACATTTCCCTTGCCGTATCGGATGCATCAGCCACCAATAGGACGGTCCTGCCATCCGCATGAGCCATGACAAATTCCTGAAGTGCCGTTCCGATGCCTTTTCGACGGAATGAAGGAAGGACATAGAAGCTGTCGATCTCGATGGTATCGTCCGTCAGGTACAGATCGATGGAGCCTGCTGCCTGTCCATCAATCATAGCAACGATGGGATGGAATCCGGTTAACGTAAATTTTTTGAGTGTAATCGGTCGTTTCTGTTCAGCGAATGCTTCACTTACTTCTCGCGCGGCTGACGCTGAAACCGCAAGGTAAGCGTCACGATTCGTTTCCTTCACCCAATCGATCTGGATCGAGCGGGGTCTTGCCTCCCTTGTCGGGATGAACGTTTCCGGCGTTGCGGCGTATAATTCCAGGACATCCAGACTGAAATCATGTGAACCCAGATGGGAAATGATGTCTTGCGGTATTTCATGATCCTCCGGCCAGACAACTTTTATGAATCTTTGTCCGTTCTTCTCATGATTGGTTTTCAGATAAGCGAGAGCATCAATGAAGTCCGTAAGCGTTGGTATCTGATGAAACTGAATAAAATTTTCTGCATACATAAAAGGAGCATCTTCATTTTGGAAATGGGTAAAGAGCGGAGTGACCATTGCTTTTTTTGCGCAATGTTGAATATTGTCAAAAGAAAAAATCATTTTTATACCCCTTTTTGAAAGAAAAATTGCTGGACGCTTCAAGATATGATAGCATAGGAAAGTAATTTGTTTCAACAAGAAGAAACGAAAAGTGAGTTGTGGTTGCCAGTTGGCAGGATGGATAGGAAGCAAAAGCATCCCTGTACACAGCCCAGGAAAAGCGCCACATGCGCATTGTTTATAAATAGATAGGAGATTTAAATGAGAGATTATCAAAACCTTTATGAAAAAATCAAACAGTTTTATAAAATGAAACCGTGGGAAAAGCTGGATGATACAGAAGTTATCGGGATTAAATATTCCGATCGCAAGGAACCCGTGTTTTTTGCCATGGGCGGATTAGACGACGCAAGCATCGGCTTGAGTGTTTTTCGGAATGTATCGGAATATATCCTGTTTTTGGATCTGTTGGAATCTGAATTCACCGAGGTGGATGGCATCGGCGAATATACCGAGAAATTAAAAAGTATTCGTCTTGAATTTGTGGATCGCGATGATTTGGAAGACAGCGACTACCAACGTATCCGCACTACGGATGTGAAATTCCGTGGTAAACAAGCGTGGCCAGAAATCGTGGACTTTACCCCGGGCTTTGTACCTTGGCCAGCCGTAGAAGAAGACTTGGTCTTGTTGGAACGCGTATTGGACAGTTTCATCGAAATGTTCCCTATGTACAGCAAAATGGACTTTGAAAAAGAATTTCTGTCGGATGATGTGCCGACGCGCTACTATTACCAAGCGGGCGTCAGAGACAGCGTCTGGAAATTAAAAGAGGAGCATATCCTCCAGTTCTTGACGAATGGGGAGCTGACGAACGGGCCTTATGATTTGATGCTTTCGCAATTCGAGATCCGCCGCCTGATGACGGAAAAGAAATCCTTCTTGAAGAACACCTTTGAAATAGACTTGTTCTACTTGCCGCAACCGATCACATTCAAAACCGGTGAACGCCCGCGTTTTGTCAAAATGATGGCAATCGCCGACAAGCAATCGGGAGAAGTGCTATTGGCTACCGTATTGACTGCCGATAAATCACGCGATATCCAATTCGAATTGTACAAATATTTGTTTGAAGCAAAAGTCTTTCCCGCTAAAGTTGAAATGCGCGGGGACAGCGTGCTGGAAACATATGACATGTTGGCACCGTTGCTGGATGAATTGGACATTGCCTATGCAGAAAAAAACAGCTTAAAAAAAATCGAAGCCTTCCGCAAGAGCATTTCACAGGATTTATTCTAGCCGAACGCTCTAGAAGGAATGCCGCGCTTTATGCCATAGCCTTGATTCCAAAGCGGAAATTTATTTTTTTTTTGAAATAAGGACAAGACAAAAAACTTCTTCATATTGAAAATGGAGAAGTTTTTTGTTTTTTTTGAATGTAGTGTTAAAATGGATAAGAAGAAAAGTGAACAAACCTATTCTGCTCGCTCCAAGGATTCCGTTCATTACAAAAGGGGTTTTTATGTGTTCAATCAAGAAAACGTGAAATTACTGACAAATACAGAACTGAAGGTATATGAATATATCGTTCAACACTCCCAAAAGGTCATACGCATGAGCGTGCGCGAAATCGCATCCGAAACGCATGTTTCTCCGGCAACCGTCACGCGAACAATCAGCAAACTAGGTTTTGAGAACATCTGGGAATGCAAATTGTATTTGAAAGAAACGGATAATCGCAAACACAATAAAAAAGTATTCGAAACTTCTGAAATCGTCGAGGAGTTCTTCAGCCGTTCGATGCAGACAGAATACGAAGAAAAAATACAAGCGGCTGTTAAAATGATCGCAAATTCCGACACAGCACTTTTTTTCGGTATAGGCACGTCTGGGTTGATCGCAGCCTATGCATCCCGGCAGTTTTCCAATCTGGGGCAGAGTACCTTCCATATCCAGGATTTCAGTTATCCGTTCCATTTGATCAGCCGGCAGTACCGCAATACTGTGGCGATCATAATGTCCGTTTCCGGCGAAACTGACATTATGCTTCGCAAAGTGGCAGACCTGAAAGGATTGGATAGCAAAATAATCAGCATCACGAACTCTTCGACCAATACATTGGCGAAACAGTCCGACATCAACTTCGCCTATCATTTGACTCCTGAGTATGTGGATGAAGAGGTAAATGTTACGTCGCAGTTGCCTGCCGTCTTTATCGTTGAAACACTTGCGCGCCGCAATTATAATTACACGCAAAAAATGCGCAACGAACAACGTTAGTGGGATGTTAGGCTGAAACAAAATGCATCTTTCTTGAAACGTTATTCCATAACCTGAACGTTGTGTCTTTATGGTTTGAAACTGTTTACATTTCGTTCACATCCTCTATAATAAAAATATATTCAGCTGATGGCTTACAGGTGCCGAGATGATTGGGACTGTGTCAGCCGTAAGAACCGCTCTTTTCTTCATGGGAAGAGTCGTACTTGCTAATGAAATGTAACCGCTTAATCTAAAAAGTCAGTTGGGATTCAATCATGGCAAATTTTCACCAGCATCAACGCATCATTGCCAAACGAAAAGAAGAATGATAGGAAAGGAATGAGTGCATGTATCATAAAGAAATGAAACCGTTTAAAAAAGACTTTTTATGGGGATCCGCAACCAGCGCCTATCAAGTCGAAGGTGCCTGGAATGAAGACGGGAAAGGGCCATCGGTTCAAGATGTGAAGGAGATTGTTCCTGATACCTCCGACTTTAAAGTAGCGACAGACCATTACCATCATATGCAGGAAGATATCGCGCTGTTGGCCGAGATGGGATTCAAAACTTACCGTTTCTCGATTTCATGGTCGCGCGTCATCCCGGATGGAGACGGCGAAGTCAATCCGAAGGGCATTCAATTCTACAGCGATCTGATTGACGAATGTTTGAAATACGGAATCGAGCCTTTAGTGACTGTCTACCATTTCGACTTGCCACAAGGACTTGCTGAAAAAGGCGGCTGGGAAAACCGTGCGACGATTGATGCTTTTGTCCGCTACTGCGATGTCCTGTTCGACAACTTCGGTGATCGCATCAAGCTATGGCTGACAATCAACGAACAGAACATGATGATTCTGCATGGCGCTGCAGTTGGGACGGGGGAAAGCAGCATCAAATCCTTGTACCAACAGAACCACCACATGTTGGTTGCCCAAGCATTGGTCATGAACCTTTGCCACAAAAAACTGCCGCATGTGAAAATCGGACCGGCGCCGAATATTTCTGCAGTCTATCCGAAAACAAATAATCCAGCGGATGTGGAAGCGGCCGATCTTTACACGGCAATCCGTAATTGGCTGTACCTGGATATAGCGGTATACGGTGTATACAACCACCAAGTCTGGGCATACCTTGAAGAGAATGATGCGTTGCCGGATATGGAGCCAGATGACTTGGCTATTTTGAAATCGGCGGAATGCGACTTCATCGCCTTCAACTATTACAACAGCTCAACAGTGGAAGCGCTACCGTCCGGAACAGAACGCAAGGCCGGCAAAAAGGATCAACAATTATCGGACAGCCAAGAAGGTTTCTTCGCAGGATCCGACAATGAATACCTCCCGTATACAGAATTTGGATGGCAAATCGATCCAACCGGGTTCCGCACGACGATTAACCAAATTTACTCTCGTTATCGTAAACCGTTGATCATTACAGAAAATGGTCTAGGCGGGTTTGATAAATTGGAAGATGGAAAAATTCACGATACTTATCGGATCGACTATCTCCGCAACCACATTAAACAAATGAATTTAGCTGTCACAGATGGTGCAGATGTATTTGGCTACTGCACATGGAGTGCAATCGATTTGATCAGCACACACCAAGGTTTCCGCAAGCGTTATGGTTTTGTTTACGTCAACCGGGAAGACTTCGATTTGAAAGACTTGAAGCGTTACCGGAAAGATAGTTTCTATTGGTATAAAGGGGTGATTGCGTCAAACGGTAAAAATTTGGAAGGGTAAGGCAAGTATTTTTGGATACTTTTCGGACAATGCCATTATTGATAAAGAATAAGGGCAAATGCTTTTGAAAAGCGCAAGATTCATTCATTCAGGCTCAGTCTGGCAGGACAAGGGCAAGCACTCATTTCAATTATCTTTGCAGAAGGATGTTTATGCATCCTGACAGGATTCCCATTCGAGGAGGATTTTATTATGGATAAATTCTTAGATGTATTACAAGAAAAATTAGGACCTATAGCATACAAATTAAATGCAAACCGTTACTTATCAGCAATTAAAGAAGGTTTCTTCGGTGCCATGTCACTGTTGATCATCGGTTCCATGTTCCTGTTGTTCGCCAACTTGCCGATTCCAGGTTATGCCGATTTCATGGCAGGCATCTTCGGTGCTGACTGGACACAATTCTTCATGGTCCCTTACAACATGACCATGAACATCATGACAATCTTCGTTATGATCGGGATTGCCAGAGACTTATGCAAAACCTATGAACTTGACGATTTAGCAGGGATCATCTATTCCCTTGTTGGATTCCTGATTTTGACACCTTCTATTTTAAGTACAGATAACGCAGCCGGAATCCCAATGGGAAACTTGAGCGCCAGCGGTTTGTTCTTAGGCATGATCAGCACTGTCTTCGTAGTTGAAATCATGCGCTTCATCATGGCAAGAGGTTGGACAATCAAAATGCCGGATTCGGTTCCAGCAAACGTTGCGAAATCGTTTGATGCGTTAGTACCAGGTCTAGTAGTCATCTTAATCTTCGATATTCTGAAATTAATTTTCGCTATTACACCATACGTAACAGCTCAATCGTTTATTTTCCAAATCATCCAAGCTCCACTAACAAGTATCGGGGCTACTTTACCGGCAACAATCATTGTCATCATCTTGGAAACATTATTGTTCTCATTCGGCTTACATGGGCCAAACATTATAGGCGCTGTTATGCAACCAATTTGGTTGACACTAACTGCTGAAAATGCTTCTGCATTTGCGGCTGGACAACCATTACCAAATATCGTCAATTACCAATTCTATGCTAACTTTATCAAAATCGGTGGCTGCGGAGCAACGTTTGGTTTAGCTTTATTATGCCTATTCGCTGCAAAATCCGCCCAATTCAAAACATTGGGTAAATTGGCAATCGGACCTGCAATCTTCAACATCAACGAACCGTTGATCTTCGGGATGCCAATCGTATTGAACCCTATCTTGATGATTCCGTTCATCATTGCGCCAGTTGTGATGACTATCCTAACATATGTTGTGATGAACATCGGCCTTGTACCATTGACAAATGGGGTAAATATCCCTTGGACTACACCACCAATCATTTCTGGGTTCCTTATCAGTGGCTGGCAAGGTGCTGTATGGCAAGTCGTCGAAATGGGCCTAAGTACTGTAATCTTCTTCCCATTCTTCAAATTGGAAGATAACAAAGCTTACCAAATTGAAATGGGTCAAATTACATCTGATGAATCAGGAAATGCTATCGCGGAATAAACGTTTCCTTGCAGTGAGGTGACTATTCGCTACACTGTGAGAAACTTGCATTCACTCATTTCAGGATTACAAAGCAAACGTTAAGGATGGAGAGAATAACATGGCAGAAAAAACAATTATGTTAGTATGTGCGGCAGGTATGAGTACAAGCTTACTGGTATCAAAAATGCAAAAAGCTGCTGCAGCGCAAGGAGT
>NZ_FOTD01000002.1 GCF_900114465.1 Trichococcus palustris | reverse complement strand
CGATCGGGGACGTCAGTTGGTCCGAATTCTGCCGGCAATTGACATACAAAGCCGAATGGAAAGGCCGAACACTCATCAAGGCGGACAGATTCTACCCGTCCACCCAACTGTGTTCCGCATGCGGACACCGGGACGGCAAGAAAGCCCCACATATCCGCTACTGGACATGCACAGACTGCGGCACAACCCATGATAGGGACATCAATGCCAGCAAGAACCTCTTGGCTTTGGCCGAGTAAAAGAAAATACCCGAGGCAGGTACTGCCTTTTGAGCCTACTAAATATCCATTCCCGCTGTCTGCAAAGACATACGCAGACAAGGAAGGAGTTCGTAGGAAGCTCGCGACTTGAGTCGTGAGTAGTTCACGTCAGGTATTTGGCGTGGGCCTAGACCGTCTTCTTCCGTCGGGCTATGAGGAGGTGCCAGAGGCGCCCCTGACCCCGAACGGCGATTCAGCTCATGACTACAGTCACGAAGGGTTCTCGCCTAAATCCTAAAAGCAGAAATAGAAAGGGATAACACCATGTCTAAACAGGGAGAAATGCAGCGTGCAAAAAGATTGATCGAAACGTAGATGTTTAGTAAGCAGACATATGGTAAAATCATCTGTATCTGGGGATAAAATGAAAATAACAGTAAATGAGTGATATAAGATGAAGGAAATTATCCATAATGAATGGCAACAGAAATTGGAAGAGGAATTCGAAGCGCCGTATTATCAACAGTTGCGCGCTTTCCTGAAGGAAGAATATCTGAACGAGACAGTCTATCCCGGGATGAACCATATCTGGGAAGCCTTTGAATTGACGTCCTACAATGATGTGAAGGTGGTCATCCTGGGACAGGATCCCTACCACGGACCAAACCAGGCGCACGGCTTGAGCTTTTCCGTTCAAAAAGGGGTCAAGTTACCGCCATCCTTGGTGAACATCTACAAGGAACTGGAATCCGATTTGGGGATACCGCCCGCAAAGCATGGCGATTTGACGGCTTGGGCGAAGCAAGGGGTCTTCCTCCTGAATTCGGTGCTGACGGTAAGGAGCGGGCAGGCCAACTCCCATCGCGGCAAAGGTTGGGAGCTTTTGACCGATGCCGTCATCAAGGCTTTGAATAAACGGGAAAAACCGGTTGTTTTCATTTTGTGGGGGAATGCCTCGATCGCGAAAAAAGTGTTCATCGACACGAATAAGCATGTGGTGATCACGTCGCCGCATCCGAGTCCCCTGTCCTCATACCGCGGCTTCTTCGGATCAAAGCCGTTCTCAAAAACGAATGAAGCGCTCATTTCCTTCGGCGTAGAACCGATCGATTGGAGACTGCCCGAATAGGCAGCCATGCGCCAGACGAAATGTACAGGAGGCATATATGGAAGAGAAAATTTTGAAGACAAGGAAAGGCAACCTCTTCTACCGGAAAACAGGAAAAGGCGAACCCTTATTGTTTCTGCACGGGAACGGCGAGGATTCAAGCATCTTCCGGGCGCAGTTCCCTTTTTTTAAAAAACATTTCACCGTCTACGCCTTGGATACAAGAGGGCACGGTCAGTCGGCGTTAGGCGTGAAAAGGTTGACATTTCGCCAGATCGCCAAAGACATCCTGCTGCTCTTGGATGCGGAAAAGGTGGAGAATGTCCACATCATCGGATTCAGCGACGGCGGGAATTTTGGGCTTTACCTTGCATCCCATCATCCGGAACGGGTCGCCTCGCTCATCACCATGGGGGCAAACTACGAAGCGGATGGACTGATCGACGATTGCTACGGGGAAACGATAGCCACGCAGGAAAGTTTGTTGGCCTTGCCGGATAGCGATCCTGACAAAATCCGCAGACTGTGCATCAATAGCCTGATGCTTGATGAACTGGATCTGACTGAGCGGGACTTACGCAGGATAAAAACGAAGACGCTGATTATGGCCGGGGAGTTCGATCTGGTGACGGATGAACAGACGGAAAAAATCCATCGCCTGGTGCCGGGTTCAAGGAAGATAATCGTTCCCGGCGGCGGACATGATTTTTTCGTCTCCGATCCGGCAGCCTTGAAGAAGGCCGCAATCGCCTTTTACGATTTTTTGTGAAATCCGGAGCGTCCCGTAAACGGATTTCCCGAGGTTGTGCTAGAATGGAAATTGCCCTGATTTGCCGAACCTATGCATGTTCGGATCCGAGGGCAGTACAATCAAAAATGAAAAACAAAACAACAGACACAACATATAGTGCTTCTTGTGAATCGATGCGCTATGTGTTGTGTCTTTTTATTTGTAATTAGAGGTGCGAGTACGTATAATAATAAAAGCCAACGCAAAAAAAGGGGGATGAAGCATGAGGGTCGTATTCCTGTCCTTGACCGGCCAAACCAGAAAATTTGTGAATAAGCTTGGGATGGAAAGCGTCGAATTGACGAACAAGAATGCTTTTCAAAGCATCGCTGAGCCGTTCATCATTGTGACGCCATCCTACGACAAAGAGGCGACGGACATTTTGAACGACTTCATCGAAACGGGCGATAATCGCGCCTATTTCAAGGGCGTTGCCGGAGGCGGAAACCTCAATTTCAGCACTTTGTTCGGTTTTACGGCAAAGGATATCGCACGCGATTACGCTGTGCCTTTACTGCATTTGTTTGAATTCCAAGGCAACGATAAAGATGTTCAGATTTTGAAAGAGAAGGTGAAAGAAATTGGATAGTCCAACATTAGTAACGAGAACCGAAGAAGTGACCTACTTTAAATTGAATAATGAAATCAATCGCCCCGTCAACAATTCCATACCGCTGCATAAGGATAAAGAAGCGGTGCGGGCTTATTTTTTGGAACATGTGAACCCGAACACCGTCTTCTTCTACACATTAGATGAGAAATTGGACTACCTGCTCGAGCACGATTACATCGAAAAAGAATTTGTGGAAAAATATCCGCGCGAATTCATCAAAAAACTGATGCAGGACACGTACAACAAAAAATTCCGGTTCAAATCATTCATGGCTGCCTTCAAATTCTATACGCAGTATGCCTTGAAGACAAACGACGGGAAACGGTATTTGGAACGCTACGAAGACCGCATCGTCTTCAATGCCTTATATCTGGCCGACGGCGATCAGCAATTGGCGATCGATTTGGCGGATGAAATGATCCATCAACGCTACCAACCGGCAACCCCGACATTCTTGAATGCCGGCAGAAAGCGCCGCGGCGAGCTGGTGTCCTGTTTTCTGATCCAAGCGACGGATGACATGAACAGCATCGGACGGACGATCAACAGTGCGCTCCAATTGTCGCGCATCGGCGGCGGTGTAGGCGTCAACCTATCAAATATCCGTGCCGCCGGAGATCCCATCAAAAAAATCGAAAATGCATCGAGCGGTGTCGTTCCGGTAATGAAATTATTGGAGGACAGCTTCAGCTACTCCAATCAATTGGGGCAACGGAACGGTGCCGGCGCGGTCTATCTGAATGTGTTCCATCCGGATATCGTCGCTTTCCTGTCGACCAAAAAAGAGAACGCCGACGAAAAAGTCCGGGTGAAGACCTTGTCTCTGGGACTTGTCGTTCCCGATAAATTTTATGAATTGGCGGCGAAAGATGACCGCATGTATCTATTCAGCCCGTATGACGTGGAACGCATCTACGGCAAGCCTTTCGCCTACGTGGACATCACCGCCGAATACGAAAACATGGTCAACAACCCGGAAATCAGCAAATCCAAGATCCGCGCTCGCGATCTGGAGAATGAAATCAGCAAACTGCAACAGGAATCCGGTTATCCTTATGTCATCAATATCGATACCGCGAACCGTTCCAACCCGATTGATGGCACAATCGTCATGAGCAATCTTTGTTCCGAAATCCTGCAGGTGCAACAGCCGTCCTTGCTAAATGACCGCCAAGAGTATGAAGTGTTGGGTACGGATATCAGCTGCAATCTGGGCTCCACGAATATCCCGAACCTGATGGCATCCCCTGACTTCGGCAAATCGGTCGAAACGATGGTGCGGGCCTTGACGTTCGTAACCGACCACTCCAACATCGATGCGGTTCCTACCATCAAAAATGGCAACGACCAAGCGCACACGATCGGGTTGGGCGGCATGGGGCTGCATACCATGTTCGCGATCAATCAGATGCACTACGGTTCGCCGGAATCGATCGAATTCACGGATGTCTATTTCATGCTGCTGAATTACTATACGTTGGTGGCGAGCAATAAAATCGCCAAAGAACGCGGCCAGTCATTTGTGAACTTTGAGAAATCAAAATACTATACGGGCGAATATTTCGACACGTATACGTCTGAAGCATTCGCCTTCCGGTCGGAAAAGGTGAAAGGGATTTTTGCGTGTATCGCTGTCCCGACGCAGGAAGATTGGTTGGCTTTGAAAGAGGCTGTCCATGAATCCGGGCTGTATCACCAAAATCGTCTGGCGATTGCGCCGACCGGTTCCATCAGCTATGTCAACGAAACGAGTGCCAGCCTGCATCCCATCACCCGTCTGATCGAAGAAAGACAGGAGAAGAAAACCGGCAAGACCTATTATCCGGCACCGCAATTGTCCAACGAAACGATGGAATATTACAAGTCGGCCTATGACATCGATATGCGCCGCGTGATCGACATCTATGTCGCCGCTCAAAAACACATTGACCAAGGGATGAGCCTGACCCTGTTCCTGCGTTCGGATCTTCCGGAAGGCATGTACGAGTGGAAAGAAGGCCGAACCAACAAGATGACGACGCGCGACTTGAACATCCTGCGCAACTACGCATGGAAAAAAGGTGCCAAATCGATCTATTATGTCCGCACCTTTACGGAGAACAACGACGAAATAGGGGCGAATGCCTGCGAGTCGTGCACCATCTAACCGCTGGAAGTAAATGCATCATCGAATGGAGGAAAGTAGGATGGCTGACAAGCCTTATATAGCAATCAACTGGAATAGCATCGAAGACATGCTGGACAAATTGACGTGGGAAAAGCTGACCGAACAATTCTGGTTGGACACCCGCATCCCGTTATCCAATGACTTGGATGACTGGCGCACTCTCAGCAAAGCGGAACAGGACATGATCGGGAAAGTGTTCGGCGGCCTGACGTTGTTGGACACGCTGCAATCACAGGACGGCATCGCGGCCATGAAACAGGATATGCGCACCCAACATGAGGAAGCGGTCCTGAACAATATTCAATTCATGGAATCGGTCCATGCAAAGAGCTATTCTTCCATCTTCAGCACGCTGAACACGAAGGCGGAAATCGAAGACATCTTCAGCTGGACCAACAGCAACGAGTTCCTGCAATGGAAAGCGAACCGCATCAACGATATCTATCAGAACGGCACCAACATGGAGAAGAAAGCCGTCAGCGTACTGCTGGAATCTTTCCTGTTCTATTCCGGGTTCTATGCGCCGCTTTGGTATCTGGGCAACAACAAGTTGCCGAACGTAGCGGAAATCATCAAATTGATCCTTCGGGACGAATCGGTTCATGGGACCTACATCGGATACAAATTCCAGATTGCTTTCAATGAATTGTCGGAAGCGGAACAGGAAGAAATGAAAAATTGGGTGTATATGTTGACGTATGAACTCTACAGCAATGAAGTGAAGTACACGCAATACATCTACGATGAGTTGGGCTGGACGGAACGCGTGAAAGTATTCATCCGCTACAACGCGAACAAAGCTCTGCAAAACTTGGGATTTGATCCGCTGTTTCCGGATACGGCCGATGACGTCAATCCGATCGTCATGAACGGCATTTCAACCGGGACAAGCAACCACGATTTCTTCTCGCAAGTCGGGAACGGGTATCTGTTGGGCGCGGTTGAAGCGATGGAAGACGACGACTATGTAAAATGGCTCAACTAACTTAACCGATAAGAAGCAAGGAAAGAGGGAGATCCCTTCAGCTTTCCTTGCTTTTTTTGAACATATAGGAATTTATAAAATATTTTCATCTCAGGAGTGCATCACCCTAGGTGTTTCACACATTTGCAAAATGTTCCACGCATCAATAGAGTTGGCTAGCTTCACGGGTTAGCCCTTCGGAAAAGGGATGAAGGAACCTCTTGTCTCTGCGAGCCAAGACATACTGTTCGACTAACCTGCTGACGCAGGAAGTCTCTCAGCAATTGCGCTCTGCGATGCTCATTTGCATGGGACTCTTAGGGATTCATCCCTTAGAGTCCCAGTATAAGGTGACCGTAGAGAAAGTTGCAGGGCCAGATTTCCTAAATTGTCATGATTCTTGCGATTTCAATCGCTTAGAAGCATGATACACTTGACCGACCAGGTCACAGTGTTTCATTAATCAGGGCTGAACGAACCCGTTCAGCTTTTCTTGTGTAAGAGGTGCATCATAGCATTTTTTTTCACGGGTTCCTGTCTTTCTCATGCCAGCGCAGGTTGTCCTGCGGTACTGGCCTGCCTCTCGGATTGTATTTTCTAAGACCTGTATAACAAACGAAAATTGTTTATTATTTAACGCTCAGCAAAGGAAATGTAAAAAATGAGTAGAGTTGCAAAAAAAAATATCGGCATTTTTGCGGATATCTAAAGTTGGTTTTGTTATAATGGGGAAGGTCGTGGAATATAAGATGATTTTTAGATTGGTGGTAGATTATTTGGCAGCACGATTTGTTATGGGCGTGGATATCGGTACAACAAGCACGAAAGCCGTTTTGTATTTGACGGACGGGTCTGCTTATGAGTCAGCGTACGCGTATTATCCATTGCTTAAAGAGAATCCAGAGATGGCTGAACAAGATTTAGATGATATCTATTCTGCAGTCTTACAAACGATAAAAGCCGTTATTCAGAAAGCCGAAATTGGTCCTCAGGATGTAGCCGGTATCGGGTTTTCGAGCGCAATGCATAGTTTGCTGTTGATGGATGCAGATGGTCATCCATTAACCAGAAGCATCACTTGGGCTGATAATCGCTCAAAAAAATATGCCAGCATGCTGAAAAAATCGGATATGGGTCAAAGAATTTACGAAAAAACGGGAACACCGCTTCACCCGATGTCGCCGCTAAGCAAAATACTGTGGCTGAAGGCTGAAAGACCGGAGCTTTTCCAACGAGCAAGATGGTTTATCGGGATCAAAGAATATGTGCTATGGCGTTTGTTCGGCGAATTTGTCATTGACTATTCGGTCGCATCAGCAACCGGATTGTTCAACATCAGAAATTTTGCGTGGGATGAAGAGGTCCTTGCTTTCTGCGGAATCACGGGTTACCAATTGTCGACGCCGGTCAGTCCGACGCATCAACTGCAAGGATTGCCGGAAGACATCGCCGAATTGTTGGGTATCGATGCCCAAACGCCATTTATCATCGGTGGGAATGACGGTTGTTTGGCCAATCTTGGGGTTGGGGCTATCCGTCCGGGAACCGCAACGCTGACGATCGGGACGAGCGGAGCAGTCCGGATGACCAGCCATGAGCCTCATGTGAGTAAAGAGGGACGAACGTTCAGCTATATTTTAGATGAACGCCATTTTGTGAATGGCGGGGCAGTCAACAATGGCGGGAATGTTTTTGACTGGGCTTTGAAGCAATTCATGCCGTCAACCATTGCAGAAGAGGAAATCTACGATCGCGCCATGGAAATGGTTTCAAACATACCGGCTGGATCAGAGGGGCTTGTTTTCCATCCGTACTTGAATGGTGAAAGGGCGCCACTTTGGAATGCGGATGTAAGAGGAAACTTCAGCGGCATCAATATGCTCCATACGAAAGAGCATTTCCTCCGTGCGGTACTCGAAGGGATCTGCCTGAACTTGAAAGATGTTTTGGACTTGATTGTTCCGATGAATGGGAAACCGAACAAAATCATTGCCAGTGGCGGCTTTTCACGTTCGCATGTGTGGCGCCAAGTCCTGACGGATATCATTGGCATGCCGATTGAGTTTCCTGAAACGTTTGAAAGCTCCTGTACGGGAGCGGCGGTCCTGTGTCTGCAAAGCTTAGGCATTGTGGAATCAGTCGACGATGCGGAAGAGCTGATGGGTGCAGCCATAGAGCATCAACCGAATAGTGAAAATCAAGAGGCATACGCAGCGCTCTTTCCACAATTTCAAAAAATGAGCCGCCTGTTGAATGATTTCTACGGCGGAGATACAGAATAATCCAAAAGGCCTTTTGAAAAGGGAGCGGTCACCCCAAAAAAACTTCCCAGCCAACATATTGGCTGGGAAGTTTTTTCATTGCGCTAAAGCTTGTTGGATATGTTTTTCCATTTTCTTCGGAGCTGTAATCGGTGCGAAGCGCTTGATGATCTCTCCGTCTCTGCCGATGAGAAATTTGGTGAAATTCCACTTGATATCGCTGTTATCAGTCTGTTGGACAAGGTATTTATATAACGGATCCGCATTTTCTCCATTCACATCGATTTTGTCGAAGATGGGGAAGGTCACGCCATAATTCAGCTTGCAAAATTCAGCGGCAGCCACGCCATCAAGCGGTTCTTGATTGTGAAATTGGTTGCAAGGAAACCCCAATATCACAAAGCCTTCCTCTTTATATTTTTCATAAAGTTCCTCCAATTCATCCAGTTGTCCAACCAGTCCGCACTTCGAAGCGGTGTTCACAATACAGACAACTTTGCCCGCGTATTCTTCCAATGATACAGATGTTTGGTCTGTTTTTTTTACTTTGTATTCGTAGATGGACATGGCTTTTCTCTCCTTTGGTTATCGTGCTGTTACATACTAAAATATAGTATAAACAACAATGTAAGGGTTTGCAAAAGATGTGCCTGTATTTTTGTGGCCGCCATGTGACCGTCAGAGGGGAGCCGGTGCATTAAAAGTGCACATTGTAACAGAAAATAAATAAAATTAATGTATTTTTTTTTATTTTGCTGTATGATTAGGAGGTGGTAATAATAAATTGAATCTGGAGGGATTTTTTTTGGATATGTTCGAAAGCTTAACCCAAAATATCAAAGGGAAAAAAATTAAAGTTGTTTTCCCGGAGGGGTTAGAACCAAGAATCTTAGGAGCGGCGGTACGTCTGAAGTCAGAAGACGTAATAGAGCCTGTATTAATCGGTAATGTGGAAGCTGTCCACCTAGCAGCGAAGGAACGTGGATTTGATCTTAACGGCATCGAAGTCCTTGACCCTAAAGCGTATGATGGATTCGATGATATGGTTGAGGCTTTTGTAGACCGACGCAACGGCAAAGTAACAGAAGAAAAAGCAAGAGAACTGTTATTGGATGAAAACTATTTCGGGACAATGTTAGTATACATGGGCTTAGCAGAGGGATTAGTAAGTGGTGCTATCCATTCGACTGGTGATACTGTTCGTCCAGCGTTGCAAATCATCAAAACAAAACCGGGTGTAAGCCGTACAAGTGGTGCTTTCATCATGCTCCGTGGACGTGAACAAGAAAAATATCTATTCTCGGACTGCGCAATCAACATCAACCCAAATGCGCAAGAATTAGCGGAAATTGCTGTTGAAAGTGCAAAGACTGCTGAAATGTTCGGCATCGAACCAAACGTTGCTCTATTAAGCTTCTCGACAAAAGGTTCGGCAGCATCAGACGAAGTAACAAAAGTTGTCGAAGCTACAAGAATCGCAAAAGAATTGGCTCCTCAATACAACATCGACGGAGAATTACAATTTGATGCTGCATTCGTGGACAGTGTCGGTAAACAAAAAGCTCCTGGTTCAACTGTAGCGGGTAAAGCGACTGTCTTTGTCTTCCCAGAAATCCAATCAGGCAACATCGGCTACAAAATTGCACAACGTTTTGGTGCATTCGAAGCAATCGGACCAATCTTGCAAGGTTTGAACAAACCGGTCTCCGATTTATCGCGTGGCTGCAATGAAGAAGATGTTTACAAATTAGCCATCATCACTGCAAACCAAGCATTGATCGACTAAAAATAAACGATGAAAAAGTGGGAAGTCGGTAAACCGATTTTTCACTTTTTTTGCGTACGGTAATCCTAGAAAAAGGGTGCATTTTTTCAGGATTATCCCTATAATGGGATAGGAATAGATGAAAGAAAGACTGACGGAAAAGTCTTTTTTGGGAGGAATACGTGTGAATCTGACCTTACATGTGAACAGTGAACAAGAAACCCTTGACCTTGCAGCGCTTTTGGCCACGCTGCTGGAGCCGAAAGATGTTCTTTTATTGGAAGGAAATCTCGGTGCAGGGAAAACGACTTTTACAAAAGGGATAGCCAAAGGATTGGGAATTGAAACGGTCATTAAAAGCCCTACCTACACGCTGATCCGGGAATACACGAAAGGGAAATTGCCGCTTTATCATATGGATGTCTATCGTTTGGAAGATGTCGGCGGGGATGATCTGGGCTTCGACGAATATATTTATGGCAACGGCGTTTCCGTCATCGAGTGGGCAACGTTCATCCAGGATGAATTGCCGGACAGCTACTTGACGATCAAATTGGAGCCGACAGGGGAATTCTTCGAAGGGCGCAATATAACGTTTGAACCGACTGGGGAACACTATGAGCAACTTGTGGAAAAATTCCAGAAGCAGGCATCAGAGGAAGGATTGATATAGATGAGAAAAAGAGAAAAAGTGGAACTCATGATCCGCGAAGCGATTCCTGCCGATGCAAAAGACATCTTGGCCTTCAGTAGAAAAACGGGAGCCGAAACACCATTTTTGGCATACGGACCGGAAGGGTTGGAATTATCCGAGGCTTTCGAAGAGATGTATCTGGAAGACCTGATGGGGAACAGAAACAATGTCATGTTGATTGCGACGATAAACAACAAGGAACTGATCGGTTTAGCATCAGTAGGAGCATCCGATAAACCGAAATTGGAACATATTGGAGAGGTCGGCATCACTGTCGAAAAAGAATACTGGGGCTTTGGCATCGGTACGGTATTGATGGAGGAAATCGAGACGTGGGCGATCGAAACCGGCATCATCCGTCGTCTGGAATTGACGGTTCATGGCGGAAATGAACGCGCCATCCATCTTTATGAAAAAATGGGCTATCAAAAAGAAGCAGTTATGCCCCGTGCGATGAAAGTAAATGATGCATTTGTCGACGGCGTTCTGATGAGCCTGATGATCGACTGACCCTGTTCTGTAACTGAAAAATAGGCAAGCAGGCATCAGAAAAGTTGCAAAAAAAAAGAGTTTACGCTTGCCAAGTTAGCGCTTCCATGTTATTATAACAGTACAGAGAGACATACTTAAGCAGCACCGGAAATACAAAAAAGAGTATGCCACTCTTTAGGGGAATCAGTAAAAAGTCCCCGGTTAATAGCAGAGAGAGGCTATTGACCCAATGTCTCAGCTGGTTCGGAATTTGTGTCATTAGATGCATTTCTAACGATATGAAGAACATGAACCAGTCTGGGATATAATATCAACTGTAGCGCTAATCCTTGCAGCTAGAAAGCGAAAGCTTACGTCACCTGATTAAAAAACATGTGACATCTGGGATCGAAAAGACTAACACCTGAAAATGTTGGAATCAGAGATTAAGTAAGGTAGGTGCTACCAGCTTGAGGAGGAAGAGTTCCATTCATTTGGAGCTCTTCCTTTTTTTGCGTTTTTTCATTTGAGAAAATCTCCTCGGCGAAGTCAATGATGGGAACAAAAAATTGAAATAAATATGCAATGGTCTGCTTTTCTAAAGATTGTAAGAATCTATAAATTTTTTCGAGTGCTGAAATGCATCACCGTAGCTGTTTCACAGGGTAGTAAAATGTTCAGCGTGCTAACGAGTTGTCCAGCTTCACGGGTTAGCCCTTCGGAAAAGGGATGAAGGAACCTCTTGTCTCTGCGAGCCAAGACATACTGTTCGACTAACCTGCTGACGCAGGAAGTCTCTCAGCAATTGCGCTCTGCGATGCTCATTTGCATGGGACTCTTAGGGATTCATCCCTTAGAGTCCCAGTATAAGGTGACCGTAGGGAAAGTTGCAGGGCCAGATTTCCTAAATTTCTTTCAGGGCTGAACGAACCCGTTCAGCATTTCTAAAGATATGCTGCCGGTTTTGGGTTATTTCTTCCTGATTTTCTGTTATACTGCAGAAGGAATAGCGAAATGAAAAGGATACTGACGGAACGGGCGTCAGAGAAGTGAGTGAATAGATGAGAAAGCAAAACAATCATAAAACAGGAAAAACAACGGGTAAGTTTCAACAAGAAAAAAACCGCATCAAAGGAACAAGTGGTGCCTCTACAAAAGGGATCACCAGTTACGCCGTAGAGGAGCCGACCGAATTATTGCCTTTCTTATTGCAAGTGATGAAGAATAACAGCCGGAATTCGGTCAAATCGATTTTGACCCGTGGACAGGTGAATGTCGATGGAAAACCGGTGAAACAGCACAATCATCCCTTAATACCGGGACAAGTCGTCGGGGTTTTGGGCAACAAGGAAGCCATGCAGAAGACGGCGCTGGTCGGCATCACGATTTTGCATGAGGATGATGACATCATTGTCATCGACAAGGAAGCCGGTTTATTGTCGATGGCGTCCAAGGATCCTTCCGAGATGACGGCTTACCGTCAATTAAGTTCTTACGTGAAAGAAGAAAACCGCGCCAACCGAATTTTTGTGGTCCACCGCCTGGATAGGGACACTTCCGGAGTGATGCTTTTCGCAAAATCGGAAGATGTGAAAGAAGCACTGCAAAAAGATTGGAAAGATATCGTCAAGGAGCGGATCTATACCGCTTTGGTTGAAGGTGTCATGAAAGATGAAGAAGGCACCATTTCGTCCTGGCTGACTGAAAGCAAAGCGATGAAAGTCCATTCCAGCTCGTATGACAACGGCGGCAAACATGCCGTGACCCACTACAAAAAAATCCGTGGCAATAAGGACTTTACACTGCTGGAAGTGCAACTGGAAACGGGCCGCAAAAATCAAATCCGTGTGCATATGGAAGAGCTCGGACACCCGATCGCTGGTGACAAAAAATATGGTGCCCATAGCAATCCGTTGAAGCGTTTAGGCCTGCATGCCACCACTTTGGCGCTGATTCATCCAAGGACAGGGGAATTGGTCCGTTATTCAGCCAAAGTGCCAAAAGTCTTCTTACTGTATTCAAAATAATTTTTTATTTTTGATTTTTTTGATTTTTCGATAGATATTAGTGGACATGGTTACGCTTACATGTTATTATTACAGTGTAAAGAGAGACATGCTTAGCAAGTCAATCACAACCAAGTCCAAGAGCATGCCACTCTTAGGGGAATCAGTAAAAAAGTCCCCGGTTAATAGCAGAACATCGCTATTAATGAAAGGTCTCAGCTGGTTCAACTTTTGTATAGCAAGATTTATCTTAACCTACAGAAGCTTGAACCTGACTGGGATATGGTATCAAATGTAGCGTAAATCCATGCACTAGAAAAGCGGAAGCTTAATTCACCTGATTCAAAATCATGTGATATCTAGAATCGAAAAGATTACAGATTAAAATGTTTGAAAAAAGATTAAGCAGGAAATATGCTACATGTTTCAAAAGGAAGAGCTCTGCAATTTGGAGCTCTTCTTTTTTGTGATGTTTTTGAAAGGGTTTTCTTTTTGGTGCGCCTTGCTAACGTGTTATGATTAGCTTGAGATGATGAGTGGAAGTTTTGTGTCTTTTCCGAGACGGAAAGGAGTGTGAAAACAGAGTATCATGGAAAAGAAAGGTAATCCGTCACGCATCATGTTGTTGACGTTGGCAGGGGCATGCTCTTTTTTTGTAGCCGGTCTCGCGGCTGGGTGGATTCTGTTGTATTTTGAATTCCCTTTGGCGCTCATTGCGGAAGGCTTCATAGGGGGTGCGCTTTTTTGGATCTTCATCAGAGAACGTTTCAATCTGTTTAAGGTTGTTGTTGCAACCATTTTGGCTGATACCTTTAGTTTTTTTATTTCCCTCTATGTAGTGTTTATGCTGGGGATCATGCTCCCGGGCCCCCGAATGGTGGGGTACATGGTCATGGGTCTCGTGATGGGGCTTATTTTTGGAGGGATTTTAGGCGGGATACGCGGCATTCTCATTTTTTCCGCAATCGGAGCCGTTGGATTCTTGATAGGCGGTGCCCTTTTCGATACGGCCAATGTATGGTCTGGTCCTTTTGTTGATGGGGTCAACGCTATTTTCGGTCCGATGGGCTGGACTGTTATCGTTCCCGGATTGACAGGCATCTTCCCAGGGGCGGCAATGGGATTAGCGATGGGGGTGTTTTGGAAAAAACGATGAATGCTTATCTTTGATTGGTATACTTTGCAGTTTCCAAAAGGAGGAAATGAAATGAAGAACAAGAAAATCAATAGATGGATTGCGGCTGCGATCGGATTATTTCTTTTGTCATTGAGCGGTTGCGGGGGTGGTGCGCAAACGGCATCTTCTTCTGCGTCTAGCTCTCAAGTTGCTGAAAATACAATCATCATTAAAAATTTTGACTTCAGTCCCAAAGAAATGACCATTAAAAAAGGAACGACCCTGACATGGATCAACAAAGATGGCCCCACTCACAACATCGTGGGGGATGCATTTAAAAGTGGGGATTTGAAGACCGGTGATACCTTTGAGTTTACATTTAACGAAACGGGAACGTTTGCTTATCATTGCGGGCTACACCCTAATATGACGGGGACGATAATAGTCGAATAGTACACGGGATTGTTGCGCCTGGAACTTTACTTTTGGGATAGGGGGGAGAAAGATGCTGTTCTTGGATCGAAAAGAAGCCGGGCTTATGCTGGCAGAGGCACTGGGGAAATATCAGGACGATGACGTTGTTGTTTTTGCATTACCCAGAGGTGGTGTTGCTTTGGGCGTTGAGATTGCGAAAAAATTAAAGGCCCCGCTTGATTTGATTATAAGCAAAAAAATCGGTCATCCTTTCAATAAAGAATATGCCATCGGAGCTTTGGCCGAAGAGGGCGATCCGATTATGAATCAAGCGGAGCAACAGGGGATCAATGACGCCTGGCTGCAAGGCGAAGTAAAAAGGCTTCGCCAGGAAATCAAGAGGCGCAGAGAAACCTATTTGGGTAACCGTGCGATCCAATCGGTCGAAGGGAAGACCGCCATCATCGTAGACGATGGCATTGCAACCGGATTCACCATGTTTGTTTCCATAGAGGAGCTGAAAAAACGGAATCCGAAGAAAATTATCGTGGCCATACCTGTTACGCCGGAAGATACAGCGAGGATGTTGGAAGAGATGGTGGATGAAGTAGTCGCGCTTGAACGGACAACCCATTATCTTGGTGCGGTAGGCGCCTACTACGTAAACTTTAACCAAGTAGAGGATGAAGAAGTGATAGCGCTTTTGAAATCGGTCAATGACGAAGGAGGACCACGCGGATGAATGTTGCAAATGGGAAAGAGGTTCGTATCAAAGGTGATGACGTAACCCTCATCGGCGACTTGGCCCTGCATAGAGGAGCCAAAGGGATTGTATTATTCGCACATGGCAGCGGCAGCAGCAGACACAGCACGCGCAACAAATATGTGGCGAGCGTATTGCGTTCCCATGGGCTTTCGACCTTGTTGCTCGATTTACTGACAGAAGAGGAAAGTGAACGCACCGATAAACGCTTTGACATCGACCTATTGGCCAAACGGTTGACGATTGCCGAAAAATGGTTAAAGGAACAGGAAGAGACGAAGGATCTTGCCATCGGCTATTTCGGTGCCAGTACCGGGGCCGCTGCGGCGTTGCAATCGGCAGCCGGTCTGGGAGATGAGATAAAAGCCATCGTTTCAAGAGGAGGCCGTCCGGATTTGGCAAAGGACTATCTTGCAAAGGTGACGGCGCCGACTCTTCTGATTGTCGGGGGCTTCGACGAAGAGGTCATTGCGTTGAACGACAAAGCCTATATGAAATTGATTGCAGAGAAAAAGATGGAGATTGTTCCGGGAGCAACCCATCTGTTTGAGGAACAAGGGACTCTTGAGCAAGTTGCGGAATTGGCTGCGCGCTGGTTTGTGGAATACCTGGGTATCCCGAAAGAAACAACAAATCCCTGAAAACAATAAAAAATAAACTCACAGAAGCGACTGGAAATGCTTTTGTGAGTTTATTTATTTTATGCAAAGGATTTTTGAGACAGCTGGACATTATCCGATATGATTCAGAATATATGCTTCGACTTCCTTGATGGGGATATTGAGTGCCGTGGAGAATTCTTCATACAGCAATCTTTCTGTCGATTTCAGGATGTTCGCATCCGATACGGATAATTTTTTGCCGGTCGCTGCCATCTCTTTTTTCTTGTGGTACAGCGATTTTAATATTTGGATCCATGTTTCACTATTACCGGTTTTCAGTGCGACAGTGAAGTTTTCATTTCTTTTTCTGTCGTCATTCAGCCAAACGGGTTCTTTTGAATGTATTTCTTCTATCAGGGCAAGTGCTTCCTCTTTGGTAATGATGCTTCGCATGGCTACCTTTTGATTGTGCACAGGTGTCATGATTGTCGATGGATTGCCATATAGTGTATGCAATACATAGTACGCAAGTTCTTCATCGCCGATAAACGTTTCTTTTTTTATTTCATCGATTTGACAAACTCCGGTTGTGCCATACATAACATAGTCATTTACTTTAAACATGCATTTCCTCCTTATTTCTTTGAATACAGTAACCTTCAAAATAAAAAGTCATTTTTGACGCAGCCTGGATGATGCTTTTTGACTTCTTATTTTATCGCATAAAGAAACGTGCAGTGATCAGCAACTGGGTTTATGTTGTCGAAAACTACACGTTGTTTCTTCTATTATAGCACAAAAAAGCATTTTCCGTTTATTCGTTCATTAAGGACGGCTTTCATTCGCCTAAGAATGGCTTTAGGAAAGCATTTAAGCGACTTGTATATGCGAGCGGAAGAGGCTGCGCAACGTCCCGTTTAATCCTTTTCGGGATTGTACGTCCAGCCGTGGTCATCATGATAGATCATCAGTTTCGACATGCCACCATCGATGGTGAGATTTTGCCCGGTGATGAAGCCGGCTGCATCACTGCAAAGGAAGAGGACAGTCTCCACAATATCTGCCGGGTTTCCGACGCGGCCGACAGGGTGCTGCAGCAAATCCCCGGCTGAATAATCGGGTGCATAATCGGGATCTTTTTGGTAAGCGCCTGTGTCGATCCAGCCAGGACTGATTGCGTTGACGCGTGCACGTCCTGCGAGGGACACACTCAACGCATGCGTCAAGGCACTGATGCCGCCTTTTGCAGCGGAATAACTTTCGGTATCCTTTTGCGACATGAAGGCACGGCTAGAAGCGATATTTATGATGGCTGCCCCGGGTTGCAGAATGGGCAATAAAAGACGGGACAGCATATACGGAGCAGTGACGCCCAACGCCAAAACATAGCTGAAGTCTTCATAGGAGCAGTCGGACAGGACCCCTTTTTTACTGACGCAGGCGTTGTTGATGAGGAAATCGACTTTCCCGAAGCGCTGCTTCACCGCTTCGACGAAAGCATACAAGGTCTCTTTTTCGGCGACGTCGCCCTCATAAAAGAATAGGGAATCTTTTGCGAACTTTTTCTGCAGCATTGCTCCGGATTCTTGATCGGTATCGATCACTGCCACAGCGGCGCCGTGAGCCAAGAAACCTTCGACCGTCGCCCGGCCGATGCCGTTTGCGCCGCCGGTCACAACAACGACCTTCCCTTGATAATCCATAGTGCCCTCCATCCGGTACTCACGTGAGTGCCTAACGTATTTTCTTCTATTTTATCATAATGCAAGGTAAAAAAAATGATCCCGGCTAAACCGGAATCATCAGGAAAAGGCAAAGCGTGACTAGATTGAAATCTTCAAGGAGACGGGACAATGGTCGCTTCCGAGGATGTCATCATGGATGGCAGCCTCTTTTAAAGCGGATTTCAGCGACTGTGAAACGAGAAAATAGTCGATCCGCCATCCTGCGTTGTTTTTGCGGGCATTGAAACGATAACTCCACCAAGAATACTTGCCTTCCAGATCCGGATAGAAAAAACGGAAGGTATCGATGAAGCCGTTCGACAGGACAGCCGATAATTTTGAGCGCTCCTCATCGGTGAAGCCGGCATTTTTGCGGTTCGTTTTCCAATTCTTCAAGTCGATGTTCTCGTGGGCAACATTCAGGTCCCCGCAACAAATGACTGGCTTTTTACTCTCCAACCCTTTCAGGTAGCCAAAAAAAGCGTCCTCCCAGTCCATGCGATACTCCAAGCGTTTCAGCTGGTCCTGTGAGTTGGGGGCATAGACCGTCACAAGATGGAATTGCTCATACTCCAACGTGATGACGCGGCCTTCCGCATCATGTTCCGGTCGGTTGATGCCCAAATGGACGCTCATGGGAGTGTGCTTCGTAAAAATAGCGGTGCCGGAATAGCCTTTCCGTTCCGCATAATTCCAATAGGATTCATAACCGGGGAATGCCAGATCAATCTGTCCTGCCTGCAATTTGGTTTCCTGCAGGCAAAAGAAATCGGCGTCGAATTGCTGGAAAATATTAGCGAAGTTTTTAGTGACGGCAGCCCGTAAGCCGTTTACGTTCCATGACACAAAAGATAATTCCATAGTCTGCAGCCCCCTATCGCAACACAATCAGATAGTAGAGGAATAGGATGAAAATCAACAGGTTGACGAATGAAAGTCCCCATTTATATTTTACATTGGTCACGTTCAGCGAGAAGATAATGCCGACAATCGGTAAGAATGTCGCCAATACCAACGATGTCGTCGAAACGGATTCCGGATTTTTTGTCAAAAAAAGGTAGACAGGGTAAAAAATACTCAGTAAAGTAAAAATAACGGCGTCTCTCATTTGTTTATTTTGCATGGATGGATGCTCCTTTAAATTATGATATCTGCATCATTTTACCATAAGGGGCAAGATAATTCCCATCACAGGCAATTTTCCGGCATTGTTTGGAGAGTGAAAGGCAATAAGGCAGTTCGTGACAAAGCCATTTCGATTGCATTAAAAAGCAAGCATTCGGGTGAAAATATGTTAGAATTATAAAAATAGACATTATTTTTCTTTTTGGTTAAATTTAGATTAGGAAATAATGAAAAAAATGCCATTTTAAACACTCGGGTTCTTATTTTGTATAAATCAGTATCGAGTGGTGATAGAATGAATTACATAATAAAACTAGTGGGTGAAATGAATGTTGGGGATGGAACTGAAACAAAAGTTTCCAGATACGATCGTAAAAGAGAATGAAAAATTAGCAAATTATACGTACACAAAGACAGGCGGACCAGCCGATATCCTTGTGTTTCCTCAATCAAAAGAGGAAGTTTCCGGAATCGTGGCATGGGTGCACAGCCATGCCATCCCATTGACTGTCTTGGGCAATTCAAGCAACGTCATCATCAAGGACGGCGGCATCCGTGGTGTCGTCATGATTTTATCGGAAATGAATCGGATCGAAGTGAAACGTTCGCGCTTGATCGTGCAGAGTGGCGCACGTCTGATCGATACCGCCAAACGCGCACTGGCGGAACATCTGAGCGGTTTGGAATTTGCCTGCGGCATACCGGGAAGCGTCGGCGGAGCGATATATATGAATGCTGGTGCCTACGATGGTGAAATAGATGAAGTCATTGAATCCGTTACGGTCATCACGCGCGAAGGTACAATCAAGACATACAAAAAAGAGGAGCTCGACTTCTCATACCGACACAGCAAATTGCAAGAGACGGATGAAATTGTCCTGGAGGCTGTCTTCCATCTGGCAAAGGGGAAACATGAGCACATTGAAGCGCGCATGGCAGAATTGACCGCCTTGCGTGAATCAAAGCAACCTTTAGAATTCCCTTCATGCGGCAGTGTGTTCAAGCGTCCGACCGGGTTCTTTACCGGGAAACTGATCCAAGAAGCTGGTCTGCAAGGATTGACTTGGGGCGGTGCGCAAGTTTCGATGAAACATGCCGGCTTTATTGTGAATATCAATGATGCTACGGCAACGGACTATATAGAATTGATCGAACATATCAAAAAAATTATTTTTGACCAATTTGGCGTGAAATTAGAGACTGAAGTGCGCATCATCGGCGAAGATGTCATGGGATATGCGCATAGGCTGCTAAAAAGCTGAGTGGAATCATTCAGCTCTTTTTAGCGAGTTCACCATTTTTTTGCAGACAGATAAAATTTCCCTGCAGAAACGATGATGGCAGCTTCAGTAGTAAATCATGCCTCCAAATAATAACGTTTCAAAGTAAATGATGAAGGAGGATAGTCCTATGCGAAGACCACTGATTTCTTTTCAAAATTTTAGTTTCACCTATTCAGATCAGCGCGAACCAACTTTAAAAGAGATAAGCGTGACCATCTATGAAGGTGAAAAAATACTTGTATTAGGCCCGAGCGGTTCCGGGAAGACGACGTTTGCCAGATGCGTCACCGGTGTATTGCCGAATGAATGGAATGGTGATGCTACCGGAAAAATCATTTTTCATCCAGCGGAAGAAAAAAGTGAACTTCGGTTTGAGAACTTCCTGCCTAACGAAATATCCTTGATTAGAGAGAATCTGTTAACGGATGCAGAGAAAGGGGGAGAGACAGGGCCAAGGCAAAAAATTCCTTTTCGTTCTGCCCAAGAGCTGATGAAGCTTGCCGGTTGGCAAAGCTTTTTGCAAAAACGGCCCTACTTGAAAAGAAGCTTCAAGAAACTGAGTGAGCAACAGTTGGGGGAAATCACGATGGCGGGCGTCTCGTTGGACGGCAGGCCCTTGATCGTGTTGGATGAACCCTTGGCGAATTTGGACCCGTATTCCGGGGATTTGGCAATGAAATTCGTCGATGACCTACACCGAGTGAGCGACACGACGGTACTCATCGTTGAGCATCGTTTGGAGGATGTTTTGGTGCAGCCAATCGATCGTATCCTGCTTTTCTCGGAAGGGAGAATCATCGCAGATGCAAAACCGGAAGATATTTTAAGGACGGAAATATTGAGCGATACGGGCATTCGTGAGCCGCTCTACATTACCGCGATGCGCTATGCGGGCGTCGATTTGGATAATGTCCGTGACTTGGCGAACGTCCAGAAAGTCAATGGACCGCATCTGAAGGAGACGATGGAGAACTGGTTGGCGTATCTCCCTCAATTCCGCCATCATGATTTCGATGAATTGCTTCTTGAATTGGATAATGTATCGTTTAAATACCCTTGGAATGACGAGGACATCGTTGACGGAGCTTCCTTGCGGATCTACAAAGGGGAGATGATCAGCTTGGTCGGTGCGAATGGCGCCGGCAAATCGACGCTCTCCCGTCTGATCATCGGGGAGGAAAAGACGCAAAGCGGGCGAATCCTTTGGAAAGGGAAAGACATCAGCGATTTAAATTCTTCGGACACGGAAAACTACATCGGCTATGTTCCCCAGAACCCCAAAGACATCATTTCCCAGGAAACGGTGTATGCTGAGATTGCCTTAAAGCTCAAGCAGCGAAACCTGCCTGAAGAGGAAATCAATAAAAGGGTGGATAAGGTCTCCAAGGTGTGCGGCTTGCAATATATCAAAGATCTGCCACTTTCCATGCTGAGTTTCGGACAGTTAAAACGGGTTTCGATTGCAGCCGTTTTGGCGTTGGATCCGGAAATGATCATCTTGGATGAGCCTGCGGCAGGGCAAGATTTCAGCCATTACAAAGATATCATGGACTTTTTGCAGAAAATCCATCAAAATGGCGTGACGGTCCTGATCGTAACGCATGATATGCATTTGATGTTGGAATACACGCGCAGGGCGGTAGTGATGGCAAAAGGGAAAATCATCGCGGACACAGGTTCGGCCTTTGTGCTGATCGATCCGCGCTTGATCAAAGCGGCATCATTGAAAGAGACACCTTTATTCACTTTTGCGAAACAACTCGGGATGAACGATCCCTATAGTTTTACCGAAAAATTTGTATACTATGATCGGGCAGCCCGGTTATTCTAAAAAAATGGAATCCTGGAAAGCAATGGCAAAGCGTCATTGCTTTTTTGATTGCCCTTAAAAGTGATGCCAATGGTCAGCAAAATTTGCAAGCGGCACTTTTGGACTCCCTGAAGGGGTATCCCTTGGAAAAAAATGGCACGTTTATTATAATGGTGTTGGGGGTTTAAACAATTAGATTAGTATAAGTAAACTTTGATTGAGGGAAGGGGATGCCATTTGAAAATCGGAAACAAGCTAAGGAATCTGCGCATGCGGAAGAATTTGACCCAAGAAGAATTGGGACAAAGGACGGATTTGACGAAGGGATACATTTCCCAACTGGAAAACAATCTGAGTTCCCCCTCTTTGGAAACCTTTTTTGCAATCCTGGAAGTATTGGGGACCACACCGAAGGATTTCTTTGATGAGGAGGACACCGTGCAGCAAGTGGTCTATTCAAAAGAACAAGTGACCATTTTTACGGATGAAGAGAAGGGATATACGCTCACATGGTTAGTGCCCGAGTCGAATGAGAAAGACATGGAACCGGTCATGATCACGTTGGAGCCGGATGGCGAATACAGGCACTTTCCGCCGTCGTTGGCCGAAACATTCGGCTATGTCCTGAGCGGGTCTTTGGAGCTGCAATTGGGGGGGCGAAGATACGATGTGAAAAAAGGGCAATCCTTCTATTACGAAGCGAACCAGCACCACCAAATCAGAAATGCTTCTGCCGGCACCACCAAGGTGTTGTTGGTGGCGACGGAGTCTTATTTGTAAATAATGAATAAAAAGGCGGGATAGTATGGCAAACAATGCCATTATTACATTAGAAAACGTCAGCAAGGTTTATGACGATGAAACAGTTTTACGCGATATCACTATTGAGATCGAGAGGGGAAAGTTCTACACCTTGCTGGGACCTTCCGGTTGCGGCAAGACGACCATTCTGCGTTTGATTGCCGGTTTTGCGGACGCGACAACAGGGATAATCAAGATCAATGGCCAAGTTGTCAATGATGTGCCGCCGAACAAACGCAAGGTGAACACCGTGTTCCAGGACTATGCTTTGTTCCCGCACTTGAACGTGTTCGACAACATCGCCTTCGGCTTGAGCATCAAAAAGATGCCCAAGGATCAAATCAAAATAAAGGTTGCTGAGGCATTGAAGATGGTGCAGCTTTCCGGCTATGAAAACCGTGAAATCAGCGAAATGTCCGGGGGGCAACAGCAGCGGGTAGCGATTGCGCGCGCGTTGGTGAATGAACCGGAAGTCCTGCTGTTGGATGAACCGTTGTCGGCTTTGGATCTTAAATTGCGGACGGACATGCAGTATGAACTGCGCGAACTGCAACAGCGCCTAGGCATCACCTTCATCTTTGTGACCCATGACCAGGAGGAAGCACTGGCGATGAGCGATTGGATTTTCGTCATGAACAAAGGCGAAATCATCCAAAGTGGTACGCCGGTTGACATCTACGATGAACCGATCAACCGTTTTGTCGCTGACTTCATCGGGGAAAGCAATATCGTGCCGGGGACGATGGTGGCAGACTATAAAGTGAACTTCGTCGGCAAGGAATTTGAATGTGCCGATGCTGGGATAAAACCGGGTGAGCAGATCGAAATCGTCATCCGTCCCGAAGACCTGGAATTGACCACGGTGGAAAAAGGTAAATTGGTCGTAAATATCGATACGCAATTGTTCCGCGGGGTTCATTATGAAATCATCGGATACGACAAGGAAGGCAATGAATGGATGATCCATTCCACAAAGAAGGCTGAAGTCGGAACGGATGTCGGTCTTTCCTTCGAGGCGCAGGATATCCACGTCATGCGTCCGGGCGAAACCGAAGCGGAGTTTGACGCACGTCTAGAAAGCTACGAAGGGTAGGGGGAAAAAGATGACAAAAAGCTCGCGGGCCGTATATTCTGTTCCCTACCTGTTATGGTTGGCTTTGTTTGTGATTGCGCCGATGCTGCTCATCGCCTACCAGTCCTTTTTCGATGTTTCAGGGAATTTTACATTCGATAATTATGCAACCTATTTTACATCAGGCAATTATTTGCGCATGACCTTGAACTCCTTCATCTACGCGTTCACCATCACGATGGCAACCTTCATCATCAGCTATCCGACCGCCCTGTTTTTAAGTAGAACGAAACATAAATCCTTGTTGTTGCTGCTGATCATTTTGCCGACTTGGATCAACCTGCTGCTGAAGGCCTACGCTTTCATCGGGCTGTTCAGCCAAAGCGGAACGGTCAATCAATTCTTGAGCTTCATGGGCATCGGGCCGCAACAGCTTTTGTTCACCGACTTCAGCTTCATTTTTGTTGCTGCCTACATTGAACTGCCTTTTATGATTTTGCCCATTTTCAATTCCATCGAGGAGCTGAATCCTTCCTTGATCGTCGCCAGTCATGATCTCGGCGCAAACCGTATGCAGACCTTGCTGCGCGTCATTTTCCCTTTGACGATGAACGGGGTGCGCAGTGGCTTTCAGGCTGTATTCATCCCTTCGTTGTCGCTCTTTATGCTGACGCGTTTGATTGGAGGGAATCGGGTCATTACGTTGGGTACCGCTGTGGAACAACATTTCTTGGTGACGCAAAACTGGGGCATGGGTTCCACCATCGGCGTCATCTTGATCATCAGCATGGTTGCCATCATGGCTCTCACCGGGGAAAAGAAAAAGAAAGTGAGGGGAAAATAGATGAAAGTAGCTTCCAACACGAAATGGAATAATGCCTTCTTGGTGCTTGTGTTTGTTGTTTTGTATTTTCCGATTTTCTTTTTGGTCCTCTTTTCTTTTAATGCCGGTGGAACGATGAACGCCTTCAACGGTTTTACATGGGAACACTATCAAGCGGTGTTTGCAGACCAGCGCTTGATCGGCATCGTCCTGAACACCTTTTTGGTAGCCTTGTTGTCCGCGCTGATCGCAACAGCGGTGGGGACGTTTGGCGCCATCGTCATTTATTACACGAAAAAGCGCAGTGCACGGAATGCTTTGTTGAGCCTGAATAATGTGCTAATGGTTTCGCCAGACGTTATCATCGGAGCAAGCCTGTTGATTTTGTTCACGTTCATGGGTTTCCGCCTTGGCTTTTCATCCGTCTTGCTTTCGCACATCGCTTTTTCCATACCGATTGTTGTGTTGATGGTGCTGCCGAAACTGAAAGAGATGAACGATTCCATGATCAGTGCGGCCGAGGACCTGGGTGCCAACAACTTTCAAGTCTTCAGTCGTATTCTGATACCGAGCATCACACCGGGAATCCTGAGCGGTTTTTTCATGGCTTTTACCTATTCGTTGGATGATTTTGCGGTAACCTTCTTTGTGACGGGGAACGGTTTCTCCACATTGGCGGTTGAAATCTATTCCCGCGCCCGCAGAGGCGTCAGTTTGGAAATCAATGCCTTGAGCGCTTTGATGTTTCTGTTCACGTTATTGTTGGTGCTGGGCTATTACTTTATCCAGCAATACAGCCACAAAAAAAGGATTCAGCAAATGAAGGCCGTCAAAAAAGAACGGGTGGTGAAAACATAAGATGAAAAAATTATTGGGTCTGGCAGCAGCTATTTTGGTTGTTTGTGCCGGTTTGGCGTTTGGCATCGCAGCCTTGAACCGATCGCAAGGCTTTTCCTCCGGCAATACGTTGACGATCTATAACTGGGGTGATTATATCGACCCGGAATTGATTACAAAATTCGAAGAAGAGACGGGCTATAAAGTTTCCTATGAAACCTTTGATTCAAATGAAGCGATGTATACAAAAGTAAAGCAAGGCGGAACGGCCTACGATCTGACCATCCCTTCCGAATACATGATTGATAAGATGGCGGAAGAAGACCTATTGATTGAACTGGACCATTCCAAAATCGTCGGATTGGAAAATATCGACTCCCGTTTCCTGGATCAACCCTTCGATCCCGGCAACACCTATTCCATCCCCTATTTCTGGGGTACCTTGGGAGTCATCTACAATGATACGATGGTCTCCGAAGACATCACATCCTGGAATGATCTATGGGACCCGTCGTACAAAAACAGCGTGCTCTTGATCGATGGTGCCAGGGAGGCCATGGGAATAGGCCTCCAGAGTGAAGGCTATTCCCTGAACGAGACGGATCCGCTCATCCTGGCTAAGACAGCCGATAAATTAAAGGAACTCATGCCGAATGTGAAGGCCATTGTTGCCGATGAAATCAAAATGTATATGATCCAAGGAGAAGCCCCGCTGGCGGTCACTTTCTCCGGGGAAGCCAGTGAGATGCTTTTGGAAAACGAGCATCTGCACTATGTCATTCCCGAAGAGGGATCCAACTTGTGGTTCGATAACATCGTCATTCCAAAGACAGCCAAAAACCTCGAGGGGGCATACGCCTTCATCAATTTTATGCTGGATCCGGAAAATGCGGCCATCAATGCCGAATATGTCGGCTATGCCACACCGAATAAAGCCGCCATCGAACTGCTTGATCCGGAAATAACCAGCGATGAACAATTCTATCCGGCCGATGACATTCTTGATAAACTGGAAGTCTACAAAAATCTGGGATCAAAATCACTGAGCCTCTACAACGATCTATTCCTGGAAATAAAAATGTACAGAAAATGACAGAGTGCGATGAATTGCGTTTAGACACCCGGACGTTGGAGAAACTGGCTTTTCGTTCACCACTTTTGTGAACGAAAGCCAGTTTCGAAACGGGAGTGGTGTCTGCAATTCAGAACACGTTTAAGACAGAGTGCGATGAAAGTCGTTTAACTCCGGAGCGTTGGAACCTTTTTTGAGGATTGCTCGCAGAGCAACCGCAGAAAAAGGCGAAACACATGCCGGAGTTGACTTTCAGAACACGTTTAAGACAGAGTGCGACAAAAAGCGATCAGACCAGAATCACTGGAGCGGATAAGCGGAGGATGGTCGCAGACCATCTGAGCATTATTCGTGAAGTGACTTCAGGTCTGCTTTTTGGAACACGTTTAAAAAGAGAGTAAGGTAGCACTGTGGTCGTAAGCGCCCAAGTGTATCATGTCTCCAAGCGATTAAAATCGCAAGAGTCATGACAAATCCCGTTCAGGAATCGAGCACTAAGAGGACTAACACGAAGCGGACGCTTTTTGTCCGCGTGTGGTAGTCAACTTAGGCACAGATTTCTGGGATTTAGAACACGTTTAAACAGTGTGTAAGGTAAGCCCCCTGTGGTCGCAAGTGGATGTCACAGTGCGATATCAGAGGGCCTTACTGCTGTGTGTTTTAGAAAACCTCATGACAGGATTAAGCGATTAAAATATCAAGAGTTATGACAAATCCCAATCCAGAAGTTATAGCTTTCCAATAGACAGCGGGATATGCTATCATTAGAAAAAGATTAAATATCACTGGAAGAGGGTAATATTATGACAAAATTCATCGCAACAGAAAAAGCACCTGCGGCTATCGGTCCTTATTCGCAAGGAACGCGCAAAAATGGGTTCATCTTTGCTTCAGGACAATTACCGATTGATATGGCGACAAATGAGCTTGTAACGGAACCAGCAGCTGCAACGACGGCCAGCTTGACGAACGTCTTGGCGATTGTGGAAGCGGGCGGTGGATCGTTGAAATCAATCCTGAAGGTAAATGTGTTCGTGAAGGATATCAATGACTTCGATGCCATCAATGAGGCATATGCGGCATTCTTCGGAGAACATAAACCAGCGCGCGCCTTGGTTCAGGTGGCAGCGTTGCCGAAAGATGCCGTCATCGAAATCGAAGCCATCGCTACAAAAAAATGATAGACAGATAAAAAAACAGCTTGAAATCCAATCAGCATGGCTGAACGGATTTCAAGCTGTTTTTTTAACATCTTTTCGAAAGAAGTCCCCCACTTCTAAGCGTTTCGGTGCGCAGCACCAGTGAAAGTGGGGGATGAATTTCGGTTCGCCAACGGCGAAGGTCACTTTTCTTTATGTCAGTAGAAATCGACCTAAAATGGACGGTAGTGGTATAATATACTTATAAATAAGGAAGGAGGAGTCCTTATGTACCACGGGAAACGATTGCTGATTCGGAACCAAACGAAACTGAAGCACATGCTGGATGCCTGCAACAAAGCTTCCGCCGAAGTCTGGAACCTGTGCTTGCAGAAAGCCAAAGACCATCATCTCGCCACAGGCAAATGGATAGGCAAGAACCAGCTGCAGACGGAAACCAAACAAACGGGTTGCATTGCACAGCCAGAGCATCCAAGCCGTCGCCCACAAGTACCTGAATGCGCGTCTGGCCGCGAAGGAAGCCAAAACCGCCGGGCGCAAGGACGTCCGTTACCCCTACAAGGAGAAGTTTTTCTTCAACACCAAGTGGGTCGGAAAAGCGTTCTCCATTGAGGGCAACGTCGTCACCCTGTCGCTTGGCATCCGAAACGGCAAACGCCAACCGCCGCTGAAATTGCAGGTGTCCGGCTTGGACGGCATTGCCGTCAAGACCATCAAGGAAGTGGAACTGTGCCATGACACGCATTATTATTTGTCCATTACCTACGACGATGGGATTGAAAACCCGCCCTTGAAACAGCAGCAGGCGGCATCTGTTGACTTGGGCGAAATCCACAGCATTGCGTCTTTTGCGGAAGACGGTGCTTCCGTTCTGATTAGCGGGCGGAAGGTGCGCAGCATCCACCAATTACGCAACAAGAAATTAGCCGAACTGCAACGGCTGCAATCGAAGTGCAAAAAAGGCTCGCGCCAATGGAAAAAATACCAAAAAGCCAAAAATTTCGTTCGCACCAAAAGCACCCGCCAACTGCAGGATGCCCTGCACAAGACAACCAAAAATTTTGTGGATTGGTGTGTTGCACAGCAGGTTTCCACTGTCTACGTTGGTGATGTAGAAGGCGTCGAACGCAACACTAAAGGAAAGAAAAGGAAGAAAGTGACGCAAAAACTATCCAATTGGAGCTTCGGCAAACTAATGGCTTATTTGACCTACAAAGCAAGGACCGAAGGCATCGACATCCAAAAGGTGGACGAAGCCTACAGCACGCAAACATGTCCTGTTTGCCATACTCGCAAGAAACACAACGGTCGTAATGTCCGTTGTTCCTGCGGCTACACAAGCCATCGTGACATCCACGGTGCCAAGAATATCCTCAGCAAAACGCTGTACGGCGATTTCCTACCGTGGGCAGTCGAGGAGCAGACAAAGTATCTACGACCGTGTTAGGGAGTAGTAGATGGCGCGTCACCGCCCACAAACAGTGGAAACTGTTTGTGTTGCTTTTTGTGGAGAAACGAAGCAGCCATTTCCCGTTGGGAAACGCATCGGCAACCGTCGATGCCCGACCGCAGCGTTCCTTTAGACAAAAAGAAACCCCCACTTCAAAATCCGTTAGGATTTAAGTGGTGGGAGTGTTCATTGAGACTCATTTATTGGCAGGCGTTATTTTTGCTTCCCCTTTGGGAGTCAGCTCCAGCTCTTGACCAAAAATCTTCATTTTCAGCCTTACCCCTTCGCGGGTTGCGGCCAATCCGCCAAGACCTGTTTCACGAAGCGAAGCGGGCATGCTTTTACCGACTTGCCGCATCGCTTCGATGACATCATCCGCGGGTATCTTATTGGTGAGGCCGGCCAAAGCCATATCGGCGCTGATCAAGGCATTCACGGCACCGATCGCGTTGCGTTTGACGCAAGGAATCTCAACAAGTCCGGCAACCGGATCGCAGACGAGGCCCAGCAGATTGCTGATGGCCATCGCCATCGCTTCCGCGCACTCGTCGGGGGTCCCGCTCGCGATTTCGACGGCTGCAGCCGCCGCCATACCGGAGGCGCTGCCGACTTCGGCTTGGCACCCGCCGGCCGCACCGGCAATCATCGCATTGTTCGCGATGACCATGCCGAATCCGCTGGCGCTGAATAACATCTGGACCATCTGTTCTTCGGTCAGGGATAACTTATCCTTGATGCCGAACATCACTCCCGGCAAGGTTCCGGAAGAGCCCGCCGTCGGGGTAGCGCAGATGATGCCCAACGATGCATTCACTTCATTGGTAGCAATCGCACTTTCAACTGCTATGAGCAGATCGTCGCCGGACAGCGTTTTGCCGCGCATCCGATATTTCTGCAGCTTGACCGCTTCGCCGCCCGTCAATCCCGTTGGGGAGAAAACACCGTCACCCTGCAAGCCTTTTTCGACGGCCGCTTTCATGACGAGATAATTTTGCCGCATCTGCTCCCAGATGTCTTCGCGGGTGCGGTGGCTCTTATTCATTTCTTGTCGTACCATCAATTCGGAGATGGGTACTTGTTCCTCGTTGGCGGCTTTGACTAATGCTGCGATGGTTTGGTACATGTCAACAGTTCCTCTCTAATGGATCAGGATGGCTTTTTCAACAAAAGGCATGGCATTTATTTCGAAAATGATATCGTTGGAAGGATACGTCTCCAGGTACAGAATGACCCATTCGATATCCTTCTCCCTGAAAATACGGATATCATTTAAACCGTAGTTTTTCTTGGAAAAATAGTTTTGCCAATCATCTTCCGTGAACAGGTGTTCATGCAGGATGTTTTGGCGGATAAAGTAAAGCGGCAATTGGGCATCCAAGGTCATGGTGAAGTTAGCCATTGAGACGCTGTTGATCACGATGGCTCCACCGCCGATGGAGCTGCCTGTAACCGTCAGTTTTTTGTCGCCTTTTTCCAGTGTCATGGTTGCCGTGTTGGGGTGGCCTACTGGCGACTCGCCTTTTTCTTCAATAAAGGAAACGGCAATTTTTTGGGATTTGGCCATTTCCAATGATTGGGGAATCATCGGGTCGCTGGCGGAAAAGCCCAAAATTCCGCCAAGGATGGCGAAATCAGTCCCATGGCCTAAGTGCGTATCTGCAAACGATTCATAGTAATGGATCGTGACTTTACTGGGTTTGATTTCAAATAATTGTGCGGCCGCTTTGCCGAGTGCCAAGGCCCCAGCGGTATGGGAGCTGGATGGTCCGACCATAATCGGCCCGATTATATCGAATACACTTCTGAATGATTGCGTCATGACAAGCTCCTCTCCCAAAGATTATGATACAATACATCATCCATTATAGCGAAAAGAGGGGCGGAAAATACCCGAAATGGTCTTTTTTTCATAGTATTTTTAGTTTTCGGAAGGGGTTGTCTCTCATTGAGACAACCTTTTTTTGCTATTCTCAGACTTCTAAGCCAGGTCATTCTGGAATGTTCCATTCGAGAATTCCTGCATTCCCTGTTTCCAGTTGCCACCGAATCGGGGATCGCGGTGGGTTATTTGGCCCAGATACCGTCGGAAAAACCCTCCAAAAAGTCGGCGACGGTTTTTTTGATTGCTCCATCGCGAGAATAACCTTCCGTCGAACCTTCGGCGGGTTATTCTGTGGAGAACGCTGTATTTTAACCCGCCGGACCGCTTTCGGCGGGTTATGCCGATCGGAACTACACAATCCTCGTATCCAAAAAAATGCATGAATGGGCCTATCCCGATATTAGACAGCCCCAGTTGACGTTATTCTCATGCTATTTTTATAATGGTGTAAAAACCTTACAAATGCGTGCTTCATGAGGAATGCAGTGTGCCAAGTATTCCGGTAGTTCGCAAATGAAGCGCTTAACCATAGAAACACTGCAGTGCCATATGTTATAATGGCTCTATCATCTTGAAGAAACGAGGAAGAATATGGAATTAAAAGAATTGGTTGGCCTGAAGGCGGCGGAGTATATTAAAGATGGCATGACAGTAGGCTTGGGCACAGGATCCACTGCGTATTATTTTGTGAAAGAAATCGGTAGACGCGTCAAAGAAGAAGGGTTGAACATCACAGGGGTTACGACTTCCGTTCAGACAAAGGAATTGGCGACGGAATTGGGGATTCCATTGAAAAGCGTGGATGATGTGCCGTACATCGACATCACAATCGATGGAGCCGATGAAATCAGCGAAGATTTCCAAGGTGTAAAAGGCGGCGGCGGAGCGTTGCTGTTTGAGAAAATCGTTGCGGACCATTCCAAGAGAATCATTTGGATTGTCGACGAAAGCAAAATGGTGAAACATTTGGGCGCGTTCCCCTTGCCGGTGGAAGTGATAACATATGGCTCCATTTGCCTATTCAATCGTTTCGAAGCGAAAGGATACAATCCGACATTCAGAAAAAATGCGGACGGCTCATTGTATTTGACGGATGCGAAGAACTTCATCATCGATCTGCACATCGGGGAGATTACCGATCCGAAGGCGCTTGCCGAGGAATTGATCCATTATACGGGTGTTGTGGAACATGGCTTGTTCCTGGATTGCGTAGACACCGTCTTGGTCGGAACGGCAGATGGCGTGAAAGTGTTGGAAGCACGAGACTGAAAACGGCAGGCTGGCTTAGAAAAGCCGATGCATGTTCCGCTCGTTGAAATGGGTTTGATTGAAAGAGAAAACAGCAGATGGGGGAATCATCAATGAGAATGGTAGATTTAATCATCAAGAAGCAAGAAGGCAAAGCCTTATCCAAGGAAGAAATCCGCTTCATCATCGAAGGCTATACGGATGGAACGGTACCGGATTACCAAATGAGCGCGTTTGCGATGGCCGTATTCTTCCAGGATATGACGGATCAGGAACGGATGGAGTTGACGATGGCTATGGCTGAGTCCGGCGATCAAATCGACCTGTCCGGCATCGCCGGCATAAAAGTGGATAAACATTCGACCGGCGGCGTCGGCGATACGACGACACTCGTTTTAGCGCCATTGGTTGCCAGCGTGGGCGTGCCGGTTGCAAAAATGAGTGGTCGCGGATTGGGCCATACGGGCGGTACTATCGATAAACTGGAATCCATCCCCGGGTTCCACGTAGAAATAAGCGAAGAAGAATTCATCGGAATCGTAAATAAAAATAAAGTGGCCGTCATCGGACAGTCCGGCAATCTTTGTCCGGCCGACAAAAAATTATATGCCTTGCGGGATGTGACCGGAACCGTGAATTCCATGCCGTTGATCGCAAGCTCGATCATGTGCAAAAAAATTGCCGCCGGTGCGGATGCCATCGTTTTGGACGTGAAGATTGGTGCTGGCGCCTTCATGAAGACGGAAGCAGACGCAAGGGCATTAGCCCACGCCATGGTGAAAATCGGCAACTTGGCCGGGCGCAAAACGATGGCCGTCATTTCCGACATGAGCCAGCCCTTGGGCGGTGCCGTCGGGAATGCATTGGAAGTCGAAGAAGCGATCGAAACCCTGAAAGGGCGTGGATCGAAGGACCTGAAGGAGCTTTGCATCGAGCTCGGTAGCCGAATGGTCTTCCTTGGCGGAAAAGGCAAGGACTTGGCGGAAGCGCGGGAAATGGTCATCGAAAACTTGCGCAACGGCAAAGCTTTGGAGAAGTTCAAGGAATTCGTCGCTTCACAGGGTGGCAACCCTGCCGTGGTGGACGATTACAGCATCATGCCGCAGGCTGCTTTTGAAAAAGATGTCCTGGCCAAGGCGTCCGGCTATGTCACCGAAATCGTTGCGGACCACATCGGCATCGCGGCCATGCTGTTGGGCGCCGGCCGTGCGACGAAGGAAAGCGTAATCGATTTGGCGTCCGGCTTGAGGGTACTGAAGAGAGTCGGCGATCCTGTTTCGGCAGGAGAACCGCTTGTTCGCATGTACGCCAATAAGGCCGATTTCAGCCAATCGGAAGCGATGATTCAGGCTGCCTATACCATCGGCAACGAAAAGGTGGAGACAATCTTGATCCACGGGGTTGTGACCGACTGAGCCGCCTGTCAGTGCGAGTGTTTACATTTAAAAGATTAATGAAGAAAACCATCAACGGGCATGTTGCCCGTCGGTGGTTTTTTTGCAAGAATGAAAATCCGTTCTGAGGGAGGCTTTTCCTTGGGAGCGGATACATTTCCTTTCGTCATAGAACCAGGCAAAATGGGCCTTCTCATCTGAAATATTTGTGATAAAATGAGGCATAGAAATGTAAATATTTTGTTAGAGGAGGGAGCACATGTCAAAATCAGATTGGGTGGCCGGTATGAAGGCCATCTATCCGGTATGCTTCGGCTACATTCCGATGGGGCTTGCCTGCGGGGTGTTGCTGCAGCAATCAGGCTATCATTGGGTGGCCGTTTTATTCATGAGCATGTTCATTTATGGAGGGGCTGCTCAGTTCATGATCGCCTCCATGACAGCGGCAGGAGCCGGCATTTTGGAAATGGTCGTCATGGTCTTTTTTATTAATTTACGGCACTTATTGATGAGCTCCAGTCTGGCTCAAAAGATCAAGGCGAAGAAGATCCCATTCAGCATGCTATTTGCGCAGACCATCACCGATGAATCCTTCGCTGTCAACACGATGCACTTCAAGAACGATGAAGAGTGGACGCCGAATCGAGGTCTGGCCGCGAATATCACCGCCTATGCGACATGGATCGCCAGTACGGCCATCGGAGCTTTGGCAGGGAAAAGCATTGCGATTTCGCCGGTCGTGATGAATTATATCCTTATCGCCATGTTCATTTTTTTATTGATTTCACAAATCGAGAACCGTATCGTCTTATGGACGGCCATTTTCTCGGGGCTGCTGGCAGTCGTATTGATGAACTTGCTGCACCATAACATCGCCATCGTGATCACTTCCGTCTGCGCATCAGGCTTTGGCCTGTATTTGCAGAACAAAAAGGATGCAAAGGAGGGAATTTTGCGTGAACAATGAAATCTTTTGGCTGATCATCGGCGGCGGCATCGTGACCTACCTGCCCCGATTGATACCGATCGTCGTGCTCAAAAATGCGCGCATCCCCATCTGGTTCCAGAAGTGGATGAGTTTTCTGCCGGTATCCATTTTCGCTGCATTGATCTTCTCGGATATCTTTTTTTGGGAGAACGAGGTATCCTTCAATGTCCTTCACAACGCTAAGTTGCTTCCTTCCCTGATAACCGCAGTCGTTTCCTACAAATCGAAAAACATGATCCTTTCCGTTATCGTAGGGATCGTCAGCATCAGTCTCATGGTATGGGCACTGTGATAACCTTCTTTTGAAAATTTGCCACTATCTAAATTCTAACTAAATAAAAAATGGTAGCTCAGAGAATGTTTTCTGAGCTGCCATTTTGTTATTTGTTTGATCGGTTGGCGTAATGGCGGTAATCGAGTCCGCGCATATCGCACCAGTCGATGATGTCCCGTTGGAAAATGACATCAGTCTGTTGCAGATCAGCCACGGAAGTTTTGCCCAGCATGGCCATGATCGTCGTAATCTGTTCTTTCCAGGCGGCAACTGTTTCAGCTGTTTTCACCGGACCATCCTCCAAAACCATATGCAGGAATTGGCCGGAAAGACCGACCGCTTTGGCGCCAAGGCTCAGTGCCTTGACGATATCAAACGGATTTTTGATGCCGCCGGAAGCGATGATTTCCGCCTTTTGCTGAAAGGCCTGTGCTTCCAACAGCGAAATCAAGGTGGATTGACCCCAATTTTCCAAATCATCATAAGCGATATGCGTCCGGCGGGCATTTTCGATGGCGGCAAAATTCGTTCCGCCTTTGCCGGAAACGTCGATCGTCCGGACGCCGACATTGATCAATTGCCGGATGGTTTCGCGGCTCATCCCGAAACCGACTTCCTTCACGATGACCGGTACGCCGACATGCGCCGTAATTTCTTCGATTTGGCGCAGCCACATCGTGAAATCACGGTCTCCTTCGGGCATGATCATTTCTTGGGGTGCGTTGATGTGGATCTGGAGCGCATTTGCCTCCAAAATAGCGACCGCACGTTTCGCATTCTCGAGCGAATGATGGGCGCCGATATTGGCGAAGACAAGGCCGTTCGGGTTCACTTTGCGGATGATGGCGAAGCTGTCGGATACGCTCGGATCTTTCAGCGCTGCGCTCACGGAACCGGACGCCATCGCCAAACCGGTCAGCTTAGCGACAGCAGCCAAATCGGCATTGATGCTCTTTGTTTTTTCACTGCCGCCGGTCATCCCGTTGATGTAGAAGGGTTCTGCCATCGTGAAGCCTGCCAGCTTTGTTTCCAATGAGATGTCTGCCACCGCTATTTCAGGGAGCGAATGGTGAACAAAGCGCATTTTCTGAAAATCGGCTTGGCCCATGTCTTGGTATTGCTGCTCAGCAAACGCTACGTGCTGATCTTTTCTTTCTGAATCGATAGTCATTTTAAGCCTCTTTCCACTCGATAGCTTTCGCTGTCTTCGCATTTGTGTACACATGCAGCGGCAGGTTCATGATGCCGACTTTTTCCCACTCGGAAATCAGCGGGATGATGCCGGATTGTCTGTCGATGATGACGATCCCGCAATCGCCTCCGCCGGCACCGGATGATTTGGCTGCACCCAAGTTTTTCTCCGCCAAATCGCATAATTGCGTCAGGGCAGGAGTCTCGATGACAACGCCGGTGTGTGCGGTTAATTGGTGCAGCAAGTTCCGGTTTTGCCGGATGCCGGCTTGGATCAGCTGCATGTCGCCTTTTTCAAAGGCTTGGATCATCCCGTTTACGCAGTCTCTGCTGGACGCCAGAAAGGTTTTGTAGAAGTCATCGATGTCTTCACGTACATCATTGACGCGGTCCACCAAATGGGTGGTCGAAGCCGGGGAGCCTGTCCAGCCGATCAGCAGGCGCAAATTTGCGGGTGGCGTCAAGGGTTTGATCATCAGTTTCGGCCAAAGCGTTTTCAATAGCTCGCTGAAGGCCATCGCTTCCATCTGTTCCAACACCCATTCCCTGTCGAAACAGGCATAGGCAATCCAGCCTCCGTACGCACTGGCGGCAATATCGCCGAACGAGCCGTTGCTCTTTACGGACAGATGCGCCAATGCGGCTAATTTATAAACCAATTCAAAATCCGGTTCGATATGATAGAACAACAGCAACGCTTTGATGGTGGCGACCGTGACGGCACCGCTGGAACCCAAGCCATATTTCTTGCCGCTTGCGTTATCCAGTTCGCTCTTCACGGATAGATGGAAAAATGACAAAGGGATGCCTTGTTCCTTGATGTAGCGCTCGGTCATCTTTACTGCTTCGGTAATATAGATGAAGGGGTTTTCCCGTTGGTCGATGACCAATTGATCTTCTTGCCTTGTCCAGGGAATCGGCATGCCGCCGAATTGTCCAGAGCGGATGGTCCCTTGGGTGTCCGCTTCTTCGAGTGACACCGTGATGAATTGGTCCAAGGCGACCAGAATGGACGGGTGTCCGGGTGTGACCACCGCGTATTCGCCGGCAATGAACAATTTTCCTGGAGCGTTTGCTTCAATGACAGTCATTTCTTCCATCCTTTCACTTCAAAAGATTCATTCCATTGATATTCGGAGCGTTCTGTCGCCGTAAGCTCACGGATGCCTGCTCCCGGACCGGTGATGATCAGCTTATCTGCGCTGAAGCATGACAGCAGCGCCGTTTTGATTGTCTCCGCCTGCGATAGTCTGCAGAGGACCTTTACGTTCGGGCCGGCATCCATCGTGACGTAGCAGGGAATCCCTTCTTTGCGCAATTGTTTCACGATATTGATGGCGCGGATGCTATCCGGTTCCCAATATGAGAAGGGCGGTTCCGCACCGAGCATGGTACCGTGCATTTTCATGCCGTTCGCTTCGGTGATTTCGCCTAAGCGGATGAAATCTTTTTTGGCGATGGCTTCTTTTATGGAAACGATATCTTTCTTCGCAGCTTGGGTCCAGGCAGGGTAGAAGGGCGAGGTTTCCACCGTGCGTTTCATCCCTTCGCGGCTGGATACCTCTTTTGCTTTTTTATTGACGGCAACGATCACCATGCCGATATCCCAGCTGGCATCATCCACTTCGATGGCAAAGGAATCATCGGATGTCGTCCCCATGTCCCATTCGACAAATCCGCCGTAGATGCTGCGGGTGGCGCTGCCGCTACCGCGCCTTGCAAAGGTGGATAAGGTCTGCGGATCAAGATGCAGCTGAAGGGCACGGTTGGCCGCTCCGGCCAATGCCGCGAAGGCGGAGGCAGATGAGGCCAATCCGGCGGCGGTGGGGACATGATTATGGCTTTCCACCCGCGCGAAGGCCGTTGTCTTCTTTTCTTTCCGGAACAGATCCAAAAATGCGGAAATCTTCTGCGTCTCTTTTTCTCCCTGCAATTCGTCGTTGAGATAGAAAACATCCCCCGCCAAATCCTCCTCGAAGGAAACCATCGTATCGGTATAGAGCTTATCCAACGTCAACGAAAGGCTGCTGTTCATCGGCAAAAAATAGGTTTCGTCGCGCTTTCCCCAATATTTGATGAGGGCGATATTGGTGTGTGCACGGACACAGGCTTTATTTTGCATCTTTTTTACCTCCCATTTGATAGATCCATGTACGCACGGCGCCGGCTTGCTGCAGGGCTTGTTCCACTTTTTTTGCTTCCGCTTGGGTTGCCGCGAGGGCAATCATGCAACCGCCGCGGCCGCCGCCGGTCAATTTCGCTCCCAATGCGTTTGCGGAACGGGCTGCCGTTACGAGCTGATCCAATTTTTTGCTGGAAACATCCAAAAAGGTCAGTTCAGCATGTGCTTCGTTCATTAACTTGCCCAATAATGCGGGATTGTTTTCTTCGATGGCGCATTTGGCTTGACCCGTTAAGCGTCCCAATGTTTTGATGGCGTTCAGATAAAGGTCCTTTTGCTCGCCTTTCAGTTTTTGGGCGATGCTTGCGACGGCCTCCCTTGTTTGCCCCGTGATGCCTGTGTCGCCGACGATCATGCAGGCCGAAATGTTCAATGGGAATTTTTCGAAAGGTTTTCCCTTGATGAAGTAGAGTGGGTCATCGCCGCTTGTCATGGCGGCATCCAACCCGCTCGGATTGCCATGCGCTATTTTTTCGGCGATGTTCACTAAAGTAAGAAGTCTTTCATCGGTCAGCTCCGCATCGAAATAGCGGAAGAGTGCGCGCGTCAATGCAACCGAAACAGCTGCACTGGAACCCATGCCCCTTTCGGCAGGGATGGAGCTTTCGATTGTAATGGATAGATTGTCGGATTTCTTCTGCAAAGCATCCAATGCAGTAAGGATCGCTGTCCGTAAGCTTTCCAGAACCTCCGGCATCTCTGAAGCGATCCCGTTATAATAGGAACAGTCCACCGTTAAGGGACCTTCCTTTTCGCAGATGGTGGCTACCATATCGACGGCTGGAAATGGCAAGGCAATGGAAGGCTCCCCGTAAACAACGGCGTGCTCCCCCATCAATATGATTTTTCCGTGCGCCTTACCGGTTGCACATTTTATTTTCATCATGTCTCGATCGTCCTTTACTTTTTCATGGAGCAAACAGGTTCACAGGAACCCGTTGCTGAATCCGTTTGGCATATACTATTATGCTGTCTTGCAAGGCATTTTGCAAACGATGGAATGCTATTCAAGCTGGCATCAAAAGCCATGAACAGGATACCGCGCTGTTTCAGTAAGAAAAGGCCATGAACAGGAGTATTTTTGCCGTATCGACCTAGCAACCAAGGTATGCTTCTTTTCAGGAATATTTTTGATTACTTTATATGACTATTTTCTTTTAGTATTTTCATTGTATCGGAGCAAAAATATAAAGTAAATCCATTTCAGCTAATTTTAGAGAAACTTAAAAGACGAACGGACGCTAGATACAAAGGTTAGCATCCAATTAAATTTGAACGTTCGCATTTAAGAGGGTTAATTTTTTTTCAAAGTATGTTACAATTGCAAGGAGTGTGATGTTTTGCAGAAGGGGAAAGCTATGATAGAAGACAGAAACTATTACGAGATCCACCGTGAAGAATGGCAAACTTTCCATCAAGATTCACTACCTACGCTGACGGAAGAAGAATTATCTGACTTAACTTCCTTGAACGATAGGTTGTCACTAGAAGATGTACGGGATGTCTACGTGCCAATGGTACATATGTTTGATGTTTATTTTCAACACTATCGGGATTTGCAACGGTCAAAAAGCCGTTTTTTGGGAAGAGCGTATGAACCGGCACCACTCATCATCGGTGTCACCGGGAGTGTGTCTGTCGGCAAAAGCACCACGGCGCGTGTTCTGCAGAATCTTTTGAAAAGAGCATATCCGGAAAAAACGATTGAATTAGTCACCACTGATGGCTTTCTTTATTCCAATCATATTCTGAAAGAACGGAATATAATGGATAAAAAAGGATTCCCTGAAAGCTATGATATGGAAAGTTTAGTGCAATTCCTTTTGGATGTAAAAACAGGCAAACCAAATGTGAAATTCCCTGTCTATTCTCACCGCATCTATGATATTGTGCCGGATAGTTTCGAAGAGATTACCCATCCGGATATCTTGATTGTGGAAGGGATCAATGTGTTGCAGTTGCCGAGCAATCAGCAGATTTATGTCAGTGACTTCTTCGATTTCTCCATCTATGTGGATGCTGAGGAGGACATGATCGAACAGTGGTATATCGAACGGTTTGAAATGTTGATGGATTTAGCGAAAGATCAACCGGATAACTATTATTACAACTATGCCATCGGTAAGCGGGAAGATGCCATTGAAATGGCGCGAGGGGTTTGGAAAAGGATCAATTTGAAGAACCTTCGTGAGTACATCTATCCTACAATCACGCGTGCAGATTTAGTGATTCATAAAACAACCAATCACTTTATTGATGAACTATACATCAAAAAATATTAATGAAAATGGAGAGATAATCTGATGTTAGAGGAATTTAACGAAATGGAAAAAATTGTTGTATTGGATTTCGGTAGCCAATACAATCAATTGATAACACGCCGTATCCGTGAATTTGGTGTGTTCTCAGAATTGTTGTCACACCGCACAACGGCTGAAGAAATTACAACGATGGGGAACGTCAAGGGTGTCATTTTCTCAGGCGGCCCGAACAGCGTTTATGAAGACGATGCCTTTAAAGTGGACCCAGCCATTTTTGACTTGGGGATTCCTGTCTTGGGTATTTGTTACGGTATGCAACTGATGACGGATCATTTCGGCGGAAAAGTCATTCCGGCTGATGAAAGAGAATATGGCCGTTCAGACATCAGCATTCTTGATCTGAACGTACCTTTATTCAAAGGTCTGTCTGCAACGGAAACTGTTTGGATGAGCCATGGCGACAAAATCACAGAAATTCCAGCAGGATTCACTGTGACAGCAACGAACGACAACTGTCCTGTTGCTGCCTTTGCCAACCAATCAGAAAAATTCTATGGCGTGCAATTCCATCCGGAAGTGCAGCACTCCGTACATGGTAACGAAATGTTGAAAAACTTCGCATTTGAAATTTGCGGATGCTCAGGAAACTGGTCAATCGCCAACTTTATCGAAATCGAAACGAAAAAAATCAGAGAAACGGTCGGCGACAAGAAAGTCCTTTTGGGCTTATCCGGCGGTGTAGATTCAAGCGTAGTCGGCGTGCTGCTGCACAAAGCGATCGGCTCTCAATTGACGTGTATCTTTGTTGACCACGGTCTATTGCGCAAAGGCGAAGGCGATCAAGTTATGGAAAGCCTAGTAGGCAAATTCGGCTTGAACATCATCCGTGTCGATGCGAAAAAACGTTTCATGGACAAACTGGCAGGCGTCAGCGATCCGGAACAAAAACGTAAAATCATCGGTAACGAATTCGTTTACGTATTCGACGACGAAGCTACGAAATTGCAAGGTATCGACTTCTTGGCGCAAGGAACGCTTTACACCGACGTCATCGAAAGTGGGACGGAGACTGCGCAAACAATCAAGTCTCACCACAACGTAGGCGGACTGCCTGAAGATATGCAATTCAAATTGATTGAACCATTGAACACATTGTTCAAAGATGAAGTCCGCGAATTGGGAACACAATTGGGCATGCCTGACAGCATCGTTTGGCGCCAACCATTCCCAGGCCCTGGTTTGGGTATCCGCGTCATCGGCGAAATCACCGAAGAAAAATTGGAAATCGTCCGCGAATCAGACTACATCCTGCGCGAAGAAATCGCAAACGCTGGATTAGACCGCGATGTATGGCAATACTTCACCGTCCTTCCTGGATTCCGCAGCGTCGGCGTCATGGGTGATGGCCGTACCTACGACTACACAATCGGCATCCGTGCCGTAACATCCATCGACGGCATGACGTCCGACTGGGCGCGCATCCCTTACGAAGTATTGGATAAGATTTCGCGTCGTATCGTAAACGAAGTGAAGCACGTTAACCGCATCGTGTATGACATTACGAGCAAGCCACCATCAACCATCGAGTGGGAGTAACAACTTCTAAAACCCTGGGACCATTTCATCGATGGTTCCGGGGTTTTATTTTTGCAAAATGTATTATCAACGCATCATTCAGTTTTTCGTAAGTTTAAGAGCGATCATTGTAGTGCATCAAATCGAAACTGACAGACAAGAATAAAAAGAATCGAAAATGATTGCATAATCAGAAAAAGCTTCTGATTGTTGAAATAACAACAATCCGGAAGCTTTTTCTGCTGTAAGAAAGTTGAAACCGGAATGTTGGAATGATAATATTTCGAAAACGTTCGTTTTTTGTATGAAAAAAAATACACGATTATGCGCAAAATGATTGACATATGCATCATAGTTGTATAGAATTTAGCTTGCATAAATTAAATATCTCTTATTAATAGCCGTTGAGACGAGGGGTCGAAGATACGGTGGCAAACCAATCAGTTCGCAGTTTTTTGAATTGATATTGGGTGCCCAACCTGAGCGTAGGATTATCCAAGTCCTATGAGCGATAAGAGGAAAAGCAGCTGATAGACATCGAAGCTTTCCTTTGGTTGGAGAGCTTTTTTTATGCCCATTTTTTACATTAAGGGGGAAGTCTAATTGGCTGAAAAATTTATGATCACTACAGATACACATTTGGAAGGACATACTGATAAAATCACTTACCAAATTTCAAATGTAAAACCTAAAACGTTAACGCAAACAAAAATGCCTCTATTTGAAGCATTAGTAAAATACGCAAAACAGGATGTTACACCATTCGATGTACCAGGCCATAAGATGGGCGCGCAAATGACGCCTTTCAAAATGACCGTAGGAGAAATGACGATGCAAATGGATGTAAATTCAATGAAAGAATTGGATTTGCTGAGTCATCCTCAATCAGTGATTAAAGAAGCCCAAGAATTGGCTGCCAAAGCATTCAATGGCGATCAAGCCTTCTTTTTGGTAAATGGGACGACGGTTGGCATTCAAACGATGGTTATGAGTGTCGTAGGGCCCAATGATGAAATATTGGTGCCGCGTAATTGCCATAAGTCCGTTATGAACGCCTTGATCTTAAGCGGTGCAAAGCCGATTTTTGTCCAACCGGAAATGGACTTGTCCTTCGGGATTTCCCATGGGATTTCAGTGGAACGAGTTGAAAAAGCATTGGATGAAAATCCGAAGGTGAAAGCACTGTTGGTGACTTATCCAACTTACTTCGGTTCCTTGAACCAATTGAAGGAAATCTGTGACATTGCGCATGCAAGAAACGTTGTTGTGATCGTGGATAGCGCACATGGTGCACATCTGCCGTTCATGCCCGGCAAATTGAGGGATCCCTTGAGCGCGGGAGCTGACTGCGTCACGTATTCCATGCACAAAACAGGTGGCTCTTTGACGCAAAGCTCCATCATGGTGATGCAGGGGGATCGCATCTCTGCGACGAAACTGCAGAAAGTTTTGAACATGCTGCAATCCACCAGCGCAAACTACCTATTGATGAGCTCCATCGATGCAGCCCGCAGCGAGCTTGCCTTATACGGGAAAGACCGCTACAAAAAATTGCGCCCAGTCGTCAGCGAAGCCATTGAAATGATCGAATCCTTCGGCGACTATGAAGTGTTGAAAGCCGATTATGTCAAAAAGAATTTTGACCAATCCTATGACTGGACAAAATTGGTCATCCGCGTCAATGATATCGGTTTGACAGGCTTTGAAGTTTATTCCATCTTGAAGGAACAATATGGTATTCAATTGGAGCTGGCTGAAGGATATGTCGTGATGGCTGTCATCAGTACGGCTGATACACGCGAATCTATCCAAAAATTGGTCGACGCCTTGATGGATGTCCGCAAAAAATACAAAAAAGCAAAGCAACATTTTGATCCGCATGTGATGACCTATAAAATCAACAAATTGATCTGCAGCCCGCGCGACGCGTTTTATGCGGACAACGAGGTGGTATCCATCGATGACGCGGTAGGCCGCATCAGTGCCGATTCAATCATGATCTATCCGCCGGGGATCCCGTTGATCATCCCTGGTGAAGAAATTTCCGAATCGGTTGTCCAACATTACCATTATTACAATGAAACGTTGGGAAATGTACTGACGGAAGAAAAAATGCCGCATCAAATCAAAGTTTTGAAGGCATAAAAGAACTTTAAACAGCAAAAACGCATTTAGTTGGAGGATGGCAGATAGTGAATAAACATGTTAACGTTCAGACCTTTATCGGTTGCGAATCGTCATTTGAAGAATCATCTACAGTATTATTCGGGATTCCTTATGATGGGACCACCAGTTTCAGACCGGGTACACGCTTTGCGATGCAAGCCATCCGTACAGATTCATTTGGCCTGGAAAGCTATTCCCCATATTTGGATCGCGATTTGGAAGATGTCGCCATTTTTGACGGCGGCGACTTGGATTTGCCGTTCGGAAATACGGAACGCGTATTAAACGATATTTCTGAATACACAAAAGCAGTGCTGGCGAACGACAAAAAATTCTTGATGGTCGGCGGAGAGCATCTGGTCAGCTTGCCTACGATTCAAGCGGCCTATGAGAAATATCCGGAGCTGCACGTCATCCACATCGATGCGCATACGGATTTAAGGGAAGATTATCTCGGCGAAAAATTGTCGCATGCTTCCGTCATTCGCCGTTGCCATGATTTCCTGGGCGACAACCGCATCTTCCAATTCGGCATCCGTTCCGGATTGAAGGAAGAATTCGAATGGGCAAAAGAGCATACTTATATGGAAAGATTTTCCATCGATACCGTTAAAGAGATCGTCCAACAATTGAAAGACGTGCCCGTTTACGTTACGATCGACTTGGATGTGCTAGATCCGGGCGTATTCCCGGGAACGGGAACACCTGAGCCAGGCGGCATCACCTACAAAGAATTGCTTGCAGGCATCGCAGCCTTGCAGGATTTGAACCAATTGGTCGCTGCGGATGTCGTGGAATTATCCCCACCGTACGATCACACCGGCGCTTCAACCGCCATGGCGTGCAAGACGGTCAGAGAGATGTTATTGACCTTGACTAAATAAATAAAAAACTCTTTTCTTAGCGATTGCCGCAAAAGAAAAGAGTTTTTTTATAGACACATTTGGCAACCGGCGAAGAGAAAAGCCCAAAGATAAGTCTGATGAGAAGGTTTATCCAAATGAGATTTGTGATTTGTTCATAAACTGTAAACGTTTTACTTGTTTTTTCTAAAATGAGAATATGCTGAATTCAGAAAAATTTTAATTTTACAAAATAGAACTATCCGAATTTAAGGTAAATAACGTACAAAGGGATGTCAGCTTAACGCACATCTATGATAACCCTATGTGACGTTTAATTGCATCAATTAGGCGCAATACCTTACATGCTTGGGTAAACTGGGAAAAGGCGAAAAAATATCTATAAATATTGTTATACCAACGGAATATAAGAGTGGTAAAATGAAAAAAAGTTTGAAAATGGATTGTAAATAAATTAGAGTTTGATTATAATATGCTAGATAACATATAAAGAGAGTAGGGATGCCAAATGAACAAAACTAATCTCCCTCTTAAACAAGGGATGTATGATCCGGCCTATGAGCATGACGCTTGTGGAATGGGTTTTATTGTTGACATCAATGGGAACGAATCATATCAATTGGTCGCTGATGCATTAGATTTATTAGAAAATATGGAACATCGTGGGGCACATGGGGCCGATGAGAAGACTGGTGATGGTGCCGGTATCATGGTTCAAATCCCGCATGCATTTTTTAGCAGGGAATGTGACGTACTTGGCATCCGTTTACCTAAAAAAGGTGACTATGGTGTGGGCATGCTGTTTGCCCATAAATATGAAGACCTTCGTCAGGAACAAATGAAGATGGTGGAAGAAATCGTCGTAGCGGAAGGCCAAAAAGTATTAGGTTGGCGTGAAGTTCCGATCGACAGCTCCGAAATCGGCGTAACAGCAAAATCCGCTATGCCTCGCTTCATCCAGATATTTGTCGGAAAAGGCGACGCAGGGATGTCCGAATTGGAGTTTGAGCGCAAGCTATTCTCCATCCGTAAAGTTGCCGAAAAGAAAATCGTTCCGATGAGCGAACGCCGCGGAGGTTCTTTCTACTTCCCAAGCTTCTCATCAAAAACGATTGTTTATAAAGGGATGCTGACTGCTGAACAGTTGCGCAACTTCTATTTGGATTTGACGGACTTGGATTTCACTTCCGGTTTGGCTATGGTGCATTCTCGTTTCAGTACAAATACCTTCCCAAGTTGGGAAAGAGCTCATCCGAACCGTTACCTGATCCATAACGGCGAAATCAACACAATCCGTGGAAACGTCAACTGGATGCGTGCCCGTCAAGGAAGCATGCAGGAACATCTATTTGAATCGAAAGATAAATTTTATCCGGTCATTGATGAATCAGGGAGCGACTCCTCTCAGTTCGACAATAACCTTGAATTCCTATACTTAAGTGGACTTTCTTTGCCGGAAGCTATCATGATGATGGTTCCTGAGCCGTGGGAAAAGAACCCAAGCATGTCGAAATCGAAAAAAGATTTCTATGCCTTCAACAACTTCTTGATGGAACCATGGGATGGTCCGGCTGCAATGGGCTTCTCTGATGGCGATATCGTAGGGGCTGTGTTGGACAGAAACGGTTTGCGTCCGGCGCGTTATTACGTGACCAAAGATGGCCGCGTCATCCTGTCATCAGAAGTCGGCGTCGTAGATGTCCGTCCGGAAGATGTCAGCTACAAAGGCCGTCTGGAACCAGGCAAAATGCTCCTGATCGACACAAAACAAAAGAGAATCATCGCCGATGAAGAAATAAAAGAAATCGTTGCAGCCAAACAACCGTATGGGGAATTGGTTGACCGTCACCTTACAACCTTAGCTGCTTTGCCTGCTGGCAATGAGGTTGTTCCAGAAAATGCAGAACCGCTTCTATTGCAACAAAAAGCTTTCGGCTATACGTTTGAAGACATCCAGTCATTGATCAAACCGATGGCCGTCTCTGCTGTTGACTCCGTCGGTGCGATGGGGATCGACTCTCCGTTGGCTGTGCTGTCGGACAGAGCGCAAATGTTGTATCTGTATTTCAAACAACTATTCGCACAGGTTACCAACCCTCCAATCGACGGCATCCGCGAAGAAATCGTAACATCAGATACGATGCTGATCGGTAACTGCGGGAATCTGTTGGAACCGGATCAAGAAGGGACACATGCCATCTATCTGGATAGCCCTATCTTGACCGATGAACAACTGGCTAAAATAAAAGCTTTAGACAGCGAAGACCTGAAGACAGTCACGTTGTCTCTCCTTTACCGTGTAGAAGAAGATGCGCAAGGCATGGAAAAAGCGTTGGAACGTTTATTCCGTGAAGCAAATAAAGCCATCAGCAATGGCGCAAATATTTTGCTTCTATCTGACCGCGGCGTGAATAAAGAATGGGCGGCAATACCGGCGCTGTTGGCTGTATCCGGCTTGCACCACCATTTGATCCGTGAAGAGACGCGTACGAATGTAGGGATTGTGCTGGAATCGGGCGAACCGAGGGAAGTCCATCATTTCTGTGCGCTTGTCGGCTATGGCTGTAATGCCATCAATCCGTATTTGACCTTTGCCACCATCCGTGGATTGGCGGAAGAGGATCTGTTGGAAGGCGTCGATGCTGAAAAAGCGCAAGCGAACTACATCTATGCCGCTGTACACGGCATGTCAAAAGTGTTGACGAAAATGGGTATCTCAACGATGCGCAGCTATCATGGCGCTCAAATATTCGAAGCGTTGGGTATCAGCAGTGAAGTTGTCGACAAATATTTCACCGGCACACCGACAAGAATCGAAGGAATCGGCATGGCTGAAATCGCAATGGAAAACAAAATGCGTCACGAAAGTGCCTATGAAACGACTGCTCCTTACAGCGAAACGCTGGAAGTCGGCGGCCATTTCCAATACTCGGCACTTGGAGAAGAGCATCTGTACAATCCAAGCACCATCTACCGTCTGCAACAGGCAGTCCGTTTAGGTGACTATGATCAATACAAAGAATTTTCAAACGAAATCAACGATGATAAGAATGCTTATACGCTGAGACAATTGTTGCAGCTGAAACCGAATGCGCAGGATGCGATTCCTATCGAAGAGGTGGAATCTGCAGCAAGCATCGTGAAACGCTTCAAGACAGGAGCCATGTCTTACGGATCGATCAGCATCGAAGCCCACGAAACATTGGCGATTGCGATGAACCGTTTAGGCGGGAAGAGCAACTCCGGTGAAGGTGGAGAAGATCCGCGTAGATTCCAATTGGATGAAAACGGCGATTCACGGAACAGTGCCATCAAACAGGTTGCTTCCGGACGTTTCGGCGTAACCAGCCATTACTTGGTGAATGCAGAAGAAATCCAAATCAAAATGGCACAAGGGGCTAAACCGGGTGAAGGCGGACAATTGCCGGGACCGAAAGTTTACCCTGAAATCGCCAAGACACGGGGCTCGATCGCCGGTGTGGGCTTGATTTCACCGCCACCGCATCATGACATCTATTCCATCGAGGATTTGAAAGAATTGATCTTCGATTTGAAGAATGCGAACCGTGATGCACGCATCAACGTGAAGTTGGTTGCTGAAGCAGGCGTCGGCACGATTGCTGCCGGTGTTGCAAAAGCCAAGGCTGACACAATCCTGATCAGTGGTTATGACGGCGGTACGGGTGCAGCTGCAAGAACAAGTATCCGTAATACCGGCTTGCCATGGGAATTAGGTTTGGCCGAAGCGCATCAAACGCTTGTGTTGAACCAATTGCGCGACCGTGTCCGTGTCGAAACGGATGGGAAGTTGTTGACTGGCCGTGACGTGGCGATTGCCTGCATGTTGGGTGCCGAAGAATTCGGTTTCGCAACGACGCCGTTAGTGGCGATCGGTTGCATCATGATGCGCGTCTGCCACTTGAACACTTGTCCGGTCGGCATTGCCACACAAGATGAAACGTTACGCAAAAACTTTAAAGGCAAACCGGAATACGTCGTGAACTTCATGATGTTCGTCGCTGAAGAAATGCGTGAAATCATGGCTAAATTAGGATTCCGCAACATCGATGAGATGGTGGGCCGCAGCGATAAATTGAGAATGAAAGAAAATGTGAAACATTGGAAAGCGAAGACAGTTGATTTATCAAGCGTGCTTTATCAACCGTATGCAGCGCCGAATGTGGGCAGACATTGCACAACCAAACAAGATCATGAATTGGAAAAAACATTGGATATGCGCCGTCTCTTAAGAATGGTGAAACCGGCCATCGATTCGCAAAAACGGATTGTGGCAAAATCTGCCATCCATAACGTGGACCGTGTTGTCGGCACCATCATCGGCAGCGAAGTATCCAAAAAATATGGTGCAGAAGGCTTGCCGGAAGATACCATTCAATTGACTTTCGTCGGTTCTGCAGGACAAAGTTTCGGGGCTTTCGTTCCGAAAGGGATGACGCTTACCCTTGAAGGAGATGCCAATGACTATATCGGTAAAGGTCTATCGGGCGGTAAGATCATTGTCCGCATCCCGAATGAAGCGACCTTTTCACCGGAAGAAAATATCATCGTAGGGAACGTCGGATTCTATGGCGCTACGAGCGGTAAGGCTTATATCAACGGGATTGCCGGCGAACGTTTCTGCGTCCGCAACAGCGGTGTCGATACGGTTGTCGAAGGAATCGGTGACCACGGCTGTGAATATATGACAGGCGGAACGGTACTGATCATCGGCAAAACAGGCCGTAACTTTGCTGCCGGCATGTCCGGTGGGGTAGCTTATATCCTGGACTTCGATGAAGTTAACTTGAACAAAGAAATGGTCAGCGCGACAAAAGACTTGAACGAAGCGGAAACCGATACGATCAAGCGCATGCTGCAAGAGCATATGATCTATACCGGAAGTCCGAAAGCGCAAAGAATTTTGGCGAATTGGGACGAAATGCAAGGCCAATTCACAAAGATCATCTCCAATGACTATAAATTTATTTTGGATAATATAGAAAAAGCAAACGGGCTCGGCTTGACAGGCGATGAAGCTATGCGTTACGCTTTCGATGAACGCTACAAACCTGTAGCAACGCATTAAGGAGGAGGGATAAGATGGGAAAAACAACTGGATTTATGGAGTATGGCCGTTCCAATTATGAGAAGATTTCTCCAGAAGAAAGAATCACTAACTGGGATGAAATGCGAGAAGAAACAACTGAAGAAAAGATCCGGACCCAAGCAGCTCGTTGTATGAGCTGCGGGATTCCGTTCTGTTCAGCGGGAATCATGTTGCCGAATGGGGCATCCGGCTGTCCGTTACATAATCTGATCCCTGAGTGGAATGACATGGTCTACCGTGGACAATGGCGTGAAGCCTATGAACGCTTGACGTTGACGAATCCATTCCCGGAATTCACAGGTCGGGTCTGTCCTGCACCTTGTGAAGGGTCTTGTACACTTGGACATATCGATGAGCCTGTGACCATCAGCAGCATCGAGTACGAGATCATCGAACATGCCTTCCAGAACGGTTGGGTAAAACCTGCTAAAGCACCCGCAACCGGCAAACGCATTGCCGTTGTCGGTTCTGGTCCTGCCGGAATGGCAACTGCCCATTACCTGACTTCTGTCGGACATGCAGTCACTGTTTTCGAAAGAAACGACCGTCCCGGCGGTCTGTTGATGTACGGCATTCCGAACATGAAATTGGATAAGGATATCATCCAAAGACGCATCTCCATTTTGGAAGAAGCTGGCGTTTCCTTTGTCTGCAATACAGAAGTCGGCAAAGACATCAGCAGCCAAGAATTGGTGGATACTTACGATGCAGTCGTTCTATGCGGCGGTGCCACCCAAGCGCGCGGCATCAATGCTGAAGGAAATGATCTGAAGGGCGTCCACATGGCGATGGATTTCTTGAAGGCAAACACGCAAAACATTTTGGCTGACGAAACAAAAGAAAGCAGCATCAGCGCAAAAGGCAAAAATGTCATCGTCATCGGCGGAGGCGATACTGGTACCGACTGTGTCGGCACTTCCATCCGTCAAGGCGCGAACAGTGTCTTCCAGTTCGAAATCATGCCGAAAGCTCCAGACAAACGCGATGTGGATACAAATCCTTGGCCGGAATGGCCTAAGAAACTGAAAACCGATTACGGCCAAGAGGAAGCCATCTATTTGACCGGTTCCGATCCAAGAAATTATGAAATCAACACAACCAAATTTGAAGGAAATGAAGCTGGCGAAGTGACGGCTGTCCACACGACCCAAATCGAGTGGAAACGCGATGCTGTCGGCAGATTGAATCCGGTGCCGGTTGAAGGCACTGAAAAAGTTTGGAAAGCTGATCTTGTCTTGTTGGCAATGGGCTTTACTGGTCCGGAAGATACGATTCCAGATGAATTGGCATTGCAACGCGATTTCCGCAGCAACATTCTTGCAAAAGAAAATGAATACACGACAAATGTGGATAAAGTTTTCGCATGTGGCGATATGCGCCGTGGACAAAGTTTGGTCGTTTGGGCTTTACAGGAAGGCAAATTGGCCGCCCGTGAAGTGGACCGCTTCCTGACAGGCAATTCTAACATCAATTAATCATCATAATGATCACCCTCCCGCAAAGAGAACAAGTTTCCTTTGCGGGAGGGTGACTTTTTTATTGAAGGAAAATAAATTGGAAGGAGCAATATTATCAGGAAAATTTACGGTTGAATGTAAACAATGTTATAATGGAGTATAGATTGTTTTAGGGGAAAGAAAGGGTGTTGTTTTGTGAAAAATGGATGGAAAAGCATAGCGATTGCATATGGGCTTCCGGCAATCGTTTTATTGGGGTATTGGTATTCGGCCTTGACGCCGGTAACGATTGAGTCGCCTGAATTCTGGGTGAATATGCTCTTGTATTTGGCTGCAGGTGCGGCATTGATGAACGTAGTGAACCGGACGCAAGCGAACAAAGTAAATAAGATCACGGGCGGCATCATCACAGTCAGCCTTTTGCTCATCATCGGGGGCATGGCGGTCGGCTCGCAAGTGCTGCGTTCGAAAGATTATGCCTCTTTGATCAGCTACACCGAAGGGGATTTCGCGAAGGATTTGACCGTCACCGATCCGGCCCAGATACCGACAATCGACAGGGACATGGCCGAGCGCTTGGGCAGCCGGAAATTGGGGGAAATGCTGAATTTGGTTTCCCAATTCGACGTCAGCACGGAATATACACAGATTGCCTATCAAGGGAAATCGGTCCGGGTATCACCCTTGGAATATGTCAACTTTTTCCGTTGGCTGAATAACCGCAAAGATGGCATTCCGCATTATGTGACCGTCGATATGGTCACAGGCGAATCCGCATTAGTGGATTTGAAAAAAAATATCCACTATTCCCATTCCGGTTTTTTTGGGGATGATATCACGCGCCATATCTTTTTCCATCATCCAACCGCGATGTTCGAGAAACCTGTATTCGAGTTGGATGAAGAGGGAAACCCCTACTACATTGCGTCGATTGTGAAAAGGCAGTTCAGCTTCATGGGTCCGAAAGAAGTAATCGGGGTCTTCGTGGTGGATGCATCTACCGGAGAAATTACGCGTTACGATAAGGAAAATGTTCCGGATTGGGTTGATCGTGTGTTCCCGGCGGATATGCTGATGACCCAGATCAATTACAATGGACAATATCAAAGTGGCTTTTTGAATAGCGTCATCAGTAAAAAAGGCGTCATCCAAAATGCGGGGGGATATAATTACATCGTATTGGATAATGACTTGTATCTTTATACGGGGATGACATCCGTCGCATCCGATGAATCAAACATCGGCTTCGTTCTGGTCAATTCCCGTACGAAAGAAGCTAAACGCTATAACGTCAGTACGGCGACCGAATGGAGTGCGATGGAAAGTGCGCAGGGTTCCGTGCAGGAAAAAGGCTATAAGAGCACCTTCCCATTGTTGTTCAATATGGAGAACAAGCCTGTCTATCTATTGTCCCTGAAAGACGATGCTGGCTTGATCAAGTTGTATGCTTTCGTGAATGCCACAAATTATCAGAAAGTGGGAGTCGGCAATTCGTTGACCGCGGCATGGAATGCTTATACCGGCGGCGTTACGGATATCGCGACCGATGAAACGAAAGAAATCGTGGAGACGAAGACCATCACCGGAACGATTGCGGCGATGGAGTCGGTGGTCATCGACGGGGAAACGACCTATTACTTCACCTTGCAGGATGATGCGAAAACCATCTACATCGCGAAAGTATCGATCAACAAACAATTGCCTTTCATCAAGGCGGGAGACAACGTCACGTTGGAAGTCGACGGCACCAGCGTCGTAAGCATCACGAAAAACTAAAGAACGATATGCTTTTCCGATTCTGAGAAAGCGAACACAGCCGGCATAGCATTTACGCGTGTCGGCTGTCTTTGTCTTTTTTTCGGAGTGAAGGGAGTGCCGATTGGATTTATTTACAATAAAGGATGACTTTGAGAGGGAGCGTGACGATATGATCAATAAAGTGACCCATCCGATTCATTTCCAGGGAAACCTGCAGAAGAAAAACTATTTTGAGGGCTGGTACTACAAGCAAGTATCAGCCGATGAAAGAACGGTCATCAGTTTTATTCCGGGGATTGTCCTGGCGGAGGGTGATTCGCATAGTTTCATCCAATATACGTATGTGCATATCGCCGCAAACGGCCAAAAGGAGATGCGCACCGGCTACCTGCGTTATGCAATCGAAGACTTCGTCTGCAACAGCGAACCGTTCCTCATCAACATCGGCGACAACATTTTTTCCGAAACGCTCGTCAGCGTCCATCTGGAAGATGGGCAATTCCAGGTTGACGGTCTGTTGACATTGGGGCCCTTCCAGGAAATCAAACGGACGGTTCTGATGCCCTCGATCATGGGCTTTTTTGCCTATATTCCGAAGATGGAATGCTACCATGGCGTCATCAGCATGAGCCATGCCGTGAAGGGAAAGCTGGCAATCGGCAGCAAGAGCATCGATTTTGGCGGAGGAAAGGGCTATCTGGAAAAAGACTGGGGGACTTCCTTTCCGGAACGCTATGTCTGGATCCAGAGCAACCATTTTAGCGATGAGTCAACGAGTCTCGTCTTTTCCCTTGCGGATATCCCTTTCAACGGCTTCTCCTTCGAAGGCTTCCTCTGCAACCTGACTATCGGAGGCGAAGAGCATCGGTTTGCGACGTATAATCGCAGCAAAATAACAGTTGGCTTGATCAGTGAGGAACGGGTTGAGGTAGCTCTGGAGAACCGCCAGGCGGCGCTAACGATTTCGGCGGAGATTCTGCAGGCTGGGGAGTTGATCGCCCCCACTGAGGCGGGCATGAACAAAGTCATCAAAGAAGGGCTCTCAGGCATCGTAACGATCGATTTCACGGATAAAAAAACCGGGAAAGAGCATCATGACATCGGCCAAATGGCAGGCATCGAAATCGTGAGATGATTTTTTGCGTGGTTCAAGGGTGGAGGCAAACTGATCCTTGGAGGCGGCGGTTATCTTTTGACCGCATATCCGTTTTTGGGTAGACTATTGTATATAGGATAAAAATAGAAAGAAGGGTATCCGATGATAAAAAATATATTCCCCTATCTGAACTTCGAAGGCCAAAGCAAGGAAGCAGCTCACTTCTATGCGGAAGTGCTTGGTGCCGAAATCCTCTCGATGACAACTTTTGCCGAAGGCAACAGCGGTCCGGAGGCATTCCCGCTTCCGGATGGCGCGAAAAATCTGATCGTCAACTACCCACGACTGAAGTCGTAGGCTTGTAAAAGCCTTAGTTGAGCAGACTCAGTTTCCGCTTTGCGGGAGCTACGTTAAATTAGCCATCATGGTCTCTTGTGCTTCTCCAGCAGGAACAGTCATGGTCAGCAGTCTAAACAGTCCGAAGGGTTAGGGCCGTGCTGCTGATGTAAAAAACTTTTTTAACTTTGTCGAGGAGAGAGAGGCCGAACGGCCTCCGTTACCTGTCTGCCAGCTTCATTCGACAGATAGAGATAGTTTTATTTTTGATTGTAAAATAAATGCAAAAAGGAGCTGAACGAAATGGTATTCGTGTTAAGCAAACAAAAACAACCAATGGACAACTGTACGCCTGCAAAAGCACGGATACTTCTTCGTGACGGCTCGGCAACCATACATAAGCAGTACCCCTTTACCATCCGGTTGAAGGACAATGCGGCGCACACCGCCGACAAAACGTATCAGATTAAGTTGGACCCGGGCGCCAAAATAACAGGCGTTGCCTTAGTAGACAGTGAAGCCCATGCGGTTTTCTTTGCCGAACTGGAACACCGCGGAGAGCGCATCGTTGCTTTATTGCAGACGCGGTACCGTAAACCCAAGTGGGGAAATAGCTTTAAAAAGAAGGATTCTAAATTCAACGCGGATACCCGCAGACCGGAGGGATGGCTACCGCCGTCCGTTGTGTCGATTGAGCAGGATATCGTACATTTCGTCAAGAAAATGCGAAATCTCTGCATGATTCAGTTGGCGGCGGTGGAATCCGTCAAATTCGACATGCAGAAGATGGAGAATGCTTCCATTACGGACGTGGTCTACCAGCAAGGCACGTTGATGGGTTACGAAATCCGCCATTACCTGTTGGAAAAGAAAGGCCATGCCTGTCAATATTGCGGTGGCCTCTCCCAAGACAAACATCTGGAAGTGGAGCATATGCATCCCAAGTCCCGCGGCGGTTCCGACCGCCTGAGCAACTTGAATGTAGCCTGTCATACGTGCAATCAGGATAAGGACAATCGCACGCTGGCCGAATACGTGGAGCGGCTAAAAAGCTCCAAAACCAAACTCGACCAGACGCGCATTAAACGGATAGAGCAAATCCTAAGGACAAACAAAACGTTCATCGGTCTGCGCTATGCGGCTTGGGCCAACAGCATGCGACACCATTTGGTGGCTGACTTAGAAAAGTTGTTGCCACACATAAGCCAAGGCACCGGCGGACAGACGCAATACAACCGCACGACCGGCATGGGGTTGCCGAAAGAACACTATTATGACGCTTTATGCGTTGGCAGAATCCCTTCCAGCGGCTATCGTTTGGTAACAGACAAGGTTTTGTGCATCAAGTCCTATGGACGAGGCAGCCGGTTCCGCGGCCGGACGAACAGTTGCGGCATCATCACCAAGCAACTGACACGCCAAAAGCAGTTTTTCAGCTTTCAGACGGGCGACGTCGTCCGAGCAACCGTGCCAAACGGCAAGAAGAAAGGCATTCACCTCGGACGAGTGGCTGTTCGCAAAAGCGGTTATTTCAACATCCAAAGCACCGGATTAGTTGTGCAAGGGGTTAGTTACAAACATTGCCGCATCATCCAAAGGAATGACGGATACGGCTATACTTTAAAACAAAGGAGTTGAGACCGTAGGTGTTTCCTCTCATGACTGAAGTCACGAGTTTCCACACCTACCTTTTATGAAAATGCCGATCCGGATGTGAAGATAGACCTGAACAGGGGCTATGCCGAATCTTTTCCGAACAAGGCCAGCTATGTGCATGCGGAAGGCAACTCCGATGCCCACCTAAAATCATCGCTGACAGGCGCCAGCGAGACGCTGATCATCGCGGATGGCAAGTTGATTCTCGGTATATGGCAAAGCGTCTATTTCTGGGATTTCGATGGGCCGCGCAACCGCCGCTTCCATGTAAAAATAATCGGCGGATAAGCTGAAACCTTTTTATTTCGAATTCGAAGTAAATAGTGTATAATGGTTGCATAGAAGAAAAGCGGGTGGTGAATAAGATGTTGGAGGAAATAAAAACAGTTTTGGCTAATCATTTGGTTCAGCCGGTCGGTGAGCACCGTTATTTCTCGGTATTGCTCCCTTTGATCAAGGTCGGAGATGAACTGCATATTTTATATGAAGTTCGCGGCCATAATATCTCGCAACCGGGGGAAACATCTTTTCCCGGAGGCTCTGTGGAATCGGATGAAAGCTTTGAAGAAACGGCGATCCGGGAAACGATGGAGGAGCTGAACCTCTCGCGGGACAATATCCGAATCCTGGGCGAAATGGATTACATCGTGAATGAATATGCGATCATCCACTGTTTTGTCGGGGAAATCGTAAACATCAAATTGGAAGACATCCACTTCAACGAAGAGGTGCAGGAGCTTTTCACGATGCCATTGGCGTACTTTGTCGAGAATAAACCGACCTATTATTCATCGACTGTCCAGTTGGATCATCCCGAAGATTTCCCGTTTGAGCTGATTCCGAACGGCAAGGATTATAAGTTCAGGATCGGGGTGCATTCGGTGCCGTTCTATCATTTAGAAAATCACCGTTTGTGGGGGTTTACCGCCAATTTGACGGACCGCTTCATCAGCATCCTCGATGAAGAAAAAGTTCCATTAAAAGACAAATAAGAAGGTGCTGTCTCCAAATGAGGCAGCACCTTCTTATTTCATTATGCTTTTTTTATGTAGCGGCAAGATGGATAGCGGGAGCATCCGGTGAAGCTGCCGTATTTCCCTTTCCGTTCAAACAGCTCACCGCCGCATTGCGGGCAGATCTTTTCTGAAACGTGTTGTTCTTCCATTGAAATCGTTTCGTGGATGCGCTGCACATGCTCTTTTCTTGCCGAGGCACCAACATTATTCGCTGTTTTGATCAGCTCAGCAATCTGGTTCATATCACCTGCAGAGAGCGTTTCTGTTTTATATTTTGCAATCGTCCGCATCAATTTGGGGCTGAAGATGACTTCCGACTGGACGTCCATTTTTTTGAAATCGGATTGGATGGAGAAAACGACAATCGGGATATAGGTTGCAAGCGGGTAATCTGCCAATAATGCCTTCAAAGCTTTTACGTGGCCTTTGTTTTGGATGATGGGATTCAGGAACTTGTTTTTAACCTTGTAGATGACCTGCGTCCAATATTTGCCGTTCTCATTACCGAAAATCCAGCCACAATAATTCTTCGTTTCGATGACGAAAATGCCATATACAGAGACAACGATATGATCAATTTGGGCAGTCTTGGCATCCCCATTCCGAATCATCACATCCTCCAGGAGGATATATTTTTCTTTGTCCAGTCGCCGCAAACGCTGGTTGATGAAATATTCCCCCAGCTTGCCTTTGACGCTGGAAAGGGTGAGGATATACATGACGGCTAAAAGCAGGACGAAGTACAGACTGTTTTTTTCCAATTCAACAATCCCCTTTTACTTTATTTAAGTGTCAATGACGTCCTCAGATTTCGAAGATGTGTTCGTGATAAGCTTTAAAACAGCGGTGGATGTCGGGATGCGTCCTTTTCAGGGAGAGCGGGCGGCCTTCCTCGTTCAAGAAACAGTGTTGGCTTTTCCCGGTTGTGCGCAATTCACCGGTAACGGCATCCAGGACGCGGTAGCTCAGCGTCAATTTCACGCCATTATAGGCTTCGATGCTCGGCAAAATATAGACGGAATCACCGAAGCGGACCATGGCTTTGTATTGCGCTTCCACCGAGAGCACCGGGCTGGTGATGCCCAGTTCTTCCATTTTTGCGTAATTCGCACCGATTTGATCAAGAAAGTCGACGCGCGCTTCTTCGAACCAACGGATGTAATTCGAATGGTGGATGATTTTCATCTGATCTGTTTCGTAATACTGGGTCAAGTGTACATAGGGTTTTAATTTTTGTCGCAATTCTTTTTTCAACGCAGTTCCTCCTGATGCTTATCACAGCATGCAAAAAGGAGCAGAAAAATGTTCCTCACATCGTTTCTGCTCCCTTCGCATTGCTATTTGTTATTTTGCTTCGATTTCGATCAATAGATCACCGGCTTCGATTTGGTCTCCGTCGATGACGTAGATTTGATCGACGACACCGTTGATTGTTGAACGGATCATTGTTTCCATCTTCATTGCTTCGGTGATCACGACAGGATCGCCTTGAGCGACACGGTCGCCACGTTTAACCAATACTTCCAACACGGAACCCGGCATGGTTGCGCCGACGTGCTCTTTATTGGTAGGCTCCGCTTTTTTGCGGATGGCTTTCGTGCTCGTGATGCTCATATCTTTTACTTCAATTTCACGGCCTTGGCCGTTCAAATCAAAGTAGAGGATGCGGATGCCGTCAGAATCAGGTTCACCGATTTGATTCAATTTGATGATCAAAGTCTTACCTTTTTCGATCTGCACTTCAATTTGTTCACCCGTACGCATGCCGTGGAAGAAAGTAGGGGTATCCAGTTTTGTGACGTCCCCGAATTTATCGTAAATCGTAACGTAATCCAAGAAAATTTGCGGGTACATCAAGTAGCTGATGACATCCTCTTCGCTTGCTTGGCGTTTGATTTTCTCTTCCAGTTCAGCTTTCAAGGCAACAAAATCGATCGGTTCACGCAAGCTGCCCGGACGTTCGGTAATGGCTTTTTTGCCTTTCAAGATGATTTCTTGCAATCTTTCCGGGAATCCGCCGGTCGGCTGACCTAGATCGCCTTTGAAGAAGCCAACTACTGATTCAGGGAAATCGATGGTTTCGCCTTTTTCATAGACATCTTTTTCGGTCAATTTATTTTGGACCATGAAGAGTGCCATATCTCCGACTACTTTGGAGGAAGGCGTCACCTTGACGATATCGCCGAACATGTCGTTCACGTCAGCGTACATTTCTTTTACTTTGTCCCATTCATCGGTCAGGCCGACTGCGCTCGCTTGCTGTTGCAAGTTCGTATATTGGCCGCCCGGCATTTCGTGGTCGTAGACCTCTGTTGAAGTGGTTTGGATGCCGCCTTCGAATTCCTCGTAATAATCGCGGACATCTTCCCAATAGCGGTTGATTTTATGGACATTCTCGATATTGATGTTTGGTTCATGTTCAGATCCTTGCAAAGCATAGAACAGACTGCTCATGCTCGGTTGGCTGGTTGTACCGCTCATGGCGCTCATGGCTACGTCAACGATGTCAACGCCCGCTTTGATCGCTTCTGAATATGTATAGATGCCGTTTCCGCTTGTATCATGCGTATGCAGGTGAATCGGCAGGTCAACCGTATCCTTCAACTCGCTGATCAGACGATAAGCAGCCTGTGGCTTCAATAGGCCGGCCATATCCTTGATGGCGATGGTGTGTGCTCCCAAAGTTTGCAATTCCTTAGCCATGTCCTTGTAGTATTGGATCGTATATTTTGTTTGGTTCGGATCATTGACATCCCCGGTGTAGCAGATTGCCGCTTCCGCAATCTTGCCAGAGTCGCGGACATACTGGATGCTTTTCTCCATTTGTTTTGTCCAGTTCAGGCTGTCGAAAATACGGAAAACATCGATGCCGTTTTTAGCAGCGAGTCTGATGAATTCTTCCAGACCGTTATCAGGGTAGTTTTGATAACCGACCGCATTGGAACCGCGGAACAACATTTGCAGTAAAGTATCCGGCATTTGTGAACGCAGTTTTCTCAATCGTTTCCATGGATCTTCGCTAAGGAAACGGTAGGCTACGTCAAAAGTGGCGCCTCCCCACATTTCAGAAGAGAACAATTGTGGAATCCCTTTTTGCGTTTCAGCGGCGATGGCTTCCATTTCATGCGTGCGGATCCGGGTTGCCAATAAACTTTGATGGGCATCGCGGAAAGTCGTGTCCGTCAATAGGACGCGATCCTGTTCTTTGATCCATTCACTGACGGCCATTGGACCTTTTTCATCCAAAATATTTTTTGCGGTGATGATTTTCTTTTCGGGAACAACCAAATCAGTCGGAATTCTCGGTTTGTCATAGAATTGCTTGTGGCCTTTTTGGATGCCCGGGAAACCGTTGACCGTAATGTTTCCGATGTATTGCATCGTCTTGTTACCGCGGTCGCGTGTTTTAGGGAATTCGAACAGCTCAGGCGTTGTGTCAATGAAGGTCGTTTTCGCTTCGCCGGACACAAAGACAGGGTGTGTGATGACGTTATACATGAAAGGAATGTTTGTCTTCACGCCACGGATACGGAATTCGATCAAAGCGCGCTCCATTTTACGGACAGCTTGCTCGAATGTGGAAGCCTGCACGCAGACCTTCACCAACAAGGAGTCGAAGAACGGCGTTACGACCGTACCTTGGAAACCGTTACCGGCATCCAAACGGATACCGAAACCGCCTGGAGAACGGTAGGTATTGATTTTTCCGGTATCAGGGAAGAAGTTGTTCAACGGATCTTCCGTAGTGATCCGGCATTGGATGGCAGCCCCGATCAAAGGGATGTTTTCTTGTTGCGGAATGCCGATTTCTTTATGCAGATCTTGTCCTTGTGCAATCAAAATCTGCGATTGCACGATGTCAATCCCGGTGATCATTTCCGTGATGGTGTGTTCCACTTGGACACGCGGGTTCACTTCGATGAAGTAGAAATGATCGCCTTCCAATAGGAATTCGACCGTACCGGCATTCACGTAGCCGACATGTTTCATCAATTGTAGAGCGGAATTGCAGATTTTATGGCGCATTTCATCGGACATGGCTACACATGGAGCCACTTCCACTACTTTTTGGTGACGACGTTGTACGGAACAGTCCCGCTCATAAAGATGGACAATGTTTCCGTGTTCGTCTCCCAATATTTGCACTTCGATGTGCTTAGGGTCTTGGATATATTTTTCTACATAGATTTCATCGCTGCCGAATGCAGCCAATGCTTCACTGCGTGCGCGCTCGAAGCCTTCGCGGGCTTCTTGTTCGTTGAAGGCCATGCGCATACCGCGTCCGCCGCCGCCTAGAGCCGCTTTGATCATGATCGGATAGGAATACGTTTCGGCAAAAGCCAAGACTTCATCGATATTCGCTACAGGACCGTCTGAACCGGGGATAGATTGGATGCCTGCTTCAACTGCAGCTACTTTTGCTTTGATCTTGTCGCCAAAGATATCCAAGTGTTCCAAGGAAGGGCCGATAAATTTGATGCCTTCCTCTTGGCAACGTCTTGCAAAGTCGATGTTTTCAGACAAGAAACCATAACCAGGATGGATGCCATCTGCGCCGGCATCTTTAGCGATGCGTATTAAATCTTCAATATCCAAATAAGCGTCAATCGGTTTTTTCCCTTTACCCACTAGATAGGCTTCATCCGCTTTAAAACGATGGACAGATCCTTCATCTTCTTGAGCGTAAACACCCACAGTAGGGATTCCCAGCTCAGTTAGTGCACGAAACACACGTATCGCAATCTCGCCGCGATTTGCAACTAAAACTTTTTTCAATTTTTTCCACCTCACCGAATTAATAAGTACATGACTTCTTGTATACTTTACCAAAAATTAATGTTTTTTTCATCATAAATGAAAATTCAGAAAGAAAATCTTCATTTATCTTTTTAATTATTCATTTTACATGTAAAAGTGTTCGGATACAACTATCAATTAGAATAAAAGACGCAAAGGGGTAAAATATATTTTTTGAAAGCGTTAAAACCGAACGAAATAGAATTTATTGCATTGCAACGTATGCATATCGTTAGGATAAAAAGTAAGTGTGTGCTAATATGAGGTTGGTTTTATTCCTGATACGAACGATTCGGAATTTTGGGAGCTTGCAAACAAAAATCAGTGGGATAATCGGATTCATGTGATAGAATAATAGAAGATAGATAACGATAGCGCTTTCATCTCTGGAGCTATGCTATTCCGATGCCCGAACAACATACGATATTGGACGGCGCGTATTAACCGAATAAAACCGTTTATCATTCAAGGAGGTAAAAATAGTGAACGAAACAACACAATTGAAGCATACCCCGTTATATCCCTACTATAAGGCGAACGGTGTGAAGCTGATCGATTTCGGCGGCTGGGAAATGCCGATCCAGTTTTCCGGCATAATGGCCGAACATGAAGCGGTTCGAACCAAAGCGGGACTATTTGATTGTTCCCACATGGGCGAAATCGTCATATCCGGACCGGGAGCGGAAGGGTACTTGAACGCGTTGCTGTCGAATGATGTTACGGCAATGAAACAGAATCAGGCCCAATACAACATCATGTGCTATCCGGATGGGGGCGCAGTGGATGACGTCATCATCTTCAAAATAAATGAGGAACGCTTTATCATGACCTGCAATGCATCGAATACCGAAAAGGTCTACCCTTGGATGCGGGAACACCAAACAGAAGGCGTGACGCTCGTGAATATTTCCGATGAACTCGGTTTGATCGCACTGCAAGGGCCGCATGCGGAAGCGATTTTGAAAAGCTTGACCGCGACGGACCTGACCAGCATCGGTTACTATCATTTCAAGGATGACCAAGTTGTTGCGGGCATTCCGCATGTTTTGGTTTCCCGTACAGGCTACACCGGCGAGGACGGCTTTGAACTTTATCTGGAAAGCGGCCAAACCCAAGCGATGTGGGAAAAACTGCTTGCAGCCGGGGAAGCATACGGATTGCTGCCATGCGGCTTGGGGGCGCGCGATACGTTGCGCCTGGAAGCAGGCATGCCGTTATACGGGCAGGAACTTTCCGATAAGATAACGCCGTTGATGGCCGGATTGGGCTTTGCCGTCAAAACCAAAAAAGCAGCTGATTTCATCGGCAAGGCCGCATTGACCGAACAATTGGAAAAAGGTTTGGCGGAAAAAATATTCGGATTCGTGGCTATCGATCGCGGCATCCCGCGTCATGGCTATAAAGTATTCTCGGTTGCCGGCGAGGAAATCGGCGAAGTGACTTCGGGCACCCAATCGCCGACGTTGAAGAAAAGCATCGGCATGGCGCTGCTGAAGGCCGATGCCGTCGAAATCGGCTCGGTCATCAACATCGAGATCCGCAACAAAATGGTTGCTGCCGAAGTGGTGAAGAAGCCTTTCTATAAACGGAATAAATGATGAAGACCAATAAAAAATAAAAATAGATAAAGCGCCTGGGCGCGAAAGGGAGATTATCATGACTGATGCAAAAAAACTTTATTTCACGGAAGAACACGAATGGGTAGAAAAACTGACTGATGATACGATCCGCATCGGGGTTACGGAACACGCAGCCGAACTGATGGGGGACATCGTGTTTGTCGAATACCAAACAGGGCTGGATGAAGTCGCAAAAGGGGACGAAGTGGTCACTGTTGAATCTGTAAAATCCGTTTCGGAAGTGTATGCACCCGTATCAGGCACCATCACCAAACAAAACGAAGCATTGTCCGAAAGCCCGGAAACAATCAATGAAGCAGCTTTTGAAGGCGGCTGGATGCTGGAAATGCGTCTTTCCGACCCAACTGAATTAGATGCCTTGATGAGCTTCGCTGCATACGAAGCCTTCGTCGCTGCAGAGGAGGCTTAAAATGACTGAAGAACGTTTCCGTTACTTACCCGATACGGCTGAAGATGAAAAAGAAATGTTGGCCGTCATCGGCGTCGACAGCATAGAGGATCTTTTCACCGACATCCCGAAGGCGATCCGCCTGCAAGGGGACCTGGATATCCCGGAAGCCATCTCGGAATCCGAGTTGTTGACGTACATGCGTCAAATGGCATCAAAAAACGTCAGCAGCAATGACATGCCGATCTTTCTTGGAGCCGGTACGTATGATCACTACATTCCCAGCGTGGTCGATGCGGTCATTTCCCGTTCCGAATTTTATACGGCCTATACGCCCTATCAAGCGGAGGCCAGCCAAGGGGAATTGCAGGCCATCTTTGAATTTCAATCGATGATCAGCGAACTGACCGGGATGGAGGCAACGAACTCATCCTTATATGATGCCTTTTCATCCCTGAGTGAAGGCGTCGCGCTTGCGGCTGCCGTGACGAAACGGAGCGAAGTGGTAGTTTCGCAAGGGGTTCATCCCAACGGCCGTGCAGTCGTAAAAACTGCGGCTAAAGGACGTAACCTGGATGTCTTCGAAGTCCTTTTGGAAAACGATGTGACGAACCTGAACGTATTGCGTTGCATGGTTACCCAAGATACCGCTGCCGTCATCGTCCAATACCCGAATTTCTTCGGATCGATCGAAGACTTGGCGGCCATCAAGGCGATCGCTGCCGAAAAAGGCGCCCAGCTGATTGTGATGGCGAATCCTTTGGCCCTAGGGCTGCTGGAAGCGCCAGGCAATCTTGGCGCGGATATCGTCGTCGGCGACACCCAGCCATTCGGCTTGCCGATGTCATTCGGTGGACCGCATTGCGGCTACTTCTCCGTCACGCAAAAAAATATCCGCAAAGTACCGGGCAGAATCGTCGGCGAGAGCGTCGATCTGGAAGGGAAGCGTGCCTTCGTATTGACGCTGCAAAGCAGGGAACAACATATCCGCCGGGAAAAAGCTACCTCCTACATGAGCTCCAACCAAGCGTTGAACGCTTTGGCCTCGGCTGTCTGCATGGCCGCTTTAGGGAAACAAGGGGTACAGGAGATGGCCCAGCTGAACTTCGATAAAGGCGCCTATTTTGCGCAGGCTTTCCGGGAAAAAGGGTTCACCGTCATGAACACTTCGCCTTTCTTCAATGAATTCGTCGTGGCCTTGCCGGTTACGGCGGAAAAAGCCAACCGTGCCCTGCTGGAAGCAGGCATCATCGGCGGCTACGATTTGGCGCTGGACTACGCTATGCCGAACCATCTATTGGTCTGCGCGACCGAAAAGAGAACGAAAGCAGAAATGGACAAATTTATCGAAGTTTTGGAGGACAGCATCCATGAATGAAACGAAGAAAGTGATATTTGAATTAAGCCGTCCGGGCCGTGTGGCGTACAGCTTGCCGAAAGGCGACGTGCCGCAAACGGACATCGGCGCAAAATTACCGGAACATCTGTTGCGCAAAAAGGCTGCTGAGCTACCTGAAATCAGCGAATTGCAATTGATGCGCCACTATACAAATCTATCCCAAGATAATTTCGGCGTGGAAAACGGGTTCTATCCGTTGGGCTCGTGCACGATGAAATACAACCCAAAAATCAATGAAGTGACGGCCCGTTTGGATGGTTTCGCGAACATCCACCCGTACCAACCGATCGAGACGGTTCAGGGAGCGTTGCAGTTGATGCACGAATTGCAGGAAGATTTGGCTGTCATTACCGGCATGGACGGCATCTCTTTGCAGCCGGCAGCCGGAGCCCATGGGGAATGGACCGGTTTGATGATGGTCCGTGCCTTCCATGAGAAACGCGGCGACCTGAAACGCAAAAAAGTGTTCGTACCGGACAGCGCCCACGGGACCAACCCGGCCAGCGCGCACATCGCCGGCTTTGAGGTCGTAAGCATCCCTTCGACGGAAGAAGGCTTGGTGGACTTGGACGCGTTGCGTGTAGCAGTCGACGACGAAACGGCAGCCTTGATGCTGACGAACCCGAATACGTTGGGTCTGTTCGAACGTGATATCGCACAGATTGCGGAAATCGTCCATGACGCGGGCGGCCTGTTGTACTATGATGGCGCAAACCTGAATGCCATCTTGAGCAAAACGACGCCAGGGACGATGGGCTTCGACATTGTCCATTTGAATCTGCACAAAACCTTCAGTACCCCTCACGGCGGCGGCGGCCCTGGTGCCGGCCCGGTCGGCGTGAAGGCGTTCCTGAAAGAATTTCTGCCCGTGCCGCGCGTCGATAAGCAAGCTGACGGCAGCTACGTGTTGAACAGCGATTATCCTGACACGATCGGCCAAGTGAAAGGCTACTACGGCAACTTCGGTGTCCTTGTCCGTGCCTATACCTACATCCGGACAATGGGGCCTGTCGGGTTGCGGAAAGTTTCCGAGAGCGCGGTATTGCATGCGAACTACTTGCGCAAACGCCTGGAAGCGGACTTCGAAACGCCGTATCAGGTCATCTGCAAGCACGAATTCGTCCTATCCGGAAACAGACAGAAGAAGCTGGGCGTACGGACCTTGGATATGGCCAAACGCCTGCTGGACTTCGGCTTCTATGCGCCGACCGTCTATTTCCCGCTGATCGTCGAAGAAGCGTTGATGATCGAACCGACCGAAACGGAAAACAAAGAGATGCTGGATGAGTTTGCGGATGCGTTGATCGCCATCTCCCGCGAAGCGGAAGAAACGCCGGAAACCGTCACGCAAGCACCGCACAACACATCGGTCAGACGACTGGATGAAGTGCGCGCCGCTAGACAGATCAAAGTGAAATTTTAAGAATGAAGAAAAGCATCGGGGGGAAAACCGCCCCGATGCTTTTTTGCGTGGATGTATTGACTCGTTTGAACATCCGTAATTTTATCAATCTCTAAGTAATATCAACAACAGAGAGGCTGTTGCGAAATGTTCCATTCGTGAATCCCTGCATTCCATTTTTTCGGTTGATGGTTAGGGGGCAGCAGCGGTGGGTTATTTGGTCCAGATAATGTCGGGAAAACCTTCCGAAAAGGCGTCGCCGGGTTTTTCGGATTGCTCCACCCCAAGAATAACCTTCCGCGGTGCCTACGGAAGGTTATTCTGTGGAAACCGCTGTATTTTAACCCGCCGAACCACTTTCGGCGGGTTATTCTGGACTACGATGCTCCTCCGCGCCCAATACATAACGAGAAAATGCAAGAAAAAAGACTGCCACTTAGAGACAGCTACTCTGTTTTCTACTAAAGTTGTTTTTTCAGCCAATGTAGGATGTCCAGGTGAACGAGATCTTTCTCCTTTTCATGCAGGACTTCGTGGCGCAGTTCCGGATAGGAAAGGAAGATGACGTGCTCAAAGCCATTTTTAAGCAATTCCTGTTTTATCCGTTTCGTTCCTGCGCCGCCTTGCGCCAGAGGGTCAGCCTCGCCGTTGACGAAGAGCATAGGCAGGGAACGTCGGATCGGCCGGCTCCAATTCAGGCTGCAGCCTTTATCCTGCAAGGCGAGCAAGCCGTAGAAAGCGTTGTTCGTAAAAAGGAAACCGCATTTTTCATCTTCTTCAAATCTGTGGACAGACTCAGCGTTTTTGCTGAGCCAACAAAAGCGGCTTTGATAGGCATCATCAGGGAAAGCCTTTGCGTAGCCAGCAAAGATCAGTTGATCGAGCAGAGCGTTTTTTTTCCTGCCGGCCTGTCGATTCAACAATGCCAACAGCGGCAAAACCACTTTTATCTCTGGTCGCGGACCACTCGTGCCCATCAAAATGGCGCCGTCCACTTGATCCGAATACCGCTGCAGGAAGACCCTCACGGCAAAGGAACCCATGCTGTGCCCCAAAATGAACAACGGGACATTCGGATATTGCTTATGCAAATAGCGATTCAGGGTATGGATGTCGGTTACGATTGCTTCGTCGGGTTTTCCGGCGGTCATATAGCCCAATTCGGAATCAGCGGACACAGAGTCGCCATGCCCCAAGTGGTCGTTCCCCGCAACCACAAAGCCCTGTTCCGTCAGGAAGGTGGCTAATCCGTCATAGCGTCCAATATGTTCGGCCATCCCGTGGACGAGTTGCAGGACAGCAACCGGCTGACCATCCGGTTCCCAGATGGAGGCGGAAATGTTTTGCTCGCCATCTGCAGAGAGGTAGCTTATTTTTTGCGTACAGGTCATGTTCTCACTCCATTCTGATGCAATCCTAACACAAGCTTGTGAAAAAAATATTCCATAAATGTGACGAAACTGTGATGCGCCGACGATTCGTCATGCCAAACAGCTTTTGTGCGGCTGACAGGTCATTCCGGTATGATTTCTTCTACCATAAGGTTCAGGTTCAGGAAGCCGCGTTCGCTCTTTAACTGTAAAGCCTGCTGGCTCGGGTTGAAATCGATCAGGTTATCGCTATCCAAAAAGACAAGCGCCCATTTTTGCGCAGGAATCTTGCCGATGTTTGTTTCAACAATTGCGTCGTATTCGATCGAATCCTTTTCGTTCACCCGTAAGGCGAAAATGCCGGTGCTCGGACAACCGCAATATGGGCCGGTTGCATAAAAGAGGCTGAGCGACTGTAGATCGACGCGTTTTTTTAATTCGGCAACGGCGGCATCTGTAAAGGTGAGTTTCATATAGAACATCCTTTCTTTTTCTTGAAATGATAGGTTGATGAGGAGCTGTTACTGGGGTTGCATGTAAGTATAGTATACGTGCCAATGACCATTATCGCCACCGCTTTGCTTTTTCCCAAGACAAAAAAGCCATCCCCGAGTTCGGAGAATGGCTTCTTTATTACTTAGCTTTAGCGGTTTGTTTCCTTTTGCGGATGTACCAAATGATGGCAGCGACAAGCAAAATCGCAAGGAGCACATAAGCGACGTTGGAATAGATATCCATGTAGGCGACGATCGTTTCCCATTGGGATCCGACGGCTGCTCCCAGATAGATGAGCACCGTATTCCAGATCACGGTTCCCAAGGTCGTGAAAAGCATAAACAGGCCGAAGCTCATATTCGCCATACCGGCAGGCAGGGAAATCAAACTTCTGATCAGCGGGACAAACCGGCAGAAGAAGACCGTCCAGACGCCGTGGCGGTCAAACCAGGCATCCGCTTTGTGGATGTCATCCTTGGTGATGCGCAGGATATTGCCGTATTTGTCCACGATTTTTTCCAATCTTTCCACATCAATCAGCGTGCCGACCCCGTAAAGGATGGCCGCGCCGACCACGGCTCCGATCGTGGAGGCTATTATCATCCCGATGATGGAAAGGCTCGTGTTCGTCGTCATAAAACCGCCGAAAGTCAGAATCACTTCTGAAGGGATGGGCGGGAAAAGATTTTCAATCATAATCAAAAATGCTACACCGATGTAGCCAAACTGTTCCATGATACTTTGAATCCAAGCTTCTATGGTGATTCACTCCTCTAATGTTCATTAATTTTATTGCCCACATTCTAACTATACACGAACAACAATCATTTTCCATTTATTTTGAAAAAATTTAAGGAAGTTCGGACAAAAGTCTGACAAGGAAACAGCCAAATCTGTAACAATAGACAAATGCTAATGCCAAAATTGTGGACTTGTTCTTTTTACAATGTAGCTTGAGTTTGGTAAAATTCATACTGTTGGATATTGCGCGTAAAATCTAAAAAGTGGAGGGGATTGTGTGGCAAAACAAGAAAAGTCAGCGGCATTATTTTGGACGTTATTTAAATCGACCTTTATTCTGAGCGCCTTTACTTTCGGCGGAGGATACGTGATCGTCCCGTTGATGCAAAAGAAATTCGTGGAGGACCTGAAGTGGATCGAAGAAGACGAGATGCTGGATTTGGTGGCTTTGGGGCAATCGACGCCAGGGGCCATCGCCGTCAACACCTCCATCCTGATCGGCTATCGGATGGCCGGCATTGCCGGAGCTTTGGTGACTGTCTTTGGGACGGTCTTTCCGCCGCTCATCATCATCACGCTTATTTCCTATTTTTATATGAATTTCAGGGAGAATCCGTTTGTGGATGCGCTCATGATCGGGATGCAAGCCGGTGTGGCGGCAGTCATCGTCAACGTCGTCTTCAATATGGTCGATAGCGTCGTCAAGCAAAAAGACATCGTGAATATCCTGTTGCTGGTGGCAGCCTTTATCGCTTCCTTCTTCTTTGATGTCCATGTCGTCATCATCATCTTGCTTGCCGGATTGATTGGTTTCATCAATCTGACGTATCATGAAAAGAAAGGGGCACTCTGATATGATCTATTTGCAATTATTCCTATCTTTTTTTCAAATCGGGCTGTTCACCATCGGCGGAGGCTATGCCTCCTTGCCATTGATCAAAAATGAAGTCGTGACGAACCAAGGGTGGCTGACGATGCGGGAATATACGGATATCATCACGATTTCGCAGATTACACCCGGCCCGATCGCCATTAATTCCGCCACTTTTGTCGGCACGAAGGTAGGCGGGCTGCTCGGCGCCATCGTTGCGACGCTCGGAACGGTGACGCCATCCATCTTCATTGCCCTGATTCTGGCATGGGCGTATTACAAATACCGGGACATTAAGGTGGTGCAAGGTATCCTGGGTGGCTTGCGTCCGGCCGTGGTTGCGCTGATTGCGGCTGCTGGGCTGTCCTTATTTGTTGCCGCCATTTTCCAATCGGGTGGGACAGCCTTCGGGGGCATCACCGTCAATTTTTTGGCGACCGCCATCTTCATCGGCGCCTTCCTGGCCATCCGTCTCACAAAAATCGATTCGATTTGGCTGATCCTTTTATCCGGAGCGACGAGCATAATCGTTTATTTCATTGGGGGATAAGGGGTATAATGAGAGGAATCGACTGACGGATTTGTGAAAGAGGGATAGATGTGGAAAAAGAAACAACAAAAAGCAGCAGAGATGCAAAAACAGTCAAAGAAAGCTATCCCGTGAAATGGATCGGGCTAAAGCCAGGGCGTTTCGCAAAATATAGTACTTGGATCAACAACGAGAAACCAGGCATCTGCGGGACCTACTGCGGCGCCGTGCTCCTGCATGATGCCGTTTTGCAAAAGTATCAGCGTTCGTTGGATAAGGATACGTTGGTGGCGGGATTGAAAACGGTCGTTGATGACTTCATGCCCTATAAAGGGACCTTTTTCTGGGACGTCCAGCATGGCTTGAATGAGCTGTTGAAGGACATCCCGGATTGGACCGCAAAGACAGGCATCATCACGGAAAAAATCGTGCCGCAGTTGCTCGACCGGCCCGATCCCGTTCCGGTCATCGTTGGGACGACGAAATTGTTGCACAGCAAATATAAAAATCACTGGGTAGTGGTATATGCCTATGGGTATAATGAGGAAGGCAAACTTTTCTATAAGGTCTATGACAATCATGGCAGACACCAAGCCATCATCCCCGCATCCCAAACAATCGGCTGCATCTGGCTGGAAGAGAAAAATAAACGATAGCCTGGATAAGAGCGACAAACAACATCCGACCGGGAAAGTTGTTTACAAATAGATAAGCAGTTGATTGAAAATATTTACCATAAGAAACAAAGGAGGGCTAAAATGAGAGAGTTTGATTTTATCGCCATCGGTGGCGGAAGCGGCGGCATCGCAACGATGAACCGCGCAGCCGAATACGGGGCAAAAACGGCCGTTATTGAAGGGAAACAGCTCGGCGGAACCTGCGTGAACATCGGTTGTGTACCGAAGAAAATCATGTGGTATGCGGCGCAGATTTCCGAAGCCATCCATAAATACGGTCCGGATTACGGGTTCGCAACAGGGGAGCACAAAGTCGATTTCCCGACGCTCCTCAAGAACAGGGAAGCCTATATCGAACGCTCACGGAACTCATACGCGGCGGGATTTGAACGCCGCAATGTGGAAGTCATCGAAGGTCATGCGCGGTTTGTGGATAACCATACCGTCGAAGTGAACGGTGAAAAAATCAGAGCCAAACATATTTTGATCGCAACCGGGGCCAAACCGGTGAGACCGCACATACCGGGCAGCGAGCTAGGGGATGTTTCCGATACGTTCTTCGAATGGCAAGAGCTGCCGAAGAAGGTCGCAGTCGTGGGCGCGGGCTACATCGCCATCGAATTGGCCGGTGTGCTGCATAACCTCGGCGTGGATACACATCTGTTCGTCCGCTATGACAGCCCACTGCGGAAATACGATACCATCATTGTTGATGGTATCATGCAGGAAATCGAAAAGGATGGGCCGACGCTGCATACACATGCTCGTCCCAAAGCGGTCGAAAAGAATGCGGACGGCACGTTGAGTCTGCATCTGAAGGACGGTTCCACCGAGATTGTCGATAAGATCATCTGGGCAATCGGCCGGACCGCCAACATCGACGGCTTGAACATCGAAGCGACCGACGTCAAAGTCAGCGACAAAGGCTTCATCATCGTCGATGAATACGAGAACTCCTCGGTCGACGGCATCTATGCGGTGGGCGATGTCAACGGCAAGAAGATGCTGACGCCCGTAGCGATTGCGGCCGGCAGAAGATTGTCGGAGCGGCTCTTCAACAACAAGCCAACCGAAAAGCTGGACTATGCGAATATCCCGACCGTCGTCTTCAGCCATCCGCCGATCGGCACCATAGGATTGACCGAAAAAGAGGCTGTGGAGGCGCACGGCGAGGACAAGGTAAAAGTGTACCAGTCATCGTTTGCCTCCATGTACACGGCCGTCACTTCCCACCGCCAACAGGTGAAGATGAAACTGGTCTGCGTCGGCGAGAACGAGAAGGTCATCGGCCTGCACGGTATCGGTTACGGCGTGGATGAAATGATCCAAGGCTTCGCAGTGGCCATCAAGATGGGTGCCACCAAAACCGATTTCGACAACACCGTGGCGATCCACCCGACCGGAGCAGAAGAATTCGTCACGATGAGATAGAGCGAGATGATTTGCGTTAGGGGATGAGTACTAAGAAGGCTAACCGCAAATGGGCTGATTTTGCCCATGCGGATTAGCCAGCTTAGACGGAATCCCCTGCAAATCAGAACGCGTTTGAGATAGAGCGAGATGAATACCTAGGTAGAAACCGAGCACTAAGAAGATAAGTAAAAACAAAAAAGAAACCAGATAGTCAAACACACAGAACTTACTGTGGTGTGGATTATCTGGTTTCTTTTCTATGTACCAGAAATATTTTCAAAATCCTTCATCAGGGATTCGACATTCATATCCCTTTCGATTCCCGGCGAAGCCTCGTTCACCGGTAATATGCCCTTGGAAGATAATGGATTTCCCGATGAGGTTATGCTCGCCGGGAAAATCCAATCAGATGATACCGGGATCCCCGGCGAAGCCGTCCATCGGTAATATGCCTTTAGAAGATATTGGAATTCCCGATGAGGTCTCGCTCGACTGGCTCTAAAAATTGAATAACACCTTATCCTACGAAAAAAGGGACCCACAGAAGCGGGTCCCTAAAGCGTTAAGGTTCAGATTATTTTATGCCGTTGACTTTTTTATCGTATCCAACACCGCGTAAAATGGCTTTCGCGATTTCAACGAATGGAATAACGGATAAAGCAGCCAAGACAACGATTAGCCATTGTTGGCCAGTCATGTCGTAGATTCCGAAGATTGTGTTCAATCCAGGAATGAACGCCACTAATAGCATCAAGACTAAGGAAAGTAAGATGGCATAGTTGAATGGCTTGTTTCCTAACGGGTTAACAGAAAACATTGATTTGAACACAGATTTACAGTTGAAGGCATGTGCCAATTGGATGAATCCAAGTGTCAAGAAAGCCATAGCTTCAGCGATATGCAAATCAAAACCATAGTAAGAAGTAGCCAACCAGAACACGAATAAGGTAATGCCGCCTTCATAGATACCTTGGTAAATCATGCTTGTGAATACGCCGTTTGAGAAGAAGTTAGAAGAACGTCCACGCGGAGCTTGTTCCATAACGTCTTTTTCAGCTTCTTCCAAACCTAAAGCGATAGCAGGGAATACGTCGGTAACTAGGTTGATCCATAACAAGTGGATCGGTTCAAGGATGGTCCAGCCTAACAATGTAGCGATGAACAAGGTCAAAACTTCACCCAAGTTAGCGGATAGCAAGTATTGGACAGCCTTTTGGATATTAGCGAATACTTTACGTCCTTCTTCAACTGCGTGAACGATTGTGGCAAAGTTATCATCAGCAAGGACCATGTCGGAAGCCCCTTTGGATACTTCCGTACCAGTGATACCCATCCCGATACCGATATCAGCTTGTTTCAATGAAGGTGCATCGTTGACACCGTCACCAGTCATGGCAACGACTTTGCCATTATCTTGCCAAGCTTTAACGATACGTACTTTATGTTCTGGGGAAACACGCGCGTATACGGAGTAGTTTTGAACGGTTTTCAAGAATTCATCATCAGAGATTTCATTCAATTCAGCTCCAGTGATGACTGAATGAGCAGTCATTGTACCATCAAGGATGCCTAAACGAGTAGCGATGGCAGCAGCAGTGTCCCTGTGGTCACCAGTGATCATGACGGTGCGGATGCCGGCTTTTTTAGCTTCAGCGATAGCCAATTTAGCTTCTGGACGCTCTGGATCGATTTCACCGATCAGACCAGCGAATACTAAGTCGTGTTCAACAGCCTCGGAAGTCATTGCAGCCGGTAAAGCATCGATGTCTTTGTATGCTGTAGCCAATACACGCAAAGCTTGGATAGCAAGGCTATGGTTTGTTTCAAGGATTTCTTCTCTGTCTGCTGCCGTCATTGGTGATACAACACCATTTTTAACGATGAAGTTGCAGCGTTTCAATAATTCGTCCGGCGCACCTTTGGTAGCAACGTAGAATTTAGAGCCGTTTGTGTGGATGGTAGAAGCCATTTTACGATCTGACTCGAAAGGGACTTCAGCAACACGAGGCATTTTAGCTAATTCGCCGGCTAGATCAAAGTTTTTATCCAACCCATATTGAACCATCGCTGTTTCAGTAGGGTCACCGATCAATGATTTATCGTTAGCGACTTGCGTGTCATTCGCGAAGTTCATGATTCTCATTACCGGTAAGGATAGATCGATAGCTTCATGAGCGTCATGCACTTGGCCATTGTAGTAAACTTTTTCGATCGTCATTTTGTTTTGAGTCAGTGTACCCGTTTTATCGGAACAGATGACTTCTGTACCACCCAATGTTTCAACAGCAGGCAATTTACGGACAAGCGCGTTTCTGCTTGCCATTTTTTGCGTACCCAATGCCAAGATGATGGTAGTGATAGCCGGCAAACCTTCCGGGATAGCAGCTACGGCTACAGAAATGGATACCATCAGCATATCCAACCAAGGACGGCCATTGAACCCGAATCCGACGATGAACATCACAATAGCGATAGCTAAGATCAGGATGGTCAATGATTTACCCATTTGATCCTGGTTTTCTTGTAACGGTGTTTTCTTTTCTTCTGCATTTTGTAGCATATGAGCGATATTGCCGACTTCCGTGTTCATACCTGTTAAAGCTACGACACCTTCTGCACGGCCATATGTAACGTTTGTGCTTGAGAAAGCCATGTTTTTGCGGTCGCCCAGAGGAGCATCTTCCGCTACATCAAGCAAATCTTTTTCAACCGGCACAGATTCACCAGTCAAAGCAGCTTCTTCTACTTTAAGCGAATTGACGCTATACAAGCGGACATCTGCAGGAACAACGTCTCCAGCTTCCAAGACGATGATATCGCCAGGCACAAGTAGTTCTGATTTGATTTGGACGACTTCGCCGCCGCGTCTGACGTTGGCTAAAGGAGAAGCCATTTTCTTCAAAGCTTCGATTGCTTCTTCCGCTTTGTTTTCTTGGAATACCCCTAAAGCAGCATTGATGATAACAACAGCCAAGATAATGATGGCATCCGCAATTTCATGACCGACAGTACCTGAAATAATGGCAGCAGCTAATAAAACAATAATCATGAAATCCTTGAATTGATCCAAGAATTTTTGCAAAGTAGAGCGTTTTTCGCCTACTTCTAATACATTCTCTCCGTATTCAGCAAGTCTCTTTGCCGCCTCTTCCTTAGAAAGACCAGCCTTGGTTGTTTGAAGCTCTGCAAAAACTTCTTCTTCGTTCTGGGCGAAGAACGCTTTGTTCAATTGTTCTTTTGACACGGTGTTTCCCCTCTCTTGACCTGTTATAGTAGCGTTAAAAAGAAAAGAGACTTATGCATAAAATTGTCTGTTGGACAATACTGTATGCATAAGTCTCACTATTTAAGGTAACACCAGCAGATAGGACTACTCTACTTATTGTTGACGTTACCACAGTTATATACTGCTAGTTACTCCCCTATGGAGATATTCAGTTTAACACTCGGTTAATTATATCGATTAAAATGCATTATCGCAACCATTTATTTTTAAAAAAAGAACATGTAAAAAAATGGACATATTTTATCTTATATGTTAAAGAGGAAATATGAATGGACTTTTGGCAATAATACGATAATGATTGGGATGGATGCATGAAGCAGCTCCAATTTCATGCACGCTGCTCCGACCAAGGAGGCGTTCGCCGGGGAACGGAGTCTTCCGGGTTATCCTGCTCCGGCGAGGGGAATGTTGGCCGGAGCAGGCTTGTTTCCAGGCGGCGGAACTCCGGCGAAGCCTAGCAGACCGGAGGTAATATTTTTTTGGAGTTTCTTCTCCGGCGAAAGTGTGGCTCACCGGAGGAGCGCGGCTGCTCCGACCAAGGAGGCGTTGGCCGGGGAACGGAGTCCTTCCGTGGTACTCTTCTCCGGCCAGGGGAATGTTGGCCGGAGGAGATTCGTTTCCAGGCGGCCGAACTCCGGCGAAGCCTAGCAGACCGGAGGTAATATTTTTTTGGAGTCTCTTCTCCGGCGAAAGTGCAGCTAACCGGAGGAGGGCGGCTGCTCCGACCAAGGAGGCGTTGGCCGGGGAACGGAGTCCTTCCGTGGTACTCTTCTCCGGCCAGGGGAATGTTGGCCGGAGGAGATTCGTTTCCAGGCGGCCGAACTCCGGCGAAGCCTAGCAGACCGGAGGTAATATTTTTTTGGAGTCTCTTCTCCGGCGAAAGTGCAGCTAACCGGAGGAGGGCGGCTGCTCCGACCAAGGAGGCGTTGGCCGGGGAACGGAGTCCTTCCGTGGTACTCTTCTCCGGCCAGGGGAATGTTGGCCGGAGGAGACTCGTTTCCAGGCGGCCGAACTCCGGCGAAACGGCTCTCTAGACCATTTTTATGTGCCACTCCAAAAATAAGGTTAGAAAAAGGCTGCCTCGTTAGAGACAGCCTCACAAGATAATAGGAATAGATTTTAAAGGAAGGCTAGGATGATGAAGTTAGCCACGAATAGGGCGGTTGAAACCCAAACGATTGGATGGATTTCATAGATTTTGCCTTTGACAACCTTAACGATACAGAAGAAGATGAATCCTGCAGCGATACCGTAAGAGATGCTGTAAGAAAGCCCCATGAAGACGGATGCGAAGAAGGCAGGAATAGCTTCTTCAAGGTCATTCCAGTTGATTTCCACGAAAGAACCCATCATCAAGATACCAACGATGATCAATGCAGGAGACGTAGCAGCTGCAGGCACGATGCCGATGAATGGCGCGAAGAACGCGCTGATGATGAACAGTACGGCAACGGTAACGGCAGTCAAACCAGTACGTCCGCCAGCACCGATACCGGCAGCACTTTCCACATAAGTGGTTGTGTTGGATGTTCCGAAGATAGCACCGAAGACAGTACCGATCGAATCAGCGAACAAAGCTTTGTCCATTTTTGAGCTGAAGCCGGATCCTTCTTCAAGTGCTTTTTCGTCTTCAACCGAGAAGATGCCTGTGCGACGGCCAGTACCGATGAAAGTACCGATTGTATCGAATGTATCAGATAAGCTGAAGGCAAAAATGGTCATCAGAACCAATGGCAGTTTTGCCGGATCTGCGAACAAGGATTGCATGCCTTCAGCGCCGAATGCGGCACCGAACGTTGTACCCAATTGGCTGAAGGCAATGCCAAGCGAGTTCGCTTGCATGTCAGCCACAGAAATGTGAACAACACCCATCGGGAAGCCGATAAGAGTCGTAGCAACGATGCCGATCAGGATAGCACCGCGTACGTTTTTGACCATCAAAATGACAGTGATGATCAGACCGATCAAAGCCAACAAGGCTGGGCTGGAAGTGAAGTTCACCAAAGCAGGGACGATGCCGCCACCGGAAACAATCGCTCCGATCCCACCTTTATAACTTTCAGCAGCTGCATCGTAAGGTGCGCCATTGACTGACAGGATAGAACCAGCATCAGATGTGTATTGCAGGAAGCCTGAACCCTTGATGCCGATATAGGCGATGAAGATGCCGATCCCACCGCTGATGGCATGTTGCAAGCCTTCAGGGATGGATTTGATGATCATTTTACGGATTTTCGTCACGGTGATGAACACATTGAGCAAGCCGCAGATGAATACCATCGCCAACGCTTGTTGCCAAGTGAAGCCCAATGAGAATACAACCGTGAAAGTGAAGAAAGCATTCAAGCCCATACCCGGAGCCAAAGCGTAAGGTACGTTAGCGAAAAGGCCCATAAACAAGGTACTTACCGCAGCCGAAATGATTGTTGCCAAAAATACCGCTTGGCTAGGCATCCCAGTTAATGCCAGGATTGAAGGATTGACGAAAATGATGTAGGACATGGCGAAGAATGTTGTGATTCCGGCAACGATTTCGGTAGAAACCGTTGTTCCATGTTCTTTTAACTTAAAGAAATTTTCCATTTTGAAAAGATCTCCCATCTGTATTTTTTTTGTGTGCAGCGTCAATGGGGAAGGTAGTGAAAATAAGTTCGAATGAACCCCATCCGTTTGCCACTTGACTATTATAACCAAATCGATTCGGGCATGCAACCGAGAAAGTGAATGATACCCTAAGAATATGATTAGAATGTTCGGTAAAATGCGTATTTTTATTGAAAGCGGATTACTTTTGGGGTAGATTCAGCAAAAGGATGAACAAATTGACGCTGCCCATCTATATATTATCAAGAAAAGGGGAGCACGCGATAAGGAACAGTGTGCTAAAATGGGTGTATGAGGACAGTTTTAGGGAAAGTGGGGGAAGAGTATGCAAAATGAAGTATTTGTAGTCGGTGATGTCCACGGCGAGATCACTTTAATGAAGAAATTGCTGGAAAAGTGGGACGAAGAGAAGCAAAAGCTGATCTTCATCGGTGACTTGGGCGACCGCGGGGAGAACCCGAAAGCATGCTTCCTTTTGGCGAAGGAACTGGTCGAGCAGAAGGGCGCCGTTTACCTGAAGGGCAACCACGAAGAGATACTGGAGAAGTTCATCGCAGCGCCCGAGGAATATGCCCAGAATTACTTCCTGAACGGCGGCTTGGCGACGTTCGAAAGTTTTCTGCATGACCACATCGATGAAGAATATTCGCCGACCGAGATAGCTATGATGATGAAGTTCCATTACAAAGACTTCCTCGCCTTCTTGGCGACGCTGCCGCTCTACTATGAGTGGGAGAACTACATCTTTGTCCATGCCGGCGTCGATCTGGACAAAAAGGATTGGCACAACAGCAATCCGGAAGATTTCCTCTGGATCCGCCATCCGTTCCATCAGAAGAAGAACCGCACCGGCAAAACGATCGTCTTTGGGCATACGCCGACCTTTGTCCTGCACGGGGACAACGATAATTCGGACCTCTGGATCAGTGACGACAAAATCGGCATCGATGGCGGGGCCGTCTACGGCGGCACGCTGCACGGAGTTGTATTTGACAAAGACGGGCTGAAGCATGATTATAAGGTAAGAAAATAACGGAGGCCGTACATAAAACGCTGGGACCCGGGACGCTTTTGGCGCGCAACGGGACACGGCGACGGGATAACAGCAGGTCCCTAGCGTACAGCCCCCTTCAATCGGAAAGGCAGGAAATAAGCATATGGCAGAAGAAGCAAAAGATATCGTCTTGGATTTGGTGAAAGCCGAGCTGAAACAATTCAGGCCAGCACAGATCGAAAAAGTATTGGCATTATTGGGCGACGGGAATACGGTTCCTTTCATCGCCCGTTATCGGAAGGAAGCGACCGGCTCCCTGGATGAAGTGGAGATCCGAGAAATCGAAGAGCGCCACAATTATTTGACGAACTTGCACAAACGCAAAGAAGAGGTCATCCGCATCATCGAGGAGCAGGGCAAACTGACCCCGGCCTTGAAACAGAAGATCGAATTGGCCGACAAGATGCAACGGGTGGAGGATCTGTACCGCCCCTACAAACAGAAGCGCCGCACGAAAGCGGCCATCGCCCGCGAAAAAGGGCTGGAACCTTTGGCGGACTGGCTACTGGAAGGCCCGACAGCCGGAACGGTCGAAGCGAAGGCAAAGGAATTCCTGAACGCTGAAATGGAATTGGTTACGATAGAAGAAACGTTGGCGGGCGCGCATGAAATCATCGCCGAAATCGTCAGCGATGAGCCGGCTTACCGCGAATACATCCGCGATTTCACCCGCAAGACCGGGATGGTCGTCAGCACGGTGAAGGATGCTGAGAAGGACGAGAAAGCCGTCTACGAAATGTATTATGACTTCTCACAAGGCATCTCCTCATTGGTATCCCACCGCACCCTGGCGATGAACCGCGGCGAAAAAGCGGGCATCCTGAAAGTGGCCGTGCAGGTGGATGAAGACAAAATCTTCGCTTACCTGAACAAGCAAGTGCTCAAGAAGCCGAACAGCATCGCGGCACCGTTCGTTATCGCTGCCTATGAAGACAGCTATCGACGCTTCATCGGACCGGCCATCGAAAGAGAAATCCGCAACGAATTGACCGAAGCGGCCGATGAACAAGCCATCGACGTCTTCGGCGACAACCTGCGCAATCTGTTGCTGCAGCCGCCTTTGAAAGGGAAGACCGTCCTCGGACTGGATCCGGCCTACCGCACCGGCTGCAAATTGGCGATCGTGGATGCGACCGGGAAAGTATTAGCGAAGAGCGTCATCTATCCGCACAAACCGGCATCGCAGGAGAAACGCGCCGCCGCAGGCCCAGCCTTCCGCAAGATGCTGGAAGACTACAACGTGGAAATGGTCGCCATCGGCAACGGCACCGCCAGCCGCGAATCGGAACTGTTCGTCTCCGATCAGATCAAAGAGGTCAAACAGACGGTCTATTATGTGATCGTCAACGAAGCGGGCGCTTCCGTCTATTCCGCGAGCGACATCGCCCGGGAAGAATTCCCGGATTATCAAGTCGAAGAACGGAGTGCCGTCAGCATCGCCCGCCGCCTGCAGGACCCATTGGCGGAACTGGTCAAAATCGATCCGAAATCGGTCGGTGTCGGTCAATACCAGCACGATGTTTCCCAAAAACGCCTGGGTGAGCGTCTGGATTTCGTCGTCGAAACGGCCGTAAACCAGGTCGGCGTCAACCTGAATACCGCCAGTGCGCCGTTGCTGCAGCACGTTGCCGGCCTGAACAAGACCATCGCCACGAACATCGTGGCTTACCGGGAAGAAAACGGGGCGTTCGACAGCCGCCAGCAATTGAAGAAAGTGCCGCGTTTGGGGCCGAAAGCCTTCGAACAATCAGTCGGCTTCATGCGCATCGCGGACGGCAAGAATATCCTGGATAACACCGATATCCATCCGGAATCTTATCCGGCTGCCAAACAAATACTGGAGCTTGCCGGCCTGAACCTGAAGGACATCGGCACTGACCACGCCCGGGAAGCCTTGGGTACATTGGACCGGACCAAAGCCCGGGAAGTGACCGGACTCGGGAAAGAAACGCTGCAGGATATCCTGACCGGCTTGACCAAACCAGGACGCGATCCGCGTGACGACATCGCACAACCATTGCTGCGCCAGGATGTCCTATCCATGGAAGACCTGAAGCCGGGGATGGAACTGCAGGGAACCGTCCGCAACGTTGTCGATTTCGGCGCCTTCGTCGACATCGGCGTCAAGCAGGATGGCATGGTCCATATCTCCAAGCTGAGCAACCGTTTCGTCAAGCATCCGTCCGACGTCGCGGCAGTAGGGGATATCGTGACCGTCTGGGTCGATGCCATCGACCTGAACAAAGGCCGGATTGCCTTGACCATGTTGCCGCAGACGAAATAAGAGGGGAAAACAGTGAATAATCAAGAATTGCAGCAGTTGGTGGAGCATATCTCGAGCACCGTCTTCCAGAAACCCTTCGTGCATAAGTCTTATTTCAACAGCCGCCTGCGCACGACGGGCGGGCGCTACCATCTCGCAAGCCACGATATCGACTTCAACCCGCGCGTGCTGGAACTGCACGGACTGGCAGAACTCGAGCATGTCGTGAAGCACGAGCTGTGCCACTATCATCTGCACTTGGAAGGGCGCGGCTATCGGCACATCGATCAGGATTTCAAGCTGCTGTTGAAGCAGAGCGGAGGGAGCCGCTTCGTCAAGGATCTGCGCAACTCAGAGAGTACCAAACCAAAATGGATGTATTGTTGCGGCAAGTGCGGCCAGCTCTATCACCGCAAACGCAGAATCGACACTAAGAAGTATGTCTGCGGGAAATGCCGCGGGAAGCTGGCGATAGCGGGATAAATTTGCAGAAGTGAAGCTTAAGAACCATAAAAAAGATGGGATCGCGTTCGTTGTGAACGCGGTCCCATCTTTTTTGTTCTATAGGAGCTAAATAATAAGCTAATGATTACTAGTGCATGTTTTCGACTTTAAAATTGTAGAAATCGATAAATTCTTGTGTAACCGTTTCAGGAGAAGTAGAAAAGTCTTCAGACATCCAACCGGAAATTGTACCCATCAATCCATAGGTAAATATTTTTGTATATGCCTTAAATCTGTGTTCCGCCATATCAACCTGTGGGGACCATACATCGATCAGCTTATCCAACACAGCCTGTGAACATTTTTGTGAGAAATTCGGCAGAAGTTCGGTTTGCTTGCAGATCGAAAGGCCGTGTCTGTTCTGATAAACAAATTCAAAAATGGTGATATCTGTTTTTTTCATCAGTATTTTACTGTTTGGATAATACTTTTGAAAGCTTTTTTGGAGGGCATCCCCAAATTCGTCCAGTAGATCTTTGGTTACGTCATCCAGTAAATCGAATTTGTCGATGTAATGATTATAGAAAGTTGTGCGGTTAAAGTCAGCAGTCTCTACGATATCCTTGACCGATATGTATGCGAAGCTTTCCGTTTCCAACAATCTCAATAATGCATCCTTAAATAAATGCTTGGTTCTGCGTGTACTTCTGCTGTCCATATCATCTGCCATCAAAAAAACCTCCTTAAAAAAACAATAATTTCGTATCAAATGTTAAAAATATGAACAAATTACTGAATAGTGTCTATATTTTATACAGGATCCGTAAATCTGTGGATTGAACATTCATAAAAATAATATAAAATAAAGTCATAAGTTAAATACAACGTATCACATCAATGAAATCCGACATCAAACATTCCACAAAATTCTTTCTTCTTTCCAATAATTCATCATCAAACCACTTTTACCATCCAACTTTTTTCAGCAAGAACTTCACCAATGTCACCAACCACACAAAAACAAAGAGATTCAACACAAAGTCCTATCATCAAAACTCATCTTAAAAATCTTCCAAGCACAACACACTGCGGCTGTTTAATCAACGGAACATCCCTATGATAATCCAAATTTAACAAGCAATTTAACAAGTTAGTAAAATAAACTTACTTTTAAAGATACGCTCAATCTTCCAGTAAAATTCTTAAACCCTAGCTTTATTTAATTTGTTCAAAAGATACTATCCTAATAAAAATTATAAACGTTTTTAGTAGAAATGTATATAAAGAGGTTAGAAGGATTTAATGTTATTGCCTAAAATTGTTTTTGAAGAACTCTATTTTTGAATAGATCTGTAAATGGGAAGGCATGTCTATTGACAAATGGAGTTGTTGCTCAATGAAGTGATTTCAATCAAAAGAAGTCGCCTCATAAACAACAACAACATAAAGAAGCGGATAGAAAGAGGAGGAAAAGATCATGGAAATCATGAGAAGATTAGTTCAGGAAGAAGAAGGACAAGGTTTAGTGGAGTATGCGTTGATAATTGCATTAATCTCGATTGCGGCAATTGTAGCAATGCCTTTGTTAGGCACTAAAATTAGTAATGTGTTTGAAGGGATAAAGGATAAATTAATTGTTCCTGCATAAAAATTCCGATTTTATCTACTGGTTAATGTGTAAATTACACAATGAAATGAATTCTTTAGTACATCCGTTTTTTAATCAATAACTATATATACTGAACTTATGAACCTAGTTTAAGTTCAATTTATATAAAATAATATATATTAGGGAGGAACACATCATGAAAATCATGAAAAGATTAGTTCAAGAAGAAGAAGGGCAAGGTTTGGTAGAGTACGCATTGATAATTGCATTAATATCAATTGCAGCAATTTTAGTAATGCCTACTTTAGGTGCTAAAATTAGTGATATATTCAGCAAGATTAACACTAAATTAGTAGTTCCAGCTTGATAGCATATATTAATATTAATGTGAAATTCCCGCTTATTTAGCGGGAATTTTTTCTAAAAGTGCTACTCCATTATGCTGAAATGTTATCTGCAATTATAAATATTTAAATCATAAAAAACAGTGGGAGGAGAATTGAAATGGCACTTACAAATGATATCTTTTTATTAATACTGGTTATGTTATCAGGTTTCTTTGATGCAAAAGAAAGGAAAATACCGAATAAAATAACGTTTCCAGGAATCTTGATTGGCATTTTGTTAAACTTATTCGCCGGAGGCTGGATGGGATTGATACAGAGTATAGGAGGATTGCTAGTAGGGTTGGCCATATTCTTTCTGCCTTTTGTCGTGGGTGGGATGGGTGCCGGAGATGTCAAGCTAATGGGAGCTATAGGGGCCTTGATGGGCTGGCGTTTTTCACTGGTTACAGCACTCTATTCTGCTTTGGTTGGCGGATTCATGGTACTTGTATACTTGCTATATACGGGGAAATTACGAGACTATATAAAGAAAATGGTGTTATCTCTTATACGTTTTCTATTTCAGTTAATGAACCAACTTGGCTATAACGAAAAAATTGATCATTTGCAACAACGTTTCGTTAAAAATGGTCAGAATTACACAAAAATCTATATTCCTTATGGTATCGCCATCGCTGGTGGAGCCGTACTGGTTTTGATTGTTTATAATCAAGGCATTGACATTTTTTGATGAAAGAAGGTAATTGTCTTGAAAATCTTATCGAAACTGAGAAAAAGTGAAAGAGGACAATCACTCGTTGAAATTGCCTTGGTTCTGCCGATTCTTTTGATCTTGATTTTAGGATCGATGGATGTTGGCTGGCTATTGTATGCCAAAATTTCGGTTGCCGAAGCGGCGAGAGAAGGAGCTAGAGCGGTATCGGTGTTGGATGCAACAGAATTCGTTAATGCACAATCCGTTGCCCTAGGAAAAGCAACTGTAGTCACGGGAATCAAAGTTGTGACTGTTTCGCCTAGTACATATACTAAAGGCAGTCAGGTAACCGTAACCGTATCAACAAAGATATCGCCATTAGTGGGGTTCTTGCCGAGTACCATTCTGCCTGACCCCGTCACACTGCAAAGCCAAGTCAGTATGAGAATGGAATGACAAATACATAGAGAACGTTTGTAATCTGGGGGACAATAATTGGCGATAACGATAATATGATTCGAAAAATTAGGGAGAGGTGAAATCTGAATGAAAACAAAAAAGAGAATTTGGATCATCACAGCAATTTTGGCATTAATCACTACAGGGATGGTGTATTTCTATCTGGGTCAAGTAGAGGCTGCCAGCCAGGAAAATAAAGCGGCAATGAGTGAAGTGGTCGTGGCCATCAGCACGGTTCCTGCCCATGTGAAAGTGACGGAAGAAATGCTGGAAATAAAGAAAATCCCGACTGAAGCAGTGCATGCGGACACGTATACGAGTATCGCAGATGTAGTAGGGGGTACAACCACGACAGCGTTGATTGCAGGGGAACAAGTATTGACCGATCGCATCGTGACGGATACCGGCGATTCACCATTGGCCTATCAAATCCCTGAAAATATGAGGGCGGTTACGGTGCCTACAACCGAAACGAGCGGTATTGGTGGGTACATTATGCCCGGTGATAGTGTTGACGTTTTGGTGAACTACACTCCTTCCGCAGACCAAAAGGTTGTAATGACACAACTGCAGAATATTAAAATTTTAGAAAAAGGCCCCTATACGACGGGAACAGAAGGACAGCAAACGGGCATCCCTACATCGTTGACGTTATTAGTGACACCAGCGCAAGCAGAAGTGATCGCCTATGCAGCAGTCAATGGAACGTTCTACTTTACGCTTCGAAATGTTGTAGACACTGTGAAACAAGAATTACCAAATTACGGAACAGCAAATTTTGATTCATGGAAAGAGCGGTGAGCACAGTGAATAAGATGAGATTATTGTTATTAGCTGATTCGGAAACGGAACGCCTGCGTATTGTGGAGATGTTGAAAAACATTGATTATATCCGATTGGCTGGCGACTTCATCGATGAAGAGCAGACCTGGGAATCGATGGAACGCTCCCCGGCGGACATTCTGTTGATGGGTTCCGGTAGGAACGGTGAAAGATATGCATTCGCAAAAAAGATTTCTGACCAGTATCCTCACACCGGCATCATCATGATGGAGGAAGAGTTGCTGGAGGAGACGATGCACAATGCGTTGTTTGCCGGTGCGAAGGATGTACTGGTCAAACCGGTTGATCCGGAAAAGTTGCTGAATGCCATCTATCGTATCCAGCAATTGAAGGAACGCACCGTGACCACCAAACAGGAAGCTCCTCAGAAAAAAATCAGAAAAAGTGAACTCGGACAAGTCTACACGGTATTCAGCACCAAAGGCGGTGTCGGGAAGACTTTCGTGTCCATCAATCTGGCGGTATCCTTGGCAAAGGATCCTGAAAAAAGGATTGTCCTCGTCGATTTGGATTTGGACTTGGGCAATGCTGCCTTAGCGCTGAATCTGTACCCAAAATTTACCATTTCGGATGTCATCGATGATATCCGGCATATGGACAGCGACTTGATTGAAAGCTACCTCATTCCCCACGAGTCCGGCATCAAAGTCTTGCCGGCAAACCTCCAACCACAAATGAATGAATTCATCAATGCCGAACATATCCGCATCATACTGGAAGCGTTAAGGGAGTCATTTGACTACGTCATCGTCGACATGCCGGCGCGGTTCATCGAGACGATTATGCCAGCCTTGGCACTGGCTGACCATCTATTGGTCATCACCGCCCCAGAAATTTCATCCGTCCGCAATACCAAGGCATTGCTCGTCACCTTGAAGGACCTCAACTTTCCACAATCCAAACTTCGGATCGTACTGAACAAAGAAGACAGCAGAGGAGACATCAAGAAAAAGGATGTGGAAGCTACACTGAATAAAAAAGTGGATGCTTCGATCGGGTTAGATTATCGCAGGGTACTTTCCTCTTTGAATCGCGGTGTGCCGCTTGTTTATGAGTATCCGAAAAATATCCTTTCCAAAAATATCGATAAAATGCGCATGCAATTTATTCAGGATGAGCCGATGAAAGCGTAAAAACAAAGAAACAGTAAGAAGAGGGTGAGTAACATGAATCTGGAAACTTATGGGAATTTCGGCTTTGCAGCGGCAACGAATGCCGAAGAAAAAGAAGAAATTCAGAATGGATTGGTGAAAAGAAGAAGAGACCTGGATGAATTGGCCTATGATGTCCTGCAGATTGTGATTGACCAGATCCCTGCGACAAAAGAGGACAATGACGCCTCTGCACAGAAAAAGACGTTGGAAAAAATAAATGAAATCATCGGAAGCAGGATCTTTGAGCAGAAACGGCATCTGTCTTTTGCGGACAAGCAGAAGGTAAGCCAGTCCGTCATGAATGAAATCTATCAATTCGGCCCGATCAGCGACTTGTTGAATGATGATACCGTAACCGAAATCATGGTGAACGGTCCCATGAATATTTTCGTTGAACGAAAAGGGAAAATCGTGAAGACGGACAACGAATTCCGCAATGACAAACATGTCATGCACATCATCGACAAAATCATCTCTCCTTTGGGGAGAAGGGTGGATGAGAGTTCACCACTCGTGGACGCCCGTCTGCCCGATGGCTCGCGGGTCAACATCATCATTCCGCCATTGGCTGTGAAGGGACCTTCCATCACCATTCGTAAATTTTCCAAGGATCCCTTGACGACCGATGATCTGATTACGTTTGGAACGTTAAATGGCGACATTGCAGAGTTCCTGCGCCTATGCGTAAAAGGACGGATCAATATTCTCGTGTCGGGAGGAACCGGTTCGGGGAAAACGACCCTGCTGAATGTTCTTTCCAGCTACATACCGGAATCGGAAAGGATTGTCACAATCGAGGATGCGGCTGAAGTGCAACTGCAACAATCGCATGTGGTCACCTTGGAATCAAGGCCGGCCAATATAGAAGGCAAGGGGCACATCACCATCCGTGATCTCGTCGTCAATTCCTTGCGGATGCGGCCAGACCGCATCATCGTTGGCGAAGTCCGGGGCGGCGAAGCCTTGGATATGCTGCAGGCGATGAATACGGGGCATGATGGCTCCTTGACGACCATCCATGCCAATACGCCGAGAGACAGTCTGTCCCGTTTGGAGACGATGGTGATGATGTCAGGGATTGAATTGCCGTCCCGCGCCATCCGTGAGCAGGTTGCGTCTGCCATCGATTTGATTGTCCAGGTTGAACGGATGATCGATGGCACGCGGAAAGTGACGAAAATCAGTGAAATCATAGGCTTGGAAGGGGATATGGTAACCTTGCAGGATGTTTTCATCTTTAAGCAAAATGGATTCGATGAACACGGAACCGTCAAAGGTAAGCTGCAAGCCACCGGCATCATGCCGAATTTTCTGGACAAAATAAAAGCGCACGGCGAGCACGTCCCGCCAAGCCTTTTCAAAACAATAGGCAGCAATCTGGACCCTTTCAGAAAGGGGAGCTGACATGGATACGATGTTAGTAATGTTCATCTTTGTGACAGCCTGTTTTTGCTTCTATACGTTATATTTGTTGTTTTTTGAGCGCAGATACAGCATCAAGAACCGCTTATTACGGACGGGCAAGACGCTTCAGGAATACCAATCGGAAGAAGAAACAAAACAATCTACCCTTTTGCTGGGGGTGTTGAAACAGGTTGTAGAAAATATCGAAAAATCCAATTATTATGCGAACATTAGATTGAAATTATTGCAGGCGTATATCAAGATGAAACCCATCGAATTCATTGAAATCTCCATAATGAGTGGGCTTTTTTTAGGGGGCGTGCTGTTTCTGTTGACGGATAACGGGTTGCTGCTGGCGTTGGGATTCATCCTTGGCTACAGATTGCCGGAAACCGTTGTGGAAAGCACCCGCAAGAAACGGGCGAAGCAACTCAATGCCCAATTGCCGCAGGCGTTGAGTCTGATCGCCAATGGTTTGCGGGCAGGGTTCAGTTTCCCGCAGGCGATGGCTGTCGTCAGCAGGGAAATGGAGGCACCCATCGCCGACGAGTTTGCGAAAGTATTGCGTGACAATTCCTACGGTAAGAACATGGATGAGGCCTTGCAAGAATTGGCGAAACGCACGGATGATGAGGACCTGGACATTTTAATCACGACCTTGCTGATTCATCTGCAGGTCGGTGGGGACCTTTCCGAAATACTGGATACCATCTCCCAAACCATCCGCGAGCGGGTCAAACTGAAAGGGGATATCCACACACTCACTTCGCAGAGCCAGATGTCGGCCGTTGTCATTGGCATCCTGCCGGTGGCGATTGCCGCTGTGATATTTATGTTTAATCCAGAATATATCGGCACCCTATTCACCGAACCATTGGGCCTGATGATGTTGGGCGTTGCGGTCGGCATGATACTAGTCGGAGCCTTTGCATTGACTAAAATCGTAAAAGTTAAATTATAGGGGGGATAAAAATGGAATTGCTTGTATACTTGTCGCTGTTTGTCACCAGTTCGCTTCTGTTTTATCTGTGCTATGATCTATTGCTGCGTCCCAGACAGATGCTGCGGGAGCGACTCGATAATGTCAAGGAGATGGCGGATACCCGCGATGTCTTTGATGAAGAAATGCGGGAATCCTTTGCCGAACGGGTCATCAATCCGGGCTATGAAAAAATAATCCAAACATTAGGGAATCTGGCGCCATCGGCCATCAAAGACCAGTATGATCTTTTGCTCAGCAGCAGCGGCGCAAAAGACAAAATAAAGTTCAACAATGTCATCGCCACCCAGCTGATGTTGGGCATCCTCCTTTCGTTTGTGGCCTACTATCTGATGAAAGTGACCGCCCAACCGTCCAACACGTTGTATGTTTTCTTGGCGGGCGCCATCGGATTTTTGCTGCCCTATTTTTCCTTGAAGTCAAAATCGCAAAAAAGGATAGAGGAGATCGAATATGCTTTGCCCAGCTTTTTGGATATCCTCTATGTGAGTGTGGAGGCCGGACTGTCATTCGACATGGCCATCTATCGGACGACGGACAAGATGAAAGGGCCTTTGAGCGATGAGTTGCTGTACACCATGAATGAGATGAATAAAGGCAGGGATCGCTCCGAAGCTTTGCGGGATATGGTCAAAAGGACACAAGTCGCTGATTTGGGGACTTTCGTTACGTCCATCATCCAGGCCGAGGAAATGGGATCCAACATCGGGAATGTCTTGCGGATCCAGGCGGATACGATGCGGCTGAGCAAACGCCAACGGGCGGAAGCAAAAGCGGCTAAAATACCGACTACGATGCTCTTCCCGATTGTATTCCTCATGTTTCCGGCGCTATTCGTCGTCATTCTGGGACCGGCTGCCATCAACGTCATGAACACCTTAATGAAATAACCGCAGGAAAGGAGGCGCAGAGCATGCAGCTAAAAAAAATAATGACCATCTGGTTAACGATGGCTATCGTCGGATTCGGATTTATGCCATCCTTATCGGCAGCAGAGAACAGCACCTCGGAAGAGATTGCCGTATCCCTCGTCATCGACACATCCGGCAGCATGGCGGAGACGGATCCCGGCAATCTCCGGAAGACGGCCGCTGAAATCTTTGTAGATATGCTCAGTCCGGAAGATTATGTGGGCATCGTCTCCTTTTCGACGGACGTGAAAGAATTGGCCCCGATGCAATCGGTCGGAGATGCAACGAACAAACAGGCAATCAAAGGAACGCTAGCGGCTATTGTGGGTGCAGACGGGAACACCAATTACCAGTTGGCCTTGCAAAAGGCGGAACAACAATTGGACAGCTATACTGACAAAAATATCCGGAAAGTCATCATCTTCTTGACGGATGGCGTGCCGGAACCGGATTACGCATTGCGCGAAAATGCCGCTTTCATGTCCGCCTACATGGATACACTGTGGCAAACGACAGCCCAACTCGGGCTTAAGAATTACGCGGTCTATGCACTTGGATTCGGTACTGCTGACCCAAGCACGCTACAGAGGATAGCAACGGACACGCGGGGGGAAGCCAAGTTTCTTGGAAGCTCCAGCGAAATCGCGGTCAACTTTTTTGAAGTGCTGCGGACGTTGAAGAACAGGCAGGGATTTTGGAACGAAACAATGCCGGTCACCGGAGAGACTATTTTGCCTTTTCAGGTGGATAATTATACCTCACAGGTGACGATGGTAGTAGCCAATGACACAACGGGTACCAACGTTACTGTCCGGTCGGCAAACGGAACGGATACGACAGGTAAAGTTGTCGTACAAAAAAATGAAAACTACAGCATCGTCACGATGAATCAAGCAGACAAAGAATTGAACGGAGAGTGGGAACTGGTCATCAACGGGACGGGCAATGTACAATTGTTCGGCGACAAGGATCTATCCTTAAAATCTTGGCTTGTGGAACCAAAAGCCAATACACAGCTACCGCTCCATGAACCGATTGCGTTATCGGTTGCCGTTACCGGCGAACTTAATGAAGACATGTCCGTGGAAGTTGTGGTATCTAAAAATGGCGCTTCTGAGACAGAAACGATCCCTTTGACGCTTGAAGCGGGCAATTACGTGGGAAGTTACGATCAAGTCGATCAAGCAGGAACGTATACCTTGGATACCCGAATCAAAGACGGGGGAACAATTGTGACGAACAGCCTGACGACAGTGTCCGTGCAGCAACTGCCCGTGTTGGCCAGCGAGGTGGCTCTCCAAGATGCCATCTTCAAGGTGTCGGAAAACCAAACCGTAACCGGCTATCTTCAAATGGACGGAACGCAAGATATTACGATAAACAGCTTCAATTTGGTTGGAAACTTTGCGGACGGCAGACAAGAAATCTATCCCATGCGCGATGGCGAACAGGAAAGCAGCGGCGATGCCGTAACGGGAGATGGTATCTATACCATGGTGCTGCCTTTTGATGTGGAAGGTGACTTCTTCGCTACCCTAGTCGTTCAAGGCAGCTATCCGGGCGGTAATTTCACTTTGGAAAAAGAGATGGGAACCTATCAAGTCGTGTCTTCCGGCGAAATTGAAGGATCGTTGGTTGAAACAAATCTGGCCGGGAAACCGGGCGGAGAGGTGACCATGCCGCTGCGTTTGGAAAATCATTCCGGCAGAAGCGAAACGGTGCATGTAACGCTGGCATCCGAAAACGCATCTTCAGAAGAAAAAATCCTTACTTTGAAACCAAACCAAACAGTGGATGCACCCCTTACGGTCAACCTGTCGGAAGACGCATCGTTGGAAAAACAGGACTTTACTGTGAATGTAGCAGCTGAAGATCCCTTGACGATCGTAAAGGCAGACATAAAAGGAACTGTGACAGTCGTTTCTGGAACAGCATTGTTCATCCTCAATATTCGAGATTTCTTCGCAAAAAATGGAGCCGCAGTGGCTATTGTACTTCTTTTGCCGCTATTTGCTTTTATGATAGGGAGACTGCTATACGTGTTGAAAATGAAAAAAGCGCTGCAGATTCCGCGTTATTTAGAATATAAGCGGATAGATTTTTCCGAAGCTTCGCAAGAGATGCTGTTGCCGAAGAAAATTGGCGAGATAGTTATTGGGTTCGGAGAGATGTCGTCAGATGCTGATTTGGTCTTGAATGGCCCTAAAATCCCTTATTTGTTGACGGTACATGTAACAACCAGTCACACCAATCGTAAATGGCTGGAAGGGTACCGCTCTCTGTCGAAGGCTTATCTTCCGATTCATATCGAACTTATGACCTCACCGCCCGGGATATTCAAATTGAACCGGGAAATTTTTACAAATAAAGAAATCTACAATCAGGATTCATTTGAGTCCGGTGGCTACCAATTTACCTACCGGGCAGAAGAAACGTTGCACGAAGAGAACAAAGCAAGAAACGTATTGGAAGGTAAAATGTGATATGGCTAAATTAATTAACGAAAGAACCAATCAAGTCATTTTGGAGGATCTACGAATCGCGGAAACCTTTTTCAGCCGTTTCCGCGGTTTGATGGGTGTCAAATCGATACCCGAAAATAGTGGTTTAATGATAACTCCCTGCAATAGCGTGCATTGTTTCTTCATGAAATTCCCGATTGATGTCATTTTTTTGGACAAGGAGAACCGAGTCGTTCATATCATGGACAGCGTGAAACCTGGGAGCATCTCGCCTATCGTCAGGAAAGCAAAATATGTCATTGAAGCGAATGCATACATCTTAAATGAAAAATTGCAGATTGGAGATAAGCTCATCTTCAATAATTGAGGATTTGACATCAGTACTGATACAATTCTATATCTTGGTTAATGTAATAGATGGAAATGACTAGGGAAAATGGTATTAAGAAAATTAGTCGATCAGTCTTTCAGTTCAAGACAAGAATACTTTTTGAGAGGTGGGGATGATGTTGCTGAAGCTAATCAAGAGACTCAAAAAAGAAGAGCAAGGTCAAGCGCTGATTATGGTTGCTTTAATGCTAACGGTGCTTCTGGGATTTGCTGCTCTAGTCGTTGACGTCGGTAACCTTTATGTACAAAAGAGCCAACTTCAAAATGCAGCGGATGCAGCTGCTTTGGCTGGAGCACAGGACTTGGGGACAGCCATTGATGCTGAAGCCACAGCTAAAAATTATGCTGAAGCGAATGGAGTTCCAAAAACAGAAACATTGGTTGACACTACTTATGATAATAATCCAAGCAAAATTGAAGTTGTCTCCACAAAAAATGTTTCATATACTTTTGCTCGAGTTTTGGGGTTACTAGAAACCAATGTAAAGGCACGTGCAGTAGCTCAAAAGGCAACTGAAGGTGGAGATGCTTTTAATTATGCTGTTTTTGCTGGCGGCGGTGCTCTTACTTTTACCGGCGGCAAACACATAATCGGTGGAAGTGTATATGGTAGAAATGGGGTTTCTTTTAATGGATCAGGGAATGAAATAGACGGTGATGTTGTCAGCTCTACAAGTACAGCCAATGTGAGTGGAACGATTACAGGGGACACGATTACAAATAATCCCGTAATACCTATGCCGGATTTTTCGAATTTAATAAAAGCTCAAGCTACTATTTGCACAACAGTCGCAGAATTTAATAATGCAGTCGCAGGCACTGACGATATTTATTTTATCGGGAATTTAACTATCACAGCCCGTATACCGGGGGATAGAGTCGTGGTTGCTACTGGGAATATAACTGCTAATAGTGCCGCTCAAACTTCAGCGGATTCAGTGACTTTTTATTCTATCAATGGAAATATAACATTTAATGGTGGGACCAGTGAAATTTATGGAATTCTTTATGCACCAAATGGCACTGTTACAGATAATGGCGGGCCAAATGGTCATATTAACGGACGTATTATAGCAAAAATAGTTGATGTTAATGGAGCTAAATTCTCTGTTGATGCAAGTTCCAATGATTTAGATTCATTAAGCAAATATACAACGGTAAAGCTTATCGAATAACGAATACAAACCTAGATATAAATTTCAAAGAAGCGTTATGATGTATTCTTATTTCAAGGAATGCATCATAACAATTATAAATCGGCAGTTCACGAGAAGGTGCTGGAGTTATCACATTAATAAATAAATGTTTTGTTTCAAAATAACCATGCTCATTGTTAACGGTAACTGCTGTAAAGGGAAGAAAAATATCGGTTTGGCTCAATTGATCCGTGGAGAAGAGAATTCTTACAGAAATATTCAAGTAAATTCTATACAATAAATATTTGCAATGGGCTTTATTTTCTCAAATTACCTTTCCAGATGTTTGAGAAATAAATTATCAGACAGGCGTTGACAGAAAAGCGCTTCAATATTATAATGAAATAGTTGGTTTCGCGGTCATGGCGGAATGGCAGACGCGCCAGCTTGAGGGGCTGGTGGGAGTTTCTCCCGTGGAAGTTCGAGTCTTCTTGGCCGCATAATAAAATAAGTCATATGTTGGATGTATCCGTTCAGCCTATGACTTTTTTTTTCTCTTTTTTCATCCGGACATACTTGGTTTTGATTGATTATTTCTATAAATAGAAAAAAGTGCTGGATTCTGTACGTTACAGAATCCAGCACTTTCAGCATTTTTAAATTTTATTCCCAATCAATACCCGCGCGCTGATCAGGAATAGGCTTACACTTTTTTCTCGGCGTTTTCTTTTTCGATTGCTTCGCGCTTCTTTTTCTTCTTGTTGTTTAAGAAGACATCGACGACACCACCGATCAGGATACCAATCCCGAAACCTAGATTCAGATTGCCCAACAAGAAGTAGCCCACTAATGCACCCAGCAGCATCCCTGCCATCGTATAGGTGTATGAATTTTGCAATGCCGGATTTTCAGATGCGGGGATATTTTTGGTTGCCTGCGCATTGCCGTTGTTGTGAAGATTTGGAACCGTTGGTGTTACATTTCTGCGTTGGATTTGATTGCCTTTACTTTTCTTTGCCATTACGGTCATCCTTCCATCTATATACGGATATATATTTGTATATTAAAAGTTTCTCACAATAGCTATAGTACCAGTACGTTTCCTATTGTTCAATAGCTACCTCTAACAGAAGGACCGCATTTTCAAAAACATAGATATTTTGTTCACAAATGAAAGGGTACAGGGACCGGGGCGTGGATTATCGGTATTCAAAATTCTGGTGGAGCGGGCTGCTCCTTCCATTGAAATCATTCATCCAGCTCCACCGGATCGCCGATATCGACACCGAAATAACCTTTCAGGGTGAAGGCATCGTCTTGTGGTTTGTAGCCGATGGTCGTCCGTGCCTGCAGGATATCCAAACGCGGGAAGCGATTGTCCGATAGGCCGTTAACCAAAAGGAAGGGTTCCTGCAAAGTGGCCGTTAAGGTGCAGTCGACCAACTGACACAGGTCGCGCGGAGAGAGGTATTCCGCAAGCACGGTTTCGTCAAGAGAAGGATCGTTCAAGTCTGCATCAAACTTTCCGATGCGGATGCCGATTGCCTCCTGTCCTTTGTTGTAAGCGAAGTAGTTGGCCAGTCCCTCCAAATAGACTTTCGATACGCCATACAGGTCCATCGGCCGGACCGGGTCGTTCACGGAGACTTGTACATGTTTTGGATAGGCGCCGACTGTATCGAGCGAACTGGCAAAAATAATCCGTTTCACGAAGTTTTCGTATTTGGATGCCTCGTCGAAAAGATTGTAGGGAAGCCTGTAATTCAGATTGATCAGCGCATCATCAAAATCCGTTTCGGGAGAAGAATCGTCGGCCAGATGGATGAGATAGTCGATCCCCTCCAAAAGGCCATCCAGATTGCCGATGACGGTCAAATCCAATTCTCTCACAGTAGTGCCTTTTAGCAGCCTTTCGTCCACACTGGAAAAGTCGCTATCCACTAAGGTTAGGTCGTATTTCGTTTTGAGATGGGCGACTAGCGTTTGGCCGATTTTCCCGCTTGCACCGGTAATTAAAATGCTGGACATGTTGCGTACCTCCTTGCGTTCACACTGACTGTCAGTTTCGATAAGTGAACCAGGGAAGGAATATTCCTGGTAGATTAACTGTATGCAAGTGCGGCAGAAAAGTCAAAAGAAAGCACTTTCGAAAGGGTAAATGCCTCATAAAATGAAGAAAGCGTAAAGATTGTAATGATGATGTAAACCTATTGAGAACGGCAAAGAAGGCTAGTATAATGAAGGCAAGATGATAAGAAAAAGGCAGGCTTCTTACAATGATAGTAGGGGAGTGATCGCAATGTTCGCGTCAGGCAAATCATTTTGCAGACCAGAAAGACAAAATGGTGTTTTTCGCGCACTGGCTGTCCTTTCCGTTGCCTGTCTATGCCCAGTTAATACCCCAAACAAAAACACATGCTGAGTGATGCGTGTGTTTTTATTTGGGCATGATTGCTCTGAGCGGACTGGGTATCATGCATCGCTTATCGTCAATGGATTGGTGAAGTGAAGTAGGGGGTGATGATCATTCGGATTTTTGCAAAGGTATCCGACCAGAAAGGAATGGTGATCCGTAAACTATCTCCCAGCTGTCGGGCGTGACAGCCGCTGTATTATTGAAAGGCAGTTGAGGTCCTCGAAGAATAGCTATTCACCGATCATCCACATGAATGAAAATAAAAAACGTGCGAAGCCATCCAATAGGATTGCCTCGCACGTTTTCGTATTACAGGAGAAATTAAGCCTTCTTGACGAACTCGGATTTCAGTTTCATTGCGCCGAAACCGTCGATTTTGCAATCGATATTGTGGTCGCCTTCGACCAAGCGGATGTTCTTCACTTTTGTGCCGACTTTCAAGGCAGTGGGGCTTCCTTTTACTTTCAGGTCTTTGATGACCGTAACGGTATCGCCGTCGCTCAAGATAGCGCCGTTTGCATCCTTCACAACCAATTGGTCTTCTTGTGTTTCTGCTGCTGCGTCCGCACTCCATTCGTGGGCACATTCCGGGCAGACCAACATCGTGCCGTCTTCATAGGTGTATTCTGAGCCGCATTTCGGGCATTTAGGTAATTCCATCATTTTACATTCCTCCATAGGGTAGATTTTCGTATTGTTTCAGGGTCTTTGATTGAACCTTCGCGGTGCCGCTTTATTCACATCTGGCACCTAAAGTTTCTTATATACTGCCATATTTTCTGCTTGTTGACAACCTTTTGGAGGCAATATAAGAATAATAGCCAATAAGCACAAAAGTTCTTTCAATGAACAGGCTAAAAAAGCAATAGAAGGCTTTTTTATGGCTTTTCGCAAGCCGTAAAAAACGGCGAACAAAATAAAACGAACGGGCTGTTGCGAAATGCTTCATTCGTGAATCCCTGCATTCCATGTTATCGGTTGCTGGTTCTCGGGTAACGTGGCGGGTTATTTGGCCCAGAGAATGCCGGGAAAACCTTCCGAAAAGTCGGCGGCGGTTTTTTCGGATTGATCCATTCCAAGTATAGCCTTCCGCGGCGCCTACGGAAGGCTATTCTATGAAAAAATACTGTATTTTAGCCCGCCGAAGCGCTTTTGGCGGGGTATTCCGGCCCCCGATGCCCCTCCGCATCAAACGCATAACAAGAAAAGGCTGCCTCTTAGAGACAGCCCCGTTCGTTTTGTCATTCGTTCTTATCGCTTAATGCACTGCTTCTTTCACCTTCGTGTGCTCAGGCAGTGTTTCCTGTTTGCGTTGTTTGATGGTTTCCTGTGCCGCGGCCAGACGTGCGATCGGCACGCGGAACGGGGAGCAGGAAACGTAATCCAAGCCGATGCTGTAGAAGAAGGCGATGGATCTTGGGTCGCCGCCGTGTTCGCCGCAGATGCCGAGGACAAGGTCAGGATTGGCTTCGCGCCCTAAAGTGGCGGATAGCTTCACCAGTTTGCCGATGCCCTTTACGTCCAGGGAATGGAACGGATTGGGTTTCAGGAGGCCCTTGTCTTCGTATTCTTGCAGGAACTTCCCGGAATCGTCACGCGAGAAGCCGAAGCCCATTTGCGTCATGTCGTTCGTGCCGAAGCTGAAGAAGTCCGCTTCCGTGGCGATTTCATCGGAAGTGACCGCTGCCCGCGGGATTTCGATCATGGTGCCGATGTGGTAAGGGATGGTTATATTCTGTTCAATGAAGACTTCGTCGATTTCTTCCTCAATCTCGGATTTCACATAGCGCAGCTCATCTACGTCGCACACAAGCGGAATCATGATTTCCGGCGTGATGGCACTATCGGTCTCTTTCGCGGCCTGGAGGGCGCCTTCGATGATGGCGCGCGCCTGCATCCGGTAGATTTCCGGGTAAGTGACCGCCAGACGGCAACCGCGGTGCCCCAGCATCGGATTCACTTCATGCAGCGAGTCGATGTGTTCCTCCAGTTGGGACAGGGTCGTATCCATCGCATCGGCCAAGGCGATTTTGTCTTCTTTGGCGACCGGCAGGAATTCATGCAGCGGCGGATCCAACAGACGGACGGTCATCGGTTTTTCCTGCAGTAAGGCAAACATTTCGTAGAAATCCTGACGCTGCATGCCCAAAAGTTGCGACAGGTATTTCTTGCGTTCTTCGACGGAGCGGGCCAGGATCATTTTCCGCATGGCAGGGATCCGGTCCTTATGGAAGAACATGTGCTCAGTCCGGCAGAGGCCGATGCCTTCCGCCCCCAATGCAAGGGCCTGTCTCAAATCGGCAGGGGAGTCCGCATTCGCTTTGACGCCGATTTGCTTGATGTCATTGACCCAGCCCATGAAGGTATTGAAGTCACCGCTCAAAGTCGGATTTTGTTTCGGGACGTTCCCGGCATAGACCCTTCCGGTTGCGCCGTCGATGGAAAGGGTATCGCCTTGGTGCAGGATGATGTCGCCGATGATGACAGTCCGGGTATCTTCATTGATGACGGCAGCGGTGCAGCCTGCGACGCAACATTTGCCCAGTCCGCGGGCGACTACGGCCGCATGGGAGGTCATCCCACCGCGCGCCGTCAGGATGCCTTCGGAGCTGACCATGCCGGCCAAATCTTCGGGCGAAGTTTCGCGGCGGACCAGAATGACCGGGATTCCCTGTTTGTTGGCTTCCTCGGCATCCTGGGTGGAGAAGTAGATATGTCCTGAAGCTGCACCCGGCGAAGCGCCCAACCCGGTTGCCAAGAGGATGGCATTCGGCAGGGCCTTTTCATCGAAAGTGGGGTGGAGCAGCTGATCCAATTGGCCCGTTTCGATGCGCAGCACAGCTTCCTCCTTGGAAAGGATGCCTTCATTGACCAAGTCCACGGCCACGCTGATGGCGGCTGTCGCCGTCCGTTTCCCGTTGCGCGTCTGCAGCAGGTACAGTTTGCCTTTTTCGATCGTGAATTCGATGTCCTGCATATCGCGGTAGTGTTCTTCCAATTTCTCTGCGATAGTCTTGAATTCGGTGTAGACCGCCGGCATGACCAGCTGTAGGGAATCAATGCTGAGTGGGGTCCGGATGCCGGCCACCACATCTTCCCCTTGGGCGTTCATGAGGAATTCGCCGAACAATTTCTTTTCTCCCGTCGCGGGATTGCGGGTGAAGGCGACGCCGGTCCCGGAGTCGTCGCCGCGGTTCCCGAACACCATGCTCTGCACATTGACGGCTGTCCCGAGATCGTGTGCGATATGGTGGATGTCGCGGTACAAGATAGCCCTTTCATTGTTCCAGGAAGCGAAGACGGCCTGGATCGATTGGCGCAATTGGTCCATCGGTTCCTGCGGGAAGTTTTCGCCGGTTTCGCGCAAGTAGACTTCCTTGTATTGCCTGATCAGATCGGTCAAATCCTCCAACGTCAATTGATTATCGAATTCGTAGCCGTTGACGTGCTTGATGGTATCCAGGATGGATTCGAAATGGATGCGGGAAACGTTCTTCACGACATCACCGAACATCTGGATGAAACGGCGGTAGCTGTCGTAGGCGAAGGTAGGATTCTGCGTCTGTTCTGCCAAGCCTTCAACGGATTTATCGTTCAGACCGAGATTCAGGATCGTGTCCATCATGCCCGGCATCGAGAAGGCGCTGCCGGAACGGACGGAAACCAACAGCGGATTGGCAGGATCATGGAAAGACTTGCCGACTGTCTCTTCCAACTCGGTAAGAGCGGTTTCAATTTGCTTGTTCAAAGCAGGCCAAAGGGTTTTCCCTTCATCGAAGAAATGGATACAGGATTCCGTGCTGATGGTGAAGCCGGGCGGGATGGGCAAGCCGAGGTTCGTCATTTCCGACAGATTAGCGCCTTTTCCTCCCAATAACATTTTTTGTTCCTTTGATCCTTCTGAAAAACGGTAAACCCATTGCTTTGTCATATTCTTCTTCCTCCCTGATGTTGGATTATAGTTGCTTTCGTTTTATATGTAGGGCATCCATGTAGTGCAGGATGTGGTCAGCCGTCTCTTCGATGGCTTTGTTTGAGACGTCTATTTTTTTGCAGCCGATCTTCTTCATGATCTGATCCGCGTACTCCAGTTCCTCCAGGATACGCTCCATGCCGGCATAGCTGGCCGAAGGGGGCAGCCCCAAGGATTTCAGGCGTTCTTTGCGGACTTCGTTCAATTTCGCCGGCGAGTTCACCAAGCCGATGATGCGTTCCGGCGGGATCTGGTAAAGTTCCTTCGGCGGCTTCGATTCGGGGAAGAGCGGGATGTTCGCCACTTTGAGATTCTTGTTCGCCAGGTAGATGGACAACGGCGTCTTCGATGTCCGCGATACGCCGATCAGGACGATATCGGCTTTCTCGATGCCGCGCGGGTCCCGTCCGTCGTCGTACTTGACGGAAAATTCGATCGCTTCGACCCGGTTGAAATACTCTTCATCCAGTTGGCGATTGATGCCCGGTTTTTCCAAGGGCTGCATTTGGAACAGCTGGGACAATCCGTTCAGGATAGGGGTATAGATATCCACGCTGAAGAGCTTTTTCTGCTCCGTCAGCATTTTCATGTGGGCAGCCATCTCCCGTTTTACAAAGGTATAAAAAATCATGGCGTTTTCGGATAAGGCTGCTTTTTCTATGATGCTCTCGATTTCTTCCGTCGTCTGGACGTAGGAATATTTCCTGATTTGGTAATTGTCCGTTTCGAATTGATACAGGGCGGAACGGACGACCAGCTCGGCTGTCTCCCCGATGGAATCGGAGATAAGGTAAATTGCGTAAGGTTCCATGTGTGCGCGTGCCTCCTATATGTCTTTGTTGAAGATATCAAGCAGCAGTCTGCTGGCGGTTGATTTTGAAAATTTTCCGATGACTTCTTTCCTGCCGGTTTCTTCATAGGTTTTTCTGGAAATGACCGGCAGACCGTCGACTCTATGGGCAACCAATAATTTGGTGGCGTCCAATACTGTGGTGTCGCTGAAGACGGTATAGAGATTCGGCATTTTCGTCATGACCATGCCGACCGGTATTTTTGTCAAATCGTTTTCGCCTAATGCGCTCTTCAACAGATCCTTGCGGGAGACGATGCCCAGGATCTCAAGATTGTCGGTGACATAGAGGGAACCGCAGTCCTCCAGGAAGAGCTGGATGATGGCGTCCTGGATGCTGGTTTCCTTGGTGAGGTTCACCGATATGGCCATCACTTTTTCGACTCTCTGTTTGGCGATCTGATCGACGAAAAAGGAATTGCTGTGCTCTTCATTGATCAAGTACCCGACTTTCGGTTTGGCCAGGAGGACGCCGCTCATCGTCAGCAGAGAAAAATCCGGCCTAAGGGTGGCGCGGGCAAAACCGAGCAGGGAGGCTATCTTCTCCCCGGAAATCGGCTGTTGCTTCTTCACGATTTCGATGATCTGTTTTTGTCGTTCCGTAAGTTCCAATTTCTCACCTCTAATTCTAATGTGATGTGTTAATAGTTATATAGTATGTCACATTGAAAGGGTTGTCAATCATAAAATTGTCGAGTCAACAAAAAAATTGATTTTCACTTATCTCGGGGCGGTTAGCTTAGGTGGTAGACCAAGTCATCGGCATGATCGCAACCGGAATAATCGAAGAGCGCATCAATGAACTGCAGGCCCAAAAAAGGGAACTGATCGATTCCGTCACACAGTCCGGCGGGGAATCCATCACGGCGTTCAGCGAAGCGGGATTGATGAAGCTGTTGGATCTCTGAAGTCACTCCTTTCCGGAAGGATGGCAAAATACTTTACTTTTGCTTGCGGAAGGATTATGCTTTTCCAAAATAAAGTTTCTGAAGGAGTGAATACGCATATGGCATTGAATACGAACGTACCGGCTACCTTTTCCGGCGATGAAGCTGTGCTGCGCATCAGCGATGATTTCGACATTGTCTTCCCCGATCTGACCAACACAGAAAAAGCCTACGAAAAATTGGAAGAATTCATGGAATTGCCGGAAACTGCAAAGATCGTTGACGACAGTGACGATAAGAAAAAATAAATTTCACAAAAAGAAGCATTCTGCATAAAAGAATGCTTCTTTTTGTGAAAACTTATTAGGCAGAATGAGCTATAATGGACAGTGATTGTGTTCGATACGAGAGGAGCCGTTTATGACTAATAAACCCAATCCTGAAATGGATTATGAATTATATATGGATACCGCCGTTTTGGCCGGCAAAATCATGCTGGAAAGCAACGCGGAATCCTACCGTGTGGAAGATACGGTCACAAGGATCCTCCATAAGACCGGTCTCGAGATGGCCGATACCTTGGCCATGACGACGGGTCTGGTCGCTTCGCTGGACAGCCCGAACATGCACGCCATCACCGTCGTGAAACGAATTACCGAACGTTCCACAAACCTCAATAAAATTTCAAAAGTGAATGCGGTATCGCGGGATTTCATCGATGACAAGCTGTCCCTCGATGAGGCCTATCATGCCCTGCAGCACATCGATGAAATCCAGTACAATGAACGGCTGCAGGATTTCGCCATCATCGGCTTCATCCAATCGTTCATCTTCCTGATGGGCGGGACCTTTAATGACTTTTTGTTGACGCTGCCGGTCAGCACGGCGGTAGCCATCATTTTGCGTCTCGGAAGGAAATGGCGCGTACGTCCGTTCATCCAGAATATGCTATCCAGCTTTACGGTTGCGCTTGTGGCTACCATTCTGATGAGGGTTGCACCTTTTGCCGTGCAAAGCGACCTGATCATCATCAGTGCCATCATGCCATTGCTTCCGGGAACCGCGCTGACGAACGGTATCCGGGATACGTTCCGCGGGGACTACATGTCCGGCTCAGCCAAAGTTTTAGAGGCCTTCGTCATTGCCTTGTTCATCGCAATCGGCATCGGTTCAGGACTGATCGTGGGAGGGGAGATTTTCGGATGACAAATATCATCGTTCAAATGGCGATCGCCTATGTTTCGGTTTGGTTCATCGCCATAACGCTGGAATCGCCGAAGAGGACCTTGCCTTTCGTATCGTTGACGGGAGCGTTGGGTTGGGGCGTCTATCTGATCGGTTTGTTTTACATGAGCAAGGTGACGGCAACCCTGTTCGCCGGCCTTTTCATCGCGTGGTTGTCGCATCTTTTGGCCCGCAAGCTGAAGACGCCGGTTACGGTTTATTTCATCCCGGGCTTCATCCCTTTAGTTCCGGGAATGGGTGTCTATCAGGTTGTCTATGCTTTCATCCGCAATGATTACGTAACGGCGCAAGCCAGCCTAGTCGAGACGCTGCAAATCTCTGGCGCCATCGCGTTGGCGATCTTCTTCGTGGACAGCGTATTTGGCGTGTTGGAAAGGATCAGGGCGGCAAAAGAAAGGGAAGCACGGCTAAAAGGGAAATGAGGGAACGGTAGCCTTGGCACCACCCTGACACATAGTTGTAAAAGGAATTTAAACCTGCCGTATTGTAAATGTGATAAACTGGTGTAAATTCAGAAGGGAAGTATACATATGTCCGAGAATAATCCTAAACAGACACGTAAAGACCTTTATAAAAACAATAAACGAAATAAGCTATATGTTGCGTTGGCGATCGTAGGGGGAGTCCTGCTCAGCTTCGTTTTACTTTATCAGTTCTTCTACGGTTCCGGTGAGGAAGCACCTGCCTCCTTGGCGACGAAAGGCCAAACAAATGAACAAAGCGTAAGCAGCACCAAGTCCAGCGCCGCATCCGACTCTTCCAAGTCGAAAAACAGCAAGAAGGATAGCACCGCTGCGGACAGTTCAGCTAAGAAAACGGAGACTAAGGCAGTTGCTTCTACAGATAGCAATGTCGAAAAAGCTTATACCGGCGATTGGGCGCCCGTCGGAACGACCCAAACGGGGGAACATGTAACCAATTATGACGACGGTTCCGCAGACCGAACGGAGATCAAACAAGCGACAGCAGCGGCGACGGGCATCAACGCCTCTGAAATGGTAGAATGGTGGGTCGGAAACGCCGGTGACCAACAAGTCACGACGACTGTTTCCGACAAAGCCAAAGCAAAAATTGACCGCGTCACCCTATCCTGGATCGATGGAAAAGGATGGCAAGTCACGCAGATCGAAGAACTAAAAGAAATTCCATGATGATGTTGGGATAGAAGGGGCTGCCTCATTTTTCGAGGCAGCCCTAAATTTTTACACTTTTCCCACAAGGTTTGGATACCAGAACGCCATCTCCGCTGAAGGAGGCGTTCGCCGGAGAACGGGGATCTCCTGGGTACCCAGCTCCGGCGAGGGAAATGTTGGCCGGAGCAGACTTTTTTCCGGGCATCCGAACTCCGGCGAAGCCTAGCCGACCGGAGGTGACATTTTTTTGGATTCTCTGCTCCGGCGGTACTCCGGTTCAGCGGAGCAGAGCGCCATCTCCGACCAAGGAAGCGTTCGCCGGGGAACTGGGATCTTCCGGGTACCCAGCTCCGGCGAGGGAAATGTTGGCCGGAGCAGACTTTTTTCCGGGAATCCGAACTCCGGCGAAGCCTAGCTGACCGGAGGTAACATTTTTTTTGGAATCTCTGCTCCGGCGGGACTCCGGTTCACCGGAGCAGAGCGCCATCTCCGCTGAAGGAAGCATTCGCCGGAGAACGGGGATTTCCCGGGTACCCAGCTCCGGCGAGGAAAATGTTGGCCGGAGCAGACTTTTTTCCGGGCATCCGAACTCCGGCGAAGCCTAGCTGACCGGAGGTAACATTTTTTTTGAGTCTCTGCTCCGGCGGCACTCCGGTTCATCGGAGCAGAGCGTCATCTCCGACCAAGGAAGCATTCGCCGGAGAACGGGGATTTCCCGGGTACCCAGCTCCGGCGAGGAGAATGTTGGCCGGAGCAGACTTTTTTCCGGGCATCCGAACTCCGGCGAAGCCTAGCCGACCGGAGGTAACATTTTTTTTGGAATCTCTGCTCCGGCGGGACTCCGGTTCACCGGAGCAGAGCGCCATCTCCGCTGAAGGAAGCATTCGCCGGAGAACGGGGATTTCCCGGGTACCCAGCTCCGGCGAGGGAAATGTTGGCCGGAGCAGACTTTTTTCCGGGCATCTGAACTCCGGCGAAGCCTAGCCGACCGGAGGATACATTTTTTTGGAGTCTCTGCTCCGGCGGTACTCCGGTTCATCGGAGCAGAGCGCCATCTCCGACCAAGGAAGCATTCGCCGGAGAACGGGGATCTCCCGGGTCCCCAGCTCCGGCGAGGAAAATGTCGGCCGGAGCAGACTTTTCTCCGGGCAGCCGAACTCCGGCGAAGCCTAGCCGACCGGAGGATACATTTTTTTTGAGTCTCTGCTCCGGCGGCACTCCGGTTCACCGGAGGAAACTTGTTTCCGGGTATTTCCTGAGCTACTTGCTTCCCTAGGCATTTTGCCTTATTTTTTTTCGGATTGCCTATTCGGAAATTTAACTGTACGGAATTCGGAATCTCGTGTAAACTATTTCCATATAGGAAATAAATGAAATCGGGTGAATAGCATGGCAGAAGAGAAAAAACCATACGGGACAGTGCTGATAAAGGCGGCAAAAATTATCGACTTTCTATCGGATAGTCGTGAAGGGCAAACGTTGACTGCCATTGCAGCGAATACGGGTCTGTCAAGTCCAACGGCATTAAAAATATTGGATACCTTGCTGTTGATCGGCTATGCCGAAAAAGATGAACAGAATAAAATTTTCACGTTGGGAACGGCGCTTATCCGCCATGCGAACAACCATTTGGCCGGCTTGGATATCATCAAAGTCACCGATCCCTATTTGAAAAATTTGCAGGCTAGCCTGGACGAAACGGTCCATTTGGGCATCCTGGATAAGGATGAGATATTGTACGTCAATAAACTGGAAACGCAAAAGGCGATCGCCAACATCAATTCCCGGATCGGAAACACGAATCATCTGTATAGTTCGGCTATGGGCAAGGCTTTGTTGGCCGAGTTTGACGAGGAGGCGTTGGCGGCTTATCTGAAGCGCGTCGAACTGGTCGCGGATACGCCAAAGACCATTACGGATGTCAACATCCTGCAGCAGCAGATTGCGAAGGTAAAAGAAGATGGCTATGCAACGGATGACGAAGAAAGCGATTTGGACGTCATCTGCATCGGTGCCGCTTTGGTAGTGAACGGGAAAATTTTTGGAGCGTTCAGCGTCAGCACGCCGAAATATCGTTTTGAGAAAGAACAGACGATTGCAAAAGTTTTGGAAACAAAAAGACAGTTGTTAGCCGAATTGAAGCGATTGAATCCGTTCAACCATTGATAGTCATGGATATCTATAGAAAAAATAGGGGACAGGCAAAACACGCCGGTCTCCTATTTTTTTGCACAGGAAAAGAACGCGTTTTCCTGAAAATGTGAACAAACTATTTCATTAGAGTTGCCTAATTGAAATCAGTCCGTTTTTTATCGTATTAACCGTTGAAAAAGGTTTCATTTGAACGTATAATGAAATTAGTTATTTCCTAAACGAAAACAATATTTCTTATTTGGAAATTATAAGGTAGAGCGAATGCGAATACGCACCTTTTTTAACGGGCGATGGAAACGCGTTCAAATATTTTTGGCATAAAAAGATAATCGAGGAGCGTGTGATAGGATGAGTAAAATTTTGACATTGGGTGAAATCATGTTGCGTCTTTCAACAGATCCAGGGACGTTGATGACCTATTCTACAAACTTTACAGGGCATTACGGCGGAGGGGAAGCGAATGTCGGCATCAGTTTGGCCAACTTTGGCCACGACGTGGAATTCGCCAGCAAAGTGCCAGCCAATCCCTTAGGCGTTGCCGTGCGCAAGCATCTAAAGAGCTATGGTGTGGATACGTCTCTATTGAGTAAAGGCGGGGAACGCCTCGGGACCTATTATTTGGAGAGCGGTGTAGGGGAACGGGCGGCATCCGTCGTCTACGACCGTGCCTACTCCAGTTTTTCAAGCATGCAAGAATTGGAATGGTCTTTCGATCAGTTATTTGACGATGTGAAACTGTTCCACATTTCCGGAGTGACGGCTGCCTTATCGAAGAATTGGGCCGATTGGACGGTCGCATTGGTGAAGGAAGCGAAAAATAGAGGCATCAAAGTCAGCTATGACATCAATTACCGTGCGAAATTATGGACACAGGCCGAATGCGGCGCGTTATTGGACCAAGTATTGCCTATGGTGGATTATCTGTCCGCCGGTAAATTGGATGCTTTGTATTTGATGGGCATCGCGGAAAACACCAGCGAAAAAGACGATATGACCTATTACTATGATAAGATGTCCGAGAAATTCCCGAACATCGAAGTGATCTATTCCACCATTCGTCAAGTGCATTCCGCCAGCCACAATGTTCTTCAGGGGACGATGTGGAAGGACGGGGAAACGACTTATTCCAACGTCCATACCATCACGCCGATCGTTGACCGCGTAGGCGGGGGCGATGCCTATGCAGCCGGCATCCTTCACGGGATTTTAGCAGGCTTCACAGCGGAACACACCGTCGACTTTGCGATTGCGGCATCCAGCATGAAGCACACCATCAACGGGGACTGCAACCAATTCTCTGAAGAAGAAGTAGAGGACTTCATGAATTCGGAATCGGGCGCAATCAAGCGATAAGCAGAGGGATGGCCTCATTTCCCTAGTAAGATATGATGGTAATAGAAAAAGTTGCGGACGCAAAAGCGTCCGCAACTTTTTTGTGTATAGCCAACAGTTTTTAGATGAATTCGCTGTCGTATTGGATCTCCATCAGTTTCATTTCGTTGAAACTGACTTGATCCAAAGATTTGAAAGCCAAAAGCAGATTGAAATCTTCTCTCGCATCGGGATCGTTTGCGCCCCAAATGATGTTGTGTGCGGCTTCGTCATCGTCCAGGTCCTCCGCAAAATCGACCATGCTTGCACGCCATTGGATGTAGGCTTCGTATTGTCCAGGTTTCATGTTGTTCGCTCCTTATCTATCATCATTTCATAATATAGATCATTTCGATCTCACGTTTGTCCAAATCGGTTGAACGCTTCATAAACCCGGCTGTTTCCAAGGTGTCGCGTCCGCGTTGGTTTCCGATGGCGACGTTCGCTTGAACCAATTGGCAGTCGAACTGTTCTTCGATCCATTCGACTATCCTGCGAGTGCCATCGGAGCCGAAGCCCTTGGATTGAAAAGTTTGCCCGATCATGATTTGTTGGAGGGTCATGATTGCCGTGTTTTTTTCACGCCGTACAAAAGCAAGGCCGACCAGCGTCTCGTTATCATAAAGTGCAAGCGGGAACAGGTTTTGGGGATCGACATAGGCCCATGCAATCATTTCAGCGTTGGGTAAAACATACTTGCGTTGCCAATCATCCACAACCAGATGGATGGCTTCGTCAATGTTGGCCAGTGATAGGTTTTGGATATGGATCATTTTGTTCTCCTTTTTTTCTTAGTATTATTCTTTCTCTCCTTCGTTTCATCTTGGGAAATGACGATAAGATAGCCTTCCAGCCATCCGATGTCCTTCTTCAGGGAAATATAGCCCAGAGTGGCGACGATGGCCGCGGCGGTGCAGTTGACGATCAGGTCGCCCATCGTATCCACAAGCGCTGCTTGTCCTACCAGTAAAGTGCCATCGGCCGTCATAAATTTTTGGGCGTTTTGGCCGAGATAGGTATCCGCAAAAAATTCGTAAAATTCCCAAAAGACGCCAATGGTTGTCGCCAAACAAAAGGAAAAAAGAGAGGAGAGCAAAGGCGTCAGCTTCAGCTCTTCATTGCCGTTCTGTTGCAGATTGGCGATGACGGAAAAACCGAGGACCCCTACTAAAGCGGCGCTCAGGGCATGCTGAATTTTGTCCCAATCGGTGATGGTATTATAGAAACCGCCAATGCTGCCCAGCAAAAGCGCCATATACAGAAAGATGGCATAAAGGAAGCTGATTCTTTGCGGCAACAGGATGGAGGTTCGTTTCCTTAATACGGTAGGGAATTGCAGGGCAATCAGCCCAAAACCGGCCTGCACGAATCTCAGGAAATGCTCCGATTGTTTTGGTGTCCCGTTTGTCTGAATGATCTGAAATAATTCATAGCCAGTGATTAGGATGAAACTTGCATAGATAAAAATGATGATGTAATAACTTATTTTTTTAATCGTTTCCCGCATGATGATCTGCCAGCTCTCTGTTTATTTTTTGCCGTTCCGCCAATGACAAACCTTTCCTTCATTTTAATTCACTATGTGGGGATGGTCAACCAAGGGCATTCCGGAAGGGACGTTCTTTTGGCTGTGGTTGAACAAAGCCGATAAAAGTAGCGAAGAACGGATCAGCAAAAGGGCGGATCTGTTCCGTATTTTCGATTGCTGGATCGAGGGAGCGCGGCGGGTTATTTGGCGCAGATAATGTCGGGAAAACCTTCCGAAAAGTCAACGACGGTTTTTTTGATTGTTCCATCGCGAAAATAACCTTCCGTGGAGCCTTCGACAGGTTATTCCGTGGAGAAAACTGTATTTTAACCCCGCCTAACCGTTTTCGGCGGGGTATTCCCCGGAAAACCACAATCCTCCGCAGCCAACAAAAATAAAGAGAGTGAGACAAAAAGCGTTTAGACCCGAATCACTGGAGCGAATAAGCGGAGGATGGTCGCAGACCGTCTGAGCATTATTCGTGAAGTGACTTCAGGTCTGCTTTTTGGAACACGTTTACGATTAATTGTTAGGAAATGCGAAGGAGGCTAGGACCTATGTCCCAGCCTCCTTATGGATTCAAGTGAATTTATTTATCCAATTGTTCTCTGCGTTTTGTCGATTTGATGAAGAGTTCCTTCAAAGCTGCGCTATCATCCGTTTTGATCGCATTTTTGATGAGGTCCAGCTGGTCCTCGAATTGTTGGATGCTCTTCAGCAGGGGTTCCTTGTTTTCCAGGAACAGTTCACTCCACAGATCCTCATTGATGTTGGCGATCCGCGTCAATTCCCGGTAGCTGTCGCCGGTGAATTTTCCGGTTTCGCGGCCTTCGACGTCGCTGTTCACCAAGGAAACCGCAATCGCATGCGGCAACTGGCTCGTAAAGGCAATCAGCTCATCATGGTAGTCGGCGGAAATGCGGGTGATCCGGCCGAATCCCATTTCCATGATCAAACTTTCCATGAAGTCCAAATTTTCCTTTTTGTTGGAAGGGATAGGGGTCAAAATGTAATTTGCCCCTTTGTAGACCGAGCTGCTGGCAAAATCGATGCCGCGTTTTTCGCGACCGGCCATCGGATGGCCAAAGATAAAATCAATCGAATTGGGCAGGACTTCCATGATATCGGCGATGAAGAATTTCTTGACGCCGGTCGCATCCGTCAAAATCGAGCCATCTTTGAAAAAGGTGCGGTGGTTTACGATGAAATCATGGACCAGGCGGGGATACAGCGAAAAAATGACCAGGTCGGAAGTCGGCAAAATGGTTTTCCCGTCCGTGTATCCTTCCTTGATGATCCGTTGAGCCTTGGCCTTATCCAACGTGTTTTGGTCTATGTCGATTCCGTAAATATTGTGGTAACCGGCCTCCTGCAAGGACATGGCGAACGAACCGCCGATGACGCCCAGACCGACTATCGTGATGGTCATATCTTTGTTTGGGGTCTTAATGGGAATCACCTTCATTCGTTATTTTGTGCTGCATGTTGTTGCGCAATCGCTGCAACGATTTCCTCTAAAGGCTTGTCATTGCGGATGACGATGTCGGCCGCCGCGTTGTAGAGGGCTTCTCTTTCAGCTTTTAAAGAGTAGATCTTTTTCAAACCATCTTTCAACAAAGGACGGTTCGAAATTTGGATATCGTGGGTGATATCTTCGACCGGACGATCGATATAATAGATGGTCCCATTTTTCTTCAACGCTTCAATGTTCTCGTTTCTTTTCACGACGCCGCCACCGGTACTGATGACGGTGTCCTCCAAAAGGGCGATTTCCTTGTACGCCTCCGCTTCGATGGCGCGGAAAGATTCTTCACCTGCTTCGAAAAGCTCTGGTATGGTTTTCCCGGTCCGCTCCTCGATATAACAATCGGAATCGATAAAAGGGAAGCCCAGTGCCTCGCTTAATAACTTGCCAAGAGTCGTCTTGCCTGCACCCGGCAGCCCGATCAGAACGATATTTTTACCCAAACTCTTCACCTGCTTCTCTCATGATGACGTTATTTTTTCATAAATTGCCTGATTTATTTTTGGTTCAAATGCTTGTTCCAACCAAATTTCTTCCGATTTGATGGCTTGATGCACGAGCATCTTCAGCCCATCGCACGTTTTTAGGCCGGCTGCTTCCGCTAAACGCAAAAACTCTGTTTGCCGCGGATTATAGATCAGATCAACGGCCGATTTGAAGTTGCGGATGATTTCGACCGGAACGGGACTGATGCCGATTTTATCCGGGAACATGCCGAGCGGCGTCGTATTGATGATCAGCTCTCCTGTGACGGATCCGACTTCATCATAGCCCTTCAGCTGGATGCGCGGATCATCAGGGACGTCCGTCAGTTCGCCTTTTTTACGTGAAACAATGATAATATTTTTGACGCCATGATCCAACAGGTACAGGACAACCGCTTTTGCGGATCCGCCGAATCCCAGGACCATCGCGGTTTGATTTTTGACAAGAACACCACTTGATTCCAACATGGTTCCGAAACCGTAATAATCCGTATTTGCGCCGTAAAGCTTGCCATCCTTCACCGTAATCGTATTTACGGCACCGATCCTCAGGGCTTCGGGTGTGATGTCATCCATATAAGGGATGACGGTTTGTTTGTATGGAATGGTGACGTTGACGCCTGTCAACTGCAGGACACGGATGCCTGCAATAGCGCTTTCGATATCATCCGGAGCGATCTCAAAATGTTTATAGGCAGCGGGCAGGCCGATCAGCTTATAAAATTCCGTATGAATTCTCTCGGAAAAGCTGTGGCTTAAATGCTCGCCAAATAATCCAAAAAATTGCATTTTTTTCACTCCTTTTAGCAAAGTGTAGTTGATGGGGCATTAAATTTCAAGATAAAAATTAAATTAAAAAATAATTAAAAAAAGACTTGATTAGATGAGAGTATTTGCTATAATAGTGGAAATCGATTGTTTATGGTGCTCATTCGGGCAGAAGATGCGATCGCTTGGATACAAAAAATGATACAAAAGAGAAGAGGTCCAATTGATGAACTCACTGAACATTATGAATCATTTGCAAACAAACTTTTATTTTACATACTTTACATTCTGGGGCTTCTTTTTTAGCGCTGGCTATTTTGTTTGCGAAAAACTTCATAGGGTGAATATGAGACTACATCATGGATGTAAAGATTAAGATGTCAAGCAAATCAACGGGACATCGGAATTTTTGGATACGAAGCTTCAAAACGGTGCTCATATAAAAATGAGCGCCGTTTTTTTTTAAAGCATGAGAAAACAAAACAGGGGGAACACAATATGATCATCATCTTAAAGAAAAACGCAAAACAAGAGGAAATCAATGAACTGACAAAACGTTTGACGGATAAGGGCGTCATCGTCAGCCCGGTAGTGGGCGAAAACATGACCATTTTGGGCTTGGTAGGCGACACGACGAAAGTGTCGATGGACAGCATCCAACAACACCATATCGTCGAACGCGTCTTGAAGGTGCAAGAACCTTACAAGAAAGCCAATCGCAAGTTCCATCCGGATGATACAGTTGTTGAAATCGATGGTCAACGCATCGGGAACGGCTACTTCGGTGTGATTGCAGGCCCTTGTTCCGTTGAAGGGGAAGAACAGATCATCAATATTGCCCGCCGCGCGAAAGCTGCCGGCGCAAACTTCTTGCGTGGCGGAGCGTTCAAACCGCGGACCTCGCCATACAGCTTCCAAGGTTTGGAATTGGAAGGGCTGCGCTTATTGAAATTGGCGAAAGAAGCGACCGGCCTGCCGATCGTAACGGAGTTGATGTCCACGAAATTCGTCGATGAGTTCGAGGCAGATGTCGATCTTATCCAAATCGGTGCCAGAAACATGCAGAACTTCGATCTATTGAAGGAAGTCGGCAAGACAAAGACACCAGTGCTATTGAAACGTGGTTTGTCGGCAACCTATGAAGAATGGTTGATGTCGGCGGAATACATCATGTCCGAAGGGAATGAGAACGTCATTCTATGCGAACGCGGCATCCGTACTTTTGAGTCGGAAACGCGTAATACGTTGGATATTCAAGCTGTACCGGTTATCCAAAAGCTTTCCCACTTGCCGATCATCATCGATCCAAGCCATGCGGGCGGTTCTTCTTACCTGGTACCATCGATGTCCAAAGCGGCAGTCATGTCCGGCGCAAACGGTTTGATGATCGAAATCCATCATGACCCTGAGAACGCATGGAGTGATGGCCAACAATGTTTGAACCCGGACGAGTTCGATCAATTGATGGCTACCGTAAAACAACTGATTGCCATTGAAGGGAAACACTTGGATAAGGTAGAATAAGGATAGAAATCTTTTTGTCTGGTCTCGATCTAAGTGAGGAGTGGAAAAATGTCAGAGTTACAAGTGGGTCTTGGAAACAACAGCTACACTATCGTTATTGAAAATGGATTGCGCCATCGTTTGCCTGAAGAAATCAAAAAAATCTATAGCGGCAGCAAAATCGCCATCGTCACCGATAACAATGTCGGCATGTATTATGGAAGCCAATTGGAGTCCGGATTGCAGGCGGCTGGTTATGAAACGGTCCTGATTACGTTGCCTGCGGGGGAACATACGAAAGATTTTATGGTCCTTCCCCGCATTTACGATCAATTATTGGATTTCCAGTTGACGCGCGATGAGCTGATCATTGCCTTGGGCGGCGGCGTCATCGGCGATGTCACAGGGTTTGCGGCATCCAGTTATTTGCGCGGTGTCCCGTTCATCCAAATTCCGACGTCATTGTTGGCGCAGGTTGACAGCAGCATCGGCGGAAAAGTGGGCGTGGATCTAGCGAGAGGGAAAAACTTGGTGGGAGCCTTCTACCAACCCAAGAAAGTATTCATCGATCCGCAAATGCTGGACACTTTGCCGGACCATTATTTCCGTGATGGCATGGGCGAAGTCATCAAATATGGCTGCATCAAAAATGCGGCATTCTTCGATTTTTTGAAGACGATGCACACAAGGGAAGAATTGATGCTTCATATAGAGGACATCCTCTATACCTGTTGCGATATCAAACGGAGAGTAGTCGAAACGGATGAAAAAGATACCGGGGAACGGATGCTGCTGAACTTCGGGCACACCATCGGGCATGCGCTCGAAACCTACACAGATTATTCCAAGTACTCCCATGGCGAAGCCATCACGATCGGCATGGTGGCGATCACCCGTCTTTCCGAAAAAAAGGGCATCACCAAACCGGGCACGGCCGATGAAATCGAAGCATTGGCAAAACAAATCGGACTGCCGACCGAATTCCAGGTCGGCGAGTGGGACAGTTTCCTGGCCATCATGACCCTGGATAAGAAGAACCTGGGCGATCATCTAAAGGTCATTCTGCTGAAAGAAATCGGCGAGAGCATCATCCAGAACGAATCCATTTCATTTTTTGATGATTTAGAAAGAATAGTATAGAAGAGAATATAGAAAAAAGAAACGGGAGGAATAAAATGGATTTGACAATTTTACCCCAAAAACTCTCGGGTTCAGTCACTGTGCCGCCTTCAAAAAGTTTGGCGCATCGTGCAGTGATCTGTGCAGCCCTTTCCGACGGCAGTTGTAAAATCGATAATATCGCCCTGTCGGATGATATTATCGCGACGACCGAGGCAATGAAAACTTTTGGTGCAACCATCGAACAGGACGGCAGTACGTTGACCATCCATGGAGCAGGACGCAATGTAAAGAGGACCGGCGATGCCGCCAGCTCCGAGGAACGCGTCATCGATTGCAATGAATCAGGCTCGACGCTTCGTTTCATTGTTCCGATCGCAACCTTGTTTGCCGGCGTCAGCCGTTTTGTCGGGAGAGGGAATTTAGGCAAGCGCCCGTTGACCATCTATTACGATATTTTTGAGGAACAAGGCATTTCTTATCAGGCGACAGAAGATGAATTGAATCTGACGGTCGATGGGATGCTGAAGCCGGGACACTTTTCGTTCCCGGGCAATGTGAGTTCCCAATTCATCACCGGTCTGCTGTTCACGTTGCCTTTGTTGGCGGGAGACTCCGTGATCACGATCACGACGCCTTTGGAATCGGTCGGCTACATCGATTTGACGCTGCAGGTCATGAAAGACTTCGGCGTGGACATCGAAAATCAGGGGAATCAAAAGTTCATCATCAAAGGGAATCAAAGCTATCATGCGACGGATTACCGCATTGAAGGCGACTACTCTCAAGCGGCCTTTTTCCTTTGTGCCGACGCCTTGGGGAATGCTGTTCAGGTCGAAGACCTATCAAAAGATTCGTTGCAGGGTGACCGGGCAGTGGTCTCCATTCTGGAGGCGATGGGCGTCACTTTCCAACAAGTGGACACAGGGATGATCGGTACGGCCAACGAAGGCCTTCACGGTACGCTGATCGATGCAGCCCAATGTCCGGATATCATCCCGGTGGTGGCATTGACGGCTTGCCTGAGCGAAGGCAGAACCGAAATCATCAACGCCGGCAGATTGCGGATCAAAGAATGTGATCGCTTGGAGGCGACCGCCAGCCAACTCAAAAAATTGGGAGCGGATATCCAGGAACTTCCGGAGGGCTTGCTGATCAATGGTATCAAATCATTGAAAGGCGGCGAACGGGTCTGGAGTTTCAAAGACCACCGCATCGCCATGATGCTGGCCATTGCGGCTACGGTGTGCGAAGAACCGATCACTGTTACGGATGCGGAATGCGTATCAAAATCGTACCCCAATTTTTGGGAAGATTATCAATCAATAGGGGGCAAGATTCAATGAGCGATGTATGGGGAAATAAATTGAAAGTGTCCATTTTTGGCGAATCACACGGCGCCGCTATCGGCATCGTCATCGACGGTCTGCCACCAGGACATGAAATCGATATGGAAAACGTGGCAAAAGAAATGAAGAGACGGGCGCCCGGCCAAAGCGCCTTGACGACGCCGCGCAAAGAAAAAGACCAACCGGAAATAGTGAGCGGTTATTTCAATGATCGCACGACCGGGAGTTCCTTGACTGCAATCATCCGCAACAGCGACACCCGTTCCAAGGACTACAGCCTAATGAAAAAACTGATGCGTCCGGGCCAAGCGGATTATCCGGGCTATGTCCGCTACGAAGGGTTCAACGACTATCGCGGGAGTGGGCATTTTTCTGGAAGGATCACAGCACCGCTTGTTTTTGCGGGTGCCATCGCGAAGCAACTGTTGGAAAAACAGGGCATCACGATTGGAGCGCATCTCAAGAGTGTGGCAAATATCCAAGACGAAAGTTTCTCGGATTGCGAAGTGACGCCGGACCTGCTGAGAGGGTTTTCGGAAAAAGAACTGCCTTTGCTGAACGAAGCGCTGGAACCGCAAGTGAGAGAGATCATCCGTGAAGCGAAAGCGAAAGGCGATTCCTTAGGCGGAACGGCAGAAGTCTGCGTGTTGGGCATCCCAGCCGGAATTGGGAATCCGTTCTTTGATTCCGTGGAATCGGTCCTATCCCACATCATCTTCTCCGTGCCAGCCGTCAAGGGGTTGGAATTCGGGGCAGGTTTCGGCATTTCCGAAATGCTCGGATCCGAAGCGAACGATTCCTACTATTATGAGGGGGACACCATCAAAACGCGCACCAATCATAACGGCGGCATCGTAGGCGGGATCACCGATGGCATGCCGATTTTGTTCAAGGTAGCCATCAAACCACCGGCGTCCATTTCCATCAAACAGCAAACCATCGACATCGAAGAAAAAACCAATGCCGAATTGGTAGTGGAAGGAAGACATGACCCGATCATCGTGCCGCGCGCGATTCCGGTATTGGAAGCCGTGACCGCCATCGCGATTTTGGACTTGTTGTTGGACTCCAAATTGTACAAAAACCAATAATTTTTGCTGAGGAGTGGAAACATGTCGGATCTAGAGGACTATCGCAAAGAACTGGATGCCATCGATCAGGAATTGGTCTCTTTATTCGAGAAAAGACTGGCGGTATCCAAAAAAATAGGCAATTACAAAAAAAATCAATCTTTACCGATCTACGATAAGGAACGCGAGCGACAAGTGCTGCTTCAAAACATCCGGCAGATAACGGATAAGGATTCCGAGGTCCAGGTCCGTCACTTTTTGGAGACGGTAATGGACTTATCGAAAGAGGTCCAGAAAGATGTCCGGGCCTCCACCGTCGATTACGACCAGCTGTTCGCCAGCCATCCGCCGAAGAACGATCCGAAAATCGGTTATTTCGGGGAAACGGGTTCCTTCTGTGAAGAGGCGATGTTGGCTTACTTCGACGAAGCGCCAGCAAACCCGTCAAACTACCATACGTTTGAGTCTCTGTTTTTGGCCATCCGGAACAAGGAAATCGACTACGGCGTTTTGCCGATCGAGAATTCCTCGACCGGTGCGATTTCGCAGGTGTATGACCTATTGGCCAAATATGGTTTCTCCATCGTTGGGGAACAGTACATCAAAATCGAACAGCATCTGATCGGGCTGGAAGGGACAAACTTGGATGAAGTGGAGGAAGTCTATTCCCATCCGCAAGGGTTCCAACAGTCGACGGAATACTTCAAAAACCATGAAAAATGGCGTCAAATACCATTCCATAGCACGTCCGACAGCGCTAAGTTGGTGAAGGATTCGCAGGATGTCCGTAAGAGCGCAATCGCCAGCAGAAGGGCAGCCGAAATCCATGGCCTGTCCATTCTGGCGGATAACATCCAAAACGAGAGCGAAAATACGACGCGTTTCATTATTCTGGGGAAAGACTTGGAATCAAACCCGCGCTGCAACAAGGTGAGTGTGGTGTTCTCGTTGGATAACGAAGCGGGGACGCTGTTCAAATTATTGCGGCACTTTGCGGAATACCACATCAACTTGATCAAAATCGAGTCCCGCCCCGTCCAAGGGGAGAAGTGGGAATATCTGCTGTATTTGGACTTCGAGGGCAATATCGCGGAAGAAAACGTGAACGGCGCTTTGCGGCTGCTTCAGAAAAACAGCGTCTATTTCCGATTGCTCGGCTGCTACATAGCCGCCACAAAAAATAAATGACGAAAAAAGAAAAGCGGGACAAGCCCGCCTTGCCTCGACTAGTAAGGAAACACTGTGACCAAAAAACGGCCAAGTGTATCATGCCTCTAAGCGATTGAAATCGCAAGAGGCATGACAATTTAGGAAATCTGGCCTGCAACTTTCCCTACGGTCACCTTATACTGGGACTCTAAGGGATGAATCCCTAAGAGTCCCATGCAAATGAGCATCGTAGAGCGCAATTGCTGAGAGACTTCCTGCCTCAGCAGGTTAGTCGAACAGTATGTCTTGGCTCACAGAGCCAAGAGAACCCTTCATCTTTATTCCGAGAGGCAGGCTTGGACCGCTAGCCATCATGTGAGGGCGTCAAACAGTTTAGGAATCTGTGAAACACCTAAAATGATGCGCTTCTTATTTCAAAAAAATAATACGTTTTGCGATCAAGAAAAGATGAGGCATAGACCGGAAAGAACGGTTTTTGACTCATCTTTTCTTGCCGTTTCCGGGAAATTAGGCTCGGGTCGATTTGTCCACTTGCGATAGGGATGAAAAATGGGTACTATTAAGGGTGAGAAGCCGCACAGGAAAGGTGATACAGTTGAAAGCAACAGACAGAAGAAATGAAATCATAAAAATATTGGAGGCATCCGATCAAGCGGTCAATGCTACGCAGTTGGCGGAACAATTTTCGGTGAGCCGCCAAATCATTGTAGGGGACATCGCCTTGATCCGCGCAAAAGGGATAGAAGTGATTGCGACGCCGAGGGGATATCTTTCGGGCAAAGCCTTAAAAGGGGAGGATAAATCCTTCACCGCCAAAGTGGCTTGCCTGCACAGTGAAGCAGAAGTCGAAACGGAATTGACGATCGTTGTCGATAACGGCGGTGAAGTGGTCGATGTGCAGGTGGAGCATCCTTTGTACGGGACCATAACCGGGGAACTGCATATCGGCTCACGCCATGATGTAGCTGATTTCATGAAAAAAGTGGCCGCCAAAGAAGTGACCATGCTATCATCCCTTACCGGGGGTGTGCATATCCATACGATCGCCTGCAAAGATGAAGCGGCTTTGGTCCGCATCAAACACGAGCTGAAGCAAGCGGGCATCCTTTTCGAAGGCTAAAGGGCACTTGACATCTACACAAAAAATTATATAATTAACTGAAACTGTCAAGACAGTTGTAAATATATATTTGGAGGGATGTAAACATGAAGACGCGCATGAAAACAAAAGATCTTACTATAGCGGCATTATTGATCGCAATCGGGATTCTGATACCGATGGTGTCGCCATTTAAAATAATATTGGAGCCTGCATCCTTTACATTGGCAAGCCATGTTGCAACGATGATTGCGATGTTTATCTCGCCAGGCATTGCCGTTGCTGTCGCATTCGGTACAGCAGTAGGCTTTATGCTAGGCGGATTTCCGTTGGTTGTCACGTTACGAGCAGCGACGCATATGATTTTCTCTTATTTCGGAGCGAAATATATCCAAAAGAAACCTGAGCTGGCCAAAGGCGGCAAGCAAACCTTGTTATTCAGCTTGGTCCTGGGCGTCCTGCATGCCACTTGCGAAGTGATCGTCGTGACGTTATTCTATTTTGCCGGGAACTTGACGACTGCTTATTACGACAAAGGTTTGTTGACATCCGTCATGCTTCTGATCGGCGTCGGCACCGTCATCCACAGCATGGTGGATTTCTGGTTGGCGCAAGTTGTCTGGAAGGTTGTCGGAAAAAGCGCGGCCCCCGCAAGATCGCTCTAACAATAAAAAATGAACCTAAAAAAACTTCGAAGCCATTACAGGCTGCGAAGTTTTTTCTTATCTTTAAGAATCCGAATCAACCGATTTTTCAGCGCACCTTTCACCCGAACAGGGTTTGGGCGAATTCCACGATCAGGGGGATGGTCAGAATAGAAAGCAGTGTGGTCAAAACCACAAGGCGTGCTCCGTATTCGTAATCTCCGCCGAATAACCGGCCCAGGATGGCGGTATTTGTGGCAGCGGGAGCACAGGATGCAATCGTTAAGACGATTTCCACTACATAGTTGTCTATCGGAAGCAAATAAATAATGAAGATGGAGACAAAAGCGGTCACCACAAGCCGCAACAGCGAAGTCCAGTAAGCCTTGGGAAAAGCGAATACTTCCAACAGATTGCTGTTTGCGATGTAACTGCCCAAAATCACCATGGCCAAGGGCGTGTTCAAACCGGCCAGACTGTTTGTTGCATTCCATAGGAAATCCGGAACCGGTAGGCGGGTTACGTAGATGGCCAAACCAATGACGGCGCCGATCATCCCAGGGTTCAATAACGTTTGCCGCAGCGTCATCGCCTCCTTATCCCCTGAAATAAGGTATTGTCCATACGTCCATTGCGTGACGTTATTTGCCATGATGTAACCCGACATGAAGAAGACCCCTTCATACCCGACCGTGGCCAGAACCAAGGGAATACCCACGAAACCCGCATTCGGGAAGATGGTGGCATATTGGTCGATGCGGTCGTCTTTTTTATGAAGGAGGCGGGCGATGAAAATCCTTGTGAAAATTGTCAGGAAACCCGCGAAGGTAGCCCAAAACAATAATTTCAAGCGATGCGCATCAAACGCCGCATTGAAGGACGTGATCATCGTCGCCGGCATAACGAAGAGCGACAAAATCGTTGAAATCTGGCGCGTCCCTTCACTGGTGATGACTTTCGCCTTCACTAAAACAAAGCCAAAAAACATGAGAGCGAACATCGTCAACATTTGCTGAAAAACAATGGAAAGCATAGTACCGCGTTCCTCCTTTCGTGGATCGTTTTATGGAACGACTTCCTATCATTGTATGATAGCATAAATCAGACGAAATTTTTAAGGAAGTTTTGTGAAATCTTCGGTATAATGAAAAAGTGACTATTAGGATTTTTTAATATATATTTTTATTCGAAAAGGGGTATGAAGAATGGCAAAAGTAGAAAGTTTTGAACTCGACCACAACTTGGTGAAGGCGCCTTACGTCCGTCAAGCAGGTTATGAACAACACGAAACAGGAGCGATTGTGACAAAATTTGATTTACGCTTTGTGCAACCGAACCAAGATTCCTTACCGACAGGCGCTTTGCATACATTGGAGCATCTGTTGGCGATCAATATCCGCGACTACATCGACGGCGTCATCGACCTTTCCCCGATGGGATGCCGCACGGGCTTCTATCTGATTTGTTGGGGCGAGCACACGACGGAAGAGATCGCTTCCGCGTTGGAAAAAGTATTGAACATCGTCTTGGAAACGACGGTCGTTCCGGCAACGACAGCGAAGGAATGCGGCAATTACCGCGATCATTCCTTGTTTGGCGCCAAAGAATATGCGAAACAAGTATTGGCAGCGGGCATCAGCAGAGACCCGTTTGTGCGCACGGTCTGATTATTTTGGGAGAGGTAGGTAAAGGAAGATGACAACTGCATTAACCGTAAGACCCGGCCCGCAAGAGTATGAGTGCAGACTTGGTGTCTTGGCGACGTTGCCGAAACGTCTTTCGGAAAGATTCGTAAAAAAAATAGTAGTCGTACACGGCGGCGTGTCCTGGCAAAAAGCCCGTCCTTATTTGGATGACCTGTATGCGGCGGACTTTGAAATATGGGAAGACAAGTTCGGCGGAGAATGCAGCTACGAGGAAGTGAATCGCATTGCCGAACTGGCAACTAGCCATCAAGCGGATGCCATCATCGCTGTGGGCGGCGGTAAAATCATGGATGCCGTCAAATATGCGGCAGCCAAAGCGGGCTGTCTGCTGAATGTCATGGTGCCTACATTGGCCAGCAACTGTGCGCCTTGGACACCGCTGAGCGTCATGTATACGGAGGATGGCGTATTCATCCGCTATGATTTCATGCCGCAACAAGCTTCCATCCTGCTGCTGGATCCGCAATTGCTCGTTGATTCCCCCAAAGATTTCTTTGTGGCCGGATTGGCGGATACATTGGCGAAATGGTACGAGTCCGATGAAATCCTGTCCTTGCCTGAAAATGAGCATCAGCCGATGTTGATGATGGCCCGCCACGCGGCTTCCATCTGCAGACAAGCCATCCTTGACTATGCGGAAATGGCCATCGCCGGTTTGGAAGCCGGTGAAGCTACGGAGACCTTCGCGAAATTGGCGGAAGTCATCATCTCCATCAGCGGGATGGTCGGTGGGATGGGGGATACATTGGCCCGGACGACCATTGCGCATGAAATCCACGATGCCATCACCGCTTATCCGGAATCGCATCATTTTCTGCACGGTCACAAGGTCGCCTATGGCATCCTGGTACAACTGGCGTTCGAGAAGAAATGGGCGGAAATCGATAACCTGATTCCGTTCTATGAACATCTGGACATCCCCAAGAGCCTGCATGACTTGCATTTGGATCGTCTCACGGACGAAGAAATCTTGGACATCGCCACATTGGCTACGAAACCGGAAGCACCGGTTCATGGTTTGCCTTATGAAGTGAATGCCGCCTTGATGGTTCAAGCAATCAAAGCATTGGAAAACTATATGGCCAATATTCCGGGATTGAAAGATTAGTCATTTTCAAGAAAGAATGAAGAGCGCGAACACCCGTGATTATAAGGGGGGTTCGCGCTCCTTTATTTTTTTAGTGCAGTCGCTCGTTCGCATCCTTTCCGTGCCGGATGCGTGTCAAATAGGGCCGCGGTATTGCCAAAATTGGCAAAAAGGATGTAAAGTCGGTATACTTGGGTTAAGGCTATTTGTCCGGGGGATGCGGGGAAATGGAAAAATCGATTCATCAAGATAAGCGAGGGAAAGCAAATGGATGTTGAACAATTAGTGGCAAAAGCGAAAGAGGCCAAACAGAATGCCTATTGCCCGTATTCGCATTTTCCTGTCGGTGCGGCTGTCCTCTATAAGAGCGGGGAAGTCATCACCGGGGTAAATGTCGAGAATGTTTCCTTTGGTGCGACCAATTGTGCCGAAAGGACGGCCTTGTTTGCCGGCATCGCGAAAGGCTATCATAAAGAGGACGTGATGGCCATTGCTATTTCGGGGGATACCGAAGATTTCTTGCCGCCATGCAGCATCTGCAGGCAAGTCATGGTGGAACTTTGCGACTACGAAACGCCGGTCTATCTGTCGAAAAACAACGGCGAAATCATGGAACTGACGCTTAAAGCATTGGTGCCGTATGCGTTCACCGATATGGATATTTAAAAACAAGCTGCAGGATGACTCGCTTATGCGAGCAAATCCTGCAGCTTGTTTTACATTTTGAAGATGAGCAGATAGGTGATGCTGATCATGATGAGCAGATGTGCGCTGATGCCGCCTAAGCACAGATAGAGTGTTTCGTATTTTGTCTCATTGATCGTCTGGTAGAGGCTGGCAATGAAGGTCACGAGATAGGACATCAAATGGATCAGGAATAATAAAAGGACAGGCACCGCCATAAGGATAGGGGCGATCATGCCAAAGATAAAGGAGACGGCCAATAAAACAAAGCTGAATGCATTCATTCCGGCAAATTGCGTCATCCAATTAGGAAATGCATGGCGTCTATGCAAAAAATAGGTTTTGATGACGTAGGATAAGATCGGGAACAGCAAATAATATAATAGAAGCAGCAGGAAACCCTTCATATACCAAACGAGCGGTTCGATCTTAAACGAAACTGCCGGAAACAAGGATATCTGCGACAGCAAGTCATACTGAACTGCAAAAGCGGCCAACATCCTTGTGATGAGGCCTGCAGACAACAGGGCGGATGCGATGAAGGTGAAATAGCCGTATAGTTCGTGGGTATCCCGGCGCGTTTTCCTTGATTCATCGGGATCTTTCATTTTCTTCCATAAAAAAGAGCAATAGCGGACAAATTTACCTCTCAGCTGTTGAAAAGAAAATGCCTTTTTTTGCAATCTTGAATTTGGTAAAGAATCCTCTTTGTTTGTGACGTCAACAACATCAGTTGGGTTATCCTCAAATAGAGAGGCTTGATACACTTCATCTTTATGGATCGCTTCAGAAGCGGAAACATCTGATCCACACATGGGGCAAATTAAAGCTTCTTTTGGAATGCGGTTATGACAATATACACATGTCTTCATTTGACGGCTCCTTCTCTGAATCATTAACTTCTAGGATAATTCAGATTACAAGATATAGCAAGTCTATTTTTGCGACAAAACTTTGAAAAAAACGGCAATATTCGGTATGATAAAAGACAGGTAGAAAAGAGAGGATGGTTGGATATGAAAATGCTTCATACTTGTATTCGCGTACAGCACCTGGATAAATCATTGGCATTCTACAAAGAAGCTTTCGGTTTTAAAGAAAAGAAAATGTTGGATTACCCTGAGCACAAATTCTCGATCGTTTATTTAGGCCTGGAAAACGATGACTATGAATTGGAATTGACCTACAACTATGACCACGAACCGTATAATATCGGCGATGGCTACGGGCACATCGCGCTTGGCGTGGATGAATTCGAAGAATTGCACGACAAACAGGTGGCGGCCGGCTTCACCGTCACGGACTACAAAGGCCTGCCGGACTCATCGGTCAGGTATTATTTCGTCACCGATCCGGATGGCTATAAGATCGAAGTCATCCAAAATAAATAGGCGATTACACGTTTGCAGCAGGGCCGGGACAAAAAGCGTTTTGTCTCGGTCCCTTGTTTTATGAAAAAATTTGCGGGAGGTGAGGGAGATGGAAACGACGCAAAAACAAAAACTGCTTTTCATCGGGGACAGCATCACTGACGTGCATCGAAACAGGGCGAATCCCGATTCGCTGGGCAGCGGCTATGTTTCGATGATCCAGCAAGAATTCCAGCGTCGCGGCGAAGCAGAATGCTATCAGGTCATCAATAGAGGCATCAGCGGCAACACAATGACGGATCTGGTTGAGCGTTGGCACAAGGATTGTGTATCCCTTCAGCCGGATGTTGTGACCATTTTGATCGGCATCAATGATACGTGGCAAAATGTGGGCGACGACAGCCTTTTTGGGACAGAGAAGACAGCGGCCTTGTTCAAGATGTGCTACACGCATCTACTGGCATCCTTGCGGAACCAATCGCAAGCACGCATCATTTTGCTGGAGCCGTTTGTGTTCCCTTTTCCGGAGGACCGAAAGATGTGGCGCAAAGATTTGGATCCGAAAATCGCCATCGTCCGGGAACTGGCGGACAACTTTGGGGCCGAGTGCATAGGCTTGGACCGCTATCTTAACGAAGTGGGCGAAGAAGTAGGCTACGAAGCCTTGTCGGAAGACGGCGTCCATCCCACCGGAAAAGGGCATGAACTGATTGCAGAAGCTTGGATGCAACAATTCGAAAAGGGGAAATGAGCATTAATTTGGAAATAGGCTTGCTATTGCAGCGGGGGCATGGTATTATTCTATACATGCGATGAGGCGACGAGCAATCAGATGAGTTTACTCATTCCGCTTTGGCGGCTGGTGATTGCGAATCTTAACGGGACATGCGTGCTTTGCACACCACAGGATGTGGATGTTTGATAACAACTGCTGTGAACAGGAGTTATCCATGATTTATCATGCCGTACTAAAAGGTTGGAAGTTCTTAGGGACTTTCAATCTTTTTTTTTGCGTTTTTTTTGTAAGGGCTTTATTTTAGGAGCTGGTTCGGGAATGCTGTATAATTTAGATAAGAATATGGGCATTTTTGATGGGGAGGCGATTTTGGTGAAGAGAGCGAAACTATTTATTGTATTTCTCCTGTCTCTGACGTTGTTTGGCTGCTCCTTGTGGACAAATGTAACAACGAATACGACCCAGGATACGGCTGGCGTCAACAGCGTATCAACGATGGAGGTGGCAAAAACCGACAGTGCCACAGGTCAAGGGTTGCTGATTGGCGAAAAAGTCATCACCACCATCACTCTATCCTACGAGACGCTGGAATATCAGGCTTCAGTTGATTATTTGAATCAAGTTATCAAAAAATACGGCGCCTATATTGAATATTCCTATGAATACAGCGGGAACAACGGCATCTACAATTCTGCTTCCACATCCACAAACTACCGTCAAGGGACTTATACCATCCGCATTCCGAACGCTTCCGTAAATCCGTTCATGCAGGATTTGGAGGGAAATCTGGGGACGAAAATCAGCGAACAAATCGGCAACCAGGATGTCACGCAATCCTACAAAGATACCGCAACCCGCATCAGCGTGCTGCAAAGGAAGGAAGAGCGGCTGTTGGCCTTGTTGGATAAAGCGGAAGCAGTCGATCAAATCCTGGCCATCGAAGACAGTCTGAGCGCAACCATCTCCGAGCGGGAAGTGTTGCAGTCCGAATTGGATAATATGGATTCTCTGATCGATTATACCGCTCTCCATTTAACGGTTACTGAACGTTCCCGCATCAGCACGAACCACGGAGGAGCGGTTCCGTTTTGGGGCCGTGTAAAAGAAGCTTTCCTGGATTCTGTGTATGCTTTCTACTACTGGGTGCAAGATGCTGCCATCGGGCTCATCTATGCATTGCCATATATTGTTGCCGCATTGGGATTGGTTCTGCTGTTTTGGCTCATCAAAAAAATATTCTTCAAAACCCGTTGGGGAAAGAAGCGGATAGAAAGACAGCTCCAAGAAAAGAAAATAATCGAAGACAGAAGGAAAGAAAGATTTGTGCGCACACATCCAAAAAAAACGGATGCAAAAAACGCAGCGAATAAGCCAGCGGAAAATCCGAAAGAACCATCGAAAGAGGACATGAGCCAAAATACACTGCTCGGCAGTGAGGTGAAAACGGAAAGCCCAGCGGAACAACCCACTGAGGAAAAAAGAACGGAAAAATAATGATGGAGAAGGTCTGGAACAATCATTCTGGACTTTTTCACATGTGCGCCGGAAAACGGCAAGCATGTCCATTGTGAGATGGAGTGGAATCCCGAACCGACGAACCGAAACGGGATACAAATCTCAAAGGGAATGGATGGTTCTGCATGGAAAAGTCCGACGCTGCAGGAGCCCCAGAACAGTGACGACGGCAAGTAACACGGGAAGAAGGCCAACGTTCTTTCCAGGGAGGTTTGATGGGGTTCAGAGGATGCTCTTTTTGTTGTTTTGTTTCGAATAAGATATGCAGCATTATCGCGAAAAGAAAGGCCAGCGTTTTAAAGGGAATTTCAAAAATCGTTGTTTTTGCCGAATATTTACCATTTTCTTAAAACGTTCACATAAGGCGATGCAAACATATGGTAAAATAATCGTATAGGAGGGCGTGGATATGGGGAAAAGAAAACTGTACATCATTTCATTAGATGCATTTGGTGCTGATGATTTGGCTTTTGCCAAGACATTGCCCCATTTTCAAGAAATTATTAACCGAAGCGCATTAGTCAAAGAAGTGGAGTCTGTCTATCCTTCGCTGACCTATGTTGCCCATACTTCGATCGCAACCGGAATGTATCCGAATCGCCATGGTGTCATTCACAATACGCATCTTCAACCAGAACGGCAGTCCCCTGATTGGTATTGGTATGCAAAAGAAATCAAGAAAGCGACTATATTTGACGTCGCCAAGCAGGCAGGTTATACGGTCTGCGCCTTGCTGTGGCCGGTGACGGGTAAGAGTCCCTCCATCGATTATAACCTGGCCGAGATCTTCCCGAATCGCCCCTGGCAAACCCAAGTGACGGTATCCGCTTTTGCTTCCAGTATGCGCTACGCACTAGCGATGAATAAAAAATTCGGGAAAATGCGCAATGGCATCGCACAACCGGAATTGGACGAATTTATCACAGCAATCGCCGTCGATACCATCAAAACGAAGCAACCGGATCTGATGGCTGTCCACCTTGTGGATTTGGATAGCATGCGGCATGGATACGGTGTCTTGAGCAATCAGGCGAAGGAAGCCATCGTCAGGATGGATCGTCATCTCGGCCAAATAATGGACGCCATGAAGGAAAGCGGCATTTTTGAAGATACGGTATTCGCCGTATTGGGGGATCACTATCAGATCGATACACATACCGTTATCCGCCCCAATCACTTGTTTTTGGATAAAGGTTGGCAAACGTTAGATAAGAAGAAAGACATCAAGGATTGGAAAGTGTTGGCGAAAGCCGCCGACGGAGCTTGTTATATTTACCGCAGGGACGATAGCATCACGAACAAGATGATATTGGATGCCCTGAAAGGTTTGGATGACAGAATCGATACCATCTATTCTGCCAAAGAAGCCAGCAAGATGGGAGCGGACGAGAACTGCCTGTTTATGATAGAGGCGAAACGCGGCTACTATTTCGAAAGCGATGTCCGCTATCCTTTCATGGAAAGCACCGCGAAGAGTCTGCCCGATCGCAAGCTGCATAAAGCCACACATGGATTCAGCCCCAAAAAGAAAAACTACGGCACGATGCTGCTGCTGTCAGGTCCGGGAATTGACGCGGATGCCGTCATCGAAAAGGGCAGGTTGGTTGACGAAGGGCCTACTTTCCTGCATGCCATCGGGTTGAAGTTCCCTGAAGTCACGGATGGCAGGGTAATCAATAAAGTATTCTTATGAGAAAGATAGTCCAGAATAGACATGATTTAAGTCATGTGAATTTCAGGAAATAATGGAGGTTTTTTTTGAAGATGGTAAAGGTTGTTGGAGCCGTGTTAGAAAAGGATGGGAAAATCTTCTGTGCCCAAAGAGGTTGCAGCAAATCGTTGGCAGGACTGTGGGAATTTCCGGGCGGCAAGATGGAGGCGGGCGAATCCGAGGAAGAGGCGCTCATCCGTGAAATGCAGGAGGAATTCAATTGTAAAGTTATCGTAAAGGAAAAACTTGTTACCGTGATTCATGAATATGCTTTCGGAACCGTGGAGTTGGCCACGCTGCTGTGCGGCTTGCAAGAGGGAGAACCGCAACTTTCCGAGCATCAAGATATGCGTTGGGAAAGCATTTGTAATCTCGATCGTCTCGACTGGGCTCCGGCGGATATCCCAACGGTGGAACTGCTTATGCAAAGATTCAAATGATAATGAAAAACAATAGGAATCCCAATTTGTAAATAGGATGTCTAAACTATTTACAAATTGGGATTCTTTTTTTAGCTTAATTGTAAACGTACGCAAGATAGTTGCTCATAAGATTTGATTTCTTGTGAATAAGTATTCAAATTGGAATTCTCTATCGTATGCGGTCCGACAAGGGATCTATTCGTTGAGCAAGGATGCAAGAAGATTATTTTTAAGTTTTCTAATCATATTCTAACTTTACTTTAATTTTACAATCAACGAAAAATATGAATCTGCTATATTGATATAGAAAGAATGTTATTCGTTTCCATTGTTGTTAATTAGATTTTTTGTAAAGGGATAGTTTTGTCCTATTTATGGCTAAAAATAATACTTGTTTCAATATATTTATTATGCTTTATGGCAAAACAAACCGATAAATGTTATGATAAACAACATGATGAAGATGAGGTTAAATCGAGCGATATATAACAATTCTGATTTTTTTGAATCACAATATAGTTGAGAGGGGAGTGCTTTAATGAGTGCAGAAATGAACATACTCAATGAGCTTGAAAAACAAATGTATTTGTTTAACATTGGAGAACACTTTGAGAGCTATCGTTTTTTTGGCAGTAAAAAACGCAATGAGGACAATAAAGACGGCTGGCGGTTTACGGTTTGGGCACCTAATGCGAAGAGCGTTTCATTAGTCGGCGATTTTTCCGATTGGAAACCTATCGAAATGCATAGAATCGGCAAGACGGGCGGATGGTCTGTTTTTACTGAGGATGCTAAAGAAGGACAATGCTACAAATATTATATCGAAGATAAGAACGGCAAGAAGAAATACAAAATAGATCCTTATTCCTTCGCGTATGAAGTTCCACCGAAAGATGCCTCCGTCATTCTTGACATGCCTGACAAAAAATGGAAAGACGGCAGATGGCAAGCAAACAAGAAGAGGAAAGCCATTTATCAAAAACCCCTCAATATCTATGAAGTGCATTTCAGTTCCTGGAAGAAACATGAAGATGGAAGTTGGTATTCCTTCAAGGACCTAGCGGAAGCGTTGATCCCGTATGTGAAAGAGATGGGCTACACACATATCGAATTCATGCCATTGATGGAACATCCCCTGGAAGCGTCTTGGGGTTATCAAATCACCGGCTATTATGCTGTGGCTGCGCGCTATGGCAATCTATTGGAATTGCGGGAATTTGTTGAAGAGGCTCATAAAGAAGGCATCGGCGTCATCATGGACTGGGTTCCAGGCCATTTCTGCCGTAACGACTATGCGCTGTCCTATTTTGATGGGACGCCGACTTTCGAGTATGCGGATCCGAACCGTGGCGTCAACAATCGTTGGGGCACGTTGAATTTTGACTTAGGCAAATCACAAGTGCACAGTTTCCTGATCTCAAACGCCATTTTCTGGCTGGAGGAGTTCCATTTGGACGGTATCCGCGTCGATGCGGTTTCCAACATGCTCTACTTGGACTACGATGATGGCCCGTGGACACCGAATGAAGACGGCAGCAATCATAACCGTGAAGGCATTCAGTTCCTTCAAAAAATGAACAAAAAAATATTCGAAAGAACCCCTGATGCCTACATGATCGCTGAAGAGAGCACCGCTTGGGCGAATGTGACGAAGCCAATCGAAATGGGCGGCTTAGGATTCAATTACAAGTGGGTGCAGGCATTCAAGGACATCCGTAAAGTGATCACCATCCACAACATCCGTTTCCAAGGTATCTTTGATCCGGTCGTACTTTCCAGCATCTTCGGAACAGGAATGAACATCTACCATGAGGCCGGAGTGAAATATTACGATAACGTCAATTTCCTGAAAGGCGGCATCAATTTTTCTGATGTCGTGACGACGGTGAGTCCATCCTACGCCAATGAAATCCAAACACCGGAATTCGGCGAAGGATTGGAAGGCGCACTACGCTACAATAGCGGCAAAATAAGAGGGATCATCAACGGCATCGACTATGATATCAATAACCCGGAAACCGATCCGAAGCTGCTCTACCATTTCTCCAGCACTGATTTATCCGGAAAAGCTAAAAATAAAGCAGCGCTGCAAGAACGCTTGGGGCTGGAAGTGAACCCTGATATCCCATTGATAACGAGCGTCGGACGCTTGACGGATCAAAAAGGATATCAATTGGTCCAAGAAAAAGCTGAGGAATTATTGAATTCGCGCGATGTCCAAATCGCCATTTTGGGAACGGGAGAAGCGGAGTACGAAAATTCGTTCCGTTACTTTGCCTCCGAATACCCGGATCGATTCAGCGCCGTGATAGACTTTGATATCACGTTGGCGCAATTGATGTATGCGGGCAGCGATCTGTTCCTGATGCCATCCGCATTTGAACCATGCGGCTTGTCACAAATGATTTCATTGCGCTACGGCACTTTGCCGATCGTTCATGAAACAGGTGGCTTAAAAGATACCGTTGTGCCGTATAACGCTTATACAGGCGAAGGGACCGGCTTCACTTTCATGGACTTCAGCGGCTATGCGCTGCTTGGGACCATCTACCGGGCCTTGGATGTATACGAGAATCAGCCGAAAGCTTGGGCTGCGATGGTACAAACAGCGATGAGCCAGGATTTCAGCTGGAAAGAACCGGCTAAAGATTACCTGGAAATATATGAATCTTTAGTAAATGAGTAACGGAAAGGTCTGGTATTCACATGGCATTCAATGTACAAGAATTCAAAAAAGAATATACAAAAAAGTTCGAAGAATTATTTGCATATGGTTATGATGAAGGATCAACTACTGAACGTTTCATCGCGCTCGGCGATTTGGTGAGAGGGCTATACACTGAAGAGTGGAAAAGTACGGTTGAAGATTATATAGCAGATCAATCAAAACAGGTCTACTATTTTTCCATGGAATTTTTGCCGGGAAGAATGCTGAAAAGCAACCTATTGAATTTGGGCATCCTGGATTGCGTGCGCGAAGGCATGCAGGAACTGGGGCTCGACTTTGATGAAGTAGCACGAGGTGAAGTGGACCCCGCTTTGGGAAATGGCGGTCTAGGGCGATTGGCATCCTGCTTCATGGATTCCATCGCTTCCACCGGTCTTGCAGGCCATGGTAACGGTATCCGTTACCGTTATGGTCTGTTCCAGCAAAAATTCGTCAACGGCTACCAAATTGAATTACCGGAAAACTGGCTGCGGAACCGCAACGTCTGGGAAGTCAGAAAAGAAAATAAGGCCGTCATCGTCCGTTTCGGCGGGCAAGTGAATCTCGCGGCCGATGAAGATGGCAAGATGACGGTGCGCTATGAAAATACGCGTAATATTTTGGCCGTCCCCTACGATACCGCTCAAGTCGGATACAAAAACGGGGTTATCAATAATCTGCGTCTATGGTCTGCCGAAATCCCCTATGGCGAAGAAGCCAATTTTTCCACAGTGGAAGAACGGGATGACGTCATGCGCATAACCGAAGTGTTGTATCCTGATGATTCAAACTATGAAGGGCGCTTATTGCGCGTCAAACAGGAGTATTTCTTCTCTTCCGCAGGGATACAAAGCATCATCCGGTACTTCAAAAAACTGAAGCTGGACTGGAATCAATTTCCGGAAAAGACCGCCATCCATATCAATGATACCCATCCGACTTTGGCAATTCCCGAATTGATGCGGATATTGTTGGATGAAGAAGGCTTAGGCTGGGATCAGGCTTGGGAAATAACGAAAAAAACGATCAGCTACACCAACCATACCATTCTGCAGGAAGCGATGGAACGCTGGCCGGAAGGCATGATTGCGGAGCTATTGCCGCGCATCTACCAAATCATCGCCGAAATAAATCGCCGTCACATCGAGAAAAAAATACCTATCTATGGAAATGAATTGGCCTACCGGACAGCCATCATCGACCAGGGCCAGATCAAAATGGCCAATTTGGCGATCATCGGCAGCCACAGCGTCAACGGGGTTGCGCAACTGCATACCGATATCCTGATGGCTGAAACCTTGCACGATTTCTTTGTGATGTATCCTCAGAAGTTCAACAACAAAACGAACGGCATCACGCAACGACGCTGGGTTCAAATCGCCAATGAAGCGTTGACGGATTTGTTGGATGATACGATTGGGGCAGAATGGAAGAAAAATCCATTGGAAATTCGTCTGTTGAAGGCATTCCGGGAAGATGAAGAAGTCTTGGAAGCTTTAGAAACCGTGAAGTTGAAAAATAAACAGCGGTTTGCCGACTATGTACTGAAAACAATGGGGATTGAAATCGATCCGACTGCCATCTTCGATGTGCAGATCAAACGGATGCATGCCTACAAACGCCAACTGCTGAACGTTATGCATATTTTGGACCGCTATCTGCAGCTGAAGGATGATCCTTCTTTGGATTTCCCGAAACGCGTCTTCATTTTTGGTGCAAAAGCGGCACCAAGCTATTATTATGCGAAGGAAATCATCAAATTGATCAATGCGATTGCCGATTTGATCAATAATGACTCTACCATCGGGGATAAAATCAAAATCGTCTTTGTGGAAAATTACGGCGTTTCCCTTGCGGAATTGATCATTCCAGCCGCGGATATCAGTGAACAAATCTCCTTGGCCGGTAAAGAAGCTTCCGGGACGAGCAATATGAAATTGATGTCCAACGGCGCCATAACAATGGCCACTTTGGACGGCGCAAACGTAGAAATCCGGGACAATGTCGGCGACGAAAATATCTTTGTCTTCGGACTAAAGAGTGAAGAAGTTCAGTCGTATTACCGCAACGGCAACTATCATGCCTACGATATCTACGAAAAGAACCCGCGTGTGAAGCGTGTGCTGAACATGCTTGTCGATGGCTCCATTCCGGGCATCGAACAAGAAGGTCGCGATATCTTTGATTCTTTGGTGAAATTCAATGACGAGTACTTCCTGTTGAAGGATTTCGACAGCTATATCGCAGCGCAATACAGCGCGGACAGAATCTATGCCGATCGAGGGAAATGGAACCGGATGGCATTGATGAATATTGCCAACTCAGGGCCGTTCTCGTCAGACTATACGATCCGACGCTATGCTGATGAAATATGGAAAATCAAACCGAAAAGCTGATGCGACAAAATAAAGAAGGCGGGATAGAAAATCATCCAAAAATGATTTTCTATCCCGCCTTCGTATGTTTTTATTTGGGTTGTACGCGATTTAAGTGATATTCTTTCTCTTCTGCTTCGTCATAGATGTATAAACTAGGATATGATTGCTTTTTCAATATTATATAATAGCCGAAATGGTCCCGGAACACTAATTCATCAGGCTTCACTTCTTCCAGCGTTGCATCCAATGTTTGGTTGTTGATCAAGATATCCAGGTCATCAGTAATTTCAACCTTCAAGGATCGATTATCATTTTTCCAAGTACCGACATAGGGCGTTAATGAGGTAGATACATTCGTCTTATCGGAACCTTTTTTCTTCCAATGCGACTGAAACAATGCTGAGCTGATACTTGCTAAAACAGACAATCCGAATAACATCCTCCAAGGATTCTTTTTTTCCACTGATCCGATGACCTCCTAAATTAACTTACTTCCATAGTATATTCTTTTTCTTGAAAATGACCATAGCATTCATAATACAAATATGTTACAAAATTTGTGCAATTCTAAAATGTGGTCCTTTCCAGTCTTAGAGGAGTAGTCCAAATATATTTTATCGGAGTCTGTCCTTATGTGTTAAATTTCACTTAACGTTGGAAAGAACCTAAAATGTGTTGCCATACGGGCCGGATGATGATATTCTAAAACATAAATGATAAAACAAAGAAAAAATGAGAATCTGATTAAAGAAACTATGCGAGGAAGTGTGCGGCTTGAAAGTAATTAAATTTGGCGGGAGTTCACTTGCAAATGGAACTCAATTAAAAAAAGTATTGCAGATTGTAAAAGATGATGCGGACAGAAGAGTTGTCGTTGTTTCCGCTCCAGGCAAGAGAAATGATTCCGACGAAAAAGTAACGGACTTATTGATCCAATTGGCGAATGAAGTGAATCAAAAAGAAGATTATCACATCACTCTGGCAAAAATCTTAAAGAGATATCAGGACATCGTCGACGAGTTGCAACTCGATAACAGTATTATGGAAGAAATTTCAAAAAATTATGCCGATTTGATTCAAACCCAGTTCAAAGATGAATGGTATGCAATGGATGCTTTTAAGGCGAGTGGGGAAGACAACAATGCGAAATTGATTGCTGCATTCTTTAACAAAGAAGGAATACCTGCCAAATATGTCAATCCGAAAGATGCCGGACTTTTAGTATCCGACAATCCAGGAAATGCCCGCGTATTGCCGGAAACCTATAAAAACTTGTATGCTTTGAGGGATATTAAGGAAGTCATCGTTTTCCCAGGATTCTTCGGATACACAAAAGAGGGCGAATTGTTGACTTTCTCTAGGGGCGGATCGGATATTTCGGGTGCGATTGTCGCAAACGGCGTCAGAGCCAACTTGTATGAGAACTTCACAGATGTCGATGCTATTTATGTGGCAAATCCGAAATTGGTGAAACACCCTAAGAAAATCGCTCATCTAACTTACCGTGAAATGCGTGAATTATCTTACAGCGGATTCTCCGTTTTCCATGATGAAGCCTTGCAACCGGCGTTCAGTGGCGGAATCCCAGTGGTGGTAAAAAATACAAACAATCCATCCGCACCAGGTACTAGCATCACCAAGTCAAGACCGGCAAACGAACATATCGTATCCGGTATTGCCAGCTCGACCGGCTTCATCGGTATCTATATCAGCAAATACCTGATGAACAGGGAAATCGGATTCGGACGCCGCGTACTGCAAATATTCGAAGATTTTGGCTTGAATTTTGAACATATGCCTTCAGGCATCGACGATTTATCCATCATCTTGCGCGAAGATCAAATGACCATGCAACAAGAACAAGAGTTGCTGTATCGTTTGAAGACGGAATTGGATGCCGATGATGTAAGCATCAAGCCAAACCTATGCTTGCTGATGATCGTCGGCGAAGGAATGGTATCATCCGTAGGGACGGTTGCCAAAGCATGTACAGCGTTGGCAGAAGCGGACATCAACTTGGAGATGATCAACCAAGGTTCATCCGAGGTCAGCGTCATGTTCGGAATCGACGAAAAAGATGAAGCGAGGGCCGTAAAAGTTCTCTATGATGCTTTTTTCCCAAGAACCAATAAGTAAGCGAAAAAGCGGACCCTACCTGTTTCGCTTACACTTTTAAATAAGAAAGCTCCCATCACCCAAGCTGTTTACAATGGCTTGGGTGATGGGAGCTTTTGTGCATAAAGCATCGTTCTCATGATGAACGGAAACGCTGAATTTCTTCGGAAAGAACAGACAAAACTACAAAAAATGAGGGGCGGAAATGAATCCGCTCCTCATTTTTTTTAATTTTCTTCGACTGCCTTTTGCGGGGCTTCTTTTTTGACTATTGGTTTCATCGGTTTGTTCGAGGCATACGTTGGGATGACTGCCAACAAACGCAGACTGTTCAAAATGACCAGGATTGTGCTGCCTTCGTGTCCAACCACACCTAGCGGCAAGTTGATCAATTGGAATAGATTGGAGGTGATCAGCGTGAGGATGACACATACCGAAAAGATGATGTTTTGCATCGTCACTTTTTTCAATTTAATAGAGAGGCCGTAAGCATATTCCAATTTGTCCAACTCATTTTTCATCAAGACAACATCAGCCGTTTCCATTGCGATATCCGTACCTTCGCCCATTGCGATCCCGATATCGGCATTTGCCAGGGCAGGGGCATCGTTGATGCCATCCCCAACCATGCCGACAAGCTTATACTGGCTCTGTAGGTCTCTTAGGATGGTTGTCTTATCTTCTGGAAGACAATTTGCGCGGATTTCATCTACACCCAATTGTTTGCCGATTGTTTGGCCGGTTGCTTCATTGTCGCCGGTGATCATGATGGTGTGGACACCGTTTGCCTTGAAGAAGGCGATCATATCTTTTGCATCTTTTTTTGGTGTATCCAATAACCCATAATAAGCGACTACCTTATCATCCTTAGAAACATAGATAACGGTTTTGCCTTCCTTTTCAAGGGTGAAAGCATCGGCAACAATCTGTTGGTTTTGTTTATTTTGTTGATTTTCAGATACAACAAAGGATTGTTTGCCGATTTTCCAGTCGCTGCCGAAAGCAGAACCTGCAAGTCCAAATCCTGTCAAATCTTGGATGCAGTCCATTTTTGTATGTTTATACTCTTTTGTGTCCAAATAATTCACTAGAGCAGTTGCAATCGGGTGGGTAGAGCTATGCTCCAAAGCATACACAACTGACATGATATGCTCTTCATCTTCTGCAGCTGCATAGACGGCTTCCGTTACTTTTGGTTTGCCTTCCGTTAACGTCCCGGTTTTATCGAATGCGATGCAATCCATCTGCGAGAAGTTCTCGATCGGGATACCGCCTTTAAACAGGATGCCGCGTTTTGCTGCGTTTGAAATGGCAGATAGGGTAGCCGGCGTTGCCGATGCAACCAAGGCGCAAGGGGATGCCACTGTCAGTAACACCATGCCGCGGTAGAAGGATTCGTTCCAGCCCCAGTTCAGCAAGAAGTAGAAGATGGCGATCATGACAGGGACAAAGATCAATACAATTTTTACATAAGTATTTTCGATGCGATTGATGAAACTGGCCGTTTGTGAAGGTGTGCTCTGCGCTTCCTCGACCATGCGGATGATTTTAGCGAACAAAGTATCTTTCGATTCTTTTGTTACGGTCATCTTAATGGCTTCATTCAAGTTGATCGTACTTCCGAAGATTTCATCGCCCACTTTCTTTTCCACCGGGACCGATTCGCCGGAGATGGCGGCTTCGTCGATCAAACCGAGGCCTTCCTTGATGACGCCGTCGATTGGGATGCTTGCCCCCTTTGGAACCAACAACGTATCGCCGACTTTTAGATCCTTCGTGGCGACTTCTTCGATTGTGCCGTCTGCTTTGATGCGTTTTGAAACATCAGGCACGATGTTCATCAAAGCGGTGATGGCTTCTGTGCTCTTATCCATAGCATATTCTTCCAATGATCCGGAAAGTGAGAAGATGAAGATCAATAATGCGCCTTCCATCCAATAACCGATGAGGGATGCGCCGACTGCCGCAAGGACCATCAAAATATCCACGTTCAGGTGTTTGTTTTCAAAGGTATCGATGACGCCTTCTTTTGCTTGCTTAAAACCGCCGATTACAAAGGAAAGGACGAAAATGATGGCTGCTGCTGTATCTAAATTTTGCCATTGCAGGATGATTCCGATAACGATGAGAATACCGCTGATGATGGTAGCGATCATCGCCTTATTCTTTAATAGATCTTTCATACGAGACACTCCTTTTTTTCATTTCTTTTTCTATTTGAATCATAGCACTTTAAGGAAGTAGATTATAATCATTACAATCAAACGGAAATGAATATCATTCTCAATGTACATAATTCTGACACAATAATAATGGCGAATACGCTAGATAATAAGGTTTTCATGGGTTATAAACACCTCTTTTAAATTATAATGATTACAAACAAGAAGGGAGGACTATGATATTTGAAAATTGCGGATAAAAAAATCCCATCCACAGAAATTGTGGACGGGAGCAGGTGTCTCATCAGAAAATGAAGAAGTAGATTAATACGATGGCGCCCAGTACGATGCGGTACCAACCAAATGCCTTGAAGTCATTCCGTTTCAAGTAGCCGATCAGGAACTTGATGGCCAGGACCGACACGATGAATGCCGTAATCATTCCGGATAAAAGGACAGTTGCCTCTAGTCCGCTGAAATGGAAGCCGAATTTGATGATTTTCAAGAAACTGATGCCGAACATGATCGGAATACTCATGAAAAAGGAGAATTCGGTCGCGATGAAGCGGGAAGTCCCCAACACCATACTACCCAAAATCGACGATCCAGAGCGGGATGTTCCCGGGATGATGGAAAGCGCCTGGAACAATCCGATTTGGAATGCCATTTTGTAAGTCAGATCGCTAAAATCCTTCACATGAGGGTCCTTATCTTTATTGCGGTTCTCGACAACGATGAACAAAATCCCGTAGACGATCAAGGCAATGGCAACGACTGTTGCGTTCAAGAGATGTTTATCCGCCCAGTCATTCAATGGCAGCCCGATCACTGCAGCCGGTAGGCAGCCGACAACAACTTTCTTCCAAATATCCCACGTCTGCGTTTTCTCCGCTTTTGTTTTAGTGGGAGAAAAAGGATTCAGCTTGTGGAAATAGAGGACGATGACTGCCAAAATAGCTCCGAGTTGGATGACATATAAGAACATATCTTTAAATTCTTGCGTAAGATTCAATCGGATGAATTCATCAACCAAAATCATATGTCCGGTGCTGCTGATCGGTAGCCATTCCGTGATGCCTTCAACAATGCCGAGGATGATTGCTTTTATAATTTCTATCAATTCCGTATTCATTCCTTTCAAAATATAATTTTATTCTTTCCTAAGTATAGCGAAACAAAAAAGATAAGCCAACACTTTTCAGAAAATACATATCAAAATAGGGCTTTAGACCTGGCATAATTATTTTTTTATATGAAGAAATGTTTTTTCTCTGCTATGCTTTTGCCTTCCGGCAGTTTCGTCACATGTCTTACGGAAGATGCTTGCTGGTAACTTATTTTTGTAAGCGTTATGAGAAAGAGTAACAAAACCGACACATTTGTGTTAAAATGAAGTGTAGAATTTGAATATTAAGATTATTAATCAGGAAGAGGCGATAATATGTTTGGCTTTTTAAAAAAAGATAAACAACTTGCTGAAAAAGCAACTTTATTTTCACCAGTCAACGGGAAATTGGTCCCTATTACAGAAGTTTCAGATCCAGTTTTTTCTCAAAAAATGATGGGCGATGGATTCGCAGTCATTCCAACGGATGGGAATATCTATTCCCCTGCACAGGGGAAAGTATTAAGCGTCTTCCCTACAAAGCACGCAATCGGCATCCTATTGGATAATGGGGTGGAATTGCTGTTGCACATGGGGTTGGATACGGTGGAATTGAACGGCAAACCTTTTACTATTTTTGTGAAAGAAGGTCAAGCATTGACACCGGATACCTTGATTGCCGAAGTTGATTTAGAGCAATTAAAGGCAGCCGAAAAAGATAACGCGATGGTCGTTGTCATCACAAATATGGATAAAGTAAAAAATTACACTTTGGCTGTAACCGGCGAAACGGCCGCGAACGCTGAAATCGGAAGCGTTGCAACGAAAGAATAAATGGCATGCCATAAAAAGCGGGTTCCCTGAAATCGTTCAGGGAACCCGCTTTTGTCATTTGGGTCTGTTGATTGAGTAGATATCACCGATCGTTGCGTATTCGTTTCCCGCTAGACGGGCAACCGGCTTCAACTGGTCGGCCAGGACATATTGTTTTTCTTCGTCAAAGACGGAATCATCAAAATAGAATTCATTTGCCTGCAGGATGAACAAATCGGTAATGACATTCCCTTCATCATCCATGACGGGGACATATTGGTGTAAGGTGACTTCCATTCGGATTTTGGCTTCTTTGATGGCGGGCACGGATACGGAATGGCTTTCAGTCAGTGTCAATGAGGTCAAATCAATCTCACTTTCAGTATCGGGAAGCGGAGCGGATGTTTTATTCATTTCTTCAACCAATTCCTCGCTGACGATATGGACAACACCCTGTTTCCCTGACAAAAGATTTTTAGCGGAATCCTTTATCTTCCCGCCATTACGCAAGATGGCGATCGTAAGCAAGGGGGAGACATTCGAGACGGCACTGAAAAAACTGAATGGTGCGGCATTGACGATCTTGGTTTCCGGGTTCTGAGTCGTAATCCATGCGATGGGACGCGGGATGATGCTGCCGCTAAGGAATTTGTACATCTGTTTATCGGTTAAATCCTTTGCTTTGAAATGGTGCATGCTAAACCCTCTTTCTGATGTTTTCTTCGATTTCTTCCCGTTTCGGTTCCAAGAAATCCGGCAAGGCAAAAGACTCGCCCAGATGCTCCAATGTTTCATCCAAGGTGAAGCCGGGCTTCTCCGTGGCAACCTCTATCCTCAGACCGCTGGGTTCACGCAGGTAGATGCTGCTGAAATAACCCCGGTCGATGACTTTCTCAATCAAAATAGATTTTTCTTTTGCGTTGGCCAACAGAGCTTCAAAATCCGAGGCATCGGGAACGCTGTAGGCGATGTGATCGATGGCGCCTTTTCCGAGTCGGGACGATTCCGTACTTGTCGATTGCGCCAACCAATTCACGTCTTCACGGGAGTTCTGCGGGTAGACAACATTGTCCTCCGAACGCATCCCTAGCACTTGGGTGAAAAAGGCCAGTGTTTGTTCAAGGGCACGGACGGTGTAATGGATGCCGTGGATGCCGATGATTTGTCTGTCCCTTGGGATAGCCGTATGGCGCGTTGCGTTCTCAGCGGCGATGATGTCATCTACTTCAATCAAACCGATGTCCATGCCGTCCGGGTCCGCAAATAGTAATTCACTTTCGCTTCCTTCATTAAAGGAAATCTGGTTCAAGGAAAGGTGTCCTTTCCAGAAAGGCAGACTTCCTTTGGGAATATTCAAATAGACGGTGTGGAAATAAGAGTCTTCGTCGTGACGGTTTCCCACCTTCGGAATTTCAAAAAAAGTGAGCACCGTACCGGGATTGCCTTGATAATCCCCATAGAATAAATGCGGATCCTTCAAGTTTTCTTGATTGACCGTGTTTTTCACCAAACGCAGCCCGAGTACCTGTGTGTAAAATTGCATGTTCCTGTCTGCGTCCTTCGTTATCGCCGACAGATGATGGAATCCTGTGATCATGTCTTTTCCCCTTTCGTATTCTTCATATTTGAGTATACGAAAAAAAATAGGAATGCGCATGGTATTTGCTTATCATCATCAGATGTTCTGTTTTTCAAAGGCGGCGGTATGACAGAAAAGGATGCGAAGCGACAAAAAAACTTCCCGTTCATCATAGAACGGGAAGTTTTTTGAGGGTAGAGTCTTATCGAAAAATAAGAATCAATAGAACACGCAGACGCATTCAGGAGCGTACACATCTTTTTGAAGCAGCGTCAATTTGCCTGTCGACGCATCGCGTTCGAATAAGGTCAAGTTATCGGAATCCTGATGGGCGGCAATCACGAAATTTCCGCTTGGATCCAAGTTGAAATCGCGTGGCGTCTTGCCTTCCGTAGGCACATATTCCACCAATTCCAACTTTTCGCCGTTTTCGGAAACTGCGTATACCACGATGGAATCATGTCCGCGGTTCGATGCATAAACGAATTTTCCGTCTGCCGAAATGCGGATGGCTGCGCCACCGTTAAAACCGGTATGCTCAGCCGGGATGGTCGGAATGACTTGCAGAAGAGCGAAAGAGCCATTTTTTTCATCATAGCGCAATACCTCAAGATCACTGCTTAATTCGCCGAAAAGGTAGACAATCTTACCGTTAGGGTGAAACACGAGGTGACGAGGACCGGTGCCGGGAGTCGCTTGGTAACGCGCTTTCTCTTCCAGCTTGCCGTCATCCGATACGGCATATGAATAGATGCGATCCGTTCCCAGATCACAGACCAACAAGAATTCCTTGTCAGGTGATAATCTGGTGTAATGAACATGTGGTTTTGTTTGGTTCTCATGGATGCTGGATCCTTCGTGCTGCGCGCGGTCGGTTACGGTCAATGTGCCGTCAGCGTTCTCTTTATAAACGGTAACAAAACCGCCGTGATAGTTTGCAGTGAAAAGGAGTTTACGGTCTTCATCGTAAGAGATGTAGCAAGGTGCAGAGCCTTCCGTAGAGCTGTCGGCGATCTTGTCGTACGTGCCGGCTTCATTGCGTTTGAATGAGGTGATGCCACCGCCTTCATTCGTATTTGAAATGGTGTACATGAAATCTTTGTTCTTTGATAGATCCAAATAAGTAGGGCTATCGACTTCCGCAATCATGCGATAATCGCGCAGTTCTTTTTTTTCTGTATCCAAAACGATTTGATGAACGCCTTTGCTTAACCGTTTCGTGTATGAGCCAAGATATAAAATTTCTTCCATCCAGAATGCCTCCCAAAAATTGTAATACATCAATTATAGCAAAACCTTCACATAAAGGTAGGGGAAAACGATTTATTATTGCCAACAGACGTACTTTTTCAGCCGGCTGAAAAAATCGCCTTCGCTCAGCGGGAAATAATGGTTTGGAAAGAAAACTATGCTAAAATAAGAGTTGTAATCATGCAACGAAAAAGGAGAATTAAGCAATGCAAAGCACAGTTATACAAATAGGGAAAGACGCAATCGACAAGGCCGATCCCGTGGTCATTTTATTTGGTGAGACGGCGACGGAAGCGCTGCAGAATGTATCCGTCATCCAGCGCTTTCAACAGACCGACCGATGGACAGACCTACGAAGAGGAGATGCCGTCTTCTTCGATGAGCAGGAATATACGATTGCATTTATTGGATCTTCCGTCCATGAAAATCTCCGGTCGCTGGGCCATACGACCTTCATGTTTAAGAGCGAAGGCGAGGAGCCCTTGGAAACGAGCATTTACTCGGCTCCGTACACGCGGCCTGCTATCATGGATGGCACGACCATCATGTACAAAACGAAAGTTGAAGGTGATCTATAATGGAAAAAGTTCCTCGCAGGGGAAATAAAAAGGCCGCTTCTCAGGGGTATTGGTTCAGCAGATGGTTCCTGAACAATAAATTCGTTACTATTTTGTTGATCCTTTTGCTGGTTTTATTGATCATTTTAGTTTTCTCGAAAATATCTTACCTGCTCCAACCCATCGGCAGTTTCTTCAGTGTCATCGGTTTTCCGCTGGTGCTGGGAGGCATTTTTTACTACATGCTGAATCCTTTAGTGACTTTTATGGAGAAAAAAGGCACCGGCCGACTCTGGGCGATTTGGATAGCGCTTGTCGTCGTCTTGCTGCTTTTGATATGGGGATTCGCCATCCTGATTCCCATCGTCCGTGATCAGACGGTGGGAATCATCAATGACTTTCCAAGTTATTGGACGGCCATTCAGAAGATGACAACGGAGGTGGTCAACTATGATTGGTTTACCTCCCTGCAAAATCAAATCAATCAACTGAATGCGGATATTTTCAAATCCGTATCGGTAAAAGTGAACGAAATCCTTTCAAATACCGTGAGCGGTTTAGGGAATGTTGTCGGCATCGTGACCAATGCCTTTGTCGGCATCATCACCATGCCGATCATCCTCTTTTATTTATTGAAAGAGGGAGAGAAGTTGCCGCAAAGCTTCATTAAACTTTTCCCGACAACCGTGAGGGGATCCATCGATGTATTGTTGAAAAAAATAAATAATCAAATCAGCCAATATGTACGCGGCCAAATAACGGTGGCCTTCTTTGTGGGCGTGATGTTTATGGTGGGATACTCCGCCATCGGGTTGAAGTATGGTGTTGTCTTAGCAGTCTTGGCGGCCTTTTTGAATATCGTTCCTTATTTGGGCTCCGTCCTTGCGATGATACCGGCTGTCATCATCGGCATAGTCGATTCACCGATGATGCTGGTGAAGGTTCTGATTCTCTTCTCGATTGAACAATTCATCGAAGGGCGGGTCATTTCGCCTCAGGTATTGGGAAGCAATCTGGAGGTCCATCCGGTGACGATCATCATCGTGTTGCTGACGGCAGGGAAACTGTTCGGGTTGACGGGATTCATCATCGGAATTCCAGGGTATGCGGTTCTCAAAGTGCTTTTCATGCATATCTTCGAATGGTATAAAGAAATGTCCGGATTATATTTTGAGGAAGACACAGGTGAATCGGTAGAACTGCAGGAATTGGACATGGATGATGAATAGTTCATCCGGAAAAGGGGGGGCAATCTGTGAATAAAAAGAGATGGATAGCAGTCGGCATAGCCATTGTGATTTTTATGAGCTCCATAGGTTCAAACTTCTTATCGGCACGATTGAGCAGCCAAACGGAGGAGGCTATCGGTCAATTGGCGGGAACTTTGATCCCGGGAACAAATCTGCAGGAAAACATCCAGGAAAACGGCGACAAAGCAAACCGGATTGCGGTCCTCCGCGTCGAGGGGACAATCGGTTCCGGATCGTCAAGTGTCTTGGGGGATGCTTCCGCCTATAACCATGCGCTCTTTTTGGAGCAATTGAAGGCCATCCGCGAAGATGATACCGTAAAAGGCATTTTCCTGATTGTGGACAGCCCCGGCGGTGGGGTATATGAAAGCGCTGAAGCGCATGATAAATTGCTCAAACTGAAAGAAGAAAAGAATATTCCGGTTTACGTATCGATGCAAGGGACGGCTGCGAGCGGAGGATACTATATCGCCGCCTTAGCGGATAAAATCTATGCCACTGCGGAAACGACGACCGGCTCCATCGGCGTCATCATGCAAGCCGTCGAATACGCGGGTTTGCTCGAAAAATTGGGGATTCAATACAATACGATCAAATCTGGCGCATTGAAGGACATTGGTTCACCGGATCGGGATATGACGGACCAGGAGCGTCAACTGCTGCAGGTTTACGTGGACGAAGCTTATACGCGTTTTGTATCGGTCGTGGCGGAAGGCCGGTCTATGCCGGTGGAGGATGTGAAGGCGATCGCGACTGGTATGATCTATTCCGGCACGCAAGCGAAAGAGATCGGGTTAGTGGATGAGATTGCCTACACCGATGACGCGCTTGCCGCCATGAAAACAGAGAATAAACTGGAGGGTGCGGAGGTTTTCGGCTATGCAACGGCATCAACCCCGTTCTCCGATTTTTCCTGGTTGTTCGGCCAAGCCGTAAGCAAGATGACGGCTCCAGAAAATCAAGTATTATCCGAACTGCAGCTGTTGCGGGAAACATTCGGAACCTCGGCTGCCCCGCGCTTGATGTATCTGTATGGAGGTGAGTAGTGTGGATGAAAGCCAAAAAAATCAGCAGGAACGTCTCGCCGCTATCCAGCAAAAGAAACTGAAATGGGATGAGGAGAACAGGCTTACGGAAGAGAAAGAACGGCCGTTTCATCGCTTTCCCGATTATTTCTATGCCGGATTTTGGATCAGACTAGCAGCCTATTTGCTTGATTTGCTGCTGATCTACGCCCTTGCCGCCATCCTCATCAAGCCGCTGTTCATCTTGTTGGGCGTTTCCATTTATGACCGGGGCGCTTTTTCTCCCTTCATGCTTGCAAATTTGCTGCTGTACCTTGCCTACTTTGTTTTGACGACAAAATTTACGAACGGACAGACCATCGGGAAGATGATCTTCGGGATACGTGTGGTTTGCTTCAATGAAGAGAATCTAAGTTGGGCAACCGTCCTTTTGAGGGAGGTCGTCGGCCGCTACATCCTCAAGACGATACCGGTACTTATGCTCGTGTCAGCATTCCAACGCCAAAAACAGCATCCGGTCGACATGCTGTGCGATACGTCCGTCGTCATAGAGAATTGTGTGCAAGCCTATTATGCAAAGTGAACCACCAAAAGCATTCGTTGGAGAACGAAGCTGCTGAAAAAGGTCGGTGGAATAAAAAGGCCCCCTACAGAGGACACTATAATCAGTGATCTTCTGCAGGGGCCTTTTTTTAGATAATTCCAGCTTTTTTATTGATTCATTCTGCAAAAGTGTTATACTCGTTATATAACAAACAGGAGGGGACGAGCATGTTTATAGAAATAATGCCCAACAGCGATACACCCATCTATACGCAAGTGATGTATCAAATAAAAAAAGGAATCGTCAAAAGGGAGTGGGGCTTCGGCGAGGGCTTGCCGAGTGTCCGCAGTCTTGCGGGGGATTTGGGGATAAATATGCACACTGTCAATAAAGCGTATAACCTGTTGGTGGAGGAAGGCGTCCTGGAAAAAAACAAAAAAGGCTATTTTGTAAGAGAAAAGACCGCCATTGTAGCGGATGATAAACTGCAGGCATTCCTTCAGGAAAAGCTCCAGGAAATCATGATCGACAAAAAAATCTATGCGATTTCCGACGAGACTTTCGAGGAATGGTCGGATACAATCGAAAAAGACTTTAACAGCGAGGGGAAATGAATATGTTGGCTTTCAGTTTATTCATGTTTGTCTTGTTCTTCATTTTGGGCTTCGTCAATGGGATTACCCCATTCTACAGCAGGAAAGGTGCTCCCTTCGGAGTGACGGTTCCGACGGCCCATCAGGAAGACAACTATATCGTCAGATTGAAAAAAGAATATCTCTATCAAAACATCATCATCAGCATCCTTTTCGCCTTGCCGATCCTGTTGTTTTTACGGCTGGATGATTTGCGGCAGGCGGAAATGATCAGCAGTATTTACGTGACTGCAGCGATGCTTGTGTACCTGATCATTTCTTTTGTGCTGTATCTCCAAAAGCGGAAGAAGATACGCGCATGGAAAAAGGCGAACAACATCAAGACGGAACCGAAAATGGAGAAGATTGTCATCGATACTTCCTATCAGAAGGATCTGAAGGTCATTTCCAATGGTGTTTTTGTGATTGCCCAATTATTCATCGTGTTGGTGACGGTCGGCATTACGCTCTATTATTATGATGCGATTCCGGAACGTTTTCCCGTCCATTGGAACAGCGCCAACGAACCGGATCGGATCGTCGACAAATCCTATTTGTCGGTGCTGATGTTACCGGTGATGCAATTGTTCATGATACCCGTTCTTTTTTTCAGCCATTACTCCTTCATCAAATCAAAACAAAAACTATCGCCCTATCTATCCGACTTATCCAGTAAACAGAGCAAACTGTTCAGACAGGCGTGGTCCTATTACTTCCTGGTGGTGAGCATCTTGACGCAGCTACTGTTAAGCGGCATTCATTTCTTCAGTCTGTTCTTTGCGGATTCGGGCGCTGAATGGGTCATCGGGATAACCATCCCATACGTCATCATCATCATGGGCTACAGCCTGTATCTGACGTGGAAATATGGACAGGGCGGGGAAAAATTATTTCTGCATGAAGCAGGTGAATTACCTGATGACGTTGCCGAAGTGGATGAAGAGGACTATTGGAAATGGGGCGTATGGTATTACAATCCGAATGATCCGTCGATATTCGTCGAGAAGCGATTCGGAATCGGCAGCACGATGAATATGGCACGATGGCAAGCCTGGTTTTTTGTAGCAGGCATACTGCTGTTCATCGTCCTGATGCTGCTCCTGTCTTTTGCGATGGACTGATAAAAAAATGAAGCTGGTCGGAAGATTTTGTCTTCCGGCCAGCTTCATTTTTTAACAATTGAGAAATTATGAATTTCTTTCATATGAGAAGCGCATCATTGCAAGTGTTTCAAAGGTTCCCGATGTGTTTCGTGCCACCACATGATGTCTAGCGTTCCAAGCCTGCCTCTCGGAGTAAAGATGAAGGGTTCCTCTTGGCTCTGCGAGCCAAGACATACTGTTCGACTAACCTGCTGGTGCAGGAAGTCTCTCAGCAATTGCGCAGTATGCTCATTTGCATGGTAGTCTTGGGGATTTCCCCCTTAGACTACCAGTACAAGGCGACTGCAAGGAGCGTTGCTTCGTTCCAGATTTCCTAAATTGTCATGACTCTTGCGATTTCAACCGCTTAGAGGCATGATACACTTGACCGCTTTTTGGTCACAGTGTTTCCTTACTAGTCGAGGCAGGGCGGGCTTGGTCCGCTTTTCTTATTTTACAGCCAGTTTGTTGTTGTGCTCCGCTACCGCTAAATCGATGATGCGATTGGCGAGATGGATGTTCCTGACCAAAAGCGGGCCGTGAAAATAGGAACAGAAGACATTTTTGTAACGGGCGCCTTCGGTCTTGTCCTCGCCGTTGTTGCCCATACCTTTTTGGACCATTCCGAGCGGCTTCATGCTTTCGCCCAAGAAGGTTCGGCCGTTGTGGTTTTCGAAGCCTTCATAGGTTTCGTTGAATTCATCGCTATGAATCGTGATGTCACCGATGAATCGGTTATTGTCTTGGCTGAGCGTGTAGTAATCAAGTGCGCCGATGCCATCGATTTTTTTACCGGAAGCGTCCATGTAATAGTGGCCCAGTAATTGGTAGCCGCCGCAGATTGCAAGTACGACGCCGTCATTTTCGATATATTCCTTGATCTGGACGGCTTTGCTTTTGATGTCTTTGGAAACGATGAATTGTTCATAATCCTGGCCGCCGCCGAAAAAGACCAAATCGTATTTATCCGCCTCAAAGGGCTGATCTAGGCTGACGATTTCCGTCTCGAAGTCGATGCCTTTTTCGCGTGCGCAATATTGCAGCATCAAAAGATTGCCGTTATCGCCATAAGTATTTAACAGATTGCCGTATAGGTGGCAGATGCGTAATTTCATCTATTTCATCCTTTCAGCGATATAGCCTTGATTCGCCAATTCTTTGCGCAATTGCAGAACGGCTGTGTAAGTGGCCAATACGTATATTTTTTTCGTGGGTGCTTTCTTAAATTCCTTGATGACATCCGTCACTTCCGGCAGGACCGTCAATCGGTCTTCCGGGATACCGGCGACTTTCATGCGCAGCGTAAGCTCTTTATGGCGGATGCCGCTCACCGTGACTTTCGGGATGTCGAAGTCCAACAATTTTTCATAATTCCCGTCCCAAATCCAGCTGACATCCGTTCCATCCGCAGGGCGGTCGTTCAGGATCGAGACGACGCTGAAGGGATCCTCCTCGTAGTTCAACAAATCGATGACCTGGTTCAAGCCGACCGGGTTTTTGATCAGATTCAAAATGATTTCCTTATCATCGACCTTAATGGTTTCTTGGCGGCCAAATTTTTGTTGGGCCGCAGAAAAACCGGCTTGGATCTGTTCCGGCGTCAACCCGAAGTAGCGACCGACGGAATAGGCGGCCAGCGCATTATATACATTGTACAAGCCGGCCACGTTCGTCGTGAAGGGATGTCCATCGATTTCAAAGGAAGAAGAGTTGTGCGTCAACTTGTTCACTTTCGTGACCGCATAAGTCAGTTCCGGACGCTTGAAATCGCAATGCGGACAGTAGTATTTCCCCAGATTGCTGTAGGTATTGAACTTATAGCGCAAAATATGTTGGCAATTCGGGCAGAGGACGCCGTCGGTATTGTAGTGGGCAGCCGTATCTCCATCCGGCTCGTGATTGAATCCGAAATAGATTTGTTTATTCACCAATTCTTTGGAATGGAAAATGGGGCTGTCCCCGTTCGCGAGGATGACGGCATCAGGTGCTAAGGCAGCGCCGTCGACCATTTTTTGATAGATTGTGTAGATTTCACCGAAACGATCCATCTGGTCACGGAAGACGTTCGTATTCACGATGACTTTCGGCTTGATGAACTTGGTTACTTTCACCAAGCTGGCTTCATCGACTTCGAGTACGGCAAGGCCTTTTTCATGCTTCACTTTTCTGGAATAGCCATCCAAAAAAGTTGAAATGATGCCTTGTTCCATATTCGCACCGGTAGGATTGGTCAAGATGTTCGGGAATTTTTGTTGCAGGACATGATAGGTCAAGGATGTCGTCAGCGTTTTGCCGTTGGTTCCTGTTATGATGACTACATCAAAATTCTCGGATAGATGTTTCAATACGTCTGGATCCAATTTAACCGCTAATTTACCAGGGAGGCTTGTGCCACCTTTTGTAAATGTTTGAAGTCCCCATTGGGTAAGCTTGCCGATGTTGATTGCTATAGTTCCGCGGATACTCAAATAAATTCGCTCCTTACTAATAATATCTCTTGCCATCATAGCATAAAACTAGCTGTTTTCGATACCGTAAGTATAGCAGAAAGTGAAAAACAGCGATAGTGCCTGAACGTATCCACCGAATCAAAGATTTGGAAGGTATGCGCCGCTTAGAAGCGGATATCAAAAATCGATCGGCTGCTCTTCCGGGATTGCACAGGGATGAAGGCCGGGTGAAGAGTGAATCTTATTGACTTTGGCGTTATTTCCTACTATTATTATACGGGATGTTATTCAGTTTTTTTATCTCTGGAAAGATGGGTTTGAGATAATAGATGTTGGGGGACGGATGGCTAAAAGGCCTCCTTTCTTTTTGCAATAAATTTTTATCTACTATATTTATCTAAGAAGTTTCTTGGTATTCTTTTGGAAAGGCGGAAATGATGGCACAATTATTTTTTAAATATGGCGCAATGAACAGCGGGAAATCGATCGAAATCCTCAAAGTTGCCTATAATTATGAAGAACAGAACAAATCCGTAATGATTTTTACCAGCGCAATCGACGACAGAGATGAAGTCGGTTATGTATCAAGCCGGATTGGTTTGAAGCGTCAGGCGTTTCCAGTGACGGAAGATACGGACATCTTCGAAGAAGTAAAGGGTAATCCTGTCAAACCTTCCTGCGTTTTGGTGGATGAATCTCAGTTTTTATCCAAAGACCATGTCATCCAATTAGCGACCATTGTGGATGAATTGGATATTCCGGTGATGGCGTTTGGGCTGAAAAATGATTTTCTGAATGAGCTGTTTGAAGGTTCGAAATATCTCTTGCTTTATGCGGATAAAATAGAAGAAATAAAAACCATCTGCTGGTATTGCCACAAAAAAGCGAGCATGAATATGCGCGTTGTCGATGGCAAGCCAGTCTATACAGGTGAACAAATCCAAATCGGCGGCAATGAAGCCTATCTACCGGTCTGCCGCAAACACTATCATCATCCGCCGTTGGATTAACGGTGCGAAAATCGAGATCATTTAAATAAAGAGGAGTTTTGAGAAAATATGTATGATCAATTAGAAGCATTCATCATCCGCTATGAGGAACTTGGGGAACTATTGAGCGACCCATCGGTCATCTCTGACATAAAACGATTGATGGAACTGTCGAAAGAAGAAGCGGGCCTGCGCGAAAAAGTCGCCACGTACCGTCATTATAAACAAGTGGAGGCCGACATAGCCGACACGGAAGAAATGCTTTCCGAAAATTTGGATGATGAAATGGCCACAATGGCGAAAGAAGAATTGAGCAGCTTGAAGAAAGAGAAAGCTGATTTGGAAGAAAAAATCAAACTGTTGCTGCTTCCCGAAGACCCTAACGACGGCAAAAACATCATCATGGAAATCCGCGGTGCTGCAGGTGGGGACGAAGCGGCCTTGTTTGCCGGCAGTCTGTTCAGCATGTACAGCAAATACGCTGAAAGCCAAGGCTGGAAAGTCGAAGTGATGGATGCCAATATCACCGGTATCGGTGGCTACAAAGAAATCATTTTGATGATCACCGGTTCAGGCGTATACTCAAAATTGAAGTACGAGAGCGGCGCTCACCGCGTGCAACGTGTTCCGGAAACGGAATCCCAAGGGCGCGTGCATACCTCTACAGCTACAGTTGTTGTTATGCCGGAAGCGGAAGAAGTGGAGATCGATATGGCGGATAAAGATATCCGTATAGACATCTATCATGCCAGCGGAGCCGGTGGACAACACGTCAACAAGACCGCTTCAGCAGTCCGTTTAACCCATTTGCCGACAGGGATTGTCGTTGCGATGCAGGATGAACGCTCGCAGATCAAAAACCGTGAGAAGGCGATGAAGATTTTGCGCGCCCGCGTATACGATAAAATTTCATCCGACGCACAATCGGAATACGATGCGACCCGCAAATCTGCTGTCGGAACCGGGGATCGTTCTGAACGGATCCGTACCTATAACTTCCCTCAAAACCGAGTGACCGATCACCGTATCGGCTTGACGCTGCAAAAATTGGATATCATTTTGAACGGCAAGATGGACGAAATCTTCGATGCGTTGATCATGTCGGACCAAACGCAACAACTGGAGTTGTTAAACAATGGTGGCATCTAAAGGCTTAACCTACCAACAGGCATTGCAGAATGCCGCTCTTTATCTTGAACAAAACGACAAAAGTCCACAGGGTGCGGAACGTCTCTTGTTGGACCGACTCGGATGGACCAAAACGGATCTTTTGATGCGTTTCACGGAAACCATTTCGGACGAGGAACACAAGCAATATCTGAGCGACCTGAATGAATATATCGCCGGCAAACCGATCCAATACATTGTCGGTGTGGAATGGTTTTACGGCTATCCATTGAAAGTGACGGAAGCGACCTTGATACCGCGTCCTGAAACGGAAGAACTGGTGCAAAGAGCATTAGCCGCGCTAGAAGGGAAAGGCCCGCAAAAAGTATTGGATATCGGAACCGGATCGGGCGCCATTGCCATTGCGATGAAGAAAGAACGCCCGCAAGATGACGTGACGGCCATCGATATTTCCGAATCCGCACTTGCGGTAGCGCAAGAGAACGCGAAACAATTACATGCCGAGATCCGTTTCCTGAAGGGGAACCTGCTGGAGCCGGTGCAATTGGAGACCTTTGATTGCATCATCAGCAATCCCCCTTATATAGGAGAAGATGAAATTCACTTGATGGATAAATCGGTTTTGGAATATGAACCGCATACCGCATTATTTGCTGAAAACAATGGTCTGGACCTCTATGAAAAAATGGCATTTGAGCTGCCGTTCTATTTAAAGACAGATGGCTGTCTGTTTATGGAAATCGGCTTCAAACAGGGTGATAAATTGCTGGCACTCTACAAGCAGGCTTTCCCCGACAAAACAGTCACCATTGAAAAAGACTTGTCCGGATTGGACAGGATGCTCATCGTGAAATAAGCGCGTTGCTGAAAAGCGAGTGACCGACGGAAACACGATGAAAGATCGATCAGCTGCAAAACACTGATAGAATGAGATAAAAATGCAAGCCGATACAGCTTTTTGGACTCGACTACTCAACAGGATCGCAGCACAACGCACTGAGGCCGGGACTTTTGTCTCGGCCTCGTTTAAATTTCATTGCGTGGCAGCACGGAAAGGAGCAGGAACTTGGAAACAAAAATATACGGTCGTACAACCATTGCCGAAGCGGCACAAAAATTAAGGGAGGGCGAACTGATCGCCTTCCCTACCGAGACGGTCTATGGCTTGGGAGCTATCGCTTCCAACGACCAAGCGGTCAAAAATGTTTATGCCGTAAAGGGAAGGCCCAGCGACAATCCCTTGATTGTGCACGTAGCCGATAAGGACATCGCAAAATTTGTCGCCGGTGTCCCGGAAAAAGCGCAAGCCTTGATGGATGCCTTTTGGCCGGGTCCGCTTACGCTCATTTTCCCGATGAGGGAAGGGGTCTTCGCTCCTACGGTTACGGCCGGGCACACGACGGTAGCGCTAAGGATGCCCGATCAAGAACAGACATTGGAACTTATCCGGCAAACAGGATTCCCCTTGGTAGGCCCCAGCGCAAACACTTCAGGAAAGCCGAGCCCGACAACGGCGCAGCATGTTCTGCATGATTTCGACGGGAAAATTGCCGGTATTGTGGATGGCGGCGAAACGGACATCGGCTTGGAGTCGACGGTTTTGGATTTGACGAACGAGGCCGGATTGGTGATCCTGCGTCCCGGCGCCATCACCAAGGAGGAGCTGGAGCAGGTTGTGGGGAGACTCGCAGATCTTGAGACGGCAGCGAAAGATGGCGAGGCACCGAAAGCGCCAGGGATGAAATATCAGCATTACGCTCCTGCCCAACCGGTCATTTTGATCGAGGGCGGTGCGGAAAAGTGGGATGTCGTGATCGCTAAGTACAGAAGCGAAGGCAAACGCATCGGCATACTGGCTTCCGAAGAACTGCTCGATCGCTATCGCGATGAAGCGGATGCCGTCTATTCGTTGGGGGCAAAAGCGGAACCGCAACGCGCGTCCCAACGCCTCTATGCAGGACTCCGCTACATGGATGAGCAATCCGTGCAAGTGATTCTGGCGGAAGCCTATGAAAAAGAGGGTATCGGAATAGCTTTCATGAATAGGCTGGAGAAGGCATCCTCCGAAAAATATCCGGTTTAAAAAGCATTTCGTTCGGAAATAAGCGGCGAATCGAAGGGGTTTGGTTGTTTCTTTTGAATCGTGAGCATAATCTGCTTTCCTTTCATGGAATCTGTGCTATACTCTACTTATATTTTTCCAGTAATATTTTCAACTCAAAACTAAAGTAATGGACGGTGCAAATATGGATAAAGAGTTATTTGATGCAATTGAAAAAGAACGCGAAAGACAAGAGAATGGAATCGAATTGATTGCATCCGAGAATTTTGTTTCCGAAGACGTATTAAGAGCGCAAGGTAGCGTTTTAACAAATAAATATGCCGAAGGTTATCCTGGGCACCGCTATTACGGCGGCTGTGAATTTGTGGATGTCGTTGAAAATTTGGCGATTGATCGCCTGAAAGCATTATTCGGAGCCGAATATGTAAACGTTCAACCGCATTCCGGTTCACAAGCGAACATGGCCGCTTACCGCGCATTGGTTCAGCCTGGCGATAAGATCTTAGGGATGGATCTTAGCCATGGCGGACATTTAACACATGGGGCTTCCGTTAACTTCAGCGGCCAAACATATGAATTTGTTGCCTATGGCGTCGATCCAGAGACTGAAATCATCGATTATGATGTCGTAAGAGAAATCGCAGTGAAAGAGCAGCCTAAATTGATCGTAGCGGGCGCAAGTGCATACCCTCGCGCCATCGGCTTTAAACGTTTGAGAGAAATCGCAGACGAAGTAGGCGCGTACCTGATGGTCGATATGGCTCATATTGCAGGACTTTGTGCAACGGGCCACCATCAAAACCCTGTTGAATATGCGCATGTCGTTACCTCGACAACACATAAAACATTACGTGGACCTCGCGGAGGGGTTATTTTAGCTAACGCCGAATTCGGTAAAAAGCTGAACAGTGCCGTTTTCCCTGGTATCCAAGGCGGCCCGTTGGAGCACGTCATTGCAGCCAAAGCGGTGGCATTCCGTGAAGCGGCCGCACCGGAATATAAAGAGTACATCGGCCAAGTCGTCAAGAATGCGCAAGCGATGGCGGACGTCTTCAATACTTCCGATCTGCGCGTCATCAGCGGCGGAACCGACAACCACTTATTGCTGTTGGATGTTACCGGTACAGGCTTGAACGGAAAACAAGTGGAGAAATTATTGGATACGGTCGGCATCACCGTAAACAAAAATTCGATTCCATTCGAAAAACTGGGACCGAACAAAACGAGTGGTATCCGTGTCGGTACACCTGCCATCACAACACGTGGAATCAAAGAAAACGAAGCGCGCAAAATCGCTGAATTGATCATAGAAACAATCAATAACGCAACTGATGAACTTGCTTTGGACAAAGTGAGAGCGGAAGTAAGAGCGATCACGAAAGCGTTCCCTTTGCATAGTAAAGAAATTGTTTCTTCAAAATAATAGGCTTCATACCCCGTCAGCATAGAGAGCATCTATCGACGGGGTATTTTTTATGCAGTCAGGCCTAAAACATCAAAAATAAAAATGGCATGCGCCAGAGGGTGTCTTGATGTAGCAACAAACGTTAGGCTTTTCTAATGTAAGGTGTCTTTTACTGGCTTTTGAAGGATATTTCCTTTACAATGGATTGAGCAAAAATGAAAAGTGAGGCTGAAAATTATGGGAGAATTTCATGTAATGGATCATCCGTTGATCCAACACAAATTAACGATCATCCGCGAAAAAGATTGCGGTACAAAAGTATTTCGGGAGGTAGTAAGCGAAATAGCCATGTTGATGGCGTATGAAGTCACAAGAGACATGCCTTTGGAAGATATTGAAATTGAGACTCCGTTAGTGAAAACGACTCAAAAAACGCTAAGCGGGAAAAAAGTGGCGATTATCCCTATTCTGCGTGCAGGACTTGGAATGGTTGACGGCTTTTTGGCTATGTTACCAGCAGCAAAAGTGGGGCATATCGGTATGTATAGAGACCACGAAACATTGGAGCCGGTTGAGTATTTCGTTAAATTGCCGACAGATATCCAAGAACGCCAATTGTTCATCGTGGATCCGATGCTTGCAACCGGCGGATCGGCCATTGCAGCTATTGAAGCATTGGTGAAAAGAGGCGCAGCGCCATCTTCCATCAAATTCATCTGCCTAGTGGCAGCTCCGGAAGGAGTGAATGCGTTGCATACAGCTTATCCGGATGTGGACATCTACGCAGCGGCATTGGATGAAAGATTGGATGAGAACAGCTATATCCTTCCCGGTTTAGGGGATGCGGGCGACCGTCTATTCGGTACGAAATAGTCGATTATCAGCAACTTGAACAATTTTCGTTTGCTTTCATGACAAAAATCAACATATTGATATGAAAAGCGTTGCTTTCAACGGTTGGTTTCATAAAAATGTAGGACTGAAGAGTATTTTCTTCAGTCCTTTTTTTTTGGAAAAAGCAATTTAGCAACGCTTTTTGGATTATTTTCATCATTTTCATAGAAAAACGAAAAATATATTTATAAAGCCAAGAATTCTTTTGAATTTCAAACTTTATGGTGTTATGATAGGCAATGTCAAACAGGTATGCAAAAAACTTATGAATAGCCACATATTGTGACTAAAGTATCGGGGAGACAACTGAAACAGTTGTCTACTTTACCGCGTCTTTTAATGATAATGGAGCATGAAATAGGTCTAGGTATAGCTGTTTTTTATTTGGATTGAAAAGAGGTGAACGTATTGAGAGCTGAATCAAAAGTCATACATCTTATGGGTTTGGGTTTCAGTTTGAATATCATAATCAGTGTGCTTGTAACATGTATTATTGTATTCTTGTTTTGTTTTATAGGCACCAGGAAATTAACTGTCCGGCCTTCTTCAAGAGGTCAATTGCTGATTGAATATTTAGTGGGTTTTATTCGAAATCTAATATCAAATTCACTGGATTGGAAAAAAGGACAACAATTTCACTTGCTTGGTTTTACGATATTCCTATTCATTTGGGTAGCGAATATGCTCGGTTTGTTTTTCATGCTGAATGTTGACGGCTACTCCTACTGGAAGAGCCCGACGGCAAGCCCCATTGTTACATTAGCATTGGCATTGCTTGTGGTTTTACTGACCCATTATTTTGGGGTGAAGGAACAAGGGTTTAAAGAATATTTCCTGAACAGTTATATTCGTCCGGTTGCACTGCTTATGCCGATTAAATTATTGGAAGAATTCACTACCATATTGACACTGGGCCTTCGTCTTTACGGAAATATTTATGCAGGTGAAATTTTGTTAGGATTGATAGCTTCGTTGGCAAACTCATATGGGTTGCTGACATGGGTTGTCGGGATACCACTGCAAATCGTGTGGCAAGGTTTTTCTATTTTTATCGGTTCAATTCAAGCGTTTGTTTTTACAACACTCACAATGGTTTATCTGGCGCATAAGATCGAGCATGAATAAGCCAGAATCAGGAGCATCACAAAAGAGCAGTTTATTACTTTTATAGGAAAAGGAGAAATATTATTATGAACTTTATAGGAGCTGCTATTGCGGTTGCCGGTGCAGCCATCGGCGCATCATTAGGAAACGGAAGGGTTATTTCTACTACGATTGAAGCGATCGCGAGACAACCAGAATTACAAAACAGATTACAGACTTTGATGTTTATCGGTGTTGGTTTGATTGAAGCAGTCCCTATCATAGCAGTTGTAATAGCCTTCTTATTGATTTTTCAATAATTAAAGAACGGTGAATTGAAACGACTACAGGAGGGATGAGAATGACAGCCAATCTCGTATTGGGAGAGATTACAGCCTTAGGCGATACTATCGTAACATTACTGTCATTTCTTATTTTAATGGCTCTCATCAAGAAGTTTGCATGGCACCCTTTGATGAAGGTCCTTACAGATCGAGAAGAAATGATTAATGCAAATATCGATAAAGCGGAAGTTGCTCGTGAAAAAGCTGAAAAGCAAAAAGCTGCTGCTGATGCACAGCTAAAAGAAGTGACAGCCAAAGCGAACGATATATTGACCCGTGCACAGGTTGAAGGCACTGAGATGCAACAACGGATCATCACAGAAGCCAAAGAAGATGCTATCAGAATCAAAGTGTTGACACAAAAAGAGATTGAACTGGAGAGAAAACAATCGCTTGAAAGTTTGCGTTCAGAAGTCGGGGCCTTATCCGTTGATATCGCTGGGAAAATAATTGACAGAGAGATTAACCAAAGGGATCAAAATACATTGATTGAAAAATTCATTGAAGGGCTGGATGAATAATATGGGCAAAGAGGGGAATTCAACTTCTTCATTGAAAGCCTATGTACAAGCCTATTTTAGTGATCTGGATCATTCAAAAAAAGCTGAGAAGATTCATGTTGAATTAAATCAGCTAAAAGAATTGGTAAATATCTCCGTTGCGCAAGTCGGCAGTGGCGATCCGTCGCAGTCCGACCGCGCAACACAAGAAAGTTTACAACAGGCTGTTAAATATCTATCCAAGGAAACACTGGAATTTTTAGCCGGATTGGATGAAAAAGTAACCACTGAAGGTATTTTGACTTCCATTGAAGAATTTAATGCGATTTATGAGAACAAAGAAAAATTTGTAAATGTTACATTGACTTCAGCTGTATCGCTATCCGAAGATCAAAAATTACGGATTCTCAAGAAATTCCAAACAAAAGTTGGCGAAGCGACAATCTTCGTCAAAGAAAAAGTGGATCCGGATGTAGTTGGTGGGGTTCGCTTAGAATCGGAAAACCATTATTTTGATAATACAATCGTTACAAAGCTGAAAGAAATGAAAAAACATATCATACAAGATTAATAGGTTGAAGAGGTGAAAAATGTGGCTACTGTAAAGGAAGATTTAAGTTCTTTAATTAAGCAAAGAATTGACTCTTTTCAATCTGTATCAGGATTTGAAGAAATAGGTAAAGTTACCTATCTTGGGGATGGGATTGCCCGTGCCAAGGGTCTGGAAAATGTAATGTCCGGAGAATTGCTGGAATTCAGTAATGGATCAATCGGTATGGCGCAAAACCTTGAAAAAGAAGACGTCGGGATTATCATTTTTGGAGCTTATGAAAATATTCATGAAGGCGATATCGTCAAACGTACCGGAAAGATTATGCAAGTTCCTGTAGGGGAAGCCTTGATCGGCCGTGTTGTTGATTCGTTGGGCCGTCCGGTGGATGGTCAAGGAAACATTGAAACGACAGGCATGCGCCCCGTTGAATTTCCTGCACCAGGTGTAATGGATCGTCAATCTGTACGTGAGCCTATGCAAACGGGGATTAAAGCGTTGGATGCACTTGTGCCGATTGGCCGAGGACAACGGGAATTGATTATCGGTGACCGCAAAACCGGCAAAACCAGCATCGCAGTAGATGCCATTCTGAATCAACGCGGCAAAGATGTCATTTGCATCTATGTAGCGATTGGTCAAAAAGAATCTACGGTCCGTAATTTAACGGAAACGCTGAAGAAACATCATGCGATGGATTATACCATCGTCGTTACGGCTAGTGCTTCTCAATCCGCACCGATGCTGTACATTGCACCTTATGCTGCGACTGCGATGGCGGAGGAGTTCATGTATAACGGCAAACATGTTTTGATCGTTTACGATGACCTGTCTAAACAGGCGGCGGCATACCGTGAAATGTCCTTGCTTTTGCGTCGTCCGCCAGGCCGTGAAGCTTACCCAGGGGATGTTTTCTATTTGCACTCCCGTTTATTGGAACGTTCCGCAAAATTGAACGATGCTTTAGGTGGAGGATCCATCACATCCTTTCCGATTGTCGAAACACAAGCAGGCGATATAGCTGCCTATATCCCGACAAACGTAATCTCGATTACCGATGGACAGATATTCTTGGAAAGCGATTTATTCTTCTCCGGCGTTCGTCCGGCGCTATCTGCCGGGTTATCTGTATCCCGTGTTGGTGGTTCGGCTCAAATCAAAGCAATGAAGAAAGTATCCGGTACACTCCGTATCGATTTGGCAAGTTATCGTGAATTAGAAGCCTTTACACAGTTCGGTTCTGATTTGGACTTATCTACGCAAAAACGCTTAAGCCGTGGTCGTAGAACAGTTGAAATCCTAAAACAAGACCTGCACAAAACGCTTGAAGTCGAAAAGCAAGTCATTATCTTATATGCCTTGACCCATGGTTTCATCGATGAGGTTCCGGTCCAAGATATTGAGCGTTTTGAACGTGAATTATTCAGCTACATGCATTCAACCTATCCGAAACTGATGCAAATCATTATAGATACAAAAGATTTGCCGCCTACGGAAGAATTAGATGCAGCTTTGGGTTCGTTTGCAGGTATTTTTGTTCCCCATGCTGAGTAAGTTAGCTGCGGTTTGAACGATGAAGATTGAGGTGAAAATATGGCAGCGTCTTTAATAGACATCCGGAAGCGAATCGCTTCCACAAAAAAGACAAGTCAAATTACAAGTGCCATGCAAATGGTGTCCGCTTCCAAATTGATACGTGCAGAGCAAAAAGTAAGAGGATATCAACTATATGCAGCGAAGATCCGCGAAATCGTTACGCATTTAGCCAGCTCTCAACTTTCATTTCTGGAGGAACACGGACGTAAGGTTTCTGGTAATCAAGACTTAATTGACTTTCATGATATGTTGATTGAGCGTCCAGTCAAAAAGACTGGTTATCTGATTGTATCTTCTGATAAAGGCTTAGCCGGAGGTTATAATACCTCCATCTTAAAGGCGACGAAACAAATGTTTGCAACAGACCATGAATCGAAAAATGACTATGTTGTTCTTTCGGTCGGCGGAGCGGTTGCGGATGACTTAAAAAAGAATGGTATCGAAGTACCGTTCGAAATCAGAGATTTAGGAGATCAGCCTGCCTTTGAAGAAGTGCGCGATATTGTTATGAAAGCTGTTGAAATGTACCGTAATGGTGACTTTGACGAATTATATGTTTGTTACAATCATCACGTTAATGCCCTGATATCAGAGTATCGTGCTGAAAAAATGCTGCCTTTGACCGATTTGGATTCTCATGAAGCCGTCGGATATGCAGTGGAATATTTATTTGAACCCACCAAAGAAGATATTTTGGAGATTCTGCTTCCTCAATATGCGGAAAGCTTGATTTATGGGGCAATTATTGACGCCAAAGCATCAGAACATGCGGCCCGTATGACTGCGATGAAGAGTGCCACAGATAATGCGACAAACATAATTAGTGATTTGACAATCAAATATAATCAGGTAAGACAGACAGCAATCACACAGGAAATTACGGAAATTGTTGGCGGAGCTTCTGCATTAGAAGATTGACAAATGGGAGGAATAAAAACATGAAAAAAGGTCATATCGTACAAGTAATTGGGCCAGTAGTAGACGTTGGCTTCCCATTGGAAGTAGGGGTTCCGGATATTCGCAATGCCCTAGTTGTACAAAAAAGTGACGCTGAAGGTAAAGAAAATACAATCATTTTAGAAGTTTCTTTGGAACTTGGGAATGGTATCATCCGCGCGATTGCAATGGAATCGACGGATGGATTGCAAAGAGGGATGGTCGTAACCGATACAGGTGCACCGATTCGGGTCCCTGTAGGGACAGAAACTTTAGGTCGCGTCTTCAATGTATTGGGAGAGGCAATCGATTTAAAAGAGGATTTCCCAGCGGATTTTCGTCGCGAATCCATCCATAGAAAAGCACCAACGTTCGATCAGTTAAGCAGTAACTTCGAAATATTGGAAACAGGCATCAAAGTTATCGACTTGTTGGCTCCTTACTTGAAGGGCGGGAAAATCGGATTGTTCGGTGGTGCCGGAGTAGGCAAAACCGTACTGATTCAGGAACTGATCCATAACGTAGCGGAACAACACGGCGGGCTTTCAGTCTTTACCGGTGTCGGGGAACGTACCCGCGAAGGGAATGACTTGATCCATGAAATGGAAGAATCCGGGGTAGGCAAAAAAACGGCCATGGTATTCGGACAAATGAATGAGCCACCGGGTGCGCGGATGCGTGTTGCTTTGACCGGGTTAACGATGGCGGAACATTTCCGTGATGAAGAAAAACAAGATGTGCTATTATTCATCGATAATATTTACCGGTTTACCCAAGCTGGTTCGGAAGTATCCGCCTTGTTGGGCCGTATGCCTTCCGCAGTAGGGTATCAACCAACGTTAGCGACTGAAATGGGACAATTACAGGAACGTATCAGTTCTACAAAAGATGGTTCGATCACATCCATTCAAGCGATTTACGTGCCCGCGGATGACTACACCGATCCAGCGCCGGCAACTACATTCGCCCATCTGGACGCGACGACGAACTTGGAAAGAAAGTTGACCGAACAAGGGATTTATCCTGCCGTTGATCCATTGGCTTCTTCATCCAGTGCTTTATCGCCTGAAATCGTAGGGGCAGAACATTATGAAGTTGCGACACAGGTACAACGCATTTTGCAACGTTACCGTGAATTGCAGGATATCATCGCTATTTTAGGTATGGACGAACTTTCCGATTCGGAAAAAATAACCGTTAACAGAGCGAGAAGAATCCAATTCTTCTTATCCCAAAACTTCCATGTGGCTGAATCCTTCACCGGTATTCCAGGCTCATACGTTCCGGTCAGCGAAACCATCCGTGGTTTCAAAGGGATCGTCGAAGGCAAGTATGACGGCGTTCCAGAAGAGGCTTTCCGTAACGTTGGAACGATCGAAGAAGTATTAGCAAAAGCGAAAGACCTAGGGTATGAAGGAGGCGAATGAAATGGCATTCTTACAAGTTAATGTTGTGACGCCTGACGGTACCGTCTTTAAGCACCGTGCCAAGCAAGTGAGTGCGAAAACGACGGATGGTGGCATTACAATTTTGCCGAATCATACACCTATCATTGTTCCTTTAGCCATTGCAGACTTGATAGTTACAAGAGTAACTGATGACAATAGTGAAAATCACATAGCTGTAAACGGCGGCATCATGGAAGTCCGTGATAATGCTGTGAACATCATTGCGAACAGTGCAGAACGCGAGAAGGATATTGATATTGACCGCGCTGAAATTGCGAAAGAACGTGCCGAAAGAAAAATGGCAGAAGCCCGCAATATCAAGAACGAAAAAGAATTCCAGCGTGCCCAAATCGCACTTAACAAAGCTATTAACCGTATCGGTGTTTCAAAAAACAGATCAAGATAAAAAAGTGAGGCCACGGCTTTTTATACGAAGGCTGCCAAAATTTTTTGAACGTTCTAGCTTACTGCTAGGGCGTTTTTTTTTTTTGAGGATGAACAGCTGGGAAATGCGCGAAAATCCGCTTTCGATGCTGTAAACTGTAGTTGGGGGATTTTTTTGGGGCTTGGCCTGACCTGTTGCCGCAGACCTGGAGCTTTTTTTCATGCCCTAAGCTCACTTGTTTCGGATGCAGGGATGCCATTCGCCAAATTGGCGGAATGAATTATCTAATAGAATTAACCTGCAATTTCATTCCGTAACATTGAAACATATTATTATACAGCATCGGGAAAAGTTTTGTAAACGTTTTTCTCATGGAATTTTTACTGTATTCGTCCATAAAAAACGCCAACTTGGTTTTTTTTTCAAAATATTTATGTTAGTATAGTTTGAGAATATGGGAGGAGTGCAGCAAGTGGACATGGTACTATTTAACGGCGTGATGGTATTGCTCTCTCATATGTTATTTATTTTTATTTCTTTTTGGTCTTTGAAGGCCATCAGAATTGAAAAATGGATAAAGAAAGGGCACATACGCGAAGCTAGGGTGCTCTATTTATTTCTGTCGATTGCACTAGGTTATACGGTAAGCACTTTTCTTTTGGCGTTTGTTATGGCCTCAAGGAATATCAGTTATTTACTGTTTCAATAGTTATTATTGATGAATTGCTCGAATCAAGACATTTAACTTTAAACAACAAGCTATCATTTTGATAAAAACGATGTATACCAAATATAAAGGGCACATGATGTGACTTTCGGAGGGATTTTTAATGGAAAAGATAATTGTTCGCGGCGGTAATCGCTTGGAAGGAACAGTTAAAGTTGAAGGCGCAAAAAATGCGGTGCTGCCTATCTTGGCTGCAACGCTATTGGCTAGTGAAGGACAATCAGTTCTGACGAATGTTCCGATACTATCTGATGTTTTTACGATGGATAATGTATTGAAACACTTAAACGTGGCAATTGATTTTAATGAAGAAGAAAATACCGTCACAGCAGACGCTTCCGGGGACATCAATTTTGAAGCACCTTTTACCTATGTAAGTAAAATGCGTGCATCGATTGTTGTGATGGGGCCGCTTTTGGCGCGTTTAGGACATGCCAAAATCGCATTGCCAGGCGGATGCGCAATCGGAACGCGACCGATTGATCTGCATTTGAAAGGCTTCGAAGCAATGGGAGCTGAAATCAAAATCGAGAACGGATTTGTTGAAGCAAAAGCAGATAAATTAATAGGGGCGCGTATTTATTTGGACTTTCCAAGCGTGGGTGCAACACAGAATATTATGATGGGTGCAACACTGGCCGAGGGCACAACGACCATCGAAAACGTAGCCCGCGAACCGGAAATTGTCGACTTGGCTAACTTCCTTAACCGGATGGGTGCAAAAGTTGTCGGCGCCGGTACGGAAACGATCCGCATCGAAGGTGTTCCTTCATTGAAAGGAACAGACCATTCCATCATCCCGGATCGGATTGAAGCTGGGACATTCATGATTGCAGCAGCCGTTACGAACGGAAATATCTACATCGAAGATGCGATCGCCGATCACAACAAACCGCTTATCTCGAAACTAAAGGAAATGCATGTAGCTTTCCAAGAAGACGAGAACGGCATCCGTGTCATTGGACCGAAATATTTGAAAGCGACAGATGTGAAGACTATGCCGCATCCTGGATTCCCGACGGACATGCAATCGCAAATGACGATTGCGCAACTGGTATCACAAGGGACAAGCACGATGACCGAAACCGTATTTGAGAATCGTTTCATGCATTTGGAAGAACTGCGCCGCATGAATGCGGATTTCAAAATTGAAGGGCAAACCGTCCTTCTGCACGGGAATACCGAACTTCAGGGTGCTGAAGTAGCTGCATCTGATTTACGCGCTGCGGCTGCATTGATCATCGCAGGTTTAGTCTCTGAAGGTTATACGCGCGTCACCAATCTAAAACATTTAGACCGCGGTTATTATGAATTCGATAAAAAATTACAAGCGTTGGGTGCGGATGTTGAACGCATCGACGAAACGGAAGAACAAAGATTAGCTGCAACTGAGATTGAGGCATTATTCGTAAAATAACATTATAATGATGCGATATGGGAAATAAATCAATATAAATGCATGTTTGAGAGGAGATCAACGTGGCCAGAGATATAGGAATCGATTTAGGGACTGCAAATGTACTGATACACGTTAAAGGGAAGGGCATCGTATTGAACGAACCTTCCGTTGTTGCAATTGACACAAAGACCGGCAAAGTTTTAGCGGTTGGGGAAGAAGCTTATTTAATGGTTGGACGTACACCGTCAAACATTAAAGTCATTCGTCCGTTGAAGGGCGGGGTCATCGCTGACTTCGACATCACGGAAGCGATGTTGACGCATTTTATCGACCGGTTGAATGTGAAAGGATTTTTGACAAAACCAAATATTTTAATTTGTTGTCCGACTAACATTACAACGATCGAACAGAAAGCGATCATCCAAGCTGCTGAAAAAAGCGGTGGGCGCAACGTTTATTTGGAGGAAGAACCCAAAGTGGCTGCTGTTGGTGCGGGATTGGATATTTTTCAACCGAACGGCAACATGGTCATCGACATGGGCGGCGGTACGAGCGACATAGCGGTGCTTTCACTGGGCGGCATTGTAACGAGCAGCTCCATCAAAACGGCCGGGGACAAGCTGGATGCCGACATCATGAACTATGTCAAAAAAGAGCATAAGCTTTTAATCGGTGAAAGAACATCCGAAAAAATAAAAATAACGATCGGGGCAGCGCTACCTCCTGAAAAAGATGAAATAATGGAAATACGCGGCCGTGATATGGTGACGGGCTTGCCGAGGACAATCTCCATCACGTCCATCGAAATTTACGGAGCGATGCATGAAACGCTGATGCTGATCGTGGAACAAGCGAAAGAAGTGCTTGAAACGACACCGCCAGAACTTGCTGCCGATATCATCAACACAGGTATTGTAGTAACTGGTGGTGGAGCGCTGATAAGAGGGATCGAAAAGTTATTCTCGGATGAATTGAAAGTGCCTGTATTTTCTGCTGAAAAACCGTTGGATGCAGTCGCGCTTGGAACGGGCGTTTTATTGAATAATATCGATCAGAAAAATCGTCCCGCAAATTCCGTTTCCGGCATACTCATGCGGTTGCTGCACAACCTAAAAAATAGAAAAGGAAGATAGGTGACTGCGATGAAGTTTGATTTTAAACCCGTAGTTTCAACTTTGATGCGGGTTTTGATTTTCTTGCTATTGGCAAGTATCCTTTTCTCTGCCGGGCTGATGGTCGGTTATGGAGTGCTTGGTGATGGCAATCCCAAGCTTGTTTTCGAGAAGCAAACGTGGGAACATATTTTGAATTTCATACGCTAAGGAACAGTCATCGCAAAACTGTTTTTCCAAATATGAGTAGGCAGGAGCTAAAACGGTTCCTGCCTACTTTTTTGCGGAACAAAAAAAAGAGAGGCAGGACAAATGTCCTAGTCTCTCTGGATTCTTATTTCAATGATTTGGAGTTTACCATTACATCATCGATTAAACCATATTCTTTTGCTTGTTGAGCAGTCATGTAGTTATCGCGGTCTGTATCGCGTTCGATGACTTCCATCGGTTGACCGGTACGGTCAGCCAAGATTCTGTTCAAACGTTCTCTCGTTTGGAGAATATGGCGAGCTGCGATTTCGATTTCAGTAGCTTGACCTTGAGCTCCGCCAAGTGGTTGGTGAATCATGATTTCAGCATTCGGTAAAGCGAAACGTTTGCCTTTTTCGCCAGCCGTCAACAAGAAGCTTCCCATTGAAGCTGCCATACCCATTGCGATTGTTTGGACATCCGCTTTGATGAAATTCATTGTATCGTAGATGGCTAAACCGGCAGATACGCTGCCGCCAGGTGAGTTGATGTAAATGTAGATGTCTTTTTCTGAATCTTGTGCGTCCAAGAAAAGTAATTGTGCGATAACAGCGTTTGCTGTATCGTCATCAATCGGTCCGCTCAACATGATGATGCGGTCTTTCAGTAAACGTGAGTAGATATCATAGGCACGTTCGCCGCGGGATGATTGTTCAATGACTGTAGGTATTAAATTCATATATGTTTCCTCCTCGATATTACTGATTGATCAAACCTTGCTTTACATTGTCCATTTTAACTCATTGGTCAAAAAAGGTCAATGATATTGTTCGCTGATCAACGCCGTTTTCGGAACGGCTAAGTATACCTAAATCATATAGGTTCCCCGGCTGTTTGTCTAAAAATAAGCATTCAATGCAAAAAACTTCCAGTAAGGTTTCCCTCGCTGGAAGTTTTTTTTACAAGACTGCTGGAAATACGTCTCCTGAGGGAATCGAACCCCCATCTCAAGAACCGGAATCTTACGTGATATCCATTACACCAAGGAGACATGCAACATTTGTAATTATAGCGGATGATGGGATAAAATTCAAGCATTATTTCTAAATATATTGCTTCAGACGGTAAAGGCTGATGGCTTCTGATGGATTTTGGAGGCAGAAGCAGTTCAGAAAATGGCGGCATTGGTGTGACAGCGTTTCCAATCGGCTGTTAATTGTGCTAAAATAGTTTTGAGAAGAGAGGAGTGAGTTGCTTTGGCCACGCTATCAGATAAACAGTCAGAAGAAAAAAAACAGGAACAGGATGCTGTGGAACTGATTCAGTTAAGCAATGATGAACTGATTTCATTTCTGCAGCAAAAAGCCTTAGGTAATCCATTGATGGAAGTGAAGATAAACAAAGAATTTGATGCCCGTGCAGGAGTCGAAAGGCCGGTGATGTATCATCCTGATAAAGATGATACGGATGATAGGGCATCGTTGATGGAACAAATTCCAGAGGCGATGCCGACGCTGGATACTTTTTTGTTGGAGCAAATTCATTTAACGATGAGGGACACTCCTCTAAGGGATTTAGTCATATTTTTGGTGGAATTCATCAATCCAGAGGGGTATGTAACGATAGATTTACACAAGGCTGCCGAGATGAATCAAGTGGAGGACATCCAGATGCTGGATGCTTTGACACTGATGCAACAACTGGATCCCCCTGGCATCGGGGCGAGGAACCTGCAGGAATGTCTGCTGCTTCAGACGGAGAGGGATGAGCAATCTCCTGCAATAGCCTATTATATCTTGGAGTCGTTCTTCGAGGAACTGACCAATAAAGATTGGTCCGGTATTGCGGAAAAAGCAGGGATTACGGTGGAAGAAGTGAAGGCCGTCTTCCATTATGCGCAAACGCTGAATCCCAAACCTGGTGCAAGCTACAGCGAAAATATCTCGGTGTACGATCGGCCGGATCTTTATCTGCAAGAAGCCGATGGACAAAATATCGTGAAATACAATGAACTGGGATTTCCGTATATTGTTTATCAAAAAGAATATTATGAAGATATGCTGGAGCTTGAAGATGACGATGTCCGGATTTTTTTGGATGAGAAGAAGGCTGAATGGGAAATCATCAGAAAAGAGATGCATGAACGGAAAGAGACCTTGCTGAAGGTGGCTGAAGCCTTGGTTGAGACACAAGCAGAATTCTTTGCGCATAAAGGCGATCTGAATCCGGTTGATATGGATGCATTAGCCGTGCGATTGAATAAATCGAGTGAATATATCAGAATGGCGGTTCAAAATAAGAAGATTGAGACGGAACGCGGCACATTTCCCCTCCTTTTTCTCTGCGGGGAGCTTTGATTTGGAAATTTATTTGCAATCAAAGCGAATATATGCGGAAACATAAACATTTAAGGGACGGTTTAAGTCCCGTTGGAAAAGGCTGACCTGTCAACATTTCTGGAAGCGATTATCAAAATAACGTCGGTGGCAGGATGTCGTTCGTGACATGTTGAACGAACGACATCTGCCTTAGAATGATTTTATTTGTTAAAAAGCTTGAAACGTATTGATTTTACTGATAAAATAACAATGTAAGAACGGAAGAAGATAGACCTAAAATAAAAAATGTTTACGTCCAGACTATCTCTCCTATTTTAAGATGCGAGGGTCACTTTGTGACACAACGGGTCGAAGAGTGACCATGTGTATAGAAGAGGGGTTTTATGGAAGAGTCTATTTCAGTCTTGCAACAAGTTGTTCCGGATATTATGACTGTTTTAATTAACCGGTATCATATTTTACGAAGTATTAACATGTATGCCCCGGTTGGGAGACGTATCCTCTCGGAAAAAGTTTCTTTATCCGAAAGAACGTTACGGACGGAAACGGATTTTTTGCGGAAGCAAGGTTTGCTTTCCAGTTCTCAAAGTGGCATGCAATTGACCCCAAAAGGGGAAAAAGTTTATCTTGAACTGGAACTCTTTATGGGGATTTTGTTCAAGATGAATCCCAAAGAAAAGGCGTTGGCTGATTATTTAAATATTCAGTTTTGCCGGATTGTGCTAGGCGACAGCGATCTGGATGCAACTGTTTTGGATGAGATGGGGAAAGAGGCTTCGAAAGGGCTGAATATGCTTCTGCCTGCAGGCGACTATATTGTTGCTGTGGCGGGCGGGAATACGATGGCTCGTGCGGCAGCTCATTTTTCGCCGGAATTATCGGGGAACAGAAAATTTGTATTTGTACCGACGCGCGGGGGATTAGGCGAATCGATGTCCATTCAGGCCAACAGCGTGAGTGATCTGATGGCCCAATCCGTCGGCGGAGAAAACATGGCGCTTTTTGTTCCGGACAATCTGAGTGAGCAAGCCTATGCAACCATGAAATCCGAACCGTCCATCAAGCATACCTTAGAGGTTATGAAAAAAGCGAATTGCTTGTTATACAGTATCGGTAATGCTAAAGTTATGATGGATCGACGGAAAATGTCGCCGGAGGAAATAGCATTTTTGAACGAAAAAAATGCAGTCGGCGAAGCCTTTGGTTGTTACTTCAATGAGAACGGCGAAATCGTCTATCGATTATCCCGCTTCGGTCTTCAAATTGAAGAAATTGATAAGATACCTTATGAGATGGCCATCGCAGGAGGTCAATCGAAAGCCAAGGCAATTAAAGCTTTTATGAAACTTGCACCACATCAAACATGGCTGATTACAGATATGGGTGCAGCTAATCTGATTTTAAAAGGGATTACCCTTTAAAATAAAAAATTTTTGATTATCCTAAGGAGGAAATCTCAGTATGACAGTAAAAGTTGGTATTAACGGGTTTGGACGTATCGGACGTTTGGCATTTCGCCGTATTCAAGAAGTAGAAGGAATCGAAGTTGTGGCAATCAATGACTTAACAGATGCAAAAATGTTAGCTCATTTATTGAAATATGATACAACTCAAGGAAGATTCAACGGAGACGTTGAAGTTCACGATGGTTTCTTCACTGTAAACGGAAATGACATCAAAGTGTTGTCACAACGTAATCCAGCGGAACTTCCATGGGGAGAACTTGGCGTTGAGTTCGTATTAGAATGTACTGGTTTCTTCATGAGCAAATCAGGCGCACAAGCACATATCGATGCAGGTGCTAAACGTGTTCTATTATCTGCTCCAGCAGGAAGCGACGTTAAAACAATCGTTTATAACGTTAACCATGACGAATTGAATGCTGATGATATCATCGTTTCAGGTGCATCTTGCACAACTAACTGCTTGGCTCCAATGGCTAAAGTATTGAATGACGAATACGGAATCATCGAAGGCTTGATGACTACAATCCATGCTTACACTGGCGACCAAAACACTTTGGATGCTCCACATCCTAAAGGTGACTTCCGTCGTGCACGTGCTGCTGCAGAAAACATCGTACCTAACACAACTGGTGCTGCTAAAGCTATCGGCGATGTATTGCCTGAATTGAAAGGCAAATTAGATGGAGCTGCTCAACGTGTTCCAGTTCCTACCGGTTCATTGACTGAATTAGTGACTGTATTGGAAAAAGCTGTAACTGTTGAAGGAATTAACGCTGCTATGAAAGCTGCTGCTAACGAATCTTACGGCTACACTGAAGACCAAATAGTTTCTAGCGATATCGTAGGCATTAACTTCGGTTCATTATTCGATGCAACACAAACTAAAGTTATGACAGTTGGAGACAAACAATTGGTTAAAACTGTTGCTTGGTACGACAACGAAATGTCTTATGCTTCTCAATTGGTACGCACTTTAGTACAATTTGCTAGCTTATAAGATCAACTCTTTCATATCTGAAAGTTAAATCGTACAAGATAACGAAAAGCGGTGAGGCAACGCGCTTCTCCGCTTTTGTTATGTGAATACTACTCTTTAGGAGGCTACAAAATGGTAAAGAAAGTTGTAACTGACTTGGCTGTATCCGGTAAAAAAGTATTGGTTCGTGCCGACTTCAATGTTCCTATGAAAGACGGTGTCATCACAAATGACAACCGTATCGTTCAAGCGTTGCCTACAATCAAATATTTGATTGAAAACAATGCAAAAGTAATCTTATTCTCACATTTGGGCAAAGTGAAAACGGAAGAAGACAAAGCGAAATTGTCTTTGAAACCTGTTGCTGATCGTTTAGCTGAATTGCTAGGCAAAGAAGTGACGTTTGTTCCTGAAACACGTGGGGAAGCATTGGAAAATGCTATCGCAGCATTGAAAGATGGAGATGTTTTAGTATTCGAAAACACTCGTTTTGAAGATGTTGACGGTAAAAAAGAAAGCAAAAATGATCCTGAATTAGGAAAATACTGGGCAAGCCTTGGCGATTTGTTCGTCAATGATGCATTCGGTACAGCTCACCGTGCGCATGCTTCAAACGTGGGTATCGCTTCTAACCTTGAAAGTGCTGCCGGATTCTTGATGGACAAAGAAATCAAGTTCATCGGTGGTGCAGTAGACCAACCCGTTCGTCCTTTCGTTGCCATCTTAGGTGGAGCAAAAGTCAGCGACAAAATCGGTGTTATCGAACACTTATTGAACAAAGCCGATAAAGTCATCATCGGTGGCGGAATGGCTTATACATTCATGAAAGCACAAGGACTAGAAATCGGTAAATCCCTTTTGGAAGCTGATAAAGTTGACTTGGCTAAAGAATTGTTGGCACGTGCCGGCGACAAATTAATTTTACCGATCGATGCGAAAGTTGCTCCTGAATTCAGCAATGATGCACCAATCACAATCGTGAAAAACGCTGATTTCCCAACTGATCAAATGGCGTTGGATATCGGACCTGCTTCAGTAGAATTGTTCACCAAAGAACTTCAAGGTGCAAAAACAGTTGTATGGAACGGACCTATGGGCGTATTCGAATTATCAAACTTTGCTGGCGGCACAATCGGTGTCTGTGAAGCAATCGCTAAACTTAAGGATGCTGTAACAATCATCGGTGGCGGCGATTCCGCAGCTGCAGCAATGCAATTAGGCTTTGCTGATGATTTCACGCACATCTCAACAGGTGGCGGAGCATCTTTGGAATATCTTGAAGGTAAAGAATTACCTGGTGTAGCATCAATTTCTGACAAATAAGCAACCTATCTTAAGGAGTGATTATATTGCGTAAACCGATTATTGCCGGTAACTGGAAAATGAACAAAACAGCTAAAGAAGCACAAGCATTTATCGAGGCTGTCAAAAATAAGATTCCTGCTTCTGATAAAGTAGAAGCTGTTATTGGATCACCGGCTTTATTTTTAGAAAAAATGGTATCAGATACAGAGGGGACAGATTTGAAAGTTGCCGCGCAAAACTGTTACTTTGAAGAAGAGGGTGCCTTCACAGGTGAAATCAGCCCGAAAGCTTTAGGGGACTTAGGCGTCGACTACGTCATTATCGGCCACTCTGAAAGACGTGAATACTTCCACGAAACAAATGAAGACATCAATAAAAAAGCACATGCGATTTTACGCAATGGCATGACTCCAATCGTTTGCTGCGGCGAAACGTTGGAACAACGTGAAGCAGGCGTAACAAATGAGTGGGTTGCAGGCCAAATCACTGCAGCTTTGAAAGACTTGACTGCAGACCAAGTGGCAAACCTGGTCATTGCCTATGAGCCAATCTGGGCAATCGGAACAGGCAAATCTTCTACAGCTCAAGATGCGAATGACACTTGCGGCGTAGTACGCGCAACTGTTGCATCAATCTACGGCCAAGAAGTTGCTGACAAAGTTCGCGTTCAATACGGCGGCAGCGTTAAACCTGAAAACATTGCAGAATACATGGCTGAAGAACATATTGATGGCGCGTTGGTCGGTGGTGCTAGTTTAGTTCCTGAATCATTCTTAGCATTATTGGAGGCTATTAAATAATGAGTAAAAAACCGGTAGCAATAATTATTTTAGACGGTTTCGGCTGGAGAAACGAAATGATGGGCAATGCGGTTAAGCAAGCCAATAAACCGAACTTTGACCGTTATTGGAACGATTTTCCGCATGCAACGATGCTGGCTTCCGGATTGGCTGTGGGACTGCCTGAAGGACAAATGGGTAATTCCGAAGTGGGACATACCAACATTGGTGCCGGACGAGTTGTCTACCAAAGCTTGACAAGAATTGACAAAGCCATCCTGGATGGCGAATTCTTAACGAACGAGGCGCTTGTCGGCGCTTACGGTCACGTTACTGAAAATGATTCTGCCTTGCACCTTTTCGGATTGCTTTCTGATGGTGGCGTACATAGCCATATCAACCATATCATTGCTTTGATCAAGAGCGCAAAAGAAAAAGGCGTAAAAAAACTTTACCTCCATGCTTTCCTTGATGGCCGCGACGTGGATCCACACGCTGCACCAGGCTACATCGAAACGGTAGAAAAAGCGATGCAAGAAATCGGATTGGGCGAAATCGCGACTGTATCAGGTCGTTACTACGCTATGGACCGCGACAACCGTTGGGAACGTGTTGAATTGGCATACAATGCCATCGCACACGGCGAAGGCGAAAAATTTGAATCTGCGCAAGCTGTTGTAGAAGCAAGCTATGCAGATGGCAAAACGGATGAATTCGTCTTGCCGACTGTCATCGTTAAAGATGGCAAACCAGTAGGTCCATTGAAAGACAATGATGCTATCATTTTCTTCAACTTCCGTCCTGACCGTGCGATTCAATTGTCGAACGCGTTCACGAATGAAGAATGGAGCAACTTTGAACGCGGAGAACGCGCCAAAAATGTGAAATTCGTGACGATGACGAAGTATCAAGATACAGTCATTGCAGATGTTGCATTCAAGCCGATCCCGATGACGAACGTTTTGGGTGAAGTTTTGGCACAACATAAACTTTCACAACTGCGTATTGCGGAAACTGAAAAATATCCGCATGTCACTTTCTTCATGAACGGTGGCCGTCATGAACCGTTCGAAGGCGAAGGACGTATCCTTATCCCGTCGCCAAAAGTTGCAACCTATGATCTGCAGCCTGAAATGAGCGCTTACGAAGTCGGTGATGCGTTAGTAAAAGAAATCAATGACGACAAATATGACGCCATTATCTTGAACTTCGCGAATCCGGATATGGTAGGCCATTCAGGTATGCTGGAACCGACAATCAAAGCGATTGAAGCTGTTGATGAAAATCTTGGCAAAGTCGTTGATGCCATCTTGGCTCACGATGGATACGCCATTATTTTCGCCGACCACGGCAATGCGGATACAATGGTTACGGAAGAAGGCCAAGCGCATACGGCACACACGACGGTACCTGTACCGGTTATCGTGACGAAGAAAGGTGTCGCTTTGCGCACCGATGGGAAGCTGGCTGATGTAGCCCCAACCATGCTTGATTTATTGAACGTAGAAAAACCGGAAGAAATGACAGGCGAATCGCTTATCGTAAAAGGCTGATCCCATCGGGTTGGCTCTTGCATAAGTCGAGGAAATTGTCTAAAATGATACTTGGTAAAACAAGTAATTCAGTCAACTAAAAGGAGAGAACAAAATGCCATTTATTACAGAAATTTTAGCTAGAGAAGTATTAGATTCACGCGGTAACCCAACAATCGAAGTAGAAGTTTTCACAGAGAGCGGAGCTTTTGGACGCGGAATGGTTCCTTCAGGAGCATCAACTGGTGAACACGAAGCCATCGAATTACGTGACGGCGACAAAGCTCGTTACCTTGGCAAAGGTGTTTTAAAAGCTGTTGAAAACGTAGATATCATTGCAGATGCTTTATTAGGTTTCGATGTACGTGACCAAATGGCAATCGACAAAACAATGATCGCATTGGACGGCACACCAAACAAAGCTAAATTAGGCGCAAATGCTATCTTGGCAGTATCTATCGCAGTTGCTCATGCAGCAGCAGATTACTTAGATCTTCCTTTATACCAATACTTAGGCGGATTCAATACTAAAGTTTTACCGACTCCAATGATGAACATCATCAACGGCGGATCTCATGCTGACAACAGCATCGACTTCCAAGAATTCATGATCATGCCTGTAGGAGCTCCTACATTCAGAGAAGCTCTACGTATGGGTGCTGAAGTATTCCACGCATTGGCTTCAATCTTGAAAGCTAAAGGCTACTCAACTGCTGTAGGTGACGAAGGCGGATTCGCTCCTAACTTGGGTTCAAACGAAGAAGGCTTCGAAGTTATCATCGAAGCTATCGAAAAAGCTGGCTATGTACCTGGTAAAGACGTTGTTCTTGCTATGGATGCTGCTTCTTCAGAATTCTACAACAAAGAAAAAGGTGTTTACGACTTAGCTGATTCAGGCGAAGGCGAAAAGACTGTTGACGAAATGATCGAATTATATGCTAACTTAGTTGAAAAATATCCACTTATCTCAATCGAAGATGGCTTGGATGAAAATGACTGGGATGGCTTCAAACGTTTGACTGCTCGTTTAGGCGACAAAGTTCAATTAGTAGGTGACGATCTATTCGTTACAAACACTGAAAAACTGAAACAAGGTATCGAAAACGGCATCGCTAACTCAATCCTTATCAAAGTTAACCAAATCGGTACTTTGACTGAAACATTCGACGCTATCGAAATGGCTAAAAAAGCTGGCTACACTGCTGTTGTTTCTCACCGTTCAGGCGAAACAGAAGATGCTACAATCGCTGACATCGCAGTAGCTACAAATGCTGGCCAAATCAAAACTGGTTCATTGAGCCGTACAGACCGTGTTGCTAAATACAACCAATTATTACGTATCGAAGACCAATTAGGTGACGTAGCTGTATACCAAGGACTAGATGCATTCTACAATTTAAAAAACAAATAATTAAAATTCGTTAAAAATACAGATGCAGCTTGGAATGCATTTGTAAAATAATGACCGTCAGACACAACCTGATGGACCATAAGGAAATAGCCCAGCTGCTTGGAACAGCTGGGCTATTTTTTTGGCCAAAAAAGCGTATGTATGAGGGTCTGAGGCTGTTCCTGACATGCAGGCGTTAAAATATTCTGAAATTAGCATTTTAGCCTTTCAATAAAAATGTAATCTGATATAATTAGATTAAATTCTTATTAATAATTAATGAGGAAAAGTACATAAGGGGGAGTTAAGATGAAAAGAGCTAGAAATTTTTCAGCTGGTCCGGCCATTTTACCGGAATCAGTATTGGAGATTGTGCAAAAAGAAATGTTATCTTATAGGGACAGCGGAATGTCAGTAATGGAGATGAGTCATCGCTCCTCCTTATTCGAAAATATCATTGAAGAAGCAGAACAGTTACTGAGAGAATTAATGGGTATTCCCGAAGGCTATAAAGTGTTATTTTTACAAGGTGGAGCAAGCCTGCAGTTCGCAATGGCGCCGATGAATTTAGTCAAAACCGGTAAGGTAGGGTACATCAATACAGGATCATGGGCTAAAAAAGCGATATCCGAAGCGAAAATCTTAGGCGTTCCACACATCGATGTGTTGGCAAGTTCTGAAGGTGATGGCTTCACGCACATCCCGGAGATCCCAGCGGTGGATGAAGCCTATGATTATATCCATATCACAACAAACAACACAATCGAAGGGACTGCGTTCCAAACCATCCCTCGTTTTGTGAATGCACCGATTGTTGCAGACATGTCATCAAACATTTTATCGAACTTATATGATGTGAATGATTTTGGCTTGATCTATGCAGGCGCACAAAAGAATATCGGTCCTGCAGGATTGACGATCGTCATCGTCAAAGAAGACTTGATCCAGACGGAAAAAACATTGCCTAGCATGTTGGATTACCGTACGCATATCAAAAATGATTCCCTTTACAACACACCGCCAAGTTTTGCAATCTATGTCGCTAAATTAGTCTTTGAATGGTTAAAAGATTTAGGTGGCGTTACTGAGATGGTCAGACAAAATGAGGAAAAAGCAGGTTTGCTTTACCGTACCATCGAGGAATCATCTATCTTTACTTCCCCGATTGCCGTCGATTCACGTTCCATCACCAATATTCCTTTTGTTACAGGGGATAAGGATTTGGATGCGAAGTTCGTCAAAGAAGCAACCAATGCCGGTTTCCTGAACCTGAAAGGTCACCGTTCCGTCGGCGGGATGCGCGCAAGTATCTACAATGCGTTCCCTTATGAAGGCGTAAAAGAATTGACAGAATTCATGAAAGCATTTGAAGCGAAAGAGGGGAAATTTAAATAATGTTCCATATTAAAACATATAACGCAATCGCAAACGAAGGCTTACGCCTTTTAGATAAAGACCAATATGCTCTAAATCTGGGCGATGATCCAGACGGCATCATTTTAAGAAGCGAAAAATTACATGGCATGGCATTCCCTAAAAGCTTGAAGGGTATCGCCCGTGCAGGGGCTGGGGTAAACAATGTACCCGTTGAAGCCTGTTCTGAAGCCGGTGTTGTCGTTTTTAACACACCCGGAGCAAATGCCAACGCAGTAAAAGAAATCGTTTTAGCCGGCTTGATTATGGCTTCCCGTCCCATCAAAGAAGGGATGGAATGGGTCCAAACATTGAGTGGGGATGATGTTGAGAAACAAGTCGAAAAAGGCAAAAGTAAATTTGCGGGTACTGAAATATCCGGTAAAACATTGGGCATCATCGGTTTGGGTGCAATCGGCTCGCTGATCGCAAACGACGCATACCGTTTGGGAATGGAAGTAATCGGTTATGATCCATATGTCTCAGTGGAAACAGCATGGAACATCTCACGTCGTGTTCAAAAAGCCCAATCCATTGCAGAAATATTGGAAAAAGCGGATTACATCACAATCCATGTGCCAGTTACTCCAGATACGCTTGGTATGGTAGATGAAGCATTCATTGAACAAATGAAGCCGGGTGCGGTTCTATTGAACTTTGCGCGTGGAGAACTTGTTAAAAACGATGCCATCATTGCGGCCGTCAACGAAGGGAAAGTCCGTAAATACGTAACCGATTTTGCTGATGAAGCGTTACTGCATAACGAAAACATCCTTGTATTCCCGCATTTAGGTGCATCAACCGAAGAAGCAGAAGTGAACTGTGCCATCATGGCAGCCCAAACATTGAAGTATTTCTTGGAGACCGGGAATATCGTTAATTCCGTCAACTTCCCGACCGTCGATGTCGTTATGCAATCGCCTATCCGTTTAGCGATCATCAATAAAAACGTTCCGAATATGGTTGGCCAAATGTCATCTGATTTAGCCAAACACTTCATCAACATTGAAAATATCATCAACAGAAGCAAAGGGAATTACGCTTATACAATCATTGACATCACAGAAACAGAGACGCACTTACTGGATCAAGTCGTTGAAGAGATCAAACAAATTGATGGCATCGTAAACATCCGTGTGATCAGAAAATAATAAAGGGTTTGTTCCTGCGTGATTTGGAAACAAGGACCGCAATGTGTGAAAACAAATGGTATGGCCGCTATCCTTTTTCAAAATTGCTAGTAAAGGCAAACATTTTATGCTAAAGTAAAGTGTAGAAAATTATTAAAGGGAGGTCCATCCTTTGTCTTTATACGATGTACTATTAACCGCCCTGCTGATTGTTTCGGTGCTGCTTACTATTGTTGTGTTGATGCAGCCATCAAAAACAAATGCTGCCAGCTCACTTACTGGGGGAGCGGAACAATTATTCGGTAAACAAAAAGCAAGAGGTTTTGAAGCTGTTTTACGACAAATCACAGTCGTTTTGGGTGCGTTATTCATTATACTGGCCACGGCCTTAACGTATTTGTCATCAAAATAAAAAATTGCAGGCAGAAATCATCGTGTTGATTTCTGCTCTTTTTTTATTTTATTTTAGAAGTGCTGTTCCCGTTTCAGCGGAAATTATATAAAAGATGCTGATTGCTCAAAATATTATGCTTAGAAGATCAGATATATTAGGCTTTTAACTGAAAATACAGTAAAATGAAGATGAATGGAGTGGGGATGACTTAAATGAAAGCAATTAATTTACCGAGACCCTTTTTTTTTGAAAGCGGAGAAAAAGCTGTTTTGTTGTTGCATGCCTATACAGGAAGTGCAAATGATATGCGCCTGCTTGGAAGAGAACTGGAACGAAATGGATATACCGTCTATGCGCCCAATTTTACGGGACATGCAACGGAACGGTTTGAGGATATCCTTGATTTAGGGAGTCCTGAAGTTTGGTTTGCAGATGTGATGCGTGCGAAAGAAGAACTGCTCAAGCGAGGGTACAAAAACGTTGCCGTCTTTGGTCTTTCGATGGGCGGCATCATGGCGGCCAGAGCATTGGAAACGGGGGCGTTCGTCGGCGGGGGATCATTCAATTCGCCGATATTCAAAATGGGCGAATCAAATGTGCCAAAAATGTTCATGTATTATGCAAGAACGTTCAAGAAAAAAATGGATACGCCAAATGAAGTGATCGAGCAAGAATTGGATGCGATGAAACCGAAATTGGCCAATCAATTGCGCAACATGGATGACTTCACCGACATTATCCAAAATGATCTGGACAAGATTACCGTTCCGTATTATATAGCCCAATCAGGAAAAGATGAAATGATCGATTCGGATTGCGGGGAAATGTTAGCGGAACATCTGAGGAATACAAATGTAGATTATAATTGGTTTCCGGAAGCTACACATGTCATTACGATCGGTAAGGACCGAAAAGAATTTGAATTGACTGTATTGGACTTTTTAAGCCGATTAAACTGGAATGAGGGATAAAGATGAGAAAACTGGATCAAATACAAAATGATGTTCTTGCCTATTTTCAAGAGAATGCCTCAAAAAGCATGTCACTGAAACAAGTAAGTGAAGCCTTGGGATACACAGCGTCCGATGATTTCAAAAGCCTGGTAAAGGTCTTTGCACAACTGGAGCAAAGAGGGGTGCTGGTGTTGAACAAAACAGGGCAATTCCGTTTGCAAGAGACGCGCAGCACGCTGACAGGGACTTTCCGCAGCAATGACCGCGGCTTCGGCTTTGTGACGATCGATCCGAATGAAGCGGATGTCTTCATCCCGCGCGGCCGCACAGGCAGTGCCATGGAAGGCGATACGGTCGAAATAAAAGTGACGCGGGAAGCTGATCCTTTGGCAGGAAAGGGCGTTGAAGGGGAAGTCATAGCCATCTTGACGCGCAAATCCAATCAGGTTGTCGGTGTATTCACCCCCTATGATTCCGATAGACGGGAAGAGACCGGCTATCTGGGCTTCGTCATTCCGCAGGACACCAAAATCAGTAACATCGTCGTCTACATCAAACCGGAAGGGATTCATCCGGTCGAAGGCAGTGTCTGTCTCGTGGAAATCACGAGTTATCCTACCGCTAAAAACCCCGTCAAAATGGAAGGCTTGGTAACGAAGGAAATTGGGCACAAAGACGCTCCCGGTGTGGACATTTTGGCGGTCCTGTATAAATTTGGCATCCCGACCGAATTCCCGGCAGATGTCATGGCGCAGGCGGAAGGCATTCCGTTGGAAATACCTGCGGAAGAAGCGGCCAACAGACGAGATCTGCGGGGAGAACGGATCGTTACGATCGACGGCGCGGATGCCAAAGATTTGGATGATGCGATTTCATTGAAAATATTGGAGAACGGCCATTATCTACTAGGCGTCCACATCGCGGATGTCTCGTATTATGTAACGGAAAATTCGCCGATCGACAGGGAAGCGTACGAACGCGGAACCAGCGTTTATTTGACCGACCGCGTTGTACCGATGTTGCCGCAGAAACTTTCCAACGGCATCTGCTCCCTGTTGCCGCATGAAGACCGCTTGACGTTGACATGCGAAATGGAAATGGATGCAGACGGCGAAGTCATCGCCTATGATATCTTCCCGAGTATCATCGAATCGAAACAAAGGATGACCTACACGGATGTCAATGCCATCTTAATGGATCACGATAAAAAATTGCGCGAAAAATACAGCGAATTTGTGCCGATGTTCGAGGAGATGGCGGCGCTTCATGAAATTTTGTTGAAAAAGAGGCAAAAGCGCGGAGCCATCGACTTCGAAACCGATGAAGCGAAAATAATCGTCGACGAAAACGGACATCCGCTCGATATCTATGTTCAGGATCGCGGCGTCGGAGAGCGGCTGATCGAATCGTTCATGCTGAGCGCGAACGAAACCATCGCCCACCACTTCACGAAGGCAAAATTGCCGTTCATCTACCGGGTCCACGACCAGCCGGATCCCGTTAAAATGTTGCGTTTCCTGGAGTTTGTGACCACCTTCGGGATATTGGTGAAAGGCACCCATGAGAACGTCAAGCCAAAACAACTGCAGGCCGTATTGGAAAAAGTCAAAGATGAGCCCTATGAAGCGGTCGTCTCGACAATCTTGCTGCGCAGTATGCAGCAAGCCAAATATGACGTTACCCCGATCGGACACTATGGTTTGGCCGCGAAGGATTACACCCACTTTACCTCGCCGATCCGCCGTTATCCCGATCTGATTGTGCACCGTCTGATCCGCGTCTATGGCAAAGGGACAGAGGACGCCAAATTAATGGGTGAGTGGGAAGCAAAATTACCTGACATCGCTGTCCAAAGTTCGCAGATGGAACGCCGCTCCGTCGATGCCGAGCGTGAAACGGATTCCCTCAAGAAAGCCGAATTCATGCTGGATAAAATCGGCCAGGAATTCGAAGGCGTCATCAGCTCCGTCACGAAATTCGGTATGTTCGTACAGCTACCGAATACGGTCGAAGGGCTCGTGCATATATCCAAAATGAACGAAGATTATTTCAACTACATCGAAAGCCATATGCTGTTGATGGGTGAACGCACGGGCGTCATCTACCGAATCGGTCAAAAGGTAAAAGTGAAGGTGGAAAACGCCGACGTAGCGACGCGAGCCATCGACTTTTCACTGATTATCGACAAGGAAAAACAGCCTACGCAAAGTGACCTTGATCTGGTGAAGCAAATCAGGGCAAAGGCTCCGAAAGCCAAGAAGAGAAGACCGGGTGCGGCTGAGGAAGCTGGACAAGGCAAGAAAAAAAATAAAGCCAAAGATCCTTTTTATTCGCACCAACATAAGAAAAATAAAGGGAAGACGAGTAAAAAAAGTAAGTAAATGAAATGAAGGTGCCAGTCTATGCCAAAAGGCGAAGGGAAAGTATTAGCTCAAAACAGAAAAGCGAGCCATGATTATGCGATCATCGACACGCTGGAAGCGGGGATGGTTTTGACCGGGACGGAAATCAAATCCATCCGCGGCGGGAAAATCAACCTGAAGGATGGGTACGCCACCATCCGTAATGGGGAAGTTTTTCTGCAAAATGTACACATCAGCCCGTTTGAACAAGGGAATATCTTTAACCATGATCCATTAAGGACCCGGAAATTACTGTTGCACAAGAAGCAGATCGCATACCTTGTGAACGAAACGAAAACAACGGGCGTCACCTTGGTCCCGCTGAAAGTTTATTTGAAGAATGGCGTTGCCAAAGTATTGATAGGCCTCGCAAAAGGTAAGAAGAACTATGATAAACGGGAAGCGTTGAAACAAAAAGATGTGAAACGTGAAATGGACAGAGCCTTGAAAGAAAGATAACAGCCGCTGATCGTGACGCAAGAAAAAAGTAGAAGAGAAGGAGCCGGAAGCCGATGTCCAACATCCCTTCCAGCTCCTTTACTTTCAACCTAATTTGAACAATTATTGAACCTTTGCTACTTTCCTATCATTTTTATTAAAATCAGGCTATTATAGGAGTAACAATGTTGTCTCATAATTATGAATAGTCTTATAAAAAATATTGTTTTGTGGGATTGTTTGCTGAGTGAAATGAAAAAAGTAGGGGTGTATTGGTTATGATCACGAAAGACAAGTATCTTCGATTACTGGCAAAGGAATATCCAACGGCTGCGAAAACAGTGACCGAAATCATTAACTTGGAAGCTATCATGAACTTGCCGAAGGCAACGGAACATTTCATCAGTGATCTACATGGCGAATATGATGCCGTGCAGCATGTACTTAGAAATGGATCAGGGAACGTGAAGGAAAAAATCAGGGAAATTTTCCAAGGCAGGCTGAGCACGCGTGAGATGAACCAGTTGGCTACAATCGTCTATTACCCTGAAGAGAAAATAGACATGATTGTGGAAGGATTGGATTCGGAAGATGAAATCAACGAGTTTTATTCATTGACATTGTCACGCATCACCGAACTTTGTGCGTTTACCGTTTCAAAATATACACGTTCAAAAGTCCGGAAATCATTGCCGGCGGACTATGCTTATATCATCGAGGAATTGCTGTTCAAGGATACCATCTTGACGAACAAAGAAGATTACTATGAAGAAATCATCAAGACTGTCATCTCGCTTGACAGAGCAACTGAGCTCATTACGGCCATTTCCTTTGTCATCCAACGACTGGTGGTTGACCATATCCACATCGTCGGGGATATCTACGACAGAGGTCCTCACCCTGACAAAATCATCGACATCTTCATGGATGGACATGAACTGGATATCCAATGGGGAAACCATGATGTCCTTTGGATGGGAGCCGCGAGCGGATCGGCCGCCTGCATGGCCAACGTGATCCGCATCAGTGCGCGCTATAACAATTTGGAGATTGTAGAAGATGCATACGGCATTTCCCTTCGTCCCTTGATTACCTTTGCTGAGATGGTCTATACGGAGGACAGGAATGAGCCATTTGTGCCAAAAATCAGTCCGGAAGATGAAGAGAAAACTTTCCCGGAAGAAATCCGTCAAATCACCAAAATGAACCAAGCCATCTCCGTCATCCAGTTCAAGCTGGAAGGCGAAATCATTCAACGCCATCCTGAATTTGACATGGCTGATCGGATGGTCTTGAATTTCATCGATTACGAAAAAGGGACGGTCACTGTGGACGGGAAAGAGCATGAGTTGTTATGCAACTACTTCCCTACAATCGACCCGGCCGATCCATACAAATTGACGTCGGAAGAAAAAGTTGTTGTGGACAGGCTGCTGACAGGCTTTTTGAATTCCGAAAGGCTACAAAAACATGTGCAGTTCCTGTTGAGCAAAGGCAGTATGTATCTGACCTACAATGACAATCTGCTGTACCATGGCTGCGTCCCATTGAATCCTGACGGGACTTTCATGGAATTGCCCATCGCGAACATCACATACAGCGGAAAGGCGTTATTGGATAAATATGAGGATATCCTGCGCAAAGGCTACCTTAACCGTGAAAATAAAAAACGGAATATCCCATGCTTGGATCTTATCTGGTATCTATGGGAGGGGAAAGCATCCTCCCTGTTCGGCAAAGACAGAATGACCACGTTTGAGCGACTCTACATTGCCGACAAAGAAACGCATATCGAAAAGAAAAATCTGTATTACGAACAAAGGAACAATCCAGAAATGAGCCATCTGATCCTGAAGGAATTCGGATTGGATCCGAAAAAAGGCCATATCATCAATGGCCATACACCGGTTAAGGAAAAAATCGGGGAAAATCCATTGAAAGCAGACGGAAAACTGATCGTCATCGATGGCGGTTTTTCAAAGGCCTATCAAAGCACCACCGGGCTGGCAGGATACACCTTGCTGTATAATTCATTCGGCATGCAATTGGTTTCGCACCAGCCGTTCACATCCCGACAAGATGCAGTCGAAAATGAAAAAGATATCATCTCGACGAGGAGGGTCGTCGACAAAGAACTGCAAAGAAAAACGGTTCGGCAAACCGATGTGGGAAGAAGATTGACGCAACAGGTCATCGACCTGCAGCAACTGCTCCGCGCCTATAAATCCGGTGATATTGTGGAGAATTTAGCGAGCGATAAATAAAGAATACGTTCATTCACTGATACTATTTTAGCGGGGGCGGGATGTAAATCATGACAAATGATTTACATCCCGCCCTCTTTCAGCTTATTTCGAGGAAAATAGATGCATTCTCCAGATGAAATTGTTAAGATAGAACCAAGGGATTCAAACTCCTTGTGGAAAATTGCTTAGGCTTAGAGAGGCGGGTTAACCTTGAAAAAAGGAGTAACATTTTACTTTATGCGTCACGGAGAAACGTACCTTAACAAATATAACCGTATGCAAGGCTGGTCGGATACACCGCTAACACCAAGGGGAAGACGCGATGTGATGCGCAGCGGAGCGGGTCTGGCCGATGTCGTTTTTGACGCGGTATACTGCAGTGACTTGAGAAGAACCTTTGAGACGGCACAAATCATATTAAGAGAAAACCAACATGCCGAAGATTTAAGCGTGAAGGCCATGCCGGAATTCCGGGAAATATTTTTCGGTTCCTTTGAGGGTCTGGATTCCAGCGAAACCTGGGGAAACTTGAACAAATTCCTGGGCAATGAAGATGGTCTGCCTTCCTACGCCGAAAACCGTTCCGTCATCGATGAATTGAATGGGTTGAAGAAAATGGACCCTTATCACGAAGCCGAAGACTACATGACCTTTTGGCTAAGGGTGGAACGCGGCCTAATCAAACTGATTGCCGAACATAGGGATTCCGAAAGAAACATTTTGATCGTTTCCCATGGGATGACCATCCGCAACATGATTCATGCCGTCATACCCGATTTTTCGATCGAGCAGCACTTGGATAATGCGAGTGTCTCCATCGTTCGTTATGAAGACGGATTTTATCATCTGGATCAATACAACGGAACCGATCATTTTGTCGACGACTTCACACCGGCCAATGAACAGGAACCTGAAATCCACCTGGTGACACCGGCAGACAGAGTGGAAGGTAAGATAAAATAAATATATTGTATTCTTGGATCCCTTGGGCGCATTTCCCAAGGGATTCTTTCAGGATGAACAGCCTTAAATACCTATAATTTGACTTTTTTAGTCTTTTTGAAAATATAAATTGAAATTTCCATTAGAATAGTCTAAAATTAACTTAATCCACAGAAAGCTGTACGAGATACAGAACGTGGCTAGAACCAGTCTTTAAATTAGCCCAGAGAGGCTAACAAGGCATGTGAAACGATGAATGTAAACAACCGTTAAAACACGCCTACAAATAGGGGTGTTTTTTTACATTTTTCCTGTTATCATGCAAGTATTAGTGCAAATGACTTGTCAGAAAAGAATTCAGGGGGAAAAACATGAAAAAACGTAGATATTTAGTTTTAGAAGATGGCAGTTACTATCCTGGTTATGCATTCGGGTCAGAGAAAGACGCAATCGGCGAAATCGTCTTCAACACAGGAATGACCGGCTACCAAGAAACTTTGTCAGATCCTTCCTATACAGGACAAATCATCACATTTACCTATCCTTTAATCGGAAACTACGGAATCAACGAAGATGATTTTGAAGGGCTACACCCTGGTCTAAAAGGAATGGTTATTCATGAATTAGCGGATCATCCAAGCAATTTCCGTTGTACAAAAACATTGGATGAAGCATTAAAATCTTTCGACGTGCCTGGTATCTATGGCGTAGATACACGCAGCATCACCAAAAAAATCCGGAATGCCGGCGTTATGCGCGGAACGATGGTCAACAATGCGGACAACCTTGAAGAAATCGTGGCAGGCTTAAAAGCTTATGTTTTGCCTACCGACGAAATCCAAATGAATTCAGTCAAAGAAGCGCAACGTTATGCAGGCGAAGGCCCTCGCGTCGTCTTGATGGACTTTGGATTTAAGAGCAATATTTTGGCTGAGTTGATAAAAAGAGGCTGTGAAGTCATCGTTGTTCCTTGGAACACAAGCGCGGAAAGCGTTTTGGCTTATCAACCCGACGGCATCATGTTGAGCAACGGGCCTGGGGACCCAACCTCAATCCCGGAAGCGATCGCAACCATCAAAACATTAATGAATGAAGAGAATCTGCCGATTTTCGGCATCTGCTTGGGGCATCAATTGGTTGCCTTAGCGAGCGGAGCGAAAACATACAAAATGAAATTCGGCCATCGCGGCGCCAACCATCCGGTGCAGGACGTCGTTACCGGCAAAGTAAGCTTGACCAGCCAAAATCATGGCTATGCTGTGGATGAAAGCAGTCTGGCACAAACTGACCTTGTAGTGACGCATCGCGCTTTGAATGACGGCACAAACGAAGGTGTCAGACATAAAACAAAACCGATCTTTTCCGTGCAATATCACCCGGAAGCAGCACCAGGTCCGCATGACGCCAACTATCTCTTCGATGAATTTGTTGGCAAGATGATTGCATCAAAAGGAGGAAACAAACATGCCTAAACGCACTGACATTAAATCTATCTTAGTTATCGGATCCGGTCCGATCATCATCGGGCAAGCAGCGGAATTCGACTATGCCGGAACGCAAGCATGTTTGGCCTTGAAAGAAGAAGGCTACAAAGTAATCCTGGTAAACTCAAACCCGGCTACAATCATGACGGACGTCGAGATTGCCGATAAAGTTTACATGGAACCACTATCCGTGGAATTCATCTCAAGCATCATCCGCAAAGAACGTCCGGATGCCTTGTTGCCGACATTGGGCGGCCAGACAGGGCTGAACATGGCAGTTGAACTGGACAAAGCCGGCATATTGGAAGAATACAACGTCGAATTGTTGGGCACGAAACTGACATCCATCCAACAAGCGGAAGACCGGGATCTGTTCAGACAATTGATGGCTGAATTGAATCAACCGGTTCCGGAAAGCGACATCATCCATACGGTGGCGGAAGCACTAAAATTCGCAAAAGAAATCGGCTACCCGCTGATCGTTCGCCCGGCCTTCACGATGGGCGGCACCGGCGGCGGAATCTGCCACAATGAAGCGGATCTGCGTGAAATTGTCGCGAACGGTTTGCGTTACTCGCCTGTAACCCAATGTCTGTTGGAAAAATCGATTGCCGGTTTCAAGGAAATCGAATACGAAGTGATGCGCGACAGCAACGACAATGCCATCGTGGTCTGTAATATGGAAAACATCGACCCGGTCGGCGTGCATACAGGGGATTCGGTCGTTGTGGCTCCTTCCCAGACCTTATCCGACAAAGAATACCAAATGTTGCGCGATGTATCCCTGCAGATCATCCGCGCCTTGAAGATCGAAGGCGGCTGTAATGTGCAGTTGGCGCTGGATCCGTATTCCTTCGACTATTACATCATCGAGGTCAACCCGCGCGTCAGCCGTTCCTCGGCTTTGGCAAGTAAAGCGACCGGGTATCCGATTGCGAAAATGGCGGCGAAGATCGCTGTCGGCTTGACGCTGGATGAAATGAAGAACCCGGTTACCGGCACTTCTTATGCAGCCTTCGAGCCAGCCTTGGACTATATCGTGTCAAAAATTCCGCGTTTCCCATTCGATAAATTCGAAAAAGGCGACCGCAGTCTAGGAACACAAATGAAAGCAACCGGCGAAGTAATGGCAATCGGCCGCACCTTCGAAGAATCCATGCTGAAAGCAATCCGTTCGTTGGAATACGGCGTGAATCATCTGGCTCTACCGAAAGAAAAAAGCAAAACAGTGACGATGGAAGAAATCGAACAGAACATCCGCGTTGCCTGCGACGAACGCCTTTTCTATCTTGGCGAAGCATTACGCCGCGGTGTCACACCGGAAACAATCCATGAGTGGAGTGAAATCGACTACTTCTTCCTTTACAAATTCAAGCACATCATCGATCTTGAAAAAGAAGTCCAAGACAACGTCCAAGACTTGGAAGTCTTAAGAGAAGCTAAAAAATATGGTTTCAGTGATGAAGTCATCGCCGAGTACTGGGGTGTAGCTTCAGAAGAAATCTATGCGTTACGGAAAGCAAACGGCATCGTGCCGGTCTACAAAATGGTGGATACATGTGCGGGCGAATTCGAATCCTCGACGCCGTACTTCTACAGCACCTACGAAATGGAACAGGAATCCTTCGCAAGCGACCGCGAAAAAGTGATCGTTCTGGGTTCCGGCCCGATCCGTATCGGACAAGGGGTGGAGTTCGACTATGCGACTGTCCATGCTGTGTGGGCAATCCAGGAAGCCGGCTATGAAGCGATTGTTGTCAACAACAACCCGGAAACCGTTTCGACCGATTTCTCCATTTCCGATAAGCTTTATTTTGAACCGTTGACCGAAGAAGACGTCATGGCCATCATCGACTTGGAACAGCCGATGGGTGTCGTCGTGCAATTCGGCGGCCAGACTGCCATCAACCTGGCGGATAAATTGGTGAAGCACGGCGTGAAAATCTTGGGCACCAGCCTGGAAGATCTGGACCGCGCGGAAGACCGAAAATTGTTTGAACAACTGTTGCGTGATTTGGGCATTCCACAGGCGCCTGGTAAAACAGCCGTAAACGTGGAAGAAGCGGTAGCGAACGCCAATGAAATCGGCTATCCGGTCTTGGTTCGTCCTTCCTATGTGTTGGGCGGACGGGCGATGCAGATCGTCTACAATCAAGCAGACCTTGAAAAATATATGCGTGAAGCAGTAGTGGCAAGCCCGGAACGTCCCGTCCTGGTCGATCACTATCTGATCGGGGAAGAGCTGGAAGTGGATGCCATCTGTGACGGCGAAACGGTCCTGATTCCGGGCATCATGGAACACATCGAACGTGCGGGTGTCCATTCCGGCGACTCCATCGCCGTCTATCCGCCGCAAAATCTGTCCCCGGAATTGATCAAAACGATCGAGGATTACACCATCCGGGTGGCGCAAGGACTGAACACCATCGGTTTGGTGAACATCCAATTCGTCATCAGCGAAGGCGTCGTATACATCATCGAGGTGAACCCGCGCGCCAGCCGGACGATTCCGTTCCTGAGCAAAGTGACCGGCATCCCGATGGCGAACTTGGCGACAAAAGGCATCCTGGGCATCAAATTGAAGGACTTAGGCTACAAAACAGGCTTGGTTGCGCCGAAATCAGGCGTCTACGTGAAAATGCCGGTCTTCAGCTTCAACAAACTGAAGAAGGTAGATACCGTTCTAGGGCCTGAAATGAAATCGACCGGTGAAATCATCGGGAAGGATGTCAGCCTGCCGAAAGCTCTGTATAAAGGCTTCATCGCTTCCGGTGTCAACGTTCCCGAATACGGCACAGCCTTGATGACCGTATCCGACAAAGACAAAACGGAAATCATCCCGCTTGCAAAACGCTTGATCGCATTGGGCTATCATATCGTCGCAACGACTGGGACCGGTAAAGCTTTGGAAGCAGAAGGCATCAAAGTAGACGTTGTTGAAAAAATCAACGAAAACAGCAACGACATTCTGGATGCCATCCGCGACGGCCGCATCAACTTGGTTGTGAACACGATGACCGAAGGGAAGACAAGCGAAACAGACGGCTTCTTGATCCGCCGCGAAGCAGTCGAAAACAACATCCCTTGCTTGACTTCGTTGGATACAGCAGAAGCCTTGCTGCAAGCGATGGAAACCATCCACTTTCAATTGGAAGATATGAGCAAATAAGCAGCATCTTTAAATGATCATGACGAAAGCCACCGGCGGGGGAGACAGTAAATGTTTCCTTGCCGGTGGCTTTTTTACGTTTGTCCATAGATGACCTCGCCGCCCGAGTGCCAAAATATTTTGTGCAGAATGCTTGCAATTTCCTCAGGATGTCGTATAATATGATTTACAGTACACATCTGTAATTCTGTACTCCCATATCGGGGGCGTTACGGATTCGACAGGTATAGGTCGAGCTTTCAATGCGCTTCGTAGGTTACGGCTACGTTAAAACGTTACAGTTAAAACAACTGACAAAACACAAAACAATACTTTAGCTTTCGCTGCTTAATTGTAGCTAGCTAAGATCCTCCTGGTATCGCCCATGTACTCAGGTAAGGGTCTCAATGATGTGGGATACGCTGTGACCTTCCATCTGGAGGAATCAGAAGAGATTAATCAGATTAGCCAAAAATGATGCCTGTTAAGCGGCTAGTTCAAGGCGAATTCCAATTGCTTAACTATGAGCGTAGATTTGGAAGTGCCGATATGCTTGGACAGGGGTTCGACTCCCCTCGTCTCCATCTAGATGAAGATGAAACCCTTAGAAATGTTGATATGAAGCGATTCATATAACTTTCTAGGGGTTGTTTTTTTGCTTTGACCATGTAATTGACCATGTAATGCTAGAAATTCACATATTGAGCGAACTCTTCAGCGGTTTTTTCTTTAGCGTGTTTTGTCACTTTGGCATAAATATTCATGGTGGTTTGAATATCTGAATGACCAACTCTTTCCTGTACCGCTTTGATGGTAGCACCGGATTCAAGTAGCAGCGAAACATGAGTATGCCTAAAGCCATGGATGGAAATTGTCTTTAGATCATATTCCTTAATCAGACTGGTTAATTTTTGACCTGGTTTAGTAGGTGACATATACTCGTTTTTTGTGTTAGGGAATATTAATTGAGTGGAATTCATGGTATTGAATCCAAGCTTCAGATAGTCCATTGCTTGATGTTTACGCCACTCTTTTAATATAGACAAGGTGACCTTATCTAAAACGATCGTACGCCTACTGGCACTTGTTTTTGGAGTTTGGACGAGTAACCTATTGTTAAGACCCCTCGAAAGTGTTTTGTTGATGGATACCGTCTCATTGCTGAAATCTATGTCATTCCAGGTAAGGGATAGCAGTTCCACTTTTCGCATCCCAGTAAAGGCAAGCACACGGAATAGGGCAAGCCATTTCATTGAGTGGATTCTATCCGCATCTTTCTGGACACCTTCAAAGAACTGTTGTAATTCATCTTTTGAGTAGAAATTAAGTTCTTTTTCCTCACCAACAGCTGCAAATTTTTTAGGCATTGTCACGTTATCCATTGGGTTAGCGTTGATAATGCCTAATTTTTTTGCGTAGGTGAATACGGCTGCTGCATAGTTTTTCGTCAATCCGAAATGGACAAGCTTTTCAAATCAGATATTCACTTGTGGCTAAAATTCTTAAAAACATGGGTCACTAGGAAAATGAAAGTTACTCGTGCCGCAATCGGTGTGAGTAGCTTTTTTATATGAATAGAGTTATTAGTTATATTATTCTCTGTTTAGATGTATACTTCATATATCAACAATATGTAATTATATATTGGGTTTACGCAAAGTGATAAGGGGTAACGTAATAAATGTTTATGTGGAGAAAATAATCTATTCAAAGGAGAATATTATGGACTATGTTGCGATTGATTTTGAAACCGCTAATACTGATGAGGCGATTTGTTCGATTGGTATGGTTAAGTATTCAAATGGAAAAGAAATTGAAACGTTTTATTCATTAATTAATCCTGAAGAGCCATTTTACTTTATGAATTCTCATATCAATGGAATTTATGAACCAAACGTACAAAAAGAAAAGAATTTTAAAGATATTTTTCCTGAAATCATGAATTTTATAGGCGAATCATTTTTAGTTGCACATACTGCTCAAAATGATATGAGGTATTTAAGAAAAGCTATTGAAAAATACGATCTTCCAAAAATAGAAAATGAATATATATGCTCTATGAAAATTGCAAAGAAAACGTATAACTTAAAAAATTACACTTTAAAAAGTGTTAGCAGGGCAATCGGAATAAAAGGATTTGATCATCATAATGCTTTAGAAGATGCTCGTATATGTGCTTTAATATTTGAGGATGAATTAAAATATTATGACGGTTCAATTAATGGGTTTACGGATAGACATCTATATAAAACTGGCAAAGTATTTGGGAACGGTTTTGTAAAAACTAAATCTAGCAGTAAATCACGCAAATACAATGCAGAACTAATTAATCATGGATTAATAGATGAAACTCATATATTATTTGAGAAAAATATTTGTTTTACTGGGCATATTGCACCATTTGAAAGTAAAGAAGAAGCTGAAAATTTAGCGGAAAGCAAAGGTGCTAATGTAAAAAAAAGTATCGTTAAAAATTTAGATATTTTGGTATCAGGAGAGCAAACTTCACCGAATGCAGCAGGCGGTAAATTGAAACAAGCTTATGAACTTAAAGAGGGTGGCAAGGATATTGAAATTATGTCTGTAGAAGAATTTTTAAGTTATGTGTTATAAAATAAATTATTAAGAGTTCATTTTAACTTAAAAACGTTAATTCTAAAGCATTCTAAGGCGATTTCAGAACTATTTAACGAGTTGCAGATATAGAGCAAATAAGGGGAAGATGATTTCTTAAGAATGCTATAGGATATATTTGGAGGCGGTATTACATGGAATTAAAGAAGATTTCCTCAGTTAATGGTTTTATTTTTATTATAGATGATATGAGTACTGATGTAGATAAAAGAATGAATATTTATAGAGGTGATAACATCCTCTTAAATAGTCTGAAAAAATTTAAATCTATCACACCGTTTTTTGCGAAAGATGCACAAACTGTTAAATATGAAAATGTATTAGAGATTACAGAGCCTAACGAAATCGAAAAAGGTATATTTCTTACGCTAAAAGCAGGTGAAGAACTAAGTGACGACCAGAAAAGCTACACCAAGAGTAATAAAAGAATTATGGAAATTGCTGATAAAAAATTTAGTTTATACCAAAATGAGTAAGGGGGATTGAAGAATGCCAATTATAAATAGTAACGAATTAGTTAATACTTATAAAAATAAAATTAAATTATTGAAAGTAGATGAATACAAAGCTTCAAATTTTATTAGTTTATCAATTGATAATGTTGAAGACTTTATAAGTTTAGCTAAAGAATTAAAAGTTGAGTATGTGTACTATTCTTATTCATACTATGATAAAAACGAATACATAATACCTATAGATACCTATGATGAATTTTCTGATGGTATCAATGTAGAAATAAAAAAACATAACAAAGAAATTAATAAGATTGATTTTTCAAAACCATATTCATTAACTCTCTTCATGTTACTCAATGGAACAATAACTAAAATATCTTTATTAGATTCTTGGATTGAAGAAATGAGTATTCCAGATAAAGATACAAAACATTCAGAAATAGAAGAAAAATATTTTGCTGAATTTGCACTTAAAGAAAAAGAAGAAAGAAAGAACAAAGAAGCAGACAAAGAGGAATTAAAAAAAATTATATTAAGCGATCCAGAATTTTCGTATATGAAAAATCAATTATTAAGAGATGAATATTTACATGATTTACTATTGAAAGAAGGTATGGGGAAGTATAGTTATCTATTTGTTGGTGACTACGATAGAGGGAGGTCAATTCCTATAAAACATTACATGGATAGAGTTTGGGAAGAATATAGAGAGAGTAAAAAGAAAGGGTAAAATAATTTATCATAGGAGATGTTACATGCACTATAAAGTTTTAATAGATGTAATTACTTTATTTTTTTAGAATGTATTCCTATTTTAAATAGCAATTATATTATTGTTTGGGGTGGATACGTGATCCAAAACGTGCAGCCTACAATAAAATATATAATAAAGCAACGTTCTCATTTTGGAATTTATTTAAATAGAATCAGCAAGGCTGCTGCTGACCTGGTGCGAAAAAAATAACCTATCCATTTCTGAATAAGTTACACCCATAACCCTACGGATTTTTGACTATGTAATTGACCATGTAATGTATCAATAGCATTCAATTCTATTAATTATTTTTAGTTTTCTTCTATATAATATAAGCTATGTAGCGCCATATTAAGTACGCAATAGCCACTAGGTAACAACCCCTCGTCTCCATCTAGATGAAGATGAAACCCTTAGAAATGTTGATATGAAGCGATTCATACGACTTTCTAAGGGTTTTTTTGCTCTCAGTCAAATGCTGTTGATGGGGTATATTCACTGTTAAATTAACTGAATCAAATTCACAAACTTCAGAGTAGGGATTTCAAAGGAAATTTCTCTCCTGGAGTTTATTTTATTTAGATAATCTCAAAAAATACGCATAAATCTTCATTTCTGAATGGATTAACGCTTCCTGTTATTGAATGAACTAAGCAATGCCAAAGAATAGAACACCTATTCCAAATATTACTGTGTGAAGACATGCATACTATTACAAATTTCAGCAATAGTGAGTACTGTTTTTTATCAGTACCCGTAACCATTTGGCGATGATGATTTCGTATCGATTAAAATGGACAAAAACGGACGGATATTTACAAGTTTTTTTGTTATGAGGTGGATGTTTTTACAAAGGAAAGTGTGCGCCGTATAATGAACGTGTGAAGAAGTGAACGATTTTATTATGAAGAAAATGGTACATACAAACCGAATTAACATGAGAGGAAATGTACGAGCGTATTTGAAAGTTGTTTAGAAGTATAACCTATCCAAACAAAGGATATAGCAATGTTACAGAGTATTCTTAACCACAGTACCCAGGAAATTACCATGCGATATATAGGGATTGATAAGGAAGAATAGGATAACGTGCTAGATACGTTTATCCTATAATCAGTACACGCTTTACAGGTACTAAAAAAATCGTATTAGAGAGGGAGATAAACATGCCAGACACGGAATTGGAGCAAGCCATAAAACTAGCAGTAGCACACCTTAATAAGCGTATTAAGGAGGAGCAAGCGAATATAAGTAATCTTCAGAGTATGTTAGCAACTAAATTGCCTGCAAAGAAATACTCTGAATATGTCACAGAACTTGCACGTAGCGAGGGTGCTATTAACGAGCTTCACGAGCTAAAGGTGTTCCTATCAGCACTAGCGGGAACTAATTAAAAAGATGACAAACAGCTAATAGCACGGTAACTATCGTTTAACTACTCTTTGGTAGAATCTTTGTAAAAGGTAGGACATCCTGGGTAAGGGAGCCTGTATAACAAAGTAATGGCTTAACAGAATAAGTAACAGTTAGGGGCCTACAGGGTCCCTTTTTTGTTGCCCTAGGACAAGTAACACCCTAGCACAACTTAGCCCTTGCTTAAGGTATTTAGTTAAAGATGCTTAGACGTTAACTATAACCCGTATTCTAACCGCAAAGGATAGCTAATGGAACCGGTAAAGGAACAGCTGCAACACTTAAAGTCCGGGGGGTACAACGGGTTAATGCCTGGAAATAAGAGGATAAGGGGGAAAAGGACGGGATAGGCAAGGTCGGGACCTCCTGGGTGTAAAGGAGCTATTTAGGGTTATTCTCAGCTCTTATCAGTCCCTAACTATCATATAGTTGTACCTTGTAACAGTACTTGTAATAACTGCTATTAACAGAGATACAGCCCTCCCTAGCCTAACGGCCCCTACCGTAATTACTAATGAGGGGTTAACTCTTATTTTAAACGAGGGTAAAACAGTCTTACGGCCAAGATCCCTCTTAACCTTAACCAGTAACCATGGCTAGGGCGTTCTAAATAAAAGGAATCTATCTAAGTATTATTTTAAGGAGGTGGGCGTGAGCCCCGGGAGCGATAGCGAACCCGGGATATATTTCTTTTAACAGTTAAACAGTACTAACAGTTTTTTCCTATAACAGTATGCCTATTAAAAATAAGAGATAATTATCTGTGTATAATCCTTGTAACCCTTAATACGACGGGGTTTGTAGTTTTTTTTACTGTCAAAAATCATGGGGGAAAGCACCTGTTTAGAAATTTTTTCGGGAAAGTTACGGGTAAACCTGTCACAGTTTCCCTAAATCAGTCTAATTATAGAGTAAGTAAAGGAGGACGTAGGCACAGCAGACCTAGAACAGACTAGGTAGCCTATAGATTATCGAGGAGGTTTTTATAGTGGGTAACTATCTTGTAGATGAGATAACGGGACAAGTTCTATATACACTGAAACCAGGGGACCGCATTGTTACACGGGACCAGGCAGAGGGATACAAGAAAAAATTATCCTGGACGGCTAGACCAAAGGGAATGATGTTTACAACGGCAGATATGGCAGTAATTGAGGTTATCTGTAACAACGGGGAGTTTTCGGCTAAGGAGTTAGGTTATTACATGATCATGCAGACCTACATACAGCCTAATAAACATGGGGAAATGTACCGCAGTAACAGGGAAAAGGAACCTATGACAATACCGGAGCTGTGTAAGGAGCTGGGAATTAAAAAAGAAAGGACCCTGGCAACCGTTATAGGTAAATTTATGGATTACGGCCTACTTACAGCTTTTAATATCCCTACCGCACGAATTAGAGGGTGAGGATTGGACCGTAAAATTCCTAACGGTTTACGCTATCCCTGAAAAGATACACAAAAGAGGCAAGATAAACAATACTAATTTTGTTAAGGTCTATAGCGTCAATACCCGGAAGTTATACAGGGATCTAGGACCGGCAGACCTGGGGCTAGTGTATATGCTGTTACCGTATATCAGTTTACATGGCAGTATTTTATGCCACAATCCGTATGAGAAAGACGAGGAGCTGATAGTACCACTTTCCCAGCAAGATATAGCGGATATGACGGGCTACTCACTAAAAACAATACAGAATAAGGTATCAGTATTTCGGTATGACGATATGTATCTGTTTAAGGCTGGATCGCACCCCCAAGGCGGAGCAGTCTTATTTTTTGCTAACTTTTGCTGAAAAATGAGAATATTAACGCTAACTTTTCTGAGGTTTCCGATTCTCAAAAGAAAATTGTACTGGATTTTTATAGGGTGTCGCTATCCTTTACAGTTAGTGGCTGAACCTTACTAAATTACTGAGCCTTCCGGATCATTTATGGTACGCATGACCATGAATGAGGTCATTTTTTTGAGGAGAATGTCGGTATGATGGCATTCTTGCGCTGGCTACAAAAGTTGCTTAAAACAGAGAATAGAACCGAAAAAGCGGAAAGCCTATAATGACGGGCTTTCCGCTTTGGTTTTTGCCTTCCGGATCATTTAAGGCTGTAACACGCATGTAACATTTAGTTCTGAAAGCGGATGCTTTTACAAAAGAAAATGTTCACCGTATAATTAGAGTATTAAGTAGTGAACGATAGTGTAATGAGAGGCATTCAAATTGTAATCGGATACATATAAGTGCGCTTGCTGTAAATTCTGGCAAAAATATTTCTTATTCTTTTGGGATTTAAAGAAGGGGGTATCGATTGTGAATAATCAGACAAGTGGAATTGAAGAAAAGGAGAATCTTAAGGAAAAGAATGCAGAAAAAGAAAATAATCGAACTAATATTGTTAGTGCTGTCACTGGCCCGTTGAAAATGATTGCGGTTTTTGCAACCTCTTCCGAGGTAATTGGAACATTAGTTGTACCCTTTATAAATGATTCAAGGAATCAGTTGGTATTGATATCGTTTCTGATTGTCTATCCGGCTTTTCTTACATCCTTATTTTTCTTTGTACTGTACAATAAAAATCACGTTTTATACGGGCCTTCAGATTTTTCTAATCAGAATGACTTTTTAAAACTAACATTAAAGACAAAGGAAATCGCAAAATTCGCTAAACAAACATTGAGCAGCGAGAAAAATGATGAAGACAAGATAAGATATCTAGGGAAAGCTATAGACGATATCGAGAAATTACAAGATAAATATAAGGGGTATAAATGACGGAATATACATAATAATTAAGGAGTGTTAAATATGAGTAGTGAAGAAACTAGTATCTATGCGACAAAAGCGGATTTAGAAGAATTAAAAGGTGACTTAAAAAAAATTATAGACACTGTAAATAGTTTGTTGCAACTTGAAATAGAAAAATCAACACATGTTTACCCCCATGATACGGATGGGGCGCGGGTGCCATATGCTGTATTACCAAATAAAGATATCATCACACCAAGCATTTTAAGGCAATTGGAAAACAGCTCAAAGACCTTTGAAGAATTACAAGATAAGTATAGAAAATGAAATTGGTATCTACGTTAAATTATATATACTATGTCGTAATACCAACAGTTTATTTAAGGAGATGAATACAGAATCAACTTTTTATGTGTAGCTATTTTATTAGATGAGAGAGTTAAAAACGTAATCAAGAGAAGTTGGAGGTTTTCAAAATGAGAGAATTAGACCGAAAATTAGACAGTATTCTTCAAAAAATAGATAAGGTAAATGCCGGACCCGCTAAAACTATTGGTGGAGTTGCTTCAGATGGGGGAGGTTATATTATTGTTAATGGACGTTTAATACGTATTCCACCTTGGAATCCAGAACTTTATGGTGCAATTTCTATTTTTCAATCTGCTGCAGTAATCAAGGATGATACAATGAGGGAAAAAATTCAAGAATCAGCTCTCAGCGTAGCAGAAAAGGCCCTGTCACAGATTGAATAAATAATATGATTTTATAAAAACATAAATTCATAATCAAAAATCAAAAAAATAAAAAGGAAAAAATTAAGAATATACATTAATATCAATGTGAAATTAAAATTATATATTTTCCAGCGTATTTATAAATGAGTTAGGAGGTTTTGATATGAGTGAATCAAGTCCAGAAACAAATAGTAATGTCCTTAATTCTAAGTATTTGCATTGGCCTGAGCGGTGGCCTGGCCCAGGTACTTATATCTGGTGGAGTGGTAAAAATCATCACTTTTTAATTATTAGCCCCATAAGAAGTATTATCAGAAATCTTGGTACTTATGTGCGAATGAGTGATTCTGAAAATGGGGATAGTTTAGATGTTGGCGCTGACTCTATGGCGTGGCCTGAGCAGTGGCCTGAGCCGGGTATTTACGAATGGACGAGTGATAAAAATTATTACTATTTAGTTGTTACCCCTATTGAAGCCATTACCACTTTTGAGAAGGGATCTGTTGCCCTTGCGATGAGAGTAGATCCAGAAGCTGCTTATGTAACAGTCGATGCCTTGGGTGAAATCATTCCTGTCGAACGTGGTGGCGGTTATAGTTCTTCCTCTTATGATTATTATGATCCTAATGCTCCAGATGTTTGTTGGGATCCTTGCGCTGGTATCGGTGAAAATAGAGACCCAGCGGATAGGGTCGATAAGATGAAGGTTCATAAAAAAAATGGCCCTCTTTGGCCTGGTGGGCTTTAAGGGCTCTCTGTCAAATGGTGTTGATGAGGCATTTTATCTATTGAAATACGGGAGCCACATTCACAAACTCTAGAAGAGAATTTTTCTCTTTTGGGGTTTGCTTTTTTTAGAGCTATAGCTCCCTGATTCTATATGTTTTGTGAAATTCATTCGAATAGCATTAGTGGTTATGGGTTACGTAATACAACTAATGCGATAAAAAAACCGCAGTTGAATATGATACGCACATGTGTATAATAAATGAGGTCATTTTTTTGAGGAGAATGTAGGTATGACGGCATTCTTGAGCCGGATACAGAAATGTCTTAAAAAAGAGAATAGAATCGATAAAGCGGAAAGCCTATAACGACGGTCTTTCCGTTTTTTTTTGCCTTCCGGATCATCTAAGGCTGTAATACATATGAAATGTTTGCTGATGGGGTGGATGTTTTTACAAAAGAAAATCTGCGCCGTATAATGAACGTGTGAAGCAGTGAACGATTTGCTTATCAGGGAAGTTGGACATACAAATCGAATTAATACATTTGATGAAAAATACTAGCGCACTTGAGAATTGTTTGGAATTGTAAGCGGATAGATATGGGCGCCGCTTGCTGTAAATTCCGGCAAGATGTTTCTTATCTCTAGAAATTTAAAGGAAGGGGGACTAATTGTGATCAATCTGACAAAAGAACATGAAGAAAAGGAGAATCTTCAGGAAAAGAATGCAGAAAAAGAAAATAATCGAACTAATATTGTTAGTGCTGTCACTGGCCCGTTGAAAATGATTGCGGTTTTTGCAACATCTTCTGAGGTAATTGGAACATTCTCAACAACTTACTTATTTGTCAACGATACATTACACTAGTATATTTAAATTAATATAATTAAGGGAGGTGTTCATGATGGAATTAAAAAAAGTCGATGCTGTTTTTGAAGGTGGCGGTATAAAAGGTATTGGGTTGGTTGGTGCAGTTTCAGAGATAGAAAAGGCAGGATATAAATTTGAGAATTTAGTTGGAACTTCAGCAGGGGCAATTGTTGCAACCTTGCTTGCGGTAGGTTATAAAGCTGAAGAAATAAAGAATGAACTCCTGAAGTTGGATTATACCGATTTTAAAGATAAGGAATTTGTGGATAATTTTGGGCCTATCGGAAAAGGCATTAGTATAATTTTTGAGTATGGTATATATGAAGGAGATTTTTTTGAATCTTGGCTAAACGAGTTACTAAAAAAGAAGGGTATAACAACATTTAAGCAAATACAAACCGATTATCCTGAAGAACAATACAAGTATAAGCTACAGATTGTTGCATCAGATATTACTGATAAAAAAATGTTAATACTTCCACATGATCTTAAAGATTTTGTTGATGATATCGATCAATTTAGTATTGCTAAAGCAGTAAGAATGAGTATAGGGATACCAATATTTTTTGAACCTGTAAAGCTTAAGGATAAAAATGGCAGGACACATATTATTGTAGATGGAGGAATTTTAAGCAATTACCCTATCTGGCTTTTAGATGATACTACAACACATAACCCTAAATGGCCGACATTCGGTTTTAAGCTAAATGAGCCAGTTCCAAGAAAAATTACAGAAGGATATAAAGATGATATTGATAATCCTGTGAAATACTTAAAAGCGCTTGTTAGCACAATGATGGAAGCACACGATAAATTGCATATTTCTAATTCAAAAGGAGACTATGCTAGAACCATTGGAATTCCGACATCAATAACAATAAATAATAATACTAAGGAAATTAAAACAGCTTATTTTGATATTACCAAAGAAGAAAGTCTACTTTTATATAAAAATGGTGAAGATATGGCTCAAAAATTTCTTGAAATATGGGATTTTGATCAGTACAAAAAAAATTACAGGTAATAGCAATATTGCCATTGTGTTGTTCATGATTTCTATTTTTTATTACTGGAGTTGCTGGAAGAGAAAGAATGTGCTCAAGATAACCTGCCGGATTATTGGAAGGTAGCCATACTCAGTAATGCAGCCAGCATTATGGTTGGGCATAATCATCCCAGCGGAAATCCTGAACTGTCTGAAGCCGATCTTGTGATGACAGCGAGATTGACTGAAGCAGGTGAACTGTTGGGCATCACTGTCCTGGACCACATCATATTGGGCGATGATGATTTCGTATCGCTTAAAATGGGGGATACCTGTAAACCGGAAAAAGTTTTAGTGAAAATCGAGAGGGAAATAATCTCGTTTTTTACTAAAACACTGCGTTATGGAACCGACCCTTTACAAATTCATGCAAAAGAAAGAGAAGGATCATGGTGGATAAACTACCATACATCATCAATTTAATTCAGAGGCGCTTTGGGTACTCAAACGACTGGAATGATTACGTAACAATTTTATTCCAAGGGATACCATGTAAAATTTCTCCGATCCAAAGAAAGATTGGGGAGATTTTATTTCATACAGCGAAACAAAAAAAGCCGCTCTCAATTAAGAGTACAGCTTCAACATTGCCCGTGATTAAATTAATACCCCTAGTAAATACCCCGTTTTAGCAATCGTATAAAACTATATGAAACAGCTAACAAGTTTTCTACTATAATATACGGGGGGATTTGTATTGAATGATATTACATAAACGCGCAAAGGTAAAACCCCTCGTCTCCATCTAGATGAAGATGAAACCCTTAGAAAGTCGTATGAATCGCTTCATATCAACATTTCTAAGGGTTGTTTTTTTGTTTTGAATACGTAATTGAATACGTAATGTTAGAAATTCACATATTGAGCGAACTCTTCAGCGGTTTTTTCTTTAGCGTGTTTTGTCACTTTGGCATATATATTCATGGCGGTTTGAATATCTGAGTGGCCTAATCGTTCCATTATTTTTTGGGTAAGGTACACCAATTTCGAACAATGAATTACGGAGTGTATGCGGTAAGCCGTGAACAATTATTCTTTTCAGGCCATATTCTTTAATAAAGCAATTGAGTCGTTGGCCTACTTTGGTGGGGACATCAGCTCATTTTTTGCATTTGGGAAGATAAGTTGATTTTCTCATTCATGGCATTGAATGTAATCTTCAGGGAATCCTTTGCTTACCGTTTGCGCCTCTCTTTCAACAGGGGAGAAGTATAGATAATGATATTTGGATTTTATCAACAAGATTAATAATTCAATCTTCAGTCAAATTGATTATTATCTTACTTTTTAATCTATCCCATCCTTCGGTTCGTTGAATACATACACATTCAGGTCAACGGAATTATCCGTTACACTTTTCGCCATAATATGCAGGCCTTCACACATCAATTCCTCTCCCATAAATATTGGGGTTACACGATAACGAACCACCGATCCATGCTGAATAGCTGTATTCACAATGTCTTCCGCAGCAAAATACATAGTCGGATAATTGGCATTACGGTACAAAGTGACCAGATTACGCCAGTCTTCTCCACTTCCGCCCAGCACATCTGCTAATAGATGTCCTCGATTGAGCTGCTCTGGATTCCCTTCATTCTGGCCACTTTTTTTCCATCCACTTGGCAATATACGGCTGTCTGCATCTGTACCAGTGTCATACATGTCAGGCGTCACCATAGCATTCATAGTCGTCACACGATTCCATTCATCTAAATTACCATACACCGCCCATCCTACACCGTCATACTGTAACTCTGCTACTGTAAAGGTACTCTTTCCACCATTCAGTATTATTTCATCTGCTCCAGTGTATGCAGGAACGTCTGCTGCCGTTAAAATAGCAGAATTTACCTGTTTAATTGGAATTTCTTTTGATGGTTCAAGTGAGGGATCTATTGATTCGACTTGGCTGATATCCTGATTAACGGGTTCTGTTGAGGACTTCGATTCTACTTCTTTTATCGATTCAAATAGTATTTCTGAATCCGATGAATTTGTCGATTCCGCAAATAAAAAATCAGCTGATGCAGCTTCTGATTCAACTGCAACTTGTGTTTCTTTTACCGAATTTTCTATTTTTCTGTTTAACGGATTGTTACTGATCACCACAGAAAAAACAATGGCGGGTACAAGTAAAAGCCCTAGCATACCGAAAAATGGGTTGTCCCCACCTTTTTTTGACATTAACTTGTCCTCCTTTACATTACTATTTCTATATTAACACCGTAGGGAAATAATTTCCTTAGTATAATTGCTATTTATATATATTAATATTAAAATGTAATTATAACAGTAATATATTTGTTATATATAATTAATAAAGGAGTAATGAAAATGAAAAAGATTGTGAACGTACTTGGCGTATTAGTTGCTTCAATTTTTGTTATTGCTGTATTTCCCATCATCTCACCCATAGTTCTCGTTCTTGGCGGGTATGGAATTTGGTATTTCTTAAAGAAAACTCCGAACTCCAAAAAGATGAAACTTGCAATACTTGGTGCAGTGATTGGTTTATTCGGCTGTTTTACATTAACAGGATGTTCCGGAGGAGAAAACTCGGCTTCTGAAACAACAGCAAAACAATCTCAAGTAGAATCTGAGAAAGAAATATTATTGAAAAATGCTACGGTTGCTATTGCATTAGTAGACAAAGAACCGTCACGTGCTAATTATACTAAAGCTACAAGTATTGTAGATAAAATAGACAAGCCGTCTCAAGAGTTACAAGATAATTTAAAGGCTGCTGAGAATCGCGTCATTCAAGAAGAAGATAATCTAAAATTAGCGGAAGCTGCAATTGCATCAGCAGAAGCAAACCAAACTAGAGAAGCTTATGAAAATGCAAAATCAACTCTAGCAGTTTTAGTTATTCCAAATTCTACTTTTACGAACCGTTTATCTACCTTAGAGGGTTCCATAACAGAGAAAGAAGCAGCTGCTCAAGCAGAAGCCGACAGAATTGCTGCAGAACAAGCAGCAACCGCTCAGGCAGAAGCTGACAGGATTGCTGCAGAACAAGCAGCTGCTCAGGCAGAAGCCGACAGGATTGCTGCAGAACAAGCAGAAGCCGACAGAATTGCTTCAGAGCAAGCAGCTGCTTCAAATACTCCTTCGAGTGGTGGTTCATTCTCAGGAAATGGCGACGTAACTACTAATGAACCTGCCCAAGGGACCAGAACGGTTTATTGGACACCTAATGGTAAATCGTACCACTATAACAGAAATTGCAGCACGCTAGCTAGAAGCAAAACAATTTTAGAAGGAGCGGCTTCAAACTGTCCCAAAACCGACCCCTGTAACGTTTGTACTCAGTAATAGGGTTTGGTCAGTAGGGTGAAACATGAGAATAATAATCGACAGGTTTTTAGACTTTTTTACAATTTACGAAAAAGAAGATGGGGCAATGATTGATATGCAAGAAGAATATTCTGATCAATTCCAAAGAAATGGGATGCTCTGGTTTTCGATGAAGGTTCATTGTAAAAAAATATCAACGCAAGAATCTGAAATCACCTTGAAGGATAGTCATTCTTTTACTATTAAGGCTATTTTATTGTCAAAGTAGTATGATGAATTGTATATAATATTTATTCAAAATACGAAAGGACTGAATGATATGAAATTCGGTATGCGTACACCAAGTATTAAACGATCGATCAAAGCAAGGACAACCGGACGAGTGAAACGTGCGATAAAGAGTTCCGTCAATCCGCTATATGGCAAAAAGGGTATGGGATGGATACGTGATCCAAAACGTGCAGCGTACAATAAGGTTTATAAGAAAACAACATTCTCATTTTGGGATTTGTTCAAATAGGATAGGAAATTATGAGGTTCATCAGTGGATAGTTGGTGGCCGTTTGGAAAAAAATAATGTGTTCATTTCTGAATAAGTTATCTCATGACCCCACGGATTTTTGAATATGTAATGGTTCAATCGCATGCAGCATGTAATAGCCAATAGGCAACAAAGCTTCGTCTCTAGATCAGTATGAGACGGCACTTCTCAGAAATGTTGAGATGAAGGGATTCATTCGACTTTTTGAGGGGTGTTTTTTTTACCCAGAAAATCACTCGTGAATGATAAAAAGAGTCGGATCATCCAATCATTTGCATACATTTTGTCCATTCATAATAGACCATATATTCGCTTCTCATCTTTGCAAAAATAATTATGTCAGTCCCGTGTTTTTTGTCACGCAGATGCAATGATAGCTAATTTATATTTCAATCCCTTTAAAGCTGGCTTACAATCACCCAAAAAGGATTCTCATTCGCAATTTATCATGTTAAAGTCTGTCATGTTCAAAGGAAAAATATGAAACGATATTCTTTCTAAAAATGAGAACATGGGAGACATTCATTTATGAAATCAAATAAAAAAAAGATCCTGACAACTATAACAGCATCCGGTATATTGTTCAGTTTTGCAGTTACCGCTGGTGCAACAGCACTCGCAGATGTAATGCCATCAGCTACCCAAACCCAAACAGCAACTTACAAACAGGCAAATGAGAACCATTTAGTCAATAATCATATAACTGAAAATCAATCCGTAATTAACCAAGCTGCAGCAAAGGAAAAATTAGCAAAAAAAGCAGCAGAAGCACAAGCGGCAGCCGAGCAAGCAGCGGCACAACAGGCAGCAGCTGAGCAAGCGGCGGCACAACAAGCGGCAGCCGAGCAAGCAGCGGCACAACAAGCGGCAGCCGAGCAAGCAGCGGCACAACAGGCAGCAGCTGAGCAAGCGGCGGCAGAACAAGCGGCAGCTGAGCAAGCAGCGGCACAACAGGCAGCAGCCGAGCAAGCAGCGGCAGCACAGGCAGCAGCCGAACAAGCAGCGGCAGCACAGGCAGCAGCAACAGTTCCGGATGTTTCAAGCAACTACTTCTTTTACCAAGTTGTCCAAGCCGAAGCAGGTCCAAGCTACCAGGAAAAATTAAATGTAGCATCTGTGATTATGAACCGCGTTGCATCAGGCGCTTGGGGCGGAACGACCATCGATGCAGTATTGAATGCTCCGGGCCAATTTGAAGCAGTTTCGATTGGAGCCGCCGCAGCTCAGACGCCATCGGCCGAAACTATCCAAGCGGTCAATGAGGTATTGAACGGAACCCGCACGACATCAGCTCAAAGCTTCCGTGCTTCTGGTGATGGCGTAACGAATGTTTTCTTTTAAAAAACGTCAGATAAGCATTAACATTAATTCAATTATTATCAACGAAACTTAAAATCGCACAAAAAACGGAACTGCCTGCTCATTTTTGAGTAGCTAGTTTCCGGTTTTTTTTTTGTGTGGTTTGGGACAGAACTCAAAAATGGTAACATTTCATCATTTGGAAGCGGATACGGTATAATGGTACTGAAAGATTTTGTTGCGTTTTTCCGCAAAAGGATCCGCTGATTTCTGTTCTTTTCCGTCACGCCTGTCAAGTGAGCACCATGTGCATGGTCATTGTGAAATAGCTCAAACGAGGAGGGAGCTCAAATGAAAAAATTTCTAATGGCAATTTCAAAAGTTGGTTTGGCCATCGGTATTTTGGCGATGTTCGGCTGTTCAAAAGGATTCACTGTCAAAGATTCCCTTACTGCGGTGGAAGCTGGTGACCCCATCGACCGCACGGTGAATCTTGGCAGTATTTCGGAAAGCGACGGCTTAATCTACTATACCGTGGACAGAAAACTGTATCAAAGAAAATATGACTGGACGGAACGGACGCTGGTATCCGATAAGCCGGTCGCTTCCTTCCAGATTGTCGGGGAGTGGATTTATTACCTTGATTCCGCAGATGGCGGCAGCCTCTATAAAATGAGGAATGATGGTTCGGAGAACAGTCTGATCAGCGACGATTCCATTGGTGCGTTTGCCGTTTCGGGCGATACGATTTTCTACAGTACCATGCTGAGCCTGGATGAATTAAATGCAACCAAGAAAGACCTCAATGAGGGGAAAAGCTCTGATAAAATTACCGAAAAGATGGTCACCATTGACGACTTATATCGCATCGGCACGGACGGCACAGGAAAAGTTAAGCTCGTTTCCGATGGGACAGCGCCACAAGTCTTCGGCGACTGGGTCTACTATCATAATGCAGCAGGAAATCTATTCCATATGAAAGCCGATGGCACCGAGCAGAGCAAGATTGCTGAACAGGCCCTGGTTCTTCACGAATCCGGCGATTATCTCTACTATACCTACTCCGAACCAATAAACGATAAGGGGGAAGAAAAAATCTTCCTTTATCGAATGAAGCTGGATGGGGCAGAAGCCTCAGAAGTCTGGGCGATGGACCGCGTCGTCTATTACACATTTGACGACGGCTACTTCTATTACGGACTGGGCAAGGACAAAGGCGGCTTGTACCGCATGAACCTGGACGGAACAAACAGCAAAAAGATGAATGAAGTCGGCATCTACTCACTGGACGGCGTTGCAGGCGACTGGATGTACACGACAGAATACGAGGGTCCGACGTTCCGCGTGAAACTGGATGGGACTATAGGGGTCAAGCTGGATTAAAAATGTCATTATGCTTTAGATTTTGGAAAATAAGGGAGTGTTCATCATGGATCTGAAAGACTTTGAACGGAAATTCGAGGAAATAAAGAAAAATTATGCCGAACCAAAACGCACGAACGAACTTACCAACCTTCTGGAGGAGATGGAGCGTGAATACGGCTCGGTCAAGAATTGGGGGAATGAGGAGGACACCCCTTACTTAGAAACGCCTCAAATGATTTTATACCGTAATATAAGTATGGCCAGAGAACTATAAACCAAATGCAGCGCGCAGTAGGAACAGTTGTTATACCAATTTTTGGGAATTGATTGAAAAGCAAAGGGATCTTTACTGAACGTTGAGCCGGAAAAAGTGTAAAGGATAGACAGATACAGCCGCAATTATTCCGCCATCGCAGAATAATTACGGCTGTATCTGGTTTTAATGGGGATAGGTGGGATCAGTCAATATAGATGGCCTGATTGCCCAACTGCTCCCACGATTGGATGAATCCCGCCCGGTCGACCACTTGATCCTTTATTCCGTAAGAATCATTGAGATAAATGGAATCGGCATCATAGCCTACGATAACCACACTATGCATGAAATAGGTGATACCGACCGGACCTGTAGGTGTTTGCCAAATTTCCATGTCATCCACCGGTAAAAAGGTGGTGGTCGTGACGACCCAAACGGGGCATCCTTGGTTCAGGGCTGAAATAACGGCATCAAACCCGCTGCCGGTGATATCCTTCACACGATCAGGGGCAACGTATTGGGCGGCCAATGAGGCAATCGGACCATGATAGACGCAGAAGCCGTAAGCATATCCCGTCACGTCCCCGACAAAACCTTCGTTCGGATTGCCCTGCAGGCCGTTATCATAGTATATCGGAACGGAAGGGAGCCTGTCGGCCAACTCATTTTTTGAAACCGCAATCCCATTGTATTGAAGGACCATCGCTAAGGAAGTGACTTCACAGCCCAGCAATAAGGCGGGCGGATCCATCTGGTTAAGCAAAGGGACATCCAACAACACGCTTTCAGCCCATTCATTTTGCTCTGTTGCCATTGCCATTTGCGTTGGTGGATTTGATACAGTCGCATGCCGCTCCGTCGAACGTTGCATCGCCATACTTTTTAAATAAAGAACGCTGACTGTCAGGAGGCAGACGAAAGTGAATAAGGACAGCATTTTTTTGAAGGATGATTTTTTTCGCATAAGGGGGCACTCCTTTGTAGGGTTGGAAAATAGTATGAATGACAGTCAAGGATCAATAGCTTCTGGCGAGCAATCGTACTGGATTGTACAGAAAGACCATTTCTATCCTATAATGAAGGCAGAAGACAATAAGCACACCTGATCAGTTTATGAAAGGAGGCGGAGAAATGAAGAATATCATCATCAAAGGCGCCAAAGAAGGGAATCTGAAGGATATTTCATTGGAGATACCGAGAAATAGACTGGTTGTGTTTACCGGCTTATCTGGCTCCGGCAAGTCCACCTTAGCGATCGATACGATCTATCAAGAGTGTCAAAGGCAGTATCTGGAGGCGATGGGCTATCAAGGGCTCCATAAGCCCAAAATTGAGTACATGCGCAATGTATCGCCAGCCATCAGGATTATGCAAAACGAATACAATAAAAACCCGCGTTCCTCCGTGGGGACAGCCACCGACATCTATACGGACCTCCGGATGATTTACGAAAAACTAAGCAAACGAATCTGCCCGAATTGCAGCCGGGAAATCGCCTCAGCCGACTGCAAAGAAGAAATCGAGAAATCCGAAGATGATTTTAGGGTCTATATGTACTGCAATCATTGCAACCACCGAATGGAGAAGCTCACCAGAACCCATTTTTCCTTCAACACCCGGGAAGGTGCCTGCGAAACCTGCCAAGGACTGGGTAAGGTCTTGACGGTGGACGAGACAAGCGTCGTCCATGGACAGCTATCTTTGGAGGCTGGTGCAATCGATTTTTGGAAACATAAATATAAGGATTATCAAATCACTGCCTTACACAATGCCTTCAAACACTACGGCATAGCCATCGAGCCGGGTACACCGGTTAACGAATTTACGAAGGAGCAAAAGGCAATCCTTCTTTATGGCGTCGACAGCGCGCAGGTGAGGGGGGCTTTCCCGAAAATCGTTCCGCCTAAAACGGTGGAGGGCGGCAGATTTGAAGGAGTATTCACGTCTCTTTGGCGGAGAATAGCAGAAAAAGGCGGCAATTCAAGGCTGCAGGATACGTATTTCGATTCTGTTGTTTGTCCGGATTGCAAGGGGGAACGACTGAATGCGTTAAGCAGAAGCGTGACCGTACTGGACACGCGCCTTCCGGAATTGGTTTCGGTATCGTTGCAGGAGCTGTCTCGCTGGATGCTGAGGCTTAAGGATAGTCTCGGCGGCGAGCAGTTCATCCTCGTGGAAGTCTATTTGCTGGATTTGGAAACGAAAATACGCCGAATCGTGGCTGTCGGACTCGGTTATCTTTCTCTCGACAGGCAAACGATCACATTATCGGGTGGGGAAGCGCAAAGGATTAAGTTAGCGGCAACTTTGGATTCAGATCTGACAGGAATCATCTATATCATGGATGAACCGACAATCAGCCTTCACCCCAAAGATACACACGGCATCATCACCATATTGAAGGAATTAAGGGACTTGGAGAACACGGTGCTCGTCATTGAACATGACCTCGATGTCATGAAGGCCGCTGACTATATGGTAGACCTCGGACCCGGTTCCGGCAAATATGGCGGGGAAATCATCGGAAAAGGAACGTTGGAAGACATAAAAAAACAGGATGGTTCCGTCACCGGCGCCTACCTAAGGCGAAGGCCACAGAAGCATAAAGCGTTCCGGAAAGGGACCGGGGCTTTCATCGAAGTAAAAAATGCGAAGGTGCATAACCTAAAGGACATCACCGTCCGATTCCCTGTCGGGTGCCTCAGTTGTGTTACAGGGGTTTCCGGTTCAGGAAAATCGACACTGGTGTTCGAGGTACTGTCGAAATCAAGGGAAACACAGCAAGGAACGTCCAACCAGGTTACCGGCACCGGTCTTTTTGACCAAATCGTAACCGTGGAGCAAGCGCCTCTGGCCAGAATGAAACGATCAAATGTCGCAACATATTCTGGGGTCTATACGGAGATAAGGAAAATTTTTGGCGAATTAAAGGACGCTGTGGACAAGGGGATAACCGCAAAGCATTTCTCGTTTAACACCAAAGGCGGACGTTGCGAGAATTGCGAAGGGCTCGGTTATGTCACGAGCAATATGCTGTTTTTTGAGGATTTGGAAGTGCTTTGCCCGGTTTGCCACGGCAACCGATTCACTGATGATGTGTTATCCGTGAAATATGCGGGCTACTCCATAAATGACGTTCTAGGGATGTCGGTCGAGGATGCGGTCCCTGTCTTCAAGGGCCATTCAAAAATCCTCAAAATTGTAAAATTGTTGATAGAGGTTGGATTGGGCTATCTGGAACTTGGACAAACATTGACCACTCTATCCGGCGGCGAAGGCCAACGATTAAAGCTGGCGCAAGAGCTGATTACGCATCAGGGCAAGCATAATCTTTATCTGATTGACGAACCCACAACGGGGCTGCATCCGATCGATGTAGAAAACTTTCTCAACCTCCTGAACCGAATGATCGATGCAGGAAGCACAGTCATTGTAGTGGAACACAACCAGCAAGTCATCAAAGCTTCCGATTGGATCGTGGATCTCGGCCCGGGAGGCGGTATCGCTGGCGGTAATGTGATTGCCGAAGGCACACCGGATGATGTACGGGCCAATAAAAAGTCGATAACAGGAAGATACATCTGAATAAGAAGATTGGGTCCATGGCAATGGAATGGAAGCTCTTGAAACAGTCATTTACTGGCTGCTTCATCCAGGTTCCCGAGAATAATCCCGAGCAGCAACGGGAATAAGATTGAAATGATCGGCAACCAAGTCGGCACCTGTCCCCAGTGAACGATTGATGATCAGCAAAGGCACCGTCGGCACAGCCATCAAGCCGAGCAACCCGAAAGCATCCCGATCGCGCTCATCGCCCTAATCGCTCATCAACGACAAGAAAAGGGTTGGATTTGTGCTGCAGATGACGGCGATGAAAGTGATGGCGCTGATGCCCTAGGCTGAAAATACTGCCTGGGTAGCCCCGCCGATTTGGAATAGGGTGGGCCAGAACGTGTAAATGATGGCTGTGATGAACATGGGAACCAACAATAAAGCGCCGGGTATTTTTTCATGAAATCGAACATTCCCCCCCTCCTCTATTGCTCTCACTTAAATTATACTTCATTTTCGACGAATTAAGTTAGCGGTTGCATTCCGGCGTTTCAAGACGAGTGACGGCGGAAACTGACATCCATAAGCAGAAACACTTCCATGCGGAAGTCATCTTGTGGTGCAAAAAAAGGAAAAATCAATGAAACAAGAGCTCCCTCAATGTCATCCAATCGCCAAATATTCACCTTTTTTGAAATTTGCCAGTTTATTGATAGAAGCCACAGAAAAAGCTTATCTGACAAGCCTTTCCCCCCTATTTCCTTTTTCGCCAACGAAAGGTTATGTGAGCATATTCACACAATGATCGCAGCTTGGTGGATGGTGCGCAAGGCAAAGAAAATACAAATGATGGATACGTTCCGCAGTCAGAGAACGCATTGCTTATGGTATGAAATCACCGAACGATCATCTATTTCTGAATGTATTTCCATAGAAAAAAGGCGTAGAACCCTGAAATGGTGCATTTTTTAGTTTAACTTCCTTTGCCCGGCACGGAAGGAGCGATGAGGATCGTCACCCCGCAATCACCGCGGGGCATATTTTTGCGAACGGACAGCAGCAACAGACAGAATAGGCAACTGTTTAAATCGTTCTGCATTGTGAACGTTATCATTTCGTTGGGTGGAATACCAACCTCATGTAACATATCATCCCATGACTTGTCAGAAACGAAATGACTATCTTCTTTTTTGAATATATAATTTGCTCAAGAGTTAAGCACAAATTAAATATATTCAATCAAAGGAGAATAATAAAATGGAGAATATCAATATGGCGGACACGACTTTCATGTTCCTCGCAACGGTAATGGTTCTGCTGATGACCCCAGCTTTATCTTTATTTTACGGAGGGATGGTCAGGGCAAAAAATGTTCTGAGTACAACCATGCATAGTTATGCGGCTATTGTAGTTGTTGTCATACAATGGATACTTATCGGTTATTCCTTGTCATTCGGAGGAGACCACTCGATTATCGGCGACTTTTCATTTGCTTTTCTTAAAAATGTTGGTTTTGCCCCTGTCGATTATGCTCCGACAATTCCGCATCAGTTATTCATGATGTTTCAATTAGCTTTTGCTATCATCACCCCTGCAATCATTTCCGGAAGCGTTGCGGAAAGAATGAAATTCCCGGCGTTCCTTGCGTTCGTATTGCTATGGACAACCTTGGTTTACGACCCGATTGCTCATTGGGTATGGGGCAATGGCGGTTGGATAAGACAAATGGGCGCTCTCGATTTCGCGGGCGGAACGGTCATTCACGTCAGCGCCGGCATTTCAGCACTTGTGGCTGCCATCTTTGTCGGAAAAAGAATCAACAAAGATTCGGTCAGACCGCATAACATCCCGATGACGATGATTGGCGCTGGCTTGTTGCTTTTTGGATGGTTCGGTTTCAACGCAGGCAGCGCCCTCAGCATGAACGGCATTGCAATGAATGCTTTCATCACCACGATGGTATCGGGAGCTGCGGCTGGATTCAGTTGGATCATGTGCGAATGGGTGCTCCACAAAAGACCGACTGCTTTAGGCCTGGTCAGTGGGATAATAGCAGGACTTGGCTCCATTACGCAAAGTGCCGGTTACGTTAGCCCATTCTCGGCTATGATTATCGGATTCATCGGTGGTTTGCTGTGTTTCTTCGCTGTCACTGCATTGAAAAAGAAAATCGGCTATGATGATGCACTCGATGCTTTTGGCTGTCATGGCGTAGGCGGAATTTGGGGCGGCATCTCAGCAGGGATTTTCGCAACATCCGCTATCAATCCCGATATAACAGGCGGATTGGTCGACGGAAATACTTCACTGCTGATCGCTGAAATCATCAGCATCGTTGCGGTTATTGCTTATTCAGCAATAATATCCTTTGCCATCTTAAAACTGATCAGCTTAGTTATGCCGGTCAGGGTCACTGAGGAAGAAGAGGAAGATGGTTTGGACTATTCCTTGCACGGAGAAACGGCTTATGGTTCTGTCAGCGCTGGAAGCCTTTCTGTTGGTAGTGTGCATGATGCAACTGCAGTCCCGGCAAATCAATCCATTTCTCCGAACAGGCATTTTGGTGCAGGAGTGGTCGCTCTAGACGAAGCGGTTGTTGTGGAAAACCACGCAACAACATATCCAAGCAACCCGTCACCTCAAACTGCAAAACTGACGAAAGTGGAAATATTGATCAATGAAAGTAAATTCGATCATCTGAAAAAAGCTTTGAACGGCATCGGCATCACCGGCATGACAGTAGTCAATGTCTTTGGTTATGGTGTGCAGAAAGGCCATACAACTTATTATCGCGGAGTAGAGACCGATGCTGATTTGTTGCCTAAAATCCGGGTGGAAGTCGTAATCAGCAAAGTACCTCTCCAACAAGTGATTGAAACTGCCAGACAAGCGTTATATACAGGCAATATCGGAGACGGAAAAATATTTGTCTATGATGTTGAGAACGTAATCCGCGTGAGCACCGGCGAAGAAGGCGCACAAGCATTGACGTACAATAAAGATACAGATTTATTGCGTGCGACTTCCTGATCGAAGCAAATAAGTTTTCGTTTTCAAATGAAAAGTTTGAGCGGCCGAGCGGTTGAAGTTTTTGTCTCAGGCCATCCGAATGAAAGATAAAGCATCTGTCAGAATCCAACTCTGCCAGGTGCTTTATCTTCTTTTCAATTTCGGCAAATAGATGGGCACAAATCAATGATATATGATGCAGGCATCGTTTTTTTTTGTTAGAATGGATTCTAATGATATTTTCATTTAAAAGGAGTGTTAGTCTTGGCAGAAAATTTTAAACATCTTTCCGAAAAAAACTGGGCACCGCGTACCTATCAAGCCCTTTGTGACGTGATTGCAGCTTATGGCATTCAAAGCAACAGCTACAATCCGGATAAACCGCCATACGTGGTGTTCGATTTTGACAATACATCCGCCATCATGGATATAGAAGACCTCCTGATGCTTTACATGATGCTGCATCTCAACTATAAGCTGACGCCTGAACAATTCCATGCGGTTTTAACGGATGGCGTTGCAGCCGGTATTGCAGCTTTCGATGATCTATTGGACCAAAATAATTCAAAAGCAACCATCCGGAATATTACAGATGACATAACGGCGGATTACACCTGGCTGTACAATTACTATGAAGGTTTTGGGCAAGGCGGCACCGAGTCTTTGGAAGAGACGAAAAACAGCCTGCAATACCAAGATTTTGCAGCGAAGCTCCGCCTGTTTTATACGGTCATCAACGGCAAATTCAAGCGTAAAGCGGGCTATCCTTGGATGACATATTTGTTCGCTGGGCGCACGAGCGAAGAATTGAGTGAGTTGGCTTATCAATCGATAAGCTATTGGCTGCAGTTCGGTAAATTCGAGCGGGTGACCCTGGCCAGTCCGGAAGAGTTGCCGGGAAAAGCCGGGGTGATCAGTTCCAGTTATGAAACGGGTTTAGCTTTTCCTCAAGAACTGACAGAGCTTTATCAAGTGCTTAAAGAAAATGGCATCAAAGTTTATGTCATTTCAGCATCCCCCGTTGACGTGGTAAAAACTGCTGCAACGCACGCTGATTTTGGCTATAACCTAAATCCCGAATACATCATTGGTATGTACTATACGAAAGATGCGGACGGGATGATTCAACATGGTATGCAGCCAGACAAACACATCACCAAAGGGGAAGGCAAAACAGCTGTCATAACCGAAGTTCTGATGCCTGAGAACAACAATCAGCAACCACTGATGTTGTTCGGCGACAGCACGGGCGATTTCGATATGATGACGCAATTGCAGGATGTAAAACTTTGCGTCCTGTTCAATCGTTATCTGGATGACGATACCCAAAAATTGGTCCAAGAAGCTGTCGAATCCAGGGAACATCCAAGCCCGCGCGTCGTTCTGCAAGGCCGCGATGAGAACTTGGGAACGCTTCGTCCTTCTGAAAAATCCATTTTATTGGGCACTTCAAAAGAAGTCTTGATGCGCGACATTAAAAAATAAAAAAACGATGATTGAGAAGCCAAAACCACCATCCCTAAACGGAACGGTGGTTTTTTGGCTTATGGTGGCACGGTTTTTTGTGCGGGCTTAAAGGTATCTGTGCAGCGCTTGGGCAATGTTCTCCAGCTCGGATAGGTCTTCCGTTGAAGGATTATCTACCGTCATAAGAGCTTCTTCATCCCCGATAGTCGTATTGCCTTCGGAATCCTCTAACACTTCAACAATCAATAGTTCTGCAAATTTATCATCAAGGTCTCTCTGCGGGTGCACCAAGAAATCGATGGTGCTATTTGTGTGGTTTGCTTTGAATGCTGCAATCATTTCAATCAGTTTTTCTAAGTCCATGTGTGGACCTCCTTTTTGTTTCTGACACTTGTCGAGCAATAATCATTATACCCTAATAACCCATTATTGTGCAGGAGCAGTTAGCCCATAGGCGGCTTGACTATTTGCTGCCTTGCTTGCGGATCGAGAAAATTGCTAGCGAATTAATACCGCTTACCTATCCTTTAGCGGTATAATAAAGGCAAATATAAATGAAAAAATCCCCACTTTCTGCCACCGGAATAAGAGGCGGGAAATGTTGTCGGAACGAGCGGATGAGAAGGGAAATAGAATCTGGGAGGTGTGTTTCTTGGCTAAGAAGACAATCTATGATGCAAAAGAAAAACCATTATTGAAAAAATGGTGGTTTTGGTTGATTTTTGTTGTTGCGGTCGGGATGATGGTTGTGTTCGGTGGAGAGGGGGATACGGCGAAAACAACCGCATCCGATAAGTTGGCGGAAACAGCAAAAGCTGACTTTGACAAGATAGTGGCTGCAGAAAGCAAAGACCAAGCAGAGGCGGATAAACAGGCAGAGGCGGCCACCAAAGAGGCTGAAGCGAAGGCCAATGCTAAAGCCCAGGCTGAAGCGGATGCCAAACTCAAAGATCCCGCAAATTACCGGACGGATATTACCTATGAGCAATTGGCACAGGCACCCGATGCATATTATTCTGAAATGTTTACCATGTCCGGGCGGGTTCTTCAAGTGATGCAAGGAGAGGAATCTTCGCAATTGCTGGTGGCGGTCGGTGACAATGATAGCACCGTCATTTTTCTGGGATATGAATCGAAAATCATGGAATCCGGGATTTTAGAAAATGACCATATAAAATTTTACGGCATGGCTGCCAAATCGATAAGCTATGATTCTTCCCTTGGAGAAAAGATTACGGTTCCGGCTGCCTTCGTAAATATGATTGAGCTACAATAACTTGCGGTCTAATAATGACGATTTCTAAGATTTAGAAGAGATAGCCGATCCAGCGGGAATTCCGTTGGGTAAATAAATTTCAACTCATGGGGGATGAAGCATGTTCACGTTATTTGAACCATCCGAACAGAAAGTGCCGATCAAGATTTGGCTTGAGAATACAGGCCAACTGGATAGGATTTGTCTGGAGCAAGCAATGAATCTGGCTAATCTGCCTTTTGCCTACCAGCGGATTGCCCTCATGCCGGATGCCCACGCCGGCTACGGCATGCCCATCGGAGGCATCTTGGCTGCTGAAGGAATGATCGTCCCGAATGCAGTCGGGGCCGATATCGGTTGTGGCATGACTTTTGTGCAAACCAATATTCCCGTGGAAATCCTTATTACGGAAGAGACGCCCGACGGGAAATTAGCGCAAATAATCGTCAGCAACATCCTACGGAGCATCCCGAACGGCTATGAGAAGCATAAGCGCAAAAAAGCAAGCGAGGCTGTCCGGAAGTTTTCTTGGTATGTAGAAGAACAGGAAAAGGCTGGGCCGGCCCAGGATCTCGCCTATGTGCTGGATGAGGCCTATTTTCAAATAGGGACACTTGGCGGCGGGAATCACTTTATCGAGCTGCAAACGGATGAGCAGGGATTCCTGGGCGTGATGGTCCATACCGGTTCGCGAAATGTCGGGAAGGCTGTCTGCGATTATTTTGATGATAAGGCGAAGCAACTAAACATGCAGCATTCGCCCGTTCCTCCGGAGTGGAATTTGGCTTATCTAGCGACCGACAGTGACATCGGCAAGGAATATATCCGATGGATGGAATTTGCCATGGCATTCGCCAAAGAGAACAGGGCGAAAATTATAGGAATTGTCATCGAAATCATCCGTCACCTTGTTGCCGAATATGCAGCTTTTACCGAGGTTGAACTGTCCGAACCGATCGACTGTCACCATAATTATGCCGCTTACGAAGAACATGCCGGGAAGATGGTCTGGGTTCATCGGAAAGGCGCCATACGGGCCGGGGAAGGCGAATGGGGAATCATCCCTGGCGCAATGGGGGCTAGTTCCTATCTGGTCAAGGGGAAAGGCAATCCAGAGAGTTTTCATTCTTGCTCGCACGGGGCCGGCCGCCAGATTAGCAGGAAAGAGGCGATGGAAACGTTCAGTGCGGAAGAAACAATCCTCGATCTTGAAGCGAAGGGCATTTTTCTGGGGAAGACAAGGAAACGCGACATAGGGGAAGAAGCTCGTTTTGCCTATAAAAACATCGATTTTGTCATCGCCAATGAACTGGATTTGATTGAGCCTATCCGCAAGCTGGAAACGCTGGGTGTTGTGAAAGGATAGCCGCTGCTCGCAATGCAACGAAAGACCCAACCTGTTAAAGAAGAGAGTGTGACAAAAAGCGTTCAGACCCGAATCACTGGAGCGAATAAGTGGAGGATGGTTGCAAACCATCTGAGCATTATTCGTGAAGTGACGTCGGGTCTGCTTTTTGGAACACGTTTACGATTAATAGTTAGGGAATAAGGAATTTTTGGCGTATCCAAAGAATGAATAAACACTGTTCCTTCCATTCCTGCCGTGTTAAAATATCGTGACGAACAAAGAAGGTCTGCATAGGAAACAGGATGGATACGGATGATTCGGCAGACAGGAACCGAAAGGAAAACACAATAAATGGAAAAATATAAAGATATCGAAAGAAGCATCATCAAAAAATATCGGAAGCAACTTTGGCGGCCATTCATAAAGGGGGTTCAGGAGTTTGAACTGATTAAGGACGGCGATAAAATAGCGGTCTGCATTTCAGGAGGGAAAGACTCCATGCTGCTGGCAAAGATGATGCAGGAACTGCAACGGCACAGCATGATGACATTCGAACTGGTGTTTCTTGCGATGGATCCGGGATACAATGAAATGAACCGTAAAAAAGTGATCGAGAATGCTGAACTGCTGGCTGTGCCGCTCACTGTCTTCCAGTCGAACATATTTGATGTTGTGGAAGAAGAGGAAGTGTCACCGTGCTACAAATGCGCGCGGATGAGAAGAGGGCATCTTTATAAAAATGCCCAGGACCTTGGATGCAATAAAATCGCTTTGGGGCATCATTTCGACGATGTCATTGAAACAATATTGATGAATATGATGTACAGCGGCTCCATTGAAACGATGATGCCGAAGCTGCCAAGCAAAAATTATGAGGGGATGGAATTGATTCGGCCCCTTTACAAAGTGAAAGAGGAGGACATCATCACTTGGAAGGACTACAATGAGTTGGCATTCATCCAGTGCGCCTGCTGCTTTACCGAAAATTGCGCCATCCTCAACAATGCCGGAGGAGGTCAGAAACGAAAGGAAATGAAGAATCTGATCAGCCAACTGCGGAAGACAAGCGAACTCATCGATTTGAATATCTATCGGAGCGTACAGAACGTCAACATCGAGAACATCATTGCATACCGCGATTCTGAGGGCAGACATCATTTCCTTGAGGACTATGATGGGCAAGCGGGGAACGAAACGGAACAGAATGAAGCAGCAGAACAAGAAACCGAAAAAAGTTGTTGAATTAAAGCAAGAGAATAGGTATACTAATTACCATTAAAGAATAATTAAAAAAATGAAAATAGATGCGTAAGGAAAGGGGAAGTGTTCATGAAAAAGATGATGTGTTGCATGTGCTGTATGATGTGTTATGTCAAACATATATGTACATCCGTATCATCTTTTGGACTTCCTTTTGAATATGCAGATTCAGTTTGTTAGCGCACGGAAAACTGTAGCTATATCAGTATCCGTCGTTCATCTGTACATAGGGAATCATCAATTTGATAAAGAATCGGTGCATATGTGTTTACCAAAACGCATATGCACTTTTTTATGCTTTTTTATAAGCGTTGCAGCGCCATCAGCCATTAGGCACTTCGATGTATAGGCTTGCGACTCGGCTGATGCGCAAAAAGCTTACGCTCTTTGCTGCCGGGAAAGCGATGCAAACGTTAAGTGAACGAGAAAGCAAGACGAAGGGGGAATAGCAATGAATCTTCAACAATTAAGGTATGTCATCACGGTTGCCAAGTTTGGCACTTTTCGAGAGGCCGCAAGACAGCTGTATATGGCTCAATCCAGTTTATCCTCGAGCATCAAGGATCTGGAGGAGGAATACAACATCCAAATCTTTGCGCGTTCTAAGAAAGGGATAGAAATGACGGCCGAAGGGGCACGTTTTTTGGAATTCGCGGAACAGATCGTTGGACAGGCGGATCAGTTGGATAACCACTATTTAAGCACTACTATAAATACAAAACTATTTTCGGTATCCAGCCAGCATTATGATTTTGCATCGGAAGGATTTGCCAGATTGGTATCGGAAAACAAGGAAGAACCCTATAATTTCCGCTTTTTGGAAACAAGCACGTATGAGGTGCTGAACAACGTTTACATGGCTTCCAGCGAAATCGGTTTTGTGTACCTCAACGAGTTCAACGGAAAAGTCATGAAAAAATATTTGAAGGAATATGATTTACATTTCGATCCGCTGGTCGAGTTCCAGCCACATGTGTTCCTCAGAGGCGACCATCCTTTAGCGAAGCAGGAAAAAATAGCTATGGAAGAGCTGAAGCCATACCCTGTCATTTCCTTTGATCAGAGCAAAAACAGCACCCTGCAGTTGATGGAAGAGTCTATCCAGGTTGATCCAGGCGCAAAACGGATCAGCGCGAGCGATAGAGGGACGGTATTGAACCTTTTGGCCGTAACGAACGGTTATTTGGTAGGATCGGGATTATTGAAATCAGATGCGCAAGATCATATTGTAGTCGTCCCGGTCGATGTGGATCAAAAAAATACGATCGGTTTCATCTACTCGCACCAACGGAGACTGAGCCCCATCGCAAAAAGATATATGGAAATAGTCAGGGAACTTTTAGGCTGATTGGTTTTGCCTTTTGGTGTTCGGAAATTCCGTTCAAGCTTGTTCGATAACGCATAATATTCAAATAGGTGTTGTCGTGTTAAGGTTTAATAAATAGGTCCAAAGGAATGATCCATTTCTTGGACGGAGAGATTGAATGTAAATCGATAAATAATAAGAATATGGGGGAAACAACATGGTGAAAATAGTATCGTCAGTCGCAAATCTGATCGGTGAAACGCCGATTGTAAAATTAAACAGAGTGGTTCCTGAAGGGGCAGCGGATGTCTATGTGAAATTGGAATCGTTCAATGTCGGCGGCAGCGTAAAGGACCGCATCGCCTTGAACATGATCGAAGTAGCCGAAGAGGAAGGCCTGTTGAAACCGGGTTACACCATTGTGGAGCCGACCAGCGGCAATACAGGCGTCGGTTTGGCGATGCTTGCAGCCGCAAAAGGCTACAAAGCAATCTTCGTGATGCCGGATACGATGAGCATCGAACGCCGCCTCTTGTTGGCGGCCTATGGGGCGGAATTGGTATTGACGCCAGGCGCGGACGGCATGCCCGGTGCGATCGCGAAAGCAACCGCAATCGCAGCGGAACCCGGCCATTTCATGCCGATGCAATTCTCCAATCCGGCCAATCCGGCCGTCCATGAAGCGACGACCGGCCCTGAAATCGTCGAAGCCTTCGGCGGCAAAGGACCCGATGCGTTTGTTGCCGGTGTCGGCACCGGCGGAACCGTGACCGGTGTCGGCAGAGCGCTCCGCAAAGCCAATCCGAATGTCGAAATCTATGCCTTGGAGCCTTCCGAATCGCCCGTATTGAGCGGCGGACCGAAAGGGCCCCATAAAATCCAAGGGATCGGCGCCGGATTTGTGCCGGACGTTTTGGACACTTCTCTATACAATGGCATCATCCAAGTATCCAGCGAGGACGCTATTGCGATGACCCGCCGCGTGGCCGCACAGGAAGGCATCCTCGTCGGCATCTCAGCCGGTGCCGCAATCGTCGGCGCCATCGAAGTCGCTGTCCGTTTAGGTAAAGGCAAATCGGTTGTGACCATTGCGCCCGACAACGGCGAACGCTACCTATCAACGCCGGTATTCAGCACACAAGCATAGGGCACGAGAACGCGAAAAAAATTGTTTAACTCTCAAAAAAAAAATAGACCTAAAACATCGCATGGTGATGTTTTAGTCTCAGAGCAAACAAGAAGCTGGCACAAATGCGGAATTCATCCGATTTTGTGCCAGCTTTCATTGTGCGTTCTCCCTTTGCGCCTTGTTTCTAGGATGTATAGTTCATTGGCAGGAAAAGATCCGAATTTGTCAGTCTGTTTCTTCCAAATGGATGCCTCTTGGACCGACAGAGGTTGAGAAGACGATCTGTGTGTACGTTTTCCCGAATTGCTGCAGTTCGCCGATGAAAGTATCCAATTCATTGGTTGTGGGATACGCGACCTTCAACAGCATCGAGTACTCTCCCGTCACGCAATTGCATTCCAATACATTCGGCACTTTTTCGACGAAGGGGTAAAAGATGGGCTTCTGTTTGGGGCTCACCTCCAAGTTGATGAAGGCCGTGATATTGTAGCCAAGCGTCTGCAAATTTAAATTGGCGCCGTAGTCCTTGATGATGCCGTCCCTCTCCAGATGGGCAATCCGTGCCGATATCGCCGGAGAAGAAAGAAAGGTCGCTTCGCCGATTTCCTTCAGGGATGCCCGTGCATTTGTCTGCAAAATATTAACGATTTGCTTATCGATATTATCCATTTCATGTTCCTTTCGCAATTACCTTTTCTTTCTTAAGATTCTACATCAAAAAAGCATAGAACTGCAAACGTTGATTATTGTTGCTTAAGAAAATAAAGTGTAAGCGAAAACAATGATGCGATTCTTTTGTCAAAATAACGAATTGGAGGGCTAGATTCACTTCTTATCCGATTGTATTTCATTTGATTCGGAATGGTGTTAGTGTTTGGTCTATGAATGACATAAAAAAATTCAGGGGGCAATCAGTGATGAACATGAGAATTGAAGCAGACTCGATCGGAACGTTAGCAGTACCTAAAGAAGCTTATTATGGTGTGCAGTCATTAAGGGCAAAAGAAAACTTTTCCATCACGGATACGCAATTGCATCCAGAAATGATCCGTAACCTGGCGAAAATAAAAAAAGTCGCTGCTGTGATAAACGCTCAATCGGGCATTCTGACAGCCGTAAAAAGGGACGCAATCGTCCAAGCCTGTGACGAGATAGTAGCCGGCAGTCTTTATGATTCATTTATCGTGGATGCCATCCAAGGCGGTGCGGGGACTTCTGCCAACATGAATGCCAATGAAGTCATCGCCAATCGTGCCATTGAAATTTTAGGCGGATCGAAAGGCGACTATCGCATCGTGCATCCCAATGACGATGTGAATCTGTGCCAATCCACGAATGATGTCTTCCCAACGGCAGGGAAAATGACCGTGCTGACAATCTTGCCGAATCTGATTGCCGAATTAAAAAGGCTGGAAGAGGCGTTGGGCAAGAAGGGTGAGGAATTTTCAGAAGTCATCAAGATGGGACGGACACAATTGCAGGATGCCGTTCCGACCACGCTGGGTAGATCGTTCCATGCCTATCAATCCTTCGTCAAAAGGGATATCCGATACCTTGAAAGTGCTGCTGAAGAGATGAAAGTCATCAATCTGGGAGGGACGGCCATCGGCAACGCAATCAATGCAACGCCAGCATACCTTGAAGGAATCACGGATCGGTTGAGCGAAGAATTGAACATCTCCTTTACCCAAGCCGAAGATCTTTTTGATGCGACCCAAAACGTGGACGGGTTCGTCAGAGTATCCGCAGCCATCAAGACGGCAGCGGTAAATTTGTCGAAGATGAGCAATGATCTGCGTTTGTTGTCAAGCGGTCCCCGAGCCGGCATCGGGGAAATCAGCCTGCCGGCCAAACAAAACGGGTCCTCGATCATGCCGGGTAAAGTGAATCCGGTCATCCCTGAAGTCGTTTCGCAGGTCGCCTTTCGCGTGATCGGAAATGATGTGACCATCACGATGGCGGCAGAATCCGGACAATTGGAGCTGAATGCCTTTGAGCCCATCATCTTCCACGCGCTGTTCGAATCGATCGACAGCTTGGCGCATGCCGTCCAAACGTTGACGGTCAACTGCATCGCCGGCATCCAAGCCAATGAAATGCTTTGCTACAGACAGGTGGAAGAGAGTGCCGGGCTTGCCACCGCCCTCTGCCCATACATCGGCTACCAAAAAGCCAGCGTCATCGCCAAAGAATCATTGAAGACAGGGAAATCCGTCCGGGAATTAGTGCTTGAAAAGAGATTATTCACGGTTGAGGAGACGGACAGCATCCTCGATCTGAAACGCATCGCCGGCATCCCAGCGCAGGCGGAGATCGTTGCAAGAAAAGCCGTTTCATAAGCAAAAAAGACGAAAATAATAAACAGGCCCGTTATGTTTCCGGGCCTGTTTTTCTGCCTGAAAATCTTCCTTCTAAAGGAGTTCGTTTTCGCCTCGGATAAATCTTTTTGGAGTAAAGGGCTGCGGCTGTATTTCGAATATGAATAAGTTTAAAATGAGAGTGAATCGAACCGGAATAAACCATCTTCTTATTTTGTATTATCGTATCATTCGGCAAACAGAATGGATTATTGTGAGGCATGTGATGATGCGGAAGCTATCGGCCTGGCACGGGGGGAGGGGAAAGGAAATGAAAGAAATCGATTTGAACGATACGGTATTCACCATTGTGTCAGCTTATCCAGAGGTGCGCGATGCGTTGGTGAAGCTGGGGTTTGAGGCGTTGAAGGACGATAAGATGCTGCACACGGCAGGGCGCATGATGACGTTGGTACGCGGCGCCAAAATGATGGGTATCGATCAGACGGAAATTGTGGCGGTGTTGGAGCGGCTGGGATACCAAGTGAAGGAGTAGAGAGAAATGACTGAATCCAAAGACAAGAGCAAACGGACACAGGAATTCGAGCGACGTCAAGCGGTCTTAAAGGATCTGATTTTGCGGCTGCATGCCGGCGAGGACAGTGCGAAAATCAAGCAGGAGTTCCAGGAACATTTTGCCAATGTCAGCGCCCTGGAAATTTCAGTGATGGAACGCGGCTTGCTGGCGCAAGGCATTGAAGTTGAGGAGATTCAACGGCTGTGCAATATCCATGCCTCCCTGTTTGCCGGAGCGGTTGCCTATGACCGGCCCGTTTCCGAAGAAACTGAAAAACCGGGGCATCCAGTCCGCGTTTTGAAGGAAGAAAACTTGGCGATCGAAAGTGCGTTGGACAGGATTGCGCGCTTGCTGGAAGCCTATTTGGAGTCCAAAGACACTTCTTTAAAAGAGGGGTTGCTGAAACAGTTGGGAATCCTCTGGGAGTTTGATAAACATTATGCCCGCAAAGAATACGCGTTTTTCCCTATTATGGAGCGCTATGGCATGACAGCCCCGCCAAAAGTGATGTGGGGCGTGGACGATGAAATCCGCGCGCAATTCAAAGAGCTGAGGAAGTTGTTGGAGGCGGATCAGCTGGATGGCGTACGAGAAAAATTCGATGCCCTGAAATACGAAATGGCGGAAATGGTCATCAAAGAAGAAGAAATCTTGATTCCAATGGTGTCCGATTCTTTTACCGAAGCTGATTGGCTGGAAATTGCCGTTGCTTCCGAGAAAATCGGCTACTGCATCGTTCGGCCGGAGGAAAAATGGGCGCCAAAGACAGCTGCAATCACGGATGTGAAGGAGAGGGCGGCCGAACATAAGGAGGACGGGGATGTCCACTTTGAAACGGGTCATTTGAGCATCAAAGAGCTGGAAAAGGTACTGGACAGTCTGCCGTTGGAAATCACCTTCATCGATGCCGAAGAGAAGCTGAAATACTATAATAACGGGCCGGACGAAAAAATATTCATGCGCACAAAGAACGCAATCGACGGCCAAGCCGAGAACTGCCACCCAGCGAAAAGTGTACCGATCATGAAACAACTGGTTGCGGATTTGAAATCCGGCAAAAAAGATGTGGAGACGCTTTGGTATGAGGAACTCGGCAAATTTGTCGTGGTCACCTATTGTGCGGTGCGCGATGACGAGGGGACTTTCTTGGGCACGCTGGAGTATGTCCAGGATGCCAAATCTATCCGCGGGCTGGAAGGCGAAAAACGGAAGATATCGGAATAGAAAAATAACATTGCGTTGGGGTTGAGGCAGTTCTTAACTGCTCCAACCCGATTTTTTTGAATGAAATGGCCTTCGTCCCTTTGAATACAGGACGAAGGCCATTTCATATTTATCGGGCACGGTTCTTACAGGAAAGCTGCAATTGCAATTGTCCTTCTTCGAACAGGAAAAAGCTTATGCTTCCGGGAACAACAGTGCCACTATATCAGTTGTTGTTATGCCGTACAGCTGTCCACCAGACAATACCGGCGCTAAATGGTTTGCTACATCCGATTTATCGAAACGTGTACCACATAGAGCAGATTCGAGCGTAGCGATGTCGATCGAACTAAAGAAGTCACCGGAAATTTGACAGTCTTGAATGACGTAATGATCGAGCTGGAGAGCAATTTCAATGCGTCCTCCAGGCAACCGGCCGGCAACGCTGAAGTTAGTTTCCCGCGATTGGCCATAGTTCCATTCCCAGCGGCGATATTTTTGGTCAGCCAGTTGTTGCACGGCTTCATGCTGTTCCGGGGTGAGTTCGATGATGTGCGCTCCTTGGCCTAGGATGTTCTGGCGGAATTCATCAGCAAACCAGTGGCGTTTAGTCGTAGGCGCTACATGGTCGCTGATCAGGGCGGTGCGTTCACGCACGGACTCGACGCCTTTGCTGCGCAGTTTTTCGGGATCGACTTTTAAGGCGGCTGCCATATGATTCACATTCGTATCGAAAAGAAGGGTACCATGATGGACGGTGAATCCAGCCTTCATGTATTGGGCATTTCCCGATATTTTTTGACCGTGGATGGCGATGTCGTTCCGGCTATTACGCTCTGCGGGGATACCGAGTGTCTGTAAGGTATGGATAATTCTGTCCATATAAGGTTCAAAATCGATGACGTTATGCTGGCCATTCACGATGAAACTGTATTGGTAGCATCCTTCATCGGTATAGATGGCACCACCGCCGGAAGGGCGCCGGACGACATCGATTTTTTCGGCAGCAATATAGGCTGGATCAATTTCCTTCAAGGTATTTTGGTATTTCCCCAGCATAACGGTAGGGCGTGTTTGCCACAGTAAAAACAGGGTATCTGCGTCTGCTGGGAAGTTTGTTATACAGTATTCTTCCAAAGCAAAGTAGAAAGCGGCATCCTGTTCCGCGCATGAAATCGTAAACACTATTTTTCCCCCTTATTGTTGTGAGCGGATTCGACGGCGGCACGGGCACGGTAAGAGCTTCGTACAAGCGGAGAACTGGCTACATATTTAAATTTTTTCGTCATTCCTGTTCTTTGGTATTCAGCAAAGGTTTCCACGGGTACAAATTCATGCAACGGATAGTGTTTCGGAGAAGGTTGTGAGTACTGGCCGATGGTTAAAAAGTCCACATCAACGGCGCGTATATCATCCATCAATTCACTGATTTCTTCGGCTGTTTCGCCTAATCCAAGCATGATGCCCGTTTTCGTCAAAATGCTGGGGTCCTGTTGCTTGACATATTCGAGCACACGCAAAGAACAATCATAAGTGGCGCGGTGACGGATTTTCGGTGAAATGCGGCGCACACTTTCCATATTGTGATTAAACACGTCCGGTTTCGCCGCAATGACTTTATCGATAGCCAGTTGATCACCTTGGAAATCGGGCGTCAGCACTTCAATCATTGTATGCGGATTGTATTTGCGGACTTCTTCGATGACTTTAGCAAAATGACCTGCTCCATAATCCGGAAGATCATCGCGGTCAACGCTTGTAATCACGACATATTCCAAACCCATTTTTTTGACTGCTTGAGCCAGTTGCTGCGGTTCTTTCTCATTAACAGCATCGGGCTTGCCATGGGTAACATCGCAAAAACGACAACTGCGGGTACAAATGCGGCCTAAAATCATAAAGGTTGCCGTGCCGCTGCTGTAGCATTCGCCCATATTCGGACAGCTTGCTTCATTGCAAACGGTATTTAATTCGAGGTCATCCATTAATTGGGTTACTTTTTCAACGGCTTCTTGGTTATAGCGTACTTTAAACCATTGCGGTTTTGTTTCCACGATCATTCCTCCTTCAGTCTAGGGCATATCGATAATGGCGATGGCTTCGCCGGTTTGAACGGCATCATTTTCGTTAACCAAGATTTCTACTAGCACACCATTAAAGTTGCTTTCGACTTCGCTGACAACCTTTTCCGTTTCAACTTCAAATAATACTTCACCAGCTTTGATTGTATCCCCAACGTTTTTCGCCCAGATTCCAAAAATGACCTCATCACTTTTCGGATTAATTTTCGGCATCGTTACAGTTTGTTGCATGAGCTTCCTCCATTTTAATTTTTTTGGCTGAGCATCCTACAGCGACAACTTGAAAATGGTACAGTTGTCGTCTTATTCAGAAACATTATTCTTAGGTTAGAAAAAAATATAATTTTAACCACTTTATCATTTTAACGATTCGATTAGCTTTATTCAAGGGGGGAATGTTAACGATTTATGACAAATATGATAATGACCTCCCGTCCTTAACCATTATCTCAATGGGAAAGGATGGGAGGTCGTTACTGTTTTCATGGTTCAGATTATGTGCAAAAGGCATATTGGGACGCCTATAACGGACTTTTAAATACTATAGCGCATTTGATTTCCCTTGATCTGTTGACGGTGAATTGTACTGAAAATAATGATACAGAATAATAAGGTGTTTACATGCTGGCTAGAGGCTACTCGCCGTATGTTTTAAGCACTTCCTGAAGAGGGATTCTCGCTATCTTTCTCCTGCTGATGTAGGTGCTTGCGAAGTAGATGACAACCAGTATGGCTAAAGTTTTTGGAATAAAGTTAGGTTCGAATTTCAATGGCAAGATGACGCCATATTCCGACGCAAAAAGATCCATCATCGAATACAGTATTGCCAATGCGATCGGGATGCTGACCAGATAGGAAATCACGGCATAGACAAGATAACTGTTCAAAATCATCGCATTCACTTCACGGCGCTTATAGCCCATAACCTTCAGCAAGGAGATGACATAATAGTTTTTCTCGACCGTAAAAGAGGTCAGCACGAAAAGGATGCTGGAAGCGATGATCGCCGAACCGCCTATCATAACCTTGACGATGAACTGGGTGTAATTGGACATGGCTTTTGACTGCTCGATGAGGCCCTTTTTACTGAGAATGGTGCTGTAATAGTCAGAAGACGGCTTATCTATGGAGTAGATGCCACTGAAAAGTCTGGAGGACTTGTTCTCCGACAGCATGTTGCTGAGACGTTCGATGTTCAGGTACACTTTGTCGGCAATATATTCGTCCGTAATGCCTTTGACCGTAAAATCATAATGAGCCTTATTGACTGTGACGCTAATCGTATCCCCCTCTGAAATGCCGAGCTTTATGCTGAGCCGTTTGGTTATCACTGCGCCATTTTGGGTATAGACTGTGATGTCATTTCCGGATTCATCATAGAGTTTGTAGAGCCTGTTCCTTGAAGATAAGCCCTGCAGAGAGATGATGGTATCTCCGAGGGTGGCAAAAGGGTAGCTAAGAAATTTTTCGTCTCCCGTGCGCACTTCCGGTAACCGTTTGGTGAAATCGGCATAGGACTCATACTGATAGTCCACCTTGTTCAGATAGTCGATAGTCATCCGGTCCACCATCCCGCCCATCATGAAGGAGAAGCTGATCAATATCGTGGAGAACATGATCCCCAGGAAAAAAATGAAGAAACTCCCTATGCTTCGGATGGCATGCAGATATTTGAACTTCGTCATGCCTTTCGCCTTAGCCAGCATCCTGCTCAACGATTTACTGAGCTTGTTGATGGACTTGTTTTCATGCGGCTTGAGCAGCTCCAGCGCGCTTTCCCCGAGAATCCGAGAGATGATGATCCCTGAAACTACTGCGAAGAACAGGAAGGGGACAAATATCGCAGTGGCAAAGACGGTGAAGCTTTGGCCGATCTTGACCGACGGCAGAAGGTAAAAATCCAGGTAGAGCTCTTTCAACGGTTCCGCATAGATGGTCCCCAAAAAATAACCTGCAACCAGCATAACGAGAGCGAAAAACAGCACGGACAGGAAATAGGGCATCGCGATTTCCCGCCGGCGGTAGCCAAGGGCTTTAAGGATGCCGATCTGGCCCCGCTCGGCCTGAAGCAGGTTGTAGATCATGATCGATACGATAATGACGGCGATGGTCGCGATAAAAATGCTCAATCCAAGAGCCGTCACCTTTCCTTGAGTGAGCTCATCGAAGATGGCGCCGCTGCGCATATTAAATTTTGTTGTCGCTATCTGGGTAACGAAGGGAAGCTTGTCCTTGTCATAGGCCGTATCGATAGCTTTACCAGTCAGATCCACGCCCGCGAGCCGGAAACTTTCTTTGTCGTCGAAGCGCTCATATTCCGAATCCGTCATGAGGATCAGCGTCTGCAAGCCGGTGTCCAGATTGAAGGTTTCGTCGAACATCGGCAAAGTGTAATCGGGAAACAGCACAAAGCCGGTCACTTTGTACTGCCTGCTCTTGATGACAAGGGGATCCCCGATGTTGATGCCGTTTTTCTGCGCATAGATTTTGTTTACGGCTATTTCATCATCAGCGGCGGGTTTCGCCCCTTCCTCCATGTAGGACAGATTGATTTTGTGCGCATCCTTCAAGATGAGGGCCTTATGGCTTCTTCCCTTATAATCATATTGGGTATTTTTATATTCCCGCAATTCCAGGGAGAAACCGGGATAGAGCTCATTGAATTCTTTGATCCTGTTGTCCATGAGTTTATAGAAGGTCGAGGGCTCCAATTTTTTGATGTCGCTCAGGGAATAGAATCCTCTGGACAGTACGCTTCCTAAAAGGGGATAATTCGATTCTTCCACCGTCACCATATTCAGCATTTCAACGGAAAAGTCCTCCTGGTTGTTCTCATCAAGGAAGCGTTTCGTCGGCTCTTCGATGCCGCTCAGTCCATAGAACATCATGGTATAGGTCAAGGAGCTGAGGAGGATGATGAGACCGATGGCGCTCAATTGCATCCACTTTTTCCGCAATGTTTTGATCACATTTTTTAGAAGCATGATGCACCACCCCTAACCCCAAACAATGTCTTGGGCATTTTTTTTGACCTTGTTGATGATGACCTCCGTTATTTGGCCTGAATTCATCTTGATGACTTTGTCTGCCATTTCGGCAATGCCTGTGTTGTGGGTGATGACGATGATCGTCTTTTTGTAGGCGACATTCAAATCCTGCAGCATCTGCAGAATTTTTTTTGAATTTTGTTCATCCAGGGAGCCGGTGGGTTCATCGCAGAAAATGATATCCGGGTTTTTGGCGAGGCTCCTTACGATGGATACCCGCTGCTGCTCGCCCCCAGAAAGCTGATTGGGATATTTGTTGCGGGCATTTTCAAGCCCCACCTTCTGGAGCAGTTCATCGATATCGAGCGGATTCGTGCCGATGTCGGAACCGATTTGGATATTCTCGTAGACGTTCAGGTTCTGGAGCAGATTGTATTGCTGGAATATGAAACCCAGATGCCTTCTTCTGAATTCGGTCATTTCGTCTTCAGAAAGGTCGGTCAGCTCTTCATCACGGAAGGTGATTTTCCCCGAAGTAACGGTGTCGAGTCCGCTGATGACGTTCAGCAGGGTGCTTTTGCCGCTGCCGCTGGGACCGAGAATGACGACAAATTCCCCTTCGCCGATGGTCAGGTTGATTTCTTTCAGGGCGTAGGTTTCCGAATCGCCGCTTTTATAGGTCTTCGTCACATTTGTCATCGTTATCATACCCGTCAATCCCCTTACCCGCTTTGTATAACTCCAGTATATTTGTGTATAAATATTTTGTCAAAAAACAGGAGAGCGGGGATTCTGCATTCTTGCAGAGGCGACGCCATCCAGCATAAGGAAAAGAGAATAAAAAAATGAATGCGTTTGCAATGTTTCCGCCGATTCATTGCTACTTTTAGCGTAAATTGATATAATCATTCTATAGAAAGTACGCGAAATTATTTGAAAATTGCACTGAAGGAGTATGCCTTATGGGAAAACTAAAGGATGCTATATTCAAATCCAGGAAGTCGATCATCATCACCGTACTAGCCATCATTGCTTTGCTTGCAACCGGCGTATTTTCATACAGTTGGTATCAAAGCACGAAGGGGACCGAAGTAACGCTCAATACGGTTTCGAAAGGGCATATGGCGAAGTCTGTGCCGATAACCGGAGACATTGAAGCGAGGAGCAGCAGTACGATTTATCCCTCCCCGACCGCAAAGATCGTCGAAGTTTTGGCTGCGGAAGGCCAGACGGTTAAAAAAGGTGACGTGCTGGCAAGGATCGATTCAACCGAATACAGGAAACAACTAGAGAAGCAGACCATCACCCTGTCCAACGCAGAGGCTACGCTTGCATACCTGTCAGGCAGCAGCTCCGACATGGACAAAGCTTCCGCCAAAAACGCAGTCAGCCAGGCAGAAATCGCCGTCACTAATGCGCAGTCAAATTACAATGCGGCCCAGAAAAACTTGGGGGATGTCAGCACACTCAACGATAATGCGGTGAGCCAGGTGCAAATAGCACTCGAGAATGCCCAATCAAATTATAATGCCGCAAAAGGGAACCTCGATAATATCGGCACAATCTACAATAATAACGTGAGCCAGGCCGAAATTGCTCTGGGAAATGCGCAATCCAATTATGATGCTGCGGTAGAGCGACTGCAGAATATCGAAATAGCCAACGACAATCTGGTGGGGCAAGCGCAGCTGGCCCTCGATAGCGCGGAAGCACATTACCATCTCGCCAAAAAGGCTTTGGAGGATCTCGAAGCGGTGCTGAGTCAAGCGGAATGCGCCTTGGAAAATGCAAAAGCTGCCAGCGAAACCGCCAAGACGAACCTGGCTGTCGTCAAAACACTTTACGACAGTGATCCGGTGACTTACGCAATCCAATATCAAACAGCATTGCAAGCTGTGACCGACACAGGAAATGCGGTGCTCAATGCAGAGATGGCCTTGTCAAGTGCACAAAACACCTATAATGCTGGGTATAATACGGCAAAATTGGCGGTCATCGATGCCGAAACTGCCATAAGCAACGCAGAGATCGCCTTGTCGAATGCAGAAAATGCAGCCGACGCCGATTACGATGCGGCAACAAAAGTAATCTCGGACAGCGAAGCTGCTGTGCGCAGTGCAGAAATTGCTTTTTCGAATGCAAAAAGTTCAGGGGCCATCGAATATGACGCTGCCGTAAAAGCTGTATCGGACAGCGAAGCTGCCGTGCGCAGTGCAGAGCTTACGCTGGCGAACGCAAACAGTACAGCGGCCGTCAGATACGATGCGGCGGCAAAAGCTATTTCGGATGGACTGAATACCGTGCGCAGCGCAGAAGTATCTCTCTCAAATGCCCAGAGCATGGCCACCTTTACGGACGCAACCGCGGGCGAAAAAATTTCGAACCAGTCGGACCAGATTGCCCTATTAAAAGCCGACATCCAGTATTTGAACGACAAGATAGCGGAAAACGATCTGAAGGCAAATGTTGATGGTGTTGTGACGAAGATGGATGTGAAGGCAAATGAGTTCCCGACAGCGGGGGATGCCATCATAGTCGACGGTGCGACGGAATATGTGATAAGTCTGGCCATCAGCCAATTCGACAGCGTGAACATCAGAGTCGGCCAGAAGGCTGCCGTCAAGGTGAAAGGCATAGCGAAGGAATATGAAGGGATTGTATCGGAAATCGGCCAGTTGGCGGAGAAATCCCTGACCTCGGCAGACCAGAATTCAAAGGTGACGGTGAAGGTCACGATAACTAATCCGGATGAGAACATCAAGGTTGGTTATGAAGCGGATGCGGAAATAATATTGGATGAAAAACTGGCTACCTTGCAGGTGAATTACGAAGCTGTCCAGATTGAAGAGAATACGGGTAAAAAATACGTGTTCACAGTAGACCGGACCAACAAGACGGAAAAAAGGTATGTCGAGACTGGGCTCGAAACGGATTACAACATCGAAGTGCTGAATGGATTGGTAGAAGGCGAGCGATACATTGCAAATCCTGACAAAACCATCGCAGCTGGGGTGACCGTTAAGGATACCGGAGCGGGCAAGTAAAAAAATACCATTCCGATCAAAAGGATAGCCGGTAAAGCGGCCGGGAAGACAGAATGCGATATAAGGAAGAGGCTGGGACATAACTAGCTGAAGTGAACGAAAAAAAGGTTCCAATCACCAGATTGTGGTGGTCGGAACCTTTTTTTGAGGATTTTGGAGCAGTTTCCCTCCTAAGGAGGGCTTCACGGGCAGTGTATTTCCTCATGTTCACTGCCATGAGCGCAAATCCCAAGTCATTGCGCACCTTTTCCTTTCCTCTGACACAGAATCGAGTGAAGTACAAATTAGCCTTCAGGAATCCGAACACTGGTTCTACATCGATCTTCCGTTTTCCGTAGATTGCGCCAGTCTTTTCATCCGAAAGCAAATCTTTAATTATTTTTTTCTGTTGTTCCCACTTCTCGTTGTAGCGGATCGTACGATTGTTCCCTTCTTTCGCCTTAGTGCATTGCTCTCTCAAGGGGCAATCGGAACAGTCCACGCACTCATAGACCTTAAAGGTTCGAGAGAAGCCATAAGAATCTTTCCGATTGGATACATAACGGAAGGGAAGCTTCTGACCATTGGGGCACTTGAAAGCATCCTCTTTCTCATCGTACTCCCAATTGGAGGAGTTGAAAGGATTATTCCGATATTTCTTCTATTTTTCCTTTCGATAGGTGTTGTAAGTGATGAGGGGAGTCGATTCTCGGTTATCCAGAATGTTCCCATAGTTCTGCTCACTTCCATAACCTGCATCCGCAACAGTATATTCCAGTAAGGAAAAGAACTTTTCTTCAATTGTGTCCAAGAAAGGTATCAAGGTGCGCATATCCGTGGGATTTGGGAAAATATCGTAAGCCAATGCATATTGACCTTCGGTCGCTACCTGCACGTTGTAGCCGGCCTTCAGCTGGCCATTCTTCATGTAATCTTCTTTCATCCGCATGAATGTGGCATCATGATCCGTCTTGGAGTAGCTGTTTCTTTCTCCGAAAATCATCATATCACGCTGATATTTCTGCTTCCGCTTTGCCATCTCCAAAATGAGTTTGCTATACTGCTTCGGAATTTTTCGTTGGGATCGAAGTTGCTTTCTTTCACTGCCTGCCTCCGTCGTCGATATCTCTTGATCAAACTCTATAATTTTCTCGTCCAACTGTTCAGCCACCTGAAGAAGCTCTGCGGACGAAAGTTCCTCCAGACTTTCCCGCTCAATCCCTGGGATAATCTCTTTCTCAAGAAGCTCATCATACATTTGGTTGGACTTCTCAATGAGGGCAACGCTGTACTTTTCAATCGACTTGCGCCAAACGAACGTGAATCGATTCGCGTTGGCTTCAATCTTAGTCCCGTCAATGAAAATAGCCTCTTCCTCGATTAAACCTTCCTGCACCAGTTGGCACCGGAACTGCACGAAGCATTGGCGCAACAGTTCTTGAACCGCAGGGTTCACCCGGAAACGGTTGATGGTGCGGTAGGTGGGCTCATAACCTTGTGCGAGCCACATCATCCGTATGCTGTCGCGGAGCAAACCTTCGATTTTTCTTCCGGAAAAAGCTGATTGCGTGTAGGCACACAGGATGATTTTCATCATCATTCGAGGATGGTAGGCGGGACAACCCGTTTGACGGACGAAAGCTTCAAAGGCTTCTTGTGGAATACTCTCCACTACATCATCCACCGAGAAAACGATATCATTTTCTTGTAATTTTACCGCTAAATCGATAGGCAAAACAACTTGGTTCATAGTATAATATTTAAGCATAAGGATACCCTCCGATCGATTATTGTGTCGTTACTGTAATTCTATCAAAAGGTATCCTTTTTGTTTACAAGAAACCTCCGTAGGAGGATAAAAAAGTAGTGAACTTACCCAATTCAGGTAAGTTCACTACTTTTTTCTTTATTCAGTTGGGTTTTGTCCCAGCCTCTATTATTTTTTAGGAGTTAGGCGATTCATCTCGTGACTTTAGTCATGAGATGAATCGCCGTTCGGAATCAGGGGGCCTCAGGCACCTCAAAGACCGACATATGACTTTCTGACATTCATTATTAACCTTGATTTCATAAAACTTAAATAATAACGTATGATTTGAAAAACCGAACATATTTTCGTATACTGTTCTTGTGAAGTGATCGCTTTGGCAGAAGTCAAACACGGTCGAGGGTATGTCTATTCCTTGCAGCTCCATTTGGTTTGGTGTAAAGTGCAGACGTAAAGTTCTAGTAAATCAAGCAGAGCAATTACTCAAACAAATCGTGCGAGACATCTGTGCTGCACAAGGGATTGAAGTGGAAGAAATGGAAACGGATAAAGACCATATCCGCCTTCTCATTTCAATGAAACCGCAACACTATATGCAGTCAGTAGTTAAAACGCTCAAAGGTCAGTCAGCAAGACGACTTTTTAAGCTACACCCTGAAATGAAGCAATACTTCTGGGGTGGACACATGTGGAATCCTAGTTATTTCATTGCGACAGTCAGCGAAAATACTGAGGAACAGGTACGGGAATACATCCAAAGCCAACTACAAAACTGATAGGAGGTGAAACCAATGACAGTAGAAACAGTCCATCGTGGTTATGTGTATAGCGGAACACCAATGTCTGAAGAAGTAGAAAGCTACTTCTTTCAATGTTTTGGCGCAGACCGCTTGATGTACAACCTTCATACCGCTCACTTATATGAGTATCTTGAAAAGAATGGCTACACCATAGGTGACAAACTACCTACTTTCAAAGAAATGGGTATGCCGACAGTCAAAGAATTCAAGCAAACGCGTGTGAATGAGGAAGGGGACGCGTACCTTTATGAAGTGGATGCATTCGCTTCGAACGAAGCGAAACAGCATTTCAAGAAAGCAATCTCCACATTCAACAAGAATGCGTTCAAAGGACAATTCAAGAAGTCTGCACTGAAACGTCAGAAAACGCTTGGGATCGAGCCTACTTTCCGCGACCTTAAAGGAATGCCGAAATTCCATTCTCGTAAGAACAGTAAGTTAAGTTATACTACATTCAACCAAAATGACAATATCTTCATTGATGAGAACGAAGTTCTCCATCTTCCAACTGCCCGAAAGAGTAAGTTGTCAGAAGTAACCATCAAATTGAATACACATCGTCCCTTACCAAAGGGCAGTCGTATCAAGAACGTTACGGTAACAACGAACTCTCAAGGGAAATTCGAAGTATCCATCACTGTTGCGTTTGAAATGGAAGTCGAAAGCATTGGGATCCCTGCTGTTGAACGTATTCTTGGACTAGATTATTCACAAGCCAATTTCTTCGTAGACAGTGAAGGTAAGAAAGCCAATTACCCGCACTACTATCGAGTCATGGAAGAACGTCTAGCAAAAGAACAGCGTAAACTAGCCCGCATGGTAAAAGGCTCTAAACGATGGGAGCGTCAACGTTTGGTAGTAGCGAAACGCAATACGAAAGTTGTGAACCAACGGAAAGATTGGCTCCATAAGAAGGCCTATGCCCTCGCAAATCGTTATGACATGGTTGTGGTGGAAGACCTTGACCTTCGTGCAATCGGACAAACCTTGAAGTTGGCGAAAAACCAACAAGATAATGGGTTCGGTAACTTCCGCCTGTATCTCAAGTACAAACTTGAGATACAGGGGAAATATTTCGTGAAAACACCGAAAACCTTTGCTTCAACACAAATCTGTTCTGATTGTGGTGTGAAGAATACAGCCCTCAATGGCGATATTTCCACACGTGATTGGACGTGTGATAATTGTCATGAATGGCACGACAGAGACCATAACGCTGGGTTGAACCTACGCAATTATGGTATTCGTTGGATTGATGAAGTATTATTGGCACCACCATTGGTGGCTGCTTAACCATAGAAACAGGTTTGCTTGGTACCTGACAGTTCCTCTCGCTAGGATGAAAGGGCGTGTCACTGGATGCGTAGTCCGCTGTATATAAACCAGAGCCTCGCAAGAGGCTCACAAGCCTGTGGCTTTCTTTTCGGAGAAAAGTTCACCGTAGGTGAAAGTCATGGGTTGTTGACGGTACTATTATTGGGATTAAGATAGACGGTTGACGTTCTAGTAAATAAAAAAAGGTAAATAGGCTAAAAATAAAGAGAAGTGAGGATAGATCCATGTCACATATAAAATTGAATCTGATGCCCGCCAACAGCGAAAGCAAGTGCTGGGTTGCAGAAATAACCGGGGAGGATGAGGTCTACAAATTAAAACGGGATTTTATTCCTGCTGACCCACCCGGAATGTGGGTCCTCTATGACGGCTGGTATCAGCTGAACGGAAGTATGCCCGGGGTGACGGAGTTTGTCAAAGAATACATCCGCATCATTGATGGCAAAGTGTTCCGCCATTTGACGTTCCGCGACATGTTGGCGAACCTGGATGTCATCAAGGCGGGCGAAGGTCCCCGTGTCGAACGGATGCGGAAAGAAATCACCGCCATTTTGGATGAAATCAAGGAAGCTGCCTACTGCGAACAGGTCGTGGAAGGCATCGAAAAACAGAAAGAGGATCTCGATATGGCCGATGAACCCGACCAAATCAAAAGCGCCCTTTACATGTTGAGAAAGCGGAAGCAGCAATACATCAACGAATATCGAAAAATGTTCAACTTATGATTCCTTTGAGTAGGGCTCAAACGGAACAAAGTTGGTTGACTCCATAATAGTGTGGCATTGATGAAGTAAATTTCATCGATGCCTTTTTTATTCCGTATTGCCGCATGAAAAATAGATAGACGACGTTTTTGTCTGCACCCTCCTATAGGCAGACAAAGTTCTGACGATTCAGCGCTAAAATTAGCATCAAGAGCCGGAGGGAACTATAATTTACATGTAGAGAATATAAGAAAGGGGGACTCGCCATGAGAAAAATAGTGAAGTTATTGGGTTCCTGTGCTCTTGTTGCGCTAGTCTTTTCTGGTTGTGTGAATGAGGCAGCTTCAGCGCCTGAACAAAGTGACGTGGCTATTTCGGCATCCGAATCCGAGCGAATCGATAAGAATGAAAACGGGATCAATAGAGAGGTGATTTCTGCAGGCGGGACGCATACAGTCGGGCTCAGAACGGACGGGACGGTCATCGCGGTGGGGAACAACGAATACGGCCAACTGGATGTTTCGTCCTGGGAGGATATCGTGTCCGTTTCCGCAGGCGGGACGCATACCGTGGGGCTGAGGGGAGACGGCACCGTTGTCGCGGTGGGGGCGAACTCTTTTGGTCAGCTCGATGTATCATCCTGGAGCGATATCGTATCCGTTTCCGCAGGCGGGCTGCATACCGTGGGGCTGAGGGGAGACGGCACCGTTGTCGCGGTGGGGGCGAACTCTTTTGGTCAGCTCGATGTGTCATCCTGGAGCGATATCGTGGCTGTTTCGGCAGGCGGACTGCACACGGTTGGCCTGAAAGAGGATGGAACAGTGGTAGCAGTCGGCGATGATTTTTTTAACCAGCTCGACGTATCATCCTGGAGCGATATCGTGTCCGTTTCCGCAGGCGGTATGCACACCGTGGGGCTGAGGGAAGACGGAACGGTTGTCGTGTCTGGAACTGATTCCTTTGATCAGTGTGATGTATCACATTGGGAGGATATCGTGGCTGTATCCAATTGGGGAATGGTTGTGTTGGGATTGAAAGAAGACGGGACAGTCGTTTCGGCCGGGACGGCTCCCTTTGGTCAGAGTGACGTGTCATCTTGGACAGATATCACAGCCATTTCAACGGGCGGCGTGCACGTAGTGGGACTGAAAGGAGACGGCACCGTCGTTGCAGCGGGAAGCAATGATGATAACCAGTGCGATGTAACCGACTGGAAAGACATCGTCACCAGATAGATAAGCATAGCAGAAACAGGCGATTGCATCATTTGCCAATATCACTCGAAAGGGAGCCATAGCAGCTCTCTTTTTTGATTTCTAGTAAAGTATAAATTTTTTCTGTAAAAGCTTATCACCGCAGGTTTTTCACAGGTTCTTTAATTATTCCACGCCATCACATGATGTCCAGCGGTTCAAGCCTGCCTCTCGGAAATTAGATAAATCTAACCCATTGCGCAGTATGCTCATTCAGGGCCAGATTTCCTAAATTTCTGTCGAGGCAGAACGGGCTTGTCCCGCTTTTCTTACATTGCTGGTTGGATTAGTTTAGTGTGCTTTTCGCTTCACTTTTTCCGCAAATCTCTGTCTTGTTTTCGGAGAAATGGCAGACTGATTAACCTAGAATAAAGGTGTCAAGCAAACAAGGGAGACAGCGAGACTACATACAACCGGTTGCCGCAGCGAAGATGGACAGCAGGTTGCAGTTGCTGGAAGAAAGAAGATTGGGCCACGCATGACGATTAGTAATGATCCGGTGCCATCGCTTTCTTATTCTACTGCTGAAAAATAGCTTAGGAGGCGGTTAAAATGAAACCGATCGTTGTCATTCCAGCATTACATCCAGACGGAAAATTAATTTCGCTGGTGAACGAACTCAAGGAACAGGGGATGCACACCGATGTTGTAGACGACGGCAGTGGAGCAGACTATGCCGAACTGTTCCAACAGTTAAAAGCAGACTATCATTGCGATCTTTGCATCCATCCCGCTAATCGCGGCAAAGGGGTGGCGCTGAAAACGGCCTTGGCAGAGGATACTTTCGGGCGCAATATCAAGGCCGCAACCTCGAGCATCACTGACAGCCATCAAGCTATTTTGGCGATCAACGGGGATTACTATGGCTTCCGGGCTACGTCCTACGGAATGGCGTGATCTACCGCGACACGGCAAGAGATGCTGATGGGGACGATGCTTTAGTCATCGATAACAACGGAGACTTCTCAATCATTTCCGAAAACGAAACGACTCTGGCTTCCGTTGAAACGACAAACATCGCGCAGATCATCTCGTTTGGCCCTTCGTTGGTGGGAAATGGCGAAATAACGGTCGCTGGTTCAAGCGAGGTATCGCAATCGATGGCCAGTAATCCGCGCACAGCTATCGGTCAGATTTCTCCCCTGCATTACATCATCATCGTTTTAGACGGCGGAAACAATGAGAGCGAAGGATTGCCGCTGTTGGCGTTGGCGGAAGAAATGCAAAGCAGGGGGGCAGTCACGGCCTATAATCTGGATGGCGGGGGATCATCCACCCTGTACTTCAATGGAAACATCATCAACAATCCTACCGATGGCAAAAATTCCGGAGAAAGGGGAGTGAGCGACATTGTCTATATCGGATACGAATAACCTGCAAAAGACGATCAAGAAAAATAGATGGGCCTATTTCAGTGTGACGTTTGTGACGTTCGTCATCGCCAAAGTATATGGACTGTTCGGGCATGGCGTAACCTCGCCGGCAATGCCTGGATGTTCCTGTTTCCCTTGATTGGCGGCGTGATCGGCTATTCATTCATCCGGTCATTGCCACCAAAGAATGTGACAGCAAACGGATTCCGAAGCTTTTCCAACCTCTACAATTCCGGGATAGCCACACTGACGGTCGGCAGTTTCTTGCAGGGCGTGCTGGAAATAGCCGGCACCAACTCCATTTATGTACCCTATTTTTACGTGATAGGCGCAGCCTTGCTCGTGGCCGGGCTGAGTTCATTGTTTACGGGTTGGGCTAAAAAAAACCGAACAAAACAGGGATTAGATGCCGGAAGTATGCATCACGCGTTGCAACGAGGGACAGGCTGGAAGGGGCAGCATAAATTTTAATAGGGGCCAAAATCACTCGCGGATTTTGGCCCCTATTTCTATACGGAAAAATGTTTTCTGTCGTGTATGCCTAAAGTTGGCGCTTGCAACGGCAGGGAACTATAATGTTAATAGAAGCAATTATCTGGAAGACGCGTAATCTTGGACAGGAATTTTGGAGGGAAAATAGGGGGAAAGGAAGGGGGCCTGATTATGAAGATGAAGAAAATCAGCAATTGGATATTAGTTATTTTGTCACTTTTCCTCCTGACAGGGGTCGGTGCATTTGTCTACAATGCCGCAAATGCTTACAAAATCAGCAACGATTTTATAAGCGTACCTCTCCAGTTCAATCCGGATGATGCATCTTCGGCCTATAAAACAGAGAATGCCCAAATCACCGTTTATGGCGGTTTTGTAAAAGGGCTCCAAAAGGGGAGCGACGGTACGCAGAGTATTGTCATCAGGGCCTTGTCCCCGCTTCCGAAAATAATAGTCAAGGGAGATGCAGCAACTACCGTTTCATTGCTGATTGAAAATGTTAACCCCGATTTTTATGCGGCAAGCATGACAGCCAGCAGCCTGACCATGACAAAGAAGACGGTCAATAGCCTGCAGGTAAGCATAGCTGTCGGAGACAAGGAAACCATCAGCATGGAACCGGTACAGCCAAGCAGCAACGACAGTACAGGGAAATATAAATACATCATCCTCGGCGACAATCGAGATGGCTACGACACCTTTGGACAGATCATCCAGCAGGTAAATGGTGTAAATCCTGTATTTGTCATTGACAATGGCGACCTTGTCTTCAGCGGAAAAACGAACCAATACAGGCTTTTTGACCAAATGGTATCCAAAATTTCCGTACCTTTGTTTACCACGCTCGGGAATCACGATATTCGTGGCAATGGACGAAGCACCTATACAATGCTTTATGGCCCGGCCTATTATTCTTTTGATTTTTCGGACAGCCATTTTGTCTTTCTGGATTCTTCCCCCGGCTGGTCTGAAAAGCGGGCGATTTCGGATGAACAATACATCTGGCTGGAAAATGATTTGAAAAAGGCGCAGGGGAAACGGATCTTTGTCATCACCCATATACCGCCGAAAGACCCGAGAAGCGGTGTCACCATCAATCAGATTCCCAATTATCTGAACGAAGTGAGGAGCGGACAAAATTGGGTGGAACAGAAGTTGAATGATTACAATATGAGCAAGAACATGGATCATGGTTTCCAGGATCCGCAGGAAGCGGCTAAGTTTGAAACGCTCATGAGTACTTACCACGTAGATACGGTCTACCTCTCCCACATTCACAGCTATTTTGAATACACGAAGGATGGCGTACGCTATCTGATCAGCGGCGGTGCAGGGGCAGAACTTTTGACGGAAAACAGCTACTATCATTATATGATCGCCAAAATGGACGATGGGAATACAACCACAATGGTGGAATTGCCATCACCAGCAAACAACTATATTACAAGGTATGCTGCAACAGCACAGCTTTTCGCGGATGCCATGTATAAAGAAAATCCGGTTGCGGTCGTCTTTGTCGTCACTGGTTTCGGATTGCTTATTCTTGCATTGGTCATTAACATCTACTTATGGAAAAAACAATCGCTGGATACGTTTGGGAAATGGCTGTGGGATACCGGCAAATATGCAGTGAAACGGTTCAAGGAATTGTTCCATAAATGAACAACTCTACAGGTGCGGAATGCTCCTGTTTTCACTCTAGAACGGAAAGGCAAAGCAACAGGATATGTCTGGCTTTTGGTTTTTCAGAGGCCTATAATAATGATATGTAGTTGAGGATCTGCTGTTTGTAAAACAGTCTTTCAGCGGATTTCATTGCAAATTTATTTTTTGCGCACTTAAGAAGGGCTTTATCCAACGCGATAGAGAATTGCCGAAGAATCAGAATAATATACTGTAATGAGTTCCAATAGGATGAGGTGAGGAATATGCGAACGGAACAACTATTGACGGAGGCATATAAGAATGCCAGAGTGGAGTACTTTGACGAGAATTCCAATTATGTTTTTTTCAGCGACTGCCACAGAGGCGACGGGAGTCTGTCCGACGAATTTACCAGGAATCAGAATATTTATTTGCATGCCATGGAATATTATTACCAGAACGGTTTCGTTTACGTGGAGAACGGTGATGGCGATGAACTTTGGGAACATGCCGATTTCAAACACATAAAAAATGCGCACGTCGAAGTGTTCGAGATCATCAAACGTTTTTTTGACGAAAATCGGCTGATCATGATCTACGGAAACCACAATATCTATTTGAAAAACCAGGAATATGTGGAAAAAAACTACTACCGGAATTATGACGAGTACCATGAGGTTTTCTATGATTTCCTTCCGGGCCTCAAACCGATCGAGGCGTTGGTCTTGAAAAATGAGAAAACCGGTCAGGACATCTTCATCGTGCATGGGATGCAGGGGGATTTTCCGAACGATCAGATTTGGTTCCTGACCATGCTTTCGCTGAAGTATTTCTGGCGGTACCTTCATGCATTTGGCGTCCAGAGCCCAACAAGCCCCGTGAAAAACATCAACAAACGGCACAAAATCGAGAAGAATTACACAAAATGGATAAAAAAACACAAGGTAATGCTCATCTGCGGACATACGCACAGGTTCAAATATCCGAAAACGAAGGATCTTCCCTATTTCAATTCGGGCTGCTGCATCTATCCTACCAGCATCACCGCCATCGAAATAACGGGTGGCAACATTCAGCTGGTCCGCTGGAAAATAAGAGTCAATCCGGACGGTCTGCTTTATATAAAAAGGGAAATCATGAGAGGGCCTAACCCTATAGAAAAGTTTGACTTGCGAGATAAAGAATCTGACGAAAAACCAGTCCTCTAAACGTTACACGCGCTGAGCATGCTTTGGGAAATAAACCGGCTATGCGGTAATATAGTGGGGAATGAAATAGTTTTTTTCAAGAGAAATGAGAAAGGGGCTCGGACTTTTTGTCCCAGCCTCCTTTTTTGCATGCTCCCGGCATTGTTGACATCAGGTATCTCTTTTTCATATGTATCTTCGATAATGGCGGAATCAAAGGGCGTTTGCCCTCTTTGCGGCGGGCTGATACAATAACAATAGAATGAGGTCTGGCGGCAAGGTTCCTTGTCGACTGGGAAAAATAAATAATTCAAGAAGAAAGGTGGCATAGAATGGCGAAAAGACGAAGAAAGAACAAGCAGGCTATATTGCGCAACCTACTGCTTTTCCTGTTTCTTGGCATCATGCTATGGAATAACTGGTCCGATGGAGGCGATCCATTCAGGAGTTCAGAAGACACACAAGCAACAACCGAGATAATGACGGCTGATGCTGTCCCGACCTATACAGGTGCAGATGAAATCAAAATAAATGGGGGAAAAAGCACCTTCAGCGATTCGGAACTGGTTTATGAAGGCAACGGATGGGTGACATATGGGGATTTGGATGAATTGAACCGTGTGACGACCATGGATGCGATGGTGACCCCCGAAATGTACCAAACAGGAACCGATGCGGTCAGCAGTGTCCTGCCGACAGGATGGTCAAAGAGCAACCAAAACGAATCGAATCCGAAGCAACTGAATCGTGGACATCTGTTGGCCGATGTTCTGGGCGGTAGCGGAGCGGACTGGCGTAACTTGGTAACTCTTTACCGGAATGCCAATTATCCGACCATGTATTTTGCGGCAGAGGAGATCGTAAGTGAAGCTATTCAATCCGGCACCGTCGTACGCTATCGCGTGACGCCGATTTTCAAAGGCGAGGAATTGATGTGCAAGGGGTTGCATATCATGGCGAAAAGCGTAACCGACAATTCGGTTGATATAAATGTCTATGTGTTCAATGAGCCGAAGGATGACCTTCAGTAGGGTGCAAATGAAAAGAAGGGTGCGTGACATAATCAGAAATATCAGGCCCCTTCTTTTTTTATTGGAGACAAATAGCGGATGAGATGAATTCCGTTTGTCGCCTGCTGCAGAAAGGCAAGAGCCTTTTCCTGTCAGACGGCTTGTTTTGTGCGCCATTTGCTGATTTGCCCATGGAGCAAAATTCCCACTAACCCACCGGAAGTGTCGATAAGCACGTCGGTGAAAGCCGGGCCTCTACCGGGTATGAAAGACTGATGGAATTCATCCGAAGCGGCATAGAGGAACACAAACAGGACGGTTGTGATCAACAACTTTTTCCTGGAAGGTTGCCTTTCACGGTAGTACCTGAGAAAGAGAATGCCCAGAATCAAGTACTCTGTGAAATGCCCAGCTTTGCGTACAAAAAAACTAAGGTTGCTTTGCCCCGTTGCGGCCGAATCGAGCCCCAACCTTTTTAGGATTTCAAGCACGATACCGCTAGTTTGGGAAGAGTCCTGCCCGTTTTGCTGCGAAAATAAGAAGATGCAGCCCATCCAGAGGATCAGGAACAGAAGTTTCCGGTTATATTTCAATGTCATTGTGCACAAATCCTTTATTTTGATATTTCTCATTAGTATATCCTATCTGAGTATGATTGTGCAAAGAGCCTATCGAAATAGTTCTTTTTTATCATTTCTTTTTTTTCTGGCTATTCTCAATTGTGATAACCTTCTTATTAATCTTTTTGTTATAATGGAGCATGAGGTGAAACCATGAAATACATTGTAGCAAAAACATTTAAGAAGAACGGAAGCGTAGCAATCTCACTCGATCAAATCCCTTCACTTTTTGAATATTCTGATTTTTTGGAAGAGAAATTCAGAAGGAAAATAGAAGTGCTCATCCTTAGCGGGGAAACCTTTGAGGCTTTACAGGAATCCTGGCCGGAATACGGGCCGATATCGTTAGCGACGAATACAGCAACGTTTGAGATGGAAATAGAAGAGAAGTTGAAGAGGAAAGGCTGAGCAATCAACTTTTATCGACTCAATAACACATTCTTCAAATAACATAAAAAAGATGGCAAGGGAAAATTACTCCCGTTGCCATCTTTTTTGTTTGTTGTCTACGTATGCTGATTATTCAATTTCGGTTTTGCCAGGTTTCACCAAAACAAAACTGATGATCAAGGCGACTGTATAAAGTGCGAGTATGACGTACAGAACATCATTGTAAGATTGTGTCCTCGAAAGAATGAAGGCACTAAGTTGGTTACCGGAAAGTCCGGCAAATGCCCAAGCAGACAATGCCAAGCCATGAATGGCACTGATCGTTTTCATGCCAAATCTGTCGGATAATAGTGCCGGAAGATTGGAGAAACCACCACCATAACCGGCATTGATTACGCATAACAGAGCAATAACAAGCGGTGCTATGGCATTATTGATGCCGTTGGCCAAAATTGTGATGCCGGTGACGGCGATACAGAAAATAAAGATAGTCTTGTAGATACTGTTTCTATCCTTCAACCGATCTGCAAACGCCGAAAGACCGAGGCGTCCGAAGGCGTTAAAGAGCGCCGTCGTAGAGCTGATGATTGCAATCGCTTCAAATCCGATGAAGTGTAAAATATCTTTTTCCTGTGAAATAAGTGCCAGGCCACAGGTAATGTTGATGAAAAACATCAACCAAATACCAATGAAGGTTTTGTTTTTGAAAATAGCAAGAGGACTAGCGCCTTTGGTTTTGGTGCCTTGTTCTACCCAACCTTCTGGTTTCTTAAGAAGTAGATGGCCAACAATCATCATTACGAAATAGGCGATTGCCAAAATATAAAACAATTTATAAATTTTCGTGGGATCAACAAGGGTGCCATCGGCTTTCGTTGCCCCTAAAAGCGCTTCTATTATCGGGCTTGCAATAACTTTTGCCAATCCAAAACCGGCTATGGCAATACCGGTTGCTAAGCCCTTTTGTTCATTGAACCATAACATCAGTGTTTTAACAGGTGACAAGTAGCCGATACCGCAACCGATGCCCATTAGGATCCCGTAGCTTAAAAATATTCCCAACAGCGATTTTTGCTGGACGAAGAAACCTGTTCCTGCCATTCCGCCAGCGAAACAAACGGCCGCAATGAGCGAAGATTTATGAACGTCCTTCTCGACAATCTTACCGGCAAACGCTGCTGACATGCCAAGAAAGAATATTGCGATACTGAATGCCCATTCAACCTCGCCGTTGCTTCTTCCGATATAATTCGCTATGTTCCCTTTTAATAAGGACCAGCAGTAAACGGTTCCAATACTGCAGTGGATAAATAATGCGGGTATCGCCGCGCGCATCCATTTGTTCTCAATTGTTCTCATAATGGTTCATCTCCCATAACGTAATAATTACATATATGAATAAACATACAGATATTATACTACTCTTTTTTATATAAAAAGCAAGATTTAGACGGAAATAATGTATGCGCTTTAATCGTTGCAGGGAAGCGTTTTGTTGATGTGTCGGAATCACGGGGACCTCAGATTGGCTTGGATGAAAAAATGAAATGTTTATTGATATTTATCGGGAAAAATTATGAATTACCTATCGTTGACAATAATCGGACAAGGAAGCCCCTGACTTCAGTCATGGGGAGTTGTCAGGTATAATAAAAATAGTGGAACGTGAAATTCAGTAAGATAGTTTTGACACCTTGGAGAAAAAGAGCAAATAGATAATGTGAGAATGGATGTGCAGAAGCTGTGGACGTAAATGTAAGACAAGCATCTCTGGAAGATCTGGATGATGTCGTAAGGATAGAGAAAATCTGCTTCCCCAGATCGGAAGCGGCCACGCGTGAATCCTTTGAGGGCAGGCTAAAAGCTTTTCCGGAAAGTTTCTTCGTTGCCGAACTGGACGGGAAAATGCTAGGCTTCATCAACGGAAGCGTGATAGAAGGGGAAATCATACGCGATGAATTCTACAGTGATATATCTTTCCACAATCCAGCAGGCGACTACCAAAGTGTCTTCGGATTGGATGTGCTCCCCGAATACAGGGGAAAGGGCATCGCGGCAACGTTGATGCAGGGAATGATCGAAGCGGCAAGGAAGGCAGGGCGAAAAGGTGTGACATTATGCTGTAAGGAAAAGAAAATCTCTTATTATGAAAAATTCGGATTTGTTGCTATCGGTAAATCTGACTCGCAGCATGGAAATGCGGTCTGGTACGATATGGTCCTTCCGTTGATCAACAATGATTAAACGAAAGCCTATCACAACACCGATAAAATATTTTAATGGGATTAGGCTTGCTTATTCCATTTATGCATGATACAATGAATTTAACATTTTGTTAGGTATGAAAAAAGAATTGTTTAAAAACATTCCGGTTCGTAACGTTAGCAACAATGTATGATATGTGCGAAACGCACGAGGAGGAATTTAATTATGGAAAAAGGTACAGTTAAATGGTTTAATGCAGATAAAGGTTTTGGTTTCATCGAACGCGAAAACGGAGACGATGTATTCGTACATTTCTCAGCTATCCAATCTGAAGGATTCAAATCTTTAGAAGAAGGACAAGCAGTAACTTTCGACGTTGAAGAAGGTAACCGTGGACCTCAAGCAACAAACGTTAACAAAGCTTAATTTTAAAAACTAAATTTAAACTTATAAGAACTTAACTTTCGGGTTAGGTTCTTTTTTTTCCATTTTTCAAAATATAAACATACCTGAATTATTTGTAACCGCCATTTTTGTATTGAAATTTAGAGCGTTTTTGTGTGAAGTTGTCATTGAGAGAACCCCTTTCTAGGGTTGTTGGTCGTACATTAACCATAACAGAAAGGGGTTCTTTGGGTGTGAACTGGAAATATAAAATATATTGGCAGACTAACGTTTTAAGGCATTTTCTGAAAATATATGAATAATTCAGGATATAGGAAGACGGATTTGTCAATACCGGATGCGATAAAAAAACTCATCAAAGAGTTTCCGCGTGGAAATCAGATCATCCCCAAGAAGGGTAAAACCTTTTAGGGACGCCATTACCCAAGTGGAAATGATAGCGTTCACAAAACGTTAACAGTAAAAATATTGTAATCGGTTTCACTAGATGGTATTATTTCCTTAGTTCTTATAACTAAGTTTTATTTTTTATGTTGCTATTTATTTTAAATATAACGAAGTTTCATAATGTGATAATAAATAGATATTTGCTGTTATAAGTTCTAAATTTTATAATACGGAGGGGGCTTTTATGTCAAAAAATACTTCAACGGTTCTGGAGGGACCGCAACACAACAATGCCAAGCTGTGGCAAAGCGTGTTATTCACTTTGAATAATTCATCAAAAAATATTTTATAGAGAAAAGAGGAAGAAATTATGGCAGAAGAAAAAGTTGTTAAGCAGCAAAATCTAGCAAACGATCTGAAAAGTAAGCTAACCCTGAAGCATAGATTAGCTTATGGGGCCGGAGATGCCGGTGGGGTTGTTACCCTTGTCTTGATCCAAACATTTATGAACCGATATGTCACAAATGTATTAGGAGTATCATTTGCGACTCTATCTGTACTATTGCTCGTTTGGAATATTTGGGATATGGTCAATGACCCAATGATGGGTACTTTTATGGACAAGTCCTTCTCTAAGGCCCATGGCAAAAAAGATAAGTTCCGTCCTTGGATGTTACGGTCCATTCCTTTAATTGTTGTTGGTCTTATTGCATTCTTCTCTGTACCATCAATGTTTGAAGGAACCATGCGTTTAGTGGCTATTTTTCTATTAAAAGTTATTTACGAATTAGGTTACACCATGATGAATATTGCCATGGGATCAGTTCTTGGGGTTATGGCCTTAAATGATAAAGAGAGAACTACTTTATCTTCGGCCCGTGGTATGGGATCAACACTCGGTGGTTTGATCGGTTCAATGGTTATACCAATCATACTTGCACGTTTAGGTGAAAATACAACAGGGTATATGGTTGCAGGTATCTTTGCAGCGGTATTAGGTGGTTTACTTATCTTCTTCCACTATTGGGGAACGGAAGAACGGAATGTTACAGCAAAACTTGCCGCAGAAGAGCAAGCAGAACCAACAAAATTCACAGATATTTTTGTTACATTAGCTAAAAATAAATCTTTCTTGTCACTTTGCTTACACTCAATTGTAATTGTATTTGGTCAAAATTTATTCAATGCAACTCTTCCTTATATTTACGGCGATGTATTTGGTGATCTTGGCTTAATGGCATACGCTTCTGCGATCGGTATGGGGTTACCAGTAATACTATTGCTTATCTCTCCGTATTTGGTAACCTTATTTGGATCTACTGTTAAGTTAATCCGTACTTATTTATTACTAAGTATTGTTGTCTTTGTTGGTTTATACGTTTGGAAATTAGTTGGTGATTTACCACCATTCTTCTACATGCTTTTTGCCAGCTTAGGTATTGCCTTCATGATGATGTCCGTTCAAATTCAATGGGGTCTTGTTTCAGAATCTATTGACTACAACGAATACATCACAGGAAAACGTTCAGAAGGTTCAATCTATGGTAACTTCTCACTAACAAGACGTGTCGGACAAATGTTAGCTCAATCACTTGTTGTCTTGATGATTGGTTGGATTGGTTATAGCCAACAGGCCGCTCAAACAGGACAAGTACAATCAGCTCGAACGGTTGAAGGGCTAGTTCTAATGAATCTTATTGGCCCAGCAATTTGTGCGTTATTATCATGGGCTTCATTCAAATTTATTTGGAATATTACTGATGAAACACGTGAAGACATGATAGCAGCTCGTCAAGCAAGACTGGATGAATTTGCTAAGACACATGATGAACCGCAAGTTTAATAGAGAGGTGCACTAATGAAATTAAGAAGTCACTTATTAAATGTTTTAATCAATGACGAAGTGGAGGCTTACTTAAAGGAGAACGATGTCATCATCGTTCCTTTTGGCCCAACCGAACTGCATGGTGGGCTACCCTTAGATTGCGAAACAATATTGGCTGAGGGGATTGCCTTATTGATGGCAGAAAGGACAAACTCACTTGTCCTTCCGCATGTGCCTTATATTTATTCAGGGGCAACGGCTTCAGGTAAGGGAACAATCCAATTGACCGTCAGGGAAAGTGCTGATATGTTGCAAGGTCTTGCACATTCCTTATTGCGATCAGGCTTCAAAAAGCAAATTTATATCAGTCTGCACGGCCCAGCCCATATTTCCATTAACCCGGTTGTTCGTGATTTCTTTGATGAAACAGGAGTAGCTATTCTCTATATTGACGGCGTGATAACGGCCCAGAAATCTGGGGCCTTTTCAAATCCGAAAGATATGATGCTAAATTTAGATAAGATGATTCTTGGGGCATACAAATTACGCAATCGTCTGGATGATATATTGCTAACCTCTGATTATGCGGAACCAGTTACCCAGACCCCATCGGTTTTTGGCAACCTGAGTGCCCAAGCTTTTCAATCTGGAGCAACAGGTTATTATTTCAAGGAACATTCAGACCATATGGCAACCTCTGCTATACCTGATATTGAAACGCGGGACCGCATGGCAGAAGAGGGCCTAGCACTACTCAATAAGATGGCAGATACAATTGATTTTCCAACGTTACTTAAGGAAATGGCGATTCAAGAAAATTATCTTGAAGATGTTTACAAACGTTACCCCCACGTGCCAGCTGCCTACAAGCGACACAAAAATATTTAATCAGTGATATGCTCCCTCTATATAGGACAATGAATTATTTCAAGTCTTATATAGGGGGTTTTTGTTATGTCCAAACGATCTATGAAATTATCAGTTGAGGACAGAATCACTACTGTCGAGCAATACCTGAGAAATGAAATCGGCATATCAAGGGCAGCACATGTTGCTGGTGTATTTCAAGAGACAATCCGCAGTTGAGTTAGACTTTATGAGAACGGGGGTCCATCGGCCCTTTTACCGGCCAAGAATAACAAGCACTACTCCAAGGTGCAGAAGTTGTCAGCCGTCACGTTTTGTACTTCGCTCATAAAACGTGTGGGGAGCCAAGCGTAAGCACGGCAGGTTTATATACGCAAAAAATTGCCCCCACATTACTGGGAGCAGTCTGTATAACTGTTTAAATATTTTACTGTCCTATTGACGGAAGGCACACCACGAGTCTTTCAGCCTTTTAATAAGTAGCGTATCAAAAGGAAGCCGATGATGGACATGACCAAGGTTGCAACGCCGCCGACGATATTTCCCATCAAGCGATTGGTATATTTCCCCATAACCTTTTTATTGTTCCCGATAAAGAGAATCAGCAACATCAGCGGGGGGGCCATCAAACCGTTGATGGCTGCAGAATAATACAAAGCCCTCATTGGATCAATGCCAATGAAATTGATCGTCAATCCAATCAGTGTCGCAATGGTGATCACTCCGTAAAAACCGTGCGCTTCTTTTAACTTTTTCCCAAGACCTGTCTCCCAGCCGATAAATTCGGAAACAGCGTAGGATGATGCTCCCGCCAACACCGGTACGCCAAGGAGCCCTGTGCCGATGATTCCCAGTGCAAACAACCAATAGGCGAAGTCCCCTGCCAATGGACGAAGGGCTTGGGCGGCTTCTGTTGCGGTACTGATGGTGGTTATGCCCGAGGCGTGAAGGGTACCGGCAGTCGTGAGCACGATCATGAAGGCGGACACTGTCGTGAAAATCATGCCGAAAACAGTATCAACTTTCATGTTTTTTACATCTTTGTCGTTGATGGAGGGTTTTCCCATGCCGATCCCTTTTATTTTGTGTTCCACGATCTCCTTTTCAATCTCTTCATCCGCTTGCCAAAAAAACAGATAGGGGGAGATGGTGGTTCCTAAAAATGCCACCAGATTGAGTATATACCCTTCGGAAAAATCAAAGGCCGGGATAAAGGTATTTTTCAGAATCATAATCCAATCCTGATGCACCATGAAAGCGGTAATATAGTAGGAGAATAGGGATAGCGTCAACACCAGCAGGAATTTCGAATAGTACTTGTAGTCCAAAAAAATTTCAAGAATCAACGTAAGGGCGGTCATAAAAAGAATCCAAAAAATGAAAGGCATACCGAGAACCATCTGGGCCACGGCGGCCATTGCACCTAAATCTGCGCCGATATTGATGGTGTTAGCGATGAACAACAGGGAAATGGCCGTATAGCTGACACCTTTTGGATAGTTCTCTTTCAGGATTCCGGTCAAGCCTTTTCCTGTCACCATTCCAATCCGCCCGCACATTTCCTGAATCGCAATAGCGAAGAGGCAGGAAATGGGGGTAAGCCATAATTGTTGAAATCCAAACATGGCACCGGTTTGCGAATAGGTGACAATGCCGGAAGGATCATCATCTGAAGCTCCAGTGATGATGCCCGGACCGAATTTTTTGAAATATTTTTTTAATTTTGAGAGGAATTTAGCCATGTCACTCACTCTTCCTTTTCGGGATCTTCATTTTCCTCATGCTGCATGCTTGAATTTTGTTAGGGAAAATAGTGATAATGAGGGGCATCCGATTTTTCTTGCGAGGCAATGGGATTGGCTGCTGATGGATTCTTTTGTGGATAAAGATGTTTTTGACGTAACTGATCCATGTTTTGTTTCCTTATCCTAATCATAACGATTCCCTGCATAACTGGCAAGAATGTGCATCATTTATAGGCCGCAAAAAAGCTGATGAGTCTCTGGTTAAATTTTCAGAAATCATCAGCTGATAGTGGCTGCAACGCTTGATTGAATTTACAGTAACAAGGGTAAAAACAGTTTAGCCAGCCCCAAAAAAATGAAGAAACCGCCGACATCTGTTGTCGTTGTCAGGAAAATGGATGAAGAGATGGCGGGATCCAAATTCATCTTTGATAAAATCAACGGAATCAAAAAACCGAAAAAGCCGGCTATGATAAGGTTGCCGATCATAGCCACTAAGATTATGATCCCCAGATAGATATTGTCGTATTTAATAAATAAGATGAGTCCCGTTATGAATCCGGTAGCCAAACCATTGATTAGTCCTAAGGCAACTTCGTTGATCACGAATTTCCAGTCTTTTTTTATGCTGATTTCACCCAAAGCGATGCTTCTGATGACGACGGATAGTGTTTGTGAGCCGGCATTACCGCCCATGCCGGCGACAATCGGCATTGCTGCTGCGAGGGCTACGACTTGAACGATGACATCCTCAAAGAGGCTGACTGTAAAAGAAGCCAGGAAAGCCGTCATCAGATTAATGAACAACCAAGGCAGCCTTCTCTGAACAGACATACTTATGCTATTTCCGACTTTTTCATCTTTGCTTACCCCTGACAGCATCAACAGGTCTTCTGTGTGTTCTTCAACGATGACGTCGATGACGTCATCGATAGTGATGATGCCTAGGATCGCGTTTTTTCGGTTTACGACGGGCAGCACTTTTAAATCATATTTAGAAACGATGAGAGAAACCTCTTCTTGGTCTGTTTCCGGATGAACACTGAGGACGTTTTCGTCCATGATTTCTTCAAGCTTCGTGTCTTCGGATGCAATCAAGATATCGCGTAAATCCGCTTTACCGACAAGTTCAGTGTGCTGATCGACAACAAAAATCGTTTCGATTATTTCAGTTCTGGGACCAATGCGCCGGATTTCCTGCAAGGCATCCTTCATATTCAGGGTATTCTTCAAAGCGATATACTGTGTGGTCATGATACCGCCGGCAGTTTCGGGCCCATATCCCAATAACATCTGAATATCTTTGGAATCACTGATTCTCATCCGTTTCAGCAGTTCTTTACGTTGGCTGATATCAAGGATGCCAAGTATGTCTGCAATATCGTCGGATGACATATAGGAAAAGGCGGTGACAATTTTTGAGGAATCGAGCAATCCGAGCAGCTTTTGTTGCAGCTCTTCGTCAGATTCTTCAATAATGGAAGCTATTTCTTTTGCAGTAAGCAAAGCGGTGAATTGTGTCAGCTCATCATCTTCGAATTCAGATAATGCTGCGGCAATATCGATGGGATAGCTGTCTTCTAAAATGATTGATAATTGTTGCCGATCGCGATCGGCGATGATATTCAGCAGCGATTCTTTCAAGTTCATAATCATACCCCCTGATTCTAAATGAAGTTTAGGTAGGCGTAACAGATAATTGAATAAGTGCTGCCGCACTCTCGTGACTTCAGTCATGAGTTAGGCAGCACGGTCTTTTTCCTTGCTTTGTCTTTGGCAAACACCTGTTCGGAGGCGTATAATGAAGCCAAAGAGGTGAGTATCATGCTGAAAGCCTATCAGTTCCGTTTGTACCCCAATCGGGAACAGAAAATCTATTTCGCCAATTGTTT
>NZ_FOTD01000016.1 GCF_900114465.1 Trichococcus palustris | reverse complement strand
TGCGCCGAGAACACCCGTGATTTCAATCGTGGGATGAATCGGCGCGGTCTTTTTTGTTCTTATGACAGCCTCGGCGTATAATTGGAGTAAAGGAGATGAGTTCAATGCTGCGATACAAAGCCTATCAATTCCGCCTCTATCCCAATCAGGAACAAACCATTCTGATTGCGAAAACCATCGGCTGTTCACGATTTGTCTTTAATCACTTTCTGGATCTCTGGAACACCACCTATGCGGAAACCGGCAAAGGCTTGTCCTATAACGCTTGCTCCGCCATGCTCCCCAAAATGAAAAGGGAAGAAGAAACCGGTTGGTTGAAAGAAGTCGACAGTATTGCGCTTCAGTCCTCCTTACAGCACTTAGCGGATTCGTTTACCCGATTTTTTAGAAAACAAAATGATAAGCCGAATTTTAAAAGCAAGAATAATCCCGTCCAGAGCTATACAACCAAAAACGTAAACAACAGCATTGAAGTAAAAGATAAACACATTAAATTGCCTAAGTTGGGCTTGGTTACATTTGCGAAAAGCCGCCAGCCTAAAGGCCGGATACTGAGTGCCACCCTCCGCAAAAATGCAAGCGGTAAGTATTTCGTGTCTCTTCTGTGTGAAGAAGAAATCTACGAATGGCCAAAAGCTGAGTCTATCATCGGGATTGACTTGGGTATCACGGATTTCGCCATATTTTCCGACGGCCAAAAAAAGGATAACGATGCGTTCACTTCCCAAATGGAGAAGAAACTGAAACGCGAACAACGCAAATTATCCCGCCGCGCTCTGGTCGCCAAAAAGGATGGCAAGGAATTGTTCCAAGCAAAAAACTACCAGAAACAAAAGCGAAAAGTGGCTCGTCTGCACGAAAAAGTGGCGAACCAACGGATGGATTTCCTGAACCGGTTGAGTACGGAACTCATCAAAAACCACGATGTGATCTGTATCGAGGACTTGAACACGAAAGGTCTGTTGCGCAACCACAAATTGGCCAAGAGCATTTCCGATGTCTCCTGGTCCAGCTTTGTATCAAAATTGCAATACAAGGCAGATTGGTACGGTCGGGACATCATCAAGGTGGACCGATGGTTCCCATCCAGCAAGTTATGTTCCACGGAAGGCTGCGGATATAAAGCCCCTTCGATGCCATTGACTGTCAGGGACTGGGTTTGTCCGATTTGTCATGTGCATCATGACCGCGACATTAACGCCAGCAGGAACATCCTGACCGAAGGTCTAAGGCTGCATGCCATGAAATAATCACCAAAGATAAGAACCGTAGGTACTACGGGGATAGCTTGGTAAACAAGGGAAACCGCTGCCGGCAAAGACATACACCGGCAAGGATGCCCTCTTCCCAAGAATCTCGTGACTTTAGTCATGAGAGGTTCAAAAAAATATAATTAGAACGAAATGAGAAGGGCAGGTGACTTATGTGCATTTTTCGCAAAAAATCCTTTTCTTCATCCGTCCATCACAAAATTTTTCCATGTAAGGAGGTAAGCAATGAGAGCAAATATACAAAGGATTCAGGACCACATCGAAACCATCGGCCGTTATACGGCTACCCCCGGTGAAGGAACGACAAGACTCTCCTACAGCGAGGAAGATCGATTGGCGCGTGCCTACATCAAACAACAAATGTCGCGATATGGCCTGGCAGTCCGCGAAGATGCTGTCGGCAACATCTATGGCCGTCTGGAAGGAACATTGCCCGGTGCTCCTGCCGTCATCGTGGGTTCCCATTTCGACAGCGTCCCGAACGGCGGTTCCTTTGACGGTCCAGCCGGCGTCGTGACGGGCTTGGAAGTCGCAGCGCTATTCCAGGAACAGCAGTTGGTCCCAGCCTATCCATTGGAAGTCATCGCAATGATCGAAGAGGAAGGATCGCGTTTCGGTGGAGGTGTATTGGGCTCCCGCATGATTGCCGGACAAGTGACCGCCGCACAACTGGCGGAAATGAAGGACGGCAACGGCATCTCCGCAGCCGAGGCGATGGCAATGCTCGGATTCCATGCGGAAAAGGCAGCTGATGCCCTCCGTACAGCGAAAGATACGAAAGCCTTCATTGAATTGCACATCGAACAAGGCCCCGTCCTGGAAAATGCAGGAGAAGATGTAGGGCTTGTGGATACAATTGTGGGTATGACGGAAATCCGGGTTACAATCGAAGGAAAAGCCGGACATGCGGGGACAACACCTATGCCTGGACGAGCCGATGCCCTTGCGGCGGCCGTGACCGTTATCCATCAATTGCCCGATTTGGCGCTGCAGGAGCAGGATGATACGGTGCTGACCGTCGGAAAACTGTCGGTTTATCCAAACGGTGCAAATGTTATCCCCAGTCGGGTGGTCTTCACTGTGGATATCCGTTCCAAAAACAATCAAACCATCCAACGCATCCTGAAAGATGTGCACAACCTTGTGGACAGTGTTGCAAGGGATGGGATCACTTGTGACATTGCGGACCTATTATATATGGAACCTGTGCACTTGTCGGCAAATATCCACGCTGTTCTCGTTGAAAACAGCAGGAAATTGGGGCTGAAATACCGGGACATGGTCAGCGGAGCCGGACATGACGCCATGATTTTCGCAGGCTTCACCGATGTGGGGCTGGTGTTCGTCCCAAGCAGAGGCGGCATCAGCCACACACCCGCCGAATGGACCGATTATGAACATCTGCAAAAAGGGATCGAACTTGTCTTTAAAACGATAGTGCAATTGACGGAAGCTACGGTATAATAAAAGCGGAACGGGTCGATGGAGCCAGGCACTTTCCCGGTCAGGGAAGCTGTGCTTTGCTATTGCAACCCAACAAATCCATTCACATAAGTAATTGTGGGGTAAATAAAAAAAGAGATCTTCTCATCGGCCGTTGTGCCGGCTGTAGAAGTCCTTTCAAGGAGGAAAAACATGGCTATTTGGTCAAATAATTATCACGGTTCAATGAACGAAAAAGCATTCCAATTCAACGCATCAATCGATGCAGATGCCCGTCTGGTCTATGCCGACATCGCCGGCAGCATCGCCCACGCTAAAATGTTGGGACATACAGGGATCATCCCTGCGGACGAAGCGGATGCGCTTGTCAATGAATTAGGCAAGATGAACGATGAATTACAGGATGGAACGTTGGCGATCGACTTTTCCGAGGAGGATATCCACAGTTTCCTGGAAGCTGAATTGACGCGTCGCCTGGGCGCAATCGGCAAAAAAGTCCATACCGGCAGAAGCCGCAACGACCAGGTCGCAACCGCGCTGAAACTTTACGCCGTTTCAGAATTGGATCACTTGACGACACTCGCAGCCAATGTTGTGCTTGCCTTGAGCGAAAAAGCGGAACAGCATCTGGAAACCATCATGCCTGGCTACACCCATCTGCAACGTGCCCAGCCGATCACCTTTGCGCATCATTTGATGGCATATGCGGAAATGTTTCTGCGCGATAAATCCCGTTTGGAAGACAACCTAGAACGACTTCTCCATTATATGCCTTTGGGAAGCGCCGCCCTTGCGACAACTACGCTGCCGCTTGACCGCGCGTATACTGCCGAAGCTTTGGGATTCAAAGACTTCTCCCAAAATAGTCTGGACGGCGTATCCGACCGCGACTATTCCTTGGAGCTGTTGGCGGACATGTCCATCATCATGGTCCATATTTCCCGTTTTGCCGAAGAAATCATCATCTGGTCTTCTCAGGAGTTCGGTTTCGTGAAATTAAGGGATACTTTTTCTTCCGGTTCCAGCATCATGCCGCAGAAGAAAAATCCGGATATCGCTGAATTATTGAGAGGGAAATCCGGCCGCGTCTTCGGCGACTTGATGGGCGTCTTGACCTTGATGAAAGGTTTGCCGCTTGCCTACAATAAAGACATGCAGGAAGAGAAGGAATTATTGTTCGATGCGCTCGATACCGTCATCTTCTGCCTGGAGATCATCCCGCCGATGTTGGGCGATATGGATGTCAATGCCGAAGCCATGCTGACGGCCTCTCAAAAAGGCTATTTGAACGCCACTGACTGCGCAGATTTCTTGGTCGAAAAAGGCGTTCCATTCCGTGATGCTTACCAAATCACCGGGAACATCCTTCAGGAATGCGAAGACAATAACCTTACGTTAGAAGATTTCCCTCTGGAAATGTACAAAAAGCATTCCGATGCTTTCGATGAAGGCATCTATAAAAAAGTGGATTTGAAGGAATGCGTGGTCCGCAGAAACGTTGCCGGCGGTCCTGCACCGGAACGCGTGAAGGAACACATCGATGCCGTAAAAGAAAAGCTGAAAGATTACCAAATCATTTCCTGATAGCTTTCCAGGCTGCAGGCGGTGAAAAAGCCTAACTTCATCGATCCAGGCTTTTGGAACACGATTAAGATAGGTTCCTATTATGCAGCTGGGGTTGGAACAGACATCATCTTTGATGATCTGTTCCGGCCCCAGTTTTGTTTTTCCGAAGACAAACAGATATTAGAATAGAAAAAAACTTGAAAATCGTTCCATTAAGAGATAAAATACATCCATGGATAAAACTTATCTACGAAAGGAGAACGATTTTATGAAAATGAAGAGCGGGGTTGAGCAAGCCCTTTGCATTATGATCATGTTGGCGACCCAGCTGGACAAGCGTCCCTTAAAGAGTACCATCTTAAGCAGACGGTTGGCCGTATCCGATTCCTATCTAAAAAAAGTGATGCGGGAGCTTGTCGTCTCAGGCTTGGTCCATTCCGAAGCCGGTAAAGACGGCGGATTCGTATTGAATAGGACACCGAAAGAGATTACCATACTGCACATCTATGAAGCGATCGAAGGGAAAGAGAGCTTTGTCCGGCCGACCAATTTGGCTGAAAAAGTTTTCCTCCATGCCGACAAGATAAAAACCAAAAAGCGGGAAGTCCTCGATGTTTTTTTCGATGCGGAACAGCAATTTAAAAACCGATTGCAAAAATATACGCTTGAATCTTTATTGGTTGAAGGCGCCGAAGAAGTAGAAAATGTTGATTGGGAAACAATCGCTTCGGCCACTGAAGGTTATTAATGATAAGGAAGTGCACACCCTTGATAAAACAAGAATGGAAGTCGATCTTCAACAAGAAAATGATGTTAGCTATTCTGTTCGGAATCAGTTTGATTCCCTCCCTCTACACTGTCATATTCCTCAGCTCCATGTGGGACCCCTATGGAAAATTAGCGAATCTTCCGGTTGCGGTAGTGAACCAGGACAAGGCCGTCAGCTATAACGATGAAAATTTGGCGATCGGCGACACGATGGTAGCGGGATTGAAGGAGTCGGATGCTTTGGATTTCGAATTTGTATCCCAAAAAGCAGCCGAAGCCGGACTGAAAGATGGCGACTATTACATGGTCCTCACCATCCCCGAAGATTTTTCGCAAAATGCGACCACCCTGCTGGATAAAACACCCAAACAGATGGAACTGTCTTACGAAACAAGCGCCGGCCATAGCTATATCGCTTCCAAACTGACGGCATCGGCAGCGAATGCAATCAAGGAGACCGTTTCAAATGAAGTGACGGCTATCTATGCCGAAACGGTATTTGCCGAATTGCAAAGCGTGGCCAACGGCATGCAAACAGCAGCTGATGGCGGCGCACAATTGAGCGATGGAACGCTGCAGATCAGAGACGGCAATGAAATCATCACCGCAAACTTGAATACATTGGCCGCAAGCACGCTGACATTCAAAGATGGCGCAGACAGCTTGAATGTCGGTCTGCAGACCTATCTGGATGGCGTCAGCCAACTGGATGCAGGAGCCGTTGCCTTGAATGAAGGGGTGGGCACACTGACCGCAAACATGCCAGCCCTGGCATCAGGCGTAGGCCAATTGACGAACGGCGCCGCTGATTTAGCTGATGGAAGCGGCACGTTGAGCTCCGGGCTATCAACACTAGCCACTAATACGGTCGCACTTTCGGCTGGGATGAGCAGACTGGATGATGGCATGGCCCAACTGACTCAGGGAAGCCGAGCTTTGATCGACGGGTTGAATGCACTGCACAACACGCTCTCCAGCGAAGAGCAGCAAACAAAATTGACCGCTCTGCAGGCCGGTCTTGACCAAATGAAGGACGGCCTTGAAACGTTGGACAGCCAATTACAGCATTCCACGCTCTCTACAGATCTATCCAATGCGATGGGCCAATTGAGCAACCTGTCTGCCATGGTTACCTCCGTCCAAAACGAGTTAGCCAGCATTATTGCGGCTGCTGACCCGACTGCAAATACGACTGCGATTTTGACAACAATCGAACAAAGCGGCGCAAATCTGACGGCTGAACAGGAATCGACCGTCCGCCAAGCCATTTCCGCTCAATTAGCAACCCTTGCAACCGAACAGGCCGGCTCCGTCCAAACAATTGGAACCGACCTGTCTGCCCTTTCCGGCCTTAAAAATATCGATGCCTCCACCATTTTGGACCAAGTCGCTGCTTTGCAGGCGGGCGTGAGCCAATTGTCCAGCGGCTACGGCAGCCTCTACAGCGGAACAAGCACATTGATCGCCGGATTCAATCAGCTCGGAACGAACAGCCAATTGTTATTATCCGGTGCCCAATCCTTGCAGACTGGCCTAGCCCAAGCGCAAACGGGCTCCCAGGCGCTTGCTTCCGGACTGTCGCAACTCTCTGAGGGTACACAACAACTAGCTTCCGGCGGGCAAAGGCTGACGGAAGGCAGTTCGCAATTAAGCTCGGGACTGCAAACATTGAATGCCCAAACGGGAACGCTCGTCTCCGGTACAAACCAACTGCAGGAAGGGACGCAAGCCTTGGCAAACGGAACAATGCAGCTGGTCGAAAATGCTCCCCAACTGAGCACCGGCACAAGTCAGCTTGCGGCTGGCGCCGAACAAATCCATTCCGGTTCCAGCCAGTTGGCCACTGGCTCACAAAAACTGGACGATGGTCTTTCCACGTTATTGAGCGGAACGACCGAATTGAGCACGAAACTGCAGGACGGCAGCACCGCTTTGAACGAGGTGAATGCCACTGAAGACACCTACAGCATGATGGCTGAACCGGTCATCGCGAATCAAACCGAAACGGCACCCATCGCCAACAACGGAACCGGCATGGCACCTTATATGATGTCCGTCGCCCTTTTCGTCGGCGCCATCAGCCTGAACCTGATGTATGATATCTACACGCCAAGAAAATATCCGAAAAACAGCTTCATCTGGTGGGCAAGTAAGATATCCGTCCTTGCGGCTGTAGGCGTTTGCCAATCCGTCATCATGGTCGGTCTCTTGCTTACCGTGAATGGTCTCGAGCCATCATCCGTCGGAAAAACCCTGCTTGTCACCATCCTGACGGCACTGACCTCGGTCTCGATCGTCATGCTGTTCAATCTATTGTTTGATAAAGTCGGATCATTCCTGATGTTGATATTCCTGATCCTGCAATTGTCAGGCTCAGGCGGTACTTACCCGATCCAGTTATCAAACAGCTTCTTTGAAGGCATCCACCCTTACTTGCCGATCACCTATTCGGTTGATGCCTACCGGCAATTATTCGGCATCGGTGGAAGCATTTCTTCGGACCTGTTCGTATTAATGGGAATTCTTGTTGCCGTAAACCTGCTGATCATCCTTTTCTATACGGTGAAACACAAAAAACTGCGGCAAGAAGATTTTGAGGAAGATCCTGAACAAGATGATTTTGAAACACAGTTGGCATAAGAGCCTGGACAGAAAATACCTGCTTCGATTCCATTATCTGGAACCGGAGCAGGTATTTTTTTGTCCTTTTTCAAAGGCTTTTCATCCTATTTTTTCTATTTTCATGAGGTTGGTTGTGCCGCTTTCGAGTATCGGTGTTCCGGCGGTGATGACGATGGCATCGCCTTTTTGGGCGAAGCCTTTCTCTACTGCCAGAGCGGTTACTTTTTCAAGCATATCGTCCACATTTCTCGGGATATCGATCACAAAGGCTTGGACTCCCCAGACGAGTGAAAGCCCTCGCTGAACCCGCTCACTGTAGGTTGCCGCCAGGATATTGGCTTTTGGCCGATATTTTGAAATCATCCGTGCCGTATGGCCGGAGCTGGTCGCCGCCACAACGGTTTTGATGCTCAGATTTTTGACCGTTTGCGCAGCCGCTTGGCTGATGGCCTCCGTGACGGAATCCTTTTCGAATAGATCGCTCATCGTTAGATGCCCACCGTTCACATCCAATGCTTCTTCTGCCCTGACCGCAATGCGCGCCATCATCGCAACCGTTTCAACCGGATATTTGCCGACTGCGGATTCACCCGAAAGCATGACCGCATCGGTCCCGTCGAAGATGGCGTTGGCGACGTCACTCGCTTCCGCTCTTGTCGGGCGCGGATTCCATTGCATGGAGTCCAGCATTTGGGTCGCCGTGATGACCTGTTTTCCGGCGATATTGCATTTCCGGATCAAATCTTTTTGGACTATCGGCACATCGCCGCCGTTTATTTCCACACCCAGATCCCCGCGCGCCACCATCAGACCGCTGCAGACGCTCAAAATAGCCTCGGCATTCTGCACGCCTTCCTGGTTTTCGATTTTCGCGATGATTTGCGTATCGGCTGCATCCATTTCCTCCAAAATCGCGATGATTTCCAGGATATCACTCGGTTTGCGGACAAAGCTGGCCGCGATATAATCCACACCATGTTCCGCACCGAAACGGATATCGGCTGCATCTTTTTCGGTCAGTCCGGGCATGCTGAATTTTGCTTCCGGCACATTGATCCCTTTCGAATTCTTCAACACTCCACCCGTCTGCACGACAGCGATGATTTCCTTCGTTTCGTAATCGATGTCCGTTATTTGCAGAACGAGCAGGCCGTCATCGATCAGGATGTGCATCCCTATCGTGACGTCATCGATCAAAGTCGGATAGGTCACTGAAAATTTATCCTTTGTCCCGAGCACCTGATCCATGCTGATGCGGACAGTATCCCCCGTGGTCAAGGTCACCGCATCATCCGTCATTTTGTGTGTGCGTATCTTTTGTCCCTGGATATCCAACATAATACCGACTACCTGATTGGCTTGCCTTGCCGCTTCCCTGACGTTGTTCAAACTGCCCAGATGCGTTTCATGCTCGCCGTGCGAAAAGTTCAGTCTTGCCACGTTCATGCCGTTATTTATCATTTTCACCAAAGTATCAATCGAATCGCTAGCCGGTCCGATTGTGCAGACAATCTTCGTTTTCTTCACCATTTCAGTCCCTCGTTCCTATGCTGTGCATCCATCTTTCGACAATCTCTCTGTTGATTCTATTATAAAACAAATAGAAGGCTTTAGAAAATCTGACGGGTCAGGGCAAGAAAAAAAACGCAATACTGTCGCACTGCGCCGTGAATGATTCTGCCGATTCTTTTATTGTATTAGTTCGCTTGGCGCCATCGCTATGCCAGCTGCAGTTTTTGGTTTCAGCGTCAACAGGATGACTGTGGAAAGGATCAGGCCGATCCCCAAGGCATCCGTCCAATCCAAGGATGCCTTCAGCCACGCAACCGACAAGAACGTTGCCGCTAGCGGCTCAGCCGATGACAACAGACTTCCGGCTGTCGCACCGATGCGGTTGACGCCTTCCAGGTAACAGCTGAAGGATACGACCGTCCCCAAAACAATGATGGCCGCCAGAGAAAGCAGCGCCGGCATATCCCAAGTGCCAATCACCTGCCAGGGTTGATAAATGAAGGACAGCACGATTCCTCCGATAAGCATCCCCCAGCCCAGAGCCAACAGCGTACCGTACGTTTTGATCAATCGTGCCGGTTGGAGATTGTAGATGACAACCGAAAGGGCTGACAACAACCCGAAGACTAGCGCATTTTTTGAAATAGCCAGGCTGTCGAACTGGCCATGGGTCGCCAGCAGGAAAATGCCCGCCACCGCAAAGCAAATCGCCAACAATTCCATCGCACGCGGCATTTTTTTATTCTTGACGGAAAGATAAGCCATGATCAGGACCGGAGCCAAGAATTGCAGGACCGTCGCCGTTCCGGCATTTGAATAAGTGATCGTAGAGAAGTAGGTAAATTGGCAGAATGCCAGTCCGAAAGCGGCAAAGATGAACAGATCGAGTCGATCTTTCGTCTCTTTCCAGACGCGAAAAATGGCCTTCCCCTCTTTTTTATAGCACAACAACAGCAGAACCAGCCCTGCCGACAACATCCTAACCGATACTAACCAACCTGACGTAACGCCACGGAACTGCAGCAGAAATTGCCCGCACGTCCCTGAAAGCCCCCAAAACAAGGCTCCTATGATTGTGAACAGCACACCAGATTTATAACGAGACATCCCTCTACACTACTCCTTTTTACGCTTTTTCGTCCATTATAGTTGATATAACGGGAAAGCTGAAGGATTTTCGGGTTTTTTTTAGAAAATAACGAGAGATAACGTTCCCAAATCAGCTTATTTCGCTGAACCGCTACGCAAAAGAGACAATCCCTAGCCGTTTTCTTATTTTCTAACAATTAATCGTAAACGTGTTCTAATTCGCAGACACCACTTCCGTTTCGCAACCTGCTTTCGTTCACAAAAGAAGTGAACGGAAGCAGGTTGCTCCAACGTCCGGGTGTCAAAACGCGCATTATCACACACTCTCTAAACGTGTTCCAAAAAGCAGAGCCGACGTCACTTAACGAATAATGCTCAGATGGTCCATGAACATCCTCCGCTTATTAGCTCCAGTGATTCGGGTCAAACGCTTTTTGTCTCACTCTCTCCTCTATTCGCTTATTCGAAAGGCAACCACCCTGGTACGGATTGGATACTTTCTGCCATGGCACGCGGAATCTTCAGTTTGTCCATGTCATCCGCCGAGATGCGGTAGTGCAATTCAAATTCCCAGCCTTCCTCGACTTTTTCTACCCATCTCGGTTCGCACAGCAAGATGCGGCCAAGGGCGACCAAAGGGATACCCTTATCCATAACCTTCACTGCGTCTTCCGGTGTATGGACGGAGCCCACTCCAATAAGCGGGATTCTCCCGGCTACATGTCTGCTGATGGTATCCAACACTTCTGTTTTGTCTTCCTTATTCCGTAAGGAAGTCACGAAGTATTTCCCGATTGAGAGATGGATGTAGTCCAACGGATAGCTGATCAACTTGTCCAGCAGCTGCAGCGTATCCGGGATGGTGATGCCTGGTTCTTCGACTTCTTCCGGCGACAGGCGATACCCTACCGCAAAAGGTTCTTGTGCATGATCCGCTACGCTCTTCAGGACGGCTTCCACAATGGCTGTAGGGAAAGTCATGCGTTTTTTCAGACTGCCGCCCCATTTGTCGTTCCTACGGTTCGAATGCGGTGAAAAGAACTGCTGCAGCAAATATGTATTGGCCCCGTGTATTTCCACTCCGTCGAAGCCCGCCGCTATCGCCCGTCTTGTCGCCTCGCCGAAGTCTCTGATGATCTGTTCGATTTCTTCATCTGTCAACGCACGCGGAACCACGGCATTCGGACGCAAGGCAGCTACTTCACTGGCGCTGACCGGCTGCTTCCCGCCGATCACCTTGGGGTTGACCATGCGGCCACCATGCATGATCTGCAGAATGGCTTTCGCCCCCTTGCCCTTGATGGTATCCGCCATGGCCTTCAATCCCGGTATGAATTTGTCATCCGTGATCCCGATTTGGCCGTCGAATGATTTTCCGCCTTCCGACACATAGGCGCATGCCGTGATGAATGCGCCCACACCCCAGGAGCGAAGCGCATAATAAGCCAGTTCATCGTTTGTGACCATACCGTTTTCGAAAGCGGAGTGCGTCGTCATTGGCGCTACAACCACACGGTTTCGCAAGGTTACCCCGGACGGCAAGACATACGGTTCAAATAATTTTTGATATTCCTCTTTCACAATCAATTCCTCCTTGGATGCGCATTCATTGCGGTGTTAATTTTATTCGATACTTGGTTTCAGTATACTCTACTCACCCCCGTTACCAAACAGATTGCTCTCGGCAACAGCATTTCCCGGACACAATCTTTCCCGGAAAAATGCGTTGTTCGCTTTTTCCAATCCCCGTTTTGTGAGATACTAATCTGCGTGAATACAAACGGAGGTAGTTTAAATGATACGTATCAAGGAAGCCATTTTACATATTCTGGACATCAACACCAATGAACCGCTCTTCTCCTATGCCGGCCTGGACACATCGGAACGGTTGACGATTGACTACATCCAAGCCATGGTCGGCAAAGTCGAGGACTCCGACAACATGAAGGATGGGGTATTGGCGGAAGACAACCCGGTCTATTCCCTTTTCAAAAATTGCCAAGAGGATTTCGTCGAAGGCACCAAAGCCTTATCGGACAAGCTGTTCAGCATCACCAAACTGAATCCGGAGATCCCCGCGGCGGACTTGCTGTTCGCCCTTTTCGAATTGGATGGGGTGCCTTGCCTGGGGTTATTCAAGCTGAATTACTCGGACAGCTATACGCACTTCGTCTCCTATGAAGGCGACGTATTGACCAATCAGATTGTCCTGAACCGCGCCATCCTGCCTTCCCAAAAACAAGCCATCCAAGAGGGGCTTGTCTTGAACCTGGAAACGATGGAATACCATGTGATCGAAAAGAGACACCTGATCGCCGAGCTGGGCGAAAAAGTGAACTACTTCACGGAAATGTTCCTGGAGAATACGCCGAAACCAAGCCTGAAGGAGAACATCTCCATCATCAAAAAAGCCGTTCAAAAGACAAGCAAGGCTTTCAATGATGAGGAATTCCAGGCGTTGGCGGAAACGAAGGACGCCATCGTCCAGAGCATGCAGGAAGAGAACGTCATCGACAACCAGATGATCGCCGAAACCCTCTTCGGCGACAACTATGCGAAGAAGCAAAAATACTTCGAGCAGATCGAGGAACTGGGCTATGTGGACCGCGCGCCTGCCGAAGCCGCAGTCGCCGGACCGAAATATTCGAAGCAAAAATTCCGCCTCGACAACGGCATCGAAATCAGCATCCCCTTGGAACTCTATAAAGACCCCGAGGTTGTCGAGTTCGTCAACAATCCCGACGGAACGCTCTCGGTCATCATCAAGAACATCGAGAAAATAAAGAACCTGTTCTGACCAGGAACCGGAACAAGCTTTCCGTTATGGAATGCATCACTGTTTAGAGAGTCTGCTGGAAAAGTCCTACCCATAATTCAAGTGAAAAAAACAAGAAAACCGCATAAAAATGGAGATTCATCACCATTTTTATGCGGTTTTCTTTATAGAAGTGGAAATCCCTCTTGCTCTGAGTAACAATTCTTCACTTTTTCAGCAGCCTATCTTAATCCGGTGCAAAAAGTCAGACTGTCTTTAACACTAGCGGCTTTTGACAAGCAAGTTGATGGCTTGCTGGATGCTTTCCTCTTGACTGATGCCATCTTTTTTTTGATCACTCACGCAGGCAACCAAGTTCTCCGCCACGATGAGCCCCATGGCACGATCGATGCTGGAACGGACCGCCGACAATTGGGTCACGACATCCACACAGTCTTTCCCTTCTTCCATCATGGCCAGGATGCCACGCATCTGCCCTTCCGCACGTTTGATGCGGTTCACTATTTTTTTGTCGTATTGGTTCATACAACGTCCCCTTTCCAGGCGGATATACCTCCCATAACGTTTGTCACTTTATAGCCTTTTTTCGATAGATATTGGCATGCAGCCATTGAACGGGCCCCGCTTAGACACATCACATAATAGTTTTCCTTTTTATTCAATTGATCGGTCTTTTCTTCCAATTCGCTTAAAGGCATGGATATAGCGCCATCGATATGGGCATGTTCAAATTCGTCCGTTTCGCGAACATCCACCAATTTGACCTTGTTTTTTTTCCATAATTGTTCGAATTCCGGCATTGTGATTGATTGAAACATCTTATTTTACCACCTTTTCTGGTCTGACGGTAGCATACAGACTGAATGCCCCGTCTAAATTTTTGACTGTGAATCCATTTTGTTTCAAGATACGTTCAGCGATATAGCTGCGCAATCCGCTCAGACAGCTGACGATGATCGGTGTTTCTTTTGATAGCTCGCCGATGCGTGCACGCAAGTCATCGACGGGGATGTTGATGGCGCCAGCCATGCGGCCCACTTTGTTGAACTCTCCTGCAGTGCGGACATCAACCAGTTGGTAGCCCATAACTTGCATTTTTTCCAGCTCATGCCATTGGATATTCTCGGAAATGCCTTCGACGATGTTCAATGCCGCATATCCGGCCATGTTGACGGGATCTTTTGCGGAACCGAATGGCGGCGCATAGGTGAATTCCAATTCCGGTAAATCTTCGACGGTCAAATGTCCTTTGATGGCGGTTGCGATGACATCGATACGTTTGTCGACGCCGTCCGCTCCGATCGCTTGCGCTCCGAAAATTTCGCCTGTCTTAGGATCGAAGATCAGCTTCAATACGATGGCTGAAGCGTTCGGATAATAGCTTGCGTGGCTCTTCCCTTGGGTATGGATAGCAGCATATTCTTTGCCGGCCATTTGCAATTGGCGTTCATTCAGCCCCGTTGAAGCAGCGGCCAAGCCGAAGACACGCACGATGGCAGTGCCGATGCTGCCTTTATTTTTCCTCTTCAAACCGCTGATGACGTCGGCAACTTGGCGGCCTTGACGGTTCGCCGGTGAAGCCAAGGCGATCATCGTGTCTTCGCCCGTGATCTGTTGCTTCACGATGATGGCATCTCCGACTGCATAGATGTCTTTTTTGCTTGTTTCATAGTTTTCGTCAACAAGGATCCCTCCACGCATGCCTGTTTCGATGCCCGCAGCGATAGCCAAGCCGTTTTCCGGTTGAACCCCTACCGACATGATGGTCAGGTCGCTTTCCAATGTCAAGCCATTTTCCAGGATGATTGTTTTCCCTTCATTTTGGAAAGCAGTAGCGGCAACACCCGTATAGAGAGTTACGCCATTCTCTTTCAGTTCGTTCGCCAGATAAGCAGCCATTTCTTCATCGAACGGCGGCAATACATGCGGTGCTTTTTCGACGATTGTAACTTCCAAACCACGGTGCGCCAAGCTCTCAGCCATTTCCAACCCGATGAAGCCGGCGCCGATCACGACCGCTTTCTTCGGTTTTTGCTCCAGGATGAATCCCGTTACTGCATCCCCATCTGGAACATTACGCATCGTGAAAATGTTTTTGGCTTCGGATAATCCTTCTGCGGGCGGAACGAATGGTTTCGCACCCGGCGACAGGATCAATTTATCGTAGGCTAATTTGTATTCCCCTTCAGTCGAACGGACGGTCACTTCTTTCTTATCCGCATCAATGGCCGTTGCCTCACTGAAAGGACGAACATCCAAGTCGAACCTTGCACGTAATTGTTCTGGCGTTTGAACAAGCAAGTCGCTGCGCTCTTTGATGTCCCCGGATACGTAGTATGGTAAGCCGCAGTTCGCAAACGAAACGAACGGGCCCTTTTCCAATACGATGATTTCGGCATTCTCATTCAGTCTTCTTAAACGCGTTGCAGCGGACATGCCCCCCGCTACGCCTCCGATAATAACAATTTTCATTACAGTTTTCCTCCTCTTGTCGCTCCGGACCATGCTGACATGCCGCCGCTGACATTGACTACATCGAATCCTTTTGATTCTAAGGTTTTTGCAGCTCTTTTGCTGCGCATACCTGATTGGCAGATGACGTACACCTTACCTCTAGGGGTATATGAACCTATTTTTCCTAAAGGAACGTTCTTCGCACCAGGAATATGTCCTGAAACATACTCGTTCGGTTCGCGGACATCGATGATCTGCGGTTTTTCCGGCAGTTTATTCGCTAATTCTTTTGTTGAAATGGTTGGAATGCTTTTGAATAAGTTAAAAAACATGGTGTGCCCCTCTTTTATCTTCTTTATTTTATTTGATTTTCGTTATCTGTTTGCCTCATACACTCATAATACCCCAAGGGGTATAATTTGTAAACTGTTTTGTTTATAAAAAAGAAAAAATTAGAAGAAGGAGGGAAATAGAAAGCCTCAACCGACCTTGCTGGATACAAAAAAACAAAACCCTGTTGCCACCCTTTCAATTTAATGATATCACGAAAGAATGATGCAACAAAAAGATAAGCCCCCCCCTACAAGACAAAAAACCGCAGCACTTGTATCGGATACAAATACTGCGGTTTTATTGGGTTTTAACCATTATTTTTCTTTTCGACGCGTAGTCTTTCAATGAAGTTTTTGATGTGTTCGAAGGCTTCCTTCAATTCTTCGATGGAGTACGCATAGGAGATGCGGATGAATCCTTCGCCAGAGTCACCGAAGGCGGTCCCTGGAACAACGGCGACCTTCTCTTCCAGCACCAAACGGGTCGCAAATTCTTCCGAGGTCAATCCGAATTCAGAAATATTCGGGAAGATATAGAATGCCCCAAATGGTTCAAAACAAGGCAGCTCCAGATCCTTCATGATCTTCATCAAAAAACGGCGGCGTTGGTTGTAGCTTTCCCGCATTTCGGCAACGTTGTCGTCGCAGCTTTTCAGTGCAACGATACCTGCGTACTGGCTGGTCGTCGGTGCTGCCATGATCGCGAATTGATGGATTTTGATCATCTGTTCCATGATGATTGGAGGCGCCGCCGCATATCCCAAGCGCCAGCCCGTCATCGCGTAACCTTTGGAGAAGCCATTGATATAGACTGTCCTTTCCTTCATTCCCGGCAAGGATGCGATGCTGACATGCTCCCCATTGTAGGAAAGTTCGCTGTATATTTCATCGGTGATGACGAAAAGGTCGTTTTCGATGATGACTGCGGCAATCTCTTCCAAGTCTTCCTTGCTCATGATTGCCCCGGTAGGGTTATTCGGATAAGACAGGATGACTACTTTCGATTTCGGCGTGATTGCCGCCAACAAATCCTCTTTCTTGAGACGGAATTGGTCCTCTTCTTTCAATTCGACAGCGACTGGAACACCATCCGCTAAAACAATACAAGGCAGATAGGAGACATAGCATGGTTCTGCGTAAATAACTTCGTCACCGGGATCCAGCATGGCACGCAAAGCCAAGTCGATCGCTTCGCTGCCGCCGACGGTCACGAGCGTTTCATTTTGTGGCGAATATTTCAAGCCATAGCGGCGATCCAGATAACGGCAGATTTCTTCGCGCAATTCAATCAATCCCGCATTAGCCGTGTAGAAGGTACGCCCCTTTTGCAGGGTATACATCCCCTCATCACGGATGATCCACGGGGTATCGAAATCGGGTTCGCCCACACCGAGCGAGATGACGCCCGGTATCTCATTCGCGATATCAAAAAACTTCCGGATGCCGGAAGGCTTGATATCCCTTACTTTTGCATTTATCGGATTTCTCATGGAGTGACCACCATCCGTTTATCGTCACCCTCATCCACGAATAGCGTACCGTGGTCTTTATAGCGTTTCAAGACAAAATGGGTGGTCGTAGATTGCACTTCGTCGATGACGGATAGGCGTTTCGCAACGAATAACGCGATTTCTTTCATCGGCGCTTTTTTCAATTGAACCATAAAGTCAAATCCGCCGGACATCAGGGAAACGGCTTCCACTTCCGGGAAATGGTATATTTTTTCAGCGATGCGGTCAAAGCCGGAGCCTCTTTGCGGATTCACTCGCAACTCAATGATGGCTGAAACTTCGTCGTCGCCGGTCTTATCCCAGTTGATCAATGTATGATAGCCGCAGATGATTTTTTCCGCTTCCAACTCTTTGATGGCTGTTTCCACTTCTTCCGTGGCAGCGCCCAACATGACCGCCACTTCCTCGGCAGTCAGTTTGCTGTCTTTTTCGATAATCTTCAGGATTTTTTCGTTTAGTTCGTTTTTCATCGTAGTGCCTCCTTTGATTTTCACGCATAAAGGGCATTCTCATACTCTTTCAGCAGTTGCTTTTAATTGAAATTTCTTCCATTTTATCACTCCTAAATAGCACTTGCAAATACGTTTTCAGGAATGTTCGTAAAATGCACACTATGGTTTACGAATCTGCTTTATAAAGAAAAACGAATGCATTTAAAACCAAGAGACGGTTGGTTCCTATCACGATAGCTTTGCTTGTTTCCAGTAATTGTTAAACTGCTTGTAATGAAACCGAAAAAAGCTTCGCATCCCCCACATAATCGTGAAGATGCGAAGCTTATTTACCTCTGTTTATTTTACCGAAAACAGCCGCTTAATAGCGTGTATCCAGGAATCCGCAGAATGCGTCCACTGGAGAAACGCCAGTGAATTCGGAACGGCCAACCATTTTGTTGACAAGGGCTTGCAAGGTGAAGTCTTTGCTATCGTATGTGTTGATGTATGTTTGTACTTGAGGCACGTCAGCCAAGTGGTTTGGTGCTTGCACAGATACAAAGATTGTAGGAATTTCATGGACATAGAAAGGAATGTCCGGTGTTCCTTTTGAAGCTGGCCATTGGATGCGTTGATCCGTATTCGGTTGTACCGAAGCTACGTTTATGATCAAGTCGTAAGCTGCAATCAAGTCTTTAATCGGACGTTTTTGAGCGTACACGTTAGCAACGGCAGCGCCTCTTTCTTCTTCCGGCAATTTGTTGATTCTTTCTTCGGTAGATTCCCAGATAGAAACTTCAAAGCCTTCAGCTTCCAGAATACCTTTCAATGTATCAACAGGGCGAACAGCTTCGCCGCCGATCATTGCGCCGAATCCGCCTTTATGGCCTTCAACGTTAACCAATAAGACGCGTTTTGTCTTTTCTGGTGAAATCGGGAAGATATTTTGGTTGTTTTTAACCAAAGTGATCGCTTTGTCGGCAACTTCAACTGCGATTGCTTTGTTTTCTGGCAAGCCGATCTTAGCCATCGCTTCTTCTTTGGACGGCAAGATTTCTGTTTTCGCTTTTTTGTGTAGGCCTAAAGAAGCTTTTGTACCCAAGATACGAGTCAAGGCTTCTTCCAAACGATCGTCCGTGATGACGCCGTTGTTGTAGCCATCCAACATCCATTGGAAATCTTCCTCTGGATCGTTGAAGAACAAGAACAAGTCTGAACCTGCAGCGATAGCTGTTGGAAGCATATCTTGGCGTTTCATGGCAGAAGTCATCGCAACCATGTGGCTAGCGTCCGTTACTACCAAGCCATTGAAGCCCATTTTGTCGCGCAATAAGTCTGTCAGGATGTATTTGTTCAAAGTAGCTGGCAAGATTTGTTCTTGAACAGTTGCTTCAGGGTTGAAGTATTTCACGTATTCAGGCAATGAAATGTGACCAGCCATGATGGATGGCAAGCCGGCATCGAACAAGGTGCCGTATACTTTACCGAAAGTATCATCCCATTCTTCAGTCGAATATGGGTTTACGCTGAATGATAGATGTTGGTCGCGTTCATCGATTCCGTCTCCAGGGAAGTGTTTTGCCGCTGGTGCAATGCCGCTTTCTTGGATACCTTTCATGTATGCCAATGACATTTCGATTGTTTTTTCTACATCACCGCTCCACGTACGCGTTGCGATGATCGGGTTACGCCAGTTGCGGTTGATGTCCACGATTGGTGCGAAACTCCAATTGCAGCCGATAGCAGCAGCTTCAACACCGGAAACGCGGCCCATTTCGTATGCGTACTTAGCATCGTTTGTAGCGGCGATTTTCACTTCAACACCGATATAGGTGCCGTCTGTACATGCGCCGTTACCGCCCGCTTCGGTGTTGGCCGCGATCAACAACGGAATTTTGCTGTGTTCTTGTAAAATTTTGTTTTGTTCGTAAACTTCTTCCGCCTTACCAGGATTATAACGGACACCCGCAATATGATAATCGTTTAAAACACCCGTTAAGTATTCTTCTGTGCGCTCAGCACCCATGTTGATGAACAATTGACCGATTTTTTCCTCGATTGACATGCCCGCGATTGTGTCTTTTACCCATTTAATGCCTTCAGCATCCAGGTTATAAGGTTTTGCTGTTAATTCGACTTTCATTAATTAGTCTCCTCTCAGAATGTGTTCTCTTTGCATGATGCTCTCGGTTCACACAGCAATGATGCTTATCCATCACTGTGTGAACCTTGTTTCATACAATTATTTGCACAGGATTGTCCCGCAATCCCTACTTTATTTAGTATATGGCTTTTGGATTCAAATAGAAAGTCACTTACCGGTTGTTAACAAAAGGTTCGGATTATGTTCATAATTTGATTGGATGTAAGAAGGGGTTGCCTCCATTGGTGGCAACCCCTTCATTCGCTTTATAAAAATATGCTTAACTTATCCCTCTTCGATAAAGACAATACCAAATATTAATTACTAATGCGATACATGTGATTACTATAATTCCAATTGCTAAAGGCACTGTTATTTTCCGAGAATTTTTACTAATCCAGTAAAATATTATGGCATCATTTAATGCAACAACTAACACACTTCTGATGATAAGCTCTCTTAAAATACTCATACTATCAAACCACCTTTTTTAACATTTGCCATAATGCGACCTCCAAATGTATCTATTATGAATCAATTATAGCATAGCCCCAAAAAAAGAAAGGCAAAATGAGAGACGGATCCGTTCGCTTTTTTCTATCTAAGCACCGTGTCCACTTTCTCGAAAACAGCGAAAAGAAAAGCCTGTTCCTCCCCCGCTTCAGGATGAATGAACAAGCTTTTCTTTAGCGTCTATTTATGCAAGTTTGTTGGGTTCCGTTTCATGGCTCTTGCGGGCCAACGTCAATTCTTTCTCGTACATCTTCATGGAAAACGAAATCAAAGCGGCTCCGATAAAACCGATCAAACTGCCCAGCACAAGGCCATAGAAACGATATTCCACCAATTCGATGGCGAATGCGCTGCTGGATAGATTCGCCAGCAAGAGCGCCAGCGGGTTCGTGAAGAAGTTTGCCAGTCCGTAGTTACGGACCATCGCATATTCCACGAAGAAGTTCAAAATAATCAAAACGACGACTGTGTTGACTGTGCTCAGGTTCAGCGAGAAGAAGAACATCCCGATCGCCAACCCGACAACCCCACCGATGATACGCTGGATATTCCGATGGAAGATGACTTTCAATTCGCGTCCCTGCAATACTGCCGCACATGAGATTGCGCTCCAATAGGAGTTGCCTAGCCCCAACGATTGCGCTAAGTAGGTTGCAAAGAAGATGATGGCTGCATGGTGGACAGAGGACAACAACAGCGCCGAGTCCTGCTCAACCGCTTCGTAAAGATGTTCCCGAATAGTCTTCGTATCATCTTTGTAGGGACGTTTCAGGTAACGATGATTGAAATAGCCCGCAAGACAAGCCCAGAATATGGAAGCCAGCACGCCGATGCCGACGTAAGACACCGCCTGAAGTAGATGCAGGAATTGCAGTTTCAGCCCTGTACCCATCGCAGTGACCATGATGACGAAGAAAGGTCCCGGATTCGGTATGCGCAGGATGCGGCAAATCAGGAAGCCCACCAAGCTGACAAACCCGAGCGCAATCGGACTCGTCCATGGCAGCATAGATGACAACCCGCCGATAAAAAGGCCTGCCATGATCGATATCCCTACAATGAAAATACGCCTCGCCAATTTTGGCGTCGAGAACGGCTGGAAAGACAAGAAGGCAAATGCCCCCAAGCTTCCGAAAGTTGCAACCCGCATATTTCCAATCATCAACCCGATGATCAACGGAACAGCTGTACTCAGTCCGGCACCGATGACCCTTGTAAGGGTATCATCCGTCTCCCTTATATGTAACATTTCACTTATATGTTTCCTGATAAGCCAACAACTCCTTCTCTATGATAGTATTCAGACGCAGGTTTTCCAATAAAAAAAAGCCGCCCTAAAGAACGCCTTGCATTTCCCGGAACCTACTGTTTCTTAAATGAAATGATGGAACATAACGAAAGTTGCCACATGGTATAACTAAATTTTTACTCGAAGGTGAAATTTCCATATCTCTACATTACCAAAAAAAACGTCCGTTTTAAAGAGCAATATTATTTCACAAAAATAAAGATGCAGATAACAAATACTATTAAAACAACGTTTAACCCGGATATGACCCTCGTTCTCTTTTGAATTATCCAACAAAATATAGACATCTATTTTCATAACATCAGAATCGAATAGGAAATAATTAATCGTAAACGCGCTCTCATTCGCAGACACCATTTCTTTTTCGTCTTTATTTTTTGGAATGATAGTCCATGCCCATATAGCTGTCACCGGTCTTCAATTCAGCGATCATCTGCGCAATCCTCTTCTCGCGCGTTTCTGGACGTTTTGCCCGGTTTATCCAGCCGATATAGTCATTTTGTTGGTATGCCGGTCGAAACCGGTAGACAGCGAACACCTTTTCCGCTTCCATCCTTTGCCTGATATCTTCCGGCATCGGGTTGACCGCTCTCTTCAGCCTGGATGAATCCATCACCAGCACCTCCCCGTATTTTTTAGCCAAACAAAGGGAAAAGCCCTCATGAGCTTCCCCCTTTGTTCTTCAGTCCGACCCCGTGCCGAGACTATTTTACTAATTTACCCACAACCGGCAGATTTTCCAAAACCTTTTTTCCATGCGGAGAGCTTAGGATTTCCTTAGATAAATCCTTTCCGGCAGTCAATCCGTTTTGATGCTCGCCGTTTTTCCAGGCTGGTACATTGGTGACATCATAGACGACACCATCCACGGCAACATATGCTTTTTCCCCATTCTTACCGGTATATTGACTGAGTTCTTCCAGCGTAAAGGTGGCCATCTCTGAGCTGGTACTGGACATCGAACTGGAACTGGACACCGAACTGGTTGATGCCATTTCTGAAGAAGTCGTCGTGCTGTTATTGGATGTGCTCGTTCCGCAGGCGAACAGGGCAAGGGATGTGACAGTCAACAAAGCTAAGAATTTTATTTTGGAATACATAAGAATTCCTCCTTTTCTATAGAGCGAAGGCTTCGAAGTGAATCCGATTTTTAGGGACACCTTTTTCCGCCAGTGCCGTTTCGATTGCTTCCATGAAGGGCCTCGGCCCGCACAGGAGATACTGAGCCTTTTCGTAGTGGACGTCTTTATTTTGGAAAATAGCTTGGATTTTACCGGCATCCAAAAATCCGCTTTCATTCGCGAAGAAGGGAACCAAATTGAAATCGGGAATGGTTTCGGTATAACTCTGCAATTGCGCAGCAAAGCCAAATTCACTCTGATCCTTCAGACTCCAGACCAGAACGATTTTGTTCGGCAATTGCTTGTGTTTGATGTCTTCCAGAATGCCCAACAGCGGCGTTATGCCGACGCCACCCGCGAACAGCACCAGGCTGTCTTCAGTATTTTGAAGTTCTTCCCGAATGCGCCAAAGACCGCCGTACGGACCTTCAACCGTGACTTTCACGCCGGGTTCCAGGTCTTGGATCTTATTCGTATAGTCGCCGGCAGCTTTGATGGCAACGGCGATTTCTTTGCGGTTTTGCGGCGCGCTTATCAAAGAGAAGGGATGCTCCTCGAACGGATAGCGCTTGTCCTTCACGCGCATGAAAACGAACTGGCCGGCGTTATAGGGAAATACTTCCCCTTGATCCGGCTTCATCGCCACATTCAAAATGTTGCCCTTTTCCGGTTGGACACTGGTGATGGTGTAGAGATTCTTCTTCAAACGCATCGGTTTGAGGAATTTGTGGTTGACATAGAGGCTCACGGCGATGGCAAAATAGGCGCCCAACACAGTGCCGGCAAGGATATCCCCCTGCACGACAAAGGTCATGGTCAGCACATGGATCGCAAGGAAGGTGGCCGCCAGAATGTTGAAGTTATGGAGAATCTTCATATTGTCGTAATGGGCAAACGGCAGTTTTTTCAGGACCGTTTTGATGGACTTCATCAGTTTCCACTTGCCGAACCAGTTGGTCATGATGAGTATGGTGAATGCGGCTATAGCCAAGAAAGTGACGATAGCCAAATCCCCATAAACCGTAGAAAACCCATAGACCTCACCCCAGACGGCAGTTATCCAAAATTTGTGGATGATACCGATGGATAAAGAAAGGATAGCCATGACGGCATGGAACTTGTTCAATTTGTCCAAACTGAAGTATTTTTCGATGAATGTGGGCCGGGATGCGATGATGACGCCGGCCACTAACCAGGTGTAGGCGACGATGCCCAAGAAGGAGGCGATAGGTGTGCTGCTCCTGTTCCGGAATGCGACTGCAGCGAAGAGCAAGGGACTGAGGAGATAGGCAGCAAAGATGAGAAGTCGTATCGTTTTCCTCTTCATAATTCAGTCCTTCTTTACGTTTTGTTTTTTTCGTCGGAAACAGTATCGGAAAAAAATGGCAAAGGCATAGCCATTTCAACTATAGCAACTCTGTAACTATATTTATTTTATTGTTTTTGATGTGCGAATACAATCAAGAACCCTTGGATAAAGAAAAGAAACGCATCTCATTTGAATCGAAAATAAAACCGCAACCAATCGATAATTGCAGCCCCGAGCCTATTGGCATTCTTGCCCTTCTCTGTTAGAATAATCGAGACAGTTCGTAACCATCCTGTCGTAAAATAAAACTAGGGTAAAAGAATAAAGCGACTGAAACACATAAATGTTTGTAAGATGAGCTTGTTATCCCTGGATACATCCCTCTTGCCATTCGTGTGTCTTTTTTTATTCTTGTAAGGCGTTGAAAAAAATACTAGGAGGTGGACCGATGCCAAAAACATTTACAAAAACGCAAAAACTGACTTTTTCAGCAATGTACATCGCTATGTATATCGTCATCATGTCTCTGACACAATCTTTCGCTTTTGGACAATATCAAATTCGCATCGCCACAACTCTTTACGCCCTTGCTTATTTTAATCCATTCTTGATCGTTCCTGCAGGACTCGCCAATCTCTTGTCGAACCTGTTCTTCGGCGGATTAGGGATCGTCGATATGCTTGGCGGTACCGCCGTCGGTATCGTGACCGCAGCACTTGTCTATGCCGTCAGCAAATACAACTTGCCGAAATGGTGCCTGATTTTACCGATCATTTTCATCCCAGGAGTCGGCGTGCCGATCTACCTGTCCCAACTTTTATCAATACCATTCATCCCGTTGGTCATCAGCCTTTGCATCGGCCAGTCTGTACCGGCTGTCGTAGGCTACTTTTTGGTGCAGGCACTGGAAAAACGATTCTATAAAAGGGAAGTCCCGCAACTGTAGCCAGTAGGGATTCCACCGCATGAGGAGGAAAAAACATGCCATCAGGCAGAAAAGAAAAAGAATTGACCGGCATTACCCAATTGGGCAATCAACAAACAAAGTATCAACAGGACTATGCGCCTGAGGTTTTGGAGACTTTTCCAAACAAGCATCCGGACAATGATTATTTCGTGAAATTCAACTGTCCCGAATTCACAAGCCTTTGTCCGATGACAGGGCAACCTGACTTCGCGACCATCTATATATCCTATGTTCCCGGAGAAATCATGGTGGAAAGCAAATCGCTGAAGCTTTACCTCTTCAGTTTCCGCAACCACGGCGATTTCCACGAAGACTGTATGAATATCATCATGAAGGACCTCATCACGTTGATGGACCCTAAATATATCGAGGTCTGGGGGAAATTCACGCCACGCGGCGGCATCTCCATCGATCCGTATTGCAACTACGGAAAACCAGGCACCAAATGGGAAGACGTAGCTTGGCAAAGGCTTTCCCAGCATGACCTATATCCTGAAAAAGTAGATAACCGCTAACCGGAAGGAAGGAAGGAAGGAATGAACCCATGACAAAACAAGCTTTGATCATCTTTTCCGGTGGCCAGGATTCCACAACCTGCCTGATTCAGGCCATCCAAAAATACGGCGCCGCAAACGTCGTCGCCCTTTCCTTCACCTATGGCCAGCGCCATGAAATAGAGTTGGAAAAAGCGGCCTGGATAGCGAATGATCTGGGCGTGGAGCACCATATCCTGGACGCGACGGTCATGTCGAAAGTCACGACCAATGCGCTGATGGATGATTCCCAAACAATCGAAGAAGCCGATGCCGAAGATTATCCCAACACCTTCGTCGACGGCCGGAATGCCCTTTTCCTTTTATTGGCCGGCATATTCGCCAAATCGAAAGACATCAAGACCATCATCCTGGGCGTCTGCGAAACGGATTTCAGCGGCTACCCGGATTGCCGTGATGTCTTCGTCAAATCGATGAACGTGACCATGAACCTGGCGATGGACTATAATTTCAACGTCGAAACGCCGTTGATGTACTTGACCAAGGCCGAAACCTGGAGACTTGCCGATCAAATGGGCTATCTGGATTATATCCAGGAACATACCCATACCTGTTACCTGGGCGTTCCCGGCGGTTGCGGCGAATGTCCATCCTGCAAGCTTCGCAACAGCGGGCTCGAGGAATATCTGAATAGTAAGGCTGGAATCTGAGGACGGTTCCGCGGAAAATCTCCCCGATGCGTTCCGATGCCCAGCTATTAAAATAAAATACCAAATGACGATTCACATCAGAACCGTCATTTGGTATTTTTCGTATATAATGAACATAGATAAAAAAACATGACCACGGTCGAAAAGTACGGCAAGCTTGCTTTATTTACCGGAACACGACTGCGGAACAGACCGCTTTGAAAAGGAGGATGCGCCTTGAAGAAATACGCTATTTTATTCGCCGCAATCGGGCTGCTGCTCCTTGGCTTTTTTGCTGTGAAAAAATATTTCGTCGTGCAGGCGGGGAGCGATGGTTCCTATGCAAATTACAGCAAGTTGGCGGATGAACGGGTTGAAGGGATCGATTACGAAATCATTTCCCGTGATACCGATTCTGATACGGCTGTCATTGCCATCCACGGCGGATCCATAGAGCCCGGAACAAGCGAATTGGCGGAGACGGTTGCTGGGGATGAATATGATTTTTACACCTTTTACGGCATGATGACTTCCGATAATCTATCGCTGCGCATCACTTCTACAAATTTTGACGAACCGATAGCGCGCAATCTGGTTGAAGAATCCAATCGGACATTGTCCATCCATGGGTTTGCAGGTTCTACAGAACTCACTTATGTTGGGGGCCGCGACCTAGACATGGTCGACCGGCTGAAAAAAAGTCTGGCAGACGCAGGATTTGAAGTGGCGGATGCCCCGATGCGCCTTGCCGCAACGGATGTTTTGAACATCTGCAACGATAACGCACTGAAAGCAGGCGCGCAGATTGAAATATCCGCAGCCCAGCGGTTGCAGTTCTTTGCAGGTCTTGACGAAGAGGGGCGCAAAACAACGACCAACGCTTTCACGGATTATTCACAGGCTGTTGAAGCTGCCTTGGCAAGCCATTGAAACGGAACAATCCCCCTTATCGTTTAAGCTTTACGCGCCGTCCTCTTCCCTTACCCATGGCCACCTTGGCTGTCATCCAAAAGCACTTGCCACTTTGCGCGGGTTGTTTCCATTCTGCTGAAATGTACTAGAAACCCTTTGCTCAAAAAGGAGATGTACTATGAAAAAATCTTCGCCAATCATTGCTTTCCTAGCACTATTGTTCTTTTTTGCTTTTGCTGCGTCCCAATATGGAACGGTCTCTGCCGCCCCGCATTATATGGAATCAACCACCACTGATAGCTATGCGAATTACAGTGAATTGGCCGCCGCAAAAGTCGAGGGGGTTGATTACGACATCCTTCACCGGGATACCACTTCCAAGGTTGCGGTCATCGCTATCCATGGTGGTGGCATAGAGCCTGGGACCGGCGAATTGGCGGACGATATTGCCGGGATGATCTACGACTTCTATGCCTTCGACGGCAAGATGAGCAGCAACAATATGTCCCTGCACATCGAGGCTACCAATTTTGACGAACCGATAGCGCTCGCCTTGGTTCAGAACTCTGAACGAACCTTGTCTATCCACGGCTTCACATGTTCGGCGCGGATCACCTATGTCAGCGGCCTGGATAAAGTCCTTGTGGGTAAAGTGAAAAAAATCTTGAAGGCTGCGGGATTTAAAGTAGCCGATGCCCCACAGGAACTCGCTGGAATAAGTGCCCTGAACATTTGCAACAAAAACATTCCGAAAGCGGGAGTGCAGATCGAAGTGTCTTCCGCCCAACGTTCTAAATTCTTTGCCAGCATGGACAGAATCGGCCGTGAAACAACGACCCCCGCGTTCGTCGCCTATACAGATGCCATTGAAATGGCGCTCGCAGGTTACTAAAAACAGAGCAGGCAGGTCAAGCCTCATCAGGATGAGGCTTGACCTGCCTATTTTTCTTGACGACCCATTCTTACTCAACACCTCAGGGGTAGCGACATCAATTCAATTCGACATTCAGGATGCCGCCCTTGATGGACCAAGATGAGTCCGCAGGCAATTCGGAGGTAAGTATTTTGAAAATATTATGGCGCGTAAATGCTTCAAAGATACCCAAAGCCGGTTCTGGGCGTCCAAAGGTCAGATTCAACGGTATCACCTTCAGCGTCTTCGAAGAACCATCTTGTCCGACGACATATTGCACAATGGCGCTCTCATTCGTGACCGAATAGACTTCCCCATGCAAAAAGTTACCCAGGCTGTACAGAATGATGGTGTCGTTGAATATCTCGATTGGCTTCAGGACTTCGGTATTATGCCCTACGATGATATCCGCCCCTGCATCACTGATGGCTTCGGCTATCCGCCTCTCTTCGGATGCTATTTCGGAGGAGAACTGATTCTCCCAGTTCAAATGGACGATCACCAGATCCGCAGCGCCGTGTGCCTTTTCGATTTCCTGTAGGTTTGTGGCATACTGCGATTCCGTTATGCCTATTGTCGCTATTTTGATACCCTTGACTTCCAGGTAAACGACGTTTTTTGCTGTGTCCGAATCCTCGCCGACGTGTACGATGTCATTTTTATCCAGCGTTTCCAGCGCATCCGCCATCTGAGCATCCGTGTTCGCTGCCTCGGGATCATCGAAGATGTTCACCGTTGAGAATTTAAAATCCTTCAACAACAAGGTCTCTTTGTCTGTCGTCAGGCCGATGATATTCCCGGCGATATAATCGGATGTCCCGAGGTAGCCATCGAGGTGCCTGCTGATTTCTTGGTCGCGCCCTTTCGCAACGGATAAGTCATAATACTCATTGAATGCCATATCCCCCACAAAACTTCCTGTGAACGTATCCTTTGCGTCTTCAGGCACGGGTGTGCCTTGGCCCAAGAAAAAATTCCAGGCAGGGAACAAGATCAATAGAAAAAGAAGTACCCCGGCAGCGATCAGTGTATGGCGGTCGGTATTTTTTTTGTGTTTTTTCACGAAACGAAGGGCTTTCATTTTGAGCGTCAATTGCTTGTCCATCAAGAATCACCTCCTGTCAATGGATAAAGGCATTATACCCGTACAAAACAAGATAAGTCGCAGTGCTGATCACCACTGTACTGGTCATTGTATGGACAAAACCTTGACGTTGAATCGTATTTGCGATGATGCCGGGGATGATGACGCCAATCCCGCTTATTTCGTATATTTCATATGGAATATACGGCACCAGATAATCGAGCAACAGTTTGACGAGAATCCCCACCGTGATCATTGCCACAAATTTTCGACGACCATATAAAATGACAAAACGCGAAACGACGTGGGTCACAATCAAGTAAGTCAAGCAACTGATGAACAAGATACCCAAAATCGCGTAGGGATGATTGAACATCAGGGCGAAATACCCGGCTACGACCAGTCCCGCCGGCAATATCCCGGTTATTTCCGTGTAAAGCAGACTAAGAAAAGTCCCAATCACAATGGCAATGTATAATTCTGTCCCGTACATCGTTCTTCCCCCTCGGGTCTAACCCTCAGTAACGCATCAATGAATTCCTCTGCAGTGCCATGAATGTTGCCTACTCCGATAATCACTTTTCCAGCAAGCTTTTCTTCCAAGTCATTGTAAATTGCGAACCCGTCATCCCTTTTGACCTCGATAAATTCTGCCGTAACAATTTTGCCTGCATGATAAGCATCCCGAACCGGTTTGGTTCCCTCGCCCATGCAAATGAAGAGTTCCGATGGAAGATGGGGTAAAACCTCTTTAGCAAATTGCACGGAACGATCCACCCGATCCGGGCGGCAGTTCATGATGACCGCCAACTTATCTGTCGGGTATCCCAAATCTTGTACCCTTTGCCAGATGGCTAAGGTGGAAGTCGCATCATTCGCTGCAAAAGCATTCACGAAATGGGTCTCCTCACCCAAAACATCTATTGTATGTATCCGCAATATGCCAGGATCCGGATTAGCCCGCAGCATGCCTTGCCACGCAACATCCTCGTCGATGTCCATTACCTCAGCCAATGCCAACGCGAGCGCTACATTTTCCGGGAAAACGACATAGCTGAATCGTTTCAACTGCTCTTCGCTGATTTCTGCGGTATCGGCCACAAAAATTTCCGTTCCGCGCTCTTCCGCAATCTTTCGGAAATACGGCTCGTAGGGGCCTGTTGCAACGATCAGTTTCCCGCCGTAAGGGATGGTGGCAGTGAACGCCTCTGCTATATTATCTAGGGTGGGGCCCATCACTTCCATGTGGTCTTCGATGACATTGACGATGACGCAAATATTTGCCTGCATCAATTGTTCCTGAAAGATGATCTGATAATCCGGATTGACCGCCATGCATTCGCTGACCAGAACATCAGCTCCCAGTTGCACCGCCTGCGCCATCACTTTTTTCTGTTCGCTGATGTTGGGACCTTCAGGCCTTCTTTCAATTGCCTCTTCCTCCGTGCTGTTCCAAAATAGCATGCGGGCGGCCGTTCCGGTTGTCTTTCCGACGACCTTGTAACTTCCCGCGGCCAAGATGCCGGTCATCAGTCTCGTCACTGTCGATTTTCCGCGGATGCCATTGACAACGATGCGAACAGGGATGGCGTCAATATTTTTTTGATTCTTAGCTTTTTCACGTATTCCGATCATCAAAAACAGGACAGAAAACGTAATAACAATTATCATATAGGATCCCTTCTTGGAAGATGTGACATGTTTTGACCCGGTGTGGCTGTGGAGATTCTGGCTTCGATCGCGGTTGGGGATATGTGAGGTATTATGTGTGGATGACGTTCCGTTGACAGTACAGTCTTACTCACCCATTATTATACTACAAAAGAAAGAAAGCGCTTATTCGGAGCAACTGCCTTGGAGGCTAAACTTTTCTCGCCGATAGGACATTCCTGGCAGGAAGCAAAAAAAACTCCACAACTCACAAAATGCAAAATCCATGATCTATCCTATTCGCACATTCATTTCGGATAACACTTTTTTGCATATTGATAGGATGATTCCCGGACGAAACAATCGGCGTTCAGGCTGCTTTTGCAACAGCCTGATGTGATACAATGAAAAAAAATGAAATAAGGATGATGATATGGAAAATCAAAAAAAGACACTGACCTGTAACCAGACTCGCAATGTCCGCACTGAGGTAGTGACTTATAGCCGACTAAATGACAAAGATACCTTGTTCGGCGGCGACATCATGGCACACTTTGACATTGCCGGCGGAAGGGCTGTTTTTAATTTTCTCAAGAGACCCTCTTTTACAGCTTCGGTCGATTCCATCGAATTTGTTCGCCCGGTCTATAAAAATGAAGCCTTCTATGTGGAGTCCTATGTTTCCGGCTGCGGTAAGACTTCCGTTGAAGTCTTCGTAAAAATGATCTCTTCAAATCCCTTGACTGAAGAAAGTCATATCAGCGCCTTTGCCTTTATGACCTTTGTCCTTGCCGACCGCTCCGACGCCTCCTTCAAGATGCCGCTCATCCAGCCGGAATCGGAAGAGGAAAAAACGGTCTGTGCCGGCTACGCCGACAGAAGAAAGGCTAGTCTGGCAAAACGCAATCAAAATGACGCTATCCTATCGCGTCTATCCGACAAGCCGATTTGGGCAAAATGAGCTAGTTATCTGTAAATGTGTATACGTCATTTTTGGCCGCCCAAATCCAATGAACGCAGAAAGACCATGACCTACTCTGTTTTCCACAGACTCAGTCATGGTCTTTCTATTATTTCCTTATTTTAGGACATCGATCGTTACATCGACCGTCTGTACTGGGACATCGTAGAATTTATCTTCTCTGCGACCTAAGAAATCCTTGGCTTGTTGCGGGAACAAGGCATACATCAAGACGTCTTCCGTAGATTTAGCGTACTGTTTGATCTCTTCTTCAAATTTAGGCATTTGCGGCAAGATCAGATCGGCAGGTCTCACAGTTGTGATGCCTTCGTTGCCGATGATTTTTTTCGTAATTTCTTCAGAGATCGCCACTGGCGGTTTGCCGTATTGACCTCTTACATATTCCTTGATTTCGTTAGGCACAATTTTGTAGCGCTCGCCGGAGATGACATTCATCAAGGCTTGCGTACCGACCATTTGCGATAACGGTGTAACCAATGGAGGATAGCCTAGATCTGCACGAACTTTAGGAACCTCTGCCAACACAGCATCATATTTATCCTGCAAGCCTTGTTCAGTCAGTTGGCTCAACAAGTTGGAAAGCATGCCGCCTGGCACTTGATACAGCAATGTTTTCGGTTCGACGTCCTTCACTTTAGGGTTCAGGATGCCCTCGTTGCGGAAACGATCCCGGATTGGCGCAAAATGATCGGCGATTTCTGCAAGTTTGTTCATATCAAGACCGGTGTTGTAGCCTAATCCTTCCAACGCGATTGCGACGGATTCCGTAGCCGGTTGGCTCGTGCCGCCCGCAAACGGGGAAATGGCCGTATCGATGATATCCGCGCCGGCTTCCACAGCTTTCAAGTACGTCATTTCAGAAATGCCGCTGGTAGCATGGGTGTGCACTTCCAAAGGCAAATCAACGGCAGCTTTGATTTTGCTGACCAATTCGTAGGCATCTGCTGGCGTCAAGACGCCGGCCATGTCCTTGATGCAGATGGAATCTGCGCCCATCTTAGCCATTTCCTTCGTCAACCCGACGAAATAATCGACGGTGTGGAAATCGCTGGTCGTGTAGGAAATAGCGGTTTGGCAATGTCCGCCAGCTTTTTTAGTGATTTCGATCGCTGTCTTAAGGTTGCGCAGATCATTCAGTGCATCGAAAATACGCACAACGTCGATGCCGTTTTGGATCGATTTTTCGACAAAAGCGCTGACGACGTCATCGGAATAGTGTTTATATCCCAATAGATTTTGGCCGCGCAACAGCATCTGCAGTTTAGCATTTTTGACTTCTTTTCTGATTGCGCGCAGACGTTCCCAAGGATCCTCGTTCAAATAACGGATACAAGAATCAAAGGTAGCGCCTCCCCACATCTCTATCGAGTGATACCCGGCTTCATCCATGGTTTTGATGATCGGCAACATATCTGATAGTGGCATACGTGTTGCAATCAAACTTTGTTGACCATCACGCAATACCGTTTCCATAAAACGGATTTCTTTAGTCATGTAATTGGTCACTTCCTTCATTTATTATTTTTGAAATAGTATCTTGCATTTCAATGATAGAGTGGCGACGGCTACGGCCACAATCTTTTGCATCCCGATTGCAGATAAAACAGCGCCTTGTCGGCAGACCTAATTCTGTCCGACTGATGCTCTTTAAGCTGTCACCTTCAAGCCATAGGACGTCCAAGTCGAAGAGCCGTCCATAAGGATGCGTTTCTTCGATCATGACCATCTTTTGCTTTAATTCCTTGGGTGTCAATGGAGACAAAAAGTAATATTCGGCGCCTGTTTTGAGATTTCGATAGAGAGACGCTTGCGGCAGATGATTGCTGAGCACTTCCTCTATGCGTTCCAAGACAGCATTAAATGCCTTCTCTAAGTGCAAATTATTTTTAACCGGACCAGGGATATTCATAATAGCCATCAGAAGGCTGTCTTCTTTTTGGCTGCTCAGCAACTCCCGTTGTGTAGAAACGCGGTTTTCGCGAACTTCCAACATTTCCTCCAGTGTGACGCTTTGACCTTCGGCAAAAGGATTGACTTTGACTTTAGACATTTTTTACCACATCGATTATTGTGCCATCGCGATACTCGATCAAGGCCACCACTTTGTCGCCATATTCAATGGGATCAGGTGCTCCTACGATGGAGTAGGCGATATCTTTTAATTGTTTAATTGTGAATTGAGGAACATCCAGCATTCTGAAATGCTCGATCAAGTCTTTTCGTTCCGGATTGATGGCAATCCCGACTTCCGTAACGACAACGTCGACACTCGAACCAGGAGTAACGACCGTGTTGACCGTATCGACAATCGTCGGGATGCGCCCGCGGATCAGCGGGGAAATGACTAGGCACATTTTGCAGGCCGCACTTGTATCGGAGTGACCACCGGAAGCTCCGCGAATGATACCATCCGAACCAGTAATGACATTGACATTGAAATCCGTATCGATCTCTAAAGCCGATAAAATAGCTGTATCCAATTGATTGATGACCGAGCCTTTGCTCAATGGAGAGGCGTACATGATTGCATCGATTTCATAGTGGTTCGCATTTTTTGCCAAAGAAATAGCCGATGGATGATCAAAACCTTGGACGTCCATGATTTTTCCGACAAGACCTTCCTCAAGGAGCTCAACCATTGCGTTGGTGATACCACCCAAGGCAAAGCTTGCTTTGATGCCGTCCTCGATCATGGCATCTTTCAAGAAACGCGATACTGCAAGAGATGCACCGCCCGTACCGGTTTGGAAGGAAAAGCCCTCTTTGTAATAAGGAGAATTAGTGATCACTTTAGAAGCATATTCCGCAATCAGAAGTTCTTTAGGATTTTTAGTGAAGCGCGTTGCTCCTTTGGCGATCCCGGCAGGATCGCCGATTGCGTCGACTACGACTACATAATCAACATCTGTTTGCGGAATGCTGATCGGGGTATTTGGATAAGGCATCAATGAGTCCGTGATGACAACAACTTTATCCGCATACTTAGCGTCGACCATGGCATAGCCTAAAGAACCGCATGTCGTTCTTCCCGCTGATCCATTCACATTGCCGTATTCATCAGAACTTGGTGCGCCCAGGAAGGCAACATCAATATGGATATCCCCTCTGACGATTGCTCTTGCGCGTCCGCCATGAGAGCGGATGACAACAGGATTTTCCATGATGCCTTCAGAAATAGCTGCACCAACTTTGTCACGCAAGCCGCTGGACGTAATGTGTGTGACCACGCCTTTCTTGATATGGCCGATCAAAGGTTCATGGACGTTGGCGATGGAGCTAGGTGCAATTGATAGATTCTTGATGCCCATTTTGGCGATTTCATCCATGACCATGTTGATGACGAAGTCCCCCTCACGGAAATGATGGTGGAAAGAAATGGTCATGCCGTCTTTTAGTCCTGTTTTTTCAATAGCCTCACGAATACTGTTCAGCATTTTTTTATCACGAGGTTTTACCGGGTGAATGTTGCGGACAGCTTCCTTGTAATCATCGATATGTGCTAATTCACCTTCGTAAATGCCGTATTGTTGAACAAATACGTCAGGAATATCTTTTCCAACTTTATTGATGGCCATGATTAAATTTCCTCCTCGCTAATAAGTTTGGCAGCTTTGGCTAATGCAATCACACGTTCCGCGCGTTCAACGATCGGTTTATCGACCATCTTGCCCTTCAGTGAAATGACGCCGGAACCTTTTTCTTCGGCTTCTCTGATTGCCCAAATAACTTCTTTAGCATTTTGAATTTCTTGTTCTGTCGGCGCATAGATGTGGTTAACGATCGGAATTTGACGTGGATTGATGACGGATTTACCATCGAAACCAAGCTGTTTGATGAGCTCCACTTCTCTGGCGAATCCTCCCACATTTTCAACATCCGAGTAAACTGTATCGATGGCTGCGATGCCGGCTGCCCGAGCAGAATGAAGAATGTAGCTTCTGGCGAAGAATAATTCTTGGCCATCCGCAAAACGTTTCGTCTTCATGTTTGTTACGTAGTCTTCAGCACCCAGCGCAATGCCGATCAAACGTGGAGATGCTTTCGCTATTTCGCGGGCGTTCAGCACACCTTCGGCAGACTCGATGGCTGCCATCATTTTAGTCGTTCCAACTTCAATACCGTATTTCATTTCTACTTCTGTAATGGCTTCGTCTACATCAACGATGTCTTGAGCCGTTTCCGTTTTTGGAAGACGGATAACATTCGCTCCAGCTAAAACCATCGCCTCTATGTCTAATTTCCCTACAGTGTCTAACGTATTGATCCGTACTACCGTTTCTGATTGGCTGTAATCGAATGTTCTTAAGGCGAAATGCACCAAAGTACGCGCTGAATCTTTTTCTTTCAGGGAAACAGCATCTTCCAGATCAAACATAATTGAATCGGCACCATACAGTGGCGCATCCCGCAGCATTGCCGCATTCGCACCAGGTACAAACATCATCGTTCTTCTTAAACGTTCCATGAGTCCATCTCCTTCCAATTGTAGCTATCATTTTCAGCAGCACGATGGATTGCCGTAACCGTGCGTGCTTCGATTGTACAATCCAGGGCGCCTTTATCAACGGCAGATACCTTGGCACTTGTAATCCCAAGATTATGAAGGGTTGTTACGATAACTTCCTCGATTCGCTCACCGTATTGTTTTTCGACGCTGGAATCCAGCGTAATTGCGACTTCATTGGTTTCGCTCGGTTCAACGATGATCATGATGTCACTCGATTCTGTCGTACCAGCTACTGCATATTTCTTAATTTCCACTTTTTTCACCTCTAAATTTATTTTTGTCGTACTTTTCTGCCAAATAAACATAAGTTGTTGGTGGTACAAGTTTTTTGATTGTTTGAAAATCATCTTCTTTCAAAGCTTTTCGGACGCGCGTAGCACTGATGACTTGCCCTTCTATCCCGAGCCGCGGAATGACAACAAGATCCAAGCTGCCTGAGAAGACATGACGCATGCTCTCGTTGTATACTTCCGTAACCGGCGAAAGCGGCTCCTCACCGACGTAACGCGTTTTGATGTGCAGGACCGGTGCAATCCTTTCCTTGAACAAGGTTGCATCCAGTGTAGCCTGGATACGCGCTACACTTTCCATCGCCTGATCTTTTAAGAAGTACGATGGAAAGGTGGCTGAGGACACTTGATAATCCCTAGTAGGCAAGATGACGACATTCGGAAGATGCTTTGTGCCTGCCTCTACCAACATCAGCCGCTCCGCAGTCGAAAAATCCGAACGATCATCGGATAGGACAAAGAGGTACAGAACATCAACCTGGGCTGCAGCCGTCTCGACTAAGTATAAATGCCCTTTTGTAAATGGATTTGCATTCATGACGATTGCTCCCGCATGGGAAGCCGGTTTCCTTTGAGTGTCAAGCAGCGTCAGATACTCGGAAAAGTCCGGAGAACCTTGTTCCATAAAGAGAATATTCTCTGTGCGGACAATTTCTTTAAAACCAAGTGACGTAAAGGAAACGGCCACACATGGTTTGGTATATAAAAAGAAGTGGATAATGCCCTCATCGTGCAGCTTGGAAGTCAGAGCCATCACGATTCTCGTCAATAAATTCTCGCTTTGATACTCGGGATCGACAGCAACCAGCTTGATGATGTTCTGATAAGTAGAACCGGTGGCAATCAATTTGTTGCGGTCATAAATGCCTACCGTATAATCGACCTGCTCATCGGGAACCAATCCGCTCGAGAGCAATAAATCTTCCCAAGCTTTTTTGTCCGCCGGAACACGCGTTATCCAGATTCTTTTCAGTTCATACATAGGTAAGCCTTCTTTGTTTTATTTTTAGGCTGGAAACCGTTTAATCAGTACAATCGATACAACATACAGGAGGAATAGGACTAGGAAGATACCTCCCATACCGAAAATCATCAATTCAAATGCAGTTTGTAAAGCTTCTGGATCAAAAACCATAATTATATCTCCTTTCAATGAACCTTCTTAACTAAAGAAGGCAAGTACTAAACCACCAGCGATAACAGATGCAATTTGTCCGGATACGTTAGCACCGACAGCATACATCAAAATAAAGTTTTGAGGATCTTCCTCAGTAGCCATTTTTTGAATAACACGGCTGGACATCGGGAATGCAGAAATACCGGCACCACCGATCATCGGATTGATTTTTTCGGTTCTGAACAAGTTCAGCAGTTTTGCGAACAATACGCCGCCGATTGTGTCCATGATGAAGGCAACCAAACCGAAAGCGATGATCATCAATGTCTGTACGTTCAAGAACAAGTCAGCCTGCATCTTAACAGAGATCGTAAGCCCCAACAGGATACTGATGATGTTCACCAATTCGTTTTGAGCAGTGAATGAAAGTCTGTCCAACACGCCACATTCGCGCAACAAGTTACCGAACATCAGAAAACCTACCAACGGAAGGGAAATTGGTGCGATAAAACCGGCAACGATGGTGATGATGATCGGGAATAAAATCTTTGTCATCTTGGAAACACCTTCAGCTTTATAAGTCATGCGAATTTGGCGTTCCTTTTTAGTTGTTACAGCTTTGATCGCAATCGGCTGGATGATCGGCACAAGCGCCATATAGGAATAAGCGGCGACTGTGATCGGTCCCAGCAGATTTGGTGCCAGTTGGTTGGATACGAAGATGGCTGTCGGGCCATCAGCGGCACCGATGATACCGATTGAAGCAGCTTCTCTGATGTCAAATCCGAAGAAGATAGCAACTACGATAGTGAAGAAAATACCGAATTGAGCGGCGGCACCGAACAATAACATGAATGGGTTTTGCAATAGCGGTCCGAAGTCGATCATGGCTCCGATACCGATGAAAATCAGCAACGGGAATAATTCGGTGCTGATACCGGCTTTAAAGAGCACATCCAGAACGCCCTCCGCTTGGGTTCCGTTGACCATTTGGGTCAGAACCCCGGTGCCCGGGAAGTTGACCAAGATTGTACCAAGTCCCATCGGCACCAATAATGTAGGTTCATACTCTTTTTTGATTCCTAAATATATCAGGGTAGCCCCGATGAGCATCATCACGATTTGTCCCATCGTAATGGATGTAATACCTGCTAATAATGTCTCCATTGATTCACTTCCTCCTAATTAAATACTTATACGATGGTGATTAATGCATACCCTGCGTTAACGACTTGTCCTTGATTCACATGGATTCCGGCTACTTTACCAGCATGGTTTGCTACAACTTCATTTTCCATCTTCATTGCTTCCAGGATCATCAATGGTTGATTTTCTTTCACTTCATCGCCGATGTTTACCAACACTTTTAAGATTGTTCCTGGCATCGGCGCTGTCATAGCATCACCGGATGCAGCTGAAACAGGTGCATCCGGAGCCGCTGGTTGTTCTGTAGGAGCCGCAACGGCTGCAACAGCGACTGGTGCTTGCACCGTTTGTACTGGCTGAGGCACACCGCCGATTTCTTCCATTTCTACCATATATTCCATACCATCGATTGCGATCTTGAATTTTCTTAACATTTATTTTCCTCCTTATTGTTTAACCTGACTTATTCTTTTTACAACAAATTTACTTTCAGGCATTGTGCCTGCTGCAACGCTTGCGCATATCAGCGAAACCAGATGCGCTTCAGGATTCCGCTTCATAATATTGGTGACAACAAACTTCGTCTTGGGATAATCTCCCGCAGCGATTGCTGTCGCGATAACACTGACTAAGTCATATTCTTTTGGATCGGTGGGTATGAAAGCAGGAATTTCAATCTGGTTATCCAACGGCTCATTTGCATGAACGGCTGCTATCGGTATCAGCTCAGATGATTTTGTGTCTTTTTTCCCAAAGATTCCTTTGAAAAACAGCATTTTCTCACGTCCTTTCTATCGATTTACTCTCATTATAGGAATTTCTCTCATTAAAAACAGGGCCAGTTGTCAATTTAATTGTTTTTTTAATGTTCTGAAAACCTTGGAAAAGCGTAAAACGCTGCCAAATCAACGTTTAAAGCCATTTAAGACTTTTTTAATATCTCGTTAAGCCCCACTTAAGAAACCGTTTTACTATGGGTGTTTTTTTCGTGTTTTTTAAAAGTAACGGCTTTCATTCCGACGCCAAAGTGACTATTATTTCCTTAGAGAAGAAAACCAGCTTGTTCTTTGCGAAGTTAAATTAGAAAAAACGTGAAACAATTCACTTTCTATTTGATCAATAAAGAATCCGTCGGCACTTCTCAGAAAAATATTCAGTAGTCGGAAGGAGAAAAAAAATGTTACTTACAGTCTTGGCTTATGGAATGATCGCAGTGTTCATGTTTGCGATTATGAAGAAAAAATTATCACCATTCACTTCATTAGTCATCATCCCACTTATTTTCACGATCATCGCAATGGTAGCGGGTGTTGCCGAAAAAGGAAATATCGGTGATTTTATTTTGGATGGGGTTACCACCACTTCTAAAACAGGCATCATGTTGTTGTTCGCTATTCTTTATTTCTCAATCATGTTGGATGCCGGTCTATTCGACCCTATCACCAAAAAAATGATCCACTTTGCTAAAGGGGATCCAATGAAGGTATTGATGGCAACAGCAGTTGTTGCTGCCACTGTTTCCCTGAATGGTGATGGAACGACAACAACTTTGATTTGTTGTTCTGCTTTCATTCCTATCTATAAGAAGTTAAATATGAACATGATGAATCTTGGTGTGTTGGTCATTCTGCAAAACACCATCATGAACTTACTGCCTTGGGGCGGTCCTACTGCTCGAGCGATGGCTGTTTTGGAAGTCGATGCAAGCATCCTTTCTTATCTTGCTCCTGGTATGATTCTAGCTTTAATTTATGTAACTTTCTGGGTTGCTCCTCACATGGGCCGCAAAGAACGCGCTCGTCTAGGCATAACAGTATTATCCGATGCTGAAATTGATGAAATGACGACTGTGACGGATCCTGAAACGTTAGAAATTCGCCGTCCAAAGAACTTCGCTTTCAACGGTATTGTAACGATCCTTTTGATTGCTTGGTTAGTTGCTGGATCGTTTATCGAAGCCATTGCTATGCCGCCATTGATGTTATTCTTAATCGGTACTTGTATCGCGTTGATGGTCAACTATCCTGTCCTTAAAGATCAATCCTCTCGTATCGGCGCAAACGGCGGCGATGCTGTACAAGTTGTTATCTTAGTTCTCGCAGCTGGTGTCTTCATGGGCTTGTTCCAAGGCTCTGGTATGGCAACCGCATTAGCGAACAGCTTCACACAAGTTATCCCTAAACAATTGGCAGGTTTCTGGGGGATAGTGATTGCCCTGATTTCTGCGCCAGGTGCGTTCTTCATCTCCAATGACGGATTCTACTTCGGTGTATTGCCGGTATTAGCAGAAGCAGGTCGCTCTTATGGCTTTACAAACATGCAAATGGCTGTAGCCTCTCTAATGGGACAAGCGTTCCACTTACTGAGCCCATTAGTAGCATTCATCTACCTGTTGCTTCGTTTGACTGGTTTGGATATGGGTGCTTGGCAAAAAGAAGCTGCAAAATATGCGCTTGGTATTTTCGTTATTTTTGTAGTAACAATCGTATTATTCGGCCAAATGCCGCTTTACATTCCACAATAAGCAAACGTTACGATGTAAAAAAGCCGAGCAGAATCGCTCGGCTTTTTCTTTCTATCGATTTGTGTTCCAAAAAATGCTTGAATCCATTGTAAATCAAAAAAAAATAATATAGGATGAAGGGAAATCAAATGAGTATCATAATCAAAGCAGTCAGTAAGAACCTGGATCTTAGCCAAAACAAGCCACTTAAAGACCTTATCTATGAAGCCTTCCGGAAAACCATTATTTTAGGTGACATTCCGGCCGGAGAAAGAATCAATGAAAAAGAGTTCTCTGAGAAGATGAATATCAGCCGCACACCCATTCGCTATGCCCTGAAGAAGTTGACGGAAGAGGAATTGGTCAATCATGTCCCGGGAATGGGCGTGGTCGTTAAAGGGATCAGCATCAAAGACGCCTATGAAATCTATGATATCCGTAAATCCTTGGATACACTTGCCACAACAACAGCCATGACATTGATGACGCCAGCCGATTTTGAGGAACTACGGTTACATTTGGAAATCTGCGAGGACCTGAATAAAAAGGGAAAAGTGGATGAACTGTTGCAGAAATTTTCAGATTTCAATGCTTTTATTTATGAGAAAAGTCAAATGTTGCGTTTAAAATCAATTGTGACGAAGCTGCAAGAATACTTGATTTATTTTCGGGATATCTCGATCCGTTCAAAGGAAAGACGCGACTTGGCATTAGCCGAACACTGGTTGGTTTACCAAGGGATGAAGACACAAGACGCAGGGAAAATCCAGATCATTACAGAGGAGCACTTGGACCGGTCCCTGAATTTTATCGTCAAAGAAATGGAGCAACGAAAAATTGACTATGAACTTAACTAACGAGCCACTGACCTACATCGCGAATCAGGCTGAAAAAGCGTTGCTCTACGAGGTTGCCTTGTCTCCAAAACCGGGGCTGGTAGACCGATACAACAGCGGCGCCCATGACGATATGGACTTTTACACGTTCATCGAAAGCATCGTCAGTCTGACGCCTTATCTCTTGCAATATGTCCAGCTAGGCAACGAGCACGAAGGGTCTCCCATAGAATTATTCGATAAAGTCCGGAAATTGGGCATGCAGGCTGAAAAAGCCATGCTAAAAGCCACCAAAAATATCAACACCCACAAAGGGGCTAACTTTTCATTCGCCGTTTTGTTGGCGGCAACCGGTTTTTATGTCAATCATGCCGAACAACTTCCCTTTACTGAAAAGGATACCGAGAAAGTGTTCGCTTATGCCAAAGCGATGAGCCACGGCCTTGTTACACATGATTTTGCAAATCTTGATGCAAAGCCTGCTTTATCCTACGGCGAAAAACTGTTTCTCGAATATGGCATTACGGGCATCAGAGGCGAGGCAGAAGCCGGCTACCCCATCTTGAGCGAGTTGGTTTTGCCGTTCTTGCGAGCGAACCGTAACCGCCCCACGGAAGAGCTTTTGTTGGAGAACCTGCTCCTTCTGATGAGCGAAGTGGAAGATGCAAACATCATCCATCGCGGCGGCATCGCGTCATGGCAATTAGTCAAAAGTGAAGCAAAACAACTCCTGCAGGATTCAAAGGAAGGAAACCTGAAAGAGTTATTATATCACTATGATGAAATACTGATCCAAAGACACCTGAGCCCTGGCGGAGCCGCCGACCTACTGGCATTAGGCATCTTTTTCGCAAAATTGGAAAACTTATTTTAGCCTCACTGACCGTCAGGACTAAAGGTGTACCCGATGCCCCAAACCGTCTTTAAGTAACGCGGCTTCTTCGATTCGTCCTCGATTTTATTGCGGAGATAGCTGATGTATACCATGATGAGATTGTTGTCCATTTCCCCGTCATTCCAGACATTTGCATAAATCTGTTCTTTGGAAAAAACTTGGTTCGGATTCTCCATGAAAAACAGCATCAATTGGACTTCTTTTGATGACAGGGGGATGAGCTGCCCTTTCTTCTCCAACTGATAAAGATTTTTGTCGAACTTAAAATCGCCGATCTCAATGACCCGATCATTTTTATTCGTTTTTTGGGATTGGATCGTCTTCATTCTTTCCAGCGTACCGATGATCTGTGCGCGTAATATATTGGGGGAAAAAGGCTTTGTGATATAGTAATCAGCCCCTGTTTCGAGGCCGCTGATAATATCGCTCTCGCTTTTTTTGCCACTTATAAATATAATGGGTGTCAGTGGCTGCTGTTCACGAATAAGTTGGGCAAGATGATAGCCATCATTCTCATATTCGAGACTGATGTCCAGTAAAAACATGTCAAATGTCACCCGCGTCATGATGTCCAGTGTCTTTTCAATCGAATCGCTTTGGTAAATAAGGATTCCCGTTGATTGCAGTGATTTCCAGATCAGACGCCGAATGGCGATATCGTCATCGACGACCAATATTTTTTGGTTACTCATTTTTCGCCTCCTAAAAGTACCTTAAGTTTCGCAAGAATGTCCCTGTTTTGTCAAGTGTATGTAAGAATACCTATTTTATCAGAAAGGGCTTTTATCATGGAAAAAAAACCAACAACACGCTTCCTTAATGCCGCTGTAATTGGGTTGTTCTCTATTATTGTAATCTCTTTAGTGATTGTTGCAAGAGGTTTTTATGCGGTTCAGCAAAACGCCATCACCAGTGGTGAAGCCCAATTAATGCAGACAGTGGCCTATATAACGAGTGATCTCAAAATAGCCATCGAAAATCGCGCCTTGGCACTAGAAAATTTAGCTCAGGGAGTGTCACCCAAACAGGAGCTGGTTACCGCGGAAAATCCTATCGGCTTCCCAGCGGATCCGCAATCGCAGCTTGACCATTATTTCCATTCCATCGACAGCCAATCAGACATCCTCATTTTTCTCAATGCGGATGGCAGTTTTGAACGTGCTTGGCAATTTCAGGAAGAAACCATAAGGGAACTTAGCGAGGAAGCTGCTCGTCCCTATCTCGCTGCTGATCCAAGCCTTGCAACCATACTGACTGCTGCTGACGTCAGCCAAAACAGCAGGGAATACTTCATCGAAAAAGAATCCTACATCAACATGTATAATACATTAACTGCAGCGGACGGTCATACAATGGGCTATTTTATCGCGCCGTTAAATCTCGAAAAAATGTTCAATACGAAAATCTATAGAAACGATAGTAATGATAATGACTATAGCGGCTATCCCATCGTCAAGAATGAAGAAATGAACGTCCTTATGCATCCTGTAAAAAACCAAGTGGGCCTTGACATCATTTCGGGACGGCAGGAACAATTTCCGAACCTCGATTTTTCTGACCTGAAACGTTTAGAAGAAGTCCAACTCAGCCAAGAGGAAGGGACTCTCAGTTACTATTCTTATTGGTGGGATGAAAAAAATCCAACCAAAGTTCTGAAATTGGGCGCTTTCCAATGGATCGATGTCGGTTTAGCTCATTGGGTCGTCTCCCTTAATTCAGACTTTTACGAACACAACCGCATTCCGATCCAAAACAACTACATTCTGCTAAGCCTGATACTATTGATTTCTGCCATTATACTGATCCTTGTCATCCTGTTTCGAGGCTACCACAAAAAAAATCTAGCTTATGAAGAGAATCAGCGCTTACTCGAAAAACAAAAATTTGAAAATGAACGACACCGATTGGAAAACCGCATTTTAAAAGAAAATAAATTGGAAACGATCGGCCTCCTGACCACGACGATCGTCCATGATATGAATAATTTCTTGACCCCTATTCTCGGCAATGCACAACTCCTGATGGATGAATATGCTGAAAATGATGAACTGGTCAGCGAGCTGAAAGAAATCTATCTGGCGGCAGAAAAAGGGAAGGACCTTTCGACGAATGTATTGCGCTTTTCCAAAGTGAGCGAGGGGCAGCAAAATAAAGATACTGATCTTTCCGAAGTGCTGAAGGAAACATTATCGGAAATTTCCATGTTGACGCCGAAGTCCATTAGGATCGAAAGTGACCTTGCTCCGGGAATCATCGTTGCCGCATTTGAAAAACAGGACTTGCAAGTAGTGATCTACAACCTGCTCACCAATGCCTTTCAAGCAATCGGTAAAAAACGAGGCAAAGTGACCGTCAGCCTGAAAAAAGCAAATGAAGAATGTAACGCAGCCTTGCAAAAGCGTTCGGTCGTTACGCGGGAAACGAAATATGCATTATTGACGATTGTCGATGATGGCCCCGGTATCGCAAAAGAATTGGACATCAAAGACTTATTCGATCCCTTTTTCACTACGAAAGGAAGCAACGGCACCGGATTAGGTTTGTTCGTCGTCTCCTCAATAGCAGATAAATATGATTGGCAAATCAAGATGGAAACAAAAGAAAAAGGACTTACTGTCACGGTATGTATCCCGCTCCAATGATATAAATCAAAAAATAGCGAACCAGCTTTATTGGCCTCCGATTAAGGTGGCCAAGCTAAAACACCAGGAACCCAATAGCATTATCCGAACGGTTGGATGATGCCGGTGGGTTCCTATTTTTTAGATGGATGCGATGATCTTATCCATAGCGTTTATGGCTTCTTCCGGGAGCGGATAAGCTTGGTTGGCCCCGTTGAAGGATACCAGGAAATCTTTCCGCATGATCATCCGTTCTTTGACCAATGCTTGGTAATCCTCGCTATCCAATGGCGGTTCATAGCCCGGGACTTCCAAGTAGGCCAAACCGGTGCCTTCCCCGAACGGCTTGAAGGTGGCGGTATCCTCGACGATGCTTTCGATCACGCCCAGGGTTACGTCTTTCGTGATGTCCTTATCCAAGAATGCTCCTGTATTGATGATGTAGCAATCAATCGAATCCCTGCTCAGCAACTTTTTGAAATCCTCATAATCTTCGATCAAGGGATAGACGCGGAATGGGTTGGCATAGGGTTCGATGACCAGTTTATCCCGGTTTTCCCCGTTCTTGATTGTTTCGGCAGTCGATCTTTTCGTCGCCAACGTGGCGCCGAAAGTAGCAGCCAGAACTGCATCCTCAATCTTGATAAGCGGAGGCAAGGATTCATCCTTCATGATCCAATAGACCGCTTCGATCGGCGAGTGGAACTTATCCACCCGGTTCGGTGTGGCGTATCGTGATTTCACTGTCCGTCCGTTCCCATTGCGGATGTCCTCCGTGACCAATACGATGTTGTCATCCACGTCTTTGGTGACGCCGACGTTCTGCACCGTCATAAAATACTCTTGTTCAGGATGGTCGGCCGGATAATCCTGGGTCTTATCGAAGTAGGAAGGCTCAAGCGCGATAGACGAGCCATCCGCTAGATCGATGATGAAGGCATCATCATGCAATACCTTCACGGTGTATTTATTGTTGTGTTTCGAATGGGTAAGCGTCGACTTCCCGGAGCCGGATAAGCCGAAGAAAGCAAAGACGCGTTTTCTGTCTTCCAAAACAAATTTCTTCAGGCCACCATGACAAGAGACATAGCCGTTCCGATGGGCAGTCCCCCACGCCAAAGACAAGGTGCCTTTTTTGAATTCGCCAAAATATTGCATACCGAGAATGCAGGCGACATTCCGATCCGGCTCGAAATAGGCTAGCCCCATTGGATAATCGGGATGGCGCCAATCGGGATCCGCATAGATGTAGATATCGCCCTCAGCGTATTTTTTTGAACGCGCGTACAATTCATTGTATGCATCATTGGCCCATTGGAAGTTCAACAACCAGGAATAAAGGTTATTCTCATTACCTTCCGGGAAAGCGATATGCGCCTTTATGATGAAGTCCTCATCCAAGCCGACGTATCCGGTTGCTTTGTGGTACGTTTTGGTGCGGTTTTGATAGATCACATCGCGGATGATCCCCAATAATTTTTCATCTTCTTCTTTGTTCTCGCCGACGACCCTTCTGGCTCTGGCGGTTCTTCCCACTATTTTACCGCCATTTTCCACCAGGACTTTCGCATCTGCAGGCAGCCCTAATTTCTCCGCCTCTTTGACCGGCAGATCCGTAACGATGACCCCAGGCGATTCTTTTGCCATGTGATAGGCCTCCGCGATATCCCCCACTTCACGCATATTGCTGCCGTAAAAAGCCGTTTCGATTGTCGTCCGCAGCTTGGTGAACAAGGGATTGGACTTCTTCAATTCTGATCTTTGGAATGTTTCAATTGTTGCCATATAGGATATCCCCCTTTTTTGTGGTAGCTTCATTCGCGTATTTTTTAGACTTACTGTTCCTTACAAAGGGTGCTTGTCCTGTTTTGCTGTTTGGATAGAAAAAAACAAGTTCACCCTTTCTTCCTTTTCGAATAGGCCGAGGCGCCCTGATGGATTTGAATGTCGTTCCCCTTTGAGCACCCTGCTTCTCCGGCTTTTTTCAAACAGAAATTACGGATTCTATTTCATTTCCCATCAAGCTTTTCTTCACAACTTCAAATTCTGCCTGCGTAATGAGACCCTGATCCAAAATCTCTTTCAGGCAGCTGATTTCCTCGGCTAGATAATCTGATTCAATATTCACTGTGTTCCCCCCTTCCCCCTAAGCGATTGCTCGTTCATTTCATCGAGAACTATGTGTAATAGTGGAACCATTTTCGTTATATAAGCGGTGCCATTTATCACGTTGCGCTACACCCCAGCTAATTGACTTCATTATCGCACTTGCTTCGGCCTAAGTGTTGTTCTTTCAATGTTCTTTATATGATGAAGAACATTTTCCGTATCAGACAGCTACACACTTGTTCCAAATTCATCATTGCCTTGAAAGCATACCTCTTCTCAGCTCAGGCTTGTGGAGGATTGTGTCATCCGCAGCGTCTTGATCAGATTGACACTTGCTGTTTCTGCCGCCTCAAGGACAAGTCAAAAAGCTCTCCTTGATTTTCAATATTATTTGCTATATAATGATAACCATAAATGAATAACCAGTGCGTAAAATTGATCAGCACGAGACTTTCTTAGTCTCGTGCTGTATTTTTTTGCACATAACTTTGAAAAAGGAGCTCATCATCAATGGAATTTTTTATGAAACTGCCCCGAAACAAAAAGGAATTCGCCTTATTTTTGGCAATCATTTCCATACTATCGGTCAACATCATTGCCCCACTTATTACTTGCTTGGAAGTGGGTTTTCACCTGTACGTCTGGGCGGACACCATCAAAGTCCTTCCCTTCATCTGGCTTTCCGTAATCATTCTGGTGCTTTCGACCCACAAACCCGCGGACTGGCTTACATCACATTTCGTCCACAAAGACGACAGCTTCAACGCGCATATCATCATCAACACGCTGTGCACGGTCTTTCTTATGTCGATTTTCTTAACGATCATCGGCACATGGATCGGTACGCGCCACATAAGTATCGAGCCCTTTACAACCTTCTTTTACAAATGGCCGAGAAATTTTGCCATCTCGTTTTTTGTTGAATCCTTGATTGCTCAGCCGATCGCACGCTTGGTTATGTTGAAGATGCACCAACAATCGGATAACGGTGCTGAACCTGCATTAGATTAAATGTATTTAAAAAGGCTTATCACATAAGCACCCGGATAGCCTTTTTACTTTTTCTTCGTATTGTACGATTCCTTGGTTGATATCTTTTTCTATGGAGAATATCACCCACTATGGCGCTACATTCCCTAGAATCTGTCATGAGTGTCTCTAAGTTACGGTAATAGGCATATGCAGACAGACGATAAGTCAACGTGATCAAAAGCAATAAATCCTCACCACAAAACATAAAAACTACCGAAAGACCAAGACACGCCTTTGCGAGTCCCCAGTCTTCCGGTAGTTTTTTATTTCATGTTTGTTGCCAATTATCTTTAAAATCGAAATTTTCTTGCAATTCCCCCAAAATGATCGTAGGATCAGATCCCCTAAAGGAGGAATTATCATGCGTTACCAAAAATTGATGCAACAACTTCACCATGAATATAAACAGTTCAAGCAAACCGAATTACGGAAAGATCAATCCGACCTTTTCAACGATGCATACAAGATCGCCTTTTACGATGAATGCCTTTATCTATACGAAACGGTCATCGAAGACTTCGAACGCCACATTCCAGGTGTCATCGCTAAATGTCTGAGTACCCCCGACCTACTTGCGCTGACCTATATCGATTCGCTAAGCAACGAAACCAGCTTTATAGACGAAGAAGGGTTGCGGTTATTTTTAGCAGACTATTTGGATTTGATGATTTGATATTAGCTTTGCAAATGGAATCCGGATAAATTTCTTATAAAAATTATAAGCAGTAAGATACTCTCTTTTATTTCAATAATTCCGGTTCAAACTCTTGATACAACTCCCACGGCACTTCGTTTTGCAGCTTATACTGAATCTCAATCGGTTTTTCATTTCGGTATGACAATGGATTTATTTTGCCTAAATAGATGAATTTAGAAGTCACATTATCGATTTTTTTGAATTTTCGGGCGAACAAATGCAGGGTTACGCCTCGCTTTTCCGCGTTGATGAAGTCTTGCCCTCGGTCAGAGTTTACTTTTGTGGCATTAGGCGATTCCCATTGGAACTGCTTGGTATTGATGAACTTATCCTTGTAGTTCACGCGTTCTTCTACGTCGTCACCTTTATGCAGGTCGACAAAATAGAAGTAATGATTGATTTCATCATTTTTCAGCACGCCCTGTCCTCGGAAGGAAGAGTGTATTTTTTTATAGTTTGAAACGACGGCGATGTCCCGCATCGTGTACTCTTCGTACAGTTTCAAATGAGGAATGCCATAGTTTAGTGAGCCGAAAGTTTTTAAATAACGCATTCTGCCGTAATGAAGGACATCTTCGATAAATGGACGATAGCATTCATCGGCCAATATGAGCGAATATTCTTCCGTCCGATGCAACACATTCCTATCATCCAAAATCGCCAACGGCCTGGTTGATTTCAATTCCCCTTTGTCGGAAAAATCCATATTCAGGGTTCGGAAAGCATGTAGAATGGTCTCGTCATCGACGGCATCCAAATACGCCAATAATTCTGTTTTTGCTGCTGCCAACGTACAGGTTTCATGCGTCAGCAAATAGGTTATGAGCACATTTTCATGCAGCCGAACTAACGGCAATTTTTGCGATAAATCCGTCAGTACCGACATGAACAACGAATTTCCAAGCAGTTCCATCACTTGCGCATTATTCGGTTCTACTTTATCCAAAAATTCGATGTAATTTCGCGCTTTGAAACTTCCCGATCGGGAGAAAAATTTAACCGGATCCGGTGCGGAATCGATCTTTAAATAATCCTGCAATAGCCAAGGAATTCTCCCGCTATTCAAGTTTTTGAATTCATTGTACGTATTCTTTAAATAAGCCAAAGTGGAGAAATTTTCAAAATCAATTTGCTCCAATATCTGTTGTTTGCTGATTTCATCCAACTGGATGTGGGTTGCTCCCGGCAAATCCGAAAAATTTCGTTTCACTGAAGTTTTGACGCTGTCCTTGTCGTAAAAGCGGCGACCATTCAAAGCGATCGCAATCAGGAAGCTCTTGCTGTAGTTGCCGATGAAGTCCAAAACAGTAAGGAATTCCTTGTTGTCTTTTTTGCGCAAGCCACGCCCTAATTGTTGTGTGAAGACAATAGAAGATTGGGTCGGCCGCAACATCATCACGAGATTGACGCCTGGTATATCGATCCCTTCATTGAAGATGTCTACCGTAAAGATCACTTCCAGATCAGAATCTTCCGCTTCCAATAATTTCGTATACGATTCTCTCTTCGTCACGCTGTCCTGTCCGGATAACGCCATACTCTTTATGCCGCGCTGATTGAACTCCGCCGCCATAAATTCAGCATGTGCAATGGTCATGCAGAACCCTAACGCTTTGCGCTTCAAGCCATCATGTCCATAGTAGTTCATTTTTTCAATGATGAAATCTACCCTCCGATGAACACTGAGACGTTGTGCAATTTGATCGGGTGTCAGATTCTCCGAATCCTTTAAGTCGACGCCGGATTCATCGGTGATGCCAAAATAATGGAATGGCACTAGCAAATCATATTCCAATGCGTCACGCAGTCGGATTTCCATCGGCACATTATTATCGAATAAGTCAAAGATATTTCCGCCATCTGTTCGCTCTGGTGTTGCGGTCATACCTAACAGGAATTTTGGTTTAAAATGCTCCAGAACCTCAACGTATCTCGGACTGGTCGCATGGTGCGCTTCATCCACGATGATATAGTCGAAGTGATCCGGCTCATATTGTTCATAAATATTCTTCATGCTATGGATCGTCGCAAATAAATAATCAGCCTGATGCTCTTTGGAAGTCCCAGATAAAATACCGGTCGATTTATCTTTCAGATTGATTACTTTTTTAAAAGACGACTCAGCCTTTCGCAGGATGTCTTCCCGATGCACTAAGAACAAAAGCCGCTCTGGTTTTGTTTGCTTCACATCAAAAGCCGCCATATACGTTTTGCCCGTACCTGTAGCAGCGATGACCAAAGCTTTCTCCTGATGCTTCTCACGCAAATGCAGCAATTTTTCCATCGCCAATTCTTGCATCATATTTGGTTTGATCGATGGCCCGCGGGTAAATTGAAAAAACATGGGGAAAGACTCTTGTACAACAAGGTCCTTTTTACGTTCCTTCAAAAAATGCGCGTAATCATTGATGAATGTATCATCCAATATTTCACTGCTATCCCAAATCATGGAATAGGCTTCCATAATTTCCGAAATAAAGGTCTCGTCCTCATTGCCATCTTTGGTGATGATCTGAAGATTCCATTCGATATTGCTCTTTAAGGCGTGTTGGGTGATGTTCGATGAACCGACGATGACTTTATAATAATTTTCGTATTCGAAAATGTATGCTTTGGGGTGGAAGCCTGTTTGTTGGGTGGCGACAAATATGCGGGTATCGATATGCGGAAAGGCTTTTAACCGTGTCAACGCATATGGTTCGGTAAAATTCAAATAGGTGCCTGTCAGTATTTTTCCTGTTGCACCATTCTCTGCAGCTTTTTGGATAGGATCCAGCAAGAGTTGCAGACCAGAAAAATTGATGAAGGCCACGTTCAAATAAAAGCGATGGCACGTTTCCAAAGATTGGACTAATTCATCCAATAATGTGCCTTTTTTGCTGTTGGTTATCAAGGAGTACATGGCTTCACCTCGCTTTTTCTCTATACTCACCAGTTTATCATATTGGAAATATATTACCGAATTTGGCGCTGAGAAAGCCCACCACGGTGTATCAATACCCCCTTTAGAGGCGGGATGAAAGGCGCTGCTCTTTTTCCAAGTATTCCTTTGCGATCCGTTCGAGCAGTTGCGACACGGACGTGTTTTCGTCGATTGCCTTTTTTTTCAAGTCTTTATACACCTGTTCCGCTATGGTCAGATTGATCCTTTTTTTGGTCATTTCCGGCACCATCTTTCTTGTTGTATTATACAGTTGTCTGTATAATAGGAGTATACCCAGTGACAGAAAGAGGTGTCAAGGATGAGGACGGTCAAAATCAAATTGAAACCGATAAAGTCCCAGGCCGCCGAACTGAAACGGCTCTCATTAGTGTATATCCAACAGGCAAACGTATTGGTCCAACAGGCAATCAGCGAAGAAAGGTTTCCAAAGGTCACCTCGAAAGACATCGAAGCGGATATTCCTTCAGTCCTGAAAAATGAATTGATCCGATACGCCAAATGCAAGCACAAACAATTCGGCAAATGCGTCTTCAAAAAACCGATGCTTTCGTACAACAATCAGAATTTTTCGGTGGATGAAAAGGCTATCCGTTTTCCGCTTATGATGGACGGCAAAACCAAGAAGACGGCCATCAAGGCCGTCATCCCGGAAGAGCTGTTCAGGGTGCTTTCCCGTTCCAAACTGGGGGCATTGCGGATCACGAAGAAAGGTTTCCATTGGATGGCGCAAATTTCTGTTTATACCGAAGCGGAGGAATTTGTTGGTGACGGGATACTCGGCGTGGATTTGGGCATCCTTTGCCCGGCGGTCGGCGTGGTCGCTTCCAGTGGGAAGACCCAATTCTTCGGCAACGGCCGACAAAACAAGTGCCTCCGAAGGAAATACAAAGAACTCCGACGTCAATTGGGCAAAAAGAAAAAACTTAACGCAATCAAGAACATAAATGACAAGGAAGCCAGAATTATGCGGGACATCAATCACAAGCTTTCCCGGCAGATCGTCACGTACGCAATGGAAAACAACTGCGGCACCATCCATCTGGAAAAGCTTTCCGGCATCCGTCGGACCTCAAGGCTAAGAGGAAAAAACAAAGCGAACCTGCACAGTTGGACCTTCTACGAGTTGTCTTCCTTCATTGAATACAAGGCGCGCGAACTCGGGATACAGGCAGTCTACATCGATCCCGGATACACGTCCCAAACCTGCCCAACGTGCGGGGAACGGAACAAAGTGGAAGACCGGAACTATAACTGCGGCTGCGGGTATCACTCCCATCGCGACAGGGTCGGCGCCCTGAACATCGCCAGAACAATCTAATCCAGATGGTAACAGTCTGGGTGCCCAAGGGTCCAAGAGACCTGCCTTGGGAGGGGTGATGGCACACCCTAAACTTGAGACCGGACAAAACAGAAATGGCCTGCGTTCGTTAAGGTACTCAAGAATCCCATTCTAGCACCGTAAGGTGTGGGACTTGCGGCTTTAGCCGTGGGAGTGTCAATAGATCTTGTAGAGATAATTATTCTATTTACGCATATTACATTATTGTCGTTTTTTCGATTTTCAAGTTGTATTCTTTTACATCGGCCCCCAACTGTTCTAAACTGAACTTTAGTAAACGTTATCATATCAGGAGGTATTCGCGTATGACAAATAAAGATGTATTCACGTTTTATAATGGTGTAACGATTCCCCGTATCGGCTTCGGGACATGGCAAATCCCCAACGAAGAAGCCTATGCGGCGGTGACCATGGCTCTGAAGAACGGCTATACGCATATCGATACGGCGCATGCCTATCATAATGAAGAGAATGTAGGGAAAGCGATCCGCGACTTCGGCATTGCCCGCGAAGAAGTGTTTGTGACCAGCAAGCTGCCCGCACAAGTGAAAGATTTCGACGGTGCGTTGCAGCACTTTGAAGAAACCATGAGCAATCTTGGTTTGGATTATTTGGACCTTTATCTGATTCATGCGCCTTGGCCATGGGACGAAATCGGCAAAGACTGCACCGAAGGCAATATCCAAGTCTGGAAAGCCATGGAACAGCTCTATGACGAAGGTCGGATCCGCGCAATCGGGGTTTCGAACTTCGCCATCAAAGACTTGCAAGCTATCCTGGACAACTGCGACATCGTGCCGATGGCGAACCAAATCCCATTCTACATCGGCCGTGACCAAACGGGCCTGCTGGCTTTCTGCAAATCGCATAACATCGTTGTCGAAGCCTATTCGCCTTTGGCTACCGGGGCAATTCTGGACAGCACTGAAATCAAGCAGATGGCTGAAAAATATGGCGTGACGCCGGCGCAACTATCCATCCGTTACTGCCTGGAGAAGGATACGTTGCCTCTGCCGAAGTCCACGCACGAAGCGCGCATCATCGAAAATGCGCAGCTGGATTTCACCATTTCACCTGAAGATGTGGCTATTTTGGACGCCCTGAAGGATGTCCGCGCAAAATAAATCATCACACGTTTAGAGAGTGCTTCCTTAATATGGAGGCACTCTTTTTTAGATTTGATGCAGCACGGGCATGTCCATCCGTATAAGATGGCCGCGGGATTACGTCCGGAAAAGCGGATAAACGTGTTATATTCGGTAATTTCTATAAGATTCTGATCAGGAAACCGAATAAGCTATTGTTATTCGATAATAAGGATGTGCATGAAGAGCATGTAATCGAATAACTAGTGGGTATTCGATAATGCGCGGAAAATTCTGTTCAGAAAGCCGAATAGGCTTGCATTATTCGGTTTCTTGGCAACTTCCCTGAAACCGTGCATCCAGAATGATCAGTGCGAATCCGGCACCCATCCGAAGAAACAAAAAACCGCATTAAAATGGACGTTCAGATCCATTTTAATGCGGTTTTCTATGTTATAGAGGAGTATTTTTGCGGGATGGAGCAAGGCCGAAGGAAACCATTCCCACGATGGCGGCAAAGGCTACCGAGGCAGCACCTGTCCACATGATTGCCATTATCGACGCACTTCCCACGACGATTCCCCCTATCGCAGCACCAGCAGCAAAGCCGAACTGGATGAAGGTGCTGTTCAGGCTGAGCATGATACCCGACGCTTCCGGTGCAAGGGAGACCAGATTGAAGTTCAGGGTCGGTCCGCATATCCAGGCGGCTATGGCCCAGATAATCAGCAAGGAAACGGTGGCAATTACCGATCCGGAAAAGATAGGGATCATCATCAGCGCAATGGCTTGTACAATCATTCCTCCCACCAAGGTACGGGCGGCACCCATCCGATCCGCCAAAAAGCCACCCAGCTTGGAACCGACCAAGCTAGCGACCCCTAATAAAAGGAGAATGACACTTATGCGGGATTCCATCGACGGCATAACCGATAGAAGAAAAGGAGTCGTGTACGAATTGACGATCGAATAGGCGACAAACATAAAAAACGATACGCTGAGGGCCACAGTTATCTTGGGGTTCTTCAACAGTGAAAGTTGTTGACTAAGCGGAATCGGCGCTTCACCTGCCGCGGTTGGAATCATGCGTATTACGGCAACGATTGACAGCAGGGTCAGGATGCCGATGACCAGGAAGATGATTCTCCAATCATAAACAGCGGCCACAACACGGGCAATCGGAACACCAATGACCAGGGCGGCGCTGGCTCCCATTGCGAGGTTCGACAAAGCCATGGCCTGCCGTCCGGGAGGAGCCATCTTGGCGATGATTGCATAAGCGCTTATGTTGTAAATCCCCGTCCCTACGCCAAGTATGATACGGGAAAACATCAGGAACCCGAATCCAGGCAAGGCTATCGTAGAAATTGTGCTGAGCAATATCGCAGCAAGACCGATCAGCAGTTGCTTGCGTCTATCCATCTTCGCGGTCGCCATCATGAAGATTGGCGTGCCGATGGCGGCGGCCAGCGAAAAAGCTGTGATGACCTGTCCCACTGTGGATACCGAAACGCCTACCGAAAGAGCCACTTTATCCAGGATGCCCCCGATGACGAATTGCAACGTGCCGACTAGGAAACTTACGAACGTCAGCAAATAAATTTTGCCTTTGATGTCCATTGTATCTTCAATTGTTTCTTCCATTGTGTTTACTACTCCTTTTGTAAATTAGTGATATTGCTATCATGGAAATAAAGCTACGAAAAAATCGTTATCATATCTTCGCATTAACAGCGTTCCTTTGATATAATGACTCTACCATCTTCGAGTTACACGAAGTCAAGGAGTTTTTCAATATATTTTGCAGGGGGATTTAAAATGTATACCGTCAAAGAAGTTTCCAAAATGCTCGGTATGACTGAACATACCATCAGGTTCTATACAGACAAAGGACTCGTTCCAAGTCTTCAGCGCAATCAAAACAACAACAGGCTTTTTGACGAAAAATCCATTCATTGGCTAAAAGGCGCGCAAATCCTGAGGGGCTGCGGGATGTCGATAGAGGTAATCAAGGCATACGTCGACCTGTGTCTACAGGGTGATTCTACCATAAGGGAGCGCTACGAGATAATTTTGAAGCAAAAAGAAATCGTGGATGCCAAGCTAATTGAGATAACCCAAAAAGCTGAATCCATTACGAATAAAGCGAATAACTATGAATATGTTATGAACCATCTTATTCCCGATAACAGCAATCCCGACAAATGGTAAAAAGAGCGTGGCGCATAAATCATTCCCGATGATCTATGCACCACGCTCTTCAATATTTCGGCAAGAAAATGCGGGATCTTCTCCCATGGCAACGAATCCGCCTTGACTAATTTTGTTCAGCTTGCACTTCTGCACCGAATAAAAGTCCGGCCGAGGCTTTGGCCTTCTCGATCACTTGCATGACGGATCGGCTGTTCGCCAGCATGGCTTCAGCTTTGACAGTATCCTTTTGGCGGATGATCCGTTCGAATGCCACGAATTCATCATACATGCGATGCGGGTGATCTTTCTCATCGAATGCTGTCGCTGATCCATCATTCAGTAATAGATCAAACGAATCGCAGACGTTGGCTGGACCATTCAAGTGGATGCAGCCTTTATCCCCCTGGATGTTGGCTGAAACGGGCGCCTTGCTGTCCTTCGAACCGATGCAGACACATTTGAAAGTGCCGTAATCGAGCATCAGTATCCCCGATGTGTCGACTCCCCGTTCCATGTTCGCGAAGTACTGGACGTCCTTCGGTTGGCCGAACATTCCGACTACAAAGTGGATATTGTAGATGTTGAGGTCCATCAGGGCGCCGCCGGCCATTTTCGGATTGAATGCCGGCAATACTTCTCCCCTTTTGAAGGCATCATAGCGGGACGAGTATTGCGAATAGTTGCATTCCACGATTTTGATGTCCCCGAGTCCAGCAATTTTTTCTTTGATGGATAGGTAGTTCTTCAAGTATTGCGTCGTGATGGCCTCCAGCAAAATCAGCCCCTGCTCTTGGGCCAAGACGCTCAATTCCTCGAAATCCCGCAAATTGGAAGTGAATGGTTTTTCGCAGATCACATGCTTGCCCTTCAGGAGCGCTTCCTTCGAGAAGGTGTAGTGCAGGTGGTTCGGCAAGGCGATGTAGATGGTGTCCACTTCCTCATCCCGCAAAAGTTCTTGGTAATCCAAGTAGACCTTTGCGATGGAATGGTTCGTTTGCAGTTCTAGAAGCTTCCCTTCTTCCTGTTTTGTTGCACAAATGGCATGAAGTTCAATATTCGGAACCTCCTGGATGAAGTTCAATAAATCCTGTACGATTTGGCCTGCGCCGACGATGCCTAATCTCATGTTAACGACACCCTTCTATCCCTTTTTCTAATATCTCCATCTGCAGGATTGTTTCTTCATCCTTGGTCACTTTTTCTTTCCCATTCACGATTGCGTTGTAGACATCGTCGTAGACCCGCGCATAGTCCCCCTTTTCGGAAACCACTTTTTCTTCGTGATAGATCCCCTCATCGTCCATATAGGTCAGGACCCCGTAATGTTCCGGCAAGTCGATCCCGAAATCGGAATGGTTCAGCATATGGAATAACTTCAGGTGTTCTTCCTGTCTGTCTTTTGTCTGTTTGACGAACATGCCCTTTTTACCGTACACCACAAAGCTAGGGCGTTCCTTCAATCTGAAATAGCTGGATTTGACGGAGACCTTCAGGCTTTGATAATAAAAATCCAGGTCAAAGTAATCGTTCATTCTTCCCGCCCCTAATAATTGCCGCACATCGTAATGGATGTTGTCCGGCTTGCCGAAATAGCCAAGGACCTGATCGATGGTATGGCAGCCATGCCCATAGAGATAGCTGCTGTGTTTAGAAAATTGGGTAACGGAATTGGGAATCTCCGGCCGATAGTAGTCGAAATGCATTTCGACCTCCAGCAGCTCCCCTAGTTTGCCGCTTTCGATCACCTTTTGCGTCGTCAAAAAATCGGAATCATATCTTCTGTTTTGATAGCATTGGATAAACAAGCCTTTTTCTTTTGCATAGTTAAAAATGGCGATCGCTTCTTCGCTCGTCAACATGAAGGGTTTCTCGACGAGTACATTTTTCCCGTGATCCAACGCCATTTTGGCATATTCATAATGGGAGTCTGTATACGTGCAGATCACAACCAGTTGGATGTCATCATCTTTCATGATTTCTTCGATATTTCCCGTATAGTGGATGCCTTCTATTTTTTCCCAATCACTTTTTTCGGGATTCCGGCTATAGATTGTTTTGACCTTGATATTCTTTCTTGATAAAGAAAAAGGCAAATGATAACGGTTCGTGCTTTTCCCGTTTCCGATGTATCCGATTGTCAGCATATTTTCTCCCCCTAAAAGATTCTTTCTACTATCTCCATTTTAGCGGTATACAACAGAATGTAAACACCTTCATGAAGAATCGGTACATTAGTAACCATTAACTTGCGCTATTCCTTTTTATCGTGGACTAAATGTTCAGGATATATATTTCCGGTTGCTGTTTTGCTACAATTATATCCGAGGTGACCCACATGAAACTATTGACCCAATTACAGGAAATGCAAAATTTTACCCAAACGGAAGAGACGATTGCTTCCTTTATCTTGTCGAACAAAGAAGCGATCGCCCATCTCAGTATTCAGGAGCTGGCCAAACAGACCTTTTCCTCCCACTCCGCCGTCATCCGTCTGAGCCGCAAATTAGGGCTCAGCGGCTTCAAGGAGTTCAAAATTAAGTTAGTCCAGGAATTGCAACAAGATCTGGAAGATGTTTCCAACGTCGACCCGAATATTCCTTTCCAATATAACGAATCCCCGATTCAGATCGGCAAAGACATCGCCGAGTTGATGAAAGAGACGATCGATCGGTGCTACGGCGAACTGGACAACGAGACGCTGAATCAAGGTGCGCACCTGCTGCATCAGGCGAAACGCATCTTCATCTATGCGCTGGGCGATTCCCAGATCCGTGCCACGAGTTTCCAAAACAAATTGTTCAAACTGAACAAGTATGCCATCATCACAACGGAGCTTTCGGAATGGGCCTACCACACCGCCAACATGGACAAAAATGATTGCGCCATTTTCCTGACCTACCACGGGCAATTCGAACACTATCTGAAGGCGGCGCAATACTTCAAGGAAAAGGCGATCCCCTTCATCACGATCACTGCCATGACGCAAAGCCGCTTGTCCCGGTTGAGCACGGTTTGCATAGGCGTCCCCGACGACGAGGTGAAGCATGCAAAAATCGGGACCTTTTCCTCCCAGATCGCCTTCGAATATGTATTGAATGTCCTCTATTCCTGCATTTATAAAATCGATTATACTGAAAATAAAGAAGCGTTGGCGCGGTCGATCCAGACGCTGAAAACGAAGGATATGCTAGATCACTGAAGGCTGCAGCATCCATTAATAAGCTCAAAAAAATGACCCCCAACTTACTAGCTGGAGGTCATTTTGTTTATTCTAAATCCGAGCCATTGCTCTCAATCACTTTTTTGTACCAATGGAAGGAATCCTTTTTAAGCCTGTCGAAGCTTCCCGATCCGTCGTTGTTGCGGTCCACATGGATGTAGCCGTAGCGTTTGGCCATCTCGCCGGTTCCGGCGCTGACCAGATCGATGCAGCCCCAGGAGGTGTAGGCAATCAGTTCCACGCCATCCAGAACGATCGCATCGCGCATCGCTTTGACGTGGTCACGGAGGTAGGAGATGCGGTAACCATCATGGATTTTGCCGTCGACGATTTCATCCACAGCGCCCAGTCCGTTTTCAACCACCATCAACGGCAATTGGTAACGGGAATGGAACGTGTTCAAGGCCACGCGCAGACCCAATGGATCGACTTGCCAGCCCCACTCTGATTCTGCCAAATACGGATTCTTTTCGCCCATCAAGGCATTGCCTTCACCCGGCACGCCGGATTGCGCAAAGCTGGCTGCGCTGGAAGCATAGTAGCTGAAGGAAATGAAATCGACCTTATGTGCGGCTAAGATTTCCTCGTCGCCTTGTTCGAATGTGACGTTGATGCCCTTGGTGGCGAAGTAAGCCAGTTTGCTCGGCGGGTAGTAACCTCGGGCATGGACATCCGAGAAAAACAATTTCTCTTCTTCTTTCCGTTGTGCCGCCCATACGTCTTCCGGTTTTGCGGATAGTGGATAGACCGGCGCATAAGCGATCATGCAGCCGATGCGGTTCTCAGGATCAATCGCCCGTGCCGCTTTCGTCGCCAAAGCGCTGGCAACGAATTGGTGATGCAAGGCTTGATACATGATTTCTTCCTGGCTTTCGCCCGCTTCAGCTTTCGAACCGATCGAAATCTGCGGCAGGAACGTGGCCATATTGATTTCGTTGAAGGTCAGCCAATAGTTGACTTTTCCTTGGTAGCGTTCAAACAAGGTGGTAGCATATCTTTCAAAGAAGCCGATCAGCTTGCGGTTTCTCCAGCCGCCGTAGTGGTCGACCAGATATTGCGGCATCTCGAAATGGGAAATGGTCACCAGCGGTTCGATGCCGTATTTGGCCATTTCGGCGAATACGTTGTCGTAGAACGCCAACCCGGCTTCGTTCGGCTCCGACTCGTCGCCTTGCGGGAAGATCCGCGTCCAGGCGATGGACAGTCGGTAGATTTTGAAGCCCATTTCGGCAAAAAGAGCGATGTCTTCCTTATAGTGATGGTAAAAATCGATGCCTTCGTGCGAAGGATAGTAATCGCCGACCCCAGCAAAGCGTTCCGAAAAGTCGCGTGAACAGGTCAATGCATCGATGACGGACGGCCCTTTGCCGTCCACATCCCATGCCCCTTCGCATTGGTTGGCCGCCGTAGCGCCGCCCCAGAGGAAACCCTCCGGAAATTTTTTTTCTGCTGTCATGCTTACACCTCTTATTTTTCTGTCAATGATGCGCCATTCGTCGCGATGACTTCTTTGTACCAGTTGAAGCTCTTTTTCTTGTAGCGGTTCAAGGTACCCGATCCGTCATCGTTGCGGTCCACGTAGATGAAGCCGTAGCGTTTTTTCAACTCTGCAGTAGAAGCGCTGACCAAGTCGATGCAGCCCCAAGTCGTATAGCCCATCAGATCGACGCCGTCCGCGATCGCTTCGGCAACTTGTACCAAGTGGTCATTCAGGTACTTGATGCGGTAGTCATCGTTGACCGTCAGTTGGCCGTCTTCGCCCTTGACCAGTTCATCGATTGCACCCAAACCGTTTTCGACGATGAACAAAGGTTTTTGGTAGCGATCCCAGAAGGTGTTCAGGATGATGCGCAATCCCTTCGGATCGATCTGCCAGCCCCATTCGGAAGCTTCCAGGTAAGGATTCAGCACGCCGCCGAGGATATTCCCAGCACCCTTCACTTTCTTGGATTCATCTGCTGTTTCGGTCGAGCTCATGTAGTAGCTGAAGGAAACGAAATCGACTGTGTTCTTCAGGATCTCTTCGTCTTCCGGC
>NZ_FOTD01000028.1 GCF_900114465.1 Trichococcus palustris | reverse complement strand
CTGACTGAAAAAAGGGATAAAATTTAGAAACGAGTGTTCTATTAGAAGGGGCTGTCTTATTTTGAGGGATACTTAAGACGGCGCGGTCTCTTGGAATAACCCGTCGCGCTCCCTGATCCAGCAACTAAAAAGCCTGCACATGGCGAGATCCTCGAATGTAGGAAGATTATTCGGGAAATTTCCCGCCAGTTTAGGAATATTTAAATAGAGAAGAGAGTGAGACAAAAAGCGTTTAGACCCGAATCACTGGAGCGAATAAGCGGAGGATGGTCGCAGACCGTCTGAGCATTATTCGTGAAGTGACTTCAGGTCTGCTTTTTGGAACACGTTTACGATTAATTGTTAGGAAATGCGAAAGAGGCTAGGACTTTTGTCCCCAGCCTCTTTCTTTAACAGTTAAGGAAGAGGGAGTGTCAACGGATGGATAATGGGATAGGCGTGCAGATGATGGGCGTCTTTTCCACAGCACCTGCCATCCGTCATACGGCATCAAATATTTTTGGCGAGGCGATGGGTACGGGTGTGCTGGTTTTTTGTGTGCTCAGCCATTCGAAGGTCGAATTTGTTCCGGGGTTGCAGCCGGCCATTGTGGGCATGCTGATCATCATCATTGTCCTATCCCTCGGCGGAACGACAGGAGCGGCCTTGAATCCTGCCCGGGACCTGGCTCCGCGGATTGCGCATGCCATTTTGCCGATCCCTAATAAAGGGAATTCTGATTGGGGATACGCTTGGATCCCTGTCTTTGCTCCTATTTTGGGTGGACTCGTTGCTGCAGGAATATTTATTGTATTGCCGTAAGAATGTTGAACTGAATACAAACGTTTTAGGATCCGTTAAGGGTCCTTTTTTTATCCGAAAGGAAAGACGGCATGCTATAATATTCCATTATATGGCAAGAGGGGATATCCATACAAAGAACAATTGGAATTGCCCATTGGAATGCTCGCGGTTTTAGATGAAGCGCACGGAATCATAATCGGAAAGGGAGTACAAGAAAGATGAATTATTGCATGGAATGCGGAACAGCGCTAGAGGGGAAATATCTGGAAAATGAAGGGACAATCCCTTATTGTAATAGTTGTAAGGGGTATCGATTTCCTGTGTTCAACACAGCCGTGAGCATGATCATCTTGAATAAAGAACAAAATAAAATCTTGTTGATCAAGCAGTACGGTGGGGCAGATTATATTCTCTGTGCGGGATATGTGAATAAAGGTGAAAACGGGGAGCAGGCAGCAGTCCGAGAAATCGCTGAAGAGCTTGGACTTCAAACGGTTGAATTACGCTACAACAAAAGCGAATATTTTGAAAAAAACAACACCCTGATGCTAAATTTTTCCTGTATCATCGGGAGCGAGTGCCTCGATGGCATAACGGATGAAGTAGATTGGGCGGAATGGTTTTCCATCGAAGATGCGCAGTCCAACATCAAAAAAGGCAGTTTGGCTCAGCAGTTCCTGGAAAACTATTTGGAAAGCAGCAACAGACTGGAACTGTTTCATACTATGAAGGATTCGTAAATAGTATAGTGCAGGAATTGAAATTGTGATAGACAAAAAAGTTTCTGGTTTGAACATTCAAAGCCTAAAACTTTTTTGTTGAATTTTGGTTATAACTGGCATTTTTCAAATCCGGTGATACAATGAAAAGTAAGCAAAATTTTAGGAGGCTGATTGCATGGTTTATGATTTTAAGACCCCCGTAAATCGGAAAGAGACGGGTTCGGAAAAATGGGCAGAAATGTACCGCAACAATCCGGATGCGGGAGCGGATATCTATCCCTTCTCCGTAGCGGATTTGGATATAAAAATGGCGCCGGAACTTGTTGAAGGCCTGAAAGAATATGTAGCAACAGCCGTTATGGGCTATGACCTGCCGACAGAAGCGTACCACAAAGCGGTCATCGATTGGATGAAGAATCGCCATAATTGGGCAATCAAGAAAGAGTGGATCATCTGCACACCCGGCATCATCGCGGCCTTCTTCTCGGCTATCCGGGCCTACACGGAGCCGGGAGACGGCGTCATCATCATGTGCCCCGTCTACTATCCCTTCATGCGCGCCATAAACAACACCAAACGCACCATCAGCAACAATTCCTTGGTCCGCAATGGAAACCATTATGAAATAAATTTTGAGGATTTGGCGGAAAAAGCGAAAGATCCGAAAACAAAATTGATGATCTTCAGCAACCCGCACAATCCGGTCGGACGTGTTTGGACAAAGGCAGAGTTGGAAAAAGTGGTGGAAATCTGTGCGGCAAATGATGTGCTGATCTTGGCGGACGAAATCCACCATGATCTGGTCATGCCGGGACACGTCTATACGCCGATGGCATCCCTGTCGGAAAAGGCCGCAAATATCTGTATCACGGCGACGGCAGCCAGCAAGTCATTCAACATCGCGGGCCTGCGCAATTCAAACATCATCATTTCGAATCCGGACTTGCATGCGCAATTCAAAGAGGACATGGACATGACCGGCATCGGCGGCGGGACGAATGTTGTCGGCCTGAAAGCGACCGAGATTGCCTACAACAATGCCGGTGCTTGGCTGGATGAATTCCTGGCATTGATCTGGACGAACCACCAACAAGTGAAAGCCTATTTGGCAAAAGAATTGCCCGAAGTGACGGTCTTCGATCTGGAAGGAACCTACCTGCAATGGATGGACTTCAATGCATTCGGACTTTCCCATGAGAAACTGGAAGAAATCATGCATCAGGAGGCGCTGGTCTTCATGGATGAGGGCTATATTTTCGGAGAAGAAGGCACGGGCTATGAGCGTTTGAGCCTGGGAGCCCCGACCGACGTATTGATGGCGGCGATGGAACGCTTGGTCGAAGCCATGAAAAAATACAGGAAATAATGATGGAACAAAAGAGTGCGACAAAAAGCGTTTAGACCCGAATTACTGGAGCGAATAAGCGGAGGATGGTCGCAGACCATCTGAGCATTATTTGTGAAGTGACTTCAGGTCTGCTTTTTGGAACACGTTTACGATTTATTACTAGGAAACTATCCAAGAGGCCAGGACCTATGTCCCAGCCTCTTGGACCATTTTTTGTAACAAAAATCTAAAGAATTTCTAAATATTCGCGAGAATGAAGCATCATTCATATATTCTACATAAACAGATGCTATAATGTAGGATAACAAAGGAAAGGTTGATGAAAAATGATATATCCGTTCTTCGATAGAACCTACATCTTAATAATAATCGGAATCGTCATCTCCATGATTGCCTCGGGATTCGTCAAACGTACATTCAATAAATACAGCGAAGTAGAAAGTAAAAAAGGCTTCACCGCCACCGATGCGGCGCGTTACATTTTGGAAGGCGCCGGCATCCATGATGTCCGCATTGAACGCGTACGCGGAGATTTGACGGACCATTACGACCCCCATGCGAAAGTATTGCGTTTATCGGATACGACCGCAAATTCAACATCCGTTGCCGCCATCGGGGTAGCAGCCCATGAAGTGGGGCATGCAATCCAGGATCAAAAGGATTATATCCCTTTACGCATGCGTGCCGCACTGGTGCCTGCGGCCAACTTCGGACAGATGGTTTCTTGGCCGATGATCATGATCGGGATGTTTGCCGGAATGAACGGAACGCTGATCGATTTGGGGATTTTGTTCTTCTCCATCAGCTTCCTGTTCCAGATCGTCACCCTGCCGGTGGAGTTCAATGCTTCCAGCCGCGCCTTGAAGATCTTGGCGGACGGCGGAATCTTGGCTTCGGATGAAGTTCCGCAAGCCCGCAAAGTGTTGGGCGCAGCGGCGATGACCTATGTGGCAGCTGCTTTGATGAGTTTCCTGCAGGTGTTGCGTCTGGTCTTGATGTTCGGCGGCATAAACAGCGACGATTGATCAAAAATATAAAACCTCGTTCCCAAAAAAGGGGGCGGGGTTTTTCTTTGTATTTCAAGCCAAACGCCAGTGATGAATAAGCGGCGAACCACGGACTCATCACGCTGTCTCCGGCTTTTCATTTGACGGTGTGACAGGTAAAATAGACTTGTAGAGCAACCGGCATGACGGCAAATGAACGCACAGTCAAAAAACGGTCCGCTGCAGGGAATTGCTGTCTGAACGATGGGAGGAAAGGAAATGGATTCATTCGACAAAGTTTTCAGGGGAACGGCTTTCTCAAGCAAGTCTCCAAAAGAAGTGAACATTTTCAAGGATTATCTGTTTTGCCTGGATGCAGAGGGGAAAATCCAGCGTTCCGTCTCCCCGCAAGAAAAGGTATATCAAGAAATTTTGGATGCCTATACGGGGGAATCCAATTTCTTCGTTCTGGAGGAAGGGCAGTATTTTCTGCCGGGATTTATCGACCTGCACATCCATGCGCCGCAATGGGCCCAGGCAGGGCTGGCCATGGCTATCCCGCTGGAGGATTGGCTGGATGCCTATACCTTCCCTTTGGAAGCGAAGTTTTCCGATCTATCATTTGCCCGCGAAATCTACGAAGATTTGGTGGCAACCCTATTGGCCAACGGAACTACAACCGCGCTGTATTTTGCCACGGTGCACAAGGAAGCGAGCTACCTGCTTGCGCAAATTTGCGCCGAAAAAGGGCAACGCGGCTTAGTCGGCAAGGTGGTCATGGATCATACCGAAGAATGTCCCGCCTACTATCGGGACAAGGATACGCAAAAGGCATTGGACGATACGGAAGCCTTTATCCTGTCCGTCCAGGAACTGAACAAAATCACCAAGCAAGGCGTCTATCCCGTCATCACGCCGCGCTTCATCCCCAGCTGTACGGAAGAAGCGTTGGCTGGACTGGGGAAGTTGGCTGAAAAATACGACGCCTATATCCAATCCCATTGCAGCGAGAGCGACTGGGAACACGCCTTCGTAAAGGAACGCCTACATAAGCATGATGCGTTCGCCCTGAACGACTTCGGGCTGTTGCGCGACAAAGCGGTGATGGCCCACTGCACGTTCTTGGCGGATGAGGATGTGGCCCTGTTTGCTGAAACAGGAACGGCCATCGCGCATTGCCCGATTTCGAATGTGTTCTTCTCCAATGGGATACTCCCATTGGCACGCTTCAAGGCGAAAGGGGTGGATATCGGATTGGGGACCGATATATCGGGCGGCTTTTCGCCCAGCCTGTTGGATAATGTGAAGCAGGCGGTCATCTCTTCTCGAATGTTGGAAGAGGGTGTGGATGCTACGCTTCCCGCTGAGGAACGCGGAGTTCCGGATTCCAGGATCACGATCAATGAAGCCTTCTACTTTGCCACTGCCGGGGGCGGGGAAAGCCTGAGTCTGCCGATTGGACGGATCGAAGAAGGGTATTGTTGGGATGTTCAAGTGATTGACATAAAAACACCGGGCTCAAAGCTGAGGCTTTTCGGGAGAAACGTCAATCTGGAGGAAGTATTGCAGAAAATCCTCTATTTGAGCACGCCGGAAAATATCCGCGCAGTATGGGTCCAAGGTGAAAAAGTCCATGCCCGTCCGCGGTAAAAGGAACAGCATCTGTAAATTTATGATACGAGGGGGCAGATTATGGCAAAAGGGAATATCGACTACAATGTCGTCCAGGAAATGCTGGATAAGACAAAAGAAGAAGTCGAAAAGATGCATCCCATCAACATCTTGTTGGTCGGGAAAACGGGCGTCGGGAAAAGCACACTGATCAACAATGTTTTCCGGGAACGCCTGGCCGAGACGGGAATCGGCAGACCGGTCACACAGCATCTGCGCCGCATCGCGAAAGCAGGCGTACCGATCGTGCTGTACGATACACGGGGGCTGGAGCTGAGCGAAGCCATCCAAGCGGAAGTGAAGGCCGAAATAATGGAGGTAATCCAGGACAGCCAGAAAAAGGGGTCCAAAGAAGCGATCCACATCGTCTATTATTGCATCAATGCCGGCTCTTCCCGGATAGAGGAAGCGGAAATGCACTTCATCGACGAACTGGCGAAGCTGTTGCCGGTTCTTATCGTGTTGACCCAGTCGATCGGACAACCCGCCAACGAGCTGAAAAAATACATCGAGAATCAGAATCTGCACGTAGCCGGCGTGATTACCATCATGGCGGAACCTTATCCCATCACCGATGAGCTGGTCCTCCCCCGGTCCGGATTGAAAGAATTGATCGAGACAACCTTTGCGCTCATACCGGAGGAGACGAAGCCAGCTTTTAACAATGCCCAACAGGTGGATATTGCCCGCAAGGCGAAAGCTGCCCGCAGTTGGGCGAAAAAATATATCGCCACAACGTTCGGCGTCGGCTTTACGCCGATCCCGTTTTCCGATGCCACCATTCTGGTGCCGATGCAAATCGGCATGCTGGCGCACATCACCGCCATCTTCGGCATCTCGATGGACAAGGCGACGATCACTAGCATCATCGGGGCGATCGGCGGGACAAGCGGTGCGACGTATTTGGGACGCTATATCGTTTCGAATCTGCTGAAGCTGATTCCCGGTGCGGGGACCATTGCCGGCGGACTCATCAGCGGCGTTACGGCCTCGATCCTCACGACCGCTTTGGCGATGAGCTACATCGAGGTATTGACGATTGTCGCCAAAGGGGAAAAAGACGGAAAATACCCCGATTTGAGCAAGATTGAAACCCTGATGCGCGAAAAAATGCTGGAGCGACTGAAAAAAGGGAAGCGTGATCCCGACGTCAAGCAGCTATTGGACAGGAGCAAGAGTATTCCATTCAAAAAATGGCTCAAGAAATAGCACACAAAAGGGGCTGTCTCAAAATGAGGCAGTCCCTTTTGTGTTGATGAATACAAAAAGGAGAGTTCACGAAGAACTCTCCTTTGGTGTAAAATAGAGTTATGGAAAACGGTTTCACACAACCAGAGTATAGCAAAAGCGGGAGCTTTACACAACTGGTTTTACCCCATTATTATGATGTACTTATTCCCGAGGATGATTCGGTGAGACTCCTGAGCCAAATATTAGAGGAGCTCGATTATTCGAAATTACACCTGGCCTACTCCCCTTTGGGAAGAAAACCAGCGGTTTCACCGAAAAACCTTTTCAAAGTTGTCATATACGGCGCGATGAATCATATTTTTTCGAGCCGAACAATCGAAAAGTCCTGCCGACGCGACATTAATTTTATGTACCTCCTTCAGGGGGAACCCGTCCCCGATCACAACACGATTGCACGTTTCAAAAAAGACCGCCTGCCTAAATCAATTGATTCTTTATTCAATCAATTCACTCTTTTACTACAAAAGATACAGGAAATTACTTTCGAAACCCTTTATGTAGATGGAACGAAAGTAGACGCAAATGCGAACCGGTATACATTCGTATGGCGAAAATCGGTGGAAAAGTATAATGTAAAGCTTATGGAAAAAGCGAATCTGCTTCTCCGAACTCTTTATACTGAAAAGGATATTCCACAACCACTTACGCTTGCCTTTATGAAGGACTGTCTTTTACAACTTGAGAAGGAAAAACAGGAAACTAACCTCACTTTTGTATATGGGAGTGGCAAACGGAAGACACCACTTCAAAGAAATTATGAGACTCTGAGTGAATATATAGAACGAAAAACATACTATGAATACTGCTTTGATAAATTTGGCGATCGTAATAGTTTCTCTAAAAGTGATACAGATGCCACATTTATGCGAATGAAAGATGATCATATGCATAATGGTCAATTAAAACCAGCTTATAATGTTCAGATTGGGGTGGAAGCAGAGTACGTTGTCCAAGTAGGTGTTTATTCAAGTACTACCGATTATGGCACGCTCGTGCCTTTCCTCAATAAGGTAGAAACAGCGTTTAAAGAGAAATTCAAGAAAATCGTGGCAGATTCTGGATACGAAAGTGAAGAGAATTATGTCTATCTAACAGAAGAGAAATATAGCTCGTTCATAAAACCTCAGAATCACGAAATAGTGAAGACGAAAAAATTTAAAAAACAAATTGGCCGCAAGGAAAATATGGAATATGATAAGGAAAAAGATGAATTCACCTGTAGTAACGGGCGCAAATTAGTATTCAAATATGATAGCACCCAAAAGTTAAAGAGTGGATATGAGCGGAAATTAAGTACGTATGAATGCGAAGATTGCAGCAATTGCCCGCTTTACGAACAATGTAACAAAAGTAAGTTCGGAGCAAATAAAACTCTTCGTTTTTCAAAGAATTTTGAAGCGCTACGAACCGTATCCGTTCAAAATATTTCGTCCAAGGAAGGTATAAAACTCCGTGTGAATCGATCCATTCAGGTAGAAGGCGCATTTGGTGTTCTAAAAGGAAACTATGGAGTCCAACGCTTTTTGATGCGAGGATTCAACAATGTAGAAGTTGAAATGACCATCTTGTGTTTAGGCTATAATTTCAACAAACTGCACAACAAGCGCAGCTCGAATCGCCTAAAAACGGAGTATCACGAAGTAAAAATTGCTTGAAAAAATCATATAAATATACCTTAGTTTCGTGCGCCCAAAAACATCCGTTTTTGGATTTTTGTGTTTTATACGACCATTATTGGATGAATATGCAAAAAGGGCCGTCCAAAAGTAGAATATACTATTCTACTTTTGAGACAGCCTCTTTTGTGTGCTTAAGCTATAAAATTACATTCCGGATTCTTCACGATTTTTTTTTAAGGGACCACTCTTCAAGGCGAAGATGTAGCATGCGCCATAGATGACGGTCAAAGAAATCATGGCGTACATCCCGAGCTGATAAGAGCCGGTTACGTCATAGACCGCTCCCCATAAAGGACCGGAGATGGACATCCCGATAGACGGGGCCATTCCTAAAATGGACCAGATGCGGAAATAGTCTCTTGGACCGAATACTTCGTTGACAACCAACGGCGTCAAGACGCTAGGCCCGCCGATGCCGAAGGCCAGAACGAACATTAAGATGGCCAAAGACAGGAAAGAGCTTGTCGTCGCCAAAAGGAAAAGGGAAACGATCATACAAGCTGAAACGACCAAGATAGTGATGGTCGAGTCGATCTTATCGTTGACTGCGCCGACCAAGATATTGGCGATGATCATGCCTGCCATGACAAGTGAAAACAAGGTTCCGACTTCCCCAGCAGTAAAGCCTATGCCGCTGAAAAGGGCGGGAAGATGCTGCATCAGGCCGCCACCGAAGGCAGAGAGGAAAATGCCTGCGAACAGGATATAGAACTGCTTTGTTTTCTTTGCTTCAGTATAGCTGATCGACTGTTCGGGAGTGGATCCCAATCCGTCTTCATATGCGACTGTGTTATTTCCATAAGCCCTAAGGCCGATGCTTTCGGGATGCTCAACCAACAGGAAGAGGGCGTTTGGAATCGTCAGTAGGGCGAACAGGCCGGCAATCAGCAAGTAACCGTTGCGCCAGCCAAAATTATCCAGGAACATCGGCATGTATATGGCGACCACCGCTCCGGCCAAACCACCTGAGGCATTCAGCAGACCCATCATCAGGCCTTTTTTGGACTCAAACCAGTTGTTGATCAACAGGATGGCCAAAAACATGGTGATCGGCATCATGAACAGGCCGAGGAAGATGCCACCCGCATAGAACTGCCATAGTTGGGTAGCGAAGGCCAACCATACAAAACCAAGCGAAACCCAGGTCCCACCTACTATCAACAGTTTTTTTGCGCCGAATTTCGGCAAGAATTGTCCGATGAATGGCAGGACAAAAACACCTGTCAAGGTCGAAAGACTAAGGTAAATTGAAAAAGCGCTGCGGGTAAATCCTAGTTCAGCCGTGATGGGCTTGATGAAAAAGCCGACCGCATTTCCGGAAATGTACGTGGCCATGATCAGGAAGGCCGCAGATAGAAAAGATAAATAATGTCTTTTTGTCATTCCAAAACTCCTTTTTTAATCAAAATGGTTTGATCTATGCCGTCGGGCTACAAAAAATAAACAAGTAAGATGGGATATCATATTATGATATCCGATTTCGTGTAAATGGATGCAAAGTTAGTCGCTTATAAATGATAAATGAGTCATAGATGAAAAGCAATAAAAAGCCTAAAAATAAACAGCCAGATGTGGCGGGAATTTGAAGGCGTTTCATTGCTTCTGTTATTAGCTACCTGATTGGAGTAGGAACCGGTTATTCTTCTGTATGCAAATGAAGGCCGGGGATCTGGAAAAAGCGTTGCAGGGCAAGAGAAATTCCGCCCAATAGCGCTGCGTTCTCCCCCAAAGAGGATAAGGCCAAGGGAACATTGATGGTGTGCATATTATCTAATTGGTCGCGGATGGTTGGCACCATCTCCGGAATTTCTCTGAAGAGTTGTCCGTTAAGGTAAATCTTTTCAGGATCGAGGAAAGCGATCACATTGCTGATGGCGATGCTCATATGGTCCGTAAAGGTTTGGATGATGTCCACCGTATCCAAATCATTTTTGTGGTATAAAGCAATCAAATCTTCCAGCTTCAAGGAGGCGTCGCCTTTCCGTTCCCGTAAATCGGCCAGCAGTGCTTCCGTGGAACAGTATTGATTCAGGCAACCACGTATACCCGAAGGACTCTCCTTGCCGAAGGGATAAAGAATGGTGTGTCCCAAGTCGCCGGCAAAGCTATTGGGACTCCGATAAAGGCGATCATCAATCAAAATGCCGGATCCGATCGTTTCACCCAAAGAGACGCTGACGATGTTCCAAGGCGAAGCGGCAAAGGTCGATTCGGCAATGGCGGACAGATTGTCTTTGTTCTCCATATAGATAGGAGCGTCAAACTGCAGACTCTCAAAGTGTTGGATTGTCAGATGTTCCAACATTTTGTTTGTTGAGAAAACAATCTCATCGTCATGCACAATCCCATCGATGGCCAGCACGATCCCTACCAAACCAAAAATGGCAGGACGCAGCTTTTTCTTATGATACATCATACTTTCTGCGACAGTATCCAAGACGTTTGCCGCCTCGATTTTACGCGTGATCACGTGCTGATCAATGATTGTGCCCTGTAGATCACATACGAGCGAAGCAATCTTTGTTTGTGTAATGGCCAAACTCATTGCATAGCCAGCGTTCGCATTGATACGTAATAAAACGGGCTTTCTGCCGCCAACGGCAGAGCTATTCCCGGTTCCTAATTCAATCACCAGATTTTCTGTTATTAATTTTTTGACGATTTCTGAGACGGTGGCTTTATTTAATTTTGAATCATGGGATATTGTCGCCCGGGAAGTATAGGGGTGATTAATGATGGCGGATAAGACGATCAATTCATTCTGCTCTCTGATGGTATTGCGGTTAGCTTTCATAAACTCACAACCTTTATGTTTTTTGATTGAGAAGCAGCCTTTTGGAGATGGCGAAGCCTGAAATCGCCCATGCAGTAACGCTGTACGCATAGAATGATTCCATCCATGTTACTGTTCGATTTGGCAGCGCTTCCTTTTTGCGCTGCGAGAAATTTCCAAAAGCGACAGACGGGTAGTATGCAAGGTATAAAAAGGAGGATTGATGCGATTTTTATGATGAGGAGAAGTTTGCTTACATCGTTTCGGTTGTTTTCGAACAGCTTTTAAAGGGGGAAATGAGAGCAGAAAAATAAAAATGAACCGGTGAATTCGGGGGATCGATTGGTTCGGAGGGGAGCGATGCCTCACACCGTAAGAATCGATTTCGCGAGTCTGGATAAAAATGGAAAACCTTATACATGTATATTTTATCACTTCTTTTGGCGGAATGCGAGATTGGGCTCTGCGAATCGAGGAATTATCAGGCGTGTGTTATTTGAAAAACTAAATTCCGGTTCAAAAATCCAGAAAATAGACTGGCATGCTGCAAACCACTCAGCAAATACTTTCCCTTCATCACGACAATACTTTCATGACAGTAATCATTATCAGGGTGAAGGAACATTCTGAGTCATTGTCTAATCAGAAAAAAATCGATACAATGGATGATGAATGTGGAGGAGGTCATAAGAAGATGTTGGGTTTAACAGGACTGGAAATCGGGATGATGATTGTTGCAGCAATCATCATCGGATTTTCCAAAACGGGAATACAAGGAGCAACCATTCCGGCAGTGGCCTTGGTGGCGATCATTTTCGGCGGGAAAGCATCCGCCGGAATCATGCTGCCGATGCTGATGTTCGGCGATTTGATTGCGATTTATCAATACGGCAAACAAGGGAAATTCAGCGATGTCTTGAAGCTTTTGCCGGCGGCTGTCGTGGGGATTGTATTGGGTGCTATCGCCGGTAACTATCTGGATGACAGACAATTCAAGATGCTGATGGGGATCATCGTCATGGTGTGTCTCGCGTTGTTGATTTATCGGGAAGTTACAAAGAGAGTCTTGCGGGTTCCGGATCATCCCGTTTTCCACTGGGGAGTGGGAGCGATCAGCGGCTTTTCATCCATGGTGGGGAATGCGGCGGGGCCGATCTTCAACGTCTATTTGCTGACGCAGGAACTCACCAAAAATAAAATGATCGGCACGACGGCATGGTTTTTCTTCCTGATGAACCTGATCAAGTTGCCGTTCCATATTTTTATGTGGGGGACAATCACGTGGGCAACATTCCGCTACACCTTGATCATGATCCCCTTCATCGCTTTTGGCGCTGTATTGGGCATCAAATTGGTCAGGAAAATCAATGAAGTATGGTACAAACGCATCATCATGATGATGACGGCTATCGCCGCCCTCCGATTGTTTATGTGAAAAAACTGTTTGAGAAGGAAATTCCCTTCTCAAACAGTTTTTTAGTTTTATTTGCTGCGCTGGTAGTTCTCTATTTCATCGGCCGGGTCGATCGGGTTACGTAAGGCGCGTTGGTTGGCTTGATGCACATGCAAAGCTTCCAGGAGCGGCACCATCATGGAAGCGACCAGACCACCCGAAAAACCGTTATTGTACAGGTTCACACCGCCGTGGAGGTAGCCGATGTTCATGACCAGCGTAAGATGCAATGCACCCGTAATGATCCCGACAATCGTACCGTAACGTCCTGCCATCGGGGCCAACGTTGTCCCGAACAGGGCAGCGATGATGACGGCCGTCGAGTGGTTATCCTGATAGTTGAAATGGCCCATCAATGTCACCCCGATGATGATTGGCGTAACATTCCTTAGGTTCTTTCCGAAAGCTCCGAAGCCGACGACCGTAAAAATACCGCCGATAATGGGACCGTTTATTTCACCACCGAGCAACAGAATATAGCTGGTTGTCGCAATACCCAACAGCGCCATATTGGTGAGCGTCGCACCGAGGCCGCCCAACTCGATATAATCTGTCGACAGCTGACCGGAGTGTCGCATGATGCGCTTCAATCCCTTGAAAGTCCAGCGGTTGCACCAAAACCCCAAAAGCAGCATGGCGCCGAAAAGGACGTACAGCATGATGGAAAAGGGGAGATTGTAGCCGCTGGCAAGGATGCTAGCGGTCTCTACCTCAAACCCAAAATTGCGCATCAACGAAATGAAGAAGGTACCGATGATGCCACAAGTGAAGCCGATATTATAGAGGCTGAACCCCTTCGTGAAGGTGACAAAGTGATGGGCCAATGGAGGAATCAGAAAACCAGAAATAAAGCCTGCGCCAATGCCAAATAAAATCCCGACCGGCAGATCCAATCCGACATTGAAGGAAAGCTCACTGACCAATGGACCCAACGCCGTCCCGAACAAGGCACCGAGCAAGGAACGTTCCAAAGGCACCTTTGTGACCTTTGCATAGGCGAAGGCTCCCGCAACAATCGGCATCGAATTATAGAAGTTCTTTCCGAATAAGGAAAAGCCCGCAACGGTCAATACGGCAGCAATGACGGGGCCGGATACACGGGCACCGGTCAGACTTACGAGCAAAACGGCCTGCAGGGTCATAAAGGATGCATTGAACAATGCCGCTCCCACATTCGTCAATGCCATGTAGTCCGTCAACAGATTGGCGGGAGAAGTCAAAATGGTGAGGTTGCCTTGCCAAATTTCCTGGGGACTATTGAAAAAGAAGGCAGAGACACCCAAAAATAAGGCGAAACTGATCAAAAGCGAATACTTAAATTTATCGGAATACTGTGCTATGCCACTGAGCGTGGGGTATCTATGAGGCATGATTTTTCTCCTTTCGTGAAGTAAGCTATTTGTTTGTGCAGGACAATAGCACATGCTGCATTGAATGATTATTGTCCATCAATTAATTACTATTATACCTTGTTTCCATGCACCTACAAAATGGAATGACAACTTTATGCGAAGTGAGCATTTTTATTATATTCCGAAGATGCCGTGCCTTCTTGCCATTCCGCAATCCGTGTGTTTGAATAGGGGAAAAGGGAGTGGATGCATATGAACGATGTCTTAAAACGCTATAGCCTGTTGCTGTTCAGCCTGTTTGTGATGGGGTTGGGCATCAGCGCTATCACGCGTTCGCAATTGGGGACTTCCGCGATATCGAGCGTCCCCTACATTTTGAGCTTCATCTATCCACTCAGCTTCGGGACGTTCACGTTGCTGACTAACTGGCTGTATGTGTTTGCCGAAATCATCCTGTTGGGGAAGGATTTCCCGAAAAAACAATATTTGCAGTTCATCCTGTGTTTGTTTTTCGGTTTTTTCATCGACTTTGGCATGTGGTTGCTGCAAGGCGTCCAACCGGCAACGTACCTGGCCAAACTGGTCATCCTGATCATGGGGTGCCTCATTTTGGCGGCAGGCATTTTGATGCAATTGAAGGCAGATGAAGTCGTGAACCCGAGCGAAGGCATCGTAAAGGCGATGGCCAGCAGGACGGGTAAACCGTTCAACCGCATCAAGGTGATCTATGACTTTGCGTTGGTGGCCGGGACTATCGTGATTTCGTGGCTTGCTTTCGGGGATATACGCGGTGTCCGTGAAGGGACCATCATAACGGCGGTGCTAGTGGGGCCGTTCATCAAACTGATTTCGAGCGGGCTGGATAAATGCAAGAAGAAGCAAACGCAGGATGCTGGCGGTTTGTAGCATGTGAGCAAAAGGATTAAGGGACTGTATCAGTTTTTTATACAAAGAAGGGGCTGTCTCTATTGAGGCAACCCTTTTAGCTGTTTTCAGATTTCTAAGCCAGATTATTCTGGAATGTTCGATTCGGGGATTCCAGTATCATTCACTATTATTTTTGCGCGTGAGGGTGAGCTTGGCAGAGCGGTGGGAAAAGCATGCGCATCCGAAAAAGGAAAACGGCAGCCTGAAAATAAAAATTTCAAAAAAACAAAAGAAAGGGGTTGCATTATTTTTCTGCAAGTGCTATCATTTTGTCATAGGATTGTTACTGGTCACGCAGGCAAAACCTAAATTAATACGAGATGATGTCAGTGTCATTTGGTGTTAGTTTAGGTTTTTTTTAATGGAAGGTGGGATGAGATTATCGATGAGGATTGAGAAAGTCTTTAATAACAATGTGGTTTTGGCGAAAGCCGAGAATCATTCCGAAATCATTGTGATGGGAAAGGGGATCGGCTTTCAGAAACGGACGGGGGACAGGTTCGATCAGGCATTGATCGAAAAGACCTTCGTCATACAAGGAAACGACGCGACCGACCAATTGAAGGCCATCTACCAGGATCTGCCGGTTGAGGAATCCGATGCCATCCTTAACATCATCCAAGAGGCCGAAATAAGATTGCAGCATCCGTTCGAAGCGAATCTGTATCTGACGTTGGCTGACCATATCCATTACGCCATTCAGCGGACGCGGGAAGGCATAACCCTCACGAATCCTTTGACTTTTGAAGTGAAACGATTCTATCGGCGGGAATATGAACTGGGCATGATAAGCATCGGGCTGATCGAGCAATACACGGGTGTCAGCTTGGCGCCTGATGAAGCGGCATCCATCGCCCTGCATTTCGTCAATGCCCAAAAGGAAGGCCAGCTGATCGAAGAGACGATGAAGGTGACGCGGATTGTGCAGGATATCCTGAACATCGTGCGGTTGCACTTCGGGGTGACATTCGATGAGGATTCCATCTCCTACAACCGTTTCATCACCCATCTGCAATATTTTGCGCAGCGGGTCGTCACGGGCGAGACGTTCGCATCTTCGCAGGATACGTTCCTGCAGGAGCAGGTGAAGGCGAGCTATCCGCAAGCCTTCGCCTGTACGGATAAAATCGATACCTACGTTGCGGGTGCCCATCGTTTTCAGGTGGGGATGGATGAGAAGCTCTATTTGACCATCCACATCCAGCGCATCGTGCAGCAAAATTGAATAAGAAACAGATCTCAAAAGGATTGTTACTGGTAAAGCAGGCAAAACCTAAGTAGACGGCCGGGAAGGAATTTCCATGCTATCTATTTAGGTTTTTTTTATAAAAAAATACAGGAAAAAGAGGGATAAAATATGAAATATGAAGAATTAGCAAATGATATTTTGGCTCACGTCGGCGGCAAAGAAAATGTCCGCAGTTTGGCTCATTGCATTACGCGTCTGCGTTTCAAATTAGTGGACGAAAGCAAGGCGGACACGGATTATTTGAAGAAACGCGAAGGGATCGTAACGGTCATCAAAAGCGGCGGCCAATACCAAGTCGTCATCGGCAACCATGTGCCGGATGTGTACGCAGCCGTAAATGCAGTCGGCGGATTGAATGGCAGCGGTGAGGTCGCCGCTGAAGATGAGGGTCCAAAGGGCAGTATTTTCAATCAGTTCATCGATATGATTTCGAAAATCTTCCAACCGATCCTGGGACCGTTGGCGGCAACAGGGATGTTGAAAGGCTTGGCTGCTTTGTTATTGGCCTTTGGTATTCCCGCAACCGATGGGGCATATGTATTGATTCAAGCTGCGGGGGACGGATTCTTTAACTTCCTGCCGATTTTCCTTGCTTTCACCGCCAGCAAACACTTCAAAATGAATAGCTTCACGGCAATGGCAGTCGCAGCCGCAATGGTTTATCCGGGCATGGTCAATCCTGCAGGCATTGAACCGCTGTACACCTTATTCGCGGGCTCCATTTTCGAATCGCCGATCTTTATGACCTTCTTGGGCTTGCCGGTCATCATGATGAGCTATGCTTCATCGGTTGTGCCGATTGTGTTGGCTATCTTCATGGGCTCAAAAGTCGAAAATTGGTTGAAGAAAGTCGTTCCGGATGTCGTGAAATTATTCTTGGTCCCTTTCTTCACCTTGTTGATCGTCGTTCCATTGACTATCCTGTTTGTCGGACCGGTATCCACTTGGGTAGCGACACTTGTCGGAACAGGCGTTTCCATGGTCTACAACTTGAGTCCAATCGTTGCCGGAGCTATTCTGGGCGGCGGATGGCAAGTATTCGTTATGTTCGGTCTTCACTGGGGCTTGGTTCCGATCGCCATCAACAATTTGGCTACACAAGGCTATGATCAACTCTTGGCTACTGTTTTAGGTGTTTCCTTTGCCCAGACCGGTGCCATCATCGCCATCTTCCTGAAAACAAAAGAAGCGAAAGTGAAACAATTGAGTATTCCAGCCATGATTTCCGGCTTGTTCGGAGTAACCGAACCTGCCATTTACGGGATTACTTTACCGATGAAACGTCCGTTCCAATTGAGCTGTGTAGCTGGTGCCATTTCCGGTATGGTTGCTGGGGCCTTCCGTCTTACTGGTTTCCGCATGGGTGGCTTAGGGATCTTCGCCATTCCTGGCTATTTGGATCCAAGCGGTGCGGTTACAATGAACCTATGGGCATCTGTCATCGTCAGCGTAGTCGGCCTTGTACTTGGTTTCGTATTGGTTTACCTTTCAAAAATTCCTGTCCTTTACCCTGAATCAGAAACAGCTGCTGTAGAAACGGTTGCTGCAAGAAATATGGATACATTGGTCGTCAATGCATTGAAAAAAGATTTCTCAGCTTCTGCTGAAAAAGACTTGGTTGCTAGCCCACTTATCGGTGAAATGGTCCCACTATCTGAGGTGCCGGATGAAGCCTTTAGAACAGGTGCACTCGGAAAAGGAATCGCTATCCGTCCGACTATCGGTGAAGTCTATGCTCCTGCAAACGCGACTGTAACCTTCTTGTTCCCGACGCACCATGCCATCGGTTTGACGACAGAGAACGGAACGGAAATACTGATCCACATCGGTATGGACACTGTTCAGCTGGAAGGCAAAGGTTTCACGAGCCATGTCCAACAAGGCGACAAAGTCACTGCCGGCCAATTATTGCTGGAATTCGACATCGCCTATATCCAACAAGCAGGCTACGACATCATCACACCGATCATCGTGACCAACTCGAACGAATATATGGATGTGATCACCACTAAAGAAGCGAAACTGTCCGAAGGGGATTACCTTTTGACGGTAATAGCATAATTTGAAATAGCGAAAATGGGACTGGCCGTCGGGCATCAAACCTGGCCGGTCCTTTTATCACCATATAATAGGAATGAAGAATAGGAGAGATAGAATGAGTACAGTATTTCCAGAAGGATTTTTATGGGGTGGCGCAACTGCGGCTAATCAATATGAAGGAGCATTTGATGCTGACGGCAAAGGCTTGTCTGTTCAGGATGTAACACCAAAAGGCGGTTTTGGCGGGCTGATCACTGACGGACCGACACCTGACAACATGAAATTGGTAGGGATCGACTTCTATCACCGTTACAAAGAGGACGTGAAGCTGTTTGCCGAAATGGGCTTCAAAACCTATCGTACCTCCATTGCCTGGACGCGCATTTTTCCGAATGGGGATGAAACGGAGCCGAACGAAGCCGGCCTGCAATTCTATGACGACCTGTTCGATGAACTGCTGAAATACGGCATTGAACCGCTCATCACCTTGTCCCATTACGAAACACCGCTGCATCTTTCAAAAG
>NZ_FOTD01000017.1 GCF_900114465.1 Trichococcus palustris | reverse complement strand
GTCACACCTGTTCCCATCTCGAACACAGAAGTTAAGCTTCTTAGCGCCGATTGTAGTGAAGGGTTTCCCTTTGTGAGACTAGGACGTTGCCGCGCATGTTTTTATATAAGATCACAACAAAGGTTATCGACAAACTTGTCGGCAGCCTTTTTTTGTTGGCTGTAAAATAAAGTCCCGGCTAAGTCGCTTTGATGTATCATCCAGAAATAAAGTGTTAAAATAGTATCAAAGATAATCGGAAGAGGTTAAGGAGGAGTTTCGATGGCTGAAGAATTTGTAAAAACAAGAGATGGTTTCGTGATGTATGACGAAGATAAGAAGGTGATTGCAGAAATCACCTATGCTCCATATGGAGCAGATAAAGTTATAGCTAATCATACTTATGTGGACCCTTCCTTACGCGGGCAAGGGGTTGCAGAAAAACTCCTGGACTGCCTAGTGGAGGAAATGAAGGAGCAGGACAAGAAGATTGTGCCGCATTGCTCGTACGTCGACAGCATGTTCCGTAAACATGAGAAATATAAAGATATCTACAGTAAGGATTAAGGGATCATTCGCATGTTTTCACATAAATGATAGTAGCGGGCCGGAATTAGGGGAAGTAGTTCCGGCCTGTTATTTTAATTTTCTCATTGACAAGATTAGATAATGATGATAATTTAATTACAGTGGAATAAGATAACTATATAGGATATAGGGGCTATGAAGAGAAGAGTAGCTTTGGGAGATATGGCAGAGAGCTTCTGGTTGGGTGAGAGGAAGCATATCATAACAGAGTGAAGATGGTCTTGGAGCTTTTGATCAGGTGAATAATTACCCTGATTACGTACGCAGACGATATACTGCAGAGTATCAGAATCATTGCCCTTCGGCAGTCTTTCCTAGTACTCTTTGAGATATAAATCGTGAGGTTTATATAAACATGGGTGGTAACGCGAAGCTTTCGCCCCATAGTCGCAAGGCTGTGGTGGAGAAGGCTTTTTTGTACGGAAAAGGAAATCCAGGCAAAAAACAAAGAAATGAGGAATGGATGGTATGCCAATAAAAGTATCGAAACATCTACCTGCAATCAAAGAACTTGCCAAGGAAAACATATTCGTAATGGATGAAACAAGGGCAATCACACAAGATATCCGTCCTTTGCAAATCATCATCGTGAATCTTATGCCAACAAAGGAAGCAACAGAAACCCAATTTATTCGGTTGCTGTCAAACACATCCCTTCAAGTGGAAATAACGCTGCTGAGAATGGAAAGCTATGATGCGAAGAATATTTCCCAACAACATCTGGATTATTTCTACCGAACGTTTTCCGATATCAAAGACAAATATTTTGATGGAATGATTATTACGGGAGCCCCGGTTGAGAACCTTCCATTTGAAGAAGTGGATTATTGGGATGAATTGGTTGCAATAATGGAATGGTCGACAAGCCATGTCTTCTCGACGTTGCATATCTGTTGGGGCGCACAGGCAGGACTCTACCACCACTATCAAATCGGCAAATATCCGCTTCCTGAGAAGTTGTTCGGCGTATTCAAGCACTCTATATCGGACAGCAAAACAATGCTGCTACGGGGCTTTGATGACGAATTCTATATGCCTCATTCCCGCCATACTGACGTGAAGGAAGCAGACATTGAGGCCTGCAAGGATTTGGAGATACTTGCTACCTCCGAAGAAGCCGGCGTTTGCATTGTGCGCAGCAGGGATAACCGTTTTGTCTTTGTGACCGGCCATGCTGAATATGATCATGATACACTCGATAAGGAATACAAACGGGATCTTGCTCTGAACAAACCTATCAACTTGCCAGTCAACTACTATCCGAATGATGATCCGACGCAAAAGCCGGTGGTGCGTTGGAGAGCACATGCAAACATTCTCTGTGTCAATTGGTTGAACTATTTTGTATATCAAGAGACGCCGTATGACTTGAAACGCATTGAGGAACTCCGGCAAAAACTGAACGATAATTGAAATAGGCTGCCGGCAGATAGTTGTTTATTGCGATTGAGTAGAGGGCCCGTTCTCCGAAATGGGAAATGGGCCTTTACAAATCGTCTAAAATTATATATAATTTAGTGTGTTGTAACTCACTCATTAGGTGAGGTTACATCCATGCCGGCTTAGCTCAGTTGGTAGAGCATCGCACTCGTAACGCGGAGGTCACAGGTTCAAATCCTGCAGCCGGCATATAATCAAAAGGTTGGTACAACAAGTTTCTACGACTTTGTTGTACCAACCTTTTTGTTTCAAAAAGGTTAATTTGAGGTTGCGCATCTTATTTGTGGGATAGCGTATTGCAATGCCCGCAGGCAAGAGCTTTTATCCATGCTGCTTGAGCCATTGACCGGCTAAAGCCCGCTCTGTATAATGAATGGAAATCAAAAGTATCCTTTCGGAAAAGGGAGTGGAGTATTGGAACGCAGCAATATAATGAATTATAGAATAATATCTTTTTATGGCATTCTGGCTATCATAATAGGCATACTCGTCGGTGCTGTCGATACCGTTTTTGGACGGATATTGATTGCCGTAAGCGAATACCGGGACGCGCGACCGCAATTTTTGTTGCCATTTTTAGCCATTGCGGGATTGGTGATCGTCTTTGCTTATCAAAAATTTGGTAAGAACACCGCCAAAGGGATGGGGTTGGTTTTTTCGGCAGGGAATACGCAAGAGGAAGAGATCCCGAAACGGATGATTCCACTGGTCGTAGGAGGCACTTGGCTGACCCATCTCTTCGGCGGCAGTGCCGGACGCGAAGGGGTAGCCGTCCAGATCGGGGCGACTGTCGGCTATACATTCGGCAAACGGCTGCCTTTTTATGATGCGAAGCGAATTATGCTGGTTACAGGGATGGCGGCGGGTTTTGCCGGCCTTTTTGAAACCCCGATTGCGGCAACCTTCTTTGCTCTGGAGGTTCTGGCGGTGGGGCGCCTCGATTATCGGTCCTTATTTCCGGCTGCGATAGGCGCCTTCGTGGCATCCTATACGTCACATTTTTTAGGCTTGGAAAAATTCACCTATTCATTGGATGCGGAAATAGCTGTCACTTTTCCTTTCATAATGAAATTGCTGGTGCTGGGCATTATTTTTGGGGTCGTAGGGGGACTATTTGCCAAGGCATTGACGGATACAAAAAAATGGTTGGCGGAGAAACTGAAGAATCCGTATCAGCGTATCTTTTTCATGGGCCTTGGGTTGAGCGCAATCCTGCTGGTCCTCCAGATGGGACGTTATTCAGGACTGGGGACGAATTTGATCAACGCGAGTTTTCATAATGAAGCCATCCACGGCTATGATTGGATACTGAAGGCTGTTTTGACTATTCTGACGTTGGCCGCAGGGTTTCAGGGCGGGGAAGTGACGCCCCTGTTTTCGATCGGCGCCAGTCTAGGCTATTGGCTGGCCCCGTTCCTCGGCTTGCCGACAGAATTTGTGGCCGCACTGGGTTATGCGAGTGTGTTCGCATCCGCAACGAATACTTTCATGGCACCCATATTCATCGGGGCGGAGATATTCGGTTATGCGTATCTGCCTTATTTCTTTACAGTAGTGGGCATCTCCTACGTCTTTAACAATAACCGCTCCATCTACACCGGACAGTTGAACAATTTTATCTGACGAAAAAGAAGGCCGCCAAAATCAGCTTGTGATTTTGGCGGCCTTCTTTGCTTTTCTAAGGATATTTTTACGGCGATGGGTTCCGTTCTTTTCCGTACAGACTCACAATAACGAACCAGGTGCCGAGCAAGCCCAGAATGATGATGTAGGCGCTGATGACGCCAGCCGAGATGTAGCCGCCTAGCGTCAATCCCAGCGCGGCGAGGAGTTCCGCACCTTGGTAGGAGAGGGAACTGAAGGCCAGATAGGAGGCTTGTTTATTTTCAGGGATCAGATCCACTTTCCGGGCGTTGATATTAGGGGAGGAGGCCAATTCGCCGATCGTCGCCAAAATCATCAACGGCACCAGAATATAAATGCTGTTGAATACCGCAATCAACCCGTAGCCGATGACATACAGCACCAGTCCATAAAGAATGGCGCCCCGTTCCGATCTCTTTTCGGTCAGCTTGGAAATCAAAAAGGTGAAGCAGACAACCAAGATCGTATTGATCACCTGCAGGATACTGAGCATCCTTACTCCGTCGATGGGGACGGAGAAGAGCGTGATTGCTTCAAATTCCCGGGAAAGACGGACACCGGTATAGTTTTTCAAGGAAAATTCAGCCGCGTTGAACAGCGCCATGCCCAGGATGAGCAACACCCAACGTTTGTCTTTCGCCGCAATGCGGTAATTCAGCAAAAGGTCCTTCAAGGGATTTTTGTGCAGCTGCGCGGAAACCTGATTGTTGTAGTCCAACTTTCTCTGGAATGACAGGGCCAGCAGCAATTGCAGGATGGCTGTAACCAAGAAAAGATGGAGCAGAAAATGTTTGAATAGGAAGCCGCCGATCGAAAATCCCAAAGCCATCGAAAGATTGAAGGCCCAATATTGCATTTGATAGACCGTCTTGCGGTCAACGGGTGTGGTCGAGTCCATCAGCACGGCATCGAAGGCTGGGGAATAGAGGTTGAAAGAGATGCCGCAAATCCAATAGCCGATGACGAGCCAAAAATTGGCTGTCAGTATACCCGCAAACGTCAAGGCTATCAAGAGCAGAGATAAGCCGTATGACGTTTGGAAAATGAATAAAATCCGCTTTCTCTGGAAAGTATCGGCCAGATAGCCGCCGACGATCCCCGCGGTGAAGGCTGAAACGACATTCACCATGACGATGAGTCCGGTCCATTTTGGGCTGTAGATGCCGGCCAGATAGATGATCAAAAAAGGGATGGTGCAAGAATAGATTAAGCTACCCAAAAAGGAGGTAACCAAAGTTGTTTTGATGTTTTTTGAAAGAGGAGCGTACATAGATCACCTTCCTGTCGCTGATTGAAGAGCATATAGGTCAACATAGCACAATCCGTCGCTTTTTTCCAGCAATAGGAACGGGAACGGGGCGCTGAATGAAAGTCGGAATATAACAAAAATCGGACAATAGGTTATCATGGACAAAATATAAGTAACTGTTTATAATCAGTTAAGAAAATCAGACTTTAGCCATACGCATAATAACAAAGATGCTGATACAATGAGAATGCAGAAAAATGAGATATTTTAACGGAAGGGTTGCATTTCAGAAAAGCTTACACATAAATTACACAAAGCATATATTCGTCACGTATAATGAGATTGAACCGAGGAATAGGAATACGAGAGGTGATAGAGTGGAAATGGAAAGTACCCATCAAATGATTGATTTGAATCGCAAAATTATCCGAGGCTTGACGGTTGTGGGGTCAATATTGACACTTCTTTTGGGAATCTGGGTTTATCGTTCAGGCTTTTTCGAAGCGGAAGGCAGTTTCAAGGCCGTCCTGGAAGGAATGGGCATATATGGCCCCATCGCTTTCCTTTTGATTCAAATCATTCAGGTTGTCTATCCCGTCATCCCAGGAGGCATCACACTGGTCATAGCACAGTTGGTTTTTGGCCCGCTCTGGGGATTCGTGTACAGCTTCGTCGGGGTCCTGGTCGGATCGGTCATCAATTTCCTGTTAGCCCGCAAATATGGCAAAACTTTCGTCCGGGCATTCGTTTCTGAAGCAAGCTACCTCAAATACTACACTTGGCTGACCAAGGGCAAACGCTTCGACTGGCTGTTGGCATCGGCCTTCGCTTTGCCGGGCTTCCCCGATGATTTTTTATGCATGGTTGCCGGCTTGACAAAAATGTCCATGAAACGGTTCATGGCCATCTTCATGCTATTCAAACCCGTTACCCTGTACATTTATGGTATCGGGGGCGCCTCCCTTTTAACGTGGCTATTTCTTAATGTGCCGACCATCATCAAGGGATGGCTTGCTATCCAACCTGCCTTACATTAGACAAAAAATAATACTCTTCCTAAAAGAAAACGTGAAATCTTTTCCTTTTAGAAAGAGTATTTTTGTTAATCACATGCTTATTTTCTGCGGACCTTCATCAATGCTTTTGCAACGAAGGGAGCGATCAGGCCAGCGGCAACCGCTTCTCCGACGCCGTTTGTTGCAACAATTCCTGCTAATACTTTCAAAAGGTTAGAAGGATCGACATTAAGGGCTGCGGCGTATTCCGTTCCATAGAAGAGCGCGATGAAACCCAATACGAGAATGGTGTTGGTCAATGAGCCCATAACAGCGGCAACGACCATGCCGGTTTTTTCTTTCTTTTTTTTCAAAAAGGCTTGGTACACTAAACCGGCGACAAGTCCGACCAAAACACGTGGAACCACGGCGATGATGGGATTTGTCCATAAAAGCAAATCCAAAGGGGAAGCGGGCAGGGTATAGGCTTTGAACATGCGGGTCAATCCCCAGACCAATCCGACGATCATTCCGTCTTTTGTTCCCAAAACAAAGGCAGCGACGATAACGGTGATATGGATGATTGTCGGATTCAATGGCGGAATCGGAATGTTCCCCAAAAAAGGGACAAAGGTTTGGATGATGATAAAAGCAGATAAAATACCTAAAATTGCGATGCGATATGTTTTATTTCTACTATTTTGCACGAGACACAACCTTCCTTAAATTTCATGATTTTTCAGATAAACGTTAACTCATTGGTATTTTACCAAAAAGGCAGACAAAAAAATAGAAAGAGCCGACAAAATAAAAAAATGGATTCTGACCAGAAAAGTGTATTCGTTTTATTTCGACCGAAAAAAGGGTAAAATATAAATATAGTTGCAGGAAAGGAAAGGGAAATGAAAAAGATTTTTATCGGATTTATCCGTGGGTATCAAAAATTTATATCCCCGCTGTTTCCGCCGAGTTGCCGGTATTATCCGACATGTTCGAATTATGCCGTACAGGCAATCCAGAAACATGGCGCAATAAAAGGCAGCATCATGGGGATGACACGCATTTTGAGATGCCACCCATTTATAAAGGGCGGATATGATCCCGTACCGGATGCATTCAGCATCCATCACAACAGAGAGCATCAGCATAGTCACTCCGATCACGAGCATTTCCACGAACACTAGGATTTTTGCATATACCATTCCAACAATCAAAGGAGAGAGTAGTCATGGACGAATTAAAGAAAATTTTCTTAGCAGGTATCGGGTTCACCTCAACTTCAGTAGAAAAAGCAGAGAAACTGATCAACGAAATGGTTGAAAAGGGGCGCGTAACCGTCCAAGAAGGAAAAGAGCTGCAGGCGGAACTGACACGGAAAGCGACAGAATCGGTTCCGGCCACAAAAGCCGAAATGGAAGCATTGGATTTTGCGAAAAAAGAAGATGTTGAAGCCCTGACCGCAAAAGTCGATGCGCTCAATGAAAAATTAGATCAATTATTGAATAAATAGAAGGAAATTGGGTAAGGGGAGTTCGCGATGGTGAGAGACAAACGATTGAATGAAATAATAAGAATCCTTTCCACCTACGGGGTTCAGTTTGTCTACCATAATCAAGTGAAGACTAGCCATAAAGATCAAGACCCGGAAAACCTGCGTCTTGCATTCGAAAAACTGGGCCCCAGTTTCATAAAAATAGGGCAAATCCTCTCGACCCGCATCGATATCCTGCCGCAGGCATTTGTGGAAGAATTAGCACAGCTGCAGGACAAGGCGCCCGAGTTCCCTTTTTCGGAAGTGTCACGCATATTTATGGAAGAAACAAGCTTATCGTTGGGGGATGCTTTCCTGTCGATCGACGAGAAACCTTTAGCCAGCGCCTCAATTGCGCAGGTGCATAAAGCCATCTTGAGGACAGGCGAAGTTGTTGTCGTGAAAGTGCAGCGGCCAATCATCGATGAACTGCTGATCCGTGATTTGGATATCCTGATCCGGTTAAGCAAAAAAATTCCGGCAGGCTTGGTGGAAGTCATCGACCCGAAAGAGGCTCTGGAGCAGGTGAAAGCCAATACGTTGAATGAGCTGGATTTCCGCAACGAAGCCCATATGCTCCAGCGGTTCCGCGATTTGAACAAGAACATCGCCTGTATCGGCGTCCCCAAAATTTATCCAGGTTTGACGACCAGGCGCATTTTGGTGGAGGAATATATCGAAGGGACCAAAATCAACAATCATGAACAACTCGATTTGCTCGGCTATAATGAGGAGGATATCAGCCGTAAATTGATGTTGTCTTATTTAAAACAGGTATTCCATGACGGCTTTTTCCATGGCGATCCCCACCCAGGCAATTTCATCATCAAGGAAGGCAAGATCTATTTCATCGATTTTGGCATAATGGGTGAGCTGTCGGACAGTACAAAGGCATCTTTAAATGATATTATGCAGGGTTTGGCCTCGAGAGATATCGACAAGATGGTGAAGGTCTGCCTGGAATTGGGCACCCCCAGAGGCCGGGTCGACAAAAGAAAGCTATATGCGGATATTGAGCTGATGTTCGATATGTATTTATCGAATAATATGTTGACCGTGAATATGGCGACATTCATCACCGACTTCATCAGGATGTTCAAACGGCATAATATAGCCATCCCAAGCGACTTGACCATTTTGGCGAAATCCTTGTCGATACTGGAGGGCGTTTTCCAAGAGATATCACCGGAGTTGAAGCTTATCTCGCTTGCGAAAGACTACTTGAAGGAAAACATCAATGTGGCTACCTTGATGCAAAAGTTCTCGGCTGAAAAGTTGGCATTGAAGAGCTATGCCATCCTAAAGGACAGCAGCGAAATTCCGGGAAGCATCCTGACCTTATTGAAGCAGATGGCGAGCGGAAGGACGATGCTGAAGCTCGATGTGGATGAGTTGGATGAAAAATGGAAGGACATCAAAAAAATGTCCAACCGGGTGGTCATTTCCTTGATAGTGGCTGGCTTGCTCCTAGCCTCTTCGATCATGTCGGGTACACCGGGCGGCCAATTTTTGGGACAGGCTGGCTTCGTCATTGCCGGCTTGTTCGGCATTTGGCTGCTCATCTCCATATTCCGGTCGGGGAATCTCTGAATGACTGGCGGAAAGCAAGCGGAGCGGATGTGTTTTGCCTGCTTTCCTTTTTTCATTAAAAAAAACTAAAAATATTTTTTAAGGTATTGAAATAAATGGAAAGCTGGTATATTATATATTGGTCAGCTTTTGATGGAAAGCTTACGGAGGAGTAGCGAAGTGGCTAAACGCGGCGGACTGTAAATCCGCTCCTTAGGGTTCGGCAGTTCGAATCTGCCCTCCTCCACCATTGGGCTATCGCCAAGCGGTAAGGCAACAGACTTTGACTCTGTCATTCGTTGGTTCGAATCCAGCTAGCCCAGTCATGCAAAAACAGGAAAAATACATCCCACTGCGGGATGTGTTTTTCCTGTTTTTTTAGCAAAAAGTTCACAAATTAGTAAAAAGTTCATTGTAGAAATCGTGGTATGATAAGACATGTAGATGTTTACATGAAAAAGACAAATTAAAAATAGGAAAGCAGGGCAAACACATGGCTAAATGCGCAGATTGCAACATGGATTTAATGAAAGGTTTGACACTACATACACAAGGCGTTTATCAAGTTGAAGTTTCAAAAGGAAAAACATTGAATGATTCAGTAAGAGCATCTTTAGAAGCGGCTGTATGCCCTGGCTGCAGCAAAGTATCTTTCTACTTGCCTGAAGAAGAACTTGCAAAATTAGTCGACTGATGACGGCCGTTCTGTGATTGTCTTCATCCATTACAAATAAAACGAGTCCGGGAGCAATCTCCTGGACTCGTTTTTTTGGATACGATAATCAATGTTCGTTCGGATCGTTCCTTGCGTCATCATGTGTCGGGTGAACGGTACCCGGTACATGGTCGGGACCTGCGTAGATCGTATATAATTTAAGCGGCTGGTCACCCGTATTGGTGATATTGTGCCACATATCGGCAGGCACAAAGACAGCGTCATCATCAGATACGGCTTGTTCGAAGTTCAGGTTATTTTCAGCCGGCCCGATTTGGCACAGTCCTTGGCCTTTTTCGATGCGGATGAATTGATCGATGCCATGATGGACTTCCAAACCGATGTCATCTTTTGGTTGAATGGTCATTACGGTCACCTGCAATTTTTTCCCTGTCCAGATGGTTGTGCGGTAATTCTCATTTTGTAACGTTGCGTCCTCAATGTTCACTACATAGGGCGTTTGACCATGGTCCTTAAAATCGATAGTCATGCTGATTCCTCCTGTTTGAATGGATTGATTATTTATAATGGTTACAACCTAAGTACACCAAAATGAGAAAGTTGTGCAATCGATAAGCTTGATTGACCATTATTTTTTGTGCATCTTAATTGTACGCCTTTTGAAGCGCTTACTCAAGGAAACAATCTGCATTTTGCAATATCGTTTATGATATAATTGTATCTATAATATTAGCAGGGGGTGCACATGTGTCAATCGATTGGGGAGAAATGATCACTTGGAGCAATGCTTTTAATTTATTGGATATCTTGATTGTGTGGTATCTGGTCTATAAGCTGATCATGATATTTAAAGGGACGCGTGCCATTCAACTCTTAAAAGGGGTAGGCATCTTTGTGCTGATCAAATTTGCAGCGGTTTTTTTGCAGCTGCAGACCATCGATTGGATCATGAATAGCGTCATCCAATGGGGCGTTGTCGCCGTCATTATCGTATTCCAGCCTGAAATCAGAAAAGGATTGGAACATCTCGGGAAAACCGGGTTCCGGAAACGCTCCAAACGAACCATCAATGCAGGTGAACGGTTGGTGGCGGAACTGGACAAAGCCGTCCAGTACATGGCGAAACGGAAAATCGGAGCGCTCATTTCATTGGAAGAACAGGATTCCTTGGACGAGTATGCTTCAACTGGCATACCGATCGGAGGAGTGGTAACCAACCAACTGCTCATCAATATTTTCATTCCGAATACGCCTTTGCATGATGGCGCCGTCATCATCCAAGATTATAAAATAGCAACAGCGGCAAGCTATTTGCCACTTTCCGAAAGTTCCTTGATACCAAAAGAATTAGGGACACGTCATCGGGCGGCGATCGGCTTGTCCGAAGTCAGCGATGCCATCACAATCATCGTTTCAGAGGAAACGGGTGGCATCAGCATCGCCCATGGAAATAGACTGTTACGGGAAATGACAAGGGAAAATTTTGTGGCCTATTTGACGGACCAGTTGGTTGTGGAAGACCAGGAGGAAAAATCCACTAATTTCATTCAAGACATTTTTGACAATATGAAATGGGGGAGCTCCGAATGAAGAAAAAAGATGCCAAATTTTTCGAGAAAAAATGGGTTCTCCGGGGCGTTTCCTTGCTGGTTGCGTTACTGCTGTTCGCGTATGTCTATTCCGAAAACTACGGATTATCTACAATCAACAGGAACAGCTCCATCAGCACCAGCACGCAGGAGACCATTTCCAATGTGCCGATCCAAGTGGATATCAATACGGATCGTTATTTTATTTCGGGACTTCCCGAAACGGTTGTGCTCACTCTGAAAGGTCCCCAGAGTGTGTTGATGCAAACCATTTCCGCCGCAGATTATCGCGTGGTGACGGAGGATCTGAATGCTTTGGGGGCGGGGGAACATACCGTCCAACTGAGGGTGGAGAACCTGTCAAACGAAATAGAATACCAGCTTACGCCATCGCGGGTAAACGTGGTCATCGAAGAACGCGTGTCCATCAAGAGCCCTGTGGAACTCCGCTTCGATGAAAGTCTGGTCAACCCAGCATACAATGCAGGCAATCCGGTTTTAAGCGCCAATACTGTTACGCTTACAGGTCCGGCATCTACGATCGCGCGCGTCAAAAATGTATACGTGATCGTCCCTGCTGAAAATGGATTGACAAATTCGATAAATATGAATACAGTAGTACAAGTAGAAGACAGCGATGGCAATAAATTAAACGTTTCTGTCGAACCGCAAGAGGTAAATGTCAAAATTCCCATTACGCTTTATGGGAAGAAAGTACCGCTGATTGTGCAGCAAGTCGGCGTCCCTGTTGAAAACAAACAGTATGCGATTGAGATATCCGGCGACGATGTCGTCACCTTAACCGGTGATCGAGCCTTATTGGAAGGAATCGATCAAATCGCATTGCCGGTCAGCGTTACTGGCGTAGCTGAGAACAAGACGCAGACGATCGTCATCCCGCTGCCGAGCGGATCATTGACAGCGACGCCGGGCAGCGTAGAAGTCACGATAACGGTTAAAGATGCGAATGCAGCTTCAACGGCCGCTGAATCGAGTTCCGTTCCAACGGCTTCAGATACATCATCGGCAAGCGAGAGCAGCGTGAGTCCTTCGACGGAACAAGCCAGCAGTGGCAGCCAAAAGGACAGCAGTTCATAAAAATAATAATAATCCATGAAGACGAAATAAATATAAAATTTAAAGGAGATTACAGGTAATGGGTAAGTATTTTGGAACAGACGGTGTAAGAGGCGTTGCGAATAGCGAATTGACACCGGAATTAGCTTTCAAACTAGGCCGTTTTGGAGGATATGTCTTAAGACAACATGCTAAAGATATAGCACATCCACTCGTGTTGGTTGCGCGTGATACTAGAATTTCAGGACAATTGTTGGAATATGCACTGGTTTCCGGCTTATTATCAGTCGGTATTGAAGTGTTGCAATTGGGAGTCATCCCTACACCGGGTGTCGCTTATCTGACACGCATTCAAGGTGCCGTGGCAGGCGTCATGATTTCTGCATCGCACAATCCTGCCGGCGACAATGGCATCAAATTCTTCGGCGCTGACGGCTTCAAACTGTCGGATGAACAGGAATACGAAATCGAAGCATACTTGGATCAAGAAGAGGATACTTTACCGAGACCTTCCGCTGAAGGCTTGGGGACAGTGGATGAATATCCGGAAGGCGTTTTGAAATATGCGCAATACTTGCAAACGACCATCCCGGATGACTTATCCGGCATCACCGTCTGCCTGGATGCGGCAAACGGGGCAGCATCACCGGTCGTCAATCGTTTATTCGCAGACTTGGAAACAGACTTCTATACAATGGGTGCAAATCCAGACGGCATCAACATCAACAAAGGCGTCGGTTCGACGCATCCGGATGTCCTAGGTAAATTTGTCGTTGAGAAGAAAGCGGATGTCGGCTTGGCATTTGACGGCGACGCCGATCGCTGTATCGCGGTGGATGAGAATGGGCGCATCATTGACGGCGACAGAATCATGTTCATCTGCGGTAAATATTTGAAGGACCACAATAAATTGAACCACAACACAATCGTCTCCACTGTCATGAGCAACCTGGGCTTCCATAAAGCTATCGAAGCCGCAGGCATGATCGCTTTGAAGACGCAAGTCGGCGACCGTTATGTCGTGGAAGAAATGCGCAAAAATGGCTACAACTTGGGCGGCGAACAATCCGGACACGTTGTCTTCCTTGAAATGAACACAACCGGCGATGGCCTGTTGACTGGTATTCAATTGTTGAACGTCATGAAACAAACCGGCAAAAAACTTTCAGAGTTGGCTGATGAAGTAACCATTTACCCGCAAGAATTGGTGAACGTGCGCGTTTCCGATAAAGATGGCGTGATGGACATTCCGGCTGTGAAAGCTGTCATCGAAGAAGTTGAAGCGGAAATGAACGGAAAGGGCCGCATTCTGGTTCGCCCAAGCGGAACCGAACCATTACTGCGCGTCATGGCGGAAGCCGAAACAGACGAAAAATGCCATGAATACGTTATGCGCATCGTCAACATAGTGAAACAAGAAATAGGCATCTGATAAAGGCTGTCATATAACGTTCAGGGTCGTGAAACACTGCAGGAGTGGTGTTTCATGGCTCTTTTTATTCATGCACCGAGAACACCCGTGATTTCAATCATGGGATGAATCGGAATGATTGCAAAGCTATACAACCGCATGTTAAAAATGTATAATGCGCTAAAAGCGGCCGTTTTTTTGTAAGCGGAACCAAAGTTTTGGAGGCTAGTCCGACTATGACACGGAAATTTTTATCAAATCCTGATTCTGCCTGCCCTGCTGAAAATGAATAAGGAGGTGTGGCCATGACAAAACCAAAACGATTCCATGCAAATGAAGACCTTTTTGAGTTGCCGAACATAAGGAGGGTTGGCCATTATCTCAGCGGAATGATCATGCCGAATGTGAGTGTCTTCATCACTTGGGGTATCATTACAACTCTCATTCAATACCTTCAGGGTCCGCTCCAGCAATCCTTTATTGAAATGGATCACATCATGATTTATTTTCTCCTCCCGGTTCTGATTGCCTATACTGGGGGACGATTGATCGAGCAAAGAGCCGGGGTCGTGGCGGCCATCGCGGTGATTGGAATTCTTGTAGACTTTGAAGACCCGCAAATACTGGGAGCTATGGTAATAGGACCGTTGGCTGGCTGGAGTGTTTTCCTTTTCGATAAATATTTTTTGCCAAAGGTCAAAGCAGGTTATGAGATGCTGATCCGTAATTTTTCGGCGGGGATCATCGGCATGCTGTTCGGCTATTTGAGTCTGGTTTTTATCGGCCCGTTCATTGCGGGCGTCACTCAGAAAGCGGGTCTGTTCGTTGGCTGGTTGATCCAGCGGAACCTGCTTTTGTTGGCCAATATTTTTATCGAGCCGTTGAAAGTGTTGTTCTTGAACAATACGCTCAACCACGGTATCTTGACGCCATTGGGGATTGAGCAAGCGGGGGATACAGGAACTTCGCTGCTCTTTTTGATCGAAACGAATCCCGGGCCGGGGCTGGGGGTATTATTGGCATTTATTCTGTTCAGCCGTAAAGAACTGAAGGCCAATGCCAGCGGCGCATTAATGATTCATCTGATCGGCGGGATCCATGAGATTTACTTCCCGTTTGTTTTACTGAACCCTTTGTTGTTTGCGGCCGTCATTTTGGGCGGCATGAGCGGCACTTTGATTTTTGAATTATTTCAAGTGGGTTTGAAGGCTCCGGCTTCCCCGGGATCGCTCGTGATGATTTTAGCGAATGCACCGCAAAATATGCTGCTGGGGGTTACTTGCGGCATTTCAGTAAGCGCTCTGATTAGTTTTTTGATCGCCGCCATCGTGATCAGAAAAGATTACACAAAAAAAGAAATTTCAGAAAAGGTGACGAAATTGACGGAAGTTCAGAAGATTTTATTCGCTTGTGACGCGGGCATGGGTTCAAGTGCGATGGGAGCCAGCATGATGCGGCAACAATTGAAGGAAAGGGGCATTTCCATCCCCGTTGACTACACTTCCATTTACCGCGTGAATGATGATCCCCATCTTTTGCTTATTACCCAAAATGAGTTGAAGCATTTAGCCGAAATCCAAGCCCCCCACGCCCAAATAGTCACAATTGGAAATTTTTTGGATCAAGAGGAGTATACGAAAGTTGTGGCGTTGCTGACTGAGGAACATGAAAAAAATGTTAGTCCGGAACCGTTCGGAGAAAAAATACCGTATCAAAAGATCGTCTTTTTATATGCTGATGGTGTGCGGGGTTCCCAGACCATGGCGGTGCAGGCGTTCCGCAATTTAGCGCAGAAGTACAGCGTAGTGATCGACGTTGAAAAGCAACCCCTGGAACATCTGCTTTTGGATCAAAGGAATCTATATATCGTCACTGAAAAATTTGCTTCTGAAAACGCGCTGCCGAAGGGACCGCTGCTGATTGTGGAGCATCTTATTGCAACGAACAAATACGAGAAACTATTGAGGGGAGACTTGTCGGATGTTTCTAACGCCTAGAGAGACTATCATCTTAAAAGAATTGCTGCATACTGCCTCGCCGGTCACCGTGGAACACCTGATGAGTCTTCTTAAAGTCAGCAAGCGTACGGTTTACCGCGAATTGGCAAATCTGGAGCTGTCTTTGGAATCCATCGGTGCAAAGCTGGAAAAAGCGGGACTGGGTCGTTTCCGATTAATTGCTGAGGATAGCGTAAAAACAGAAATTCTCTCCGCCGTTTCTGAAGATGAGCCTTCCGAATTATCTGCCACCGAACGCCAACATGCCATTTTGCTGCAGCTATTGAACAGTGATCAGCCGATCAGCATGCAGACTTTTCTGGATGAATTCCTGATCAGCAACACCACGTTTTTTGCCGATATCAAACAGTTGGAAACGCGGTTGGCTCGCCTGCCCCTAACAATCACGAGAAATCGCGGCTATGAACTTGCCGGCAGCGAAAAGTATCGCCGTCTCTTATTGGCCAATATTCTGGGGATAGAGATCAATGAGTATCACTTCTTTCACTTTTCAGAATCGAAAGATAAAGAAAGTTTCTTTTTGCAATTCGTAAATCAAGAACAGCTGCTTTTTGCTCAAAAACTGGTACGGGAAATCGTAGAACCACGTTTTTCTGACTTGAGTGACCGGAAACTGGAATTTTTGATTTTGATGCTGACCATTGCCATGGATCGCGTCCCACGAGGCCACCAGCTGGTGGAAGATTCCTATGCGGGACAAATCAATAAAGAACTTTTGGATTTAGCGAAGCAAATTTTTGCCAAAATCGCAGCGCATACGAAGCAATTGTATGCGGTCAGTGAAGTCGTTTTCTTTGCTAATTTATTGGGCGATTTTTCCAAGTCCTTGGATGACGATTTTTTTAAGGAAAGCTTTGATACGCGCTTAGCTTATCAAGTGAAGCAATTGATCGAAAACGTCAGTCGCGATGCGGAAGTCAATTTCTTTGAAGATCCCAATTTGTACAAAATGCTCTTGACGCACCTTTCGGGGGCGTTAAGCCGAGCCATTTTAAACCAAGGAAACCTCAATAATCCCATCCTGGAACGAATCATGGCGCAATACTCGGAAGTTGCGAGTGCGATCCGCAACGCCTTGCCGCAAGTCTTTCCGCAGCAGCAATTTTCTGAAGAAGAGATCGCCTATATGGTATTGCATTTCGCTAATTCCCTGGAACGCAGCCCTAAAGTCATTGCAGTGGATATTGCCGGAATTTCCCCCAGCGGATTGGCTTCGACGCGCATGCTGGAAATGCGTTTGCGGAAACATTTTCCTTTCATCAATGATATCGTCTTTTTTCGCATAGCCGACCTGGGGAAACTCAATCTGGAAGAGAAGTTTGATTTGACCATCTCTACTTCATTGTTGCCGGGATACAGCGGGAAATATTTATTGGTCTCCCCTTTGCTTTTGGAGGACGAGGTCAAGCAACTCAAAGAAGCGTTTCGTGCAATCAGTCATACGAAGCGGAATGTCCAGCTTCCGGCGAAGCCTAGCTTGTCCGAAAATGATGACTATCAGGAAGTCATGACCTTTATCGATGAAATCAATCAGTTGTTGAAGCATTTTTTCGTCAAGCCGTTGGAGAATAACGCCAATGTTTTTGAAACGGTCTCTTTGGCTGTGAAAAGCATTGCAGCTGACACCATCGCCGATCCGGCAACGGTCCGGGATAAATTGATGAATCGCTATCAGCAAGCGCCGATCGGCATTCCCAATACCCACTTTGCCTTGTTCCACGCCTCCCACGCTGCGGTTCTACAACCCTGTTTTTGTGTCTTTGATTTGAAAACGCCACTTGAAATAATGGGTATGGACAAAAAAACAATGACTTTATCCCGGATGCTGGTCATGCTGGCCCCCGATCCGATCGAAGAGAATGTCGCTAAGATGCTGGGAAAAATCAGCGGAGCGATCATCATGAACGATTTGGGGATCGAGATTTTTAATTCCGGCAATGAAGCGATCATTTACCAATTGTTGTCCGCCCTCTTGATCGAAGAAGTGAAGAAGTGAGGAATCCTTATGATTACAATCAAAGATCAGCATATTCTGTTGAATCAAACTTACCGCACTGCCGAAGAAGCGCTTGTCGCCGCCGGGGAATTCCTGGTGGCGCAGGGGTTGGTATCACCGCCCTATATCCAATCCATGCTTGCGCGCCAGCGTAAAGTGAGTGTCTACGTCGGCAATTTTGTCGCCCTGCCCCACGGTGACAGCGAGGGACAGCCTTATATTGAAGAAGAGGGCATCTGCCTGATTCAAGTGCCTGACGGCGTTGATTTCGGCAACGGACAGGAACCGCAAATTGCGACTGTTCTTTTTGTGGTGGCCCTTAAGGAAAAACAATTGGAAGCCTTGCAGGATATCGCTTTTTTCTGCTCGGATCTCGAGAACGTGATGGCGTTGAGCGATGCCAAAGATTTACAAGCGATACAAGAAATTCTAAAAAACGGATAATATATCCAAATTAAACTAACTACAAAATGTAATCAGTCCTTCCACCGGATGGAAGTCTGATTGCATTTTTTTGCGCTTATTTCCTGCATAGGTCTTCCTGAACAAAAACTAAATCAAGGCTTGGCACAAATAAACGTGCCAAAGCACGACTATAAACCCAAGTGGGAAGCGCATACAATAAAGACATCAAAAGAAACAGTTTGAAGGGAGAAACAAAAGATGGAACAGACACAACAGGCATCGCTAAAGGCAAAAGTTCAAAAGTTTGGCAGTACGCTTTCAAGCATGGTGATGCCAAATATCGGGGCACTCATCGCTTGGGGAGTTTTAACGGCACTATTCATTCCCGATGGCTATTTGCCGAATGAATCCTTCGCTACGATGGTTGGCCCGATGATTACGTATTTAATTCCCTTGTTGATCGGCTATACCGGAGGAAAAGTAATCGCAGGCGATCGCGGTGCAGTTGTCGGCGCAATCGCCACAATGGGAGTCATCGTAGGGACTGACATTCCCATGATGCTGGGGGCCATGATCATGGGCCCGTTGAGTGGTTTTGTCATCAAGAAATTCGATGACATTTTCCAAAGTAAAATCAAAACCGGTTTTGAAATGTTAGTCAACAATTTCTCGGCAGGCTTGATCGGGTTTGCTTTAGCCCTTCTGGGATTTGTGGCGATCGGACCGGTGGTGGATGGTTTGACACAAGCAATGGCAGCCGGCGTAGAAACTATCTTGAATGCACACTTGATTCCTTTGGCGAATATCTTTATCGAACCAGCGAAAATTCTTTTCTTGAACAATGCGATCAATCACGGGATTTTGACACCGTTAGGAACGGAACAAGTCGGTGAAACAGGACGTTCGATCCTCTTCTTATTAGAATCAAATCCTGGTCCTGGGTTAGGCGTGTTATTAGCCTTCACTTTGTTCGGCAAAGGCTCAGCAAAATCGACAGCGCCAGGCGCTATGATCATCCACTTCTTCGGCGGAATTCATGAAATTTATTTCCCTTACGTCATGATGAAACCGCTGTTATTTTTAGCGGTTATCTCAGGCGGCGTTTCCGGAAGTTTTGTGTTCCAACTTTTAGGTGCCGGTTTACGGGCTCCGGCTTCACCAGGTTCAATCATCGCGATCTTAGCTATGACACCAATGGGGGGAAATCTACCCGTTATTTTAGGGGTCGCGGCAGGCGCAGCAGCATCCTTTGCGGTAGCAACCGTCATTTTGAAAGCCGACGCCACAGAAGCAGTCGATAATTTTGAAGAAAGCGTAAAAGCGACACAGGCCGCAAAATTAAGCGCGAAAGGGCTTGCGGGCCAAACAAGCATGGCGGGAATCCAACACATCATTTTTGCCTGCGATGCAGGGATGGGATCCAGTGCAATGGGAGCCTCTATCCTACGCAAAAAAATCAACACCGCCGGGTTACCCCAAGATGTTACCAATCGCGCCATCAATAATCTGACGGATGCGGCGAACACGTTGATCGTCACCCAGGAGGAATTGCAGGAAAGAGCCCAACAAAAAGCGCCAAGTGCAACTTTTGTCGCAATCGAGAATTTCCTGAACTCGCCAAAATACGATGAAATCGTGGCGACGCTATCCGGCATTAGCCACGAAGAAATAGTCGTTGAACCGGCAGCACCGACCCTTGGTTTTGACTTGGCAAATATCAGTGAAATCGTGTTGGTCCATGACGACCGCAAAGGCTCCGCCACGATGGGGCAAAAAGTAGTAGCACGGATTTTGGAAAGGGAGGCTTTGGCAATCCCTTTGAAAAAAATGCATATCAATGACTTGAAAGCATCTCCACAAACGTTGGTGATCAGCAAAAACAGTTTGACGCAAGCGGCCCAGAAAAAAGTTCCAAAAGCCGTGCATCTATCAGTCGACAGTCTGATCACCACGCCGAAATATGAAAGTATCGTCGCCAACTTGAAGGAAATAGCTTAGGGAGAGGAAGAATTAAGATGAAAAATTTAGATGCTGAAATGATCGTTTTGAATAAAGCTTTTGCTTCGAAAGAGGAAGCCATCCGGTTTTGCGGCCAAAAATTAGTGGAAGCAGGCTGTGTGGATGCGGATTATGTGGAGGCCATGGTGCAACGGGATCAAATACTGTCGGTGTATATGGGGAATTTCATCGCGATTCCCCACGGTACCGATGCAGCCAAAGACCACGTGAAAAAATCAGGCATTTGCGTTGTTCAAGTCCCTGATGGGGTTGATTTCGGCGACGGGCACGATGAAAAAGTGGCGACCGTTCTGTTCGGCATCGCAGGGGTCGGGGATGACCATCTGCAGTTGATCCAAAAAATCGCGCTGTATTGCAGTGACGTAGATAACGTCGTGATATTAGCGGACGCTTTAACAAAAGATGAAATCACTGGCAGCTTAGCCATTGCATAAGGAGAGATGAAAATGAAAGCAGTACATTTTGGAGCCGGAAATATCGGCCGCGGTTTTATCGGGGAAATTCTTAATCATAATGGGTACGCAATTACCTTTGTAGATGTAAACGAAAAAATTATCGAAGCCTTAAAAACGCGGGGCGGCTATACGATCGAACTGGCGGACGAGTCACGCGAACAGATCCAAATCCAGAACGTCACCGGCCTGAACAATGCCAAAGAAGCAAATAAAGTTGTGGAGGCGATCGTTGAAGCGGACATCATCACGACTGCCATCGGTCCCAATATTCTGCCTAGAATCGCGCAATTGATCGCGGAAGGAATAGCGGCGCGTGCAGCCCGGAAAATTAACCAGCCGATCGACATCATCGCCTGCGAGAATATGATCGGCGGATCGACTTTCCTGGGGGAAGAAGTAAAAAAATATTGCACGGATACTGCTTACCTTACTGAATACGTCGGATTTCCCGATGCGGCGGTAGATCGTATCGTTCCGATGCAGCAACATGCGGATCCTCTCTTTGTGCAAGTGGAACCTTTCAGCGAATGGGTAGTACAAGGGACCGCATGCAAAAGCCCGATCCGTCTGGAAGGCATCGCATACGTAAAGGACTTGGAGCCGTATATTGAACGCAAACTTTTCAGCGTCAACACGGGGCACGCAACGGTAGCCTATACCGGTGCTCTGCAAGGTTATGAAACAATCGATGAAGCGATGCAGGATAATCTGGTCGTCATCCAATTACGCTCTGTATTGCATGAAACCGGTAAACTGTTGATCGCGAAATGGGGATTCGATGAAGCAGAACACGAGAAATATATCGAAAAGATCATCGGCCGTTTCCAAAACAAATACATTTCGGACGCAATCACCCGTGTGGCGCGCACGCCTTTGAGGAAATTGGGCAACCACGAGCGCTTTATCCGCCCGATGGTCGAGCTTACCCAAATCGATGAGATGCCTTTCCACTTGCTGGAAACGATCGGCATGGTCTTCAATTATTTCGACCCTGAAGATGAACAATGCCAAGAGTTGAAAGAAATGATCCTGAAAAACGGCTTGGATAAAATCATTCCGGAAATAACCGGGATAGACAATCAAAAAATCTTGGGCAGCATCAAACAGAACGTCGAGAAGTACGCGTATAAGGTGGCGTAATTCCAGGGAATATTGCTTTGCGCGTAACTATCAGGTATACCCGTTGTGTCGTCAAACGGTCATTCGAGACATCTTGAGTGAAATCAAGCGGCACAACGAGTATAAGTTTTTCTTAAATAATGCTTTAAACTAGCGTTACAAGTGAAAGCGAATGAGAAACATTTTGACAATGTCACTGTTTGTAGGATAAAATACATGTATTCTGGAAAATTTATATATAGGAGGATAGAGGAAAAACATTTGGATAGCGCCAGACTTCGAGGATGTGCAGGTTTCGCTGGGAATAAGCCGGTTGAAACAATTTCTTGAAGTGACGAGGATTGGGTTTATCGAAGGATTCGGCGGATGACCCAAGGCAAGTGTAGTCTACAGGATTGAAAGAAAAGAGACCGTTCAGGCGTCAGCTGACGTTGAAAGGTCTTACAGAGATCAATCCCCACACCCAGAACACAAAAAACATAATAAAGGGGATTTTTGCGCTTATGTGTGGAATAGTGGGATATGTAGGAAAAGGCAATGTACAGGAAGTATTATTGCATGGATTAGAAAAATTGGAATACCGCGGCTATGATTCAGCCGGTATTCTTGTCGTTGATGCTGATAACAAAGGCCACTTGTTCAAGGAAAAAGGCCGCATCGCAGATTTGCTTGCAATCGTGGACATGGATATCGATGCGCATGTAGGCATCGGACATACAAGATGGGCAACACATGGCGTGCCGAGCGTAGAGAATGCGCATCCGCACCAATCAACGGACGGACGTTTTACATTGGTCCATAACGGGGTCATCGAGAACTTCAAAGAAATCAAAGATGAATATCTGCAGGATGTGACTTTCGTCAGCCAAACGGATACGGAAATCGTTGTGCAGCTGATCGGGAAAATCGCTGCAGAAGAAAATTTGAATGGAAAAGAAGCTTTGCGCCGCGCATTGTCGATCGTAAGAGGATCTTATGCCTTCGCGTTGGTGGATACACAAGCACCAAACGTCTTTTACGCAGCCAAAAACAAAAGCCCGTTGTTGATCGGCTTGGGCGATGACTTCAACGTTGTTGCCAGCGATGCGATGGCTACTGTTCAGATCACGAATCAATACGTGGAAATCCATGATGGTGAAATGGTCACTTTGACGGCTGAAGGCGTCACAATCGAAACATTGAACGGAAAAACGATAGCACGCAATCCATATACGGCTCAAATCGATGCCAGCGATCTGGAAAAAGGGACATACCCTTACTACATGTTGAAGGAAATCGACGAGCAACCCGCTGTTATGCGTAACATCGTGCAAAAGTATCAAAATGAAGAGGGTCGTCTGACTGTTCCGGAGGACTTGGTTACTGCTATGTTGGCTGCTGACCGTATCCATATCGTTGCATGCGGAACGAGCTACCATTCCGGTTGGGTAGGGAAACATTATCTGGAAAAATTTGCACAGATCCCGACGGAAGTGCATGTCGCCAGCGAATTTTCCTACAATCCACCATTATTAACAGGCAATCCGTTCTTCGTTTTCCTTACACAGAGTGGAGAGACTGCGGATAGCCGCCAAGTGCTGGTGAAAGTAAAAGAATGGGGATACCCATCTTTGACGATCACGAACGTAGCCGGATCGACATTATCGCGTGAAGCGGACTTTACCTTGCTGTTGCATGCAGGTCCAGAAATCGCGGTTGCTTCCACCAAAGCCTATACCGCACAGATTGCTGTCTTGGCTGTTTTGTCGGATGCTTTAGGAGCGAAATTAGGCCATGATATGGGCATCAATATGGTCCGTGAATTGGGAATCGTAGCGACTGCAATGGAAGCTGTCATCGACGATAAAGAACGCATCGGCGAATTGGCTAATATTTACTTGCCGAACACACGCAACGCATTCTATATCGGACGTGGATTGGATTACTATGTTTCCATGGAAGCAGCGCTTAAATTGAAAGAAATCTCCTACATTCAAACAGAAGGCTTCGCAGCTGGAGAATTGAAGCATGGGACCATTGCATTGATCGAAGAAGGCACACCGGTGCTGGCAATCATCACGCAAGCAAATGTAGCAAGCCATACGCGCGGAAACATCGAAGAAGTCCGTTCACGCGGAGCGAATACATGTGTCTTCGCGATGGAAGGCTTGGCGCACGATAACGATCAAGTCATTCTGCCTGCCGTCCATCCAGCATTGGCTCCATTATTGACGGTTGTGCCGACGCAACTTATGGCATACTATGCCACACTTGCCCGCGGTTATGACGTCGATAAACCAAGAAACTTGGCGAAATCGGTTACTGTTGAATAATCCTGGGCAGACTTATTGAGAAATAGATGAATTCATACAAGGGCGATTTCTTCTCCACCTATCGGGGTGTGGGAGGGGTCGCTCTTTTTCGCGCCCGCATTTGGCTGTGTTTGCAGATTGATGCGCACAGATTTACGTGACACATCCTTTTTTGAAACAAAAAAAACAAAAACAGATTACCGCCATCATGGCGGCTCTCTGTTTTCGTTCATTTTTAAGCCTTAAAAAACCATTGCATATGGTCATAGGGATGATGGCTCAGTATCCTTTCGGATGTGGTCACAAACCCAATTTTTTCATAAAGGCGTTTCGCCTTCAGATTATCCTGCTCGCAGTTCAACCCGATGATGCCCTCTCCCGACGCTCTGGCGACAGGGGGCAAGGCCTGCAGAAGCTCGGTGGCGATTCCCTTGCCGCGCGCCGTCTTCTTGGCTACGATGGAATCCAGATACCATTCCCCTGCAAAGGTTTCCGGATCAGGGAACAAAGCTTGTGCCGACGCGATGCCCATCTCGCGGAAGACAGTATACAGGGCATCATCGATCGTCTTTTCCAATTCCCCTTTGTAGCCAAAACAGCATCCGAGGATTTCGCCATCTTCTTCGAAAACCAAGCCATTCCGGTAGCTGAATCGATAAAAATCCTGCTGCATAGCACGGACGATTGCCGTCTTCAGGGTTTCAGGATCCAATAGGTCCAATAAAGGCAATTCCATATCCAAAAAAATCTCGTACAGCAAGTCATACAAAGCTGCACACTCCTCTTTTCGTGCCTCGCGTATCATAGAGTACCTCCTTTGTCTTGTCTGGCTATGATTTCCCTTCTATTATATCACCAACAGATTTGTAGAGGCGCTGCACCTTGTCGAATTACCCTGTAAATCAAAGAATATGATAAAATGATAGATGAAAAAGGCTACTACGTTAGGAAAGAAGGATCAGCGGTATGGCAATCATAACAGTTAATTTCCAATCGCAAGCTTTGGGCCGTAAAGTGACATTCAGCGCAATCATTCCCCTGCAGGCGCAAGGGTCACATGAGGGTACAGGGGAACGGGAGCCATTAAAGACAATCTACCTGTTGCATGGCTATCAAGGCGATCACAATGATTGGATGATGAAAACGAACATTGAACAGTTGGCGGATATCTATCGCTTTGCGGTCATCATGCCGGCAGGCGAAAATAGTTTCTATGTCAATCAGAGTACGGGTGGCCATTATGCAACTTACGTGGGGGAGGAATTGGTCCGGGTGACCCGCGAACTGTTCCCGCTGTCCCACAAACGGGAAGACACGAGCATTGTCGGGTTGTCGATGGGTGGCTACGGGGCTTTGCGGAACGGGCTGAAAAACCTGAATACCTTCGGGCAAATCGCAGCGTTTTCCAGCGTGATTCTCACCAAATCAGAAAGAATCGTAAAAGATAATCCGGTGGCACGCATACCGATGCTGGAATCTATCGTAGGTTCGAACGATATAAAGGACTTAGGTTTGGAAAATGACCTCGTCCAAATCGTGCATGATGCGCAGGAAAAGGGAACGATGCCGGCCATTTTTTTGGCTTGCGGTACGGAAGATGCCCTATGCGATGATAATCAGGCTTTTCATGAATTTCTGCTGGAAGAGAACGTCGAACATCAGTATATCGCCTATCCCGGCGAACACGATTGGGATTTTTGGAAAATGACGATCGAACAGATTTTCCCCTGGCTATTGAATCGATAGCCGCCCATCATTTCCGTAAAGCGAGTGAAGCAGCATTATCCGGATACGTCCTGATAAATGAAAAAGAAGAAGATCGGTGGGTTCCACCAAACTTCTTCTTTTTATCGATAACTATTATTGGTTTCCTTGACGGCGATATTGAGATGGCGTGCAATTGGACAATTCTCTGAATGTCTTAGAGAAATGGGACGGAGATTGGAATCCGACCAAATGTGCAATGTCAGCAATCGCAATATTCGTATTGCGTAACATTTTTTGTGCTTCATCGATACGAATATGGATCAAGTAGTCGATTGGGGACATCCCAACTTCTTGTTTGAAGATACGGATCAAGTAGAATTTGTTGATATGAACCAAATCTACCAAGTCATCCAACGTGATGTTCTTATGGTAATTTACCTTCATATAGTTCTTGACCGTTTGGATCTCTTTGTGGTTCTTTTTGTTCAGTGAATTCCGGATTGAGAATTCCTCTAAACGCAATAAGTGAATCAAAATAATCTCAATGAAACGTTTGCCTACTTCTTCATATCCTTGCTCTCTTGTACTCATTTCATCTAATAATAGATGTAAGAAAGTCGCCGTGTCTTTTGCGCTATCATTGTGGCGGTAGTAAGCGAAATCGCTTTCCGAATCGCCAATTTTAGAGAATTCAAGACCGTGAATCCCAACTTCGATAACTTCTGCAGTTTTGTCACCGGGTAAATCCCAGTAATATTCCACATTTGGATTCAACAAAACTAACTGATCCTTAGAAAGCTTTTCAGTTGTTTCCTTCATCGTTAACGCTAATTCGCCAGACGTTACATAGAATAATTTAACATATGGAAATTTTTGGTAAGTGGTTGGTTGAACAGGAGTAATCGTGTTTTTTTCGGCAAGTACAATCTTCAGGGAGAGATTTTTTATGTTGGACATAGTATACATAGTTATCCTCCTAACGTGTATGTGTAATGCTAGAGTGATGGTGCAGTTTAATAATTAATTGACTCAAATTCCATATTTTTCATCTCAGCCAATAACAATAATAATATACTATTTTTAAGATTTGTCTAGCATAATTTTTAAAAAAATAAAATTTTAATCATTGTTCTAAATAGGTTCTTTTTGTAATATATCTGTCATATTGGTTGGCCTGTATAGGCTGGATAAAAAATAAAGTAATTTTATTGCCGACCTTTTATTGCGGTTAATAAAACCAATTTTTCGAAAATTGTTAATTGGCATCAGGACAGGTGCTTCATCCCAATGTTTGGGCAACATAGACGAAATGATTTAGGCCAAGGGATGAGCTATGCGAGAAAGCTGAAGCCAGGAAAAGGAATAAACGAAGTGCTAGGAATGAAATCCGCAGCATAAGGGTAACTTATCATTTATTTATGAAATTTCTATGAAGAAGCATAAATTTCATAATAAAATCGTGGTCCGGGCAAGCCAATATTTACCAAACAGTTGGATCCGCTGCTTATTTTGAGTTGCTGTCCCATTTAATGGATAGATTTCGGTGTTTCTTTCACCCAAAAATTGGGGATTTTTCCTCACGGAAGAATCCATTCTGATTTGCGGATTGTGTTCATCAGATAGCTAGTCGATTCAAAATAGTCTCTGGTCAGTTGCCGGTTAAACATTTTTAAAAAAGCGTTCGAGGGGAAATTAACGACAAAAGCAATTTTTTAATATAATGATACGACAAAGGTACATCCGTTACGAACGGTTGCCATGCCATGGGGAATGCAATCATTCCCAGTAATCTGACAGGGTTTTCTCCACAAAAATCCAGAAAAAGTTGGATGACATGGAAAAAATGAGTTGCCTGCATTACGAGGATCCGAATGTTGCCTCGCATATAGTATAGCACCAGAACTTGAAAACGTCATTAATTAGCCGAATATTTTGATATGAAATGCATAAAATTTGTCCGAATTTTTACTGATTTTTTTGTCGGATGCTTGTTTTGAAGAATAACGCGCTACGCAATTTAGTCATGCTATGTCATAGCTTTTTCAGATTCAAATGGTATTTGCCTATGTTTCATCCGCGATATGTTAAAATAGAAATAAGAATTGTAAGGGGTTACACTCTGGAGGGCTGGAAGATGAAAGACGATTACGCTTTGTTTTATGAATATTACTATGCGTTATACGATTATGTGAAGGCGAATAAGTTCCCGGTCAATGAAAAGACACTCCAGGACTTCTCTCATGCAGATGACTTTTACCGCTTATCAAATGATGCCCAAAGGTTCGCAAAACAATTTGCTGAAAATAGCATTTCTGTGAATAACCTACTGTTGGATGCTAAGGAAGCGCACGATTGGTATATCTTCTTCTATAAACAAAACTTCCCTGATGGCTATCCCTTCAGCTATGCGAACGAGGAGTTCATAGAAGGAGAATATGAATTGAAGGATTTTTCGCCTGTAATAGGGCCATTGGGGCATCAGCCGCTTCATAGCGGTATTTTGAGGAAAAGAGTGAATGAAAAATATTTGATTTTCCCTTACTTTAAAAATCAAATGGGATTGTCCCATCTTATTCTTGCCCCTATCGTAAACAAATTAATAAAAGGGAACAAATTAACCGCCAGAAAAGCAATCGACTTTGTGCAATTATTCGGGTTTGAGGCTTCGGGAGCCGGTTGGAGTCCCTTGGCTATAAAAGAAGAAGTCGAGGTTTTATTGTGGGATCAACTAGCGGCTACGGAGAAGCCTTCCGATATAAAAAAATTATGGATGCAGCTGATTTTAGTCAGCTTCCTTTATGAGAAGCAACCGTCCAGCTATATCCAATGGCAGCGTTTCAAATATCCTGATACTGTGCAAAAAATGGAAAATTTTACAGCGGTGTTGGATGAGAATCCAGATTTGCAATTGCCGGAAGAAGAGGCGGCCTTATTGAAGTGGATCCGCTTTGTCATTTTTCGTTCGAACGGACTGCACACATTGGCGAAAAAGGAAGCGCATGATTTGTTGGAAAAGGAAGAACTGGTATTGGGGGCAACACGTCAGCCGTTATACAGCAAACTTGAGATTGTGCCGATCAATGATACTTATAAGGATTTGGTGATCCGCAAATTGGAGATTGATTTTCGGGATATCCTCGTCTCCTATCTGCTGGATTATTACATAACGGAAGGGAAATATGAAGCAGCCTTTTTTCTGTTGCAACAATCCGATCCCTATTTCAAGGAATTCATCCCTAAATATTATCGAAGCGCCGGCAGGAATGAGTGGCTAGCGGAGGATGAAATCTTATCTGCGGAAAAGCTCTTTAAAGAACAGATCCAACGTGTCCACATTGTGTTGGGAGATAATTGGATAGCTAATTTCCATAAAGAGATCGAAAGGGGAGCAGCGGCGGGGAAGAGCGTCAAAAGAGACTCCTTTGAATGGCTTCTGAGGTATATCCATAACTTGATGAGCATCTTCAAAGAAATGCAAGAAGATGAGCTGGCTGGGCAAATAAACGAATTTTATTTGCAGCTGCGTTCAGTGGAATAAGGCAAAATAAAGACAACCAAGACAGTCATTCTGTTCTGGTTGCCTTTATTTTGTTTTAACGGGATTCATTGTATCCTTTTAGTTGAGTTCTAAATCCCAGAAATCTCTGCCTAAGCTGACAATCACACACGGCCAAAAACCGGCCGTTTAGTGGTTGTCTTCTTAGTGCTCGATTTCTACCGTGGGATTTATCACATCCTGTTTAGTGAGTTCTGATTCGCAGATACCGCTAACGTTTCACGAAGCAAGTAGGGAACAAAAGAGGTTCCCTTCGTGCTTCGCTCCAACGTACGGGTATCTAAACGCGAATCATCACATCCTGTTTTAGTTGAACTCTGAATTGCAGAACGGACGTCACTTCACACCTAGTACTTAAATCTGAAAACCGCAGATTTTAGTACTAGGTGCTCCAGTGATTCCGTTCTAAGCGCAATTCATCGTATCCTTTAGTCGTGGCGTAGGGCTTCGACTGGATCGAGGCTGGCTGCTTTTTGGGCGGGCAGCAAGCCGGAGAGCATGCTGATGATGATGCTGGTTACGATTCCGAAAATGGCGAAAGCGGGTGTCATGTTCAGGATGGCTGTATCAAACAGATTTTGAACGATGATATTGCCGACAACGGTGATCAGGTAGGCGATGCCCACACCCAATAATCCGCTGAATAGACCGATCAGGAAGGACTCGGATACGAAGATGCGGCGGATATCTTTTTTGCGGCCGCCGATGGCTTTGATGACACCGATTTCCTGTGTCCGTTCCACTACGCTAATGTACAGCACCGTCAAAATCATGATGGCTGATACGAACAGGGAAATACCGGCTACACCGGATAGGATGTAGGTGAAGATATCCAACATCTTGGTAAAGGTCGAAGCAAGCATATCGGCTGAAGAGCCGCGGTAACCTAATGTAGCCACTTCATCTTTGATGGCTTGCGTATTTTTTGGATCGTCAGAAACCAAGTATACGACGTTCGGTTTCACTTCCAGGTTGTTTTCGGCTGTCAATAGATCGAAGGACTCAGATGATATATAGACAGACTCAAATGCCCCGATGGATTGGCCGGCAGTGTAGATGCCGCTGATCACATAATTTTTTTCAAGTTTTTCGCCGTCGATGGTAACACTCAAAGTCACTTCTTTTCCGATGGCTTCTTCCGCAGTGGCGCCCATTTGATTGGCGATGCCTTCGGTTACGAGTATTTCGCCTTCAGCCGGGAATGTGCCATATAGAATGTTGGAATCGGTCATGCCGGAAGTTGTCCCGAAAGTCATGAAGGCATATTTTGAACCTTCATAAATGACGTTATCGCTTCCGATGGTGAAGGATGTGTAGGCCAAATTCAGTTCGGCGACGTGCGGGATGTTCCGTAATTCTTGCAGATTCTCTTCCGCAAACGGATCGGATTGGGTTACGCCGGCAGGTGGTCCGGAAGGCCTCGTTCCGGCCGGTGTTGTGGCCATCACGGAAGAATCTGCAGCAACACTGCTACTTGCATTGGAACCCCTCGCAATTGGCATCTTCACCTCACTGACCAAAGGGTTGACGTTGGCGTTCATTGTTTTGGTCAGGTAATCATTTACCCCTGCACCGAGCGAGAGCATCACGATGACGCTCATGATGCCGATGCTGCCACCTAAAGCAATCAGGATGTTCCGACCCAGTTTCTCTTTCATGTTCAGAAGAGCCAATCGTATAGCTGCGAAGAAGGAAAGGTTTTTACTTTTGGCTTTTTTCTCCAATCCAAAGGTATTTTCGTGTGTCTGCAGTTCGCCTTGACGGACGTCCCCGATGATTTTCCCGTCGTCGATGGTCACGACACGGGTCGAACGGGCAGCCACTTTTTCCGAATGGGTAACCATGATGACCAGTTTGCCGGTTTTCGCGATCTCTTGAATGATGTCCAACACTTGGTCGGTTGTCTGCGAATCCAAGGCACCGGTCGGTTCGTCCGCGATGATGATATCTGGGTCATTGACCAAGGCGCGCGCAATCGCAACCCGTTGTTTTTGTCCGCCGGATAACTGGCTCGGTTTTTTGTGGTATTGTTCTTCCAGGCCCAGCTGCTTGAGCACTTCTTTTGCCCGTTCATTCCGGGTTTTTTTGTCGACGTTCGATAGCGTCATGGCCAGCGTCACATTGTCCAATACGGATAGATGGGAAACGAGATTGAAGCTTTGGAAGACGAAGCCGATTTTTTCTTTGTGGTAGTTTACGAAATCCTGATCTTTAAAGGTGCTCATCTTTTTGCCGTCTACGGTGATTTCGCCGGAGAACTGGCTGTCCAAGCCGCCCAGCAGGTTCATTAAGGTCGATTTACCGCTGCCGGATTCACCGATGATGGAAACCAGTTCGCCTTTGTCCAAAGACAGATTGATGTCCTTCAGGGCCTGGAAATCTTTTGCGCCGCTGATGGGGTAAAATTTGTTCAAGTGTTTCAGTTCTATAAAAGACATATGCTGTGGAATCCTCCTCGTGAGTGAAAATAATTGGTAATGAGTGAGTGTTTACTCACCACTTCATGTGGATAGTATATACTTTTAAAATAACGTCGTCAATGTAAGAAACTCTTAAGGCTGTAGGCCTTTTACGATTTGCTGCGTCAAGTAGTCGATGTCCGATTCATTGTCCCACTTCCGATCCGGTAAAAGGATGTGATGGGTCAGGTGGTGTCCGGATAAGATGCTCATGATGAACTGCCAAATGACGATATTGGGCCAATCGACGATCTCTTTTTTTGCTTTGTAATTGTCAAGGATGCTGGAAATCTCTTGGATGAACTCCGGCGGAATCATATCGACGAATTGCTTGCAGCGTTCTTTGTCGTAGATCATCTCTGTAAAGAAAATCTTTCCCGACTGAAAATGATCCTCCGGCATCAGTACGTTCTTTGTGACGATGTAGCGCACAAAAACTTCAAAAGGTGTGTTTTCCAGACACTTATGGATAATCCGAATCCGATTGATGGCTTCTTCAGAAATGGCATCCCGTAGAATCGGCAGGATAGTGGCGTACAATAAGTTTTCCTTCGTTCCAAAATGTTTATAAATCGTACCTTCCGCAACATTTGCGGCTTGCGCGATATCTTTTGTGCTGGTATTCGAGAAGCCTTTTGTGGAAAATAGGGCCACGCTGGCATCCAGGATATCCTGCATCTTGGGTGACAATCCTTCGTTGCTCCGGATTTTTTTCTTTAAAGCCTCGATAAACATCTCCATCTTTTACAACACCTGTTTCTCTCTTTATGATTATCTTCCTATAATATATGCCCAACTGGTTTTCTGCAAGTTTTCGCTCACTGGAAAGGCAAAAGGCCCAGGACGATTTGTCCTGGACCCTTTGCCCGCTATTTTTTTCGGATAATCGCATGAATATTCTGGATGTTCTCATTTCTCATTCAAGAGCTTTTGGGGGGAATTTGACAAAATGATGTGAATATCGGGGAATTGCCAATAAAATTACGCTGTTTGCCTTAAATGATCCCGCTTGATGAATGAACGGAGTGATATGCACTTTCTTTGATGGATATCCAGATATTACGATGGTTTTTTCCGGTATCCAAGCTGACAAACTTAGGTGATTTACTGCATTCTGTGATTTTCCTTCCCTAAAAGGAAACAATTTGACGACAGGAAAAAGAAATATTTTAAAAATGAGAAAATGGTGTTAGAATGATAATTAGATTAAAGATGGAGGGGAAAGAATGCATAAAAATAAATTAGTCGTCGTTGGTGTCGGTCACGTGGGTTCATACGTTTTGGCGGATGCGATGAAATTGCGACTTTTCTCAGAAATAGCGACAATAGACATATTAGAAGGTGTTTCACGCGGTGAGGCATTGGATCAGGCGCACGCAACCGCATTGACCTATATGTCCAATGTGGATGTGCATGCAGGCGATTATTCTGACTGCGCCGATGCGGACGTGATCATTGTGGCTGCCGGCCCAAGCGTCTTGAAGGACGACAACAATCCGGATGCGATACCGGACAGGGCCTCCTTGACGGGTATAAATGCTGAAGTCATCCGTGAAGTCATGGCGGGGATCTCAACATTCACAAAAGAAGCGATCGTCATCTTGATCACAAATCCGTTGGACACGATGACCTATATCGCAGCAAGCGAATTCGACTATCCTGAAGGACGCGTATTCGGTACAGGCACGATGTTGGATTCCGCCCGCTTAAGGAAAGTGGTATCCCAACATTATGGCATCGATCCGAAGAGCGTCACCGGCTATATGATGGGCGAACACGGCTTGACAGCTTTCCCCGTGATGAGCCGACTGAACATCAACGGCATCCGCTATGATGAATTCGGCACCTACTTCCCTGAAGTGCAACCGTTGGATCCAGAAGAAGTTGGCGCTGCAGTCGTGAAGGCCGCCTACGATGTCCTGAACGGAAAAGGCTGGACGAACGCCGGCGTCGCACAGGCTGCCATCACGTTGGCCCAAGCAGTCTTGTTGGATGAGAAGAGTGTCTACCCTGTCTGCACAATCTTACGGGGACAATATGGCCATGACGGCGACGTAGCTCTGAGTATGCCTTGCTTGATCGGACGCAATGGCGTAGAAAAAAAATACGGCGTCAGCTTGGATGAATGGGAGACAGCGAAAATGAATGCTTCCATCGACTATATTCAGCTAGCGATGAAAGATGCAAAAACCGGCCCGTTCAAAGGATAAAAATAGTTATAGCAGGGAGCGGAAGAACAACGCGCTTCCTGCTGTTTTTTGCTTTTTCCAGTGGCTGTAGCAGGCTATTGAGCCGCCGCAAAATTTGACAAACAAGGGGTCGGATAGCCATAATTATGGTGAAGAGGTCTCTTCTTTTCATTAGTAAATTTAAAAATAATAACGCTTACACGAAAGCGTCGGAAAGTCAGGTGGGGCGATGACAGCCATTATCGATGTGAAAGGTTTTTCCAAATATTATGGAGATTATCTTGCTGTAGCGGATGTCTCTTTTGAGGTGGAGGAGGGCAGCAGCTTTGCGTTTCTGGGGCCGAATGGCGCCGGGAAAAGTACGACAATCAATACCTTATGCACCATGATTGATAAAACAGCGGGTACCCTGCTGATCGACGGAAAAGATGTCTCTAAGCAGCCAAAAGAGGTCCGCAAAGCAATCGGCATCGTTTTTCAGGAACCAACGCTCGATCAAAAAATGACTTTGCAGGAAAATCTGGTCTCCCACTGCATTTTCTACGGTGTACCAAGAAATGAAATAGACGAGCGCATCGGCATGCTGCTGAATTTGGTCGATTTGGTTGAATGGCGGAACAAACTGGTTTCCACCCTGTCAGGAGGAATGAAGCGGCGGGTCGAGATTGTCCGGGCTCTGGTGCATTATCCGAAAGTCCTTTTCCTGGACGAGCCGACAACGGGTTTGGATCCGCAGACCCGGAACCGCATGTGGGAATATATTATGAAGCTGCAAAAAGAAAAAAATATTACGATTTTTCTGACGACCCATTATATCGAAGAAGCCGAAGTATGCGATCGGGTGGCGATCATGGATGGCGGAAAGATTGTCGTCAACGATACGCCCCAAGCGCTGAAGGAGCAATACACAAAGACCCGTGCCATATTGAAGGTAAAAAACGAACGGAAAGCGGAAATCCTGTTTCTCCAGCGAGAATTCCCATATGAGAAAAAGGGAGGTTATTTCCACCTGGAAGTGAAGGATTTAGGGAAATTCATCGAAGTGATCCATTCATTGAAAGAGACTATTCTGGATATCGAGATTATGAAAGGCAATTTAAATGATGTTTTCCTTGAAATAACGGGTAAGGAGATTCGGGAAGGCGGTGATGCGAAATGAGAGCCATCTGGGCATTGTGTCTGCGCAATCTGCGTAATTTTATGCGTGACCGACTGCGCCTGCTGATCACGATTTTGACGCCGTTCGGATTCATCTATGTCTTGACGTCCCTTTTCCAAACGCAGCTACAAGGCAATCCCATCGGCCATGTCATTGCCGGGGTAACGATTGCGACGGTATTCCAGACCTCCTTAAATATCGCGGCGACGACGATCGAAGATATCGGTTCGGGGTTTATGAAGGAAATCCTGGTCAGCCCCATCAGCCGCTTTCAAGTTGCCTTTGGCCAGATGCTGGCCGGTGCCACAATCGCAACAATGCAGGGGTTTTTGATCTTTGCCATCGGGATGTTCACTGGATTGGGGTTCCAAAAGCCGCATACCCTGCTTTTGGTCTTCCTTTCCATGTTCCTCGTCGGATTGGTCTATTCAGCGCTCGGTCTGTTGGTGGCAACGCTCGTCCGGGATGCGCAAACCTATCAAATCGTTGAACAGGCAGTCGTCCTCCCCTTGGTTTTTCTTTCGGGGGCGTATGTGCCGGTCAACCTCTTTCCAACTTTTCTGGTGTACCTGTCTTTTGCGAATCCGATGACGTACACAACCATGTTCTTCCGGGCGATCGTTTTGGAAAACAATGGAACCGATGCTGAGATGGTTAAGAACGGGTTGGCATTCAGCATCAATGGCTTCATATTCAAACCGTGGATGAGCGGTCTGGTCGTATTCGGCTGCGGCATTTTGTTCCTCATTCTGGCAACCGTGACGTTCCAGCGGGCAGATTTTACCCATACGCGAAAAAGGAAAAGAAAAAAAATGGAGGTTTCTGAGTAGTTGCTTTTATCAGGGGGAGCAAAGTATTTTACTGAAGGGGTGACTTAAAATGAAATTTAAGGATTCATTGCGGACGGCCTTTAAAGGCATGGGCCGATCCATTAGCCGCTATCCGCTGACCGTGTTCTTTTTGATTGCGGTTGCGGTGTTGAACGGCATCATGATTGAACAGCCGAAAGAGGACTATGCCCGCTACCTGTTTACTTTCCTGGTGGGGGCCCTGTTGAGTATTGTCGGACAAATGATATATGAACGCTTCTTCACGCAGGCGAATGCCCGCTATCTATTGATAGGCGGTGCAGCCTTGCTGGCGCTGGGCTACTACTTTGTGGTTGGGCCGCAGACGCTGTACAATCTAGCGATCAGCGTCAAGACCGGCGTGGCGCTCTTTGCCCTGATGATTGCGTTCATTTGGATACCTTCGATAAAAAGCGTGAAGGTTCCGTTCCATCGCAGCTTCCTGTCGGCGCTGAAGGCTTTCTTCATCACGATTTTGTTTACAGGCGTCTTGTCCGCAGGGGTCAGCGCCATCTTCTATGCGACGGATTATCTGCTGTTCAACATCGACTACAAAATATTGAGCCATCTGCTGAATATCGTAGTTTCCCTGTTCGCGCCGATCTATTTCTTGTCGATGACACCGCTCTATCCCGGCAAACGCGAAGAACTCATCCCGGATGAAGCGTGGGCAAAACGGGAAGAGACGCTGGAACGCCAATTCTCGGTCCCGCGCTTCTTGGATATCCTGATTTCCTACATCATCATCCCATTGACTGCGGTCTATACGTTGATTCTGTTGGCCTACGTCATCCTGAATATCCGCGGGGAATTCTGGACCAATAATCTGTTGGAACCGATGCTGGTGTCCTATGCCATCATTGTGATCATCGTCTATATTTTGGCCTGCAACCTGGAAAATAAGTTTGCGCTGCTTTTCCGCAAGATTTTCCCTAAAATCTTGGTGCCGATCGTCGTTTTCCAAACGATTGCCTCTTTCCTGAAGATTCAGGAAATGGGCGTCACCCACGGCCGTTACTATGTCATCCTCTTCGGCATTTTCGCTACGATTGCGGGGCTGATCTTCAGCTTCATGAAACCCAAACATAACGGGCTGATCGCCATTGCGCTGCTTGTCCTGTCGGCCATTTCCATCATCCCGCCGATCGACGCCTTTACCGTCAGCAAAAACAACCAGATCAGCTTCCTGGAACAGAAACTGACTGAGAATGATATGTTGGTAAACGACGCCATTGTCCCAAAAAGTGACGTCTCGTTCAAGGACAAAATTGTGATCACCAAGGTGGCTTCCTACATCGATAATATGGGCTACAATAAAGAAGTAGCTTTCCTGCCGAGCGACTTTTCTATCTACAGGGATTTCAGTGATACCTTCGGGTTCGATATGACCTATTCGGAAACGGAATATCCGCAAGGGGAAGGGCAATCCGCCTACTTGAACTGGGATGCCAATCCGGCAATCGGCATCACGGGCTTCGATATGATGGTCCACCAGTACTTGTACTATTCAACAGGCGAGCCGAATACCACCCAAGATGTGCCGTTGGAAGTGGGTGGGAAGAAGTATGTGTTGGCAAAAGAACTTGTCGACAAGTACTACCTGCTTATCTTGAAGGATGACACCGGTCAAGAGCTGATCCGGTATGACACCAAAGAGCTGTATGATGCCATTTTGGATAAAGGTGTGACATCTGGGTTTGATAAAGGCAATCTGAAGATGGAGGATGCCACCCTGACGACCGAAAACGATAAGGTCAGGATGAACATCCTGGTCGCTTCGCTTGAACGGTCCAACGGATATGCCGGTGGGGACATCTACCTGTTCATCGAATTCAAATAATGCAAGGACAGCAAGAAGAAACGAGCCTTGGCGTAGTGTAAATCCAAACACTCCGCTAAGGCTTTTTTTTATTTCCGCAGATTGCTGACTGGTGAATCGACAATGGCAACCATGACGAATGAAGCTTGTGTAACAAAGCATCTCTGATAAAGGAATCCCGAGACGGCTTCGCCAATGGTTGAAAGCAGGTGTGCTGGATGTAAAAATCAAGGACCCGCTTTTCAAATTTTTGTGAGAAAAATGCTCGGTTTTCATGGTTTAGTTGTGTTAGGATGATTTCAATCTTTTCGCATGTGAGATGTTCTTACGTCAGATTATTGACAAAAGTGGATTCCAGCAATATTTTCGCTATCTACCCATAAACAATGTGACATTTCGTTACAATGGTTGTTACGGGAAATTAGACAATCATTCAATAGGGGCTTATAGTTAGTAGCATAATAAATATCCATTAAAAGAAATCATCATCCCAATAATTCGGATGTAACTTTTTATAATATTGAGCGAAGGAGGAATTAAGATGGTCTATGAAACAGAGACACCAACCAGCAGAAAGGTTTATGATTTTGAGACCTTGGTGAATCGAAAAGGGAAAGGGTCTTCCAAATGGAATCAAATGATCCAATGGAATCCGGATGTATCAGACGGTGTCATTCCTCTGACAGTGGCGGATATGGAATTCAAGACCGCTCCGGAAATCACGAAGGGGTTACAACTTTTTTTGGAGGATGCCGTATTGGGATACAGCGTCCCTACAACAGGCTACTATGAAGCGGTCATCGACTGGCAAAAGCGCCGTCACGGTTTTGCTGTGGAAAGAGAATGGATCATCAACAGTCCGGGGATAGTCACAGCCCTCTTTGCGGCGGTAAGGACCTATACACAACCGGGAGATGGCGTCATCATCATGCCACCTGTCTACTATCCGTTTTATGCGGCCATTGAAAACGCCGGCCGCAAACTTGTGAAGAATCCGCTGATTAATCATGGTGATGCTTATGCGATCGATTTTAAGGGGCTAGGCGAGCTCTGTAAGAAACAAAAGAACAAATTGATCATCTTCAGCAGCCCGCATAATCCGGTCGGCAGAGTATGGACAAGGGAAGAATTGGGTGAATTAGCAGAGATAGTGGTTAAAAACGACATGATCATCATTTCGGATGAAATACATAATGATTTGATTATGCCGGGCTACGAGCACACGGTATTCCAAACCCTTTCCGATGAGATTGCGGAAAAGACAATCACGTGCACGGCCCCATCCAAGACGTTCAACTTAGCCGGATTATGCAACTCAAACGTAATCATCAAAAACGAAACATTACGGGCGAAAATGGTGCAGGCTTTAACCGATACCGCATCCGGCATGGTCGGGATTATGGGGTTGGAAGGATGCCGCATCGCCTATGAGGAAGGGGAAGCATGGTTGGACCATCTGTTGCCGGTCATCGACAGGAACCAACATCTGGTACGGGATTACTTCAAGAATAATTTCCCTGAAATAACAGCGCCGCTGGTTGAAGGGACCTATCTGCAATGGGTGAACTTCAATAAGTTAGGAATGACCCCGCAAGAACTGGAAAAATTTATGCATCTGGAGGCGGAATTTTTCACCGATGAAGGCTATATTTTCGGAGAGGAAGGAGCCGGCTACGAACGCATAAACCTCGCGGCACCAACGACGGTCATTGAAGGTTCGTTGAATCGTCTGGGTGCTGCTTTAGATAGATTTTATCAACAGAAGCTGGAAAAATAACATTTATAGCAGGAAAGGAGCTTCATTATGAAAAACTTTCTTAAGCGGGAATATGCAGGTCATTATTTTTCTGAAACGCTCTCAGCGGTGCCGGTGATGTTGTCCATTGCCTTCGCGGTATCCTTCACAGGGATGCTGTTGGGTGGTTATTTCGTGGAGACAGTCATCTTTGCCGGGTTGAGCATCATACTGGTACGCGAGTTTACCGAAATAGGTAAAAAAATGGATTATCAAAAAGTCGAAGGGGAGAAATCTAAAAAAGTCCGCTTTTTCGCCCTTGAGGAAGAAGAACGAGAAGCCTCCATCCTGACTACTGCAGTAGACTAGGTAACCCTCATGGGGAATGGTAATAGGAATCGCGATTGTTTTATCGGTCTGGAAAAAATACCGATTCTGAATCTTTTGTCAAAAATCTAGGCATCCTTTTTTGGGGGAACGCTAAAATAAATTTTCGAAAATCCCCAAGAGGAGCGCACAAAATAATTTTTGACAAGATTCACTTACGAAATGAATGCTTAATCTTAACCCGTACAATCTAAATTTGCAGAATCTGTCCCCAATACAGAATCTGCAAATTTTTTTCTGCGTAGATCCCTTCGGAGGCTGAGCTGGCGCATAAAAGTGATGATAGTGACCCGCCTTATATGTTATGATGGTTTTATTATTTTTACTCATGTATGCGGAAGGTGTTGAGGATATGTCGAACGGGAAAGTGAAAGTAGTGATCGCGATGCTGATATTTGGGACAATCAGCATTTTCGTCAAGAATATCGATTTGGCGACCAACCAGATTGCGTTTTATCGCGGGGCATTGGGCAGCCTGTTCCTCTGGGGGACGTTGCTGGTGCGCAAGGAAAGGATTCCGATGCCGCTGATAAAGGCGAATGCGAAGTTTTTGCTCCTGTCTGGTTTTGCGGTCGGGATGAACTGGATTTTGCTGTTTGAAGCCTATCGGTACACGACGGTATCGAACGCGACCTTGAGCTATTATTTCCAGCCGATTTTCATGATGTTGTTGGCCCCGATCATCTTCAAGGAATCCCTGACGGTGAAGAAACTGGGCTATGTCCTTTTGGCGATGCTGGGGATGTTCCTGATCATCGGAGTCAGCCAAAACAATGGGACCTATAACCATCCGGTTGGGGTAGGGTTTGGTTTGGCCGCAGCCCTCTTTTATGCCATCGCCATCATTTCGAATAAAAAAGTTACCGGTTTGAGCGGTATTCAATTGACGTCATTGACGTTGGTCATCGCGACCGTTATCCTCATCCCTTACGTAGCCCTGACTTCCGGATTCGGTCTCAGCCGCTTGGGCGGAACCTCCATCCTGGCTTTGTTGATTCTGGGAATCATCCATACCGGAGTCGCGTATGTCCTGATGTTTTCCGGTTCGCAGGAAATAGAGAGCCAAACCTTTGCGGTGCTTAGCTACATCGATCCGGTGACTGCGATTGCTGTATCGTCCATCTTCCTCCAGGAAGACCTATCGACCCTGCAAGTAGCGGGTGGGATGCTGATCCTGGCGGCGGCATTTCTGAATGAATATACCGGCAAAAGGGAAAAAGCTGTTTCAGTGGGTAACGATTGAACCGAGAGTGAGACTGAACACGTTTACGATTAATTTTTAGAAAATAAGAGGCTGGGATTTTTTCCCGGCCTCATCTTTTTGTGAATTATTTTGTAGCGCGGACTTTTTGCATCAACGTGGAAAGCGGAATGGAGATAAAGATCCCCACAACATTCTGAACGATGTTTCCCGGAATGGAGGCTAAAGGCACAAGCGCATTTCCGTATAAAATCCATTCACAAAGGTAATAGCCGGCCAACATAATCGGAACCGAAAGGATGGTAGCCAGTAGATTGACAGCCACACTGCTTCCCTGGCGGCCGTTCGACCAGGCAAGTTTCCCGACCAAATATCCCTGCAAGCCGCGCGTCACGATTGTGAAGGGCGCCCACATCACCCAACCTGACAATAAGTCAAAGATACCCATACCGACAGCGCCGGCGATGGCTCCTTTTTTAGGGCCGAATAGGATGGATGCGATGAAGAGCATGGCTGTCCCAAGGTGGATCAACCCGCCGTTTGCCCCGATAGGCAATTTGATGTTCAAGAAGACGGTTGAAACGAATACGAGTGCAATCAAAATTGCCGTCAATACCAAATCATAAGTGCGTGAATTTGAATAACCCTGTGTTTTTTGCATAATGATACCTCCCTATTTTTCTTTATACGCATCAAGGAAAAGTTGAGCAAGGTTGCCGTTTCCTTTGAAGCCTAAATCGCGCAAACCGTTATCGATAATGGTCAATACGAACACAACTTTGTCGACGAAAGCATTTTCGCCCATATGGCCGATCCGCAAAATGACATCGGCATATTGCGCCAAAGAGGTAGCGATAAGCAGGTTGTATGTTTCGCTGATGTGTTCCTGCAAGCGCAGGGCGCCGATTTCTTCTGGGATGACGATGGCAGTGACCGTATTGGAACGTTCCGATTCCAAAAACAAGGTTAGCCCGTATGCTTGTACGGATTTGCGCACGGCGGAGGCAATTTTATCATGGCGTTTGTAGACCGCTTCTTGGCCCTCTTCCAAAATATTATCCAGAGCTACGTCCAATGCTTCGACATCGCTGGCAGGCATGGTGTAAGGCAAGTATTCTTTTTCTGCGTAGCCTTTGAAAATTTGTAAATTTGCATAGAACGAAGTGATGGGCGTCTTGCGGTTGTCCATCGCTTTTTTGGCGTCCTCGCTGATGGAAACGATGGCTAACCCGACCGGTGCAGAGATCGCTTTTTGCGTACCGCCGCAGCAGATATCGATTTGGTTTTGATCGACTGCAATCGGTTCGCCAACCATCCCAGCTACCGAATCGACCACTGTCAGAATGCCGTATTCCTTCAGCAAGGGCGAGAGCTCGGTGGCGGCATTCAGGACGGATGTGGGTGTATCGCAATGGACGAAGGTTGCATATTTGAAATCATGATCCATTTTTAGGTATTCGCGCACTTCTTCAACCGGGATGCCTTTATGATGATCGAAACTCAGGACAACCGGTTCTCCGCCGTAGATGCTGACAAAATCTTTGAAGCCTTCGCCATAGATGCCGTTATCGAGCACAAGGACACGGTCTCCCGGTTCAGTCAAGCTTGCACAAGCGGCTTCCAATGCCAATATGCCTTCCCCGGCAAGCAGCAGGACGTCATTCTTCGTACCCATGATCTGTCCCATCTTTTGGCATACTTCATGGTAATAGTGCACAAACTCTCTATCAAAATCCGTGTTATTCGTCCGTTTTGTGCGAGCCAAACGGACATTTTCGCGTACTTCCGTTGGTCCCGGCGCATAGTTTGGTTTAAATCGCATCTAAAATCCTCCCTGGTTAAATCGATTATCTTATTGCTGATAATTTTAGCAAAGGATGGGTAGACTTAAAACCACCAATTCAGCATAATGTGAGGGGTCCAATTTGCAGAAAAAGGCAATTCTGCCGTTACTTGCGGGAATGAAGAATGGAGAGAATCCACTTCAATTTAATCATTTATTTTCATACAAAAGCAAATCCATTCCCAATAGCAGCGCTTGTTCCTGTACGCAAAAAATAAGCCTGGACAATGAAACCATTGTCCAGGCTTATTTACGTATTAAGAATGGCTTCCATCTAAATATGGCAGTACTTAGGTAGAAGCCATTCCAAATGAATAGGATGGGTATTGCAAAGCAAGTGTACAACTACTCATTACCTTATACACTTGGGAAGGGGATACAAAGGAAATAGTTTGCTGATTTTCGGTTACCCTTTTATTGGAAGTAACTTTCTAAGAAATTACCGATGCCGTCATGGTCATTATCATTGGTGATGACATCGGCAGCTTTTTTGGTTAACGTGCTGCCATTTGCCATGGCAACCCCCAAGCCGCTGTCGCGTGTCATTTCATAATCATTATTCGCATCACCGAACGTCAAGAGATTGTCCATAGTCAGTCCGTGTGCGGCCATCACTTTATGCAAAGAGGCGCTTTTCGAAATATGGGGATCCATGAATTCAAAAAGAATGGGGCCAGTTTGAATCCCATAGTAGTTTTCGCTCTTGATTTCATCGCCGCGTCTCTGAACGCTGGGCATATCTTCTTCTTCGCAAAGAATGATCAGTTTGTTGTGCGGTTTCTTCAATAGTTCATCAAAATCGACTACTTCGTAAGGGATCTGATCAACGTCACTTAATTTTTGGATGAGAGCATCATCTTGATAGGTTTTGAAGATGCCTTCATCAAAAATGGTGAAATTTACATTCAGGTGATTGTATAAGTCCATGACTTCACGGATATAACCGCCATCCAGAAGATGGGAAATGGTTTCTTTTTGCAGGATGCTATCTTTGACATGGATGCCGTTCATGCCCATGATGATGTCGACTAAGCCGTTCAATCCCCATTTATCTAGGCAATTCTCTACAGATTCTACGGCTCTTCCCGTCGCTAAGCCAAAAAGGATATTTTTATCGGCTTTAACCCGTTTGATTTCATGAATCGTTTTAGGGCTGGCCTTGCCTTCCGAAGTGAGTAAGGTGCCGTCGATATCGCTCATAATAATTCTAATATCTTTACCGGTCATATGCGAACCTCCGTCTGTTTGTATAACTGAGTATACTGAATGAAATCGATTGAAGGAAGACGAAAAGGCCATTATGAAAAGAATCTTTCAAAGTTTACGCCTGTTGTTTCGGAATGATGAGAACTTCCCCTCACTGAGGCTGGCAAAAAAGAAATCATGCGTCCACATCCCGTCTTCTAATAGAGAGAAATTGGGATGCCGACGCATGATTGCACAAATGATTGAGAATAGGGAAGGTGCATACCGGTTACTAGCTGCTCCCTATGGCTCTGACTCAAGGTGCATCACCATTCCGTCTGGATAGTTTTTTGTAGGCGGCCATTTTGAAATCCACATTATGGTCATAATCAAGTTTAAAGTAACTTGTATAGAGACAATCCAATAGGTAAAGCAAAGAAAGCCGCGTTGAAAAGGAAGAAATTTTATTATAATGGCTTTCGTTTGAACTCAGATAGAGATGGTTGGTAGCATGTTTGGCCCAGGGAATATCTTCTGTAGAAGAAATCAAAAGAATGGGTGACTTGTTTTTCCTTAGGATTTCCACAATATCTGGGATAATGGTTCCCCGGCCGCCAAACGATACAATGATGGAAAGGTGTGAAGCATCGCTGGCTGCTGCCGTCAATCGTTGATGGTATTCTTCGACCGGAACATTGACGAATCTTCCGATTTCCTGCATCTGAAATTTAAAGTTTTCGGCGAAGAAGATATTTCCGGCTGAGGTATAAAGATCGATGGAGGGCTTTTTTTTCATCAATGAAGCAGCCTTTCTTAATTGCTCCAAATCGATATTGTTGAGCGATGAAACGAGCGTTTGTTCGTAGAGTTCTTTCATCGTCAATGTGATCTGGTATTGCGTTTCATTTTGATGGATGGGATAGTTAAAATCGAGTGCCGTATTTTCTTTCAAATAATCGCTCACGGATGCCGAAACGAGTATTTTTAATTCAGAAAGCCCTGATAGTTCTAATTTCTTGCACAATCGATAGATGGTTGCGTTTGAAACAAAAGAGGCTTCGCTGATTTCTGAAGAAGTCATCTTTATAAAATTATCAGGATTACTTTTTATGAATGAAACCAGAATTTTTTCGTTTTCGGTTACATTGACTAAATTTTCCATCTTATTGAAAATATTCATGACACCATTTCACCTCTACTGGATAATATAACGTAGTTTTCGCGTATGACATAGAGCGGCTGGGGCATAAATCAGGTTTCATGATTCGTGCCTTAGCCGCTCTTTATGGGTTTTGAAACGGATTCCCGTTATTTGGATCAAAACGATTTTTTGCCGCTGCCTTATTCTTCAGAAAATCCTCAAAAAATCGGATTCGGACAGCATCGTCACATTCCGGCCGCCGCCCTGGAGTTCGCGGACAGCCTGGATTTTGCTGCTTTCGCCCGGGGTGCCGATCTTCCGCCAATCGCTGTCGGACACGACCAAATAAGTCGTTTCATAGGACAGTTGGGAGTCAAAGTGTCCGCCCGCATCGATGACGAGTTGGGCAGCATCGTTGCGCTTCAGCTTCTGCAGCCTGCCGGTGAAGCAAACGTGTTTGCCGTAGAAGACGTGCTCCTTATCGAAAAATAAAGATTTCGGCTTTAAGGCAGGCGCCGCTTTTTTCTTGGCAGGAGCTTTCTTACCCCCTTTTGCCACGCCGAACGGATGGGAGAACAGTTTCCCCATTTGGTATTGGTACTGTTCCAGAAATCCGGCGATATCATAATCGTATTGTTTCAGCATATTGCTGGTGATGAGGCCGCAGGCGACGGCGTCGTCGCTGGCGTTGTGGTGGTTTTCGATCGTCAGGCCGAAATAGTCCAACACTGTAGGCAAGCGGTTATTGTGCAAATCCAACATGCGCTGGGCCATTTTACAAGAGCAGAAGAATTCGTTCTGCATCTTCGGCAGACGGTAGGTTTCGATCGTTTTCTGCAGACAACTCATGTCGAACTGGGCGAAGTGCGCCACTAATGGCGCATCGCCGATGAACGAACGGATTTCCGGATAGAGGTCATCGAAGAAGGGCTTGCTGGCTACATCTTCCTCCGTGATGCCGTGGATGAGGATATTCGATTGGCTGAAATATTGGCCCGGATTGATGAGCGCATAATAGCGGTCGATCTCTTTCCCGTCCGAAAAGCGGCTCAAGCCGATCGAACAGACACTGTCACCACGTCCGTTTGCAGTCTCAAAGTCAATGGCAACATAATCCATTTGCATACCCCTTTTTTCTTTTAATCTTTTCTATATGTACCGTCTATTGTAGTCGGAAAATGGAAAAGTGCAACTATTTTTGCTGTGTTTCCATGATCATTTGATAATAAGGAACCATCCCGCCCAAAGCGGCGCCGATGACGAAGAACAGCAGCATGCGGAGCAAAAGGTAAACCCAGCTTTCCGTATAGTCAAAGCCCGCCTTTTTATTGGAGATTCGGAACAGGAAGAACATGCCGATACCGACCATCATGCCAAGGGCGGATAAAAGGGCCTGCGATGCGACCGGATTTAGGTAGCCGATCACAAGGCCGACCATTGCGGCAAAGGAAAGTAAAAGATTTGTTTTAATTTTAGATGTCATACAGGATCATCCCCTATTATTTTTGTAAACTTATTCTACCACAAAGCCGTCCGGTGGATACAGGAAGGATTGATTAGTAGGAATAACGAAGAGGCTAGGACTCTTGTCCCAGCCTCAATGCCGTTAAACCAGCAACAAGCCATCCAGATCCAATAGCTTGATTTTTTTATGATTCAATTGTTGGATGAGGCGGCGGTCTTCCAATGACCCCAATTTCCGGCTGATGGTTTCCGGAGTCGTTCCCAGATAGGAAGCCAAATCCTTTTTCGACATGGGCAGGGTGACTATTTCATCGCCCGGTTCCAACAATTCTGCCAGATACAGGGCGAGCCGGGTCTCCACCTTTTCCGTCGCCACATAGGTCGTCTGCTTCTCGGACCTTTCCAGCCGGTTCGAGAATTCCTGCAGCAGCTTCAACGAAATGACGGGGTACTTCATCAAGAACCCCTGCAGGTCGGAGCGCTGCATCAAGCAGACTTTCGTATCTTTTGCGGCTTCCGCGAAGGATTCATGCTCCGATTCGCTGAACAACGCCAATTCCCCCGTGAAGTCGCCGGGATGGAGGAAGCGGACCAATTGTTCCTTGCCGGATTCCGCCAAACGGTAGATCCGGATCAGACCGGAGTTGACGATGTAGAGCGTGTCGGATGCCTCACCGGGGCGATAGATCGTTTCGCCTTTTTTATAGGCAGCCGATCGGGTCACCGACATGATCTCATCCATCTGCTCAGGTTCAAGATGATTGAAGATCGGCACCAAAGATATGCAATAAGTATGGGCTGGCCGGCATTGCCCGTTGCATTGACTGTGAGGGTGACTGCTGCGGGCCGAATGGTTATCTTCCATTTTGCAGATTTCTCCTTCCGTTTCCTGTATTTGTTTAAAGTGTACATCATACCGTTTGCTTTGCGCCAATTTTTAGCTGTCCGGAAATCCTCGTTTTGCGGTTGAAACCGATCAGCCGCATGGCATTCAGGATGACGGCCAGGACGCTGGCTTCGTGGATGAACATGCCGCTGGCAAGGTGGACGGAGCCCGTCAGAACGCCGGTCAGTAGAAGGATGACGACAGCCACCGCGATGAAGATGTTTTGCTTCATGTTCCGCATCGTCGCTTTGGAAAGGGAGTAGGCGTGGGAGAACTGCATCAGTTTATCCGCCATCAGGACGACGTCGGCTGTTTCCATGGAGATGTCCGTTCCGCCATCGCCCATCGCCAGGCCGATGTCGGCGGTCGCGATGGCGGGAGCGTCATTGATGCCGTCGCCGGCCATCGCCACGACGGCACCGGCGGCCTTCAACCGGTTGATGAAGGCCACTTTGTCTTCCGGCAGCAGTTCGGCATGGTATTCATCCAACCCCAGCTGTTCCGCGACGGCTCGGGCGGTATGCCGATTGTCCCCGGTCAGCATGACGATATTCTTGATGCCGTTTTTCCGCATTTCCGCCAAAGCCTGCGGGGCGTCTTCGCGGATCTGGTCCGCGACGGAGATAATCCCTTTGACGGTGCCGTCCACCGCCGCGAAGATGGCCGTGTTGCCGCCTTTTTCGCGGCCGACTGCGTAGGCTTCGACAGAAGGTTCGATCACGATTTTTTCCGAAGCCAGCAAGTTACGGTTGCCGACGACGAGCCGATGCCCCGTGACGGTTGCCTTCAGCCCGTTCCCTTTGATGACTTCCGCATCCTGGAGGGCTGCGTCGACAGCGAGGTTCTCCCGTCTGGCCTGTTTCACGATGGTCAGACCTAGGTGGTGCTCCGAGATGGTTTCGGCGCTGGCCACCCAACGCAGGAGCTCTTCGCGGTTCTGGCCGCCGAACAGGTGGATATCGGTCACTTCCGGTTTGCCTTTCGTCAGCGTGCCGGTCTTGTCGAAGACGAGGGTATCCACTTTGGAGAACCTATCCATGATTTCCCCGCCCTTCACCAAGACGCCGTTCTTCGCGCCGTTGCCGATGCCGGCCACGCTCGAGACGGGTGCACCGATCACCAAGGCACCGGGGCAGGCGATGACGAGAAAGGTGATGGAGAGATGCAGATTCCGTGTGGCAAGGAAAACGATGCTGGACAGGAGGACAACGGCCGGTGTATAGATGTTGGCGAATTTGTCCAGGAATCGCTCCGCTTTGGATTTTGATTCCTGCGCTTCTTCCACCAAGGCGATGATTTTCGCGAAAGTCGTATCGTCGCCGACTTTTTCCGCGATCATTTCGATGAAGCCGCTGTCCACCAACGTTCCCGAGAATACTTTGTCATCCAAGGATTTATTGGCCGGGACCGCTTCGCCGGTGACCGTCGCTTCATTGATGGCAGCCTGTCCCTTTACGATGGAGCCGTCGACAGGGATTTTGCCGCCGGGTCTGATGAAGAGGCGGTCGCCGACTGCGACAGTTTCGACCGGAACGGTCACCTGTTCACCGCCGCGGATAAGGATAGCTTCCTGCGGGGCCATATCGGTCAATGCGCGCAAGGAAGAGCGCGTCTTTTCCAAGGTGCGGGCTTCCAGGAAATCGCCGAAGAGGAACAGGAAGGCCACGATCGAAGATTCCGTATATTCATGGATGAACAGGGCGCCGATGACGGCGATCGTCACCAGCAGTTCGATGCTGAAGGCCCTCATCCGCAGCGCCTGATAGGCTTTGATGGCGATGGGCACTGCGGCGATGAGGGTGGCGATGAACAGGGACAGGTCGCCGGCAACGACGTTACCAACGCTCTTCAGAATGAACCCCGCCGCGATCAGGATGCCGGTCAGGGCGGTGATGTGATTTTTATGGTGATGGATATGTTTGAACATGGCTGTCTTCCTCCTATGGTGATGTCTTTGTTGTTCCCATCTTACGGCATCCGCCGGGAAAACAACTTGACCGCCGTCAATTTTTGGAGAAAGAAAATAGGCAAGGCCAACACTCAGAGCGAATCTGATGTTGGCCTTGCCTATTCGTTTCGATAGATCGTTAGATGGCATCCCCATCAATGATGGCATTGCCGTCATTCAAGACAGAGGAGTCGAATTGCCCGATGGCACGGGAGGATACGACCCCGGCGACCATGCTGTCATTGACGTTCGTCATCGTGCGCATCATGTCGATGACCGGCTCAACCGAGATGACCAGACCGGCAATGGTAACCGGCAAATTCAAGGCGCCCAAGACGATAAGGGCTGCGAACGTTGCCCCGCCGCCGACACCGGCAACACCGAAGGAACTGATTGTTACGACCAGGATCAGTGTCAATACGAAGCCGATGCTGGTTACATCGATTCCTAAAGTAGGGGCCACAATGGTCGCTAACATGGCAGGGTAGACACCGGCACAGCCGTTTTGCCCGATGGACAATCCAAAGCTCGCGGAAAAGTTTGCTGAGGCATCATCGACACCCAATGCTTTTGTCTGTGTTTCAACGTTCAACGGCAAAGCGCCGGCGCTGGAGCGGGCAGTGAAGGCGAAACTCAAGACCGGGAATGCCTTTTTGAAGTATGCGATCGGGTTAACGCCGGCAGCCGCCAAAATCAGGCTGTGGACGAGAAGAACGACGATCAAGGCTGCGTAGGAAGCGACCACGAAAAGTCCCAGATTCACGATGGCTTGGTAACTGGATGTCGCCATCATTTTTGTCATCAGAGCCAAAATGCCGTAAGGCGTCAGGCGCAGTACCAAAGTGACGATGCGCATCACGATGGCATGGATGACGTCCAGGCCGCTCTTGAACAACGAAGCCTGTTCCGGCTGTTTTTTCTTGATGCCCATATAGGCGATGCCCACAAAGGCAGAAAAGATGACGATGGCAATCGTGCTTGTGCTGCGCAGCCCGGCAAGATCCTGGAAGATGTTCGTCGGGATGAAGTTAAGGATTTGGCCGGGGATGGTTAAGCCTGTAACTTCCGTTTGTTTCAGCGTCAAGGCTTCGATCCGCGCTGTTTCAGCGGCTCCTTGCGTGAATTGGGCACCGTCAAGATTGAACAGGATAACGGAGCCCCAACCGATGAAAGCCGCAATGGCGGTTGTGCCAAGCAAAGTCCCCAGAACGGATCCGCTGATTTTTCCGAGATTTTTTGTTTCTTCGATTTTGGTGAAGGCACCGACGATGGAAACGAAAATCAAGGGAATGATCAACATTTGCAAGAAGTGGACATAGCCGCTGCCGACGATGCTGATCCAATCGATGGCAGTGGTTGTCACGACGCTGTCGGGCGCAAAAATCAATTGAATGGCGGCACCGAAGATGATTCCGAGCGCCAACGCGATGAATACGCGTTTCGAAAACTTAACGTGCTTGGATCCCAAGCGGTAGAGTGAAAAGACTAATGCCGCAAAGACGGCTAAAATTAATATAATGGATATAATTTCCATGAAAATCCTCCTTTTGATATAAACGTGCTGTTGAACAGGCGCAGTGGCCTTGTTTTTTGAATACGATTGCTGCATACGGTTTGACTGCTGACCACCGTTTGAAAACTCCCTGCATCAACAACATCGCTGGCTTTCCAGATACAACCGGAATGCCGAAAACGGAACTTCCTTCTTTATCATGAGCACCCTCCTTTTCGAGACAAAAAAAGCCCTCGTCCCTATATTCCAAATAATTGAAATACAGGGACGAAAGCTCTTCGTGATCCACCCTTATTCGCATCGTCTTCACAGACAATGCCTTATGAAGTACGCAAAACAAGCCATACTCCTGTACAATATCGGGTACAAACCGAAATGACACTAACGCATCATTTTGCTCCGAGACGCATTTTCGCTTCCTTAACCATGCCCCTTCCCACCTAACGAGGCTCTCTGAAATGATCGTAAAAGGTACTTCTTCTCTTCAACGCTCTTTTATTAATGTAAAAACAATATAGCACGCTTATTTTATAAAAGCAACTATCATGCTCCCAGCCAAAATAATCATAATGACAAAACGGGAACCCAAGGCGTTTCGCCCCGGGCTCCTGAGTTGGCCTTCCCTTTTAGGAAACTTTCACGGTCTGGATGCTGTAACCCAGTTTTTGGATCGTTGCGCTGATCGCATCGGCGGATGTCGTCTTTTCATCGAATTCTGCCTTCACTTTGCTGGAGTTGAACAGCACCTTCGCGTTTGCGACGCCAGCCATTTTGCTGACAGTGGATTCGATTTTTTTGATGCAGGACGGGCAGGTCATGGGTTCCAATTGAATAACAGCTTTGCTCATTTTGTATTCCTCCTATTTGTTTGGTATGACCCTAGTATAGGACTTGGGCGCATAAAATAACTTGATCGTTATCAAGTTTTCCAAATAAGGGAGGCCTCAAAAAGAATCCATAGCCGGGTTAGCCATTTGAAGCAGCATTTCTCTTCGCAAGGGGGCTATTCTATTTGCTCCAAAACGACACGGGGAAGCTGCACTTGGATTTCTGACGCCGTAGCGATATCCGACGAAAAGGCGGTGGCGGTCCCGCAAGCTACGGCAACTCTAAAGGCTTCGACCGGATCATGCATTTTGAGGTAGGTGCCTACAAAACCCGCCACCATCGAATCCCCTGCGCCGACGGGATTTCCCACCTTGCCTGGAACTGGGGGAGCGTAAATGACCTCGCGGGGGGTGAACAACAGGGCGCCATCGCCTCCCAATGAAACGATAGCATGCTGCGCACCGGCTTCAAGCAGCTGTTTTCCGTAGGGGACGACTTCCTGCCACGTTTCGAATTTTTTGCCGAACAAATCGCCGACTTCCTTTTGGTTTGGTTTGACGACCAACGGGTGGTATTGGAGGCTGTTGCGCAATTCTTCTTTGGTGATGTCACAAGCGAAGGGAACACCTTCTTCGGCGAGCAATCGGATCAATTGCTCGTAAAAATCGGCCGGCATCGATGGCAACTTGCTTCCGGAAAGAACGACAAAATCCTGCGGGGAAATCCCGTCAAACTGCTCCATGAACTCCTTGACTTCAGCCTCGCTGGCGGAGGGACCATAATCGCTGATTTCCGTATCCTGATCGGATTTCAATACCAAATTGATGCGCGTCCGTTCAGCGATTTCGGTGAAGGAGTTGATGATCTGCAATTCATCCAAGTAGTCTCTAACGAATTCCCCGGTGAAGCCCCCCCGGAAACCAAGCGCGATGGAGGGGGTATCCAATTCCTTCAACACCCGCGAAACCAGGAGGCCTTTGCCGCCGGGCCTGATTAATTCGCTTTGCATATGATGGGACTTGCCTAGGGTTAAGTTCGGAACATTCACAATATAGTCGATCGTCGGGTTTAAGGTAATGGTGTAAATCATCGTTCATCCCTCCAAATTTTGTGCTGGTGTTTCTCTTTCCTATAGTATACATCAGAAAGCGCTTTTCTTCGCGTTTGAGGCAACTGGCCGTAACTTTTCAAAAACCGCAATTTTTACATGGTATTAAACAATTTCCACATTTTCGGAACCCTTTTCATTTGGTAATATTCTTTTTGTGGTAGCGCTTAAACGGAAGGTATCTATCATAAAGGGATTTAGAGAAACAAAGCATCATGAAATGGAAGGGGTTCAAAATATGGAGGCACAAGGAAAAGCAGGGGTGTTCGGTCCCGCTGCAACAAAAGAAAAAAGAGCGTTCGGTTGGAGAGACAAAGTAGGGTATTTATGTGGAGATTTAGGCAATGATCTCTTCTTTGGCTTTATAATGTACTATTTAATGGTATATTTTACCGATTCGCTATATATTAACCCAGCAGCTGTTGGGGTACTGTTTTTAGTAGCACGGTTATGGGATGCTTTTGCCGATGTCACTTGGGGGCGTTTTATCGATACAAGAAAGACTGGAAAAAATGGTAAATTCAAACCATGGATTTTCCGGATGTCATTCCCGCTTGTCATTACAGGTATATTGTTGTTCACTAAAATACCAGGTATGTCTAACGGTTTTTATATGGCATGGGCTTTCGTCACATACATTTTATGGGGAACTTTATATAGCACTGTAAATATTCCTTATGGTTCTATGGCCTCAGTCATTTCAAACAATCCGAACGACCGTACAAGCTTATCGTCTTGGAGAACATTAGGTAGTAGCATCGCCTTCTTATTACTCGGCGCAGTCGGACCAGTAGTCTTGTTTACTAATAATGAAGTAAATTCGAGCCATTTCTTCATGGCTGCAATCGTTTTGGCTATCCTTGCGCTGGCTTGCTACATTTCATGCTACAAATTATCGACGGAACGCGTTGTTTTACAAGAGCAAACAGAAAAAACAAACTTGCTTAAAACACTGAAAGGCGTCAGCAAAAACAAACCGTTCTTGGTACTGATTCTTGCTGCCTTGGTTTTACTTGTTGTTTCAATGTTACAAGGTGCAGTTACTACTTATTTATTTAAAGCTTATTTTGGTAACATGGATGCATTAAGTTTTATCTATACGAGTCAAAGCGTTCTTGCAATCTGTGCTATTCCGCTGGTTACACCGCTTGCTAAAAAGTTTGGCAAAAAAGAAATGGCCGGTGTATCGACCATCGTTGGCGGACTCATTTATACGGCTTTATATTTCATTCCAAATGTATCTTTAACAACGTTCATCGTTATTTCATCAATTGGATTTTTCGGGCTCTGTTTCTTCCAAACCGCGATTTGGGCATTTGTAACGGACTGCATTGACTACCATGAATTAGTAACGGGTTTACGTGAAGATGGATCTATCTATTCTATCTATTCTTTCATCCGTAAAGTAGGCCAAGCAGTTGCCGGTGGTTTAGGCGGTTTTGCCCTTTCCGTTATTGGCTACGATGCTACCAATAAAGTTCAATCTGCAAGCACCCTTCATGGGATTTATTCACTTAATACGCTTGTAATGGGCATCGGCTACATGGCTGTTGGGGCAATCATCTTATTCTTATACCCATTGAATAAAAAACGCACAATCAAACTTACAGAAGATATTGTAGCAAAACGTGAAGCATAAAAGGTTAGTAACTTTCTGGTCGGGGCGTATGACGTCCCCTCTTTTTATGGCAAAAAATGAAAAATTAAATGAAAAGCAGGTAATAGAAATGACAGTTGGGTTGAAAAGAAAAACAGTTGACTTAAAAGCAAAGCCGTTTTATTTGAAAGAGGAAGCTATCCGATGGGTGCAGGACACCATCCAAGGGATGACGTTGGAAGAAAAGGTAGGCCAACTATTCATCGGCTGTTCCGAATCGGGAGATGTTTCAGAAACACTGGATTTGGTTCGCGATTATCACATCGGCGGCATCCGCTACATGAACAAACCTGCCAGTGAATTGCGTGAGGAACATGTGCAACTTCAAAGTGCAACGAAAGTTCCTTTGCTGATTGCGGCCAACTGCGATTCAGGCGGAGATGGTGCGATGTCCGATGGTACTTATATTGCCACGGCAGCTGCTTGCGGGGCAACCGATGGAACAGAAACCAGCTATCATGTCGGACAAGTGAGCGGGCGCGAAGGCTCCGCCATCGGGTGCAATTGGACGTTCGGACCGGTTGCGGATATTCTGTTCAATTGGCGCAACACGATCGTCAACACCCGCGCCTACGGGGATGAGGTAGCGGCCGTTCTGGGAAATGCGCGTGCCTATATCAAAGGCGTCAACGAAAGCGGCATGGCTGCCTGCGCGAAACATTTCCCCGGGGACGGAGTGGAAGAGCGGGATCAACATTTGATCATGGGCTTGAATGATTTGAGCATCGAGACGTGGGACAAATCATTCGGAAAAGTATACCAAGAATTGATCGATGACGGCTTGCAAAGCATCATGGTAGGGCACATTGCCATGCCGGACTATTCGCGGAAATTCAGACCGGGCATCAGGGATGAAGACATCCTACCGGCTACGCTGGCACCGGAATTGCTGCAGGATCTCTTGCGCGACCAACTGGGCTTCAACGGCTTGCTTATGACGGACGCCTCCCATATGGCAGGGATGACAAGCCAATTGCCAAGAAGCGAACAAGTTCCCCGGGCTATCGCAGCCGGATGTGATATGTTCCTATATTTCAACGTAGTAGCGGAAGATTTCCAATATATGCTGGACGGCTACAAGGCAGGCATCCTCACGGAAGAACGCCTGCAGGAAGCATTGGAAAGAATACTTGGCTTGAAAGCATCGCTTCGCTTGCATGAAAAACAAACAGAAGGGAATTTGGTTCCACCAGTTGAAGGTTTGGCGGTCATCGGGAGTGAAGAACATCTGCGACTTGCCAAAGAAGCGGCGGCTGCATCGATCACCCTGTTGAAAGACACTAAGAACCAGTTGCCGATCAGTCCGGAGACGCATAAACGGGTCAGATTATATTATGTGAATGCCGCCCCTCAATCAAGAGACTACCAATCCGATCCGATCAAGAAATTGTTGGTGGAGGAATTGGAAGCGGCCGGCTTTGAAGTCGATCCATATGAAAATTATTATGATCTGGAGCAGAAGGAAAGCAAGTTTGAAAACATGATAACGGCGACGACCGTCGGGAGCGTGGAGGAATTCAAGGCGAAATATGATGCCGTCTTCTACTTTGTCCATATGAAAGGCTATGCGCAGGAAAATGTAGTCCGATTGAGCTATTCGACGGGACATGCGGCGGAAATCCCGTGGTTCTGCCCGGAAGTTCCGACAGTGGGCATTTCCTTGAACTATACGACGCATCTGAACGATCTGCCGATGATGCGCACTTTTGTGAATGCCTACGCGCCTACCAGAGCAGTCATCCGCGAGACAATCCAAAAAATAGCCGGGAAAGCTGCTTTCAACGGAACCGCAAACAGCATCGTCTTCTGCGACCGTTGGGATACAAGACTCTAAAAATTGTAAAATGAGAAGAGCGGGCCATCCATCAGAGTTTGATGGATAGTCCGCTCTTTTTCTATTCAGGGAGACCGGATCGGTGTTTTTTTAGGTATTCGGTAGGGTTTTCATCGAATTCCTTTACGAAGAGACGGTAAAAATTCGAGTAGTCGGAAAACCCGGAGAGGGTGACGACTTCGTTGATCGGATAGTTCTGGCTCAGGTATTTTGTGGCGAGCACCAACCGGTTATAGTTGATGTAACGATAGAGCGGGATGCCGATGTTGTCTTTGAAATAGTGCGACAGATAATATTTGTTGAGATGGAAGGCAGCGGCGATGGTTTCCAATGACAGGTCACGGGAAGACAGATTATCTTCGATAAACGCCAACATGTTGAACAAACGTTTGTCCGCCGTATTTTCGACATCGTTTTCACCCATAAAATAGGCGATCAGATTGAAACAGCCTAACAAATTGGCAAAAAGGCCGATTTCCCTATGGTTAGCGTTATCTGCGATTTCATGGATGGTCTTCTGCAGTAAATAATCGACATCCTTCTTTCCTTCGAAGGGCAGTTGAATCAGATAATGGCGCTTCTCCTTCAATAGTTTCACAAGATTCAGGATATCCAAACCGGCATTGTTGTAATCATCGATCAGCCTATCTGTAAAGGAAAGGATGATTCTCCTGTAGTTGCCGGGATCACACTTCGTCATGCAGTGGACGGTAAAAGGAGGGATGAGCAAGATGTCCCCAAAATGAAGCGTGTGCTTAAAACCGTCAACCAGAAACTCGCATTCTTCGCCCTTGAAGAAGAAGAATTCATAGTGGTCATGAAAATGCAGGGACAAATAAATGTCCCAATCGGAGTCATCGTGATAGCTTTTGTTAAACTTGGGCAGAACCGTTCCCTCGTCTTTAAAGGTCAGGGACTCCATTATTTCGAAGAATTCATTATAAATTTTGGTGCTGGATGGCAACTTGGACATCCTATCCCTCCTAGGGTCATGCAATCCGCAATAATCGCATGTTATTGTTCGATTCTAACACTTTATGAAGGCCTTTTCAATGGTGTTTTTCTGCAAAGGGAAAGGCATAGGGGTAGCTGGATCCATTGCGGAAGTTATGAGATGGAGATAGGGAGAGGATAGGAAGGATGAGTCAGCCTGGTGCCTATCCTTCTATTTCGGCCTCCAGGGATGGAGACAGCAATTTTAACATGTTGTTGAACAGCTTTCGCATTTTGGAACGTTGATTGATTTGGTACGATAGAGGACGTAAACGATTAGATGGATAGGATGATAATGATCATCCGTTTTTTTTAGGAAAAGAGGATGGGAAATGTGGAAAAGAAAAATAAAAGCAATGTGCTCTTGATGGTCACGCTTTGCTTGGCGAGCTTCGGAATCATGGCAGATATGGTGATCATTCCGGCAGCAGGGGGGATTGCCGCTGCCTTCCCGGCTGCGGGGCCAGGGATCATGAACTATATATTGACTGGACCGACCTTGTTCATGGCTATTTTTTCCCTGCTCTCAGGGAAATTTTCGCAATATATCAGCGATAAAAAACTGATGATCATCGGATTCGGTGTTCTGACGGTAGGGGCGATTTTCGGGGCGGCCTTTCAAAATATTTATTACCTCGCTTTTATGCGCTCGCTGGTCGGCATCGGTATGGGGCTTCTAGGGGTAACGGCGATGGCGATCATTTCAAAGACGTTTGTTTCCGAGTCGAAGCGTGTCGCCATGATCGGCATCTATAATGGCGCCATGTCCGCTATCGGGGCAGTGATGGGGTTGGTCGGCGGATTCGTCGCGGGCTTCGGTTGGTCCTATGTGTTCTACCTTTACCTGATTTTGATCCCTATTTGGATCATGATGTTCTTCTTTGTTCCGGATGTGAAAACGAAGCAGGAACAGGCAGATGAAACGATTTTCGAAAAAGACGAGAAAATATCTTGGCTGAAGGTTTCGGGATTGAATGGCGCCTTTTTTGTATTTTGCATGATGCATGGGCTTGTGTTCTATCAAATCGCCATCCTGGTTATGGAAATGGGTGTCGGGGAAGCGGTCCAGTCTGGCGTTGCGGCCTCTTTGGGGACAGTCGGCAGTTTTGTGGGCTGTGTCACGTTTGGTTTCAGCTACTCTTTGTTTAAGCGATTCACGCCGTTTGTCTGCTTCTTCATGATGTCCTTCAGTTACATACTGCTGTTGATTGCTTCCAGTTTTATGGTTGTGGCCATTGTGAGTACACTGCTTGGTGTTGCGTTTGGATTGGGGATGTCTTATTACATGATGCAAAGCACAATGGTTGTTCCGATGTCGAAGGTCTCTCTGTCAATCGGGATCACTACAAGTGTGTCCGCAATCGGCGCCTTCCTTTCCACCTATGCCACGACATTCCTTCAGCGTATCCTGCATGTCGACACGATAGTGGGCATCATTCCAGTGGCAATCGGAGTGTTGTTGGTGGGGGCTATTCTTTCCTTTAGATTTGGCATGAAGGAAACAAAACAGCAAATGGCAATCAAAAAAGCGGCAGCAGTCAGTGCAATAGGGAAACAACGAATCGAAAATTAAAGAATAGATGCCAAAGAAACCTTGGGAAGCATGATTTCACTTACGATTCAAAAAAAGCCAATAATTCGATAAATAGAAGTTTGAGGCTCATGATGCAGAAAGATTGTGAAAAGATAACAGGCTGAAAGAAGCATAGAATTTGATGAAAGGAGTTTTTTTCTCCTGTGTATGTGAAGTGTTTGTCATTTTTAAAACACCTATAAAGCAAATGTTTTATGAAATTTACAAGGAATAGTATAATTTATGCGGTGGACTTTAGTTACATTTGCATTTACAATGATAAATGCAGATAAGGCATAACAGCAAGGGGAGGAATCAGCCATGATTCTCATCGCAATATTACCAATCATCCCAGCCGTCATCATCCTTGCATATGCAGGAATCTGCATGATCCATGACAGCGCAAAAGCTGACGCATAATCAACGCATTTTATTTCCTGATGGCAACCTTGGAATGGCCATCGGATGCTATAAATAATCCCGATTGAATTCGCAATGGCTGTTTAAGCTATTGTGAGAAGGTTTGGGAATCTGTTGTTGGAGGGAGCCTCGAAGACAGATTCAAAGAGTGACCGAGCCGGATACGCAAACTTACTGTACTCTACATGAAAAGCAGATTAGCCTTCAAAAAAATGGAGGCTGATCTGCTTTTTTTGTCATGATTCCTGCGGCTTCAGCATTCAGAACGGCATGCCGTCATCCCAACTGTCGTCTATGCCATACTCCTCGTTGAACTCAAGATTGGTATCTTCAAAGTCGGTGTTCGTCAAAAAGGCGAATTCCAAATTGATGGAGGCAACAATTTCCTCGGAATTTTCGTAGGCCAGTTTGATTTTCTTTTTCCGGATAGCTTTGCGCGTATGCTCCTCTTCCGGCGCAAGGTTCTCCGCGCCTGTGCAGATCGGATAGACCGTATCTTCCGCAGGCGCGACTATTTTCGTCAATACAATTTCGTGTTCCCATTTCTCTTCGAAGTTATAGGTATAGACGGCGGTGTCGCCCTGTTTTTGGAAGTAGTCCCGCAGGGGGTGATACTCTTCGATTTCAGCCTCATCCGGTTCAAAATGTTCATCCTCATCGTCCAGCGATTCAAGGAGGATGGGGGCTATTTTTTTGCCTTCCGACACAATCAGCTCGAATTGGTGCAGTTGGAAATCCAACCAGTTGAAGGCAGCCTGGATGGCAAAATGCAAATCGGAGAAACTGGATCCGTCATCGATCTGGATGTCGCGCCACACCGGTACGCCTACATCCAATAGGGTGATTCGGAATTCATAGATCATGGGAAAGCCTCCTCGTTTTTATTTTAGTATAGCGTTATCAATCGGCGAGTTCAAGTGAACTACTCACGACTAAAGTCGCGAGCTTCCTACGAACTCCTTCCTTGCCTGCGTATGTCTTTGCAGACAGTGGGAATGGATATGGGTAGGCTCAAAAGGCAGTCCCTGCCTCAGTAGTTTCCTTTTACTTGGCTAACGCCAAGAGGTTCAGGCTGGCATTGATGTCCCGGTCGTGGTTTGCACCGCAAATCGGACAGGTCCAGTCGCGGATATGCGGGGCTTTCTTGCCGTCCCGATGTCCGCAAACCGAACAGAGTTGGGTGGACGGGTAGAACCTGTCCGCCTTGATGAGCGTTCGGCCTTTCCATTCGGCTTTGTATGTCAATTGCCGGCAGAATTCGGACCAACTGACGTCCCCGATCGCTTTCGCAAGTTTGTGGTTCTTCATCATATTCGAACTGCGCAGCGTCTCGATCACGATGACTTGGTTTTCGTCCGTGATGTGGTTGGAGAGTTTGTGCAGGAAGTCCTTGCGTTGGTTCGCAATCTTTTCGTGTTTCTTGGCCAGTACTATGCGTGCTTTTTCCCGGTTCTTGCTGCCTTTTTGCTTGCGTGACAACGC
>NZ_FOTD01000019.1 GCF_900114465.1 Trichococcus palustris | reverse complement strand
GCGCTGTTCTGCTTTTTGAAAAAGCGGTCGAAGGAATCGCTGAGATTCCGCAAAGAGGACTGCAATGCGATGCTATCCACTTCCTGCAGCCAGAGGGTATCCGCTTCCTTCTTCAGCGCTGTCAGATTGGCCGAGCATGTGCCATAGCTCAGTCCAGTTCCTGTATCCTCATAGGTTTGGTTCCATTCGGACAGAAAGTGATTGAACACGAAACGGGAGCAGCCAATGGTCTTCCCAATCAAAATTTGTTGATCCTTCGAGGGATAGAGTCGAAACTTGTACGCTTTGTGGATGATCATGGCTACTCACCTCCTTATATCATACATTATACACGAACTTATGTTCGTTATCAAAGGCGAAGTTGTAGGAAGGGCAAAGATTTTTCGACAAACAAATAGGCTGACGCCTACCGACATTCATCTCCCGCCTACTCATTGGGCTATGGCCCTATCATTTCCTTGAGGTGGGAGTCTTCTGTCGGATTGAAGATAAAAAGCTGTTAAATAAGCAAATGTTCGATAGTTCTTTACAAAAAGGGCCGTGGCATGAATCAGAGCAATTCTGATTCTGCCACGGCCCTTTTTTGCTTAGCCTACATTATTTTTTATCAATGCAACGATTTCTTCTGGTTTTGCGACTTTTCCGTAAGAGACGACTTTTTCATCGATGACAAGGCCGGGTGTTCTCATGATGCCGTAAGCTGCGATTGCCTGCATATCGGTCACCTTCGTGATGGTAGCTTCCATGCCCAAGATCTTCAAGGCTTCTTCTGCGTTTTTCGCCAAGTTCACGCAGTTTTTGCAGCCTGAACCCAAAATTTTGATTTCCATAATAAAATTCCTCCTGAATGATTTTTATATTTTTTACATAAAGAACGGTGTGAAAAAATTAAATAGGTAGCCGATCAAGATGATCCCGACGACGACGACCGTGAAGAAGAGTGCCAGCAATTTAGGCTTTACGACCTTCTGCAGCATGATAAGTGACGGTAAAGACAAGGCTGTTACGCTCATCATGAAGGCTAGAACTGTCCCTAAGCCGACGCCTTTTGCGACCAAAGCTTCCGCAATCGGTAAGGTTCCGAAGATGTCTGCGTACATTGGCACACCGACAAAGGCTGCAACCAATACGGAGTACCATTTATCTTGACCTAGGACGGCAGTGATGACCGATTCCGGTATCCAATTATGGATGGCCGCGCCGATTCCGACACCGATCAAAATATAGGGCCATACTTTCTTGACGATATCTTTTACTTGTTCCACACCAAAAGCCATTCTGTCCTTTGCGGTCAATTCGGCTTCAGGGAGGTCAACGCTGCGGGTACCGTAAACAAAAGATGCCACTTGATCTTCCAGATGTGCTTTTCCGATGATGGTTCCGCCGACTACCGCCAGAATCAATCCGACCACAACATAGGCAAAGGCAATGCGCCAATTAAAGATGCTAGCCAGCAAAATGACGGATGCCAAATCGACCAATGGGGAAGAGATCAGGAAGGAAAAAGTGACCGCAAGCGGCAACCCGGAACCGGTGAATCCGATGAACAACGGAATCGAAGAACAGGAGCAAAAAGGCGTCACCGTACCGAGCAAGGCAGCCAGTATGCTGGCCGTCACGCCGTTGAAACGACTCAAAATCTTTTTCGTCCGTTCCGGCGGGAAATAACTTTGGATGTAAGAAATAAGAAAAATCAATACCGATAAGAGAATGAAGATTTTTACGGTGTCGAAAAGGAAAAATTGCAGGCTTGCACCGACGCGGCTGGTGATGTCCAACCCAAAAACATTTTGAACCATTCTGCCCATCAAATCGTTCAACCATAGCATTTTGAATAGCTGATCATTCAGAAAATTGAATAAGTTCATTGTTTCCATCTCCTACTTTTTTAAACAAGCATTCCGCTGGCCATGTGCTTGAAAAACGCCTTCAAGTCATCCAAGGAGTCATGATTGAGGGTATATTTCACCATGCTGCCGTCTTTTCTGCTGACAACCAAGCCGCTGTCGCACAGCATTTTCATATGATAGGAAAGGGTGGGCTGCGTAATCGAAAATTCTTCCAACAACTCGCAGGCGCACAATTCCCCTTCCCCCAACAAATCCATGATTTTTAACCTTGTTTCATCCGATAAAACTTTTAAAGATTTCGCATATGCTTTGTAATTTTGTTCCATACAAAAACCTCCTCGGGGCATTGTCGTCATGATGCGCCGTGTTTACCTGCGTAAAGCAGGATTCATTCATGGTTATCGATATCGATAACTGTCTATATCAATAGTATACTCCGATATAGATGGATATCAATGTCTTTTTCGTTTTTTTTATTATTATTATTTTCCATTGGCGGTAATGCAAAAAACTCCGGATGCTGTTTCCTGATTCGCAAAAGTATCCAGAGCCATTGTAGGACGATTCATCCTTCGCAGTAAGGAAGGATGAATAAATAGAGAAAGGGTGGGCATAAACCATTTCTCATGGTTTATGCCCACCCTCTCACGCACATTTTTATTTTTTGGATGCTAGCATCTTCAGGTAGCTTTGGTAGTTTTTGTTTCCGCCGGACAGATTGTATACTTCCTTGAAGCCGTGGTTCAACAGGACATTCTGGGCCGCATTCCCGGTGACGCCTTTGTTGCAATAGGTGATAGTAGGGATGCTCTTATCCAGTTCAGCCTGACGGGTCCTCAATTCGCCGAGCGGGATATGGACGGCCCCTTTGACGTTTGATTTGTCAAAATCCTTTTTGGAGCGCGTATCGATGATCTGCAGCTTTTCGCCGTTGTTTTGTCGCTCGATCAGAGCGGCCGGCGTCAACAGAGGGTTGCCGTGCAGGGCATTGTCCAACGCCATCCCGGTGTAGAGGACAGGGTCTTTGGTCGTCGCAAACGGAGGCGCATAAGCCAGATCAAGGTGGAACAGATCCTCCGCTTTGGCCTTGAAGGTGATGGCTGTTGCAATCACATCGATGCGTTTATCGACGCCGCCGGATCCGATGATCTGGGCACCCAAAATCCGGCCGGTTTTTTTATCGGCCAGCGCTTTGATGGTTAGCTCCTTGCCGCCTAGGTACTCCGCATGATCCGGTTTGATGTTGTAAAGGATTTCCACATCGAATCCTTCCTTGCGGGCTTCCTTTTCGGTCAAGCCGGTTTGCCCGACATTCAGATCGAAAATCCGGAAAATGCCGGTGCCGAGAACGCCGCGGTGCTCCAGATCGCCGCCAGTGATGACATCGCCGGCGATACGGCCCATTTTATTGGCGGTCGAACCCAACGGACGATAAATCGGCTTGCCTGTGATGACGGAGAAGCTTTCAGCGACATCGCCGACTGCATACACATCCGGCAAGTTGGTTTGCATCTTGCTGTTGACGGCTATGGCCCGGGAATCGCCGATTGCTACGCCGATTTCTTTCGCCAACTCCGTATTGGGACGCACACCCGCCGCCAGAATGACCATATCCGTTTCGATTGTGATCCCACCGGTGGTGGTCACGCGCGCTACGGAAGAATCGCCTTCGATCGTCTTCACGGTATCGCTCAGGATCAGGTTAACCCCTTTGGCGCGCAACTGTTCCTCGACCCGGAAGGTCATATCCGCATCCATCGGCGGCATCACTTGATCCTCCATTTGGATGATGGTCACTTCCAGCCCTTTGTGGACCAGCTGCTCCGTCATTTCCAGTCCGATGAAGCCGGCCCCGATGATCAGCACTCTCTTAGGTTGTTTCTCGGCGGAAAACGCGTTGATGTCACGGGCATCCTGGATGTTGCGCACCTGGAAAACATTGTCGTATTCCTTTTGGTCGAATGGGGGCGGTGTGAAGGGAGTGGCTCCGGTCGCAAAAACCAAGATATCATAGTGATCCGTTTTGGTATCACCGATAACCAAATCCAATACTTCCAGCTGTTTCTTTTCGTTGTCGATGCTTGTCACCTTATGTTCCGTGAAAATGGAAACCTCGTATCTTTTTTTGAACCAAGCGGCATTGCGGGGCGTCAGTTGGTCGATGCTTTCCACTTCGCCGCCGATTTGATAGGGGATGCCGCAGACGGAATAGGAAATGTCCTTTCCTTGATCGTAGACGACTATTTCAGCTTCTTCGTCGTTTCTTCTTGCTTTGGCGGCGACGGATGTTCCCGCTGCGACCGACCCGATGACGATAATTTTCATTTTATGTCCTCCATAGCATTTATTTTAATTATACTTTGCCATTGTTGAAATTATGTAATGTTTTGATTAGCCGGCACAGTAGCCCGAGCTCATTTTTCAGGCTTTGTTGCCATTCCGCTGAGAGCCACACCCGTATAGCGGGTTATTTCTTCATTGGTCGGATAGCTTCCGGATTTCACGATGGCATCGTCCCATACCGTAATGGGCAGGCAAGCGGCCCCTTTTTCCTGCAGCAAGGCATTAACGGCAGTGTTTCTCACGAATGCATTCGGATTTTGGGCGAGGTTATAACGGACCATCATGATGTCAGGGTTCGTTTTCAGCTCTTGCCGGATGGCGGTGATGCGGATCAGGTTTTCATCTACGGAAGGTCCGCAAACACCCGTACTGCAGCACATCGCCGGTTCATAAAGCTCCAGTTTTTTCATTGCAATTTGCTCCTTCCTTCTGTTCTTTGGTCACACAGATGCAGTCATCCTTTGCGGATAATAAGGTAATGGTGTCCTTTATCAGTTGATTCGCAGCTGTGTCATTGATGGAATAGTAGTGCCAGGTGCCCTCTTTCTTCGTCGTCACCAAACCCGCGTTCACCAATACTTTGATGTGGTGGGAAAGGGTAGGCTGGGTGAAGTCGAAATGCTCCAGGATATCGCATGCGCACATATCGCCGCAGGAAAGCATATCCAAAATTTTGATGCGCTTCGGATCGGACAAGGCCTTCATTATTTGCGCATAAGCTTCATAGTTCATGATTGTATCTCCTTTTCCCATTACTGCAACAGTGTTTCGATCGCTTTGCCTTTCAGTTCGACGGGTGACCATTCCACGACGGCGAAGTGGTTGTCGGATAACGAGGCGACCTTTTCGATCCATTGGACCTCGCTCTGGGCGCGTGCCAGCAGAACGTCGTTTGTCGTTCCGGTCGTCAGCATGCTGTTGTTGATCACCCACCAGGTGTGGGCGATGCTGGCCCGGTCCAGATCCTCCTGCAGGCGGATGGATTCATAGATCGGCGTGTTTTCCGGCAAGGTAACCATGACAACCTCCGTCTGGGCGGGGTCCTGCAATACGGGAAGCAAATGCCGGACTGCATCCGGAACTTCTCCGGAAGTACGCGCCACTTCCTTTGCATAGCTTTGCGAAGAATCCAGCAGCAACAACGTATGTCCCGTCGGTGCCGTGTCGATGACGACAACATCGCAGTCAGCTGTATCCACGATTTCGGCGAATCTTCGGAACACCGCAATCTCTTGCGTGCAAGGGGAACGCAGATCTTCTTCGATGTAAGCCAGATCTTCCTCGGACATCGTCTCGCGGGCTTTATCCAGGACCTCTTTCTGGTAGTCAGCCAGTTCCTTCTTTTCGTCGATGTGGCTCATTTTGATGAGGGTCGTTTCCTGGATGATGAAACCTAGATGTGCAGCCGGATCGGTTGTCGCAAGATGGACTTTCTTCCCTCTTGCGGCCAAGCCGGTCGCGATGGCGGCAGCGATGGTCGTTTTGCCGACGCCGCCTTTGCCCATGGTGAAGATCACTTTCTTGCCCGTCCTATCCAAATCGGCGATGATGTCATTCAGTTTAGGGTAACGGACTGGTTCAGAACGTGTCACGGTCAATTCTTCTTGCTGCTCTTTGAAGAGGATCCGCAAATTGGCCACCCCGGTTACGTTGTAGGAACGCAGAGGAACCAGATATTCAGGGAACTGCTTCAGATTTTCGGGCATGTTGCGGAGCGTCTGCTGTTGTTCCTCATAGATTTTCTGCGAGATGACATCGGTTGGATGCTCCAAGAGTCCGTTGATGATCAATTTTTGATTCAGGATGCCCAGCTCCTTCAATTCTTCCGAGGCGCGGCTTGCCTCCGCCAAGGGGCCGTTTTGCGGACGTGTCACCAGCAGCAAGGTCGTCTTAGCGGCGTCGGCCAATGTTTCTACCGCTTGCTTGTACATTTCCTTCTTGTCGCCCAGCCCGGCCAGCTGCCCCATGCAGGAAACGCCCGTCGTATTCTCGTCGAGGAAGGAATTCCAGGCGGACGGCAGCTGCAGCATCCTTAACGTGTGCCCGGTCGGGGCGGTGTCGAAGATGATAGAATCGTAGCTTGCTTCCGCTTCCGGATTGGTCAGGAAGCCTGCGAATTCATTGAAGGACGCGATTTCCACCGTGCAGGAGCCCATCAATTGCTCCTCCATGTTGGCGATGGCGGAATCCGGCAACAGGCCGCGATAGGGACCGACCACGCTTTCCATGTATTCCTTGGCGGCCGAAATCGGGTCAAAATTCGCTACCGTCAACCCTGGCACTTCAGGGATTGGCGTACCTTTATTCGTCAAGGGCATCGCGAACACATCCTGCAGGTTGCTGGCGGGATCCGTGCTCACCAGCATGACCTTTTTTCCGCTGTCAGCCAAAGAAACCGCGGTGGCGCAGGCGGTCGACGTTTTGCCGACGCCGCCTTTCCCTGTGAAAAAAAGATACTTGGTTATATTCATGTTTTCGGGTATATATTTTTCCATTTTTTTTCTCCTGACGACAGCCTACATTTCTGATTGCGATGGAACGTACGCCGGTTATTGAATGCAGAGAGCCATTCCTGTTTATATAGACGGAATCCTATCTATTGTATAATATAGATGTTTGTCTATCTATTGTCAAGTCATAAACAAAACGATAATTGTTCCTTTTAGTTGACGAAAAGAACGCACATCCGTATCGTTTGATAAAGAAGAATGTGAATGATATGGAAAAGGGGATTTGCTTAAGCGGATTGATGGAAAAAAGGTAGTGAAGCTGGCCGAAAATCCTTTGCTTCGCTTTATTTTGGACAGCGATGAGGGAACATTTTAAAGAAGCGCGCCGATTCGACCAAAATGGAGGTGGAGTGTGCGTCTTTGTTGTATAATGGTGGTGTATGAAAGAAAGCGCTTTAATGACGGTGGGTTTTCAGCTGAAAAGATAAGGGGCGAGCAACGATGGGCATCGAAGATAAATACAGATTACCGATCGAAAAATTGAGGAATAGTTATCTGCAGGACAAAGAGTTGGAATTTTGCGAGACGTCTTTGGATGTGCCGCCGCTGCACGGCATCATCGGGCAAAACCGGGCTGTTCGCTCGATGGAATTTGGGTTGGGGATGAAGGTGCCTGGCTACAATATATTTGTTGTAGGGCCTCCCGGAACTGGGAAGAGTACCTATGTGCAGACCATGGTTTCGCAGTTGGCAGAGAAGGGTGAAAAACCGGATGATTGGTGTTACATCTATAATTTCAGCGATCGGGATAAACCGATAGCGGTATCTTTGCCGGCGGGACAAGGCCGTGTTTTCCGGGACGATATGGACGAACTGATTGATGATCTGCGCATCATCATTCCGAAAGCCTTTGAAGGGCCTGATTATGAGCAACAAAAAGAGGACATTCTTAATTCCGTTCAGGAAAAAGTAGATGGTTTTTTCCACAAAATCGAAAAGGAAGCCTTCGAAGCGGGTTTCGGGGTACTGCAATCACCGGGCAGGGTCGTCTTTGTCCCCTTGCGGAATGGGAAACAGATGATGCCGGAGGACTACGAGAAACTTTCGGATGCGGCGCGGGCAGACATCGATGAGAAGATGCACGGCCTCGAAAAAAGTTTGGCCGAAACAATCCGCGGGACGCGTAATCTGGAAAAAGAAGCGAGCAAGCAGATGCGTGATCTGGAACAACAAATCGCCCGCTTCACCACGGAACCGCTGATCATGAAACTGAAAGGGAAGTATGCGGATTCCCCCAAGATTTTGGACTATCTCGAAAAAACGGTGGCAGACATCGCTGAAAACCACCTGATATTCAAAATAGTCGAGGCTCAGCAACCAAAGAATCCTATGCAGGAATTGGAGGATGACGGCGATCCCTTCATCAAATACAAGGTGAACCTTTTCGTCAACAACGAAGCCGGCAAAGGGGCGCCCGCCATCATCGATCCGGTCGCTAACTATTATGACATATTCGGAAAAATTGAATACAAGAGCCAATTCATGTTTACGACAACAAACTTCACGATGGTGAAGCCTGGCGCCATCCACCAAGCGAACGGCGGCTATCTGGTGCTGCAGGCAAAAGATATCCTTTTCAGCCCTTTCGCGTGGGAAACATTAAAGAAAGTGCTGAAACACCAACAGGCGCTGATCGAGAACATCGGGGAACAATACCGCTATGTGCCGACGTTGACGCTCAAGCCGGAACCCATCCCGTTGGACGTGAAAATCATTTTGATCGGCAGTCCGATATTCTACCAAATACTGACGACCGACGAGGATTTCCGGAAACTGTTCAAAGTGAAGGTGGATTTCGACATCGAAATGGACAGGAATGAGGAGAACGTGCGCAAATATGCTTCTTTCATCAGCTCCGTTTGCCAAGAGGCAGGCATCCTGCAGTTTGATCGCAGCGGCTTGGGCAAGGTGGTCGAATACGGATCGCGGTTGGCCGGGAATCAACACAAGCTGTCGACGCAGTTCAATGAAATAACCGAAATCGTCTATGAAGCCATGGTCATCGCAAAAAGTGAAGGGGCGGCGCTCGTTTCCGGGGAGCATGTCATCAAAACATTGGCCGAACGCAAATACCGCGCGAACCGGATTGAAGAGAAATTTCAGGAAATGATCCTCAAGGATAAAATCATGATCGATACGCAGGATGCCGTCGTGGGGCAAGTCAATGGTTTGGCGGTCGTCCAAATGGAGGAATATGCCTTTGGATACCCTACGCGGATCACGGCCCGGACTTATATCGGATCCAATGGCGTGACCAATATCGAACGGGAGACCAAAATGAGCGGCAGCAGCCATTCGAAAGGTGTTCTCACATTGGGCGGGTATCTGGGTGGGAAATTTGCGCAGGCAAAACCGTTGCCACTGAGTGCGCAGATCACCTTTGAACAAAATTATGGCGGCATCGATGGCGACAGCGCTTCGAGTACGGAACTATATGCGCTGCTCTCCAGTTTGGCTGATGTGCCGTTGAAGCAGAATTTGTCTGTGACCGGATCCATCAATCAACTGGGCGAAATACAACCCATCGGAGGCGCGACGGAGAAAATCGAAGGGTTCTTCGACCTTTGCCAAGCGAAAGGCCTGACGGGGGAACAGGGTGTCATCATCCCTGCACAAAACGTGGATGATTTGATGCTGAAGGAAGAGATCGTTGCGGCTGTACAGGAAAATAAATTCCATATCTACAGCGTCCGCACCGTCGAGGAAGGGATAGAGTTGCTCAGCGGCATGCCTGCCGGAACGCTGAACGCAGACGGTACATTTACCGAAGGCAGCGTCTTCCGAAAGGTCCAACAAAAACTCGAAAAATACAACAAGAGCATCGCGGAGATGGCCGCCGAAGGGAAAGCAGCCGAACCGGGCAACGGTGAAAACGACGAAGATTGAATCTTTGGGATTGCAACATTTTTCATGCACCTTATGCTGGTTTCCTACCAGCGTAAGGTGCATGTTTGGTTTTAAGTGTTCATTCCACCAGAGACATTTCAGAAAATCCCAGCCTTGGTATTGATTCATCCTATGAAAATTGTTATACTTGTTATATAACAAGCAGGGTGGTCGAGCCTATTTATCGAACTATAGCCCAATAGACACGTGAAGCTATCCGCAATGGATGTATCAGATAACAAAGGGATCGACTTCGGGGAGTCCTGCTGCAGATGGCATTGGAAAATCCGGCTTTTGCAGTCTGGATGGACGAACCGGAGTACAGAAAATTGATAAAGAAAGTTGGCTGATTGATATGTCGGAGGAATTAAGGGAATATTTACCCATTCTGTTGCCTTTGGTCACATTGCAGGTGGTATTGTTGATCACCGCCTTGAACCATTTGTTCAGGCATCCGAACGTGAGGGTGGGGAGCAAAGGACTTTGGATATTCATCATTATATTCTTGAACATCGTGGGGCCTGTTTTGTATTTTCTGCTCGGGAAGGGTGAGGAATGATGGATATTCTGACCATTTCCGGTTTGAGCAAAACATTTGGTGACCAACACGTCCTGGAGCATCTTTCCTTGAGTGTCCCCCAAGGTTCCATTTTCGGTTTCATCGGTAAAAATGGGGCGGGCAAGACGACGACGATGAAAATCGTTCTGGGGTTGCTGAAGGCGGATGCCGGAACCGTAGAAGTCTGCGGAGAACCGGTAACATATGGCGACTCGAAAACGAATCGCTTCATCGGGTACTTGCCAGATGTCCCGGAATTCTATCCCTTCATGACCGCCAGGGAATATTTGAAGCTATGCGGAGAAATCACCCATGTCCCGAATAGCCTCATAAAAAAGAAGAGCGATGAGCTGCTGGCTTTGGTAGGCCTCGCCGAAACGAATAAACGGATCGGGACTTATTCCCGCGGCATGAAGCAACGGCTGGGCATCGCGCAGGCACTGTTGAATGAGCCGCAGCTGCTGATTTGCGACGAACCGACTTCCGCGTTGGATCCGATCGGCAGAAGAGAGATTTTGAATATCCTCTTGAAGGTGAAGGAAAAAACGACGGTCATTTTTTCGACCCATGTCCTATCCGATGTGGAGGCGATCTGCGACAAAATCGGCATCCTGGATCAGGGGGGAATCGTCTTGACCGGCGATGTAGAAGAAATAAGGCGAACGCATCAGCAGCACGCCTGCATCGTGGTGTTGGCAAAAGCTGAAGACGTGGAGACTTTCCTTGCCGCAGCTCCGTTAAGGAATTTGGCGGGAAGCAGCTCGGTCCAAGGGAAAACGATAAGGGTGCAGACAGCCGACCCGAAAGGAACGATGGCCTTGATTCTCAGTACCTTGGTTTCCCTGGCGATTGTGCCGGTCAAGCTGGAGATCTCAGAACCGAAAATGGAAGATATTTTCAGGGAGGCGGTGAAATGAGAGCCTATTTAGCCTTCACAAAGAAAGAAATCTTGGAATACACACGGAACTATAAGCTTTTCGTCTTGATCATCCTGTTCGCCATTCTGGGGATCATGAGTCCCCTGACGGCAAAATTCATGCCGGATATCATCGGGAATTTTATGCCGGAAGGGATAACGATAGAAATCCAGGAGCCGACCAATCTGGATTCCTGGATGCAATTCTTCAAAAACGGGACGCAAACGGGCCTCATCATCGTGGTGATCCTTTTCAGCGGCATGATGTCGAAGGAATATGAGAAGGGGACGCTCGTCAATATGGTCACCAAGGGATTGCCGCGTAAAACGATCATCCTGTCGAAATTCACCGTCGCAGTCGTGCTATGGTCGTTGAGCTATTGGCTCTGTTTCCTGATAACGTGGGCCTATACGGGCTATTACTTTCCGGACGGCAAAATGCTGAATCTGGGCTTGGCCGTCTCCAGCCTGTACTTTTTCGGCATCGTGCTGATTTCCGTGCTGTTGCTTGGTTCCGTGATCTTCAAAAATGCCTACGGGCCGCTTTTGTTCGTGGGGGGCTTCATCCTTCTGCTGTTCCTTGTGGGCCTCTTTCCCGATGCGGCGGAATGGAATCCGCTGCAATTGGCAAGCCGGAATATGGAAATGCTCCAGGGAACGACGGCGTTTGCGGACCTGGCGCGCTCCTTCTTGCTGAGCGGCGTCGGCATCCTCCTCCCTTTATTGCTGTCGATGCGGGTATTGGATAAGAAGGCCCTTTAGACAAGAGAAGGGTCATGATAAAAGGGAATAAGCGATTTTTTTCTGAAATCGCATTTGAAGGAAAGGGGGACGTGCAATGAGCGATCGAGACAGACAAAGGAAGCACGAACAGGAAAACAATATTTCCGGTTCCCTGTACGCGCGGGTGAACGTCGGTCAGGATGCGAGCCAGGATATTTTGGATGGCTCCTCCGTCACACCCATCGCGGGCAGCATGAACAATGGCGATGAACGTGTGCCCTACGACAGCCATTGCCCGTATCCTTTTTGGTACTATGTGCTGGGGGTTGGGTTTTCTGTTCTGATCGGATCTGCTATTTTCTGGCTGTTTCGCGGGTACTTCTACGGCGAAGGGATGAACCAGGTTTTGCCTTCCGCTATGTTGCTGGTTGGGGCGCTTGGCGCCGGCTTCCTGTCCGCCAAGTTCATCCTCAGAAAGAAAAAAATCCGATGAAACACAGTCCGGTCTTTACATCGGACAATAAATCGAAAAAACCTGAAGCAATCAACGGTGATTGCTTCAGGTTTTTTTATTGTTGAGGCAGTATGCGGCTGTAGCTAGGCCTTTTTCCAAACGCCCCGATATTTCCTTTGATATGTCTCATTTTCTTCGGTTTCGATCAAGGCCAACGCCTTTTGCTTGCTGTCCTCGTCTTCCTCGCCGGCTTAGCTCACTCCGCATCCAATTTCTTTAATGGATGCACGGCAGGGCCGTCCAGCACGTCTCCGTTATAGGAAAAGCGGGAGCCATGGCAAGGGCAGTCCCAGGATCGTTCCGCATCATTCCACTTTACCGTACAACCCAAGTGCGAACAGGTTGTGCTGACCAGATGGAGTTGGCCGTTCTCATCGCGGTAGGCACCCGTTTTTTCGCCGTCGATCTTAACGATCCCGCCTTCATCTGCTTCCAGCTCATCGGCCGTTTCGACTGTCCTTTTTAATTTTCCGACAATGAATGCCTTCGCGACTGCTGCGTTATCCTTGATGAAATCCTCCACATCCGCTTTTTCCATTTTTGTGCGGGTTGGGTCAAATACTTCTGCATAAGGGTTGGGCTTGCCGAGGATGCGATCCGCCAGCATCATGCCGGCTGCGGCTCCGTTTGACATCCCCCATTTGTTGAATCCGGTCGCAACCAGGATATGGTCATAGGATGCGGTCATGGTTCCCACGTAAGGCACTTTATCCAGCGTGGCCAAATCCTGGGTGGACCAGCGATAGGGGATTTCCTTGATGCCGAAGTGTTCTTCGCCGAAGTGCGCCAAGTTTTGATAATGCTCCAGTATGTTGGTTTTGCTCCGGCCGGCCGGATGCCCATCGCCGCCGATCATCAACAATGTTTCACCCTCATCGGTGGGGATGGCACGCATGGAACGCGTCGGTGAATCCGCGCTGAGGTACACGCCTGTCGGGATTTTCGCCTCCGTCCTGACGGCAATCACGTAGGAGCGATTGACGGAAAGCTTTGAAAAGTAGAGGCCATCGGAGCTGTTGATGGGATAATGGCTTGCGACGATCACTTTATTGCAGGAAATACGCATCCCGTTTTCCGTTTGGATGACCGGCCTGTCTTCCTTTTCGATCTTCATGGCGCGCGTCTGTTCATAAACGATGCCGCCAAGCCGCTCGATTTCCCGCAACAGCCCCGCAAGGAATTTTACGGGATGGAATTGGGCCTGATTGCGCATGACGATGGCCGCCGTAACGTCGAACGGCAAATCCACTTCGCTTGTCGCCAAACCGCCGTCGATGCCGAGTGTCTTGTATGCTTCTGCTTCTTTTTCTATTTTCTGCTTGCCCAGCTCGGTTTCCGAATAGACGAAAGCATTCTGGACGGTCAAATCACAAGCGATCCCCAATTCGGAAGCCGTCTCTTGAATGAACTTCAGTCCGCCGCTATTCGCTTCATAATAGAGTTTTGCCTGCTCTGCGCCGATCGTTTCGATGAATTCGCTGTAGAGCAGATTGTGCTGGGCCGTTATTTTTGCAGTGGTGTAGCCGGTGGCGCCGTCGATCAGTTTTCCGGCGTCCAGCAAGATGATTTTTTTGCCCGCCTTTGCCAGCAGATAGGCGCTGACAATGCCGGCGATGCCACCGCCGACGATAGCGATATCCGTCGTTAGGCTTTCCTGCAAACCCGTGAAGCTGGGGATTTCTTCAAATTCTCTCCAATAGGAATGCGCGAACTTCGGAATGCGACTTCCGGTTTCTTCTTGTGACATGTTGTCCCTCCTATAAGTCATTTTGGCGAATGATTTCCGCAGGGGAAATCAATCAGCTGTTGAGTCGGGAGCCGTTCCTGTTTCCAATGGGTCCCATTTCAGAAAGATCCCCGCCTACGATGAGTGTAGCACTGCGGATAGAAAGTTCAAAAAGAAAACGCTTGCAATGCGATACTTAGTAGAGGTGGTTCTTTTTTATCCTGTATTTTTCGAACCCAAAAGGCATCCCATCAGCAAATCATCGACAAAATGGCCCGAAATCAAGAATTCATCCCTCAGCCTGCCTTCGATTGCAAAGCCGTTTTTTTGATAAAAACGGACAGCGGACGGATTGGTCGCAAGAACTCGCAGTGACAGTTTATGGATGCCTTGTTCCTGCGCCGATGCTTTGAGCGCCTGCAGCAGGCGAGAACCCACACCCAGTCCTTGCGCTTCCGGCAACACGCCGATATCCAATAGCCATGTTTTTTGATGGGCGGTCAATGCTGTCGGGTTATCGAAATGCAACAGCCCCAAAACGCTCCCTTTTTCCGGTTCAATAGCAACCAAAGTGGAACCGATAGGATTAGCCGACAGAAAATCTGCCACGGTCTTGTGGATGGTGACTTGCGGCGTGTTCTTGTCATTCCAGATGCGATTTTCGATGGCCATCATTTCCGGATAATCCTCTGACCGGCTGAAACGTATCGTTATATTCATGTTTTTTGCTCTCCTTTACGGGGGGATTGTTAAAATTTGTGCTGCAAACAATCATACCACTTGTTCAAAACGCTCCAAAGCCAATTTGAAACAAAAAATACTCCCGGGCAGGGAGTATTTCTTGTTTCAAGGAAAGCCTATAGATTGTGTAAAGGCCTTCCGGTTCTTACTGCTATTTTTTTTCGCGGAGCGGTTTCAATACAGTGGACCAGGCGATCACTTGATCCAACATGGCATGGGCCGTATCGCGGTGGATGTCAGCCGGCGTGAAGACGCTCATGTTTTCGAAGTCGGTGAATAAGGACATGGCAGGGTGCGTGCGCACATCTGCAATCTGCAATTCCGCCAAGATTACGCGCAATGCTTCAGCGGCACGGACACCACCGGTCGAGCCATAGCTGACGATTCCGGCAGCTTTATTGTTCCATTCCGGATAGAGATAATCGATTGCGTTTTTCAAAGCCGATGTGACCCCGTGGTTGTATTCAGGTGTAATGAAGACATAGCCATCCATTTCCGCTATCTTTTTGGACCAGGGAATGGCTTCGGGTGTTACATAATTTTGGCTGTAGGCTGCGGAAATGGGCTCCGCATACATAGGTAAATTATATGTGGCGATGTCGATTACTTCATACTCAGCGTCTCCTCTGGGGTCCGCAAGTCTTTTTAACCCTTCGGCCACTTGCAAACTGTTCCGGTTTGGACGCGTGCTGCCCGTAATGATACCAATCTTTAACATAATTTTTCCCCCTATATCGTTCGCTGGATTTTTATGGACATCTTCTTCGATAATCCATATTTTTAGTTTAGCTTTTTTTGGTAGCGCTTTACAAATGGTAGCTACTGACAGTCAGGATTTTCACAGGGCAATAATTTTTTCTTGCAGGGCCCTCCGTAAGCGCCAAAAAAAAAGTGTTTTGCTATAATGGGAGTAAAAAGGGGGGCTTCGCATGATGTCAGAAAAAGAAAGAATGTTGTCCGGGGAATTATATCTAGCCAGCGATGGGGAATTGGCCAAAGACAATAAAAAGGCGCGAGTGTTGACCAGATTGTTCAACACCACCACCGAAGAACAGATGGGATACCGCAGCCAACTGTTGAAGGAACTTTTTGCGTCAAGCGGTGAGAACATCCATGTCGAGCCGCCTTTTCGTTGCGACTATGGCTGCCATATCACTATCGGGGATGATTTTTATGCGAACTATGACTGCATCATCATCGATGTCTGCGAAGTGAAGATCGGGAATAATGTATTTTTTGGTCCGCGGGTAAGCATCTACACGGCTGGCCATCCGCTCGACGCGGAAGTGCGCAACACGCTGCTGGAATACGGCAAGCCGGTAACCATCGGCAATGACGTCTGGATCGGAGGCAATACCGTTATCAATCCTGGCATTTCCATCGGTGACAATGTTGTCATCGGATCTGGATCGGTCGTCACGAAAGATATTCCGAGCGGTGTGATTGCAGTCGGGAATCCTTGCCGCGTGTTACGGACCATCACTGTGGAAGACAAAGAGTATTGGCAGATGAAGCATGACGCCTATATTTGGGACAAGAAAAACGATTAACCATCCGAATAAGAAAAAAGGGAGTCTGATTATGAAAGATAAATCACATCTAGACAGCGAGCAACGCTTAGCTGTTTTGCAACCCGAGCAGACATTGAGAAGAATCGGCTTAAAAGAAGGAGATGTGCTTTGCGATATCGGTGCAGGTACGGGTGTCTTTACTGTTCCGGCGGCCAAAATGACGACAAACACCATCTACGCTTTGGATGTGGATCAAGAGATGCTGGATATCATCGCTGGAAAAGCGGCGAAAGAAAAAATGACCAATATTGAGTTGCTGAAAGTTACAGAAGATGATACCGGTATAGCAAGGGGGAGTTTGGACATCGCACTGATGAGCACTGTCCTGCACCACATCGATGATCAACCGAAATATCTTCAAAAAGTAAGGGACATGTTGAAGCCCAACGGGACGGTTGCTATCATTGAATTCCATAAGCGCGAAACGGAAAAAGGACCATCCTTGGATCGTAAAATAGCCAGCGAAAACTTAGCTGAACTTTTGGGGATGATACGGTTTAACGTGACGGAGATTTTTGATTTGGGACCGGATCTCTACTGCATAGTTGCCAAAAAGAACGGATAAGATATTGTTCGAAGATGTCGGGCTAAAAATAGCGATGTATAATCGTTCCTTTTTGAAATGAAAAACTCCTGGTTAGCCTATGATTGGCTGATCGGGAGTTTTTTGGCATCCTCATGGTTAAGTCAAAAGGATTTTGGATTTTTTATGCTCATAGCTATTTTAGAGACTATCGTTGTATTCTTTCATCAGCTCTTTCGCCATATCAATCATGGCGATGTCGACAGAGGACAGGGTCTTGTCTTTGCTGTAGGCAATGAAATAACGCGTGCGGACAACGTTTGTCGGAATATAAAAAATATTATAGGAATCCATTGATTCGTTGTCATGCAGGATGCTTTTCGGCAGGAAAGTCAGGCCCATACCCTTTTTTGAAAGTGCGGCTGCAGTGGTAATGTTTTGGCTTTCCATGACAATATCCGGCTTAATATCCAAACTTTTCAGGAATTCGTTCGCTTGTCTGCGGATGCCGGACTGGGAAGGCGTGAGCACATATTTTTCATTCTTCAGCATATTCAAGGGGTAAGGGAATTTTTCGATTTTCGTTAATCCGGGCTGATAAAGCGAGCTGGTGCTGGGCACGATGACGCACCAGCGATCCTCTGCCAAAACCGTGTAGGAAAGCTGTTCGTTATGGATGGGCATCATCCCCAGATATAGATCCACCTTATTGTCCAGCAAATCCTCTTCCGTCGCTTGGGGATTTTGTTCAATGATCTTTAGGACGATGCCTGGATATTTTTGATGGAATTTCGGCAGGACCATAGGCAGTAAAAAGGATCCCATGATAGGATGTACGCCGATCCGGAGCCGCCCGTATTTCAGGTTTGTGATCATCGTCAATTCGTTCAGCATGTCTTCGTACTGACTCTGCATCTTTTTCATATGGGAAAGGAACCGTTCGCCCGCATAGGTCAACTCCATGGGGGTTCGGTTGCGCTCGACCAATTTTGTCTGGATCTCGTCTTCGAGCGTGCTGATGGCTTTGCTGAGATAAGGTTGTGAAATATATAAGGATTTCGCTGCTTGGGTAAAGGTACCTTCCGTGACGATAGCATCCAAGTAAGCGATGATAGTGGATTGCTGTAGCATGTATTTCTTCCTTTCTTGGATGAATGCCCCCCATTGGAGTCTTTAAATGTAACAAGAGAGGCGTTCAGTCTTTGTTTGATCAGATTCGTGTAAAGGCATTGCGCTGCTGTTGCGGGAATACTAGCCTTATTATAAAGGACGTTTGATTGTGAAAGATAATTTTTTCACAATTATAACAAAAAGGTTATCCGGTCGATTGTTACCTAGAACAAAAAAGCTATGCTGAATAATTATCAAAAATAGTATAGCAGAACCGATCTGAATTGTTAAGCCCCATTTTGAACAGGTTCTCTAAGTTTTCCGTGAATTTTTTACCATGAACTTATAACAAAACGGTTATAGCCGATACGGAAAGATTAGTATTTCACAAATATTCGCATCAAACATATAATACAAATATCAAAAGAAGTTATGAGCAAACTCTTCGGAAGCTGAGCGGAACTTACACTTCAAAAAAATACTTTAAATAATCATTTACAATAGATGGAAGAAGGAAAAAAAGATGACAACAATATGCGAAATGCTAGGAATCGAATACCCTATTTTTCAAGGCGCAATGGCACGGATCGCGACAGCGGATATCGCTTCAGCCGTTTCAAATGCAGGCGGATTGGGCATCATCGCTTCAGGCGGAATGACGGCAGATCAATTGCGGGCAGAAATCCAAAAATGCAAATCTTTAACGAAGAAACCATTTGCAGTTAATTTGATGTTGATGATGAAGAATTGTCCTGAATTAGTGGATGTCGTCATCGAAGAAGGCGTGAAAGTTGTCACAACCGGTGCAGGCACACCGAAGCCGTTCATGCCGAAATTTAAAGAAGCCGGCGTAAAAGTCATTCCGGTTGTAGCATCCGTGAAACATGCGCAGAAGATGGAAGCGTTAGGTGCCGATGCGATCGTTGCTGAAGGGACTGAAGCTGGCGGACACGTTGGCGAGACAACGACGATGTGCTTAGTGCCGCAAGTTGTCAGTGCTGTAAACATCCCTGTTTTGGGAGCCGGCGGAGTCGGTGACGGCCGCGGAGTCGTAGCGATGTACAGCATGGGCGCGCAAGGTATCCAAGTAGGAACGTTATTCCTATCGGCGGAAGAATGCCCGGTACCGGCCACCTTCAAACAAGCAGTCTTGGATGCGGATGACACGGCAACCGTCGTAACGGGACGCAGAAATGGAGCACCCGTACGTTCCATCAAGAACAAGATGCTTGCGAAGTTCCAGGAACTGGAAAACAACAATGCTTCACGTGATGAATTGGAAGAATTGTCACTTGGCTCTTTGAGCAAAGCGGTCTATGAAGGTGATGTCGAAAACGGTTCGGTAATGGCCGGCCAAATCACTGGTATGGTAAATGACATCCGTCCAGCAAGAGAAATCATCGAAAGCTTGTTCAAGGATGCGGAAGAAATTCTTGGATCACTGAAGATCACTTATTAAGAAGGAATGCAGAAAGCTCGGAAGCAAAGCTGAGCTTTTTCATTAAAATAGTTATGTGAAATGACGAGCAATGAGGAGGAAGAAGTTATGACAAAAGTAATTACAGCAGCGGAAGCGGCTAAATTGATAAAAGATAACAGCACGGTGGCTTTGACCGGGTTTGGGATGGCTTGCGTAAATGAGGAAATGGCGATTTCCATCGAAGATCGCTTTAAAGCAGAGGGGCATCCGAAAAACTTGACGGTCATCCATGCGAGCGCTGTAGGCGATCGCCGCACAAAAGGCATGAGCCATTTAGCGCATGAAGGATTGATCAAACGCTGGATCGGCGGCATCGTGAGCGCCTCGCCACAAATCAGTGACCTGATCGTGGAAAATAAATGCGAAGCGTACAACCTGCCGCAAGGGGTCATTACCCAATTGTATCGCGAAATCGCTGCGAAACGACCTGGCTTGTTCACAAAAGTAGGCATGCGGACGTTTGTCGATCCTCGTCTTGAAGGCGGCAAGCTGTCTCCCTGCACAACAGAAGACATCGTGAAGCTGATTGAAATCGAAGGAGAAGAATGGTTATTCTACCCAACTTTCCCGGTTAACGTTGGTCTCATCCGCGGAACAGTCGCAGATGAAAAAGGCAATTTGACGCTCGAAAAAGAAGGCTTGCATATGGAAGTCCTACCTGTGGCACAGGCCGTGAAAAATTCCGGCGGCATCGTGATTGCTCAGGTTGAAACATTGGCTGCGGCCGGAACCTTGAATCCGAAAGACGTGAAGGTTCCAGGCATCCTGATCGACTACATCGTCGTTGCTCAACCAGGAAATCAATTCCAAACCGAAAATACGGAATACAACCCAGCCTTTTCCGGCGCCACGAAAGTGCCTTTGAATGCTGTTGATGCACTTCCGTTGGATGCCCGCAAGGTCATCGCGCGCCGTGCAGCGATGGAATTGGTTCCGTCTACAGTCTTGAACCTAGGGGTAGGGATTCCTGTCAATGTCGCTACAGTCGGTGCTGAAGAAGGTATCAGCGATCAATTGATCCTGACGACCGAAGCAGGTTCGATCGGCGGCGTGCCGGCAGGTTTGAAGGATTTCGGCCATGCCTATAACAGCGAAGCCATCATGGATCACCATGCACAGTTCGACTTCTACGACGGCGGCGGCTTGGATCTTTCCGTTTTGGGATTGGCACAGACCGATTCATGCGGCAATGTGAATGTCTCCAAATTCGGCAACCGTGTGGCTGGTTGCGGCGGATTCATCAATATTTCCCAAGCCGCTAAAAAATTGGTGTTTGCAGGTACCTTTACTGCCGGCGGATTGCAGCAAGAAGTGAAGGACGGCAAATTGACGATCATCCAAGAAGGAAAAGCGAAGAAATTCGTATCGGAAGTGGAACAGGTTACCTTCAGCGGCGAATATGCATCTGAAGTGAAGCAAGAAGTGTTGTACGTAACAGAACGTGCGGTATTCGACCTGGAAAATGGAAAACTGCGCTTGATTGAGATTGCGCCAGGTGTCGATCTGGAAAAGGATGTCTTGGGTCAAATGGGCTTCAAACCATTGATTGCAGAAGATCTAAAGGTTATGAATACAGGCATGTTCGAAGAAAAATGGGGTAAATTAAAAGATATCGTTATGGCTAACGGAAAATAGGAGGAGTGTTGTTGATGAAAAAGGAGACAAATCGTTGGGCTGTTTTGGTCAGCTCTATGGGGATATTAATGTGTACGGGTGCAGTGTATGCATTCAGCGTTCTTGCGGGACCGCTGTCTGCCGCAAGGGGTTGGACGATGCCCGAGGTTATGGGGGCATTTGCCATCAATGCGGCTTTGGGTCCGATTCCGATGATCTTGGGCGGATTCTTGACCGATAAAGGTTGGTCAAAATGGAGCACGATGGCCGGTGCAGTATTGTTCGGCGTCGGTTTTGCTTTGACAGGTACGGCAACAAGCTTGACTCAATTGTACGTGTACTATGGTTTGATGGCCGGCTTCGGTCAAGGCTTCGCTTACTCAGGCTGCCTAAGCAACACGATCCGTTTCTTCCCGGATAAAAAAGGTTTGGCTTCCGGATTGATCACGGCAGGCATGGGCGGAGCGGCCATCATCGCAGCGCCGATCGCTAACCAATTGATCCAGAGTCAAGGCGTCAGCACCACATTCGTGCGGATGGGGATCGCCTATGCCATCATCAGCTTCACTTGCAGCCTCTTCATCAAGGTTGCGCCGAAAGATTATATGCCAAAAAATATGAATGCAGCAGCGGCTGCTGCAGCGGCTAAAAAACCGGTCGTGAACAAGAATTGGAAAGAGATGCTGCAGGACGGAAAATTCTATCTGATCATCTTGATGTTCGCAATGGGTGCTTTCTCAGGCTTGATGATCGCTTCAAATGCTTCTCCGATTGGGCAATCCATGTTTGGTCTGACCGCTGCAGCAGCAGCCGTTTACGTCAGCGTGTATTCTCTCAGCAATACTTTGGGCCGTGTCGTCTGGGGTGCTGTTTCGGACAAACTAGGCCAATCAACGACCATCAGCATCATGTACAGCGTCATCATCCTTACTTTCTTAGTCCTGATCTTCGTCAAATCGATGATCGGTTTTACACTGGGAATCGTTGGTCTGGGCTTATGTTTCGGCGGCGTCATGGGTGTGTTCCCGTCATTGGTCATGGATAATTTCGGTCCGAGATACCAAGGGGTCAACTACGGCATCGTCTTCATCGGCTATTCGACATCGGCTTTCGTTGCGCCGAAAGTAACGGCAGGCATCTCCGCCGCCAACAACGGCGACTTCACAAAAGCTTTCTACGTAGCAATCGCTGTTGCAACTTGCGGGTTGATATTGGATCTTGTTTACAAGAAAAAAACAACTGCCGCGAAAGCAATCACGGAAACGATTCAGTAAAAAATAGCACTAACGAGAAAATAGACACCGTTCAATTCTGGAATGAGAATTGAACGGTGTCTATTTTTATTGCCATGCAGTTTCATGAGTGATTACTGGATCAGTTAACCAATGTCCCGACAATCGGTAGACCTTCTAAAACGGAGCTGCCGTGCGGGGACTTGTTGATGGCGGTGGTCAAGTCGGTACCCGCCTGTACCCCGTAATGGTTCCCGTTCTGCCATTTCTGCGCATGGGTGACATCATAGACGATGCCGGCAACGGCGACATAGGCATCATTTCCGTTCTTTCCGTCATATTTCGCTAATTCATCAAGGGTAAAGGTTTTTGCATTCGACTGGGCACTGGAAGATGAAGCGGTGCTGGATGACGACGCAGCTTTCGAGGCTGGAACAGCTGAACTGGCAGCGGCGCTGGTGGATGCCTTGTCGGTAGTGGTTGCCTGCGTCGTTCCGCATGCCCCGAATAGTAAGCCTGCACCAAGTAAGAGGGTAATCATTTTTGCTTTGTTGTTGTTTTTCATTTTAGTTTCTCCTTTTTTTGGACTTCCGTCACTTTTTACAATCCAAATGATTCAAAATGGATTTTTTGTTTTGACACATCTTTGGAAACAAGCGTCGATTCAATGGTGTGCATGAATCCTTTGGGACCGCAAAGGACAAATTCGCTGGTGGCATAGGGAACTGCAACGGATTTGAAAATGGCTTCCGTTTTTTCCGCATCCAAGTAACCGTGCGTGGTTGAATAAAAAGGAACGAATGTGAAATTGGGCATATCTTTCTGGAAAGAAGCCAGTTCCGCTGCATAGGCAAGTTCATTCTCGTTGCGCAAACTCCAGATGAGCACCGCTTTATTTTTGGCATTTTTTTGACGCAGGCTTTCCAAGATACCCAGCATAGGTGTAACACCGACACCGCCGGCGAACAGCACTAAGCTTTTATCCGTGTTTTGGATGTCTTCCAGCGGTTGCCATAAGCCGCCATAAGGACCTTCGACGGTCACTTTCGTCCCTGGTGTGATGCGTTGGATGATGTGCGTGTAGTCGCCGGAATCTTTGATGGATACGGAAAGGGCATGTGGATTTTCCGGTGCGGAAGTCAAAGAAAAAGGGTGTTCTTCAAAAGTATAATTTTCATCCTTGACCCTTAGATAGATGAATTGGCCGGCTTTGTAATCAAAGATCCGTCCGTTTTCGGCTGCCAGCGTCAAACTGACGATCTGGTCAGTTTCATTCACCACATCGGTTATGGTATAAATATTTTTCTTCAATAGAATAGGCCGGATCAGCTTATGGTACACATAGAAGCCCAAAGAAACGATGAAATAAAGGGCGTACATCATGGTCAATGTCATATCGGCCCGGACAAAGTAGGCGATGGTGATGACATGCACAGATAGTGCGATGATGGCGACAATATTGAAATTATGGAGAACTTTCATGGTTCCGTATTTGGTGAAGGCGAACCCTCCTAATGTATCCTTCACTATTTTTATTATTTTGATTCTCCTTAGCCAGCCGGTCATGAAGATCACAGACAGGACAGTCAACAGCAGGAACAGCATGATGGCAAAATCCCCGAATACAGTCGAAAATTCGAACTCTCCCCAAGCAAAGCTGGCCCATTCTTTATGCAGCATGCCAAGCGCCAAAGCGACGATGGCCATGATGCCGTGGAAACGATGGAACTTATCCAGACTGAAGTATTTTTCGATGAACTTAGGTCTTGCGGCCGTTATCAGTTCAGACAACAACCAAGTGTAGCTGACGGTTCCGATAAAAGCGGGTGCTGCGATGCTGAAGTTTAGCCCTTTTAGCGAGATGAAGGCAATGGGTAAGGGGCTCAAAAAATAAATAGCGAGAATCATAAATTGGATTGCTTTTCTTTTCATAGGCATTTCCTCCGGTTTCTTATTTATATTCAGTATAGAGAAGAAAGTTTAGGGTTGCATGAAGTTAAGCTGAAGATTAGCTGAAGATGACATTTTCCGTTCTATTAGCCAGTGGAAGCGTGCTACAATAAGACAAAGAGGTGAACGCAATGAACGGGAAACAAACACGTGTTTTGGTGGTGGATGACGAACAGAGCATCCGCGATTTTTTAACGATGGGGTTGGAAGATGAAGGATACAGCGTCGAAACCGCAAAAGACGGCTTGACGGCATTGACGAAAATGCATCAAAATCCCTTTGACATCGTCATTTTGGATGTGATGATGCCGGGCATGGACGGCTATGAATGTTGTCGCATGCTGAAGCAGAAATATGAAGTCGTCGTCATCATGCTGACCGCGAAGGACCAAGCGGAAGATACCGTAAAAGGCTTGAAGATCGGGGCGGATGATTATCTGGCCAAGCCCTTCAGTTTTCTGGAGCTACTGACGCGGATGGAGATCCGCTTGAACAGCCGGTTCCCGCAGAAGAACACAGTCGTCCGCAAAGGGCCCTTTTCCGTCGACGATGCCCGCCATGAAATTATGTTCGAGAATGAAAAGCTTGATTTGACCCCGACTGAGTATAAATTGATGTGTCTGTTGTTCGATAATGTCAACATCGTCGTCTCAAAAGAAACCATCATGAATCAGGTCTGGGGCTATGATTATTTCAGTAGTTCGAATGTGGTGGAAGTGTACATCCGCAACTTAAGGGAAAAACTGCAGGATACGGAGCACCGTTACATCAAAACCGAACGCGGATTCGGCTACAAATTGGATGTGGAAGGATGAAAATGAAAAACCTGAACAGACAACTGTTCCAGCGCAGCATGCAGTTGTTGCTGCTGTTTCTGGTGATCATCGGTTTTTTGCAGACAACCTTGATTTATCTCTATACGGAAAATCAAAGGAAAATGGAAGTGGCCAGCTATCTGCGGGACCTGCAGCAGACCACCGATCTACTCGGTGAAGGACCGCTGTTGACTAAAAAAGCGACAGAGCTGGCTGAGAATATCCTTTCGGATGCGAACGTCATTTTTTATGCGAGTTCCGGAGAAAAGCAAATGATCCACATCAATCGCTTGTTTTTAAAGGATAAACAGATCGCAACGTACACCGAACCTATTTACTACAAAGGGAAAGCAATCGGGACGATTGAAGTCAGCTATTCCATCCACGAGTCGCTGGAGTTGATGCTTACGCAGCTGATCATTTACGTGATTGCCAGCATAGTGATTCTGTTGTTGGCCTGGCGGTTCTATCGACGCATGTTGAGGAAAACGTTGGCTCCCTTGGATCTTGTCATTGCATCGGTTTCTGAAGTTTCTGTCGCCAATTTGGATGAGCCGATTGTTATCGCCGATGCTCAAGCGGATATAGCCAAACTGGTCGATTCGACTAACGAGCTGAAAGTGAGGCTGCATGATTCTTTTCAAGCCCTTGAAGAGAATCAGCGTAAGCTGCAGCAATTCGTTTCCGATGCTTCCCACGAATTAAAGACACCGCTGACGACAATCCAGGGTTATTCGGAAATTCTGTTGCGGGGGAAACTGGATAACCCCGAGAAGATCCGTTATTCGCTGGAGAGCATGCTCAATCAGACGAAACGGTTGACGTATATTGTGAACGAACTGTTGGAATTATCAAAGTTGGATCGGAAGGTGCAGATGGGGAAAACCGACCTGAACCTGAATGAGGTTCTGCAGGACCTTTTGCCCTTGCTGAGGATGATCCAGGAAGGCCGGGAATTGAAGCTGACGCTAGGCATAGTGCCGAATGTTTTGATGAACCGCAAGAAAATAGAACAGGTCATTTTGAACATCGTCCAGAATGCCATTTTCCATTCCGACCAGAAGACGCCGATCACGATCCGCACCTACCAAGAAAATGAAAAAGTCGTCATGGCGATCACCGATTACGGGGATGGCATTGCCAAGGAGCATCTGCCGCTCATCTTCGATCGTTTCTACCGCATCGATACCGATCGCTCGCGCGAAAGCGGGGGGACGGGTTTAGGTTTGGCCATCTGCCAGGATATCATGCATGCGCATAACGGGGAAATCAAAGTGGAAAGCATTATAGGAAAGGGAACGACATTCTTTATCCGCTTCCCGATGACGAAGAGCTGACCGATTTTGTGAAGGAGGCCAGCGTGCCTTATTTCGCAGTGCGCATCAACCATAATTAAGTGAAGAACAGCGTCCCGACAACCATCTGTCAAAACGCTGTTCTTTACAGTGCTCGTTTTTTTCGGGTAGGTTTCTGCTGATCATTTGGAAAGAAATAATCCATTCCAAGGAACATTTACGGTATGATAGTGGCAAGAACGTATGAGAAAGTATTTTAAGTGCGAGCAGTAAAAAAATGTGATGGAGGAGCGTGTGCAGGGATTGGGAAAGCAGACATTTTATTCTAAATTGGACAAACAAGAGAGGTACATCTTGCTTTGTTGTTTCTTCGTATTTGCTGTGAATGGGTTGTATGCGATGATTTTGGGCTCATTCCTGCCGCTGATAAGCGATGCGTATGGATTGAGCAATACCGTAAGCGGCACGTTGCTCTCCGCCCATTCACTAGGGAACCTAGGCGCAGGCTTCCTGGCAGGGATTCTTCCTGTCTATCTGGGCAGAAAAAAAGCAATCATCTTTCTGTGCACGTTCGTCATTTTGGGCTTTTCCATCATGATGATCACCGGGAACCCTGTTTTGCTGATTTTGGCCTTCCTGTTCATCGGCATCAGCCGGGGAAGCATTTCCAATTTCAACAATAGCGTAGTCAATGAGGTATCGGACAGCAGTCCGGCCGCCTTGAGTTTTCTGCACAGCATCTTTGCCGTAGGGGCATTGTGCGCACCGTTTTTGGTTATTTTTTCATCTCGGTTATTCGGGGAGGCAGGCTGGAAGGTGGCATCGGGAGTGATCATTGTTTTGGCCTTTCTGTCCATGCTCCTTTTTTCGAGGATGAAGATTGCCGATAGAACGGTGAAAAATCCGAACGCGACTTCCTATGCTTTCCTGAAACTGAAAAGTTTTTGGATCGGTGCGGGTATTCTTTTCTTTTATCTGGGCGCAGAGGCGTGCATCAATGGCTGGATGGTCAAATATTTTGTTGATTCCAACTTGATGACGACGGAATATGCCCAAGTCCTCGCTTCGCTCCTCTGGGTGGCGATGCTAGCAGGCAGGCTGCTTTGTGCCTTCTATGGCGATTGGTTGAAGAAGGGCACCCTGTTGTTGCTTACCTGTTCCGGGACTGCGGTTTTCTATTTGCTGCTGTTGTCCACAACCAACGTCAGGTTGATCACGTTTGCTATTTTTGGGATAGGCTTTTCGATGGCGGGCGTCTATCCGACAATCATCGCTGCTGTCGGGAAAACCTTGCAGACTTATCCAATGGCTCTGGGCACTCTGTTGGTCATCGGTGGTGTAGGCTCCATTATCATGCCGATGGTCACAGGAGCGTTATCGGATGTGTTCGGCATTTTTGCGGGTATGAGCGCCGTCATCGTGGCAATCATCTTCCTGCTGGCCTTTGTCGGCACCTACATCATAGAAGAGAAACGATCGGAAAGAAGAACAGCAGAAGGCGTGGGGGAATTCGGTTTGAACCGAATTGCTGGGGATAGCAACGAATAAATAATAAGGTATTCTCCGCCAGCTTTATTGAATTGGATGCGCGGTGTAGACAGGGGTTCAGAATTTTGGGGCCCGATTAAAAAACGGTGACGTTTTATAGAAAGAGGGTGAGCCATAAATCAATTTTCATGATTTATGGCTCACCCTCGTTTGTGTATCTATTTGAGCGATCGGCATGGCGGATTATGGATGCCCGCCATCGTCCTCCCATTCCTCTTCCCAATCGTCTTCGCTATCCTCATCGGAACCGAAGGCTTCGCTGTGCAGATAGCTCAACTCCTCGTTGATGGATGCGATGATTTCTTTGGAATCTTTGTAGGCTAAGTGGATGGTCCCGTCCAAAATTTCTGCCCGGGTATGATCTTCATCGGGCGCCAGGTTTTCTGCCCCAACGCAGATGGGGTAGACGGTTTCCGGATTGGGATCCAGTATTTTCCGCAGCACGATTTCGTGTTTCCAGTCGGTGTCGAAGTTGTAAGTATAGACGACGGCATCGCCCTCTTTTTGGAAGTGGTCCTTCAGGTAGCCATCTTCGTCGATTTCGGCTTTCGATTGGGCAACAATGAAGTGGTGCGGTTCGATATCCAGCCAATTGAAGGCGCTCTGAAGCGAAAAATGGAGATCCGAGAAAGTGGCATCGCTGTCCATTTGAAGGTCGCGCCACACGGGTATCCCTACATCCAATAACGTCACCCTGAGTTCGTAAATCATAAATAAAACCTCCTTTTGCTCTCAGTATAGCGTTTTCAAAGCGTGAGTTCAACTTAGAAGGCAGGGTGGATTTATGTATGGCCGACTACGTGGGCCAAGTTCAGGGATGTAACGGCATAAAAGGAAAAATCGGCTGTGGGGTGCGTCAAAATGGGATCCCGCAGCTTTTCATGGTCCGGTGGCGTGTTTCTTCAATGAGAAAAAGTCTGCCTGTATTGTCAATCTGCAAACACGACTTCCTGCCTTGAACCGTGTTATACTGGGGTGGAAATTTAGAACCGGGAGAGAAGGATAGCAATGAACACGTTCCGCCAAGCTTCTTCCATCGAAGAAGTAAGACAATATATAAAGGATAATCGCTTCACGTTTGTGTACATTTCCAGGGATAACTGCGGTGTCTGCCACGCCGTGCAGCCGCAAGTGCAGGATATATTGGAAGAATTTCCCGGCATCAAACCGATTCAGGTGAATGCGGACAGCATTCCTGCAGTGGCCGGAGAATTCAGCGTCCTCACGGCGCCTGCACTCCTCCTGTTTGTCGAAGGCAAAGAAATGATCCGCGAAGCTCGTTTTGTCGTGATGGACGATCTGCATCGTCAATTTAAACGGATCGTCGATAATTACTGAATGCATATGGAGGGATCTGGGCACTTTGCCTAGGCTCTTCTTATTTTTTTAGCCTATTTTTTGGTTGGTGGTGTAAACTGTAAGTAAAGGTTTAAGGGGGTGGGGGGATTCACCTCCACCATCATTTCGTTGCTGCTTTCCACTCGTTATCTTTATTTGAAGAGCAAGAACTAATTCGTCACTTTTGTGCCGGCTGACCTGTTTGCGGATAATAACGAGTCACTATCCCTCATCCGTCGAGACGGATGGGGGGACGAAGAGATCGACGCCGCCGCTGAAGCGGCACTGTTTAGGCAGTGTCCTTCAGCGGCGGCGTTTTTTATGTACATAAATGCAGGAAACCCCCTTACTTTAGGGGGAATTATTGGTATGATAGAGCTGTTATTTTAAAAAAATCAATATTATTTAAGGAGAGCACATGAAGTATTTAAAGCAATTTTTCATTATCATCGCCATTTCGGCGATCAGCGAACTACTCGCTATTTTTATCCCGCTCAGCATCCCTGCCAGCATCTACGGGATGGCGATCTTGTTTCTTTCTTTGCTGACCGGAGTCTTGAAGCTGGACCAAGTGGAAAATGCCGCAGATCTATTATTGGGCATCATGCCAGCCCTGTTTGTGGTCAGTGGAGCCGGCTTTATCACTGCCTATGGGCAAATTTCAGCGGATTTGGCCAGCTGGATCGTTGTGAACATCGGATCCACACTCGTTATCCTGGCGACGACAGGCCTGTTGGCACAGTGGTTGATCAGAAGGAAGAATGGGAAAAGAGGTGAAGCGAATGGTCAATGAGTTGCTCGAAACGACAAAATATTTAGGCATCTTCATCAGTCTGGGAGCGTTTGTCATCGGTTTGGCGGCCTATAAAAGATGGCCCTATGCCTTTATGAATCCGTTGCTGATCGGAACGATTCTGGTCATTCTGTTCTTATTGTTCTTCGATGTGGATGTGCCCACTTTTCAGACCAGCGCCAAATTGTTGTCGGATTTATTGACCCCTGCCACCATCTGCATGGCCGTTCCGGTTTATCGACAGTTCAAAATACTGAAGGAGAACAGTTGGGCGATCCTCATCAGTTGTTTCGCCGGTATGACGAGCGGATTGGCGACGATCGTCAGCCTCGGTCTGTTCTTGAAGATGGATAGTGTCACGACGATCTCCACGCTGGCGCGTTCCATAACGATGGCGATCGCCTTGGATACGACCGCATTGATCGGCGGGGTAGGCGGCATCATCGTGGCGGGCGTCATTTTTGCCGGTATTTTTGGGACGGTCATATCCGGCCCGCTGTTCAAGCTATTGAAAATTGAAGAACCGATCGCCAAGGGCCTTGCAATGGGGGCCGCATCGCACGCCATCGGTACGTCAGAAGCATTGAAATCCAGTGAACTTCAAGGGGCCATGAGCAGTTTGGCCATGGTTGTTTCCGGCATCATGATGGTCGGTTTGGTTCCGCTGGCAGCCCAACTGGTCCAATGATAAGAGAATTAGTTTAGATAAAATGTCCGATAAGAGAGGCTGTATTGCCTGTTTTATTGGGCATTTTTTTGCATCGTTAGCAGCTGGTATTTTCTGAACAGTGGGATGTTCGATTTTTCCATGCGTGCTGTTTTTCGTTAGGGCTAAACGATGCCTCTCGTTTCGCTCTGTGCTATACTTTAGCTAGCTAAGGGTATCATTATTTTGATTTTTCCGGTTGTTTTCATGAGGACGTTTTTTTCTGGGAGTACAGAAGGGAAGGTGGAAAATGGACAAAACGTTGCAAGCGCATATCCAGTTGCCGGCTGATTTGGGCGTGGCGTATGCCTTGTTGCCGGGAGATCCCGCGCGGGTCGAACGGGCCAAAGCATTTTTGGAGCAACCGGTCGATCTGGTGTTTAACCGCGAATACAAAAGCGTAATGGGCAATTATCAAGGAACGAAAGTATTGGTCATCTCTTCGGGGATCGGCGGACCATCTACCGCGATTGCAATCGAGGAATTAGCGGCAATCGGCATCAAAGGGATCATCCGCATCGGCAGTTGCGGAGCGCTGCAGCCGGGAATGAAGCTGGGTGACTTGGTTATCGCCACTGCGGCAGTCCGGGATGAAGGAACGAGCAAGGCCTACGTCGAACCGGTTTATCCAGCCGTTGCGGACTTGTCGTTGTTGATGGTTATGAAAGCGATTACGGATCATAAGGAGATGCCGCACCGCTTTGGCATCGTGCGTAGCCACGACAGTTTCTATACAGCCCGCGAAGAGGCGCTCACCACCTATTGGCGCGGCAAGGGCATAGTCGGATCGGATATGGAAACGGCGGCTTTATTTGTCTTGGGCGGATTGAAGGGAATGCAGGTTGCTTCTATATTGAATGTCGTCGTTGCTCCTGAAGGTGCTCCGGAGGAAGGGGTACGCCGGTTCGTCGACGGGGAAGAATTGACACGGCAAGGCGAACAGAACCAAATCGCATTAGCTTTAGAGACGTTTCGTATGTTGGCTTTGCAAAAGGAGGAAACCTAAAATGAGTCCGGAAACGAAGAACAGATTGCGTTTTAAGTTGTCGACGGCATCCATCGTATTGATTCCGATTGCGATCGGAATCAACTATTTGGGCAAATATATCGCCGGTTTGTTGCGTTTGCCGCTTTGGCTGGACTCGATCGGGACGGTCTTGTCGGGTATGTTGGCAGGTCCGGTCATCGGGGCGGCCTCGGGTGTCATCAATAACATCATCTACGGCGTAACCGTCGATTCCATCGCAACGGTCTATGCCATCACAAGTGCGGTCATCGGTCTGATGGCCGGGTACTTTGCGGCGAAAGGCTGGCTGAAGGACATAAAATCGGTTCTGCTTGTCGGTCTGATCATCGGGTTAGTCGCAGCGATTGTCTCGACACCGTTGAATATCCTATTCTTTGGCGGCCAAACCGGTAATGTCTGGGGCGATATTCTCTATGCGATCGCCATCAATAACGGGCAACCGCAATGGCTGGCGTCCTTCTTGGATGAAATCGTGGTGGATGTGCCGGATAAAATTGTGACGGTTCTTATCAGTTACTTCATTTTCAAAGGATTGCCGAAGAAAATGACAAACACCTTCTTGAAGGATGACACGATAGAAGATATATAGGGAGGAAGCCAGATGGATGCATTGACATTATACGTCCCGCGCGATTCCCTCATTCATAGACTGGATCCTTTGACCAAAATAGTGTATGTCGCCGTCAGCATTGCCGCGGCCTATCTGTTGGACAGTCTGTTGGAGGTATTGTTGGTGGTGCTCGTGAGTATGGGGTTGCTTTTATTGGGGAAGGTTTTCCGCAATATCTTGCCCGTGATTGCTCTTAGTTTCCTGTTGATCCTCTCCATCGTCATCGTGCAGGGATTCTTTAATCCGATCAATGAGACGTTGTTGTATGAACTCGGTCCGATCAAATTTTACAAAGAGGGCTTGACTGTCGCTGTCCGTTTGGCCATGCGCGTCATCAATATGGTCTGTGCGTTCGGGGTGCTGTTGCTGACGACTTCACCCACGGAGTTGGTGGAGCGCCTGCAGCAGAAAGGCATGTCCCCAAAAATAGGCTACGTCATCTTATCGGTTCTGCAGATCATTCCGCAGTTGCGCGCCACCTACAATAAAATCCAGGACGCCCAACGTTCGCGGGGGATGGAGACGGAAGGGAATCTGGCTGTCCGGGTGAAGGCTTTCTTCCCTTTGCTGGGGCCGGTTATCCTGAATGCGCTGAATGACACCCGCGAACGATCAATTGCGTTGGATGTGCGCGGTTTTGACCGCAGTACACCCAAGACCTATCTGAATGAAGCAAAAAAGTATCCGTATAGCCTGGTGATGAACGGTGTGCTCATCGTCATTCTGATCGGGCTGATCGTTTGGAGGGTGATCGCATGAGCATCATTGAAGTGAGCCATTTAAAATACCGCTATCCCGACACGAGCAAGTTGGTGCTGGACGATATCAGCTTCAGCGTGGAAGAAGGCGAGTTCATCGGGCTGATCGGCCGCAATACAGCCGGGAAATCGACGCTTTGCTATGCCCTGACCGGACTGATTCCACATTTTTTCAAAGGCGGGTACGGCGGTACGGTGACGGTGGCCGGATTGAATGTCCGGAATACGGATGTGAGCGAAGTCACTGCAGCGGCCGGATTGGTCTTTGAAAATCCCTTTTCGCAGATCACCGGGTCGCGGTTCACGGTTTACGAAGAAATCGCCTTCGGGCTGGAAAACATGGGGTTGCCGCGCGGGGAAATGATCCGGCGCATAGAGGAGAGCCTCGATCTGCTGGATATCCGCAAAGTGAAGGACAAGAACCCTTTCGACTTATCAGGCGGCCAGATGCAGCGGGTGGCAATCGCCGGTGTGGTGGCGATGAAACCGAAAATATTGGTCTTCGATGAACCGACTTCCCAATTGGATCCGCAAGGGTCCGAAGAAGTGTTCCGGGTGGTCGAGAATCTCACCAAAGAAGGCATCACCATCATCATGGCCGAGCAGAAAATGGATAAAATCGCCAAATATGCGGACCGGGTGCTGCTGATGGATGACGGTAAAGTGATTGCCTACGATACGCCGGCAGCCATCTTTTCAAGAGATGATTTGGCCGAACACGGCATCCATCCACCGGCTGTGACGGTGATTGCGAAGCATCTGCATAAGCGCAAAGCGAACGGAACGTATCCGGTGCTGTTGACGGAACTCCAAGCGTTGATGCAGGAAGGCGGTGATCGCCATGAATGAGATCCATATCGAAAAGCTGCAGTTTGCCTACGCAAAAGATGCGCCCGTCATCAAAGGGGTCGATTTGCATCTGCAAAATCAAAAGACTGCGATCATCGGCCAAAACGGATCGGGGAAGACCACTTTCGTGAAACTGCTGAAAGGCTTGCTGCGTCCGGACGATGGTCGGATTATGGTCAACGGCGAAGGATTATCCGAGAAGACCGTAGCGCAGATTGCGAAAACGATCGGATTGGTTTTCCAAAACCCGGATGACCAAATTTTCAAAAGCACCGTGCTGGACGAGGTGATGGTCGGTCCACTGAATATCGGCCAGACGCCAACCGAGGCGAAAGAACATGCGCAGGCGGCCCTGACAAAAGTCGGCTTAAGCGCTGTGGAGAAGATAAATCCGTACGACTTGAACCTTGCCCAACGGAAGATGATTGCGATGGCTTCGATCATCGCCATGGATACACCCATCATCATTTTTGATGAGCCGACGATGGGACAGGATGTTGCGGGAAAGGCCATCATCGAAAAAATAATCGAGGAGCTGGCGGCGGAAGGGAAATTGGTGCTATGCATTTTACATGACATGGATTTCGCCGCCGCAGTCTTTGAACGCGTCATCGTCTTCAATCAAGGGAAAGTCTTGCTGGACGGGGCTGCCAGAACCGTGTTCAGCCAAAAAGAAATCTTGGATCAAGCCTATCTTGATCAGCCGCAGGCGATGAAAATCGGACATGCCTTGGGGATTCCGGGGGACTGCTTGACCGAAGGGGAAATCATCGCGGCTTTTGAGAAGCCACAATGAGAGCACAGTCTTCCTTCGGTACTGCCTTTTGGCGGTTCATGGGGAGATTTATGGAAAGTGAGGGTGTGGGATGTGTTGAAAAAGCAAGAACGGAAAGAATTGCGTGCACTATATTCGGACATGAAACAACTGCGTCGCGAAGTATTCGAAGAGGGAAATGCATTATATGCAAATTGGGAGCCGGCCGTCAGACGGACTTCCTTCAAGGTCAGCGCCAAAAATTTGGCTTATTATCTGGCGTTGCGTCGCCGGGACGTCCGTCCGCTTCAGGAGCGGTTATCCGACTGGGGTCTGTCTTCGCTTGGCCGAGCGGAGTCGAAAGTGTTGCCGCAAATGGACAACATCATCAGGAACGTGGCCTTGATGACCGGGGAGGTAAAGCAGCTCGAAAAATATCCGTTCGCCATTGAAGATTTCCCCGGCAGGAAAAAACTCACTGATGAAGCCAATCTGATTCTAGGATCCACGCCCAAGAACCGCTCTACCCGCATCATGGTGACCTTGTCGAGCCAAGCGGCGGAAGAGAAGGATTACCTTGTGCGTCTATTGGAAAGTGGGATGGGAATCGCCCGCATCAATTGCGCCCACGATGATGCGGAAACGTGGCAGCGGATGGTGGCGAACCTGCAGGAAGCCCAGAAACAGACGGGTAAAAACTGCAAAGTCTATTTCGATATAGCCGGCCCGAAAGTGCGGGTTCGAAGTGTAATCAGCACAATGGAAAAGCCGAGGCTGAAAGTGGCGGATACCTTCTTTTTGACGGCCGTAGCGGCGTTTGCCGCCGACCAGCAGCTGCCCCTCGTTTTGCGTTGCAACAATGAAGAGTTGGTGCAACAATTGAAAGTGGGGGATGCCGTCATCCTGGATGATGGGACTCTGGACGGCAAGGTCGTCGAAAGGAAGCCGGAAGGCGTGATTGTCCAGGTCGAAAAGACCGCAAAGACGAAAGGCATAAAAGTGAAGGCGGAAAAAGGCTTAAACTTTCCCGACACCGCAATCGAAATACCGCTGATTACGCAGAAAGATCGTCAGGACATCCAGACGGTGCAGGCCAATGCCGATATGCTGGGTTTTTCCTTCGTGAAAGGCCTAGGCGATATCCGCAGCATCCAGTCTGTTCTGGCGGAACTGCTGGACGCAGAAAAAGCGGAGGCGATTCCCCTTGTTTTGAAAATCGAAACAGTGAAGGCTGTCGATCATTTGCCGGAGCTGATCGTGGCTGCGGCAAGCAAAAATCCGCTGGCCATCATGATTGCGCGCGGTGATTTGGCGGCTGAAGCCGGCTTTTTGCGTCTGCCGGAACTACAGGAGGAGATTCTGTGGATCTGCGAAGCTGCGCATATTCCGGTCATCTGGAGCACACAGGTGTTGGAAAACATGGTGAAGACAGGGATACCGACGCGGGCGGAAATGACGGATGCGACCATGGCGGGGCAGGCGGAATGCGTGATGCTGAATAAAGGTGAGTTTCTGAACGAAGCGATTACGCTGTTGGACGCCATCTTGACGCAAACGCAAAATAACCAAACCAAAAAATCCGCCAAACTGCGTTCGCTCAAGATAGCGGAAAAAGCCTGGAAAAAAGCGAAGAAATAAGGAAAAATGAAGCTGTTTACGTAAAGAAACAGAAAAAGCGAACGAAACATTCCTCCCAGCAATTTGGAAGGAGCGTTTCGCTCGCTTTTCTTTTGTCTCGTTTCGATCATCAAATGTCTGGCTTGCTTTTTACGTTTGTGATGGCTTTTCTTATTTTCTTCAAAGATTCGTTGGCTTTTTCTTCATTGTTGAACATGTAGGCGACATAAAGGGAATCCAAGATGCTCAGCTGTGTTATCCGGGAAGAAAGGGCTTCGGACCGATATTGTATCTCCTCTGATGTAGAGATGAAGCAGACATCCGCATATTTGGCCAACTCGGAAAGGGAGTAACTGGTAATGACGATGATTTTTCCGCCGTTCTCCTTGACGATTTTAGCCAATTGGATGGTCTCTTTTGTCAGTCCGGAATGGGAAATGATGATAGCGCAATCATTTTCAGTCAGTTTTGACGCCATCATCAGCTGGATGTGATAGTCGAAATTAAATTCACTTTTTATCGGTGCTCTGAGGAATTTGTGGTAAGCATCATAGGCGATCACGCCTGATCCGGAAATGCCGAAGAAGTAAACCGAATGGGCGGCATTCAAGATTTTTGAAGCTTTCTTGAAGGAGTCCGCATTCAAGAGATCCTTCGTATCCTGCAGGGCCTTGATGTTCGAATCGAATACAGTCCTGGCGATGGTCAATTCATCGTCGCTGGATTGGACATGCTCATAGATGGAAGGGTTATTGTTACTTTCCCCTGGCTTCGCCAAGGCGATTTTAAATTCTTGGATGCCAGCATAGCCCAATTTTTGGATAAACCGGAAAAAAGTGGAATCGGCTATGCCCAGCGTATCGGAAATGGTGCTGATCGTTCCATGCATCACCGCATCTGGATTTTCAATAATGAAATCCGCTATTTTTTTTTGCCGGTCATTCAAATCTCGATAGATCGATTTTATTTTTATGGCTATTGTATTTCGGTTCATCGGCCTTCCTCCTTATAGCAAATTATTACCACACCCGGAAAACGGTTACATTATCGAAGCGGAATAGTTTAATAATACCATTTATTAAACAAAAAAAGAACAGGTCAGTCAAGTCTAGAATTTAAAAATAGAATAATATTCTTTTTTTTGACACAAAAATTAAAGAGGCCTCCGTTAAAGAACCTTTATTTAAAGGGTTTTTTTGTATTTTTGAATTTAGTATTCAATTAACTCAAGTGATTTTCGAAATAAAAAAAGAAAAATATTCCATTTTCCTATTGATAAAAATAGAATATTCCGTATAATAAAGGTATCAAACATATGGAGGCGCTATCATGGAGATAGGAGTTGTCGGGTTAGGCAAAATGGGTTTGAATTTGGCTTTGAATTTATTGGATCATTCGCATGATGTATTCGGTTTCGATACATATGATGCTGCAAGAGCAAATGCAGCTGCGGTGGATGTCGCGGTAAAAGGGTCATTGGACGATCTGTTGGACAGCTTTTCGGGTAAAAAGATTTGTTGGCTGATGTTGCCTGCTGGAGACATCACCGGGGCAGTAGTTGACGAATTGGTTGAAAAATTATCCGCTGATGACATCATTATTGAAGCGGGCAATTCCAATTATAAGGATTCTGTAAGGAGAGCGGAAAAAGCGCAACAAAAAGGAATTCATTACTTGGATGTCGGGACTTCCGGTGGTATGTCGGGGGCAAGAAATAACGCGTGTTTAATGATAGGAGGAAATGAAAGCGCATTTAAGGGGATGGAAGATGTGTTCGCGGAAATATCCATAACGGACGGCTACCTTTATGCAGGGGGATCTGGAAGCGGACATTACTTGAAGATGGTTCACAACGGGATTGAGTATGGCATGATGCAAGCTATCGGTGAAGGTTTCCAATTAGTAAAAGAAAGCAAGTATGATTTCAATCTGGCAGACGTCGCTAAAGTTTGGGACAACGGTTCCGTTATCCGCGGTTGGTTGATGGAATTAAGTGAATCCGCTTTCCGCAAAGATGCTGACCTCAGTTCCATCAAAGGTGTTGTGGCGGCATCCGGCGAGGCGAAATGGACAGTCGAAGAAGCTTTGGAATTGGGAGTGCCTGCGCCCATCATCACGTTGTCGTTGATGATGCGCAACTATACACAAGAGGAAGACAGTTTTTCTGCAAAAGTCGTCGCTTCATTGAGAAATGAATTCGGTGGCCATCAAGTTGTTCCGGTGGAGGAGTAAAGCACAATGACTCAAGAAAATAAGATTGCGATCGTCAATTCAAGCAGTTTCGGGAAAATATTTGATGCGCATCTGGATAGGTTGGGAAAACTTGGACAAGTCGCTCGCTTCGATTTTGATAGTTCGATCGAAGGGAAAGAGTTGGCTGAAGCACTAGAAGGCTACAATATAATCATTGCGAGTGTGACACCGTTTTTCACAAGTGAATTTTTTGAACACAAAGATGAACTGAAGTTGATTACGCGTCATGGGATCGGGTACAACAATGTAGATTTGGAAGCCGCCAAAGCGCATGGTACGGTTGTGGCAATTGTCCCACCGTTAATCGAACGCGATGCAGTTGCCGAAAATAATGTTACCAATCTACTTGCTTTGATGCGACGTACAACCGAGTCGGCGGCAGAAGTAAAAAACGATGGTTGGGAAAACCGGGCCAAATTCATAGGCAACGGGTTATGCGGGAAAACGGTGGGCGTAATCGGTGTCGGCAATACCGGAAGCCGAGTGGTTGAAATATTGCACTATGGTTTCAGATGTGAAGTGTTGGGAGTCGATCCGAATAAAACCGAGTTGGAGATCAATATTTTTGGCGGTGAAAAAGTGACATTGGACGAACTATTGGAACGCGCTGAAATCATTTGCCTGTGCGCCAGTCTGAACGATACAAACTACCATATCATTTCCAAAGATACGATTTCCAAAATGAAAGACGGCGTCTACCTATCCAACTCGGCTCGTGGGGCACTCGTGGATGAAACGGCAATCATCGAAGCAATCCAATCTGGTAAATTGTCTGGCTATGCAACCGATGTGTTGGAAGTTGAACCGGGACGCAGTGATCATCCTTTCCTGGCGTATCCGAATATCATCATGACCCCCCACACATCCGCCTATACAATGGAGTGCCTCGAAGGGATGGGAGATAAATGTGTTTCCGACTGTGAAGCAATAGTTGAAGGGAGGATGCCTCAACGGGTAATGCAATCAGTCAGTCCCTATATTACAGAATGACGGAGGTGTGTAGAGTTGGATACAGCTGTAAATGTAAAAGTTGGGCCGCAATTTTATAAGTATGGCCAAGGTGCGATGGAAATGATCCCTGACATACTGAATGAATACGGAGCGAAACGGGTGTTGATCGTTCATGGCACGATTTCGTGGCAGAAAGCAAGCCCCTATCTGAAATTTTTGGATGACGACTTCACGATCCGATACGAGCAATACAACGGTGAGTGCAGCTATAACGAAGGAGAGCGATTGGCCAAGTTGGTCGCTGACAGCAAAGCCGACTTTATTATCGGCGTAGGCGGAGGGAAACTGTGTGATTTAGTGTACTACGTCGCTTCCTTAACGAAAAAACCTTTTGGTGTCGTTCCGACACTGGCCAGCAATTGTGCGCCTTGGGCACCGTTATCCGTCATGTACAAAGACAACGGACTAGCCGAAGGGAAAACGGAACACTATAAAAGACAAACCGCTTTTTTGATTACCGATCCCACACTGGTCATCGATGCTCCGATAAATTTCTTTATCGCAGGCATTGCAGATACCTTAGCGAAGTGGTACGAATCCGATATGATATTGGAGCAGCCGCAGTTTGAAGATAATAATTTTTTGATGCTGGCGCGCCATTCGGCAAGGATTTGTAAGGATGTCATAGCTGAAGACGGTATCAAGGCCATCGAAGATATGCGCAAGGGGATTGTGTCGACAGAATTTATCAAGGTATCTGAAGTTATCTTCGGAGTTGCAGGATTGGTTGGGGGATTCGGCGACAAATATGCCCGTAATACTGCCGCTCATGCCATTCACGATGCCATTTCAGCCTATTTGCCGGGGGTCCACAACTATTTGCATGGTGAAAAAGTGGCGTATGGTATTTTTTATCAATTGGCTCTGGAAGGGAAATGGCAAGTCATTGATGAGTTGATCCCGATGTACGAAACCTTGCATTTGCCAAAATCATTGACTGAAATGGGCGAGTATCCTTTATCGGAAGATGCGCTGAATAAGATAGCAGCATTAATCGACAGAAAAGAAAAAGTGCACTTATTGCCGATTACGATCAATGAAGCAGTCTTGAAAAAAGCAATAATAGATTTAGAAAAATATATAAATACGGAGGTATAAACAATGGAAAATATTACCGCAATGCAAAGTTTGTTAATTGCACTTTGGGTAGGGGCAGTCATGTCACGTGCATTTTTAGGGGGAGCAACATTAACTTTACGTTTTTCCCCTTTGATGACGGGTTTGGTCGCAGGTATTGTAATGGGGAACGTTCCACAAGCAATGATTATCACAGCAGCGATTCAGCTGATTTATATGGGGGTTTTCTCTCCAGGGGGAACGATGCCTTCTGAACCATCAATCGCAGCAGCGATCGCGGTCCCGGTTGCTTTGATGGGGAACTTGCAGCCTGAAGCAGCAATAGCTGTAGCTGTACCAGTAGGTTTATTGGGTGCTTATCTTTACCAATTCAGATTTTTCATCAATACGTTTTTGGGTAAATATACCGATAAAGCCGTAGAAGACTTGAATGACGGTGGAATCGTAAGATCAATCATCGTTTATCCAACGATTGCTTCTTTCCTGTTATTTGTACCGTTAGTGTTCGTTGCCTTGTACTTTGGCGCGCCAGTTATTGCTGATGTCATCACCGCTCTTCAAGGTACGGTTGTGTTCCATATTCTTGAAGTTGTTGGTGGCGGTCTAGCGGCTATCGGTATTGCCACAACGATTTATGTTATCGGCCGTAAAGACTACATGGTTTTCTTCTTGTTAGCATACTTGATGAGTGTTGTATTAGCTTCCTTATCAATCACGATGGTAACCTATGCCATTGTTGGCGCTCTAATAGCAGCCATTTTCGTGTTAAGCAAGGGACAAGCTGCAAAAACATCTTCTGCTTCCGCAGGCAGTGTAGCGTATGATGACGAAGATGATGACGATTTCTAAAAAGCATGCAAATTGAAAGGAAGATGAAAAAATGATAAACGCTAATCTAGATGCTAAAGAAAAAACAATGTTAGCACCAGAAGAAATAACCGTTAAAGATGTTACGAAAACCTATTTACGCTGGCACTTGGCAAATGAAATCCCTCACTCATTCGAACGTTATTTAGCGCCTTCGCTCCTTTATGCGATGATGCCGATTCTGCGCAAACTGTACAAAGATGATGATCAATTAAGAGCCGCCTATAAACGCCAATTGCTGTTCTTCAATACGCAACTGTCATGGGGTGGTGGAGTCATCACAGGGCTGATGTCTTCGATGGAACAAGAACGCGCCAAAGAGATTGTGAATGGCGAAGAAGTTACCATGACTGACGATCTGATGTACAATACGAAAGCAGGTTTAATGGGGGCTTTGGCAGGGATTGGCGATTCGATCGACTCAGGGACTGTACAATACATTTTTATCGCTATCGCTGTTCCTTGGGCACAAATGGGTAGCCCGATTGGCGCCTTGTTCCCATTCGTCGCTTTTGCTCTTTACCAAGTATTGTTAGGCGTCTTCTTTGCACGAAGCGCATTCAAGACAGGTAAAAATGCAACGGGTGTGATGCATAGTGCTGGGATTCAGACTGTTATCGAAATGTTGTCTATTCTAGGGATGTTTATGATGGGGATTTTAGCCGGAAACTATGTTAAAGTTTCGTCAAGCTTAAAATTTGCAATCTCAGGACGGCCGTTTGTTCTTCAGGAAATACTGGATAAGATAATGCCTGGTATGTTGCCGCTGGCTGTTGTTCTGGGTGTATACTTCTTCTACGTCAAGAAAGGTCTGAAGGTAACGCGTGCATTAGTAGGGTTGACGTTGATTTTGATTGTTCTGGCTGGCATAGGTATTCTATAAAAAGGTCAATAAGAAAGGAAAGTGTAAAAAATGGGAGTTGTAAATTTAGCGCGCGTAGATGAGAGGCTGATCCATGGTCAAGTCATGTTGACATTGTCTCAAAGAAACGGGGTCAATTCGATCTTTGTAGTGGATGATGTTGTTGCCAAAGATAAATTCATGAAAGATTTATACAAGAGTGCGGGCAGCCGTACCGGGCAAAAAACAATTGTCATGACTGAAGAAAAGTGCGAATTCTATTGGGATGAGTTCAAATTTAAAGAATATAGCTGCATCTTGATCACGAAAACAGTGACGGGCATTTATAACCTGGTTAAACATGGTGTTCCGATCAAGGATCTGAACATCGGTGGAATCGCTAAAAAAGGCGATGATGATATTTTGGTCACAAAATCAGTTTATCTGAACAAAGCGGATGCACTGAAATTAAAAGAATTAAACGAAGAGTATGGTGTCGAAAACATTTATTTCCAAGCAACACCATCTGCGTCAAGTACCAGCTTAGCGGATGTATTAAAGCAATTCGGTTTATAAAATAAGTCCTGCCGGAAAAGCAGTTATTGAAAAATAGCTGCTTTTCTCCAGCGGGAAATGCAGTGACCAAAATGACAGGTGGCAAATAATATGCAGCAAAATGAAAAATTTAAAGATTGGTTATTCCGATATCAGTCCATTTATCGTGTACGTCGCACTGAGAAGAGCAAACAGCGGTTTCTCTCGGCATTGGTGACGGATCTTTCTGAGATGCGGGAAGATGTAAAAGTGATCGAGTACAATCGTCAAAAAAAATATGCTTCAAGGAACGTTTACGTTGGCGATATCGATAAAGCGGAACAGATCATTTGCACGTATTATGACACGCCGATCCAACATTTTGGTCCTTATATTTTATTTGATCGAGAAGAACAAGAAAAACGAACAACCAGATTCATTATAGTCAGCTCTATCTTGATGATTCTGGTAGGAATTGTCGGGACGCTCCTTTACATGCAACACGCAACGGGTGCGGTTGACTTGATCTCAGTTAGTACCTTGTTCATCGCTCTTGCTTACGGTGTCTATTTCTACTTGTTAGGCAAGATCGCGAAGGGATTATCCAACCGAAAGACGTTGATTCGAAATACTTCGTCTGTTCTTGCTATGTTGGCGATGATCAGCGAGGCAAAGGGAGAGAAAACGGCCTTCGCTTTTGTGGATGAAGGGAGTTTTGGTGAAAGTGGTTTGGAAGCATTGCGTACGCCTCGCAATAAGAAAGCGAAGATTTTCTTTTTGGATTGCGTAGGCGCAGATGCACCGCTGCATGTAATCGGTAATGATGTTTCTAAGGCGAAATTATCGGCATTAAGTATCGATCATCAGTCGTCAGACCAAAGGATCAATTTTATCTTCAGTGCAAAAACTTCGGAAAAAGAACAAAAAACGCGCTTTTATCTGGATAAGTCGGATTTGAACGGAAAGAATTTAAATATGGAAAACATAAAAAAAGTTGTGGAATTGTGTAAATAGGTGGTTATCAAACGGCCAGGCATATTTGCCTGAACCATAAGGATAATCTATTTTCAAACCCTGTTCTATAACGAAGGAGGATTATCAATGTTAGGAATCGTTGTTGCAACACATGGTTCGTTAAGCGACGGACTGAAAGATTCAGCGGAAGTGATTTTTGGTGCAACCAATAACCTCGCAACGGTGAATTTGAATCCAGGAGATGACGTGCAGGAATTAGGCACAAAAATTAAAACTGCCATTCATGAAGTAAACCAGGGTGAAGGGGTCATCGTATTTGTCGACCTGATCAGCGCCAGTCCATATAATCAATCGGTTCTTGTGACAAATGGTTTAGAGAAAGAACTGCAAGATTCTGTTTACGTCATCGGCGGGGTAAATCTGCCGATGTTATTGGTAGCAATCAACCATCAACTCTTAGGAACGCCAGTCGAACAAGCCGCTGAAGCAGTGGTGGAACAAGGAACGGCCAGTATAAGTATTTGGCACGCATCCATGGTGGTCGATGATGCAGAGGACGACGATACTTTTTAAAAAAAAGAAAAGGGTGATGTATAGTGAAATGGGGATTTAGATGGTACGGAGAAAAGGGCGATACGATTCCGTTGAAATATGTCCGTCAGATACCGGGAATTAACGGTGTTGTGGGCACACTTTTGACAAAAATGCCTGGTGATGTGTGGGAAGTTTCTGAAATCCAAGAATTGAAAGAGTCCGTTGAAAAAGGAAAGCTTGAATTATTGGGGATCGAAAGTGTGGCGATCCATGACGCAATCAAAGCGGGAACGCCTGAACGCGATCAATACATTGAGAACTACATCCAGACAATCAAGAACTTGTCCCAATGCGACGTTCGCATGATTTGCTACAGCTTCAAGCCGATTTTTGGTTGGGCAAAAACAGACTTGTTCTATGAAAACAAAGATGGCAGTTTCTCTCTTGTATACGATCAAGCTGTCGTGGACAAGATGGAACCGGCTGATATGTACAAACTGATCCACAGCCAATCGAAAGGCTTCAGCCTGCCTGGTTGGGAAGAAGAGCGCTTGAATAAATTCGGAAAATTGGTAGAAATGTACGAAGGCGTTACGGAAGAAATCTTATTTGAAAACTTGAGCTATTTCTTGAAAAAAATCATTCCAGTATGTGAAGAGATGGATGTCAAGATGGCGATTCACCCGGATGATCCGCCATTTGAACTATTCGGTTTCCCTCGCATCACGAAGAATTTGCACGACCTGAAAAAGATCCTCAGCATTGTGGATTCTCCATACAACGGACTCACGCTCTGCACAGGTTCCCTTGGAGCTGAACCAAACAATGATATGGTTGAAATCATCCATGAAGTCGGTGATAGAATCAATTTTGTTCACTTCCGCAATGTCGAATTTTTGGGAGAACGCAAATTCAGGGAATCAGCACATTTGAGCGCGGATGGTTCATTGGATATGTACGCCATCATGAAAGCTTTAGTGGATGTCGGGTTTGACGGCGTTATTCGTCCCGACCACGGGCGTACTGTTTTTGGCGAGGTTGCAATGCCTGGTTATGGGTTGTACGACCGCGCAATGGGCATTACGTATCTGCAAGGATTGCATGAAGCAATCACGAAGGCAAAAGGATAAATTTTCCTTGTGCCGGAAAGTGGGAGTCTAATATGTTAGCAAACATGGAACACGAAATTTATCGACAAATCGAAGAAACAAAATTGCTGCCTCTTTATACTGCAACGGATCTCTCCTGTTTAGATCGATTGGAAGAGATTCTGGTCAGAAACGAGGTACGGTTCATTGAAGTGACGTTCCGAAGCAACTTAGCCTTGGATGCCATCAAGAAATTAGCTCAGTCTGGCGAGCTGATTGTTGGCGCAGGAACGGTGAGGACATTGGCGGAAGCGAAAAGTGCTGTTGAAAATGGCGCGAAGTTCATCGTTTCGCCGGCAATCGTTCCGGACGTAATCGCGTACTGTATCGAGCGGGATATCCCCGTATTCCCTGGAACGGCTACTCCTGGCGATATTCAACGCGCTACGGAGTATGGCATCAAAGTGGTGAAATTTTTCCCTGCGGATATTTACGGCGGGCTGAAAGCGATCAATGCATTGAGTGGCCCTTTCTACGATGTCAAGTTCTTGCCGACTGGCGGGATCAATGAAGAAAACTTTATGGAATATATCCAAAATGACCACATAGTAGCGGTGGGCGGGTCCTTTATCATTTCTGAATCAGCCATCAAAAAAGATGATGGCAAAACAGCTGATAAAATACTGAAAACATTGGTGGATAAAATGAGGTCCTAGAAAGTATCGGATCAGAATTGTGAGCTTTTTCACTTTTGGCTTTCGGGTGGTTTGGAGCGCGCACATGGATGGAAAAATAAAAATGAACCTTTGCTTGGGGCAGACGTCCGCTCGTTGTTGCATCATTGTTATGAAACCAATTGCATTGTAAAAGGGCTGCTGTAAAAACGATTCTTAGCAAATCATGCTAAGTTTAGCAGCGTAATAGCACGATGGTGTTGTTGCTCTACCACCAAAAATAGCCGGGTGCTCCGCGATTCATTTCGCGAGTATTCGGCTATTTTTTCGATTTTTCGGCGCACGGCTTACTGTAAAAGGGATGCTGTGAAGAAAACCAAGCGTTATCATGGCTGCTTCGCTTTGTTATCCAACGGAAAGATGGATGCCATGACCGAATGGGAGTAATCATAGAAACAAAGATCCCATTGAGAAAGTCTTCGGTAATAGTAAAGGCTGCTTGAATCTTCGCCGCCTGCATGGTTATGTGCTGGCGGGAATTCAGGATAGATGCTCTTGAATAAGTGCTGCCGCACTCTTATGACTTCAGTCATGAGTTAGGCGGTACGGTCTTTTTCCTTGCTTTATCTTTGGTGAACGCCTGTTCTAAGGTGTATAATGGAGCCAAAGAGGTAGAGGTGAGTATCATGCTGAAAGCCTATCAGTTCCGTTTGTACCCCAATCGCGAACAGAAAATCTATTTCGTCAATTGTTTCGGCTGTGCAAGGTTCATCTTCAACCAAATGTTGGCCGACCGGAAAGAAATCTACGAAACATACAAAGACGACAAAGAACTGCTAAGAAGCATCAAGCCGAGGACCTATACGTCCTTCAAAGAGGACTTTCCGTTCCTGAAAGAGGTGGACAACTTGGCCTTGGCGAATGCCAGCCAAAACCTGAATAAGGCTTACCAGAACTTTTTCCGCGACAAATCAGTCGGTTTTCCGAAATTCAAAGCCAAGCACAAGTCAAAGGCGTCCTACACCACAAATAATCAGGGCGGAAACATCCGCATCGAAGACGGAAAAATCAAACTGCCGAAAATCGGCTTCGTCACAATCAAAAAGCACCGGGATTTTGACGGGCTGATCAAGTCCTGTACGATTTCCATGAACAAGGCAGGCAACTACTTCATTTCCATTCTGGTGGAACAGGAAACGCCCGAATGGATACCGGCGGAACACAAAATCGGCATCGATCTGGGCATTTCTGACTTCGCCATCACCACAAACGATGCCGGGGAATCCGTGAAATATGCGAACCCGAAATGTTTGTCCCGGTCTGAAAAGAGAGTCAAGAAAGCCCAAAGGGCGTTGTCACGCAAGAAAAAAGGCAGCAAGAACCGGGAAAAGGCACGCTTGGTGGTGGCAAGAAAACACGAAAAAATTGCGAACCAACGCAAGGACTTCTTGCACAAACTCTCCAACCAAATCACGGACGAAAACCAAGTCATCGTGATCGAGACGCTGCGGAGTTCGAATATGATGAAGAACCACAAACTTGCGAAAGCGATTGGGGATGTCAGTTGGTTCGAATTCAGCCGGCAATTGACATACAAAGCCGAATGGAAAGGCCGAACGCTCATCAAGGCGGACAGGTTCTACCCGTCCACCCAACTTTGTTCCGCTTGCGGACGTCGGGACGGCAAGAAAGCCCCGCATATCCGCGACTGGACGTGTCCGGATTGCGGCACATTCCATGATCGGGACATCAATGCCAGCATGAACCTTTTGGCGTTAGCCAAGTAAGAGAAAAACAATG
>NZ_FOTD01000020.1 GCF_900114465.1 Trichococcus palustris | reverse complement strand
TATCAAGAATGAAGCCTTAAGGCTTCTAACCGCAGGAATCTGTGGGGATAGCCTACTCAATTAACCGGGGGATACTTCGGTGTTCGTAGGAATCCCCCACCTCTAAGCGAATGCGTAGGTGGGGGTAGTTCAACTACCGACTAGAATTATAACGCCTACTATATTGCGACGGAGAAATGGAAGTAGTTTTTTTAAATACCCTACTAAAATAATTTAAATCATTGAATCCTACCATAAGAGAAACCTCTGTAATCGATACATTCCCCCTTTGTAAGTAGAGTTTCGCCTCTTCTACTCTCTTTTTATTAATATAATCAATGATGCTCATGTTAGTTTCTGCTTTGAATTTACGTGAAAGATGTGAGGCATTCACGTAAATCTCGTCAGCAATTATAGATAATGATAAATCCTCTTCTAGATGCATATGGATGTAATACACGGCCTTTTTAACAAGAAGACTATAATGACGGGTAGAAAAGTCTCTTACAGCTGTACAGTATTCATAAACCATCGTTTCCCCCAACTGTTTTAAGACGGAAAGACTGGAGGCTCTTTCAATCAAAATAGCAAATTTTTCGGAAATATTATGAATGTAAAGGGGATGAACACCGCCTCTTTCAGCTGCGGTTCTGGAAATCGTGTTCATAACCAATGCGATATTCTTTGCAGATCTAATGGTGCTTTCAGGTATTCGATTAAAAAAGCTTAATAAAATATCTTTGTTGTAGTCGTGTAAAATACGTCCAATTTCATCTGTATTTCCTTTGGCGATGGCGTCCACAATCTCTTTTTCTAATCGGAACCGCTCCTCTATCTGTTCTTTACTCTCGGACATTTCTAGCTTTAATTCTTCTCTATTGAGAGGGGAGGCAACCCGTTCTGTCGCTAGCGATTGCGTTTCAATATAAGTATGTGCAAATAAATTTACTAACAATCCGCCTATGCTTTGGGAGTTTTTTCTGCTAACGACGGATAAAGATTGATAAAATTCTTCGAGTAATTTTCGTTCGCTTATGGGTGCTTTGTTTTTCGTAACAATATCGCTGATAAATCGAATGCCAGGTATACTCGAAATAAAAGGACCCATTAAAACAGCCCCGCAACATTCGCCTTTTATCCAAATTCCCGTTGCAATGTATTCAAGGTTAAAAGAATTGACATGATAGTAATAACGATTTGTTTCACCCTTTCTAAGTTGCTTGATTATGGTAGGGTACTCTTTGTCTAAACTTTGAAGTGTGACAGGGATAAGGTAATCCAGGAGATGGAAAAGAACATTGCCATCTTGATCCATTAACCGAACGTCAATTTTAGTCACGTCATGTAAGATGCGGCATTTCTTCTTAAAGTCGTCTATATTATTTTCCCAATTTTCAATCATATCTTTTCCTCCATGCTTCCTTATACTTTTAATTATACAGATAAAGTATAAAAAAAGCGGATATGTGCTAATTTAGGCAAGAAAATGCGAGTGCATTTCGTGATGGCTTGCTAAGATAGAGGGGTAAAGCTAGGATGTACGATAGGAATTCAGAATGCGTAGCAGTCAGTTTGCTTAGCTAATTTAGGAGGAAAATAAATGAGAAAAATCATTCATTTCAATCAAGACTGGAAGTTTATCAAACAAGATGAAGATCAAGCAATGGGTATCGACTTTGATGATAGAAACTGGAAAGTTGTTCAAGTCCCCCATACATGGAACGCTATTGATGGAGCAAACGGATTTGCTTACCATAAAGGCGCATGTTGGTATAGAAAAGAGTTTACGATAGATGATTCGGTGCAGGGGAACAAAGTGTATATTGAGTTCGAGGGGGCGAATAGTATAACTGATGTCTACCTGAATGGTCAACATTTGGGTCAGCATAGAGGTGGCTATTCTACTTTTAGATTCGATCTTACGGAAGCGATTGATTTTGATGCAAAGAACACGTTGGCTGTGAAGGTAGATAATACGGATGTGGATGATGTCTATCCGCAAATGGCCGACTTCACCTTTTACGGTGGCATTTATCGTGATGTGAACTTAGTCATTGCCAATCCTGTTCATTTTGACTTAATGGATCATGGTTCAAAAGGTGTTTACGTTATTCAAGAGGAAGTAAACGAAGAGAATGCTGCCTTAACGATCAAATCACTGCTTGTGAACGATAGTGAGGAAGATAAAAAAGTGCGGCTTTGGGTTGATTTGCTAGATGCAGAAGGAGAAAATATCGCCTATGCTGCCAAAGAAGTGACATTAGTGGCGGGAGAACGGAAAGAAATAGAAGTTCCGCTTGTCATAGAAAATCCCACATTATGGAATGGCAGAAAAAATGCCTATATGTATGAAGCAAGGGTGTCTATGGAGAGTTTTAACGACGTGATTGATGAACTCACGATTCCGTTCGGTGTCAGATACTTTGAAGTAGATGCTGAAAAAGGTTTCTTCTTGAATGGGGAACACCTTGCTTTGCATGGTGTGGCAAGACACCAGGATCGAAAGGATATGGGCTGGGCAATCACAGAAAAAGAGCAAGCTGAGGATATGGCCTTGATAAAAGAAATCGGGGCAACTTCTATCAGATTAGCTCACTATCAACACAATCAATATTTCTATGATTTATGTGATCAAGAAGGCATGGTTATTTGGGCTGAAATACCCTTTATCTCTCTAATGTCAAAAACAGAGTTAGAAGGAATTAATGCCAAACAACAGATGGTTGAACTGATTAGACAAAACTTTAATCATCCGTCTATCATGTTCTGGGGAATCCAGAATGAAATTCAAATTAGTGGGGAAAGACCCGAGCTAAGAAAACTCGTGAATGAATTAAATGAGTTAACGAAAAAGGAAGACCCTACCCGATTGTCTACAATGGCAAACGTCATGTTCGTTGAAGATGAAGATGACTATAATTATGTGACAGATACGATTGGATACAATAAATATTTTGGCTGGTATAACGGTGAAGCAGGAGAATTTGCAGGCTGGTTAGATGGCTTTCATAAGAAAAATCCGACTGTAAAACTGGCGATTTCAGAATATGGTGCAGAAGGAATTTTACAATACCACAGCAGTGATCCAAAAATAAAAGACTATTCTGAAGAATACCATGCGCTTTATCATGAAACCGTTTGGAAGATTTTTGAAAAACGCCCCTTCCTTTGGGCAACGTATGCATGGAACATGTTTGACTTCGGTGCGAACATCAGAGATGAGGGCGGTGTAAGAGGAAGAAATAACAAAGGGCTCATCACCTATGATAGAAAGATTAAGAAGGATGCTTTTTATCTGTATAAGGCACATTGGAATGATGAAAAATTTGTGCATATTACAGGAAAACGCTTTGTAGATCGAACAGATGATAATATCAATATCAAGGTCTATTCTAACTGTAATGAAGTGAACCTGTCTGTAAACGGAGGGGAAACGACTACCCTTACAAGTGAGGATAAAGTCTTTGTCTTTGAAAACATTTCCCTGAAAGAGGGAATAAATAAAATCAAGATACTCGCCAATGATGGTAACAATAGCCTACAAGATGTAGCCCTGTTCAATAAAGTGGCTAACCCAAACGAAAGCTATTTTGCCCCTGAAGAAGAGGGGGGAATCGTCGCCAACTGGTTCGATATGCCAGAATTAGGCGATGTGGAAATTGAAGAACTTGTAATAACGGATGATGTCTACTCTACCCGTTGCACAGTGGGAGAACTTTTTAAAAACGAAGAAACAAAAGCAATAGTAACGACATACTTAGGTGACGTGGAAGAACATCCGATGTTCGATATGATGCAAGGTTTTACAATCGATACCCTGTCTCAAATTGCGTCAGATCAATTTAGTGAAAAAATGCTGTATACCCTCAACAAGGAATTATCCCAAATTAGAAAAAATGAACAGTAAGGATGTAATTCTAACTGACCCACTTTCTATCAAATGTAATCACGACCATAATAAAAAAGCTAGTTGCTTACATTTTTGAAAAAGCTGTGGAACTTGGTAATAAAATAGAAGATATGCTTTATGACTATATTCATTATTGGGATAACGACAAATAGTCATGGGAAAAAATTTAAAGTTTGTGGATTAAAGATTTAGATGGAAAACTGATAATTCTGACTCCTAAACAAATAGTTTCGGATAAATATGGTTTTTCCGTCGACAATTATATCCGAAGTTCAATATTTGTTTGGAGAAAATCTTATCATGTATCCTGGATTCCCGCCAACACGTAACTAGGAACAAGTGAAAAACCCGTCAAATCAACGTTTGGATAGTATTTCAAGGCTTAATCCGCCTAGTTATGTATTTTACACATAACTAGGCGAAAACACAGTGATATCAAGGGTTTACCCGACCTAGTTACAACTTTTCCGGGAATGCAGGATGGAAGAAGGATACGAATCCGTACGGTTTGCGCCAGAGAAAACAACTAATTATAAGTAGGTGGAGAAATGATAGTAATCAATGCAGAATTTTATATTATACCCGAGCAAAAACAACAATTTTTAAATGACATTTCAGAACTAATTCAATCATCCAGAAAAGAAGAAGGCTGCGTATCTTATCAACTTTACCAAGCAGTTACAGATGAAAATAATTTTGTAATGGTTGAAAAATGGGAAAACCCACAAGCGTTTGAGTTGCATAATAAAATGTCTTATTTACAAAACTTCGTTAAGAAAATTCCTAATTATAGTCGCAATGCGCCTCAAATTACGGTTAGTCTTGTAAAAGAGTAATTAAAATCTGTTATGACCCCCGTAACTCAAATGATGCGATAAAAAAACTCAGTTGAATATGATACTCACATGCATATCATAAATGAGGTCATTTTTTTGAGGAGAATGGCGGTTTGACGGCATTCCTGAGCTGACTGCAGAAATGGCTCGAAAAAGCGAATAAAATCGAAAAAGCGGAAAGCCCATAGCGACGGGCTTTCCGCTTTGTTTTTAGTCAATAGTGATTCTTCCGCCGCCCACTGAACGTTTTAGGAAGAATGACAGGAGTAAAGCAACGATTGAAATGCCGGTTGCCACGCGGAAAGCATCGTTGATCCCTGAAATTGTTGCTTGCATTGCTACTTGTTGCTGCAAGTGTGCTAAAGCATCGCCAACGGGGACAGTATCCAATTTGCTCATTGCTTCTTTTGCTATTCCTTCAGCGTGTGTAGCGGTACGGGTTGACATGATGGATACAAGTAAGCTTGCACCAATCGCACCCGAAACTTGCGTCATGGTGCTGTTCATAGCGGTTCCGTGTGGTGTCAGACGAGCGGATAACGAATTCAACCCATTTGTCATGATAGGCATCATAACCATTGAGATACCAAACATACGTCCAGCATACAGCATCAGCAAGTGTGTTTTTGTAGTGGTATCTGTTAAATTACTGAATTGGAATGTTGTAAAAACAAGAATGGCTAGTCCTACAAAAGCCAATATTTTTGGCCCAATAGCATCGAAAAGTCTACCTGTAATTGGGCTCATGATTCCCATAAGCATAGCGCCTGGAAGCATCAATAGACCTGAATCAAATGCTGAGATGCCACGAATATTTTGCAGGTAAATCGGTAACAAGATCATAGCTGAATACATCGCCATGTTCAAGGTAATGGAAATAGCTGATGATAAGGCAAACATTGGTGACTGATATACTCTGAAGTCAAGCATGGGTTCATCCATTTTTAATTGACGGGTGATGAATAAAATCAATCCAATGATGCCGACGGTAATCGCACCATATACATTTGGTGAAGCCCAGCCATCATTTCCGGCAGAACTGAAACCATACAAGATGCCCCCGAAGCCGATAGCTGCTAAAATTACAGAAAGGACGTCAATTTTATCTGCTGTTTTTTCTTTTTTATCATGTAATTTGAAGAAACCTAAGGCCCAAACAAGAACCAAAAATGGGACCATCATAAAGAACAACGTCGGCCATGCATAGTTTTGGATGATCCAACCTGATAAAGTTGGCCCAATTGCAGGTGCGAAAATCAAAACCAAGCCCAACAGTCCCATTGCAGAACCTCGTTTTTCAGGTGGGAACATGGTATAAAGCACATTCATTAAAAGGGGCATCATAATAGCGGCACCAGCTGCTTGTACCATACGTGCAATAAGCAGCGCAGGGAAAATGTGCGCAAGGCCACCTAATAGTGTGCCGATTGTAAATAAACTGATGGCAGTTAAAAATAGGTTTCTTACCGAAAATTTCTTAATTAAAAAAGCCGAGGTCGGAATTAAAATCCCGTTCATGAGCATATAGCCAGTTGATAACCACTGGACTGTAGCGGCACTGACGGCAAAATCCTTCATAATTGAAGGGAGCGCTACATTTAATAGCGTATTACTCAGCAAAGTAAAAAAAGCTCCAACCATCAAGATAACTAATATACCATAGGCTGGTTTTTCTTGTGTTTTTTCCATTTTCAAAACTCCTTTTGAACCATGTGTATATTTTTGTACGTAAAGTAACTATGCTAGTATATTCTAGGGTAAACGAAAAGTCAATGCGGATTCACCTTAAAGTATAAAAGTGTACTCAAGGTATATAAATGGTATAATAGAGTATGATAACAGCTATCATTTTAAGAAAGTGAGTTTATTATGAATAAAAAGAAAAAAAATGTGATTGAACAGGCTCAGAAACTCTTTATAGAGCAAGGGTACCATGCAACATCCATACAAGATATTTTGAAACGAAGCGGCGTATCAAAAGGAACCTTTTATAATTATTTTTCCGCCAAAGTGGAGTTGTTTAAAGAATCTTTCATCATGTTGCAAGATGAGATGCGCATTGAGAGAGACAAAGTTTTGATTGATAAAAATATAGCTGTGATGGATGTATTTGCGGAACAAATGTACGTGATAATGTCTTTTAATGAGGAAAAAAAGATAAATGAGTTGATTGAAGATGGACTCGCATCCGACGATCCAGACTTGATTTGTTTTATCAAAGAGCTGAAAAAAGATTTTAATAAGTGGGTATATCATCGATTTCAACAGATTTTTTCAGCGGATAAGCAACCCTACTTGGTGGATGCAACGATTGTCTATTTAGGGGTAATGCAAAGTATGTTATCTATGCGAAAGATTATTGATAATTCTGTTTCCATTAAAGAGATATTGCGTTATTCTCTGTCTTTGGTGGAAGAAATGGTGGAAAAGAGTAGCTCTGAAAAAATTTGTATATTTACTTCTGAAGAATTTGAGAAGATATTTCCGGAAGGGAGGGGAATCAAAAGTGATTTCTCCTTCAATGAGTTGACCTTGGCGACAGGACATTTAAAAAAAATGAGTGAACAGAACTTGCAGACAGACCGCGATAAGCACGAACTGGTACTGGAGTTGATCACCTTTGTACAAGAGGAACTTATGCATGAAGAACCACGCAAATTTTTAGTGAACAGTGCACTCACAACATTGAACAGCATAGTTCAATTAAATCAAACGAATGAATATAAGCGATACACTCAAATTTTGAATGACCTTGGCTATTCGGCAATTTGATTGATATCCGACAGGCGAAATTATCAGCAGTGACAGACAACTGTCCTAGGCGGCGGTACGCTTAGAGGTGGAATACTTCTTTCGAAAATATGTTAAAGAAATGCTTGGAAAACAAAAAAGCTCCTCAACGCTGAGGAGTTTTTGTATCGAAATCTTAAAAAGATAGCTTAAAAGATATCGAATATTATTTTTTGTCTCTATTGATACGGAGCCTTTTGCGGTAGGAATGACTTAAAAAAGAGAATAGAATCAATAAAACGGAAAGCCTCTAACGACGGGCTTTCCGCTATTTTTTTGCCTTCCGGATCATCTACGGTTGTAACAATTGAATGCCTTGATAACATTGAGATGCTTAGAGCAAATCAAGATGAGGCGGTGGAAGCCTTGATATTACGAACCATCCTATACCCTAAACTGTTGCCACGTTGGAAGCTTGAATAGTTACTTTATCCGCGCGAAATTTTCAAGACTGCCATCCTAAGTAATCCGGCTAGTATTTTATTCGGCCTTATACTCCATCCGGAAATCCTGAACCTTCGGACGCGGATCTTGTCACGACAGCGAGATTGACTGAAGCAGGTGAACTCTTGGGCATCAACGTGCTGAACCACATCATATTGAGCGGTGATGGTTTTGTATCGCTTAAAACGGGCGGATACTTGTAAAAAAGGTAGTTGTAGCTAGAAACTTCACAATGAAATAATCATATACCAAAATAGATTAATATTTTAATGCTTTTAATTCTTCTATAGTAACCTCTTGCTCAACATAGCCATCAACCATGAAGCCACTTAAAATTGAGAACTCTTTATAAAGGATGTCATAAGCTGCTATTTCGGAATTAAAATTTTCTTCATTTAATTTTTGGATCAGTGCCTTCGTTTTGGCTTGAGTGTCGCTGTCAAGTTCCCAACTATCAGGTCTAAGTCGGCCAACTTCATCATACTCGGCCTTGTCACCATAAATCATTTCCCGATAAATGCGGTCTATATGCATAATTGGTGTTTCGTGGGTGCCTTTTTCAGCCATTACTTTGTAAAGACCGATACAATAAACAGGGAAAAAAGGGATAACCGAACTTGCTTTAGTGGTAACTGCAGTTGCCACCACAATCTGCGCTTTGCCGTTAATGTCAGCCAGCAACGCATTGATATTATTCGCCTTTTCATCACAATCCGCTTTAGCACGGCCAAGGGTACCACCACCATAATAAGCATGATTAAGCTCTGTTCCTAAATAAGAATAATTAGTCGTTAGAACGCCGTCAGCCAACACATCGGCTTCTTTTAGTGCTTCCATCCATAGTTGCCAGTCTTCTCCACCCATCACTTTGACTGTATCAGCGATTTCTTGTTCAGTTGCGGGTTCCAGCGTTTCCGTATAGAAATCCTGATTTTGCATATTAATATTAGGACCAACAACGGGCTCTCCAAGGGCTTTGATTGAGGAAATGTATGTCTCCCCAGTATCAGGGTCTGTCCTTCTGCCGCTTGCCAGACTATAAACGACTAGATCTATTTTACCCCCAAACTCGCTCTTGATATAGTCGATGACCTCTTGCTTGCTTTCGTGGCTAAAGGCATCTTGCACAAAATTTTTGGCAACCAGACCTTCTTTTTCAGCTGCTTCCCGAAAAGCGATATTATTGTACCAGCCAGCTGTGCCGAGATTTCTTTCGTTCTTCGGACCCTTTTCAAAAGAAACGCCAATTGTATCTGCTCCCGCACCGAAAGCCAGGCTAATCCGGGTGGCTAAGCCGTAGCTTGAAGACGCACCAATGATTAATACCTTTTTCGGGCCTGGATAAGTCCCTTTTTTTTTCACATATTCGATTTGATTCAATACTTCCTGCTTGCATCCAAGCGGGTTTACACCTAGGGCTACATTTCCCCGTATATTTTGTTTAAATTGCAACATGATTGATTTTCCTCCATTGAAATGTCATAAGAATATAATACCAGAAAATGCTTCTCAAGAATAATTATCTGCAAAAATTTCAAGTCTAATTTAACCATAAGCGTTTACCAGTTGATAGACTGAACTGTATGACTGGTGAACGAAACCGAGTGAGCCTTTGACAATGAGCTGAGTCAGAGCATTGGGATGGTTTCGGAAATAAACTAAAAAAGAGAATAGAATCGATAAAGTGGAGAGCTTATAACTACGGGCTTTCAGCTTTGTTGTTGCGTTCCGGATCATCCAAGGCTGTAACACATATATAATGTTTGCTGTTGAGGCATTATATATATGTTACAGCCGCCAAAACTTGCGGGGTTGCGGGAATATTTCAATGTGTGCGAATTTTGGAGCGTACAGAGCAGATAAAATGTATTTTGAATTTTCTGGGATTGAGTGAGCAGTTTGGATATCGGAATTTACTTTATTAAACTATTTGGAAGTTTTCTTTAACAAGTTGTAAATTTAACATTTTATAGCAAGAGCATTTCTATGTAATGAGAAATGCTGTTTGTTTTTGTCAAAATTAAAAGGATATAATAAGAAAAACAATAATATGATTACTAACGATATTAATTTGTTTTAAAATGATAAATTACGTGTTAGGGTCATTTTATCTAAATTAGTGAGGTGCTTTAAATGAAGGTTAAACAAGGTTCAACAAGGTTCAACCACTTTCTTAAAGGTAATCATTTTTCTGATTGGAATTGCGATGCTTGCTTTGTGTTTCTTTTGGTTACCTGTGATAGCCATTAGAGAACCAAAAGCACATCCAGGGGTATACTCGCTTTATCCCCTATTGGTATATGCATATGGATGCTGTATTGCGTTTTCTGTTGCATTGTATCAAGCATTTAAACTATTAACCTATATTGAAAAGAACGATGCTTTCTCCGAGTTCTCACTTAAATCTTTGAAGGTCATAAAGAAATGTGGCTTTACAACCATCTTCTTCATCATATTAGGGATAGTAACCTTAATGGTAATTGCTAAAGTATCAGGAGATGATCCGGCAGGCCCGATATCATTAAGTCTAATGGGTATTTTAGCAACAAGTATCATAACCGCTATTGTGGACGTGCTTCAAAAACTATTAAAAAATCTTCTAGATACACAACCGAAATGATTAACGTTTTGATAAAATTCAATTAGTGAGGTTATTCTGAAACAAGTTACGACACACTTTTTAAAGCTAGCTGTTATTTTTATAGGAATCCTGGTTCTTGCATTGTGCATATTTCTGGTGACTGAACTGGCTGTTGCGGAATTGGAAAACGGTGCCGTTATCAAATAGACAAACACAACCTGACAAAGAGCACCTAACCATTTCGATTAGGTGCTCTTTGTCTATCGATAATAGTAGTGATGCGATTAGCATTACCTCCCCAACCCTCTGGACGCCTGACAGGTTTTTTCGTAAAGCCCTCTGAAAATGTTGTCAGGATCGGTCCTGTACTTGACTGTATCATAGTTCTTCTTGTTCCATGTCCTCCAGAATTCCTCTTCAGAGTACAGATTGGTCGAAATGAGCGTCTTGATGGCACCAATCTCCATCAGTTTTTGTTCTATGATTCTGTAGTAATGTTCCGCGTCTTTTTTACGCATGCCGTATAATGCGATATCAAGGAACAGTTCATCCCTGATTTCGCTGAGGAATTCGTCGGACAGCCATTCATATTTATGTACGACCTTGTAAGGGACGCACCACAACGGGAAATGATTGACTTCTTTTTTATACCATTCCATGAATTCCTCCATCTTTGAGAACGGTATGAACGTATCGACTGTTATAGGGATCATGCGCGAGGGTATGATCTTTCTGAAAGTTTTGGCAAGCTTCAATGAATTGTTGGCATTGGTGAACCTTCCGAATAATAGCCTTCCCATGAATGATTTCGGATGTACGTTTGTTACGCCCTTGTTGTACCGGAAAAAATAATCTGGTGTCTTCAGGTAATCCTCTTTCCGCTTTGCCGTGCTGAGAAAATAGATTCTCGTCCAGTCATAGTTATGGGTATAAGGAGCGGTGTCGACAAAATCTCCTGTACTAAGGACATACTCTTCAGGGGAGTGGATAATGCCGTCCATAAAGTCGCTGTCTTTTTTCGTGTAATGCTCCCATATCGCATTCTTGTATGCTTCAAGGCTTCTATATTTCTCATAAGTCACCTTCACGTAAGGTTTTGCTGGAATGAGCCGGAACGTAAGCTGTGTGATGATTCCCAATGTGCCGAAAGTCCCATGCACCATCTGGAACAATAGTTTGTTCTCATTATTGGGAGTGCAGATCAGTATATCGCCTTTTGCTGTTACGATTTCATATTCGAGGCAGTTGTCATGGAACCCGCCAAATTTGTACGACATGGATTCAATGGAACACCCAGCCACTGCACCGCCGATGGTGATGGTCTTGAGCTCCGGCACTACAACAGGGGCCAGCCCGTGTTTCATTGTTGTAGCCACAAGTTTTTCGAATGTGACGCCGGGTTCTGCGATGCAGATGCGTCTTTCTGTATCAATATGGATTATCTCATCCAAATCACTGATATCAAGCTTCTCATCCGAATGCTTCTTGTCCTTCGGCTTCGGTACTTCATGAGAAACGGCCTTCTTCTTCAAACTTAGGGGCGCCGTGCTTTTGCGCTCCTTCAATTGTTTTGTGATTCTGCTGATTTTTTCTGCATGGGATGCCATCTCATGCCCCTCCTTTCATGATTTTTTAGTTTTCGGAAACCCGCGACTTCAGTCGTGGGAGGAGAAACCGATTGGCCCAGCGAGCCAACAACCCTCCTTGATTTCCGAAATCATTCCTCTTGTATTTTTAGCGAACTTACGTTCGTTTTTCAATATGCTTTCAATGGCGATTGTAGTATAATAGGTTTATTAAAAGGTGGTGAATGCCTTGGAATTAAGTCTGACGATCAAAGTAAAGTTGAAGCTCTCGAACCCCAAAGACGCATTGGCGTTTCAAGAAGTCTGCGAACAGTATAGACAGGCATGCAATTATGTATCTGATTATGTTTTTAACCACGATTTCGAGTTGAATTCCGTTAAATTAAACGAAGTTTTGTATCATGATGTTCGCCAACGATTCCATTTGAAATCCCAATTGACCCAATCAACCTTTCGGACAGTTACGGCCCGATACAAAACCGTCCAAACGCAACTCCGTAGCAGTCCCAACAAGTATGACAGCGGCAAAAAGGATGGGAACGGAAAGCCAGTTTACATGCAAGTTCAAAAGGACCTGAATTGGCTATGGCACCCTATCAAGTTTTCTCAACCACAAGCGGATTTGGTGCGCAATCGTGATTGGAGCATTGTCGATAACGGCAAAACGTTCTCAATCAATACGCTAAAGGGGCGCGTGAAGTGCGGATTTTTCCTAAAGGGGTTTGAAGAGTATCTTGACGGTACATGGGCGTTTGGTTTGGCTAAATTGGTCAAGTCAGGCAAGAATTGGTTCTTGCATATTTCGGTAAAAAAAGAAATTGCCGAAATGGAATTGACAGACGTCAACCACGTTGTTGGAGTCGACAGAGGGTTGCGCCAATTAGTGACAACCTATGACGAAAAAGACAAGACCATTTTCTTCAACGGAAGTGCAGTCGTGAAAAAGCGCAGGCGCTACAAGGAACTGCGCCGTAGCTTGCAGACACGCAACACCAGGAATTCCAAACGCCGTATCCGGAAAATGGAAAGACGAGAGAACCGCTGGATGGCAGATGTGAACCACTGCCTATCTAAGACACTCGTCTCCCTATATGGTTCCGATACGGTATTTGTATTGGAAGATTTGACTGGTGTGCGTTTCGCCACGGAACAAGTTGCGAAATCACAACGCTATGAGCAAGTGTCGTGGGCGTTCTTTCAATTCGAACAAATGCTCACCTACAAAGCCAACAAAGTTGGCTCTATGGTGGTTGAAGTAGGTGCCGCGTATACAAGTCAGCGTTGTCCTAAGTGTGGCACAATCAAAAAATCTAATCGGGATCACCACAATCACGAATATCACTGTCAATGTGGTTATCGCTCAAACGATGACCGTGTTGGAGCAATGAATATTCAACAGCTTGGAACGCAATATGCAAGCGGTGTAAAGAATCCCAAATTTGAGAAACAAAAAGCAAATTCCTAGTGCATAAATGTGCTGGATTGCCGGCAAAGTCAACTGTCGGGCTGCCTAATTCCGGTTGAATATGAATTTTTCAGTGAGTAACGCCAACATTTTGAGTGACCAACCTATCTCAAACTACTCAGGAGTCCGTAGGACGTTTGAACTGCGTAGCGTTAGGCGTAAACCTAAAAGTATTAGCGAAGCTAGTGCATTCGTCACGAAGTGACGAGAGGCAAGCCCGTGACTTCAGTCATGGGTAGTTGACTCTATCCGTTATCTAAAGTATTTCATTATTATGGACTGCATCCACCTGCCCCAAAATTTGAAATCCACAAAAACCATCCATTGCGCGAATAGATGGTTTTTTTTGTTCTATGAATATATCTTTGTTTTCAGCTGTTCGTTATTCATACAAATGAATTAAATTAACAAATGCATCAACGACAGATTGGAAGAACACCATTGTATGGCCATCTTCTACTTCGCCATCCTTCAGTATATTACGCACGTTGCCGATGTAGGCTTCTGGTTGTTGCAAAGTTGGCATGTTCATGAAGACCAATGCTTGGCGTAAATGATGGTTTGCACCAAAGGCGCCCATGCTACCGGGCGACACGCTTACGACAGCAGCAGGTTTAGTGTTCCAGATGCTTTTGCCGTAAGGCCGTGAACCTACATCCAGTGCATTCTTCAGAACGGATGGGACAGAACGGTTATACTCCGGTGTGACAAAGAGCACAGCATCCATTGCTCTCATTGTGTCACGGAAGGCTTTGTAGGATTCGGGGGCATTGTTTTCATCATCATAATCTTGATTGTATAATTCAAGATTGCCAATTTCAACAAATGAAACGGCACAATCTTCCGGGAATAAACTGGCGAATATGTTCGCTATTTTTCTGCTATAAGATTCCTTTCGCAAACTGCCGACTAAGATAGCTACGTTTTTCGTTTCCATAATAAAACCCCTCTCATAATATAAGGCCACCCTTGCTGAAACTGTTCACCAGTAAATTCAGGCAATAGCGTATGAACCAAAGAAGACAACGCTTCCTTGTTTATGATATGAATATATCATACTATATTGAAATTAAACAAATATAACGACCGTCAGGGAGCTGAGAGTGGAATGTCACACTTTTTTTTACCTCTGCTGAACCGAAATTCATCTCACCGCCTTCGCTACGTTTAGAGATGGGAGACTTCTTTCGCAAAAGGTTAAATCAAATATCATGCAGCACATTGGCTCTGGGTTGAATCAGAAAATTTTGTTCGTTTGAAATATCCAAAGAACCATTGTCAATTTGTGCAATTCAGCTAAATTCATCCAGAATTTATTATGATAACGTTAACATATAAGGAGATGATGGGGTATCCCTAAACAAAATCAGTTCATCTGATGGTTACCATCACGCATTCAGTTTAGTCATCACTTTGAAAAAATGAAGGAGAGATGTTATGTCTGAAGAAAAATTAATCAAAGTGACTCCCGATGAGTTGCACGAATTGATAAATAACAAGCTTCAAGCAGCAGGTTTGCCGGAAATTCAAGCAGCCGAAACGGCGAATCACCTGGTTTATGCGGATTTATGCGGGGTGCATTCACATGGTGCGGTTCGGGTAGAATACTATTCAGAACGCATCAATAAAGGTGGAATCACTTTAGAGCCAGCAGTTAAATTTGAAAAAACCGGTGAAAGTTCTGGTGTTTTCCATGGAGACAATGCCCAAGGACAGTATATAGCGAATTTGGCATTAGAACCAGCGATCAAAATGGCGAAAGAATCCGGCGTAGCGGTTGTTGGCGTGTCCAAATGCGGGCATACGGGAACACTATCCTACTATTTACGTAAAATTGCCGAAGCAGGTTTAGTTGGTATGGCAATGACTCAGTCTGATCCAATGGCTGTTCCTTTTGGAGGTGCAGAGGTGTATTACGGTACCAACCCAATTGGATTCGGTGCGCCAAGTGCGACGGAGACGCCATTAATATTTGATATGGCAACCACTGTTCAAGCATGGGGCAAAATCCTGGATGCACGCTCTAAAGGGCGTGAAATACCGGCAGCCTGGGCTGTAGATGAAAATGGGCAACCAACAACCGATCCGCATGCGGTGAGAGGGTTAGTACCTATCGCCGGCCCTAAAGGTTATGGATTAATGATGATGGTCGACATCCTTTCCGGTGTCCTATTGAACCTGCCGTTTGGTAAACACGTCAGCTCAATGTACCATGACTTACATGCTGGTCGTAACTTAGGTCAACTCTATATTATCTTAGACCCAGCTCGCTTTGGCGATGCCGATACCTTTAAGGAGCATATCACCCAAACGATGGATGAATTAAACGCCATCGAACCAGCGGCAGGCTTTACAAGTGTCCGTTATCCAGGCCAAGGGTCAAACGAGCGCTACGAGAGAAATAAATCTGAAGGTGTGGAAATTCCAGAATCGATCATCAACTACTTAAAATCGGATGTAATCCACAACGACAGCTATGAAGGTTTAAGCCCATTCGCTAACTGATTTGTTGCTTGGGAGGGAAAAAAGGGTTCATCATGAAGTCAGGTTGGGGCATAAATGACATTTTGGCGCAAACGATCCAAATGAAACTATCAGAAACCGTATGAAATCAACGTTTACCCGTTTGATTTCATGCGGTTTTTTCATGTTGGTCACATATGTTCTCTTGAATCGGATAGTGAAATGATCATTCTTTGGGATGAACATGATCCCGAAAAAGTGGCATCAGCCGTGCTCATTTCGTACGTATAGGAGCAGCCACATTCGCCTTGCAATCAGTGTAACGAAAATTACGGTAATGCTTGATAAAAATGGATTCTTACCTTGTTATAAAAAGGTACTATAAAGAGGTGGATGAACAATAAAGATCTCTTAAAGCATTGATGCTACTGACTTGTTCGAAATCCTCATTATAATTGAAGCGTGGATTTAGGTTGTCTGAAGTTTTCGAGAAAAATGACAGCAAGATAGGGTATGATAGAATAAGAAACTGACAATATATTGTCAGTTCAAAGAGATTATCCAATTAAGCGAGGGATTTTACCAATCAACTGTGGGGTGATTATCACTATGAAAAAGGACATCCGATCTTTAGGCAAGAAGAAGGTATCATTAACCGAAATAGAAAAATTTTACGGCATGGAAGATTACAAAATATTATACGATAAAATTATCGAACTTCTTGATGTAGGCATAATTGAAGTCGTGAAGAGCAGCAAGCCGAATGGGAAAAGCCCTGCATTGCGGACGGCCTATCGGGTCATGCCGATTGGGGAAGACAATACCGAATTGACGAACGAATTAAGGTATGCAATGGATATGAAATTGGATACAAGCTACTATTTAAGGAACATCGCAGCATACAAGGGTGATCGAGCTGAGGTGCTGAAACTGAATACCTATCTTTTGCACCATGGCGACAAATTGAAGAATAGGATATCCATCAACGAGCGCAGTTTTGAAATATGGGGAAGGGAAAAATTTCTCAGCATAGAAGGCGGCGTCAGGATTTTGAGGAATCTCGGGCTAGCGGAGGGACACCTGAACTATTATGCCACTGCAATTCCCCTTGCGTACTACTCCCACAGCAAGCAGATACCGCAAAATGTCCTGATACTGGAGAATAAGGATACCTTTTACAGTATGCGGAAACATCTTTTGGAGGGGAGTCACGACATATTCAAAACGGAAATCTCAACATTGGTGTATGGAGGCGGCAAAAACATAAACAAGAGCTTCGGTGACTTCAACATTTGCGTTGAACCGTATATAGCGAATGCCGACAATACCATCCTGTACTTCGGGGACCTGGATTATGAAGGCATCATCATTTATGAATCGCTGAAGAGGGAAATCGCTGGCGAACACACCCTCCAGCCGTTTATTGAGGGCTATACTGCGATGATCGATAAATATTTGAGGATGGACATGTCTTTGCCCAAAACAAAAGCTGGGCAGAACCGAAATATTTCGGAACTGTTTTTACGGGAATTCAATGATGAATACCGGGAAGCGATTGTAAGCATCCTGGAGAGGGACGAATATATCCCGCAGGAAATATTGAATATAGGAGACTTCTGAGCCGATGGAGTATGAATTTTTGAATAATTTTGACGAAAGAATGAAACGGGTGGGGGCCTATGCCCTACTGTACAAAAACAGCATGCAGAAGACCACCTGGAAAAAGTTTGGGTTCGAGAACTTCGATGAGCAGACGAACATCATCTTTGCGGTCCTCCTTTACGTCATGGAACAGTCCCTGAAGGATGAGCCCTGCACATTGGACGATATAGGCAGCTTTGTGGATGACCTTAATATGAGTTATCTGAAAAAAATGCTGACCTATGAGGAATGCAAGGAATTGGCTGACTTCATCATCAACACCGTTCTCTGCGATGATGGGAAAGCCATGTATTTCAATGGGTATGATTTTTCCGAAAAGGAGTATCAGGCAATCAATATCAGCTTTCTGAACAACGAAATCATTTATCTTGAAGATACCGTGCGACGGACAAGCTTCAAGCTTTCCAATGACGGCTACTCACTGTTGCTTTCCACTTTGGAGATGGAGGCGAACATGAGGCTGACCATCCATGAATTCATCTTCAAGATGCATATGGAGAAGCAGAGCTATGACAAAGCGGTCGAAGATGTAAAGAATATCTTCAATTTACTCAGAATCCAACTTCAGAAAATGCAGGAGGCTGTCCTGCGGATCAAACAAAATGCCCTCTCTTATTCGGTGCAGGAATACAAGACGCTGATGGATGAAAACCTGCGTTCATTGGAGACGACCAAAAACAAGTTCGACAGCTATAAAAATCACGTCCGCGAGCGAATCGCCGAATTCGAGGAACAGGACATCAACATCAAAAAGCTGGATAAAGAAGAACATGACAATCTGAGCTATCTGAAGACCATTGAACTGTATCTGTCGCGCGCCATCGAAGAGCAGCAGAAACTGCTGATTGCCCACTTCGATCTGAAAGACGTTTACGCGAAGGAATTGGAAGATCTTTCGCAGATGTCTTTGATAAAAAGGTTCAATATCCGTAAAGACATGTATGATTTGGTATTCGAAGACGCCGGGAAACTGAAGAACATCCACTATTTTTTGGCGCCTCTTTTCAAAAAGAAAGTCAAAAAAACCTACAATATCAACAAATCGCTCCAGTATCAAAAGACAATCCGAAAAAAAGATTTGGAGGATGATGAAGAGATGCTTTCCTTTGATGAAGAGGAATGGGAAGCGGAGCAACTGCGCATACGGAAAGAAAAACTGGACAAATACAAGCATTCCTTGCAGGTCATGTTGCGTTTGGCGAACGAAAGAGGGGGAATCACCTTGCATGAAATCAGCGCCGTCGTGTCGAAGGAAAGGGATCTCCTGGAAAAGCTGATTCCGACAGTCGAAATATTCCGGGAAATCGTCATCGAATTGCTTAAGAACAAGTCGGTGGATGTGCAGGAGCTCCAGAAGGAAAAGGCGCAATATACGGATGATTTTGCGCCGCAATTCCAATTGAACGAAACCATCTTGAGCATTGTGGAGGAGTCGCCGGAACTACGGGACATCACCTACGTAACGGCAAGCAAGCTATCCGGTAAGGAAAAGGTAAAGTTCCGCGAACTTGCCAGCAAGGATGGCATGGTCAAGGTCGTGACCTGCTCGGATATTTTATTTGAGGTGAAGAGGGGGAAGCAACATGGCCTATGAGGCGGAAGACATCAAATACAGCCAAACCATTTTTTATCATCTTCTGAAAAATGGGGAATTGAACGAAAAAGACGATAAGGAGCTGTACAGGGCCTATTCGGAGAACGAACGCGTGATGAATCTGGTGAAGCAGCAAGGGGAAACCAGCGACTGCGTTGTCGAAAAATACGGCGGAACGATTTACCTCATTCCGAAAGAAGACAACGATTTTCTAGGGTATTCGAAGGGGGAGCTGAAATCCGAGCTTTGCAGGAGCAATGCGAACGACAAAGACTACTACCTGTCCCAATTCGTGATAGTGACGCTTTTGGTCGAAATGTACGGCTCGCAGGGGAGCTCGGCCAAATCACGGAATTATCTGAGGGGAGGAGACTTGCTGAACATCCTATCCAATAGGCTGCAGGAAGGCGCCGAGAAGGATGAGAGCGAACAGGACAATGAGGGAATTGCCTTCTCGAATATGCAGGAACGCTTCGAAGCGCTGAAGAGCGGTGACAGGACAAGCCGTTCGAAAACCACCAAGGAGGGATTTTTGTACACGATCCTGAAATTCCTGGAGGGTCAGGGGCTGATTGTTTATGTTGAGGTCGATGACATGATTACGACCTCGAAGAAACTGGATCATTTCATGGACTGGAACATACTGAACAAAAACAACTACAACAGAGTCCTGATCGCTTTAGGGGAGGAAGAACATGAGTAGAATCAATGCTGTCAGAATCATCAACCTGAACTACAACAATAACACGATGAGAATCGATGATGAGCTTTTCCAATTGAATGGGGATAGCACGCTTCTTTCGTTAAGGAACGGGGGAGGCAAGACGGTCCTTGTGCAAATGATGTTGGCCCCTTTCGTGACCAAAAGATACCGGAACCTGAAGGACCGTTCTTTTTCGAGTTACTTCACGTCCACTATCCCTACCTACATTTTGGTGGAGTGGGAGCTGGACGGCGCAGCAAACAAGGTCCTTACCGGGATGATGGTCCGAAAAAGAAGTTACGCATCCGATGAAGATTCCAAAGATGATCTGGAGATCGTCAATTTCATCCACGAATACAGAGGGCAAAATCCGAATGATATCCACAATATATCACTTGTTGAAACGGATGAAGGGAGAAAAAAGGTCAAGAGCTTCGGAAATGCGAAGTCCTTGTTCGAGTCCCTGAAGAAAAACCAGGAATGCAACTTCAATTACTATGATATGACGCACTATCAGCAGTCAAAAAGCTATTTTGAAAAACTGAAGGAATACCAGATCAACCACAAGGAATGGGAGTCCATCATACACAAAATCAACCTCAAGGAATCGGGTCTATCAGAACTTTTCGTTGAATCAAAAAGTGCGGAAGGGCTGATCGAAAAATGGTTCCTGAAAACGGTGGAGGACAAGCTCAATATTGACGAGGACAAAATCGAGAACTTCCGGAAAATCGTCTTCCGTTATGCCAAACAATACAGGGAAAATAAGTCGAAAATAGATAAAAAGGCCTCCATCGAAGAAATTTTTGTGGACGGGGAAAGCATCCGGAGTCACGCTGACGCGCTTCAAACGTGCAAAAATGAACGTTCGGCATTCGAAAATAGGATCGCCAACCTGGTGATGACGATTGACAGGAAAAAGGCCGAACTGGACTCGCTGAAGGAAAATTTGCGTGAACAGACCGCGCGTATCGCAGAAGAGATGGAGGACATCCGGTATGAGAAACTTTCCCTGGAAATATATCGATGCCAAGAAGAAAAGGAAAGGGTCGAAGGGACGATAGCCAGGGCACAGAATGACCTCGATGCAAATGGGTTGCTCCTTCAGGAACAGGAGCAGCTGCGCAATATTTTGGAGTGTGCCAAGTTATTCGAGGAGTATCGAAACTTCTCCAAGGAAGTTCAATCACTGGAAAATGAACTGGAAATACTGAAAAGCGACACGAAAGACATGAGTTCCGAAAGGGACAATTTAGGTTATACCCTCGGCGTGCACTACGGCAAGGAGCAAGAGGCAGCCCGGAAAAATTCGGCTGAAATTGCGCTGGCCGTAGAGAAGCTGGAAGATGGAATCGAAAAGGCCGAAACGGAAGTCAATTCGCTGAATACCGATTGGAATCAAGCCGCATCGGCATTAGGTAGGGTCGATGAACGCATCAAAGGGTTTGAGGAATCCGAAGGCCGGTTCAACAAAAGATATGACGTACGGTTTATGAGAAATCTCACCGGATATTACGATGAGGGGATGCTGAGCGGGGCGGAGCTGGATTACCGCAAACAATGGGATGCCGTTTCAAAGAGAATCGCCGCATTAAACGACCTTCTGCACAACAAGTCCGAAGAAAAGAGGTCCCAGGAACGGGACGAAATGGATGCAAGAACGAAGCAAGCCACCGATAACGAAAAATTGAAAAACACTATCCATATGTTTCAACAGTTTGAGCAGGAGCTATCCGAAAGGAAAGATACCCTTAAATACATCGGTTTCAGTGAAGAGCAGCTATTCGAAAAAGACAGCATAGTCGACGCATTCGACAAACGGATTACTGCAACAAGAAAAGAGCAGACCAAGTTGCATTCGCAACTGGAGAAGGAAAAAGCGGAACGGAACAAACTGCAGACCGGCAAAATAGCGGAACTGCCGGGCGACATTGCAGCGGAATTCAGGAAACGCGACATACTGGTGACCTACGGGATGGAATGGCTGCGGAATTCCGAAAATGCGAAGGCGGCAGGGGAAAAGTTAGTCCGCGACAACCCGTTCATTCCCTATTCTTTGATCATGAACAGACGGGATATCGAAAATCTGGAGAAGGAACCGATAGAAAGCTTCACCTCGTATCCGATCGTGATCTTGTGCCGGGAGGAATTGGACCATGCCTTCGCATCCGGCGAAAAGAAATTGTTGGCATTGGGCAAAGTCAATTTCCTGATTTCCTTCAACAATAAGCTGATCGACAAAGAAGAACTGGAAATCATCGTCCGGAAAAAGAAAGAGGATATTCTTGGCCTGGAGGACAGAATCCAAGAGAAGCAGAACGAAATCGATTTTCTCGAAGGCAAGAAAAACCAAGTGTTTTCCACCAGAGTCGACAAGGAAAGCTATTCCAGTGCAGAAGCGGACAAAAAAGCATTGGAAGGCGAGATTTCCTATACAGATCAAAAACTTTCCGATTTGAGGACTTCCATCTCCGCTATCACGAAAGAATGCGATTCGGCGGCTGCTGAATTGAAGTTGAAGAGGGATGAAGATGGCGCTTTGCGGAGACGGATGGACGATTTGGAGGAATTCAGAGGGGAATACGCCAAATACTGCGGCCACCTGGAAAGGCAAAAACAGCTGAAAGATGAAGAGGCTGCCATTCTTTCCCAACTTGATGAGCAAAAAAATCTGAAGAAAGCCCTTGAAGCTGATAAAGGCAAACAAGAGGAAAGGTTGAGGTATCTTCAGAATAATGAATTGCGAATAGGAGAAAAATTGGAGAGCTATCGTGCTTTCAAAGAAGGCACTTTGGTCGAGAAGGACATCGAAGACATCGAATCCCGCTTCGAGAGCCTCTCGAAGAAAATCACAGATGACGTGAAGAACCTTGAGGACAGATTGGAAAGGGAGCAGAAAAGGTTCGAGTCAAAAGAGAATGAACTCACGGCGAAAATGAAGGAATACGCCCTGGAGGAAAGCCAATTCAAGGAAGTGTGGCACGACCTGTATAAAGAGCAGCAGACGCGGCGGGAAATCGTAAGGCTGCGGAAGAAGACGGAAGAAATAAACGCTGAAATCACCGGTTACAGTAAAGAAATCGCCGTGATTGAAACCACAATCAAAGGGCACTTCGCCGACCTGAAGAAGAATCACGGCAAGGAAGATCCAAAAACGCGCAACGAAATCAAGGACTATGATTTTGCCGAAACAATCTCTGTCCTGGAAGACCGGAAAAAAGGAATCGAACAGGCGGCGAGTAAACTTGAGTCACAGATGAAACGGATAAGCGAAAACCGTAGTGCGTTGGTGGAGTACGACTACTTCCCGGTCGTCTCGGAAGTCGAAATCGAAGTGGATTATGAGGAACTGGATCGATTCAGGGGGGAAATGTTGCGCGATTACAAGCGATCCCAGTCCGATGAAAACGAAAAGAGCATACAATTGGGTAGGGAAATCGAGAGGGTTCTCCGCAAAAAAGTATTCAACAGCGATGACTTCTTCAGGATACCTCTGGAGACGCTGAATGATCTTTCAAACGATCCAAATGCTCTTTTGGGGAATTTGGATATCATCTTTGATTCTTACCGCACGCTGATGGAAAAATTGGCAGCGGATATTGAGTTGATCCAGAAAGAGAAGGAAAACGTCCTTCAAAGTATTTTTGATTACATACGTGAGGTCCACGAAAACCTCGGCAAGATAGACAAAAATTCTTCCATCAACATCAGGGGACGCTCCATCAAAATGCTTAGAATCATCTTGCCCGATTGGGAAGAAAATCAGGCATTGTACAAGCAGCGGCTCAACGATTTGCTGGACACGGTGACGGCAAGAACCTTGGACAGATTAGATCAGAACGAGAACGCCGAAGAGACGATCTCCGCGGCGATCACAACGAAAAATCTGTACAACGAAGTCGTGACAATCAGCAGCATTGAAATCAAACTGTTCAAAATTGAAGAGGAGAGGGAGCGCCAAATCACCTGGAATGACGTGGCGAAGAATTCCGGAGGGGAAGGTTTCCTTTCCGCCTTCGTCATCCTGTCCAGTCTGTTGTCCTATATGGGAAGGGATGAAACGGACATCTTCGCAGAAAAAGAGAACAGCAAGGTCCTGGTGATGGACAATCCGTTTGCGCAGACGAATGCCGATCATTTACTGAAGCCGCTGATGGAAATCGCCAAGAAGAGCAACACGCAACTGGTTTGCCTTTCCGGCTTAGGCGGGGACAGCATCTATAATCGCTTTGACAACATCTATGTGCTGAATCTGATTTCTTCAAAACTGAAGGGCAGCGTGCAGTTCTTGCGGGGAGAACATCTGAAAGGGGAAGAGACGGAGGAAGTAATGGAGTCCTCCAACTTCAAAATAACCGAAGAAATCGACCAGATGGATTTGTTCTGACAATGAGGACCCTGGCTTTGTGAAAGCATTCCTGAGCTCGCTGCAGAAAAGATTTAAAATAGAGGATAGAATCGATAAAGCGGCAAGTCCACAACGACGGGCTTGCCGTTTTTTCCTTTCCGCTTTATCTGTGACTTGAAATGGAGGAAGATATTGGCTCTAATCTGAAGGAAGTCGGGCGCAAACACTCACTCTTGACGAACAGAAATCCCATACAAGGCTGAGTGGAGGCCGACGAGCCCTCCACACAGGAATAGTCAACTACATGCCAAGGCAATCCCATCATCCAAAAAATACGTAATTTTTGTATTATTATATTTTTCTGGGATAATAAGGATAGAAGGATTCTGTTTTGTGAAGAACGGGAGGAAGTCATCTGATGGAACCTCAAACACCCCCGAAGGCCAATAAACAATGGATTTATGTCGCTATGACAATTACAATTTTACTGATTGTGCTGAATCTTTTCATGGTTTCCGGTCTGGAGAAAAATCAGGTAACGGAAGTGGACTATAAGACGTTCATTACAATGCTTGAAAAAGGCAGTGTAGAGTCCGTTCTGGTTGAGGAAAACCGGATACAATTCACAGCGCTGGACAATGAAGGGAAAGAGAGCCCCTTCGTTACTGGCAGAATGGAGGATCCACAGCTTACTGACCGGCTGCTGCTGACTGATGTAAAGTTTGAGAAAGAGATTGTCGAAGAAAGTTCTCCTCTTTTTGATTTTATTCTGACCTGGATTCTGCCTTTGGCGTTATTATATACGTTCTGGGGTTTTTTGATGCGCAGGGCTCAGGGCAGAGTCGGGGGAATTGGCAGTGGTAGTGAAATGAAATTTGGCAAAAGCAATGTCAGGATTTATGCTGAATCTGAAACAGGAAAAACATTTAAGGACGTAGCGGGTCAGGATGAAGCCAAGGAAGCCCTTTGGGAGGTGATCGATTTTCTCCATAATCCTGAAAAATACAGGAAAATTGGTGCTAAGATGCCAAAAGGGATTCTGCTTGTTGGACCTCCTGGGACCGGGAAAACACTCCTTGCAAAGGCGGTTGCGGGAGAAGCGAAAGTGCCGTTTTTCTCGATATCGGGATCTGAATTTATGGAGATGTTCGTCGGCGTGGGAGCTGCCAGGGTCAGGGATCTGTTCGATCAAGCCCAGGCAAAAGCCCCCTGTATCGTATTTATTGATGAAATCGATACGATCGGCAAGAGCCGTAACGTGGGGGGATTTTCCGGAAATGACGAACGTGATCAGACACTCAATCAGTTATTGAATGAAATGGATGGCTTTTCCTCAGAAAAAGGCGTGGTGATCCTGGCAGCAACGAACAAACCTGAAGTTCTGGACAAAGCGCTGTTGAGGCCAGGACGTTTTGACCGGCGCATTCCTCTTGAATTGCCCGACATTACCGGTAGGGAAGCGGTTCTGGATGTCCATGCAAAATCCGTCAAAATGGATGAAGATATCAACCTTAAGCAGATTGCCAGAGATACATCCGGAAGCTCCGGAGCCGACCTGGCCAATCTGATCAATGAAGGCGCTCTCCATGCCATAAAAGAAGGACGCAGCAAGATAAAGCAATCCGATCTGGAATATGCGCTGGAAATCGTACTGGCCGGATACCAGAGGAAAAATGCGATCCTCTCGAAAGACGATAAAAAGGCGATAGCCTACCACGAAATAGGGCATGCGATTGTTGCCGCAAAACAAACAGATTCCGCACCAGTCAATAAAATAAGCATCATACCAAGGACATCCGGAGTCCTCGGCTATACCATGCAGACGGAAGAGACAGACCAGCTGCTCATGAGCCGGGAAAAATTCATGAATAAGATCATAACCTACATGGGCGGTCGCTCTGCGGAGGAAGTTATTTTAAACACGGTCACATCTGGGGCGGAAAATGACATAGAGGCTGCAACAAAGATTGCGAGAGCGATGGTCACTAGATACGGCATGAGTGAAAAATTCGACATGATGGCCTTGGAGACGGTCATTAACCCCTATCTGGGCACAGAGACGACACCGATTGTGTCCAATGAAACATCCGCAAAAATAGATGATGAGGTTTTGCGCATCATTAAATTCGCTCACGAAAGAGCCAAGGAAATCATCAGGGCAAACGAACCGAAACTGCATGAACTTGCAAAATATCTTCTCGAAAAAGAAACCATTTCCGGAGAGGAATTCATGGAAATTCTGATGCAAAAAGAATAAGAAATTATGAGGAATCTAGGATTTAGTATCAACCGTCGTGTGGCTATTTCAATTTTGAGGAACTGAAGTGCACCCCGAAAGTTAGATTTTTTACTCTAACTTTCGGGGTGCACTTCCTTAAACAATAGCAGTTTGAAATATACATCATATCCATGAACCATCATACAAATAAGAAAGGCCAAGTTTCCATTGTGGACCTTGGTCTTTCTTTTTGCCGAAAAATAAGGAATGGCAGAAGGAAGAAATATGTTTTAATCGAAAAAAATCGCTGCGAATCCAGTCCAATAAATAATTATTTACCACCTGGATTCCCGCCAACACATAACTAGATACAAATGAAAAGCCCTTCAAATCAACGTTTGGATAGTATTTCGAGGTTCAATCCGCCTAGTTATGCATAACACGCATCACTAGGCGGAAACACATTTATATCAAGGTTTTACCCGACCTAGTTACAACTTTTGGAAATGTAGGTTACCAAACTGCGGGGACATGTAGATATTCCTTCTTTGTGGTTTCGACGCGTTTAAGTATATTGTATCTACGTGATTTATTTGTTATTTCCTTATGCATTTCATTTTACAACTTAGAAGATTAAAAAAAAATTAAAAAGAGATTGACAAGGAATGGATAATAAAATATACTTCATTTTATGAAACGGAAAACGATTTCACGATATGCTTTTGCGTTTCACATAGTGGAATTACCACGTTGGGTTATTCCAATGCTACAATCACTATAAGTAAGGGTTAGGGAGGAATGAAGCTAAGTCAGTTTTCACGCAAGGAAGATCCATTCCTGAAAAGTAACATCAGCTATTATTTTTCATGGCAATAATGCAAGCGCTTTTAGTAAACGGATTCACAGAAAATATTTAGGAGGAAATGTGTATGGATATGGCTAAAGAAATGAATGTAGCAGCTCCACTGGTAGAAAAGCAAGTTAAGAAATTCGGAATTATGGATAAACTTGGGTATATGTTTGGAGATTTGGGTAACGATTTCTTCTTCGGGTTCATTAGCTCTTATTTGATGGTTTTTTATACTGACGCATTAGGAATCAGCGCTGGGTTTGTGGGACTCATCTTCGTCATTGCTCGGGTTTGGGATGCTTTTGCGGATGTCATGGTTGGCCGGTTCGTTGACTCTCGCCCAGCCACTAAGAACGGTAAATTTAAACCGTGGATTCTTCGTTTTGCGCCGATGTTGGTTATCGCGGGCGCTTTAGTCTTCACAAAAATCCCAGGAATGTCCAATCAATTCTACTTGATTTATGGTACCGCTACATATATCATTTGGGGAACATTGTACAGCACGGTAAACATCCCTTACGGATCGATGGCATCTGTCATCTCCGGAAATTCCGTTGATCGGGCTTCACTTTCCACTTTCAGAACAATCGGCGCAACCATTTCAGGTGTTTTCACCGGGATTCTCGCTCCAATGCTTATTTTCGTGAATAATAAAGTCGACTCCGGCCGTTTCTTTATCGTCGCTGTTGGATTTGCTATCTTGGCAATGGCTTGTTATGTTCTATGCTACAAAATGACAACTGAACGAATCATTGTGAAAGAGACTGTTGCTGGGCAAAAAGGCGATTTCGCTAAAACATTGAAGGCAGTAGCAAAAAACCGACCTTTAATTGCAAACCTTGTTAACTCATTGGTCACTATCTTCGCTATGATTATTGGCGGAACATTAAATGTATACCTTTTCAAAGATTACTTCCATAGTGCCAGTTCGTTAAGTATCATTGGTTTCATGGGTATGTTGAATATCGTGTTGGTTGCGCCATTCATGGCTCCGCTAATCAGAAAATTCGGCAAGAAAGAAGTTGCCGCAGCCGGCGTTTTAGTGTCTGCCATCATTTACTTCATTCTGTTCTTATTGCCGATAACAAATGTTTACATCTACCTTGGGTTCGTATTGATAGCTACTATCGCATCTGGATTCGCATCATTCACTGCTTGGGCAATCATCACAGATACCATCGATTACCATGAATATCTAACAGGTAAAAGAGAAGATGGTACGTTGTATTCCATCACTTCTTTCACAAGAAAAATCGGTCAAGCTGTAGCAGGCGGAGCCGGCGGGATGGCTCTTGTATGGGTTGGCTATGTTGCGGGTGCACCACAACAAACGGCTGAAGTGGCTCAAAACATCAAAAATATGGCGACATTGACTCCAGCTATTGCCAACTTGCTTGCTTTCTTGATTATCGGGTTCTGGTATCCTCTATCTAAGAAAAAAGTTGATCAACTGGCTATTGAATTAGCAACAAAACGTGAAGAAAAAGCAAAAGCAGAATAACATGAAAGCGGGACTTGTGGCTTGCCATAGGACGGACCGCTTATCCAAAAACAGAAACCCCGCTGTTCCTTTCGATTGCTCGAAAGGAACGGCGGGGTTTCTTTGTCGTATCATTAAGACTTTTCAAACCGATACGCACATGCTTATCATAAGTAAATGAGGTTTTCTGCAATTCATGATTTTTAGTTTTCGGAGACCCGTGACTTCAGTCGTGGGAGTAGAAAACGCTCGGCCCACCGGGCCGAAAATCCTCTTTGTTCTCCGAACTCTTTTTTTTTTTGTTGTATCTCATTTGGGTGTTTCACTTGAAAAACAGTATAATGGTTCTAATAAAAAGAGGTGAAATAAAATGGCAACTGTCACTGCCAAAATTCAAATCTATGCGTCCCATTCAGACGTAGAAAGTCTCACCATGACCTTCAACGCTTACCGAAAAGCATGCCAATTGGTTGAGCGAGAAAGTCTTTGAAACCAAAGAACTCAATCAGCGTAATTTGAACGCCTTGTATTACAAAGAGCTGCGCAATACCTTCGGTCTGAAAAGCCAAATGGCGCAATCCGTGATGAAAACGGTCCTTGTGCGGTACAAGTCTGCCAAATCTAGCGGACACGTCGAAAAGGAAAACCGGAACAAACGCACGCACACATTCTGTTGCAAAAATTGCCAGTACACATCAAACGATGAACGTATTGGCGCGATGAACCTGCACCGAAAAGGCGTCGAAGCCATCAGTGCCGGTGCCGCTCCGGCAAGGGTAAAGTCAACCATCCTGCGGGGGCAACCCCGAATATTCCGTCACACCAAGGCAGGAGCGTCTCCGGATGCGTCCGCACTGCCGGACAGGAATAAGCCTAAAAGGCGCTTGTGCAACAAGCGCACTCGTCGTGTAACGACGGGAGGCAAGCCCGTGACTTTAGACATGGCTAGTTGACGCTATCATATTAAACAAGCGCCATTATGAATGGACAAAATGAACGGAGAGAACAGGATATGAAAAATACAAAAATATTTGCTATGCCCTTTGCGAGTGTCTATCCGCTGTATGTACAAAAGGTCGAGAAGAAAGGCCGTACCAAGGAAGAAGTCGATGAAATAATCTATTGGCTGACGGGTTATGATGAGGCAACGCTGCAACGGCAACTCGAAAATAATGTCGATTTTGAAACCTTCTTTGAGCAGGCGCCGCAGATGAACAGCAATGCTCGCCTCATCAAAGGGGTCATTTGCGGGTATAGGGTAGAAGAGATAGAAGACAAGCTGATGCAACAGATTCGTTGGTTGGACAAGTTGGCCGATGAGTTGGCAAAAGGGAAGAAGATGGAGAAGATATTGCGGAAATAAGAAGTTTATCGGCCTAGCCGCGAATCATGTATAATATAGGAAACAACGAGAGATTCGCTAATCAAGAGAGCGGAACGGAACTAGGGGGAAATAGTATGAAAGATGCGATGAGAAGATTGATCAAGGCAGCCCAGCAGCCGGAGGAAGCGGATCTCATCATCCAAAATGGAACAGTAGTGGATGTTTTTTCACTTGAAACGTTCAAGGCAGATGTCGCTGTCAAGGATGGCACGGTCGTCGGCATCGGCACGTATCCAAAAGGGAAGCAGATTGTGGATGCGTCAGGCAAGTACGTACTGCCGGGCTTTATCGACGGGCATATCCATATCGAATCGACGATGGTCACGCCCTCGGAATTTTCACGCGCCCTCATCAAACACGGGGTGACGACCGTCGTGACCGATCCGCATGAAATTGCGAACGTCGCAGGTAGGATCGGGATAGATTTTATGCTGGAGGACGCCGCCAACGCCGACATGGATATTTTGATGAAGCTGCCTTCGTGCGTGCCTGCGACGCCCTTCGAGCAAAACGGAGCGACACTGACAGCGGATGATCTTCGTCCGTATCTGTCCCAGCCGTCCGTCATCGGCTTGGCAGAAGTGATGGATTATCCATCCGTTTTGCATGCAGAACCGGATATGCTTGAGAAAATAAACATGACGACAGAAGCCGGTCTGAGGATCGATGGGCACGCGGCCGGTTTGCCGGATGCTGCGCTGAATGTGTACAGTACAGCCGGCATCCGAAACGATCATGAGGCGGTGACGGCAGAAGAAGCCATCGCGCGGGTACGGCGGGGCATCCATGTGCTGGTGCGAGAAGGATCGGCTGCCAAAGATCTACTGGCCCTGTTGCCGGCGATCAACGAACGGAACAGCACCCGCTTTTCATTCTGCACCGACGATAAGCATCTGGATGAACTGGCCGAAGAGGGGACGGTCAATTATGCCGCACAGCTGGCCATCCAAAATGGGTTGGATCCGCTGATTGCCATTCAAATGGCGACCATCAACAATGCGGTGTGCCACGGAATCAAAGATAAAGGCGCAATCGCACCCGGCTACCTGGCGGATATCCTCATCACGGACAGTCTCGAAACCCTTCAGCCGGATACAATCATCAAAGATGGCCGTGTGCTGGATCTGGCCGCTTTGAACACCGTCCGGGCTGTTGTGCCCCAGTCCGTCAAGTCATCCATCAACTTAAAGAAAGTGACAAAAGACTCCTTGCAGATACCGCTTCAGAAGGGCCAGAAAGCCTGGGTCATCGGGGTGGTGCCGGGCCGGATCATTACGGATAAAATTACGGCAGATGTAAAGATAGAAGATGGTTTTTTTGTTCCGGATCCGGAACGCGATCAATTGAAGATGGTGGTTTGCGAGCGGCATCATGCGACCGGAAACATCGGCGTCGGCATCGTCAGCGGTCTCGGATTGAAGAGAGGGGCTATCGCATCGACCGTCGCACATGACTCGCATAATCTCGTCGTAGCCGGCACGAACGATGGCGACATGCTGTTGGCGATCGCAGAAGCCCAAAGGATACAAGGCGGACTCGTCATCGTGGACAATGGCAAAGTGTTAGCGTCAGTCCCGCTGCGGGTCGGCGGCATCATGTCGGAAAAACCGTACGAAGAAGTTATTGCGGAGCTGCATCAGCTGCACGAACAACTGGCTACGATCACAGAAACAGCGCAAAATGTCTTCATGATCCTGTCATTTCTGTGCCTGCCTGTCATCCCGCGCCTGAAATTGACGGACAAAGGCTTGTTCGACGTCGATTCCTTCCGGCATGTCGCAGTCGGCTTGCCGATCTGAGGGGCGCTGCGCATAGATGCGAATTGATTCTAATTGTTTTTTTCAGGTTGTTTATGCTATCCTACGTATAACAGGGGAGCTTGTAGACAGGCTGAGAAAAAAATGTGACTTTTGACCCTGAAATAGTGAGAGCTATTTCATACTTGATCCAGGTAATTCTGGCGCAGGGAGACATATGACATTTGATAGATTTTCTGAAATTTTATCAATATTCTGAAACCTCTGTGGACTTCCATGGAGGTTTCATTTTTGATTAAGCTCTTTCATTTCAATATGTATGAGAGGAGGATAAGTAAATGAATGCAAATGTTTCCATTCAAGTTTTGCCGCAAGGATTAAACAGCGATGCAGAAGTTGTAGCCATTGTTGATAAGGTGATTGCGTATATTGCCAGCACCGGGTTAACATACTTCGTTGGTCCAACAGAAACAGCGATTGAAGGCGATTATGACCAGCTGATGGAGGTTGTAAAAAATTGCCAACTGATCGCTACTGAGAATGGCTGTGACAAAGTGTTATCTTTTGTCAAAATCACGTATGCGAGAGAAAGGGATATACTGACAATTGATGAAAAAACCAAAAAATATCACGAATAGGCTTGCACCATGGATTACAATAGCTTTGATTCTGGGTATCTGGGAATTTTTATCGTTCTCAGAAGTTGTTCCCCGTTATATGTTGCCTTCTCCTGTGGACGTCGTGCGAGCGTTTATAGGCGACTTTACTCTATTGATGCAAAACATGGTTTATACAGTAAATGAAGCATTTGTTGGTTTGGGGGCGGGGATTGCCATCGGGTTTTTGGTTGCGATAGCGATGGATCAAATCCCATTTTTAAATAAAGCACTTTATCCCATCTTGGTTGTATCTCAAACCATTCCAACGGTAGCAATAGCGCCATTATTGGTTTTGTGGATGGGGTATGAGATGCTGCCGAAAGTGGTGTTGATCATCCTCACCACTTTTTTTCCGATTGCAATAGGGGTGTTGGAAGGATTTCGAAGTGTCGATCGCGATGCAATGAATTTGATTCGTGCGATGGGCGGAAATCGGTGGCAACAATTTGTGCACATCAAATTTCCATCGGCACTGCCCGCATTTTTTTCTGGCTTAAAAATATCGGTTACCTACTCAGTTGTAGGTGCCGTCGTTGCGGAATGGCTAGGTGGATTTATGGGACTTGGAGTCTATATGACGAGAGTCCGCAAGGCTTATGCATATGATAAAATGTTTGCGGTAATCTTCTTCATTTCCTTCATTAGCTTGTTGCTGATGGCGCTGGTCTCCTTTTTGCAGAAGAGGGCGTTGCCGTGGAAATACAGAAATACCGCTGACCATCTCAAGGAGGAGTAGAAGTTGAAAAGATTACTTTTGTTATCGGTTTTATTGGGCTTAGTATTAGTGGGCTGTGGAAATTCACAAACAGCTGATTCATCATCGACTGCATCAGGCAGCAAAGAACTTACAAAAGTTAGGGTAGTGCTGGATTGGACGCCGAATACCAATCACACAGGCTTGTATGTAGCAAAAGCAAAAGGATATTATGAAAAAGCTGGTTTGGATGTCGAAATTGTGCAACCGCCGGAAGATGGGGCAACGCCTTTAGTTGCAGGCGGTGGCGCTGAATTTGGGATCGATTTTCAAGATTCTTTAGCGGCCAATTTTTCTAGTGACAATCCATTGCCGGTTACAGCCGTTGCCGCGGTTATTCAACACAATACATCCGGTTTGATTTCGCTGAAAGAAGATGGCATCGATTCACCGGCTAAATTGGCGGGACAGTCTTATGCGACGTGGAACTTGCCGATCGAACTGGCTATTGTCAAAAAAGTTGTTGAGGATGATGGTGGTGATTTCAGCAAGGTGAAGTTAATTCCATCCACGGTTACTGATGTGGTATCAGCACTGCAAACAAAGAGTGTGAATGCGATTTGGGTGTATTATGGCTGGGACGGTATTGCAACAGAAAAAGCTGGTTTGGAAACAAACTATTTGAATTTTGCTGATTATGCTAAAGAATTAGATTACTATAGCCCGGTCATTGTTGGTAATAATAAATATATGAAAAACAATCCGGAAATCACCAAGGCGTTTTTAGACGCTACACGTCAAGGTTATGAAGCTGCAATAGCGGATCCGGATGCTGCGGCACAAATATTGGTGGATGCCGTTCCTGAATTGGACATTGAGATGGTAAAAGCCAGCCAACAATGGTTAGCAAACCAATACAAAGCCGAGGTTACGCAATGGGGATATATCAATCCAGAACGCTGGAATACGTTCTATCAATGGCTGAACGAAAATGACTTGGTAGAGAAACCGATCGCTGAAAACGTCGGTTTTACAAATGAATATCTACCAAAATAACGGAAAGAATCGGGGCGATGGGATGGATAAGTTAGTAGCAAATCACATCAGCGTCCAGTTTGGGCAAAAAGCAGTTTTGAAGGATGTAACGGTTACCTTGAATGAAGGGGAAATCATCAGTGTTTTGGGTGTCAGTGGTTCGGGTAAATCAACACTTTTTAATGTGATTGCCGGTTTAATTGAACCGACAGAAGGAAAGGTTTATTTAAACGGACAGGATATCACCTATCAAACTGGCCATGTCAGCTATATGCTGCAAAAAGATATGCTCTTGCCGTATAAAACCATTTTGCAGAATGTCGCTTTGCCGCTAATCATCAGAGGCAACGGAAGAAAGCAGGCGTACGAGACAGCGCGGAACTATTTTGGGATTTTTGGTTTGACCGGAACGGAAAATGTTTATCCGAATGAGTTGTCCGGGGGGATGCGGCAACGGGCGGCTTTTCTAAGGACCTATTTATTTTCCGACGAGGTCGCTTTATTGGACGAGCCCTTCAGTGCGTTGGATGCCATTACTAAAAACCGCCTGCATGAATGGTATTTAGATATTATGCAGCAAATCAAATTATCAACTTTTTTTATCACACATGACATCGACGAGGCAATCAAATTGTCGAACCGCATCTATATTTTGGGAGGGCAGCCGGCGACAATTGTGAAGGAACTGGTCATAAGCGAACCGCATCCTAGATCCAGAGAGTTTTTATTGAGCATGGAATTTTTGAATTACAAAAAAGAAATTTTAAGTTATTTGGACAAGTGAATATTTTAGCGAGAATGGTGTGAAATCAATATTCTCGGGGGAACTACCAAAATTACCGAAAAAAGAGAACAGAACCAAACAAAGAAGTGCAGGCTGCTGGTATAAGTGGCTTGCACTTCTTTGTCCGTTGATTGGCTATAGGCAGTGCACTTCTCCCATTTTAGTACAAAATACTATGCCATCTAGCTCATTGCTGGAGTCTTCTGAAAGACAAATCCTACCCAAAAACGAAAACTCGCAGCTTGTTTTTTTGAATTTATAAATTGTTTAGAATTTTCGCATGAGATATTTAGAACTAAAACGTATACTCATAGATAGCTAAGAAGGAGCACGGCTATTATGATGGTGGTTTTCCAAGGTGAAGGGCATGATATTCCTTGGCCAATTCTTCCTAAATCATCGGCAAAAACACTCATTCGGATTATTGTCAGTGCAAACGTAAATTGTCTATCTACAAAGCTTTTGGAGGTATAGATGTGATTAAAGAAAAGGAAAAAAATGCCATCCCTTATTTTACCGTAGGAGGACTCTTTGCCATCCTGTTCACTTTTCTGTTAGTGAATGTTGTAGGTGAAACCACATGGTTGGCCGGTTTTGATTCGTATTGGAACCTCATCTTGCGGTCTTCATTGACTGCTGGGAAAACCAGTTTATTTATTGCTATCACCAATGTAGGCGGGGTTCCCACAGTGGGATTCTTGACCTTTGTTATGGTGTGTGTCCTTTGGTTTAAGAAACTTAAATCCGCAGCCATCTGGTTCGGATCGACTATGCTGATCGGTGGAGCTGCCATTCCGCTTCTGTTCAAATTTATTGTCGGACGGGAACGTCCGCTTCAACAATTGATTGCCGAAACAGGATTCAGCTTTCCTAGCGGACATTCATCTGGCACGACTGTATTCTTCGGACTATTGATAATGATGGGCATGTTGTATTTGAAAAAGTCCTTTCAAAAAGCGGTCTTATTTATCGCTTGCTTGGCATGGATTTGGCTAATTATGTATTCCCGCGTATATCTTGGCGTCCACTATCCTAGTGATGTGGTGGGTGGCTTTTGTTTAGGCATGGCGTTGGTTAATGTATCAACCGGAAGCTACCTGTATTACTTGAATCGCAAAAGTGCTCTTCCAGCCCTTTCGGTTCCGCAATAGAAGCAGGGAAGCACGTCATGCGCCAGGATGCAGGGTGCTGATAAACTGCATTACCCAAAACATTGATCTGAAATTTTATTTAAACAGACATAAGAAGCATTGGTTATTCCTAACTGGGGTAATCGATGCTTTTTTGGTAACGAATAATTGTTGCCATGATGATGAAAACGGATTTTTTGGGAAGAAGCAACCGAAGAAAAAATGCTGATCAATGAGGGATTTGTCGTAATGGTTCAAAGAAAATCGAATAAGTAGCTACCCCCTCATTCAAGTGGTAAAATTAATCCGAAAAGTAGATATGGAGCAGTAGGCAGTCACCTTACTGCCTATTGGAAAGGACTGATGGCTAGTAATAGGGCAGCGATATTTCAACATGTGGGACTATCAGTGTTTTTGGATCATCGACAGGATGTTGTGAATCGAAAAGGATGCGAGTTTATGGAAAAACAGGTTGTAGTCATTCAAGATTTGAAAAAATATTTCCCTTCCAAGCAAGGGCCAGTAAAGGCTGTTGATGGCGTTGATTTAAGGGTTGAGTCAGGTGAAATATTTGGCTTTTTAGGCCCGAACGGCGCAGGGAAAACCACTGTGTTGCGTATATTGACCACGCTTTTAGTGCAGGATTCCGGTGATGCTTTCGTTGCTGGCCTAGACGTGAAGAAGGAGCCGAATAAAGTGCGCAGCCATATTGGCTATGTCAGCCAAAGTGGTGGAGTGGATCGCCCGGCTACTGGTAAGGAAAACCTTATCTTGCAAGGGCAACTTTACGGCATGAATACTGCAGCAGCAACTGCCCGCGCAGAGGAATTAATCAGACTTTTGGACTTGTCGGAATTCGCTGATCGCATTGTCAACACCTATTCCGGTGGCCAACGCCGCCGCCTTGACGTAGCGCTGGGGCTCATGAATCGTCCGACCGTACTATTTCTGGATGAACCCACGATCGGATTAGACCCACAAAATCGGGCTAATCTATGGGAGCAGATTAAAAAATTGCAGCAGGAGGGTACGACTATTTTCTTGACTACCCATTATCTGGATGAAGCTGACGCGCTTTGTGATCACATAGCCATCATAGATAACGGGCGCATTGTTGCCGAAGGCACACCTGAAGAACTCAAAAAACAAATTGCAGGGGAGTGCATCACGATAGGCATTGACAATTTTGAAGAAAAGGCCCCTGAAATCATTCCGCTTTTGAAAAAATTCGCATTTATGCGCGAAGTAAACCAAGACGGTGATCATCTGCGCCTGTATGTTGATGATGGAGCGAAAGCCATTTCCGAAGTGTTGGAACTGCTTGGAAAACAGGAAATCACTTTAAAGAACATTACGCTGTCTGCACCGTCGCTTGACGATGTTTTTTTACGCAAAACGGGGCGTTCCTTGCGTGACCTCAATGCGAAAGAAGGGAAAGAAAAATGAAAATCATACGCGATACCGGCTTGATGTTTCGGCGCAAGATGATGGAAACTTTTCGGAATCCCATTTATATTATCATGAGATTGTTGACTCCGGTCCTTTATTTGACCCTGTTTTCGCCGCTCCTCAGTAAATTAACGAACATACCTAGTTTCTCTTCCGGTAATGTCATGAATAACTTTGTACCTGGACTTCTGGTGATTGAGTCATTTATGAGCGGACTTTTTGTCGGATACGACATTATTGATGAGGTTCGCAATGGGGTCATTGAACGTTTCAGGGTGACGCCAACGAGTCGTTTTGCGCTTCTGGCAGGCCGTGTCTTGCATGATTTGGTCAATATGCTGGTGATCGTCATTATCTTTGTGTTACTGGCAATTCCATTTGGCTTTAAACTCCATATAGGGGGGGATTTGTTGCTCTTGGTCATACTTAGCCTAGTCCTCATAACTACTTCGGCATTTGGCAATGCTCTTGGCATGATTTTAAAAAGTGAAGATCGTCTTTCACCTATCGTGCAAGGTATCAATTTACCAATTCTATTATTGTCAGGGATGCTGTTGCCGATGGAACTGGCACCGAAATGGCTGCAAAATATTGCCCATATCAATCCGGCCTATTATGCGGTTGAGGCCAGCCGCCTGCTTGCTTCCGGTCATATTTTTGAAGCCAAAGTTGGGGAAGCATTCTTATTCCTGATCCCATTAACCATTTTGACTTTTTCCTGGGCTACCCGTGTCTTCAATAAAGCGATCGCCTAAAATAAAGAAGAATTGCCGAAAGCTGGAATGAAACATTCGAATTTGCTTTCATGCTAATGCTAAAATTGGTTTAATCATCAATGAAAAGATTGACAGGAAAGCATAATAGAAGTATCTTTAGATGAACTTAATATTTCCGGTAGGTAAGGCTACTACAGGGATACGGATTGCTGCCGCGAAATGGTGGAGACACCATGAGAAGGTTTGAACAGGCGATATCGAAACCAAGGTATCATCTAATGCAATTTCATCGCCCTGCAGAGCTAAAGCTCAAACGGTGGCATCAGTGCAACTAAAAAAATTGTGCTGTGTATTTTTATGGATATAATCATCCCATACCATTGTTTGCGCTTTGGTATGGGATTTTTTTTGTTGCCGGAAACAATGAGTATGAACGGAAAAAGTGAGGTGAGAAGGATGGATGAGGGAAGTAGTACGGGCATAGGGCCGACAGGGCGATGTAGAAACAGAAGACAGGCGCAAACTACTTGCATCTGTTCTTCGGACCAATACTGAATATAAAATGAATTTACTCTGTCCCCTATGTCTTAATCATCCCTAAGTGTCTCTAAAAGGCAAGTAAATACAGGAGGTATAGACAAATGGTAAAAATGAGAGAACGCGTCTCAAAAAAAATAGCTGCCAACAAAGCGGCAGAACAAAACGAACGCAAAATGCAAAGAAATGAAAAATTGCGCTTCGCAGCAACTAACGCAGTAGATGCGGTGTTGAATAAACTGGATACTACGCCAAACGGGCTTTCCGAAGAAGCTGTTGAAGAGAACAGAACGACTTATGGCGAAAATGTCGTTACAAAAGAAGAAAAGAAAGGCCTTCTCAAAAGAATTACAGAAGCATTTATTAATCCCTTTACGGTTATTTTAATCTTTTTAGCTGCTGTATCAGCCTTTACGGATATATACTTACCATTGCATGCAGGAACCCCTGAAGAAGTGAAAGCTGTGACTGTTGTCATTATTTTAACGATGGTAATCATATCGGGAGTACTTCGCTTCGTCCAAGAAGCCAGAAGTGGAGATGCTGCCGAAAAATTGTTGGCAATGATTACAACGACCACTTGTGTTGAACGACAAGAAATCGGGAAACAAGAAATCCCTTTAGAAGAAGTAGTGGTTGGGGATATTATCTATTTAGCTGCAGGGGACATGGTTCCAGCTGACATCCGTATTATGGAAGCAAAAGATTTGTTCATTAGCCAAGCTTCATTGACGGGCGAAAGTGAATCACTTGAGAAAACCCCTGCCCTATTGGAACAGGACGTTGACTCAGTAACTGAATCTCCTAACCTTGCCTTCATGGGAACCACTGTAATCAGTGGTTCGGCGAGAGCGATTGTCATTGCGACGGGGGACAATACGATATTTGGCTCAATGGCGCAGTCCATTGCAGTAGAACCTGTTGAAACCAGCTTTGAGAAGGGCGTGAATGAAGTATCGTGGATATTGATCCGCTTTATGCTTATCATGGTCCCAATCGTATTTTTCGTCAATGGGGTTACGAAACAGGATTGGACGCATGCTTTTTTGTTTGCTATTTCTATTGCGGTCGGTTTGACGCCAGAAATGCTCCCGATGATTGTGACCACTTCTTTGGCAAAAGGCGCAGTCTCTATGTCCAAGAAAAAAACAATTATAAAAAACCTTAATTCCATGCAAAATTTTGGAGCCATTGATGTTCTTTGTACAGATAAAACGGGTACTTTGACAATGGATAAAGTTGTTTTGGAACAACATATGGATGTCCATGGCAATAAAAATGTTCGTGTTCTTCGCCATGCTTTTCTGAACAGTTATTTTCAAACCGGCTTGAAAAATTTAATGGACATCTCCATTATTGAGCACACCAAAAAAGATAGCAAACACCACGAAGAGTTGAAGGCATTGATGGATGCTTTTAAGAAAGTGGATGAAATTCCTTTCGACTTCAGCCGCCGTCGCATGAGTGTGGTGGTTGCCGATAAAAATGGCAAGACGCAAATGATTACAAAAGGTGCCGTAGAAGAAATATTATCCATCTGTACCTATGTCGAATACAAAGGCAAAGTAGAACGGTTAACGGAAGAAGTCAAGGAAGATATTATCCGTACTGTGGATGACCTTAACGATGACGGCATGCGTGTAATCGCAGTCGCTCAAAAAAACAATCCATCTCCTGTAGGTGCATTTGGAGTGAAAGATGAATGCGAAATGGTATTAATTGGCTACCTTGCTTTCCTTGATCCACCAAAAGAAACAACTAAAAAGGCTATCCAAGCACTGCTGGAATACGGGGTAACCACTAAAATACTGACTGGCGACAATGATAAAGTAACGCGCAGTATTTGCAGGCAAGTAGGGTTAGAAGCCCAAAATATTTTATTGGGCTCCGATTTAGAAAAAATGGATGATAGTGTGTTACGAGAAAAAGTGGAGATAACCACCGTCTTCGCAAAGCTTTCCCCAGATCAAAAAGTGCGTGTTGTGGAAATGCTTAGAGAAAACGGACATACGGTTGGCTTCATGGGGGATGGCATTAATGACGCGGCCGCAATGAAAGCTGCAGATATCGGCATTTCGGTTGATACAGCGGTAGATATTGCAAAAGAATCTGCGGATGTCATTTTGTTGGAAAAAGATTTGATGGTTTTGGAAGAAGGAATTATTGAAGGACGCAAAACCTACGCAAACATGATCAAATACATCAAGATGACTGCATCTTCTAACTTTGGGAATATGTTTTCTGTGTTAGTAGCCAGTGCTTTCATTCCATTTTTGCCGATGATGAGTGTACAGCTGATTCTTCTTAATCTTATCTACGACATCTCCTGTACTACAATTCCTTGGGATAACGTTGATACAGAATTTCTGAAAAAACCACGTACATGGAATGCAGCTTCAGTGAGCAAATTTATGGTACGCATTGGTCCCATCAGTTCCATTTTCGATATCAGCACTTACTTGCTTATGTATTTTGTGATTTGTCCGATGTTTACTTCCAACGGGGTATTATTCACGCAAATCCCCACTTCGGATGTAACAACGCGTGCGCTTTATATCGCAATGTTCCAAGCAGGTTGGTTTATTGAATCCATGTGGAGTCAGACACTGGTCATCCACATGATTCGGACACCAAAAATTCCTTTCATTCAAAGTCGAGCCTCTTTCCCTGTGATAACGTTAACGACAATCGGGATTGCCTTGGTATCCATTATTCCATTTACACCATTGGGAAGCACGATTGGGCTTACTGTATTACCGGGGTATTATTGGCCTTTCCTTGCCATAACGGTCATACTTTACATGCTTTTGGTCACAGGAATGAAAAAAATCTACATCAAACGCTTTGGCGAATGGCTATGAAAATGGAATGCCGCGAAAGGATTGGAGTCGATATCGGCACATGCATTCCCGCAGTAGTAAGGCATCCTGCTAAAACATAGAATAGAGAAAAGGTTGCTATCCGATAAGATTTTATCTTAAGGGATGGCAACCTTTTTTTCGTCTAGGAAGTGTTGACATTTCTAGTTCTTCTTGCAACAATAAAGAACTTCCGATATCATTATGTAATTATGCGGCACACGAATGCCAGCACTATAAATAATGATATATACAAGCTGAATTAATCGGCTCTGCTTGACACCTGATGCCAAGTTCATTTTAAGGAAAGCGGGGTACGGAATTATTTTTGATTATGTTGAAGATGTTATCACGTTTGTGTGGAGGTTTCTTTGTGAAATTAAAGTTAGAAAAAATACAGTTAAATCATAAATGGCTTTATTTTTTGGCAACGCTGGTCCTAATTGTAATGATTGTATGCATCTATCACGATTATGATTTGTACACGCAGCCAATAGTTAAGGTAAAAACAACCGAATTCATCAACAAAACGGAGACCATTGGTGGAAATCAAAATAAAGAGATTATATATAATCAAAATTTGACCGCTGAACGGATGAATGGTTCTCAAAAAGGCCAACTGATTACTTTGGAGAATAGCTACACCTCTTTCAAGGTATACGGTCAGAAATATAATGTGGGGGATGAATTGTTCGTTTCAATTGATTCAGATGCCGGCCTAACGGGGAAAATAACGGGAGTGAAGCGCGACAAATATATAGCTGTGATGGTAGGGTTGTTCGTCCTCTCTTTACTCATCGTCGGGAGAAGACAGGGGTTATTCTCGATTTTAAGTATCGTTATGAACATCGTTGTTTTTCATTTTGCGTTGGATATATATGAATATAACGAAAATAACCATCTGTTGCTAGTTTGCAGTGGCGCAGTTATCCTATGCACATTATTTTCGCTTCTTTTAGTAAGCGGGAGAAATGAGAAGACTTACGCCGCAATTATTGCAACTTTGATCAGCACGTTTCTTACATTACTGATAGCTTATGCAGTCATTCAAGCGACATCCGGAAACGGTCTACATTATGAAGGAATGGAATTTGCGACGCAATCACCGCCCAAAGTATTCATTGCTAGCGTTTTAGTGGGATCATTAGGTGCTGTAATGGATGTGGCCATTATGATATCTTCATCTATCTACGAATTACATGAAAAGAATAACGCGATAAGCAACAAAGAGCTGATTGCATCGGGGCGTGAAATTGGAAAGGATATTATGGGCACCATGGCAAATGTCCTGTTGTTTGCTTATGTCAGTGGCACTATTCCGATGATGATCCTTTACTTGGAAAATGGTTCCACCATTGGGTTCACTTTTTCGATGAATCTTCCATTGGAGCTGGCGCGTGCACTTGCTGGGGGGATTGGGATTGTCTTGACTGTTCCGATAGGGTTATATACTTGCGTTGGATTGATACGTAAAAAGGAGGCCACTAAATAATGAGTGTATTGTTAGTCTTAGCCCTTATTTTATTTGTTCTCATGAGGATTATTGGCGGTGAACGGGGAACCACCTCTTTCCTTTCGCTATTTTTGAATCTTGGGGTGCTTTTCCTAGCAATTATGCTGATGGTTAATAACGCCAATGCCATTTTGGTCACTTTGATTACCTGCGCCGTAGTCAGCTACATTAATTTATTTTTTGTAAATGGAATAAACATTAAAACGAAAATGGCTTTATGTTCTACTGGAATCACAATCGCAATTTTGTTTTTGTTAATTGTTTTGTTCCATCAAAAAGCGATGATTCAAGGCTTTGGTGTAGAAGAGATTGAGGAGTTCAACACGTTTTCTTTCTATGTTGATGTGGATTACAGGGTTATAGGCATCTGTACAATGGTAATGGGGACAATTGCTGCGCTTACTGATACGGCTATCTCCATTTCATCCGCTATGAATGAAGTTTATGTTAACAATCCGTTGATGAAGCGATCTGAACTTTCTCGCTCAGGGATAACAATAGGCAAAGATATTTTGGGAACAACGGCAAATACTTTATTATTTTCGTTTATTGGGGGTTACTTATCTTTGCTGCTATATTTTAGAGATTTAAACTATTCTTTTGGCGAAGCTGTAAATTCCAAAGTTTTCAGTTCAGAAATACTGGCTACCCTCATTATCGGATTTGGTTCTACCTTAATCATACCTATTACAGTATGGCTGACAACCCGGTTATTAACTAAAAAGTACGAATCTGCAAAAGAATTGGTTGTAGAGGAAGAAAAAACGATCACTAGTATCGCTTGAACTACCCCCACCTACGCATTTGCTTAGAGGTGGGGGATTCCTACGAACACCGAAGTATCCCCCGGTTAAGTGAGTAGGCTATCCCCGCAGATTCCTGCGGTTAGAAGCCTTAAGGCTTCATTCTTGATATTGATGCTTGCGTTCAGATCCCGGTCATGGTGGGTGTGGCATTCCGGGCAATCCCATTCACGGACGGCAAGATTCTTCACGTCTTTATTTTGGTATCCGCAGCCGGAACACAGTTGGCTGGACGGAAAATTTCTAGCGATCACAACAATCTGTTTGCCGTACCAAATCGCCTTGTATTCCAGCATGGACCGGAATTGGGACCAACTGGAGTCGCTGATGGCTTTTGCAAGCTTGTGGTTTTTGACCAGGTTGGAAACCTGTAGATCCTCG
>NZ_FOTD01000001.1 GCF_900114465.1 Trichococcus palustris | reverse complement strand
CGTCGGGACGGCAAGAAAGCCCCGCATATCCGCGACTGGACGTGTCCGGATTGCGGCACATTCCATGATCGGGACATCAATGCCAGCCTGAACCTCTTGGCGTTAGCCAAGTAAAAGAAAAGCAATGAGGCAGGGGCTGCCTTTTGAGCCTACCCATATCCATTCCCTCTGTCTGCAAAGACATACGCAGGCAAGGAAGGAGTTCGTAGGAAGCTCGCGACTTGAGTCGTGAGTAGTTCACCAGCGTGGAAAGCATTCGTTTTATCAGTAGTTGTAATCCATCAAAGGAGTGAGTGTCATGAAGGATGTAACGGTTGAACTAAAAAAATTGGAAAGTTTCCTAGCGTTTGTGGCAGATAAGGTTGAGCCAGCCTCCAAGAGCGAGGTTGAGAAATCCATCAGTAACTTCCTGAAAGAAATAGAACTGGAGCACAGGGTTGATCTGAAATTTGATGATTTGATCAGAGAGATACAGTCCTTCAAAGAAGGTGGCGATTATTTAAAGACAGACATAGAAATCAGAATGAACAAGTTCCCAAATGGATCATTGGCTGAACTGATAGTGAGCGATCCCGAATCAGCGGACTACAAGACATTATTTGAGATAGAGAATCCGAACCAAGCGGATCTCGAGTGGCTAGAAGAGGTCAATGATAAACTATACCAACTGTTTGATTAATAATCTCCGCAATTCGATTCGCGATGAACGCAGAACCACTCCTTGCATCAGTGGTTCTTTTTTTTTTTTTTTCGATGGAAATATGCCGAAAATGATAGTATTCCTTGCCCTGTTTTATACGAAGCACAATCATTATTATCGGTTAACTGATATTAACTAGGTTAACTATATGATATAATAAGGGTATAAAGTTAACCGATAGGGGAATGGGAATGGCGGATAAAACATTTGGGGTAAAAGTGAGCGAAGAATTGCAGGAAAAGGTTCAGAACATGATTTCGGAATCCAGTCTGACTGCGAAAGAATGGTTTGAAAAAGCGATGTCGTTAGTGGCGGTCAATGAATTAAAAGAGGGCAGCGCGGACTACACGCAGGATTTGAATGAATTAGAAGCGCACACGACCAGAATCTTTGACCTGGTGGCTAATATGCTCAAACGTGCCGACTACCTGAAAGAGCACGAAACCAAAGGATTATTGGAAAAACTGGAGAACAGGGATACGGTCATTGCGGAATACCAGGGGAAATTGAAGAAAAGCGAAGCCTATGCGCAGGCAATCGAGGAACAAGCCGTTGTTGCGCAGCACGAAAGCGAAATATTGGCTGGAAAAATTGAAGAAACCCGGTTAACGAACGTCAACAACCAAGCGCTAATTGCCCAATACAAGGAGAAAATCGACTCTATGAGCGGTTTAGTGGCGAAATACCAAGGCTTTGCGGCAGAAAATGAATCGCTCAAGCAGGCTTTCGCGCAGGAAAAAGTGCTACTCCAGGATCAACTGCAGGAAATCGCTGATCAACTGGTCCAACAGAAGGACGAGATAAAGACCTACCAACAGACCATCCACTCATTAAAACACGCTCACAGCCTAGAAATGGAGCGACTGGAAGAGAAGAAGACCTATGAGAAGGATCGGGAGCTGTTGAATCAGGAAAAAGACCTGCTGCAGCAATTGGCAACGGTGCAGAAAGGACATAATGAAGAACTAAAGGCCGCATACGACGAAAAGGACAGGATCCGCAAAGAGTACGAAGCGAAGCTTGAGAAGCTGCGAAACGAACTTTCGGAATCGGAAAAGAAAAGGAAAGCTGAAGGCAACACTGGGAAATCAGTCGTAGTATCTGGTCCTGACAGGACAGAATAGGGACTATAGGACCAGCGTTTTAATCACTGTTGTTCAGCTTAGACCACCGGCGCTGTTTTCAGAAGCCGGATTAATAATTGTTTTAGAATTGAAGAAGAGGCAGGCGCAAAAATCATCATAAATGACTTTTGCGCCTGCCTCAAGAACTTTATTTTTCTGGTATTGTATTCGTTTATTTTTGGCGTCGTTCCAAGGTGAAGCCTTCTCCAGCGACCTCATGGATTTGGCCTATTATCACGAAGGCATACGGATCGATCTTTTGGATGACCTCCGTTATGGCATGGGATTTCCGCTGTTCGACAACGCAGAGAACTGCTTGCTGTTGGATGCCCTCATATGCCGTTTCCACGTTCACCATCGTAACGCCGACATCTTGAATGAATAGCAAAGCATCTTTGATTTCTTGGTATTTTTTTGAAATGATGAATAGCTGCATTTTATTCGAGCCTGCGACCATCACTTTGTTGATCACGATGGAAGTCAGGAATACGGTGATGAGCCCGTACAGGATCTGCTCCGTGTTGGAAAAAAATGCCTGGATAAGCAAGAAGATGACGTCAAAGGTGTACATACCGACTGCAACGGGAATGCGAAAATGTTTGTTGAGCAGTAGCGGCGGAATGTCCATCCCGCCCGTAGACGCTCCGACTTTGAATACCAGTCCTACGCCCAATCCGCATAATATCCCTGCATAAATAGCTGAAAGTAAGATATCATCCGTCATGTTTTGCAAAGCTGGCACTGTTTGGAAGAAAGATAAAAAGGACGGGAAAATGATCGTACTCAAAATTGTCGTCAAAGCGAATTTTTTGCCCAACAGGGTTGCTCCGACAAAAAACATAAAGACATTGAATACCGTCACGATCAATGAGATATTCAATTGAAAATAGTGGTTCAAAATAATAGCAAGACCGGTCGTGCCTCCAGCAATAAGATTTTTGGGTAAAATAAATGCTGCAATCGCAAAGGCTACTATAAGATTACCGGCAAGTACGGCGGTTACTGATTTTAAAGAATGTAAAAGTTTCAAATGTGTCACTCCTTTATCTTAGCGTTATCGTTCTGATATGCCTTTAACGAAAAGGATATCCAGGCCATTATAACAAATAAATGATTTATTGAAAGGAATCTCAGCAATTTTTCAATAAAAAAACTGTGAAACGAATTTTAATAAAAGGATTAGAAAAGTAAGCGCGTCATTTGCGTAAGCAGATGGAATTTTTTTCATTGAGAACCACAGTAAAATTAACGATTATAGCTGTATCGGACTATAATGGAAGCAGAGTATCGCTCAATCATCTTTCTCGGCTGGAAATAAAATGGAAAGACAAATATGAAGGCTCAAAAATTACCTGAAAGGGGCTTTGATGTGTTATGGGTGATGAATTGATTTTCCGAATTTTTTTCTGGGTGTTACTACTGATGATTCTCATTTTCAATCGGATCATACCGGCCATCAAAGCCAAAAAATCGGGGACAAAGCTTTGGCTGGATAAAGAGGCCATAAAAAATGAAGGGAACACTCTTGTGATGCTCAGAATAATATCCGGCATTATACTTTGTCTGTTTGTCAGTATCTATTCCTTTTATCCGTCTCTCAGTGATAGGTTTCAATTCTACTTGCCGATTTGGCTAAGGTGGCTTGGGACGGTTATCGCCACAGTCGGCGTTCTGTTCTGGATATATGCACAGTCAGTATTGGACAGAAACTGGTCTGGAAACCTGAAAATTCAGAAGGGACACAAATTGATGACTACCGGTCCTTACGGAAGAATAAGGCATCCTATTTACGCGGCGATGCTCTTATGGTCAGTGGGTCTCGCTTTATTCACTGCTCATACATTTTTTGTTTTACTTTTGATAATCGTAATAATTTTTATGTCTTCAAGAGTACCCAAAGAAGAAAAAATAATGATAGAGCATTTTGGTGAAGAATATAAAAAATATATGAAAAAGACAGGAAGGTATCTTCCGAAAATGAACCATCCTAAATAGTGGGGTCAAAAAAGGCACCATTGCGCTTTAGTATCGGGAATCGTGTGATCCTTTTATCTGTTTTCTTGGCGAAAGACTATCGCAAAACATTGAATCTATAAGAATGGAGGGGACAGGGTGGGAAAAGCCAATAAATTTTTGATGCCATCAGGCATGGTTGGCGTACTGTTCTATTTAGCGCATACAATTACAGGCAGGCTTTTGTGGCCAGAGTATGATCCCATCACGATGGATATCAGTTCCCTTACCGCTGTCGGAGCACCCAATGCCGAATCAGTAAAAAGATTGACGTTTGTTTACGGCATCTGTATGCTGCTGTTTGCATTCGCCATGATAAAGAAATCGTTCAGCCAATACCACAGCCTCTTAAAAACTGGATCTGTCGTCTTCATGATCATGCAGCTGACTTCAATAGTGGGTTATGGCTTGTTTCCGCTGACTGGGGATAAGACTGAGATGAATTTTCAAAATCGGATGCATGTTATTGTTACGGCGGTTGTGGTCATTACAACAATTGCATCAGCATTCTTGCTTGCATTCGGGTACTTGAAACAGGAAAAAATGAAAGGACTGGGGAAATTCACTTTAGCGTTGGCTGTACTCATTACCCTATTTGGAGCGCTGACCCCCATTTCCATGGGTTTGCAGTTGAACATATTGGGTTTGACGGAGCGATTGACCATTTATTCCTTGCAACTCCTTATCTTTGCGCTGTCTTTCGTCTACACCTTTTTGGACAACAAGGGCAGGGATTTGAAGAGGAGTACAAAAACATAAAAGTATTGTGCGAGGTCCACGTTCTAAAATACATAATTGAAGGCCAAGGTTCTCATATGGATTTTGGTCCTTTCTTTCGGGTTTAAATTTCTGGATTATCGGTGGCAGTACTTGTGTTATATGGGAAATATTGGCATTGAAAATTATGCTGTTTTCATGTAAAGTTTTTTTATCAAGACTCGTTCCGAAAGTCATTCAAAGGATATTTTGACAATATCGAAAAATATGCCGACAAACGGCAGTGCGATGGGTAGCTAATGATAACTATTCCATAGTTTAATATTAAAAAAATGCTTTACGCTGATAGAGGCATTTGACAGAGCTAATCTGCTAAGTCGGTTACTTCCATGGCGTTGAAAAGATTAAAAAGGGAGGGGATTTAATGGGGAATTTTACCATCGCAGTGAATGCAGTGTTGCCGTTGCTGTTCTATATGTTGATTGGGCAAGGCTTGCTGCATGCGAAACTGCTTGATGGGCCGACCTATCAAAAATTAAATAATGCCATATTTAGGTTCTTTTTACCGATCAATTTATTGATGAATGTTTACAATGCGGACATAAGAAGTTCGTTCCGTGTTGACGTGTTACTTTTTGCGGTCAGTTTAGCGGCGGGGATTTTCGTGATTCTAGCTTTTATGATTCCAAAAATCGAAAAAAGTAATGCGAAACGCGGCGTGATGCTGCAGGGCGCCTTTCGGTCAAATTTCGTTTTGTTCGGCTTGCCGATTGCAGCTTCACTTTTGTCGGAAAAGCAGTTGGCGATGACGTCCGTACTGATTGCAGTCATTGTGCCGCTGAACAATGTTCTGTCCGTGGTGGCCTTGTCCATTTATTCAGATCATCAGGTCCGTCCAAAACAAATCCTGACGGATATTTTAAAAAATCCCATGTTCATCGGAACGATAATCGGCGTCATGATTGGCATCTCAGGCATGCGATTCCCAGTACCAGTCGACAATACGTTGAATGGCATCAAAGGCTTGGTGACACCGCTGGCTTTGATTGTTATGGGCGGGACCTTCCGATTTGAGGCATTGAAGGATTCAAGAAAGCAATTGACTATTACCGTGTTTGTAAAATTGCTCCTTATTCCAATCGGGGGATTGCTCCTTGCGGTCAGCGCCGGATTAAGAGGCGAAAATCTGGTGCCCATGATGACGATGCTGGCTGGGCCAACGGCCGTTTCCAGTTATACAATGGCACAGCAAATGGGCGGTGACCCGGATTTAGCCAGCCAAATCGTTGTTTTCACGACCATTTTATCCATGTTCACCTTAGTGATTTTCATTACGATATTAAAATCACTAGGATACATCTAAGAAGTACATTCGTTAAATAGAATTACACGACATTAAAGAATAGGCTGCTCGAAAAGGATTTTTATCCTGAGCGGCAGCCTATTTTTTATATGCAACGGTTCTTGTGTTATGATAAAGACAAAAGAGCGGAGATGGAAGAGAGAGTATTTTTTAGTTCTTTCGCTGTCTTTAACGTTCAAAATGAAAAGGCTTAATCGGCCTAGCCATTCCCATTTCCATCCGAAATAGGATGGGTTGGGGGTTGGGCGGTGAAGCATTTAAGGAGGGTAGATAAATATGTGGTTTTCTTTTATGATGGCGGCGCTCTTCATCTTTATGGGGCTGTCGGTGCACGTTTTTAAATGGTATTTTCTGATTTCGGGATACAATACGATGCCGAAGGCGAAGAAGGCCAATGTAGACACAAAAGGCCTCGGCAAATTAATGGGCTTGTATGGCTACGTCAACGGGGCCGTCTTTGCCGTGATGGGCATCCTGCAAGCACTAAGCGTGAAGGTAGCCGTGGAGCCGTTTTTTTTATTCTTTGGCATCACGACGGTCTATCTGCTGGTCAAAGCCCAAAAATATGACGGCAATCTCTTCGACGAAAATGGGAAATGGCGGGCAGGGGCTGGGAAGCAGTTGGTGGTGCCGCTTGGCATAGCCGGGTTGACGCTCCTCGCTGTTGGCGTCTTGCTGTTTTTTTCTGTTCAACCGACAGAGGTTTCCCTCTCGGAAGATGGTGTCCAAATACATGGGATGTACGGTGAAACCTATGCCTGGGACAAGATCGAGTCCGTCGCGTTGAAGGAAACGCTCCCCACCATCAAATGGCGCAGCAACGGCTCCGCGTTAGGGTCGCATCTGAAGGGACATTTCCAGACAGCCGAATTTGGCGGGGTCAAACTGTTCATCGATGCGGAAAAACCGCCCTTCATTTATCTCGAAGAAGAGGGGAAGACCGTCATCTTCAATATGGCGGATACCGAACAGACCGAAGCAATCTACGGGGATATCCTGAAAGAAATGGATATTCAAAACCAGACGGGAGGCAACTGATGAAGATCGGATTGGTACAAATGAAGGTCATCGACGACAAAGGAAAAAACCTGATTCATGCGGAAAACCTGTTGCGGGATGCAGCCAGCAAGGGAGCGGATCTGATTGTGCTCCCCGAAATGTTCAACACTCCCTACGACAATTCCTATTTTCCTGAGTATGCAGAAGAGAGGGGCGGCGAAACCTATGTCCGGCTTTCGAAAATGGCCAAGGATAATCATGTCTACCTAGTCGGCGGCTCCGTACCAAGACGGGAAGACGGCAAAATCTACAACACCAGCTACGTCTTCGACCGCAAAGGCGATAAAATATACGAACACAGCAAAGTCCATCTGTTCGATATCCAGATTGAAGGCGGGCAGCATTTCCGGGAGTCCGACATTCTATCACCCGGCGATAAATTTGGTGTCTTTCCGACTGAATTCGGCATCTTCGGGTTGGGTATCTGCTTCGACATCCGCTTTGCTGCGGAGTTTCAGAAGATGCAGCAGGAGGGGGCCGTGCTCTGCATCGTTCCGGGAGCCTTCAACATGACGACGGGGCCGGCACACTGGGAACTGACTTTTCGGGCGCGTGCGCTCGACAATGAGCTGTTCATGGTCGGGGTAAGCCCGGCACGGGATTTGGACTTCAGCTACCACGCCTATGGGCATTCGATCGTGACCAATCCCTGGGGGGAAGTCGTCGTTCAGCTCGGCTTTGATGAGGAGGTCAAAATCGTAGAGATCGACCTGGACATGGTCGACAGCATCAGAAGGCAACTGCCCATCTTGGAATAACAGGTGAAATGAAGCGGCGACATCTTGATGCTCGGCAATTAAATAGGTGCTGTTTCGTCGTGTGCTCCATTTTGATTTTAATAATAAAGGGAAAGCTCTTGTTCACGATGGATGATGCTTGAAAGGAGTGGATACTATGATCATTATAGGAATTGCCGGAGGGTCCGGCGCGGGGAAGACAACGGTTGCGCGCACCGTGGCAGAGAGGCTAGGGGAAGAAAATGTAGTCTACATTTCGCAGGATTGGTACTATAAGGATCGTTCACATCTGAGTCTGGAAGAACGGGAGAAACTGAACCTCGATCATCCGAATGCTTTTGACAGCAAATTATTAATAGCCCATTTAAAACAACTACGCCAAGGACACCCTATCGAGGTTCCGCACTATAACTTCAGTACCCAATCCCGCACCACAAAGACGATGCATTTAGAGCCCAAATCGGTAGCCATTCTGGAAGGGATTCTGGTTTTGGCAATAACGGAAGTGCGCTCGTTGATAGACTTTAAGATTTTTGTGGACGCAGAACCGGATATCCGTTTAATCAGGCGTATCGAAAGGGACATTAGGGAACGCAATAGCACTTACGAAAAAACGGTGAAGCGTTATCTGACGACGGTCAAACCAATGCATGACGCCTTCATAGAACCTTCTAAGATATTTGCGGACATCATTGTGCCACGAGGCGGAGAAAATGAAATCGCCACCGATATGCTAGCGGAATTTGTCGAACACTACACCGTTCACCACTCGGGTGGAACAACAACGAATAATGAAAACAATCTGGCTGAAACCCAGTAATGATGAGTTCACCTGAAGATTAAGCACCTTATTCTTTGGAGAGGTTTCACATCCATCGTCACACCTTTTCCGGGAACAAAGGGTAGATAGAAATAGCTGCATTTCTGGTTTTGATAAGAAATGCAGTTTTTTCGTTTTTCAGAAGCATTAAAATAGACAAGGAAATGGAAATGTTATATAGTGTTCCTATACAGTAATACTAAATTAAAAAGTAAGGGATTCATTTGTATGAGGGGTGATATTTTTATTGGATAACATTGAATTGTTGACACAATTTAACCTGACCAGACATGAGGCCACCATCTATTTAAGGTTACTATCGGATGGCGATCTGAATGGCTATGAAGTTTCAAAAATCACCGGCATTTCGCGTTCGAATGCATACGCATCTTTGGCGTCCCTCGTCGAAAAGGGTGGGGCGTTTGTTATTGAAGGTCCAACTACCCGCTACACGCCGGTACCCATCGAAGAGTTTTGCGGCAATAAAATCAGGAAGCTTCAGGAAACGAAGCAAACGCTGATCAAAAGCATTCCCAACAAAAGGGAAGAGGCGGAGGGGTATATCACCATCACGGGTGAGAGCCACATCCTGAATAAAATGAAGAACATGATTGCAGAAGCAAAATCGAGGGTCTATCTTTCGGTGTCAGGGGAAATCCTGCAGGAACTTCTGCCCGAAATGGAAGATGCCATCAGCCGGGAAATCAAAATCGTAATCATAACCGATGTTCCCTTTACTATGGAAGGAACGATCGTACACATGATGGAAAAATCAAAGCAGCAGATAAGGATCATTGCAGACTCAGCCAATGTGCTCACTGGGGACATTGATGATGGCGAATACTCCACTTGCCTGTATTCAGGGAAGAAAAATCTGGTTGATTTATTGAAAGACTCTTTACGGAATGAAATTACATTAATCGAAATGACGAGAGGAAGCGCAAATATATGACGAAGACAACGTTTGTGAACAAAGAACAACTAGAGGAAATTGTAAAAGAATATCCAACACCATTCCATTTGTATGACGAAAAAGGAATCCGCGAAAATGCCCGTCGATTGAAAGAAGCATTCTCATGGAACAAAGGCTTCAAAGAATACTTTGCAGTCAAGGCGACACCGACACCAGCCATCCTGCAGATCCTGAAAGAAGAAGGCTGCGGGGCAGATTGTTCATCCTACACGGAACTGTTGATGTCTGACGCGCTTGGATTCAAAGAGGATGATATCATGTTCTCATCCAATGTGACACCAAAAGAAGATTTTGTGCTGGCACGCAAATTAAACGTAACCATCAATCTGGATGACATCACCCACATCGACTTCTTGGAGGAAGCAGCCGGCATTCCGGAAACGATCAGCTGCCGCTACAATCCAGGCGGAGAGTTCACCATCAACAATGAAATCATGGACAAACCCGAAGATGCAAAATACGGTTTCACGCGTCCACAGATGACGGAAGGCTTCAAAATTTTGATGGATAAAGGCGTTAAACATTTCGGTATCCATTCCTTTTTAGCCAGCAATAATGTGGAGGAAGAATACTATCCGATCCTTGCGAAGATCCTTTTCCAAACAGCTGTGGAATTGAAAGAGGAAACGGGCGCGCATATCTCATTCATCAACCTTTCCGGCGGTATCGGCATCCCTTATCGTCCTGAACAAAAACAAGCAGATATCTATAAGATTGGGGAAGGCGTCAGAAAGGCATTTGAAGAAATTCTTGTCCCTGCTGGTATGGGCGATGTTGCCATCTACACGGAATTGGGAAGATTTATGCTTGGACCATATGGTTGCCTGGTTGCGACTGCAATTCACGAAAAACATATCTACAAAGAATACATCGGTTTGGATGCTTGCGCAGCAAACTTGATGCGTCCTACGATGTACGGAGCGTACCATCACATTACCGTAATGGGCAAAGAAAATGAACCGGCTGATCATAAGTATGATATCACTGGGGGATTGTGCGAAAACAACGATAAATTCGCGATCGACCGGATGTTGCCGAAAATCGATATCGGTGATTTGGTCGTTCTGCATGACACGGGCGCCCATGGCTTCTCAATGGGATACAACTACAACGGGAAATTGCGTTCCGCTGAAGTCTTATTGAAGGAAGACGGCAAAACGGAATTGATTCGCCGTGCCGAAACGCCAGCTGATTATTTTGCCACTTTTGACTTTACTGGGCTGTTCAAAGACATTAAATAAGCGCGAACCATCATTTTTGCCGGGAATCAACCGGGGGAAAAAGGTATAAATTACAATCGCATGGATAGAGGTGGGCCGGAAATCAGGGGAACTGATTTCTGGCCCACCTTATTTTTTCTCAAAGATGTCCTGATGTATTACAATAAAGAAAAGGATTGTTAACCAAGCTCTTATTGAGAAAGTACGCTAGTGCGGAACGGCTGCAGCTACCACTCTATACTGAAATTCCCTGGTGTAAGAGAGCTCGTTAGGATTAGGATAGGCAGATAAGGCTGGTCGGGAAAAAAGGGGGTATTTTAGTGGGCAATCTATATAAGGACAAGTTGAAAGGGACCCGTATCGGGATTGTTTTCGGTACTTTTGTGCCGTGCCATGTTGGACAATTAGAAGTAATCATGAGGGCAAAAAAGGAAAATGATGGCTGTGTCGTTATTGTGAGCGGCTACCAAGGGGATTTTGGGGAACAGTTTGGGCTGGATGTCTATCGGCGTTTCCGTTACATGCGCGAATTGTTTGCGAATGACAATCAGATCTATGTCGTGATGGCGGATGAGACTGACATGCCAAAACAATCTGAAACGTGGCGACTTTGGTTAGAAATAGTGGAAGGAAAAATCCAAGCGTCCCTCTACGATTCCGCAGCTAAAAAAATTTGGTATGTCGGTGAAAGAACATATGCCGAAGAGGTAGACAAGCTGACGGAAAATGAAGTCGTTTTGGTGAACGAATCGGTGTATCAGGTTTCCGGAGCGGGAATTCGCGAAAATCCGCTGAAATATTGGAATGCCATCGCACTACCTTTTCGCAGAGCCTTCAGCAAAAAGGTCTTGGTGCTGGGTGCGCCGAGCGGAGGAAAGACGAGGTTGGTTGAGGATTTGGCTAAAGTGTACTCGTGCCCCTATAGTTTTGAATTTTCGCGGAAATACCAGGAAGAGTCGAACGTGAATGATTTCGAACTGGATGGCATGGACTACCAACGCTTGGTTACGGGCCAGTTCCAGTTGAACCGCGATACGATAGCCAGCCGTGCCAACCAAGGCTTGGCGATTTTGGACACGGATGTGATGGTGACGAAGGTTTATGCGCGCCTGGGTGTTACGGACGATGCTTACGCTATCACAGAGACGGAATACCGAGTGGTCGAGCAGGCGGCCGACGCTTTCATTTCGCGCCAACAATGGGACTTGATTTTGTTGGTTCCGCCGACAAAGAAATACGTCGATGACGGATACCGCAACATGGAATACAGTGAGGATGTCTTATTGCGGACTATTCACGAAATGATGCTGGAGGAAATAGAGAAGAGCGGAAACCTCGGGAAAATGGTATTGCTGGATGCAAAAGGAACCGCAGAAATAGATGAATTCGGCTATTACGCGCGGTACAAACAGGCTAAGGGACTCATCGATCAGATGATGGGTTACATTGAAGTGTGAAATGATTCCTCTCCAAGTTGAAAATGACGGGAAGAAAGCGAAAAATCTGCACCCTTAGCTGTGCAAATTTTTCGCTTTCAAGTGCTGAATAAAATCGTTCATGTGATGATAGTGCGTCCCCTTCCAGTAGATTCGTCCGCACCCTGGGCATTGATAAAATTCATTCAGGGATTCCCGCACCATCTCTGGTAGGCGGGATAAGACTTGCTCCTTGGGAATGGGACGCAAAACCCCATTGCACCGCAAACAGCGCTCGAACGGTCGGAGCCGGTCGAAAAGGTTGAATCGGTTCAACACTTCATTCAATTGTTGGGTCGGGTCCCAGGACCGGATGCAATAGCCGTATACCACTTTTTTCCTTTTCAGCAATTCCCGGTCGACCGTAAGCAGAATCCTTCGCTCAGCGGAAGATTCTTCCGCGAGTTGATTGTCTGATACATTCTTATCATACTGGGCGTCAAATCCGACCATGCGTAAGAGCGAAGCCAACTTGCCGAGAGGAGCATCCACGGTGAAGCGGAATTCGGACAGCGAAGCCGGTTGCATGCGGCTCACTGCCGAGACGTCCAGCTCTTTAAAATGCGGATAGACGGCCACCCGTTCACCGCCGCACAGCTGACGGGAAAAATCGGATGATTTCCCGTCGATCAGAATCAGATCCACCTCGGTATGAGGGACCCCCAGCGTCTCAATCAGGTCCTTTACGGAAGGCTGGCCATAGAAAAAATGGCTGAAGGCAAGCTGCCTGCGGTTTTGAGGGAGGAAGTCATTCAATTCCGCATAAAATCGTATCGTAATGCAGTTCATCATCGCTATCACTCCTGTTGGGCAGACTTGCAATAGCTTGCCCTTTTTTCTGATTTCATTTCTGGGCGGTGTCCAGCCAAAATAAAATACTTGTATTGTCAGTTATATTTTATCATGCTTAGAATAATATCGGTCTTTAAGGGAATCCAGTGTTGAACATTCGCTATGTACGTATATGCTATACTATTTGTAAAAATAAGTGAAATCAGATGATGGGGTGTACAGATGGAGATAGTTTCGTTATCAAACGGAGTAAAAATGCCGTTGCTGGGATACGGTACCTGGCGCAATAAAGTTCCCGAAGAATGTGTACAAGGCGTAAAAGATGCCCTCGCAATCGGCTTCCGGCATGTCGATTGCGCAAGCGCGTATCTGAATGAAGAATTGGTCGGGCAAGGCATTCGTGAGAGTGGTGTTCCACGCGGGGAACTTTTCATCACGAGCAAATTAAGGAATGCGGCCCATGGGTACAATAACGTCAGACGGGAAGTCGAAGCATCGCTGCAGCGATTGGGAACGGATTATCTGGATTTGTATTTGATCCATTGGCCAGTCGTCGAAGGACACGGCGAGGATTGGGATTTAGATAACGCAGAGACATGGCGGGCTTTCGAGGAATTATATGACGAAGGACTGTTGAAGGCAATCGGCGTCAGCAATTTTTCGATTCCTCATCTCCAAAATCTGATGGATCACAGCCTGATAACGCCGATGGTCAATCAATTATTGATCCATCCGGGCGTTTTGCAGCAGGATACCGTCGCATTCTGCAGAAACAATGGCATCGTTGTCGAAGCCTATTCGCCGTTGGCGCCACTTAAAGTGTTGGCGCATGACGAACGCGTACAGGCAATGGCACAAAAATACGGGAAATCCGCTGCGCAAATTTTGCTGCGTTTTGATGTTCAGAACGGGATTGTGCCTCTGACCAAAACGGTCCATAAAGAACGCATGGCGGAAAACATTCAAATCTTTGATTTTTCGATCGACGACGAAGATATGAGGTATCTGAACCACTGGCAGCATCCTGATTTCAAAGAACCGGACAACAGCCATGAACGTCCGCCGCAGATCAATTAGCAGTGACTTAGGGAACGCGTGGCGAAAGATTGAGCAGAGAGCCACAGCAATAAAATGTATAGGAGATTTAAACAATGTTTCATAAAGAAGAGATTATTAAAAGTGTGTTAGCATTATCTTTCCGGCCGCAAGACTACTGTGTCATCACAGGCACTGCTTTGGTGATGCAAGGCGTCAAAGCAGAAACAAAGGATATCGACATGAGCTGCAGCAAGGAAGCTTTCCAATCTTTGCTGGATCAAGGCTATCCCGTCAAGCAAGGCGATTTTGCGCGCAAGGTGGTCTACAGCGAGGACATCGAGATTTTTGAAGATTGGCATCGCGGCGCCATCACATCGATAGACGGTGTATCGGTTGCCAGCTTGGAATCCGTCATCCAGATGAAAAAACAGCTTGGACGCGAGAAGGATCAGTTGGACATTGCCAGAATCGAAGGATATTTACGGAATGAGAGCAAAGGGACACCTGAGCAGTGATACGTAAAAAAAGGCGTCAGCCCCGTAAAAACAAGGGTGTCGCCTTTTTTTGCTTATGCCAAGTCTCCTCAAAGGAGGGCAATATTTGAAATCCAGTAATATGAGAAATAGGCTCCCACCATCACAGCTAAAAATAGGATCTTCCAAATGACCGTGGGAATATAGGTATCTTTCGCTAAAGAAGAACCGTCCCAATGTGTGTTCGTCTTCAATCTCAGAACGATAAAGATTTGATGTGCCAACCCGGCCATATACCAAATGATGAAAACAGCCGTGATGGTGTCAAAGGAATGGTAAATGGTCAACAAAATATCCAGGTTGTTCTGGTATAGATAAATGCCCGAAGCGATGACCGCAAAAATGATCAGGTTTTGCCAGAAGCTCTTGTCTGCGGCCAACAGATTCGTCATCAGATAAATAGCCAAGAAAAGTGGGATGATCAAAAGGGTTTGGCCATTCAAAACCAAGCAGGTAATCAACAAAAAGAACAACGATTGGGATACGTAGCCTCCCAATGTACTGAAAATGGAGCCCAACTTATGCCGGTTCCCAATGATTGCTTGCCCTAACAAGCCCTCGCTCATAACGATTGAGGGGATAATGTTAAATTTCACCGATTTGATGTTGCCGCCCCATAAGCGAGCGGTTAATGCATGGCCGCATTCGTGGACGATGACATTCGGTAAGTCCATATAAATCCCTAGAGTATACAAAAAAAGACCCTTACCTAAAAATGTAAAGCCAGCTATTCCGATGAATAGCCCCATTAATATTGCTGTATTCATTTCTATTATATATTCTCCTTTTATCGGTTGTTCTGTCGTATCGTCGTCGACGGAATCTGTTCAGGGAATCCCATCTAACAATCTAGTCTTTCGCAACTCAAGTGGACTAGAAACAATAGTATATACTGAAATCATGAATTTATTATGAAAACCATCGATTTTTAATGTAAGTTTATGAATTGTTAATAAATAGTTGCTATACTGTTAAGGTAAGGATTTAGGGAGGCAAAGAAAGCCATGCCCGTCAATATTTACACCCTGAATGGAGAAATGACATGAGAAAAAAAACAATGAGAAAGAAATTGTTCCTCTCGAATTTAGTGATGGTAGCCTTTCCGGTTCTGCTGATGGCGACTTTTGCATGGGGCTTTTTGGAGCTTGTACAGAATGTTATCATACCAAGTGACACCAAGATTGCATCCGTCGAAAATTTGGTTACGAGCGTGGAAGCGACTTTGGATGCTGTGGATGTGAAAATGCTTTTGACGGATGTGCAGGCACAAAATGATTTGGAGCAGCGCGCCAAAAAGGACGGCTACCATGTGATGGCATTGAATCAGGATAACATTGTTTTTTCCAATCTTGAAAAAGATGAAATCAGATATTTGAACAAGTACGTCAATATAGACAAGTTAAAGAATAAAGAACGGGATACGTTCATTCAGCGAATCGGAGCTACCATCGTGATTCGGACGATTGAGCAAAATGGCCAAAAGATAGTCTTTATTGCCACCGGATCAACGGAAATGGGGATCCTAGGGAATTTGAATTTTGGGTCCTTGGTCACGATAGGCGCCTCTGCAATTGCGATCGTCGTGGCAGCCATCCTTGCCATAATACTTTTCAGCATGTTTTTATCACAGTTGATGACAAGGCAGATCATGGCACCGATTCAAAGGTTAGCTGATGGCGCAAAACGAATCCAAACGGGCAATTTTGATGAAGAAATTACCGGAGTGGAAGAAGAGGAACTCAAGGATGTCTGCGATTCCTTCAACAGTATGCAAGTCCAATTAAAAGCTACGCTTGAGCAAAATAAAAAATATGAAAAAGCCCGGACAGATATGATTTCGGGAATATCCCACGATCTACGGACCCCCTTGACTTCTGTTAAGGGCTACATCAAAGGGTTACAGGACGGAGTGGCAAACACTCCGGAAAAAAGAGCGAAGTATTTAGAAGTAGCCTATCGCAAAGCTTGCGAGATGGATATACTCTTGCAAAAACTATTTTTTTTCTCGAAAATGGAAACAGGCAATATGCCGCTCCATTTCGTGGAGACGGATCTGGCTGCATACTTAAAGGGATTTGTGGATGCGTTCAATATCGAAAAAGAAGAAACGCACGCTGAAATCGAGTGGGAAAGTTCAGGGAGGAACCATCTTGTCCAAGTGGATTCCGAACAGATGCATCGTGTCCTTACCAATATTGTCGAAAACAGCATCAAATACCGCAGGAAAGACCGGTCACAGATTAGGTTCAGCTTAACCTCGCAGGCAGACGAAGAAGTGCTCATTATCCAAGACGATGGTGATGGTGTGCCTGCTGAAAAACTAAATCAGTTGTTTGAGCAATTCTATCGTGTCGATGAAGCCAGAAATACAAAAAAAGAAGGCAATGGGCTGGGCCTCTATATCGTGAAGTATATTGTCGAGCAACATGGAGGTAGCGTGAAGGCCGAAAATCACGATGGCCTTCGGATTACTATTACACTGCCTAGGGTAAAACGGGAAGGGAAAGGGTGAGCGAATTGGCCAAAATATTACTTGTTGAAGATGAAGAAGAAATTGCAATGTTAGAACGGGATTATCTGGAAATCAGTGGCTACGAAGTAGACATCCTTTCGGACGGGTTTCATGCAGTTGAAAGGGTTCTGAAGGGAGATTATGACCTGCTTATTTTGGATTTGATGCTGCCGGGTAAGAGCGGCTACGACATTTGCCGTGAAATCAGAGACCAAGTCGATATACCCATCCTGATGGTAACGGCTAAAACGGAATCGGTCGATAAAGTGAGGGGCCTCGGTTTGGGGGCCGATGATTACATCGCAAAACCGTTCGATCCTGCCGAATTGGTTGCCCGTGTGAAATCGCATTTGAAAATGTATGAGCGTTTAAAAAATGCCGGCCGTGACGAAAGAACGGAAAATGAAGAAGGCGTTATTCGTGTAGGAAATCTGCGCATCATGACAAAGAGCTGGAAAGTCTATAAGGGTAATCAAGAAGTGAAATTAGCGAATAAAGAGTTCGAGTTACTGTCGTTTCTAGCGAGCAATCCGAACCGCGTTTTTTCGAAAGAGCATCTCGTTGAAAAAATATGGGGGTATGATTATCTTGGCGATGGTGCGACCGTTACGGTACATATTAACCGCATACGAGAAAAAATCGAAGAGGACAGCAGCAATCCTAAATATATCGAAACCATCTGGGGAGCAGGGTATCGATTTAATGCGTAAAAAGTATGGTTTCAGGCTATCGAAAGGGTCGGGAAATGGCACATGAAATTTTTCGGCTCTTTTTTGGTTGTCAGTTTGCTGAATTTATGAATTGTTTAGAATTTTCGCATGGTTTGTTTAGAACGCTACGCTATATTAATAGAGAACCAAGGAAAAAATTTACTTGAAAGCTAAGATAATGAATCCATTTGGATATCCCGTTTAAAAAATAAAAAAGTTTTCTGGAAAGGATGAGTATGATGAACGCAAAAGAATTGGCGGTCACTCCGAAAGAGTCTGTGGTTGTTGGCTCCAAAAATAAAGCAGTCCAAGATTGGCTGTTCAAAAATAAAAACAGCATTTCGATCATTGGTGGCATACTGTCAATTTGCTTCATCATCTATGGATGGAATCTTGGCATCTTTACTTCTGCAGCAAAAATGGCAGCTTGGTTAGGGAATTACGGCGTTGTCGCAGCCCCTTTGCTGTTCATCTTGGTACAGGTGATCCAAGTGGTGGTCCCAATCATTCCTGGAGCACTCGGCTGTGTACTGGGGGTCGCTATGTTTGGCCCGATCAACGGATTTATCTATAACTATGTCGGTATTTGTTTAGGCTCAATCATCGCTTTTTTGCTTGGCCGCGCTTATGGACCAGATTTCATTCGAAAGGTGACAGGCGAAAAATTTTATGACCGTTACAGCAAATATTTGGATTCCGATCACGGCTTCGATAAAATGCTGGCTACCTTGATTTTCCTGCCGGTGGCACCGGACGATCTGCTTTGCTATTTGTCAGGCATCAGCACGATCTCCGCCAAGAAGTTTTCAGCAATCATCGTCTTTGCAAAGCCTTTTTCCATCTTTCTTTATAGTATGGGCCTAAACACCGTCCTACAAGCGTTGATCAAATAATCTTGTCTAAAAAAACAGCATTGCAAAAGGAGCCTCTAAAATGGAACTTTCATTTTTAAATACTCTACAGAACCTCCATACCCCGTTGCTTGATCAGATTATGGTGTTCATCACAACTTTAGGGAACGGGGGGATGGTCTGGATTGCCTTGTCCATCGTTTTGCTGGTCATTCCAAAATATCGGATATATGGCCTGACGATGCTGGTGGCCTTGCTTATTTCTTTCATTTTTGGTAATGTCATTTTGAAGAATATTGTGGCAAGACCTAGGCCTAGTTGGGTTGACCCCAGCGTCAAACTCTTAATACCCAACCCGAGCGATTACTCTTTCCCGTCCGGGCATACGTTTACGTCCTTTGCTTCCGCGGGTTCCTTATTTTTATACAACAAGAAATCGGGAGTAGCCGCAATCGTTTTAGCTAGTTTGATAGGATTCTCAAGAATGTACCTATACGTACATTACCCATCTGACGTATTAGCCGGGGCATTATTTGGGTTAGCTGCTGCAGTAGCTGCTTTCTACGGAGTACAGTATATTACCACACGATACAAAATGAGCTCCAAATAATAAAATTCATATGCATGAGTGATCAGGAATGAATACCGCCAAGAACGAATAGGGACCACTCGAAATGGAACAAACGAATGTTCTTCTTTCAAGGATAGGAAAGATTCCTATGATACCATTCAACAAACTGCGGTATTTCCAAATGAAATCCCATAGGTTTGTATATCAGCTCATGCGGAAGAGTTAAGGAGATAATATGAAAATTCTGATAGCCACAGATTGGTATTCGCCTACTGTAAATGGAGTCGTTACCTCTGTTTTAAATTTAAAAAAAGAATTATTGCAAAAAGGTCATGATGTCAGGGTTTTGACATTGAAACAGCGCAGTTCATTGGCATATACGGACGATGCCGTCTATCATGTCCCCTCTGTTAGTGCCGGCAAGATTTATCCGGAGGCACGCTTCATGCGGACGATGGGCGGTGCAGAGGTGAAAGAAATACTGGACTGGCACCCGGATATCATCCATACAAATTTCGAATTCAGTACCTTTGTACTTGCGCAGCGGATAGCAAAGCAGTTGCATATCCCGATTGTTCATACCTACCATACGGTCTATGAAGATTATACGCATTACTTTTCGCCGAATCGCACGTTCGGAAAAGTAACTGTACGCAGGCTTTCCAAAAAAATCCTAAGCAAAACAGACGCAGTGATAGCCCCTAGTGAAAAAGTGAAAAGCTTGCTGGAAAGCTATGATGTGCAGAAGCCAATCTATACGATTCCAACAGGGATTGATTTGAAAATATATTCGGAACAAGTTGGCAAAAAACGGATTGATGAGTTGAAAAGTCGATTGGCCATCACGGAAAACGATTTTGTGGTCCTTTCACTCGGAAGATTGGCAAAAGAGAAAAATGTTGATGAACTTATTCATAACGTGGCCGAAATGGACTCGGAAAGAATCAAAATGGTGATTGTAGGCGACGGCCCGGATAGGGAAAGACTTGAAAACCTTGCAAAAGAATGCAATCTGGCGAACAAAGTCATATTTACGGGGATGGTTGAGCCTGATAAAGTAAACGAATACTATCAACTGGCCGATGTTTTCGTGAGTGCATCCACCAGCGAGACTCAGGGCTTGACCTATATCGAAGCCATCGCTAATGGATTGCCTGCAGTGTGCAAAAAAGATGCTTGTCTTGATGGAATCATCTTTGATAATCAGAACGGGATACAGTATGAGGACCAGATAGGGTTTGCGGAATTCCTCAGCAGATTGATGGAGAATCCAGATTTGAAAAACATGATGGCAAAATCATCTCGCAGGATAGCGGCTTCCTTTTCAGCCGAGGTGTTTGCCGACCAAGTCCTAGCAACTTACAACGAAACACTGAAAGATTACAATCAAGAAATGGTACTCGAAAAGAAAGAAGCAGTAGACATGACTCTATAGATTTGCAAGCGAAAAGGACAGTGGCAGGCAACGGAGTCAATGGCCTTTTCTTTTTTTTAATCGGTATCCGACCACGCATGAATCCTCAATGGTAATTGGAGCAAGGGAGTAAGGAACGATAGAAAAAATCCACGCCGGTAGCCTTAGAGGATATAATGGACTATAATTTATAGTAGCAGGGTATGGATGAAAGGGAGAGAGCTATGGAAAAACCGCTTAATAAAAATAAGGTCATCAACATCGGTTTTTATATTGGCTTGGGCATTAAGGCCATCAATGCGTTAATGGAATTTACTGGTGGCTTTTTGATGCTTACGCGAAGCCATGAACAGCTTAATCGCCTCATCCATCTGATCGCACTTCCTGAGTTGAGAAAAGATCCCAATGATGTCGTGATGAATTATTTCATTGTGATTGTTCAAAATCTTTCAATCAGTTCACAACATGCGGTTGCGATTTATCTGTTGCTGCATGGTGCAATCAAGTTGGCGGTGATCGGGCTGCTGTGGAAAAAAATAATGTGGTCTTACCCCCTTGCGATGTTTGTATTCGGACTGTTTGTTGCCTATGAAACATACAGCTATCTGAACACCCAGTCAGTGCTTTTGTTGCTGACAATCATCATAGATGTAGCAATCATCATGATGATTGTTTTAGAATACAGACACTTGAAATCGGAAAAGGTAAATATCGGTTAAAAATACTGATGCAATGACAGGGATCAGGGCTGCCGAGAGGAAAAGCGCACAGTAACCTTATGCAAGTCCATAAGAACGCTTTAATCCCTAAAAAGATTAGGCTTTTCAAAAGAGCCGAGAAGAAATTCTCGACTCTTTTTTGGCATTTTTTTTGTGGTGTTTATAGATTGTTTAGAATTTCAGCATGTTTCGTTTAGAATGCGACGATATAGTAGTGGAGGAACAAGAAGAGACTGCTTGGCAACCTGGATTCCCACCAACACGTAACTAGGAACAAGTGAAAAACCCGTCAAATTAACGTTTGGATAGTATTTCAAGGCTTAATCCGCCTAGTTATGTATTTTACACATAACTAGGCGAAAACACAGTGATATCAAGGGTTTACCCGACCTAGTTACAACTTTTCCGGGAATGCAGGTTGGCAAGCAAGGTTAATAACAAGTACAAATAAGAGAGGTGTGCGCAAAAATGAATCAAAAAAACAATATGGATAACCAACTAGTTTTTGAAGATGCATCAGCGGGTTCTTCACTTGCCGAAAAGATGCTCAATAAGGTTCCGGAGGTAACCATTTTCTTTTGGATCATCAAAATCATGGCTACAACAGTGGGCGAAACAGCAGCTGATTTCCTGAGCGAAACCCTTAACCTAGGCTTGACAATCACTACCATTATCATGAGCATATTCTTGATAATCACGCTGTTCTATCAGTTCAAGGCGAAAAAATACGTTCCTAAAATCTACTGGCTTACAGTAGTGCTGATCAGCATTGTGGGGACCTTGATCACGGATAATCTCACCGATAATTTAGGCGTTTCCTTGGTGACGACAACAATTGTTTTTAGCATAGCACTTATTACGACCTTTGTAGTTTGGTACAGGAGTGAAAAGACATTGTCCATCCATTCCATCCATACGGTCAAACGCGAAATTTTCTACTGGTGTGCCATTTTATTCACCTTTGCATTAGGGACTGCGGCAGGGGATCTGATATCAGAGGGACTTGCCATCGGCTACTGGAAAGCTGCGCTTATGTTCGCAGCACTTATCTTGATAGATTTCTTGGCATATTACCGCTATAAGCTAAATGCGGTGCTAGCTTTCTGGATCGGCTATATCTTGACCCGTCCCTTCGGCGCATCTTTAGGGGACTTCCTGTCACAGCCCCATGCTGATGGTGGGCTTGGCCTTGGTACGGTAGGAACGAGCGCCCTCTTTCTGCTATTCATTCTAAGCATCGTTATCTATTTGACTAAGACAGAAAAAGATAAAATCAAAAAATCAGCAAATTATTAGACACGCAACTCTCCATAACAAAAATGACATTGAGACAATGAAGATTGAAAAAAACGTTTTTCTAAATGAGCTATACCATATAACTAAAACTTCGCAGTTGCATAAACGGCGAAAATCATTGTAGTAGCAAGCTTCATAAGTACAAAGAAGGGTAATTTAAACTGCTATTGCTTTTTTTGGGGGCAAAAATTAAGCAATTCCCCAAAAAGGAATTAAAAAATACGTTAAAGTGACTTTTAGTCATCAAATATTCCTTTTTAGGCGATTTTCCATTGCTAAAATCACATATTGTGTTAAAATAATGCCCAAATGGGCACATACAGCATCACAGGATAGCCCCCACGACAGGAAACTGGCTAACGGAAGATTCTTTTGCACACTTTAAAAAAGCCTTCAATAGGCTATCGTTTCCCGCACAATTGAAGGACTTCCTCTTCGCTTAAAGACACGTTAGTAGAAACTAACACGAAATAAGCTTTACATTTATTACGATTCCGTACATAGACGAGTTTGACAGGCAGCCTGGATCCCCGCCAACATATAACTATGTAGGCGGGGGATCCAGGCTGTATAGACTTATTGGAATTGCAGACAAAGATATCATACAAGCTTCTCTAAGCCTTTATGTGAAAAATTATTAATGTATTTATTATTGCAGTATTTACATTCCTTGAAAACACTGCAATAATAGTTTGTTCCAATTATTTTGAATGTATAGTTTGCAGAAGTATAACTATAATGATAACGAGTATATTTGCATTATTACTAAATTACTTATTTTTGAAAGAACATACAATATCTTTTATCGAGGAAATAAAAAAATTTTTAGTGAGGAAATAGAAATGTTAAAAATTGGATTAATCATACCTTCTGACTATATGGTTCCAGTGTGGTTTCAATTACTGGTGAATAGAATTATTGATGAGAACATAGGGAGAATTATTGAAGTAAGAACTATTCCGAAATCAAAGACGCACCATATTGATAAAAATTTTTTCTATAACTTGGATAATTTTTTGTTTGAGAATAGTGTAAAAAAAGGAAAAAGAATAAATTTCCTTAAGAAGAATAAATTAAATTTAGGGAGAGTCCCCTTATTTGATGGAGATAACAAATCAGAAAATACAGCGGATTTATTTTTGTCCTTAGAAAAAATGCAAATAATAAGAGATGATAATTCAAATTTTGGATTATGGGAATATTATATTGATGATTGCAATATTAGTGATATTTATTTTGGTTTAAGGTCTGTCGCTAATGAATCGTCCATTTCTGTTAAAGTTATGAGCCGCTTCGAAAGCGGGAATATGTTGATTGTAGATGCCAGGGTGAAAAATGCTAGATCTTTTATAATAACAAAGAATATCATCGCAGAGAAATTAATTGAGCTTACAATACAAGCATTAAAAAGGGTTATGATATCTGGTTTAGATAATTATACAAAAAATGAAATCTATCCGACTTGTTTGCATAAAACGAATAAACTTTACTGCAAAATATTTATCAATGCAATACTAAAAACCTTAAATAAAAAGAATATGGCAGAGACTGAATGGTTTTTGCTTTTGGGCAAAAAAGGAAAATCATTCCCGGTAAATGAGGCTGGGTTACAGTACATTTACCAAGATTCTAGCGTTTTTTTTGCGGATCCATTCCTTTTTCAACATGGAGACCAAACATATCTTTTTGTTGAAGAATTTCATTTTAGCAATAGTAAAGGAGTCATAGCTGTTCTAAAGAAAAATCATGATGGTGAATATATAAGAATCGGAACTGCTTTGGAGAGGCCGTATCATCTTTCCTACCCGTTTATTTTTAGATACGCCAATGAAATATATATGATACCAGAAACTAGTCAGGCAAATACTGTTGATTTATATAAGTGCATTGATTTCCCTATGAAATGGGAGAATACCAAAACCATTTTGAGTAATGTTAAAGCTTGCGATACTACATTATTATTTCATGATAATATTTGGTGGATGTTTACAAGCATTGAAAGAAATGGCTGGGGATATGATGAACAATTATATTTATATTATTCAGATGATCCCATTAATGGAAAATGGGCGGAACATCCACTTAACCCCATAGTAATGGATACGAGATATGCAAGGATGGCAGGGAACATTATTATTAAAGAAGGAAAATTAATTCGCCCTGCACAGGATTGTTCTAAAGTATATGGCGATGCAATCAATTATATGGAGATACAAACGTTGACTAAAGAAGACTACAACGAAAAAATAGTATTCGATACCACACCAGAAAAAAAATATTTAGGTATACATACGTATAATGAAATGGATACTGAGTTTATTATTGATGTTAGAAGATACAAAAAGTAGTGCTAAAAATCCTTTAAAAACTGCCCCGAATAACGAAGTGATGTAAAATAAAGGGTCCTGTCCTGCTTCTCAACGCTTGATGAAACAAACGCCATTGACGGCTCTTGACAACCAATGCATTGGTTGTCAAGAGCGGGCGGTATACTCTGCAAACGTTAATTTATTAAACTTTTAAGGCTCCACGTTATAATCTTAGCGGGAATGCGGGTTTTATGGCTAAACACGGCAGGCAGCTCACTCAGTTTAAGATTTAGGTATGGTGCCATCTCGATGCTGGATGGATATTAGCCAACGGTGTTATTGATTCTTGTATCAAAATGAATGATAGGACAACCGCTAATATAGTGAGGCTAACTTTCAAAAATCAGGAAACGACCGAAACGATTACTGGCAGTCCCACAAATAATGAAGAAAATATATTTGTATCCTTTCCTTGGCAATACTGACGTGTTGTTAAGGATTTTTTTGTTGGCCTGAATTTTTGAAAAAAATAATGGGAATACCGATGCAGTATGCTTGAGTATAATGATTGCTATATGTTGATTTATTGGAGAGTCAGACTCCACGGAAAAAATTGACTTCCCTAAAAATATTCCGATATTTTATTAAATATACACCCGAATATTTTCATTGACAATGTGGACAGGTAAAGTCATAATAATGTAAATGAGAATCTTTCTCATTGCAATTATGGAATAAAAAGAAATAGGCATAGATACATTCAAAGGAGGATCATTATGGATACATTTTTGCCCGCGTTTGTCATGGGCTTCAGGGAAGGCCTCGAAGGATTCCTCATCGTTAGCATCATTCTTCAATACTTAAGGAAAAGCAAAAATGAATATTTGCGGAAAAATGTTTACTTCGGGACGATCAGTGGCATTGTTGCTTCTCTTGGTATTGGGGGCATTCTTTACATTCTATCCAAAACGATCGACAGAATGGAACAAGTGTCAAAATTATGGGAGAGTGGCTCAAGTTTCGTCGCGTTGGGATTGGTGACTACGTTCATTTACTGGATGATTCAGCACGGCAGAAACATGGTCTCGACAGTGGAAAGCAGTGTCAGCCAAAATCTGTCTGCCTTTGGTATTGCCAGTGTTGCCTTCATAATGGTGGCGCGTGAGGGGGTAGAGGTTGCGCTCTTTACTTTTGCCGGACAGTACGCCATCGCAGCCCTGTTTGCGGGTATCGCGGCAGCGTTTTTGTTGACGATCCTTATCAATCACTCGCTGGTGAAAGTTAATTTAAGGATTCTGTTCAACATCACCTTGGCGTATCTGATTCTGCAAGCTGGCTTTTTGCTCGGTTATGGAATCCATGAGGGGTTGTCTGCGCTGGGCTCAATAAACCTATTAGCCAATGATAGCCCGCTGTTTATAAAGGCTTATGATCTATCCGAAACCATTTTTTACCATAAAGAAGGGCTAATAGGCCTGCCTATGTATGTCTTATTCGGATGGCATTCGAAACCGGAGATACTTCAATTTGTTATGCAATACCTATACACTGGTTCGCTTTTTTATCTTTGGCATAGGGAAATAAAAAAAGGAACCGGTAAATAATTTCAACACATATGGATGGAAAAAAATAGGACAGGACGAAATCGCACATTGATTTAGGTCCTGCCCTAATTTTTTTTGTTTCTGCCATGTATTTCTTTGAGGCAGCCGCTGCTCAAAGGTTTTCGCAACCATAAGCACGCTTGAACAAACAACCTCGGTAACAGCAGAATCCTTGAGGATGAAGCCATCGCTCACACAATCAGGATTCTTAAGTGATGATATTTATAGGAAATAGTGTAAAATAGATATAGGATAGGGTTAGGAAAGACGTGGGAAGTACCAACACTAAATTTCCGACTGAATGCCATTTTGGGGATAGCGATAAATCCTGCCAACTTGATGGAAAGGAGCCAATTCAAACAGCGCAGGCTGTTAGCGATGAGCAGAAATCGAAAAATATCTAGGACTATTTTCAAGGAAATCCACAAGACAATTGAACAATTTTGAAGTTTACTGCTACCAGATTATAGGATGGAGAATGATCATGGATAAATTAGCTAGCTTGTTGGAAACAGAATTATCAAATAGGATGGAAAATGATGAGTTTTTTGTTTTGAATGATTGGTTCATGTTCCAATACAATGTACCTTTGACTGTCGCTAACCTGGTTCCGTTTATGAACAAACTGTTGGCCACGATCCCCAACACCCCTTACTACTTCAAGGAAGAAGCCTTGACTGGGAAATTGGCCAAAGATTCCGATTACATCATCTACAACAAGGAAGCTCCCAAAGAGCACATTAAATTTGGCGACATTGTAGCTCAAGTTGTCTCGGACATTTCTGGGGAACCCTACAAAACGCTTGTATAATACCCTAAAGAGAAAGTAACAAGCTAAAAGTTTGAACTACCCCCACCTACGCATTCGCTTAGAGGTGGAGGATTCCTACGAACACCGAAGTATCCCTCAGTTAATTGAGTAGGCTATCCCCGCAGATTCCTGCGGTTAGAAGCCTTAAGGCTTCACTCTTGATATTGATGCTTGCGTTCAGATCCCGGTCATTGTGGGTGTGGCATTCCGGGCAATCCCATTCACGTCTTTGCTTTGGTATCCGCAGCCGGAACACAGTTGGTTGGACGGAAAGTTTCGGGCCGCCGCAATAATCTGCTTGCCGTACCAGCACGCTTTATATTCCAGCATGGCCCGGAATTTGGACCAACTGGAGTCGCTGATGGCTTTTGCTAGCTTGTGGTTCTTGACCAGGTTGGAAACCTGCAGATCCTCGATGCCGATGATGTCGTGGTTTTTGACGATTTCGGTCGATATTTTCTGCAGGTAATCGGTTCTGGCATTGCTGATTTGTTCATGGATTCCGGCGACTTTGACGCGTTGCTTCTGATAGTTTTTCGATTCGGACAGAAAGTGATTGAACACGAAACAGGAGCAGCCAATGGTCTTCCCAATCAAAATCCGTTGCTCCTCCGAGGGATAGAGTCGAAACTTGTGCGCTTTGTGGATGATCATGGCGCTTACCTCCTTATATCATACATCATACACGAACGTGCGTTCGTTATCGAGTGTGAAGTTGTAGGAAGGGCAAAGATTTTTAGACAAACAAATAGGCTGACGCCTACCGACATTCATCTCCCGCCTACTCATTGGGCTATGCCCGCATCATTCCTTGAGGCGGGAGTCTTCTGTCGGATTGAAGATAAAAATGAATGATGATTTAGATAGGCGCTTGCTGGTTATGCCAGTAAGCGCCTATCTATATTTTTTTTTGTGATTTTTTAAAGCCAACATTTCTCCTCGTGCCGTTAATCTGATAGAATAGACAAAGCAATACGCAGGAAAAATTTCGCAATCAATGAGGTAACTATGATACTTGTAATAGATAACTACGATTCCTTCACGTACAATCTGGTCCAATACTTGAAACAGCTGGACGATGCGGTTGTGGTGAAGAGAAATGACAGCATAACAATGAATGAAATAGAGGAACTGAAGCCGATGATGATCTTGATTTCACCGGGGCCTTGCACCCCAGAAGAAGCCGGCATCAGCCTGGCTGTCGTCAAGAAATTTAGGGGTAGGATTCCGATTCTGGGCATCTGTCTGGGTCATCAGACGATAGCAAGCGTGTTTGGTGCGCAAATCGTAAGGGCAATCCAGCCGGTCCATGGAAAGGTCCATTCAATCACTCATATCAACAAGGGTGTCTTTGAGGGGCTGCGAAATCCATTGCCTGTCACGCGATACCATTCACTGGTGGTCGAGAGAGAAAGCGTTCCAGAAGCTCTTGAGATAACGGCTTGGACCACGGAAGGCGAAATAATGGGGCTGTTGCACCGCGATGAGCTGATCGAGGCGGTACAGTTCCATCCTGAGGCCATTCTGACGGAGCACGGATTGGATATGCTCCGCAATTTTTATGGAAGAGTACAACAGTATCATGAGGAAGGGGCAATTCGTTATGGGAAAAACAGCAACTGATGTTGTGGTAAAGGAAATCGATACGACCTTATCCAGCGCGGAATTATTTTCGCTGTTCAAGGATAGGGAACACTGTTTTTTCCTCGACAGCGGTATGGATCCCGAAAAGCTGGGACGTTACTCCTTCATCGGTTTTGATCCGGAAACGAAATTGACGGTCGAAGTTGGGGGAAATCCATTTGACAAGTTGAAAGCGTTGCTTGCGGATTATCACTTGGATTATGAGGTGGAACTACCGTTCATCGGTGGCGCTGTAGGCTACCTCGGCTATGACCTGTGCCACCATGTGGAACGGTTGCCGAGAACGGCAGTCGCTGACGTTCAGATTCCTGACTGCTTCTTCGGCATCTACGACGGTGTCATTGCGGTGGATCACCTGTTGGATAAGGTCTATGTTGCATCCCCGGGATTATTTGGTGATCCGGCAGAATGGGTAGCGAAGGTGGAACGGGAAATCCTGACTGGCGCGGGCGACGTCATGACCTCTGTGGGTTTCCCGGCGGTGGAAGCACGGCCGAGAAAGCAGTTAACTGGCAACATGCCGAAGGAACAATATTTGAGAGCCATCGATACCATCAAAGACTACATTCGGTCCGGCGATATTTACCAGGCGAACATGACGCAGCGATTCCAGTGTAAGACAAACGAATCCCCTTATGCGCTGTACAACAAGCTAAGGACCATCAATCCAGCACCTTTTGCAGCCTATCTCGATTTCGGCAGCGGCCATCTTTTGAGCAGCTCGCCGGAGCGGTTTCTGCAGATCAGGCAAGGCAAGGTGCAGACGCGGCCAATCAAAGGAACCTTGCCAAGAGGGGCCACGGAGCAGGAGGATCGCGCAAACAGCCAGCAGCTTTTTGAAAGCGAAAAGGACCGATCGGAACTGCTCATGATTGTGGATCTTATGCGGAATGATTTGGGCAGGGTATGCAAAACCGGGAGCGTTCAAGTGACGGAGCTCTTCCATATCGAACCCTACAGCACGGTCTTCCAACTGGTTTCCACAGTAGAAGGGGAGTTGGAGGAAGGGGTTCACGCCGTGGATTGCATCAAGTTGGCGTTCCCGGGCGGCTCCATCACCGGCGCTCCCAAAATCAGGGCCATGGAGGTAATCGATGAAATCGAGCCGACGCAGCGGAACGCCTACACCGGCTCCATCGGCTATATCGGCTTCAATGGAGATGCCGATCTGAACATCGTGATCCGGACAATCCTGCAGAAGGATGACGACGCCTATTTTCAGGTTGGCGGCGGAATCGTCTGGGACTCGGATCCGGAATCGGAATATCAGGAAACGATCGTGAAGGCGAAGGCGCTGATGGAGGCATTGCATGCCGAACTGCCGGTAGGAGATGGAAAATGAAAATATTTATGAACGATGCCTACATCGAAGAAAGCGAAACGCGTATCACCCCGTTCAGCAATGGCTTCATGTATGGATTTGGGGCTTTTGAAACGATCAGGGTGCGCAACCAGCAAGTGTTATATTTGGGCCAACACCACAAGCGCATGGTGCATGCCTGTTCGGTGCTGAGCCTGAAGCTGCCGTACAGCATCGAGGAATGTGAAGCTATCATCGGGAAATTGCTGAGGCTGAATGTTGTTGCGGACGGATTTGTGAAAATCGTGGCCAGCCGCGGCAATCAGGACAGAACGGACGTCATCTTTTTGACGGGCACGAAGGTCTACAAAAAGGAGTATGAAACGGGACTCAAGCTATGCCTGGCGGAATCCAGAAGAAACGAGCATTCAAAGCTTGTCGGCATCAAGAGCATGAACTATGCCGAAAACATCATGGAAAAGGAAAGGGCGCTCCGTCTCGGCTTCGACGAAGCAGTCTTTCTGAATACGGACGGAAAGGTTGCTGAAGGCTGCGTATCCAATGTCTTCTGGGCGAGGGCGGGCATCGTCTACACGCCTTCCATCGGTTGCGGCATCCTGCCTGGAACCGCAAGGGAACGCACAATCAGCCTTTGCGCTGCTCTTGACATCCCTATCCGAACGGGCGCGTACAACCTTGAGGGGCTTTTGGATGCGGACGAGGTATTCGTCACCAATTCGCTCATGGAAATCATGCCTGCCCGATCGGTGGGTGACAGACAGTTCGATATTAAAAAGTATGAAGTAGTGCCGCGGCTGACGGAAAAGTGCTGAAATGAGGAACGGAATGAATGAGAACACAAGCTTTAAATAATCGGGAGCGGGAACTTATTTCATACCGTTTTTTATTCCAGGACAACTTGACTATCCATTTTCCCTGTAGTAGTCTGTATAAGTAGCGAAAACAGAATAAAGACAGTTCGTAACCATCCTGTCTATAATCAAAACTAGGACCTGACCGCTAAAAGCAGTGGTCATTTTGTTGATGGGCATTCTATGCCCTTTTTTTGTGCAAAAAAATATAAAAATGCTATGTATATATTTCAAAGCCATTAAAGACAAGGTCAGTTCTGGGAATGACGGATAGGCACAACGGCATCAGCGAATGCAAGTAGGCATTAACTGCTGCAGGACAACCTTAGGAGGAGAAATATGTATATTTTAAAGACAGAACATAGTTTTGACAGTGCCCATTTTCTTGCTGATTATGACGGCAAATGCGGGAACATCCACGGTCACAGATGGCGGGTTGAAATCGAGGTGCAGTCAGAAGAACTCGTTGCTTCCGGCCAATTAGGCGGAATGGTAGTGGATTTCGGCGATTTGAAAAAGGATCTCAAGGCTGCCGTGGATTATTTTGACCATTCGTTGATCATCGAGCAAGGAACCATGAGGGAAAAAACATTGCAATGCATCAAGGAAGACGGATTTTCCGTCATAGAGTTCCCGACCCGACCGACAGCCGAAAATTTCGCTGCCCATTTCTATCGAACGATGGCGGGCTTGGGTTATGACGTTAAGAGGGCGATTATTTATGAAACGCCGACAAACAGCGCAACCTACGAAGAAAGCGGGGTTAAATAAAATGGTCTTACAAGTAGTCGAAAAGTTCGTCAGCATCAATGGCGAAGGCAGCAGGTGCGGGCAATTGGCAACATTCATCCGGTTCGCAGGGTGCAATCTGAACTGCGGTTATTGCGACACAGCCTGGGCGAATGACAGAAAAGTCGCTTTTGTTCCGATGTCAGCCGAGGAAATTTATGGATACATCAAGGACACGAAGGTCACCAACGTAACCTTGACCGGGGGAGAGCCGCTCTTGCAGAAAGACATCGGAACACTTTTGGCGTTGCTGTCAAAGGATCCGGAGCTCTATGTCGAAATCGAAACGAATGGCAGCGTATTATTGAGTAAATTTTCGGATTTGGAAAATCCCCCTAGCTTCACCATGGATTACAAGCTTCCTTCCAGCGGTATGGAGAGGATGATGGCTTTGGACAATTTCGATCATCTGACGAACAATGACACCGTCAAATTTGTATCGGGCAGCTTGGAGGATTTGGAGAAAGCCAAGGAATTGATCAACAAGTACAAACTGACTGAAAAGACCAACATCTTCATCAGCCCCGTGTTTGGGGATATCCAGCTGGAAAGCATCGTGGATTTTATGAAGGACAACAATATGAATGGGGTTAATATGCAGGTGCAGCTTCACAAGATTATCTGGGATCCGAACGAGAGAGGAGTGTAGCAGATGGCGATTGATGTACAAGCAATTGAAGAGCACATAAGGGGAATTTTGATTGCCCTGGGTGACGATCCCGAAAGAGAGGGCCTCAAGGATACGCCGAAACGTGTAGCCAAAATGTATGAAGAGGTCTACATGGGGATGTGCTACACAAATGACGAAATTTCTGAAATGCTCAATACCACTTTTGAGGACGATTTAGCTCTAAATAATAACGGCAATGATCTTGTTTTCATGAAGGATATCGAGATATTCAGCCATTGCGAACATCATTTGGCCTTGATGTACAACATGAAGGTAGCGGTGGCGTATGTTCCCAAACAAAAAGTCATCGGCTTAAGTAAAATAGCCAGGATAGCGGATATGGTAGGACGCAGGCTGCAACTGCAGGAAAGGATCGGCAGTGATATAGCGGAAATACTGCAAAAGATAACCGAATCGGAGGATGTAGCCGTCCTAATCCAAGGCGAACACGGCTGCATGACCACCCGTGGCATCCAAAAACCGGGCACGAAAACCATAACGACTACCCTGAGAGGCCGTTTCAACACCGATCACCTGTTGAATAATAAGTTGATGATGCTCTATACGAAAGATAGCGCTAATCAACGGGCATAAGGAAAATAAAAGCAAACGGAATGATAACAAAAAAGCCATCCCTGAATGGCTTTTTTTGTTGCCAGGAAGGATGTGCTACCCCAAGACGCTCGTATTCCCTCTGATATTTGTAACGGCTTAAACCGCTTGCAAAAAAATGGCATTGCCAATAGGCCATATTCGTCTATAATAGATAAGGATGAAAAAACAGATTGCTTGCTCTGGAATAGGGAAGAAGTTGAGGTAGAAAGCTTATCTCTGCCTTTCTATCTGCCCTTTCCAGAAATGCATGCGAGGAAGAAAATACGGAAACAATAAAACCGGAGGTAAGTGAACGCATGGGAAAAATAGGATTTGATCCGCAGAAGTATATTGAAGAACAGTCAAAATATATCCTTGAGAGGGTAAATGATTACGACAAATTGTATCTTGAATTTGGCGGGAAACTGATTGGCGATAAACATGCCAAAAGAGTATTGCCGGGATTTGACGAAGATGCAAAAATCAAACTTTTGCAAAAACTAAAGGATCAAGCCGAAATCATCATTTGTGTCTACGCTGGGGATATCGAGCGCAACAAGATCCGCGGGGATTATGGAATCACCTATGATATGGATGTCCTAAGATCGATCGATGAATTGAGAGGATACGGACTGGCGGTCAACAGCGTTGTCATCACACGTTATCAAGGCCAACCGTCCACAAAACTCTTCATCAATAAACTGGAAAGAAGAGATATCAAGGTCTATACGCATACCGCAATCGAAGGCTATCCATCCGATGTAAAAGCAATCGTAAGCGAGGAAGGCTTCGGCATTAATGCCTATATCCCGACCACAAAACCAATCGTCGTTGTGACGGCGCCGGGCCCGGGCAGCGGGAAATTGGCAACCTGCTTAAACCAGTTGTATCATGAACATCGCCATGGCAGAGTGGCCGGCTATTCAAAATTCGAAACATTCCCGGTCTGGAATGTTCCGTTGAAGCACCCGCTGAATATCGCCTATGAAGCGGCAACCGTCGATTTGAAGGACGTAAACATGATGGATAACTTCCATTTCGAAAAATACAACCTAGTGGCTGTCAACTACAACCGTGACATCGAAACATTCCCAGTCATCAAGCGCATCATCGAAAGGATTACCGGAAAGGAGTCAGTCTACCAATCGCCGACGGACATGGGCGTTAACCGTGTCGGCTTCGGCATCATAGATGACGAAGCTGTAAGAGAAGCATCCAAGCAAGAAATCATCCGCAGATGCTTTGCGACGGAATGCGACTTCAAAAAAGGAATCATCGATGAAGAAATCCTTAATCGCATGAAGATGATCATGGAAGAACTTGATTTGATGAAAGAGGATCGCGTTCCTGTTAGGCCTGCCCGCAAATATGCAGAGCGCATCAGAAAGCATTCTGAAAACAACGATATGCCCGCTGTCATCGCTTTTGAATTACAGAACGGCACAATCATTACCGGGAGAACGACCCCGATAATGGACTCATGCTCCGCTGCCATCTTGAACGCCATCAAGACGCTTGCCAATATTTCGGATGAAATCCATCTATTGTCTCCTATGATTTTGGAAACGATCCAGATGCTTAAGGCCAAAGATCTTCACAGTAAAATTACGGCTTTGAACGCAAATGAAATATTGATTGCTCTTGCAATCAGCGCCGTTACCAATCCAACGGCTCAACTTGCTTATGCTAAGCTTTCGGAATTGAAGGGCGTTCAGGCTCACTCAACGGTCATGTTGAACAAGGATGATGAACAGACGCTCCGCAAATTGGGGCTCGATATCACGACTGACCCAGACTATCCATCCGATAACCTATACTATCTATAATACCCAAGCTTGCTTCATGGGAACAGAAAAAAACAGAGGGGAAAATCCAATAAGACTGGATTTTCCCCTCTGTTCGTTTATTAAATTTTTCTGCATTATCCCTGCATCGTTGTCTTCCTTTTCTCTAGGAAAAAAGGGTCATGCTCATCCTGCTGAGGGAAAGGATAATTTCAACGAAAACCGCCAGGCTTCCGACTTTGAACAGTACGGAATTGACGATGCCATCTGCGCTGCATAGACCGAAACGGATGCCTCCTGGCAACGGATAAAAGAGCTTCACTTTCTTTTGATTCAACGTATCAATCATGATATGAGAAGCCATTGCGACGGCAAAATACAAAACCAACGTCGGAGAGAGAATATAAACGGCCATGCTCAGCAGCGCAACTCCCAATAGGGAATGGAGAAAAGAGCGATGCGGTTGTTCTTTCCCGAATATACAAATCCCAAGGAAAATAACGGCTCCCAAAAATAGTCTGAAGTAGGTGCTGTTATTCAACATGGCCGAGAGAATGCCGACAGACCATTGATATTCTGCAAAAGCTAATAAAACGGCTACCACTAGGATAATACCGAGTATTTTATTGAGTGTTTGATGGGATTCCGAAGTAGTTACATCGATATCGCAGATAACAGAACCGATAACGGAAACACCTAAGCATAATAATAGTTCCTTCAGCGTGGAGGGTTTTGTGATGAGCAGAGTGGTTGCAACACCCACTGCTACGTGTGTTTTTCCTGTCATAAACATTTCCTTTCTTTGCGGGATGGTGAAGAACACCAGTTCCCTGAATCTCTATATTAAAGGATAAACCTCAATAAGGGAATAATAAAATGCATTTCGCCATAAGAAAACTGAGAGAAAGGGAAAATCTATGTTCATTATTCAGCGCAAACCAAAAAGGATGTCCATCACTATATGTTCGACAGAACCTATCATACTTGTTCGGAAACGGATGTTATTCAAATGCGGTCAAGCATGATAGACTCTCCTTATCAAGTTTTAATAAATTGAAACACATCGATAAGGAAAGTACATTTTTCTGAAACGCATCAGAGAGCCCCGGTAAGCTGAGAAGGGGAAGTGAAAGAAGAGTGGAAGATGGCCTTTGAGTGGGGTTGTTGAACGTTCGTTAGGAACCTTAGACAGCTACGGGTGCACCCGTTATAGTGCCGCAGTAATGGTTGTGTTTAATAACAGCATACTGCATGAGGTGGAGGCAGCAATGTCTCTATAAATGAAGGTGGTAACGCGTGAGGAAATTCAATCCCTCGTCCTTCCGATAGGTAAAACTATTGGTAAGGATGAGGGGTTTTTTATATTTTAAAGGAGGTGTGCCATTTATCGTGGCAAGTAAAGTTTAATAAAGAAATACACAACGTTAATGTTTAGATCGGTAAGCTATGACTGGTTTGTATAAATTGATGCTATTATAGCTCGTTATGAATTTTAATAGGATAAGCCACATTCGGATGACGCATTTTTACTTTAATCAAAATAATACACTGGAGGAATATCAATATGCCTAATACAACTTTTAAAGTTACAACGACAAGCTTAAATGAAGGGTTTCAAGTAATCAACAAAGCAAGAGGAAAGGCAATCGTCATTGATGAACCGGAATCTTTCGGCGGAACAGATGTGGGCATGAGCCCTGTGGAAGCCCTTCTTGCTGGTTTGGGAAGCTGCAAATGTATTGCGGGAAGAATATTTGCCCAAAAATTAAATATCAAACTTCATCAGATTGAAGTAGAGGTATCAGGCAACCTGAACACCGACGGCTTTTTGGGAGATGACAGCGTGAAGGTCGGGTTTACCGATATTCATGCAATTTATCACATCAAGGCGGATAATACCGAAGAGGAAATCAATAAATTTGTGGATTATGTCGAAACGCATTGCCCGGTAGGCGATACGTTGCTCAATCCGGCCAGCATCAGCTTTGCCACTAATGTCATTTGAGTTGAAAAGGCACTCGAACCGAATAAAGAGATAAGCAAAAATTCCCGTTAAGTCGGCCGAAATGGCCACTCTAACGGGATTTTCCCATTTTATGCGGTTATGGATCAGTGATGGGGCTAGCTCGCAGCCTCAGGGTACTTTAGTTGCTTGTCGCGCTATCATTGCCCCCGAACAGGTTCGTGAAAAAGCGGACGATGGATTCCCAGATGCTGAGGCCATCTTTCTTCAGTTGCGTTTTATCGACATTGTTCCACGTTGTCTTGGCTTGATCAAAAAGTTCGCCGCCTTTGGCTTGCAATTCCGACCCCAGAGCAGAGAGCTGTTCTTTTTGTTGAACGGTCAAATTGATATCGCCAAAATTGACCATGAGATTTTGGATATTCGTTATATTATTTGCAGAAAGGATGCTATCCAGGTTGTAGTTCTTCAAAACATCTTCAACGATTTGACGGATGGCATCGGAAGTGATGGCACCGCCATTGGCATCTTTTGTTTCTTGGATGTTTTGTTTCATTTCGGCGACGGCTGCATTCATGAGTTCATCTGAATAGCCGCTGTTTCCGGAATTTTCTTGCGTAACAGTAGAAGTTACTGCAAGCTCCTCTTGGGCAACTTCGACAGCTTTATCGTCCAAAGCTTTGCCCGAAGCAGCAAAGGCCTTATAAACGCCAGCCAGGGCCCCAGATCCATCTACGGTAACAGCGGACGCTACTTTAATGTTCACATCGACCGCACCAGCTGTGATGGCGGCATTTTCATATTGCGTTTCGGTAATGGCCGTAATCGTCTCGGGCGTCAAGATTTCCACCTTTACATCGCCGTTGCTATCGGCCGGCGTGATGTACGTGCTCGAATAGACTTGATTATATGGATAGTCATCGTGAAGAAGGTCATTCAATTCATTGACTTGCACAACGAGTTTTTTGGTCCCATACGCAACACCCAAAGTCGTTTTGGTTTTTTCCAGTTGGCTTGCATTCAAGCTTTCCCCATAAGTGAAGACGGGCTCAATCGCTACTTTGTCGGCAAAGGCCATCGGGGCAGTGACGCCTAATAAGGTCATTGAAGCAAGACCAACCGTCACCATTTTTTTGAGCTTCATTTTTTACCACTTCCTTTTTCGGTACTGATTGCATTTTAACAAATAACTGGTATCAATAGTATTATTTTTTGTTTAAGTTATCATGAAACTTTCTTGAAAAGGTGGGGAAATGGTTTCGGTGCAGCCCATTCTGCAACAATTGCGAACGTTTCATGAGCTGTGGCCTAAAGGAAACTCCGGGTAGATTTCAAAAGTAGCGGGAAAAAGAAAATGCTGTTCCCTCTTTTTCGGACTGAACGGCTTTCTTTTTGACCGTTTCCCTACGGTCTGCCGTGGCCGCCTTGCAGCGAACTGTTCGGATTTTCGAAGGTCAAATCAAGGGCAGCGGCGACCGCTTCCATGATGCTGTTGCTACTGTAGGTCGCTCCGGATACTGCGTCGACTTCGATTGATTGTGCGGCAATGATTTCCTCGGTGACGGTGTCCCAAGCGCGGTAGAAAAATTGGTCATCATCCTGTTTGGATATTTCGGAAATAGCCGTGATTTTTCCGGCTTGAACGGTCACTTCCACAAGCGTTTCGCCGCGCAAACCGGATCCGCTGCCTTCATAAGTACCGTCTGTAAACAAAGCTGCGGCATCGCTGCTCATTGAACTCTTCTGTGAGCTTGCTGTACTGGAGCTGTCGATGGTCTTGCTTTCAGCTAGGATGCTATCAGCAGATTCGCCTATGGCAGCGGTTGTCCCCGTTTGTCCGTAAAGGGCAGCGGCGACCGCGTCCATGATCCCTTGGCTGCTGTAGGTAGCACCCGATACGGCGTCCACATCAGTTGTTTGTGACTGGATGATTTCACCCGTAACCGTATTCCAACATCTATTGAAGAATTCGGGCGTGTCTTCGTTGGATACTTCGTCGATGGCGGTTATAAGACCGTTCGCCACAGTTACGTCTACCGTGATTTGCCCTTGGAACCCAGGGGCGGTGCCTGGGTAGCTGCCGTCTTGATACTTGGTGCTGCTAGCTGTAGCGGATTGGCTGGCATCCATTGTGAGCGTTTGAGTGGATTCAAATGCCACCGCATTCGCTGAAATCGTCCCGATATAATTCAGGCCTACAATGGTTGTCGCTGCAATGGTTCCGATTGTCTTGGTGTTCAGGTCCTTTCCCGCAAGCTGCATGTGGCAGTTATCCATGGGGCAGCCAATCACGCATTGCCCGCATTCGATGCATTCGCCGGAGCGTGATTTGTCCGTTTTGTAAAGGGGGATCGCCATCGGGCAATTTTGCGTACATAGGGTGCAGTTGCGGCAATTTTCCCTCGGTTTCTTAATGGTGAGCATACGCGGCAGTGAGAGCAGGCTTAGGATGGCTCCGGTAGGGCACAAGTATCTGCAGAAGAACCGCGGCACAAAGAAAGACAGCACGAGAATGGCGGCCAATAGGATTGTCGCGACCAGAAAAGTGGAGAGCAGCAGATCCCAGTTGTTCAAGGAAACCAAAACCCCGAAGGCATCCAATGGGTTGATTCCTTGGGGAATGGCGATTATCTGCAGAACCCAGATGAAAATAATGGCGAACAGCAGGAGGATATATTTTACCGCTTTTAACTTTTGGCCTGCAGATCCTTCCATTTTCAGTTCCTTTATTTTCAAACCGTTCCGGATGGCTGTCAGCAGATCGCCGATGCTGCCCATTGCACAGACCCACCCGCAGAAGAAGCGGCCCAACAGCAAGGTGAGGGGATAGACGGACAGGACGACCGCCAAATCGAGGAGGTTTGCCTGCAGCGAAAAGCTGCTGTTTACGAGCGCCATCACAAGGGCCTTCGTGCTGGTATAGATCTGGATGAAGAGCCCGGGCAGCAAGAAGAAGCAAACGAGCTGGACAATCCTCCTGATGAAGTTTATTTTTTTAATTTTCCGCATTTTTCTTTTCAGTTTATTTTTTGATCGCTGGTCCATGATGTCATACCTTCCTTTTCAGTATTTTCGTGAAGCCTTCCGTGGCAAAGATTTGTTGGGTAGTCAAGATGAACAGCGCATGACAGCCCATTTGGTTCGCCAATTTGGCACCCTCATCAGGTCCCAGCACAAAGAGGGCTGTCGATAGAGCATCCATATCGATGGAACGGGTACCGATGACCGTTACGCTCAATAAGGAAGAATCGGCCGGGTAACAAGTCCGGGGATCTAAAATATGATGGTATCTTTTTCCGCCATGAATGAAAAAGCGTTCGTTTACTCCCGACGTGACCATCGTTTGATCGGACAGACCGACAGTCCCTATGAACTCACCGCGTTTCGCCAATGGATTCTGGACGCCGATCTGCCAAAACTCTCCATTCCGTTTTCCCCCAATCGTAGCGATGTTTCCCCCGAAATTGATCAGGGCAGTGCGACAGCCGTTTTGCATCAAATATTCTCTGGTCTTATCGGCGGCATATCCTTTCGCGATGCCACCCAAATCGATTTGCTGACCGGCTTTCTGCAGCAGTGCAGTGCCATTTTTTTTATCCAGTATGAGGTCTCTGTAATCGACGAGTTCATGGAGCCTGCCGATTTCCTGACCGTCAGGAATGAAATCACCCTTCTTGCCGATACCCCAAAGGGCAGTGGCCGGACGGATCGTGATGTCGAAAGCGCCTTTGGAAAGGTTGGAAAAGTCTTGTGCTCTTTTCAACATAAAAAAGGTCTCTTCATCGATTGCGATGGGCCGAACGCCGGCATGCGCTGAAATGTCAGAAATGATGCTGGCAGGCCGGAATGTTGAAAATTTTTCTTCGATGGCTTCACAAATCCTCCGGCATTCATCAAGCAGCGCCTGGCAGTGTTCATCTTCCGTGATGATCTGGTTATACGTTCCAAAAGCTTTAAAAGAGATTTGCATAGGATCACCTGTTTCGATTTTCATTTTCTTTCGTATGGGTCCATTGTATGTGTTAAAGAACCGCAATTCCCCGAAAACCAGGCAGAAATTTGCGTGAAAAATGGTGCAGCGTACTTCCTGGAGGAATCATAGTCTGGTATGATTGGTAAAGTAGAGTTGATTTTCCATCCAGCTGAAGGAGCCGTCACACGCGAAGACAGATTCGAAGAGCTGTCCAGGTTAATGGATCGGACAATCACTCGGAATCATCGTGATAAGCGCCTTGCATAGGTAGGCTTTTTAAAGGAGGTACATTGAAAAATGGAAATTAAGGATAGACTAGCCATACACATGCAAGCTGAAAGGGAAGCTTTGCAGGAGGAACTCGTCGGCATCCGCAGGCATTTGCATCAAAATCCGGAGCTATCGACCGTGGAGTTCGAAACAACGGCATATATCAAAGACTGTTTGGCGACGTTGGGTATTACTATCCGTGAGACACATATGGAAACGGGTGTCTTTGCCGACATCGGCTCAGAGTCAAAAGGGAAGACCATCGCCATACGCGCGGATATCGATGCGCTGCCTATCCAGGAAAAAGTGGCGGTCAGCTTTGCATCGCAAAATGCCGGCGTCATGCATGCGTGCGGGCATGATTTTCATACGGCATCCTTACTGGGGGCGGTCAAATTGCTGAAAGAAGTAGAAGATGACTTGCCTGGACGCATCCGTTTTATTTTCCAACCGGCGGAAGAAGGGCGCGATGGCGCATTGCATGTGATCGCTGATGGACAATTGGATGGAGTGGATGCCATTATAGGAATCCACAACAAACCCGATCTGCCCGTCGGAACCGTTGCGTTGCAGTCAGGTTGCCTGATGGCAGCGGTAGACCGTTTCTATGTCACGATCAAAGGGAAAGGCAGCCATGGTGCTCTTCCGCATAAAGGGAGCGACCCGATTGTCACTGCTTCGCACATCGTGACGGCACTGCAGTCTGTCGTCAGCCGAAAAGTCTCGCCGTTGGATACGGCAGTGATCAGCGTGACCCGGATTGATGGCGGCAATACTTGGAACGTCATACCCGAGGAAGTCGTGATGGAAGGGACGACGCGCGCTTTTTCAAAAGAAGTTCGCAGCCTATTGAAAGATGAATTTTATGAAATCGTCAACCATATTACGGCGGCTTTTGGCCAAAAAGCAACGATTGAGTGGCATCCCGGTCCACCTCCCGTCATCAACGACAAGGCGCTGACCGAGAAGCTGAAGGTTGAAGCGGGGAAAAGATTGACCGTCATTGAAACCGAACCGTCCATTGCCGGTGAAGATTTTGCGCAATACTTGATGAAAGTTCCCGGTGTCTTTGCCTTCTTCGGGACAAATGGCACAGAGGATTGGCATCATCCGTCATTTACCGTAGATGAATCTGCCTTGATACTGGCAGCAGAATATTTTGCGACAAGCGCTTTGGCCCTGTTGGATAAGTAAGGATGGGATAAAGCACAATAGCGTGAGCATAAGCGAAGCGCATCCGGTTTTGTGCATAGTTAAGAATCGAGAAGCCTATCAGTGACGGGCTTCTCGATTCTTTGCTGAGGGCAATAGGCTGTAGAGGATAAGCATTGCTAAAAAAGAGGTGATGATGTCATGATGTTGAAGCAAGTCAACTACTCCCACTGAAAAGGTTAAGACATTAGGCTCAGTTCAGTGAGGGTAGTTGACGATTCTTATCTGGCCTCTGGGATATATGCTTCCCGTGGTATTCCGCAGTGCCGGTGATGCGAAATTCCCGATGATAGTCAGTATCCTGTCTATGATCTTCTGCCAGATCGCACTTTCATACTTATTTGCGATCGGTTTCCATATGGGCATGTTCGGAACCTGGGTAGCCATGTTCATTGATTGGGCAGTAAAATCGGTTATCTATGTCTGGCGTTACAGCAGTGGCAAATGGACTAAATTCAAAACAATATGACCGATGCAAATGAAGGATAGAACATTAGGTGCAAAAGAAAAGCTGCTGCGGATAAAAAAATCTGTAGTAGCTTTTTTAGCATATAGGGGTTTCTCCATGTTTTTGCCTCGCGGCTCCTCAATGGAAAAAAGGGAACAATCCTGTCACTTACTTGACAAAAAAAGAGTACTTCTTTGAACAGTGAACGGACACTGATCGAACGAAATACTAAAATTATGCAAAAGAATTAATTAGTGCTAAAATGATTTTGGAAACAAATGAAAGCGCAACCATTGCATGCGGGGAGAAACAGTAAAAAGGGAGTGTTGAATATGGGAAGGAATAAAATCTTATTGTCTCTGCTTTTTGTTGCAAGTATTTTTTTAATCGGTGGTTGTAAGGCTAGCGTTAAGGTTGAAAGGGACTCATTGAAAGTTGGCGAAGCCCTGATCGGTCATTGGGTTAACACCGATGGGAACCTGGATTATTATTTTTCTGCATCGGATTTTGTCAAAGTTGAAGGCGATGGAACAAAGACAGACATGACCTATGTGATTGTGAAGTCAAATGAGACAGATAATACGATCAATATACGTGTAACTGATTCCAAAGGCGGGGAACAGGATAAAGAAATGCAATTCTCTACCGATAAAAAAACAATGGATGAGACAAGCTTTGTTTTAGGTGTCAAATCCGGTGAAGATAAGTTTAGCTATGTTGATAACGCAACAAAACCATAAATGGAAAGAAGATTATCGAAAACGGAGACGGATGCCTAAGGATAAGAAACGACTTCTCAGCTCGCCATAGCTTTAAGTATAGGAAGGGCGCAGCAGAGAATTAGCTTAATCAAACAGATTAATAGAGGGGAGTGAGACTCATGTTATGGACAATTGTGGGTATAATCCTTGTTTTATGGTTGCTAGGTTTCATCATGCTACCGGCTGCTGGTTCGCTAATCCACATTCTTTTGGTCATTGCGGTTATTCTGGTTATCGTACAGTTGGTTAGTGGCAAAAAATTATAAGATTCCACAGTTTATTCGGAAAGGGATGTGCGCTCTGCTTTTTTGGGATCTGCCTTGTGTTTATGGATAAGGTAAACTCCAACTCGACAAATCGATTTTATCTTGAAACGCAGAGCGCATTATCAACAAGCTGACAACTAGCATATCGGCTAATATAAAATTCAGGAAAAGCTGGTAGCAGAACACTTTGCTGCATTCCAGAGCATTTGAAGATATATTAAAGCTATAGATTGTATCCAAAATGTGATGACCAGATAAGAAAATAAATTTTATTTTCTGGGTATTGCGCTTTGGGTTTTTTTATATTTTGGGGAGGTGCCAATAAATGGAAATACGTCTAAATGCTTATGCTGCAGTTGTGATTTTTGCTGTCCTTATCATTGCGATAATTGCAATGATTAAATTTCGGCTTGAACTAAAAAAATTAAGGAATATTTACAGCTTTCGGATGAAGAAGGTGCCTCTCAATGATCAAGAACTTGAGATGCATGTAAAGAATTTGGCTGATGAGCATTCGAATTTCATGACGAACAATATTCCAAATTGGCCTATTCCAAGATTAGATGATAACTATAATTTTATTCATTCGGTTTATAGAGATTTGAGTTCAGATATACAGCTGAATGAACAGTTTGCTCCAGTCTCAGAATGGCTTCTTGACAATTTTTATTTTATTGAAGAACTGGTGAAAGAACTACAACGAAATTTATCAAAGAAAACATTTTCGAAACTGCCGGATTTGAGAGGCGGAGACTTTAAAAATTATCCAAGAATATTTGCGTTAATTATGGAGCTGGTGACCCATACTGACGGTAAAATAAATGAAGAAAATTTATTGAACTATATGAAGGTTTATCAGGGGGAAAATGTTCTTTATGACAGAGAAATATGGGCCATACCTGTAGTTATGAAGATTGCACTGATTGAGAATATAAGGCATATCTGTGAGGATATCCAAGAAACGCAGAACCAGCGGCACAGAGCCGAAGAGATATTTGACAAATGGCTAACTGGCGATGACATGAGTGAAATACGCAATTTAGTCAGAACAAATATAAAAGAATTTGATGAAACCAGTTTTTTGTTCATAGAACATTTATTGTACCATCTCAGAAAATCGGGGAAAAATTATACCGAATTTTTAAATGTCATTGAAGAGACCCTTGAAGATCAGGGCACAACCATTGAAAAATCCATTCGCAAGGAACACGAGCTCCAATCATCGAATACAGTCTCAATAGGAAATTATATAACCAGTCTTAAATATTTTTCAACCCTGGAATGGTCAACTATTTTTGAGGAAATAAGCTTTGTTGGCAAAATATTGAAAGAGGATCCCGCAGAAATTTATTCATTGATGGATATAGCCACAAGAAATTATTACAAAGGAAAAGTGGAGGAACTTGCAGACATTTATGGCGTCTCAGAAATTCACGTAGCGAAAGAAGCGATTGAACTAACTAAAAATGCTTATTCGGAATCGAAAGAATCAGATGCTGAATGCAGCGGATTTCAGCGAACCCATCATGTAGGCTACTATCTGATCGGCAAAGGGACAGAAATTTTAGGTGAAAAGCTGGGTGGAAGCAGAAGCATAATTCCTAAAATAAAGAAAATGATCAAGAAAAACCTAGGGGTGTTATACTTCGGTTCAATCAGTTTACTGTTGGTAACCTTTATTGCGGTAGCTGTTCGATATGCAATTTCAAATGCATCGCAAAATGCAGCTCTGATTGCAGTCATTGCCGGTTTTGCAGTTTTGATTCCCTCTTCGGAAATAGCGTTTTGTGCAGCAAATCATATCTTCGGCAGCAGGCTGGGACCTTCATTTTTCCCTAAATTGGAACTGAAGGAGGGCATACCTGAAGATATGGGGACCATTATCGTTATGCCGGCAATTCTTCCTGACGGAAAAAGGGTTGAAGAACTGTTGGGAAATCTGGAAAGACATTATCTGTTGAACAAGGAGAATAATTTATATTTTGCGTTATTGGGGTGTTTTAAAGATGGGGATTCTCCCGTTGAAGAAGATGATTCGAAAATAATTGAAAAGGCAATCAATGGAATAAAAGAGCTGAACACAAAATACAGCGATCCTATTACCGAAAGGTTTTATTTTTTCCATAGAAAGAGACAATTCAGTAAAGAAAATAATCAATGGATCGGCTGGGAAAGAAAAAGAGGAGCATTGCTGGAGTTCAACGATATGATCCTTGGTTCAAATGGAACGTCGATTGTTTATGCCTCGCCCCCTTTCCCAACCTTTAAAAACATTAAATATGTGATAACGCTGGACAGCGATACCATACTGCCTATGGATGCTGCAAAAAAAATGATAGGCATCATGGCACACCCTTTGAACAGACCTTCAATTGACAAAGAGAAAGGGATTGTGACAGAGGGATACGGCATTTTACAGCCTAAAGTTGATATTGAAATGGAAAGTACAAATGCCACTTTCTTCTCGCGAATATTTACAGGGCAAAAATATGCAGATCCCTATGCTGAAGCTGAATTCGATATCTACCAGGATATCTTCGGCGAAGGTATATTTACAGGAAAAGGAATATATGATTTGAAGGTCTTTCAAACCCTTTTGAAAGACACTTTCCCTGAAAATACCATATTGAGCCACGATCTTCTGGAAGGATCTTATTTGAGGGCGGCGCTGGTTTCAGATGTGAGGTTAGTGGATTCATTTCCCGCAACGTACAATGCATTTGTCAAGAGGGGGTACCGTTGGGTCAGAGGCGACTGGCAGTTGCTTCCTTTTATCTTCGGTAAAAACCACCTATCGGCATTGTCGAGATGGAAAATGCTGGATAATTTGAGAAGAAGTCTGGTAGCCCCAAGCCTGATTGCATTACTTATCCTGGCTCTCACCATACTTCCAGGAAGTAAAATGTTCTGGATAGGTTTTTATATGCTGACCTTAGCGGTGTATCTTATTTCCAATGCTCTGGGAAGCACAACAAGGTATGTGAAGTCGAAACGACACAGCCAACGCATAAGGACCAAAAAGTACCTGCCGACAATTGGGGGGGTTAAAGCAACCTTTTATCAGGCGATACTGAAACTCATTTTTTTGCCGTACCAATCCTATTTGATAATACGTGCAGTGCTGGTTACTCTTTCGCGCGTTTTTATAACCAAAAAAAATTTGCTGGAATGGGTTACTTCGGCAGCTGAGGAAAGGAAAAAGAACAATTCACTTAAAAGCTATGTACTGGAAATGCAATCGTCAATATGGATAGGACTGGCTGTTTTTCTTTTAGCTTTATATTTTAAATCGGAAGCGATTGTTTTAAGCTTCATATTTTTTGCTCTGTCATTGAGCGCCCCTTATATTGCCTATAGGATCAGCCAAAAAGAGGCAGAAAAACCATCCACACTCACCAAAGAAGAGCTTTGCGAAATCAGCAGGATCGCAAGGAAAACGTGGCGATATTTTGAGGAATTTGCCAACGCCGAGAACAATTATCTTGCACCAGACAACTTTCAAGAAGATTCCCCTAACGGCATCGCTCGCAGAACCTCACCGACCAACATCAGCCTGGGGTTGATGGCTGTCCTTACCGCCAGAGATTTTGGATACATCGGAACAAAAGAAATGAAAGGGAAAGTCTCAAATACGATAACAGCGATTGAAAAGATGGAAAAATGGAATGGACATTTGTATAACTGGTACGATACGAAAACACTGCAACCCTTACTGCCTAGGTATATTTCCACTGCTGACAGCGGGAATTTAGTAGGATACCTGATAACCTTATCTGAAGGATTAAAGGGATACCTTAAAAAGCCGATAACCGACCTGCAATTTATAAATGGAATCAGGGATACTTTGTACAACGCCGGAGAAGAAGGAATGAAGATTTATCAAGCGCTTGGATTTGAACAAATGCAAGCCATGGATATGTTTTCATGGAACAGGATTGTGAGGGAACTTTCAACGAGCGGTAAATTTGCTGGCATTACCAATTTATCCTGGAGAAGTAAAATCGAAGAAATGTTAGTGACGTTCAATAATGAGCGGCTGCAGTTCATGCCGGCTATTGATTTGATTGAAAAACTTCCGGAAAGCCTGTCTGCTGGCTGCTTTTCACACTACAAAGATGACTTTGAAGAGATCGCTGCTCTGTTAAAAAACAACCCGATTTTAGAAGATTTGCCAGGCGCTTATGCACGTGCGGAAGGAATCATCGGAAAAATTATGCTTGGCATTACGCAGCCGGAAACAGAAAGCCTGGATGACCTGATTTTCCTTTCGGAATTACATCAGAGTTTTGCTGCATCCTTTGAAGCTGTAGGCAGATTTTTAATGGATTATGAAGAGTTGATTCACCGAGTGGATTCTCTCTCGGAAACCACAAAATTTTTACCATTGTATGACGAGAAAAAACAATTATTCTCGATTGGCTTCGATCTGGAGGTAGGCGAACTGACAGACTCCTATTATGACCTGCTTGCTTCGGAGGCACGCCAAGCAAGCTATATAAGCATAGCCAGGGACGAAATACCTCCTGAGCATTGGCTCAAATTGAGCAGGTCTTTGACAGTAGACGACGGTTACAAGGGGCTTGCATCTTGGTCTGGCACAATGTTTGAATATCTAATGCCCGTTTTGATCATGAAGAGCTACAAGAATACGATGCTGGACGAAACCTACCATTTTGTCATCAGGAGCCAGAAAAAATACGGTAAACAAAATGATATACCTTGGGGAATATCCGAATCCGGCTTTAACGATACAGATGTGAATTTAAGCTATCAGTATAAGGCTTTTGGTGTGCCTTGGCTGGGTTTAAAAAGAGGACTGATGGAAGATACGGTGGTATCTCCCTATTCAACATTTTTAGCACTCCAGATAGATGCCGAAAGCGCAGTCCAAAACATCGCATACCTGAAGGAAGAAGGGCTGGAAGGAGCCTATGGTTTTTATGAGGCGGCTGACTACACACCCGAAAGGCTTCTGATTGACGATAAGAGAAGTATTATCAAAGAATTTATGTCCCATCATCAAGGGATGAGTTTTATGGCCATGAACAATTTTTTGCATGATTTTATCATGCAAAAACGTTTTTTCGAAGACCCCGCAATGTATGCTTCTCGGTTTTTGCTTCAGGAGCAAATTCCATCTGCTGTCTATAACTTTAATTTGAAAGCGAAAACAGTAAAAATTAAAATTGACAAAAATAAAGGGTATAAAGACAGCAGACATATAAGGACCTTCAACCTTGCTGATCCTGTTTTGCCGAAAGTTCATCTTCTCTCAAACGGTAATTATTCTGTTATGATTACGGATAGAGGGACCGGTTATAGCAGATGCAACGATAAAGCAATCACGAGATGGCGAGAAGAGAATGTAGCGGACAGGTACGGAATGTTCTTCTATATCAAAAATGTATCTACAAATAAAATATGGTCTTCAGCTTACGCACCGTTATCGCAAATCCCTGAAAAATATGAAGTGATTTATACAAACGATAAAGCCGTTTTCAAAAGAACAGATGGGGATATCAATACGCAAACGGAAGTTATCGTTGTTCCGAAGGAAAATGTTGAGATCAGGAAAATGACTCTGGGAAATGCCGGAGACAGCACCTGTGATATCGAAGTGACAAGCTATTTTGAATCCGTGATGACCACCCAAAATGAAGATATAGCCCACCCTGCCTTTCATAAACTTTTCATGAAAACAGAGATTCTTAAAGACAAAAATGGCATTATTGCCAGCAACCGGCCAAAGTCTGCCTCCGATAACAAATTATGGACCGCTAATTTTGCCGTGGTTGAAGGGGAAACCATCGGGGACAGTCAATTCGAAACGGACAGGATGCAGTTTATCGGCCGAAACCGTGATTTAGGGACCCCGGCAGCTATGGATGATGACCAGCCTCTTTCAGGGACAGAGGGAACTGTGCTCGATCCGGTCATGAGCATGAGACTGAAAGGAAGAATGCTCCCCGGAAAGTCATTGCAGATATCGTATATCACTGCGGTCAGCGAAAGCATGGAAGATTTATCGCTCGTAATAGAGAAATATTCCCAGAATGATTTCATTGATCGGGCGTTCACTCTCGCTCACACAAGCGGCTATCTCGAAGCTGCTTACCTGGATATAGAGCCTTCTCAAATGGAACTCTACCAAAATATGACCTCAAGCATCTTGTACAGCAGTCCTTCCCGAAGGAAATTCCAGAAATTAATCGAAAGAAACGCATTGGGGCAGTCATCGCTATGGCGTTTCGGCATTTCCGGAGACGACCCTATTGTATTGCTCGTTTTAAAGAATATCGATGAGATTAGGATGCTCGATCAAATTTTAAAAGCCCACGATTATTGGATGTTCAAAAAGTTAACGGTAGATTTGGTGATTTTATGTGAGGAAGTTAACAGTTATGACCTCCCGCTACATGCTTCTATCATCGAGGCCTTAAATTCAAGTCATATTCACCAAATGATAGGGAAATCAGGGGGAGCCTTTATTGTCGACAAAAGCAAAACGAGTCTGGAGGAAATCTACCTGCTCTATGCCGTGGCGAGAATAATAGTAAGAGGCGATGGAGGAACCCTGAGCGAGCAGATGGAAGAAACAAGTGAAAGAGAACCGGAACAGCAAAGAGACAGCGTATATTCCAAAGCAATCCGCGAATACGGCAGCCCTGCTTCAGAAGAACCAACTCTATTATATCCAAATGGATTAGGCGGATTCACTGAAGATGGCAGGGAGTATGTCATTCAAATGGAGAAAGACAAAACTACCCCCGCTCCATGGATCAATGTGATTTCAAATCCCAATTTTGGTTTTATTGTCTCTGAATCAGGAGCGGGGTATACATGGTACGGAAACAGCCGCGAAAACAAACTATCTACATGGTCCAATGATCCGGTCACTGATGAGCCGGGAGAAGTCTTGTATATCAGAGATGATGATACCGGCGAATCATGGACGGTCACTTCGTCACCTGTAAGGGAAAATGAAGCCTATGAAATAAGACATGGGTTTGGTTATACGGAATTTAGGCACGTTAGCCATGGCATTGAGCAAAGATTAGTCCAATTCGTTCCTGTAAATGAAACCATTAAAATCAGCATTTTAAAACTTTCTAATTTATCCAACGAACAGCGAAACCTATCTCTGACCTACTACGTTAGACCGGTGCTGGGTGTCACAGACCAGGTTACCGCGATGCATATAAAAACAAACTTGAACGCAGCCGGGGTCCTATTGGTGGAAAATCCTTATAATGAAGAATATAAGGCAGGAGTTTGTTTCATGGACCTTTCGTTGGAAAGTAGAAGTGTCACAGGAAACAGGAAAGAGTTTATTGGCTCAGGGAATCTAGCCAATCCGGAATGCCTCAGAAAAGAAAAACTTACGGGAGCGGTTGGAACTGGTTTTGATCCGTGCGCCGCGATGCAAGTCAACATTTCACTCAAGCCAATGGAGGAAAAAGACATCGTACTCACTTTTGGTGCAGCTGAAAAAACGGATGAAGTGGATCAACTTACGAATAAATATAGGAATGTTCAGGAATCGTATCAGGCACTGACTGCTGTTAAAGAGTTCTGGAAAGAAAAACTTGAAGGGATTCAGGTTACGACCCCGGATATTTCAATGAATCTCATGCTGAATGGCTGGCTTCAATATCAGATCATTTCCTGCCGACTGTGGGCCCGATCAGCTTTTTATCAGTCCAGCGGTGCGTATGGGTTCAGAGATCAGCTTCAAGATGCTTTAGCGGCAGTTCATATCAGCCCTGAAATTGCGAGGAAACAGATCCTTCTTCATGCAGAGCATCAGTTTGTAGAAGGGGATGTACAACACTGGTGGCATGATCCCAGCGGGAAAGGCGTTCGTACCCGATTCAGTGATGATCTTCTTTGGCTCCCTTATGTGACCATGGAATATGCAAGCATAACGGGGGATAAAGGAATATTAAAATCCGAATTGTCGTATCTGGAAAGCCCCTTGCTGGAAGACGGGGAAGAAGAGAAATACGGGATTCCTTCCATTTCGAATAGCTCTGCTACTCTATTCGCACACTGTATCGCAGCCGTGGAGAAGACATTAAAATTTGGAAATCATGGACTTCCGTTAATGGGTTCCGGCGATTGGAATGACAGTATGAATACCGTCGGAAATAAAGGTTCGGGGGAAAGTGTTTGGCTGGGGTGGTTTTTAATAGCTGTGCTTAAAAAAATTATTCCGGTATGCACGGAAATGGGAGCATCAGAACTTTCAAAAAAATACGCTACTATCATCAATCAAATCACCGAATCTATTGAGAAGTTCGCCTGGGATGGCAAATGGTACATAAGAGCCTATTTTGATAACGGCATACCTCTTGGCTCGATCGAAAACAGCGAGTGTAAGATTGATTCCATTGCTCAAACCTGGTCGATTATTTCTGAAGCGGGGAATCCGGAAAGAGCGAGACAGGCGATGAACTCGGTCGAAGATTACCTCATCACCAGAGAAGATGGGGTGATTAAACTTCTTACGCCGCCGTTTGACACCAGTGAAATGGAGCCTGGTTATATTAAGGGATACGGTCCGGGTGTCAGAGAAAACGGCGGGCAATATACTCACGCAGCCGCATGGGTAATTATTGCCTTTGCCAAACTTGGCGATGGAGACAAAGCTTATGAGTTATATGAGCTCATTAACCCCATAAATAATTCAAGGAATCAGAGGGAATGTTTTACCTATAAAGTTGAGCCATACGTAATGGCTGCTGATGTTTATGCTGTTCCCCCTCATTCGGGGCAAGGCGGATGGACTTGGTATACCGGTTCGGCAGGTTGGATGTACAAAGCTGGCTTAGAATACATTTTGGGGTTCCAAAAACACGGAGCTACGCTCCTATTGGATCCTTGCATCCCTCAAAAATGGCCAGAATACACGATAAGGTACAAGTATTTTGATTCCATCTATAACATAAAAGTCAAAAATCCGGAAGGCGTCAACAAGGGAGTGAAGACGATAGGCGAAGGAAGGGAAACACGGGAAGGCAACGTTTTGGAATTGGTCAATGATGGAAAGGTGCACGATATTGAAGTGCTGATGGGGAAATAGGCAAAACGGATTGTTTTGTATCTAAAAAATCTTAACGCGCGCAGAGAAAAAGTGGATTACTCCCTGGCGCGCACATAGTTTCAGAACATATGTAAGAGGTCACTTTTAGGATGTTGAATGATCAAAAAAAAGACTCTATGCCAGCTTTTGGGGTTCCCAAAAGCTGGCATAGAGTCTTTAAATAGCTAATTGGCTGGCGTGGATTCCGTATCGAACCGGACTAAGGCCAGCCAATTTTTGCTTTAAATTGCTCGCTACAATTTTCCCTGGAAATCCATAAAATGCCTCCCGAAAATTAGAGTGAAAATCTAACTTTCGGGAGGCATTACAAAATTGAGAGCGATAGGATGGTGTTTAATGGACCTTATACAAATAGCGTCGAGATTAGAACGCAAATTACTTACAGTCCCATATCTTTCTTGAGCTTGCTCAGTTCTTCCTCAACCGAAGCAGATCCTTGCGAAGCATATTTTTCCTCGAGCGCTTTGGCTTCGTCGATAGGGGCCATGTTCAGTTCGGACATGGCGTTGGCTTCGTCCAGCATCTTGTTGGCTTTTTCTTCCATGCGTTCGAAAGAGCCCATGGCCCCCTTTGTTTTAGTAATGGAATCGGTGGTCTTGTTCAAGGTAGCTTGTGTCTTGGCCACAGAAATCTTGCCCTTGATCATTTCGCGGCGGGATTTAAGCGTCTCGATGTCTGATGCTAATTTATCGTGCATTTGACGCATCTTGACTGCGTTCTCATGGGCGGAAGCATAAGAGGTCGCCAGGCCGGCTCCTACGTTTTCGAGCTCTTGCTTCTTGGTGAGGAAGATGCGGGCGTCGTTTTCGTTGCCGGCTGCCAGCGCCTTCTTGGCGTAGTCAGTGTATTTGATCACTTCCGCTTGGTTTTCGTCAACCAGCCGTTTGGTGCGGGTTTCCTCCGCCATAACGCCGGCTGTGCTGCCTTTCACCTCCGCCAAATCATCCATCATATCGCGTAAATATTGATCGATCATTTTGCCGGGGTCTTCCATCTTGTCGATTAAAGCATTGATGTTTGCGCTGATGATGTCGCTGAATCTTTCTAAAATAGCCATTTTGATTTCCTCCTCAAGGTTTTTCTTCTGTTTTGTTGCTTTCATCTTCTGATTTTATGGTCACATCTGCGGTTGTTTTGGTTTCATCGTCATATTTTTTCGCAAGTTCTTCCGCTTCGGTATTGCCGAATGTATCCAGCGGGGTTTTCAGCATTTCTTCGGTCTGTTGTGCTTCCAGGTTTTTTTGTTTCTTTGCATGACTCCACCACAGGTACAACAAGGAAAGCAGCAGCAAGACGCCAAGAATTGTCAGCACGATTATCCAAGGGGAACGGGTGACGGTCATGATGCGATCAGCGGAATCCCGGAAGACGTTGCTGAAAAACACCTCATCCGTCAGCTTGCCGTAGTAATACTTATCGATGTAGTCGAGCAGCACATTTCCCGCTTCTGTATCGATGACCGTTTTGGCCTGTGTACCCGTCACATAATAGTCCATATATGCGCCGGGATCATGCTCGAAGAACACCAACAAGAGATGCGCCTCATCCGTAAAAAGTTTATCGTAAAGCTCATTTGTAAAAGTTTTCAGCTCATCCGTGGAAGGAGTGGTCGAGCCATTGATGTTGTCCGTCAAATAAAGGTAGGGTTGTACCCCTGTTTTCTGGTAAAAATATTTCATGCCATCCGTCAGTTTGGTAGGATTGCCGATCCAGCCGATCGTATCGGTATAATATCCGGTCTCGTTAACCGATCCTTTCGGCAGCGGATCGCGCACCACCGTGGATTTGGTGATGTCATTGTTACCGCTGGAACCGGAGGTGGAAGGCCCGCTGTTGAATGAAAAAAGCAATGCCACAATGACGGCGAGCACAATGAATACGATCGCGATTATGCCGCACCCGATACCACATCCAGTGCCTCCTCTTCGGCCGCGCCCGCCGCCTCCAAAAATGGGTCCGCCGGTGATGATCGGTCCGGTACGGATAATGGGTCCGCCTGAACCAATATTTCTTGGGAAACGGAAACCACCGCCACCCCCAAAAGAGCCGCCTCCGCCTCCAAATGAACCGCCACCTCTGCCCATACCGCCACCGAAACTGCGTCCGCCCCCACCTCTGCTTCCGCCGAAAGAACCGCCACCTCCTCTTGAGCCGCCTCCGCCACCTCTTCCCATAGCTTCATCCCTCCTTAGTCAGTCTCTTTCCTTCATTAAACTCAATGTAACACATAATGTAAGCGCGGTCAATTTGGGCGATTTTCATATAATCAGCAATGTGGCGTAAGTTGCAGTGGCTCGTAAAAAGAGATGCAACACAGCAGAGAATAGCAAAATAAAACCTCAAGCTGGTGCATGTAGGGTGGCCTAATCTTTCTATATTTGGTGGCGGTTGCGTTATAATATGGTTGACGAAAGTTGCTTGTTGCATGGCACATCTGGAGTTGCTATAGGTAATGACTTCGGTATGGTTATTTGGGAAAGAAGGGCTTTTTATGCAAGAAAAGGAAAGCGATAAATATTGGATCCTGTCGCCGGAAGAGACGCTACAAGCTGTTCATTCCAAGGCAACCGGTCTGACGGGGGAAGAAGCGGCAGAAAGATTGAAACAGTACGGTGAAAACACGCTAAGGAAACAAAAAAAAGACACACAGTTGATGGCATTCCTCAGTCAGTTCAAAAATCCCATCATCCTTATCCTGATTGTCGCAACGGGAATATCGGCTGCAACAGGGGAATGGATCGATGCGATGATCATCTTGACCATCATCTTGGCGAGTGCGACACTCAGCTTTTATCAGGAATATACCGCGGGTAATGTCATAGCGGAGCTCCGGGCGAAAGTGCAAGCCAAATCCGTCGTCCTTCGCGATGGCAAGCCAATCGAGATTGCATCAAAAGAGGTAGTCCCAGGCGATGTCATCAAACTTTCTACCGGCAGCCTCATTGTCGCGGACGGCTTGATTCTGGAAAGCACGAATTTATTCGTCAACCAGTCCATCCTCACAGGAGAATCCCAGCCGTCCGAAAAGAAGCCGGACAAGGTCAGGGAAGATGCCAGCCTGGAAGAACGCACCAACTGCGTCTACACGGGCACGAGTGTACAAAGCGGGAACGCCACGATGTTGGTGGTGGAAACGGGGGCGAGCACCGAATTCGGGCAAATAGCCGATAAACTTTCTTTGCGTCCGCCGGAAACGGAGTTTGAACGCGGTGTACGTCACTTCGGTTATTTATTGACTGAAATCATGCTTGTGCTCACATTGATCGTTTTCGCGATCAACGTCATCATGAACAGGCCAGCCATCGAAGCACTGCTTTTCTCGGTCGCCCTTGCCGTTGGGATCACGCCGCAGCTTCTGCCGGCAATCATCAGCATCACCCTTTCGAAAGGGTCCCGCATCATGGCGAAGGAAGGGGTCATCGTCCGCCGGTTGACTGCAATCGAAAACTTCGGCAGCATGGACATCCTCTGCACCGATAAAACCGGCACCTTGACGGAGGGGACCATCCGTCTCGATGGCGCGGCCGATGTTGCAGGCCAGCCCTCCGATGAAGTGTTCCGGCTGGCTTATTTGAATGCCACGTTGCAGACCGGGATGGCGAATACGCTGGATGAGGCGATAGGTGCCTCCAAAGATTTGGATATCGGCGCGGTCAAAAAACAAGGGGAAATCCCTTTTGATTTCAACCGTGAACGCCTGAGCGTCATTGTTCAGGAGGGCGGTCAATACACAATGATCGTGAAAGGGGCATTGAACAGCATCCTCGCCATCTGCACGCAGGTTGCGATCGACGGTTCCGAAAAAGCAATGGATGAACAGATCCTATCCGGCATCCAACAACACTACGAAGAGTGGAGCGGCCAAGGGATCCGCATCATCGCGTTAGCCAAAAAGACGGTGGCCCTGCAGGAAAAGTATACGGTTGAAGACGAAAACGGAATGGTCCTGATGGGCTTCCTGCTCCTTTTTGACCATCCGAAAGAAGACATTTCGCAAATCATCTCGAACCTCGTGCATCAGGGAGTCAGTCTGCGGATCATCACGGGCGACAATAAGTTGATCGCCTTGCACACTGCCGAGGCTGTAGGACTGAAAGTCACGGGCGCTCTGACCGGATCCGAACTCATGAAGCTGAGCGACGAAGCATTGTGGAGCAGAATTGAAGCCACTACTGTTTTTGCTGAAGTGGATCCCAACCAGAAGGAACGGATCATCCTGGCCCTGAAAAAGAAAAATCATGTCGTGGGCTATATGGGTGACGGCATCAATGACGTACCCGCACTGCATGCAGCCGATGTCAGCTTATCGGTCGATAATGCCGTCGATGTGGCGAAGGAATCCGCGGATTTCGTGCTGGTCGAAAAAAGTCTGGAGGTATTGAGCCGCGGCATCGAGCTGGGAAGGACAACCTTTGCCAACACGCTCAAGTACATCCAGGTCACCACCAGCGCCAATTTCGGCAATATGTTCAGCATGGCGGGGGCATCTTTATTCTTGCCATTTCTGCCGCTGCTCCCCAAACAAATTCTGTTGATCAACTTCCTAAGCGATTTCCCTGCGATAACCATCGCCAATGACAGTGTGGATAAGGAAATTGTGGAAAGACCGCTCAGATGGGATATCCATTTCATCCGTGATTTTATGATCGTCTTTGGGTTGGTCAGTTCGGTATTCGACTACCTGACCTTTGCTGTCCTGTTCTTCGGGTTCGATGCCAAACACGGGATATTCCAGAGCAGCTGGTTCACTATTTCAGTTTTGACGGAACTGCTGGTGTTGTTGGTCATGCGGACACAAAAACGCTTCTATAGGAGCAAACCCGCTCCGATATTGCTGTACTCATCCATCGCGGTCGGTATCTTCACCTTGCTGATCCCTTACCTGCCGCTCCATGAATTTCTGGGTATTGAGCCCATTCAACCTTTACTGCTGCTTTCTCTATTCATCATCTTAGCTCTGTATGTTATCGTCACGGAAATCGCCAAATATTATTTCTATAAAGCAAAGGCGCAGCCGAAATCCAAGAAAGCACCCAGATAAGTAGATTGGCTCCCTATGGCGGCGCAAGTAGAAAGGTGGGATGCGCATGTTCGAGAATTATTATTTCTTGCTCGGGGTCGTGAACAGCCTATTTTTGATCGCCATTTTTTTGCTGGTCAAGTTTTCCAAAATGGCGCAAGTAGCGGTTTTTGGGAAGGCCTATTTAGCGTTGGTGGTTCCAGGCGTCTATGGGATATTCATTGCACAACAGCAGCAGAAGCCGATCCAATACACAATCTTTCTGAGCATATTCCTAGCCTTCCTCATACTGGAAGGCATCTATGACTTCGTTTTAAAGGTGCCTTTCCGTAATAATTGGAAGTTATTGACGCCTTATCTGATGCTGTACTGGTCCATGAATTACGGCTTCATCGTAATGACGTGGAAACATTCAGCCGTGCAGGGCGGTATTTTGTTGGGGTTGTTCATAATACAGATGGCCGCAAATTTCAGTTCGCATAGGAAGGGGACATAATAACGAGCGGGGCAGTTGCATGCGCAAAATGAAAGATGGTAAACAGAAGAAGCATAACACCCAAGTGAGGGTATTATGCTTCTTTTTCGCTCGGGGGAAGTCTAATTTTGTTAGGATGATGCGTTTGATTTTTTTGTGCGGAGGCTGCCCTGCAGGATGCTCCAACGAGAATCAAGCATATCGATATTTTTCTAACAAATGAGGTTAGATGCCCGGCGAGGATCGTTTCGCCGGGAAATTGAGATTGGAACTGGATCTGAATTCACGATGAAGGACGTCTGATCGTTTTTTTGCTGGAGCAAAGCGGAAATTTCCCGATGAGGCTCTATTCATCGAGAATTTCGTAACGAATATATGATTTTTCATTGCTTGGTTTGGGTTCTTGCCTCCTCTTGCACCAGCCCCAGAAAATAATCCGATGCTTTCGAGAACACCTGATATTTTTTCCAGACGAAATGAAGCCCCACTTCCAGTTTTGGTTCCAACGGCAGGAAGCATAGCGTACTGTCTTCCCCGGTATGGATGATGCCATCCAAACATAACGCGTAATTATGGCTTTCTTCAACGAGAAGGGAAGCATTATACAATAAATTATAAGTTGTGACGATGTTCAGGCCGCGCTCATTGCCTCCCAACCAGCCAGCGATCTCGTTCTTGACCATCATTTGATTCGAACAGATCACTGCTTTATCCTTCAGGTCCTTTGGAGTGATCTTTTCCAAGGAAGCCAGCGGACTGTCCTTCCTCATCAGAACACCCCAGATGTCCTTTGTCGGCAACTTGATGAAATCATATTTGGTCATGTTCGTCGGCTCTACAAGTACGCCGAAATCGAGCAGGCCTTTGTCCAATCTGTCCGTGACATCCTTGGCATTGCCGCTGAACAGATGGAATTTGAGCATTGGGTGCTCCGATTGGGCTCTGCTGATTGCGCGCGCTATGATTCTCATTCCTCTGGATTCACCACCGCCTATATAAATGTCCCCACTGAATTCAGTATCATCCGCGTTCATTTCCGACTCGGTCTTCTCCACGAGCTGGAGGATTTCCTCCGCCCTTTTTCTCAGCAGCATGCCGTCATCCGTCAAAGTGATCTTGCGGTTGCCTCTGATGAACAGCTGCTTGCCGAGCTCCTCTTCCAGTTCCTTCATTTGCCTGGAAAGGGTAGGCTGCGTGATATGCAAAAATTCCGCTGCTCCGGAGATGCTCTGTTCTCTTGCGATCGTCAAAAAATACTGCAGCACTCTGAGTTCCATGTCATCAACTCCTTCAGCACTATTTTAGCGCTTCTTGATATGCCTTTCAAGTATGTCAAGATATCTGATATAGGTATTTGATGTTCCTTTTGATTCGATGTATTCTATTCTCAAGAGGAGTGAGACGAGTGGACATAACGGAAGAAATGCATATCACAAATCTGAAGGATGCCGGCTGCGATGACAAAACAATCGCTGCCTTTCTGCACTACCGCCAAACGAACGAACAGGCAAAACAGATGTATTTGCTGAAGAAACACAGGAACAACTTATTGGCTAAAATTCATGAGGACCAGAAAGCAATCGATTGTCTGGACTGCTTAGTCTATAGAATAAAAATATAATAGGGGGAAAAGAATATGATTGGAACGATCGCAGGAGTATTGACGACATTGTCATTCGTACCACAGGTTATCAAAGTTTTGCAGACAAAGGACACGAAGGCCATTTCGCTAGGGATGTACCTCATGTCAGTTATAGGTATCTTCTTATGGATGGCGCATGGATACGTAATGGGGGATATGGCACTGTTAATCGCGAACCTCATCACTTTCTGTTTGGCCTTGGTCATTTTGATTGCCAAATTGAAATATAAATAATATGCTGTTCCAAGCCTATATTTTGGGCAACGGCAGAAAGATGGCGCTGGGAATTAGGGTGAGCGGGTGAATCGGGACACGGCGTAGCGAACTCAATCTTTATACTGTTGGACGGTATCGGCCTGTGTATGGGCATCCTGCTTTGGGGGTAGTATTTAGGACAGACCTAAATGACAGCAAGAGTTGGAAGGCAACGTAATGTTTCTAATATCGTTCAATTAGATGAGTAACCGAAAAAGCAGCAAACCTTCTCATTCAGGAAGGGTTGCTGCTTTTTCATACTAGTCTATTCCTTTTTCAGTTGCGCGTACTCCTGGCCGATTAAGCTGGCCACGTAATCCAACTGATAAGGATGACTGGCGTAATCTTGACGAGAAGAGAATGTTAAAGTGTCCGATATGAATTTCGGATATTCCTTCTGCTGTCCGGTAACCATCCATATTTTCGGGATATCCTTACCTTTAAGAATATTTCGTTGGTTGTCATAGTCAAAGTAGGACCCTGTATAGGTGAAAAGGATAATCAAATGACTTGAATCCGCATTAACAATGTAATTAATCTGCTCTGCGTAGGAAATATTTGTATAAATCTGTTTCCGGAGCATCAGCAGATCGCTTTGAAGGATGATTGCGGCTGTTTGAGCTTTCAATAACCCGAAGACGGCCACTTCATCGTATTGCTCGATATCTTTTGTCAGTTGCATCAGTTTGGAAGTGGTAATTGAACCTTCCACCATATCGATGCTCGTTTTGATATGTTCACCCAAAGTGTGGATGCGGTTATCAATTGAAATATCTTCCGAAAAACCGGTATAGTCAAATTCTGTGGATTGAAGTAAATCCTTCAGCTCGACGAAACCATTCAGACCGATCTCTTTACAGAACCGGGAAATCGAACTGGGAGCAACATTGCAGTTCTCGGCCATTTCTTTGATACCTATATTTTTCATGCTGTCCAGATGTCCTAAAATATAAGTCGCGATCGTACTGTTGATCGATCCTCTTTTCTCTGCGGCAATGGCACTTAGAAATACGATGGGGAGCTTACCGTAAAGCATGTTTTCACCTTCCCTTTATTTTCCTCCGGCAAAGTTGTACAACATTTTTTCTTTCATTTGGCTAACATCTTTTCCTAACACCTCAGCAATTTTGTATGCAAAGGGGTAGGGGGTAGCTGGGCCTTGGCTAGTGATGATATTTTGATCGAGGACGACAACATCCTCTTTAAAGATACCACCTTTCAGCTTTTCAGCATAGCCTGTATATCCGGTAACTGCTTTTCCGTCTATTACTCCTGCATCGGACAAAACGATGGTGCCTGAGCACATGGCCGCAACGTATTTTTTATGGGAATCGAAGTAGCGAACCATCTCGATCACATCGGAATTTCTCCTCAAATTCGATCCGCCAGGCCGACCACCAGGAAGGACCAAAACATCATAGTCTTTGATGGCATCGCTGAACAGGAGATCGGCTTTTACATAAATGAGGTGCATTCCTTTGACGAATTCTTCCCCAAAACTGAATGTATCACAAAGAATGCCTGCACGTCTCAAAATATCCACAATAGTCAGCGTTTCGCTTTCTTCAAATCCTTCCGCCATTAATACCGCTACTTTATGCATAAACTTTGTCCCCCTTACGATCAAATGAATTGAAGTAGACCATGCGATCTTTTACTGATGCTGAATCGCCACCGAGAATATCCACCAAGGCATAACCAAAGGCGTATGCTGTTGCTGGACCCCGGCTCGTAATCAATTTCCCGTCCACCACTACGATGTCTTCTTTGTAATGTCCGCTTGCAATTTTTTTATCATAGTCTACATATGCTGTGTAGTCTTTGTTCTCCAGTAGATTGGCTCTTTCCAGCACGATGGGCGCTGCACACATTGCGGCGATATATTTGTCGGCGCGCTGCATTTCTTTAAGGGTAACAATTACTCGTTCATCACCCCTTAGATTGACTGCGCCGTCGTATCCTCCGGGAAGAACGACCATTTCATAATCTTCATTAAGTGTGGGGTAGAGCACCTTATCGCACCGAACGGTAATATCATGTCCTCCTGTAACTTCTTCCGATAAACCGACCATATCGCACTCTATGGAAGCTCTACGCAAGATATCCACAATGGTTAATGTTTCTCCTTCTTCAAAACCGGGAGCAACCAATACTGCTACTTTTGTCATAGTTATTTCCTCCTATCGTTGTTGTCGAAATCATTATAATAGATTACCAGTCCTCTGACTAAGAATTTCCAGAATCTGGAAATTAATCGAGACAATGGCCGTTGGACGCAATTACTTTCTTATACCAGTTAAAAGATTTTTTCTTGAGTCGCGCATTAGTTCCGTGTCCTTCATCATCCCTGTCTACATAGACGAATCCATAGCGTTTGCTCATTTCCCCTGTGGAAGCGGCTACCAAATCAATACAACCCCAGGCTAGATAACCAATCATCTTAACACCATCCCGCTGTGATTCTCTCATGGCTTGAATATGTTGTCGGAGATATTCGATGCGGTAATCATCGCTTACCGTGCCGTTTTTAAGGACATCCTTTGCGCCCAATCCATTTTCCACCAGAAAGAGCGGCTTTTGATAGCGATCGTACAGAGTGTTCAAAGTAGTCCGGAGTCCTAGGGGATCCATCTGCCATCCCCAATCACTACTTTCAAGATGAGGATTTTTTACGGATGTCATGATATTTGCTTCCGTTATTTCTGCTGTACTTTCATATGAAATGCAACGAGAGGTATAGTAGCTTAGTGCGATGAAATCGACCGGGTAATTCGCCAGCATCCGAAAATCATCTTTTTCGGTAACAAGTTGGACCCCCTTTTCAGCAAATAACCTGTCGGCGTAGGATGGGTAGGCGCCGCGGGACTGAATATCGATGAAAAAATAACTTTCGCGATTTTTGTTCAGGGCCGACCAAACATCTTTTGGATGGCAAGAAAACGGATAATAGTCTCCCGCGGCCAACATGCAGCCGATTTGGTTATCACGATCGATTTCATGAGCCATTTTCGTGGCCGCTGCGCTAGCGACTAATTCATGATGCGCAGCTTGGTATTTCACTTGTTCAGGATTTTCCTCATCACATAGGATGAGCCCCGCTCCAGAAAAGGAATTATGCAGAATCACATTGATTTCATTGAAGGTGATCCAGTATTTTACGAGCCCTTTGAACGTAACGAACAGGGTGCGGGCATACTTCAAATAGAAGTCGATCATCTTCCGATTTTTCCAGGACCCATACGTTTCGACCAAATGCAACGGTACGTCGAAATGACTGATGGTCACTACCGGCTCCATTCCATATGATTTGCACAGTTCGAATAAAGATTTGTAGTAGTGGAGTCCTGCGGCGTTTGGTTCTTTTTCCTCGCCCGTGGGATAGATTCTAGTCCATGATATGCTCGTGCGAAAAGCGGTGATGCCCATTTCTGCCAGTAGTTTAATGTCTTCGGGGTAAGTGTGATAAAAATCTATGCCATTATGGGATGGATAATGGTAAGCGTTCTCGTCGTAGACCGTTTTATAATCGATCAACCCTTGTTTGATTTTACGTCGGTTCACACCTTGAGGAACCACATCCATTACGGTCAGCTTTTTTCCATCCTCCAAATATGCTCCCTCAGCTTGGTTGGCTGCGATTGCACCACCCCATAAAAATGTATCCGTCATTTTACTGCTCCTACGTTTAAGATTATTGGCTTGTCATTTACCGTAAAATCCAATGAACTGAATTCCTTTGTATTCGTCATAATGACCGGTGTGGTGAGGTCGTAGCCCTTAGATTGGATGAAATCTTTATCGAATCTGACCAGGGCGTCACCGACAGCGATTCGCTCCCCTTCTTCGACAAGCACTTGGAACCCTTGACCATTTAATTCGACTGTGTCCAGCCCGATGTGAATCAGAACTTCAACTCCGTCATCGTTCCGCAGCCCGATGGCATGTTTAGTTTCAAACAGCATAATCACGTTGCCCTCGAATGGAGCGCATACTGTGCCTTCGGTCGGTTGAAAAGACAGTATCTTTCACTTCGGACAGTGGAATGATCGTTCCTGGTATCGGTTGGACCATCGCGATTTTTTTCGTGAGCAGTTGTTCTGTGTCGTTTTTCGGTTCAATTTCGTCAGCTTGTCTGATCCCTAAAGCGAGCGTGCCTACAAACGCGAAGGAGATGCTGATCGCTACCGCAATCAATACATGAATATAGCTATCAGCAACATATGTTGGCAAAGCTAAGATGCCCGGCAAAATGATTGCAGTAGCTCCACCACCGAAGAAGTTCATGTATGCTGCGCCGATACCTCCACCCAACATGGCACAAAGCATAGGATTTTTGTATTTCAGGTTAAATCCGAACATTGCTGGTTCGGTTACACCAAACAAGGCAGTGATGCCACTCGTAAAGGCTGAACTTTTTTCGGTTTTATTTTTTAGCAGGAAGAATACGGCCAACGTTGCACCCGCTTGAGCCAAATTGCCGGTCAGATTGGCCGGAGAGATGACGGAAAAGCCGTATTCTGCAATCAATTGCGTATTGATTGGAGTGATTGCATAGTGCATCCCCAGGATTATCAGTAATGGACGGAAAGTTCCGAACAAGAAGGCGCCGAGAACACCATTGACGTTGTATAGCCACGTGACGAACTGCGCCACGCTTTGGCCGATGTATGAGCCGAACGGTCCAATCGCTATCAATTCAAGCGGAACCATGATGAAAAGCACAAGCATCGGGACAAAAAGCACTTTAAAAGTGTCAGGGATTAGTTTGTTGATGAACCGATACACATAAGACATAATCCAGACACTGATGATGATGGGAATGATTGTAGATTTATAATTCACTAATAAAATCGGCAGTCCCATAAAAGACAAAGCTTTCACGCCAGTCTCTGCAGCCTGCAAAGCACCATTCTGAATCGTGGGATACATCAATGCGCCGGCAAGAGCTATTGCCAAAAACTCATTGGTCTTGAACTTTTTTGCCGAACTGACAGCCAGAAAGAAAGGAAAGAAATAAAACAATAGATCACCGATCATATTAAAAATGGCAAACGTGCTGCTTTCAGTTGATATAAGGGAAAAAGTGGTCAAAACAGCGGTAACGGATTTTATCATCCCGCAGCCGATCAAGACTGGAATCACTGGTCCAAAAACTCCTGATATCGTTTCGATAATTTGTGAAAGCACATTTTTCTTCGTTTCGGTCTTCTGCACGATGACATCTTCGCTCAAGTTTATCATCTTCTGCATTTCTTCAAAGACTCCACCAACTTTTGCGCCGATGATCACTTGTAGTTGTCCATTTTTATATTGGGATTTGATGACCCCTTCGACTCTATCCAATTTCTCCATGTTAACGATGGAAATGTCCTTAACATTGAAACGGAGGCGGGTTGCGCAATGCGTTAAATAAGTGACGTTATCTGCACCGATTATTTGAATGATTTCTTTTGCGGTTTCTGTATGATTCATAATGATTCTCCTTTTATGTATTCCCCGGGTATACACAAAATTATAAAACCGCTTACAGATTAGTTCAATTGTTTTCCGATTTCTGGAATTGGAAAACGAAAAAGGTTATAACACTAACTTCATGGGGCCTTATTTGCGGGCACCCCCCAAGAGCAAGGCGGCTACATTTTGTTTTATCTGTGATTAATTGTAGGCATTCTTCGATGCTGCGCAGCATCGGATTGTCCGTCCGATAAATCACCCTCGTCTTAATCTTCAATGATTCGAACGACATGTGATTTTTACAGCAATTACAGATAACGGGCGTGAGTTGATGGACAGAATATTTCTATTACACGCTAAAAACATTGAAGAAATATTTTCTGTTCTGTCTGATCAGGAAGTAGAGAAATTAATATCGATTATCGATTATAATGAACAAAAGGGGAGGCGCAACCATGTTAAAGAAATTGGCGTTTGAAATTGCGAAAGAGGCGCATGCCGGACAAAAGGATAAGGCCGGGGCGGATTACATCCTGCATCCGCTGCAAGTGGCTTCAATGGTGACGACAGATGAAGAAAAGGCTGTCGCCATGCTGCATGATATCATCGAGGACACGGACATGACAGCCAGCGGGCTATTGGCCAAGGGGCTGCCGGTTGCGGTTGTCGAAGCCGTTGAAGCATTGACCAAAAAGCACAACCAAACCTATGCGGAGTATTTAGCAGGCGTAAAAATGAACCGACTGGCCACTGCCGTAAAATTGGCGGATCTCAAGCACAATTCGGATTTGAGCCGTTTGGAGCAGATAACCCAAAAGGATCGGGATCGGGCTGAAAAATACCGCAAGGCAATCGAATATCTGTTGGAATGAGCATCCAGTCTCTTGCTACAGCTGTGGGGAGCAGTCAGGTCTGTTTCGTTTTTATCCCTTTCGATTGATTTACCTGGAAGCAAAATCAAAAAGCATCGAATTTTCCTATTAAAAAGAAACTTCGATGCTTTTGCATGCAATAATGATTTTAGATATCTCATTTAATGGGAAAAATGTGCTACCATTGGTTGCTGAAAGCGGTGATCTTCATTTTTTAAACTTCATCCAACCTTTTTAAATGTTTTTCAGCAATCTGTTTTACCTTATCTACCCTGTTGGTATACCGCTCAACATGACTGAGATAATCCGTGCTCATCCAAACATTCACTATTTCAAGGGCGATTCCAGAACCGATGATCTTCCCTCCAAGGCATAAAACATTCGTATTGGAATGGGAACGTGCTAGTTTAGCGCAAAACGGATCCTGGCAGACGGCTGCATAGACGCCGTATATTTTGTTGGCGATCATAGCGCTTCCGTAGCCAACGCCATCGACAAATATGCCTCTGTCCGCTTTTTCTTCAGCTACCGCAAGGGAAGCAGGGTATACATAGTCTGATAAGTCACAAGGTTCTTCGTTATACGGTCCAAAGTCAATAATTTCGTGGCCTTCTTTAGCAAGTAACGTTTTGATTTCTTCCTTCAATGCAAAGCCTGCGTGGTCACTGGAAAATGCTATTTTCATCTTAACCCTCCATTAAATATGTGATATGAAAATTATAATGGATATACAACGACTAGTACAGTGAATTCGGATAATCTTCTTATATTGAAAAAATTAATTCAATTCATATATAGTTATCCAAAATGGGTCTAAGGGTATCTCCCACGTCATCGTTCCGTTTCCAAGGTTTTTTGACGCGTTTTGCTCCGCTTTATAAAGGGCGTCAGTTGGTTTTGCACATATTGCAGTACAACCGCTTGGGATACGTCCCCTACGGTACTAGCAAAGTAACTGCCCGACCATAATGGGCCGCCCCACAAGAGTTGCTTCGTTGCAGGGAACTGCTTAAACCATTCCCGTGCAGAAGGACCTTTCAGCGCTTTCATGACGGAACTAATGGAGTTGTGCGGCGGAAATGACACAACCATGTGGGTGTGGTCGTCCACCACTTCCATTTCGATGATGGTAATTTCATTAAACGCATCAGATGGTCGGAATTGATATGGGTGAGTCAGACCTTATGGTCTTGTCTACGGGCGATAAAATCAAAACCGTTCGTTCCCATGAACAGCTCGCACCGAAACGATTATATTGGGAAAGACGCGTGGCCCGTCGTGCGCGAAAAGCCAAACAAAACGGCACCACGCTGACGGAAGCCGAAAACTATCAGCGGGCCAAAGAGCAACGCGCGCGTATCTACCAAAAAGAAAAGAACCAACGGCAAGACCGCCTGCATAAGCTGACGACGAAGTTGGTTCGTGACTTTGATGTTATCGTTTTGGAGGATTTACAAACGGCCAATCTTATGAAAAATCATCAACTAGCCCGAAGCATAGCTGCACAATTCTGGCGTGAAATCCGTAGCCAATTGGCGTACAAATGCGTCAAATACGGCAAGGAATTAATTGTGGTCAACCCATACAAGACCTCTCAAATCTGCTCCAGTTGTGGCTTTGATGACGGCAAGCACGCCTTGGATATCCGCGAATGGGACTGTCCAAACTGCCACGCGCATCACGACCGCGACGTAAACGCCGCAAAAAATATTCTCTCGATTGGTTTGGGACAAACCTTGGTAAAACCAGCCTAAACCGCTGTCCTGGAGCTGAAACGCTCGCTAGACAAGTTATGGGTGTTCCCAGAAGCTCGGTACTTCAGTGCCGATGTAGTTCACCTGTTTATTTTTGCTTCTTTTTCAAATACTCCGCACGTATTTTTTCAAGTTGTTGCTTTTTATCAAATTTGGCAGGCGTCTGTTTTTCATGAAACTTCGTCACAGCTGCCTGACCTTTGTAATCCAATTGATATTTCCCCACTTTGTTCACCTACTTTTCTTGTCCTTAAAGAGAATCTCTTCAACAAATATATTATACCTTATTTTACTGAAGTAAACCTTATTACTTTATTCCTCAGAAATCAATTTTGGAATATCATGTATCTTTGTTGGAATAAAATTTTGTTTCAGAAACAGTGAAATTAGAATATAATAAGGATAAGACCCGTCATTTGGGCGAGCAATAGTCACATTATTTACTTTTTAAGAGAGTATCATGGATAAACCGGTAGAAGCGTTGGAACGGCAAAGCCGGATGACAAGCTAACATGGTTAAGATTCAAATTAAAATACTAATGGTAAAGCGAGTGAAGTGTAAATGCGAAATAAGGAAGCAGTTAATAAAGAGGTTATGGTAGATGAAAAAGGACTCCGGATACTGGAAATCGATCCTTGGTTAGAGCCTTATAAGGGCGATCTTGAAATGCGGATGAGCCGGTATGAAGGAGTCAAAAAAGAACTGTTGGGCGAAAACAAGAGCTTCAAAGATTTCGCCAACGGGCACGACTATTTCGGTTTTCATCGTACGAATACGGGGTGGTTTTACCGGGAATGGGCTCCAGCCGCGGATGCGCTATTTTTGATCGGCGATTTCAATGATTGGGATAGGACAACCCATGAAATGACCAAAAAAGAAAACGGCATTTGGGAAATATTCATTCCTGGCAAGGGGACGTTGAAGCATCAATCGCGCGTGAAGGTCCATGTCGTGCACGATGGCCAAGGTAAGGACCGTGTTCCTTTGTACGTCACCAGAGCAGTACAGGATCCCGAAACATACGACTTCTGCGGTCAAATCTGGAAGCCTTACAGAAATTACAAATGGCAAGATGCGGGTTTCCAAGGCGACAAGTCTAAAGAGCCGATCATCTATGAAGCGCATATCGGTATGGCGCAGGAAAAGGAAGCCATCGGAACCTACAAGGAATTCGAGGAAAATATTCTGCCAAGGATCAAGGAATTGGGTTACAATACCATCCAATTCATGGCCCTGATGGAACACCCTTACTACGGTTCTTTCGGCTACCACGTATCCAACTTTTTTGCTGCCTCCTCCCGCTTCGGGACCCCGGATGAGCTGAAGTCGCTCGTGGACAAGGCGCACGACATGGGGATCAGAGTGCTGATGGATATCGTGCAGTCCCATGCCGTCAAAAACATATATGAAGGCATCAATGAATTCGACGGTACCGATTACCAGTTCTTCCACTCCGGAGAGAAGGGAACCCACAGCGCTTGGGACTCGAAACTGTTCAATTACGGGAAGCGCGAGGTTATCCACTTTTTGCTGTCCAATGTAAAATACTGGATGGAAGAGTACCATTTGGATGGTTTCAGATTCGACGGCGTAACCTCCATGCTTTACCATGACCACGGGCTGGGGACAGCTTTCGATAACTACGCCAAATACTTCAGCTTGAACACGGATGTCGAAGCCGTCACCTACCTGCAATTTGCCAATGAGCTGATTAAGGAAATCAAACCTGAAGCGCTCAGCGTAGCTGAGGATATGAGCGGAATGCCGGGCATGTGCCTGCCGATCGAAGACGGCGGAATAGGTTTCGATTATCGCCTGTCAATGGGTATGCCGGACTATTGGTTCAAAATGCTCAAGGTAAATGACCACGATTGGAGCATGCAGACGCTTTGGAAAGAATTAAGTGCCGGCCGTCCAGGAGAGAAGCGCATCGGCTATGTCGAATCCCATGACCAAGCTTTGGTCGGCGACAAGACGCTTATCTTCAGCATGGCGGACAAGGAAATGTATTGGCATATGGACAAGGAAAGCCAAAATATGGCCATTGACCGCGCCGTCGCATTGCATAAGATGATCCGTTTCATCACCATCTCAATGGGTACCGAAGGCTATCTGACCTTCATGGGGAATGAATTCGGGCATCCAGAGTGGGTCGATTTCCCTAGGGAAGGAAACGGCTGGAGCTACAAGTATTGCCGCAGACAGTGGAGCATTTCAGACAATCCATTGTTGCGCTATGAAGACCTGAAACACTTCGACGGCGCCATGGTCCAATTCATGGACAGGAAAGGCATGATGGGCGTGGCTCCTGAGCAACTGTGGCTGGACGAAAACCGTAAAATCATCGCCTTCAGGAAGAAAGATCATATTTTCATCTTCAACTTCCATCCGACCGAATCCTATGCAAATCTGGAAATACCGATCCATAGGGACGGCAAGTACAAGGTTGTGCTGGATACGGATGAAGAGAAATTCGGCGGTTTTAATCGTATCGCCCATGACATAAAATATGAAGTCCATCCATTGGATATGGATCCGAACGTAAAGGGAATCTCCGTCTATTCTCCAAGCCGCACCGCTATTGTATTGAAAAAATTATAGTAGATACTTATCAAAACACCATCTTATCGATTTCCGGATTTTTCTGGATGCGATAGGGTGGTTTTTTTATGTCGTCTGTCCGCAAGCCGAATCGTAAAAACCGGGGGAGGGTAAACTTCGCATCCAGATGACGAAGGAAATCGAATGGTAAACAAAAATCCTAATATGCTGCATCGTTTTTCCGACTCTCCATTTTCGCGCATTCTGAGGGAGTTTCGTGGGGGAACGGTCACGACCTTTCGCGAAATCGCGTCAGAATGCAATGCATTTCCGCATAATCCGCTGATTTTCGCCCTGAAAAAGAGGAACACATGTATAGTTGTGTTCCCCTAAAAAGGTTGTCATATCAAGGGCAAAATGGTATGCTTTTTTTAGCGAAAAAGGCATAAAAAAGGGGTTAAAAAATTAAGAAAAAGAGGGCAAATTCTTGAATACCACACATGCGATTAAAGATTTGAGCAAAATGCAAGATTTGATGGACGTTTATCCAACCGATTCGAAAAACCGGCTGTTGCTGGAATATGCGATCCGGACAGGATTGCGTATCAGCGATATTCTGAACGTAAAAGTAAAACAAGTTTTAGGGAAAGACTCCTATGAAGTTATAGAGAAGAAGACTGGGAAAAAGAAGGAATTGGCGATCCATGACCGTTTAAAAAAATCGATTGCCGATTATGTTAAAAAAGAAGGGTTGCATCCGGACGATTATCTGTTCTATTCGAACATGAACAAAAAATCGCATATCAAGCGGACGCAGGCCCATCGCATCATCGCGAATGCTGGGGATATGATCGGCATCACGCTGAGCGCCCACTCCTTGCGAAAGAGCTTTGGCTATCATTCCTATAAACAAGGCATCGACATTTCCTTGCTCCAGATGATTTTCCAACATTCTTCGCAAGCCGTCACCTTACGGTACATCGATATCACGCAAGAAAATATCAATAACGTCTACAAGAAAATCGACTTCGGATTCTGATGAATCTGTTTGGATGAGGAAAACAAAATGGGCGGCTTTCCATGAAATACGCAAAGATCGTCCGGATATCGCGGTCATTTTCAGCGGGATTAAAATAACGCGTTTTGGCGTTGTTCCGTGATGGAATACCCGCGGCAGCACTCGAAAACGTCTCAGAATGCGTCTCAGTTATTCCCCTTCTATATAAAGCCCATCCATTGAATACGGCTTCGGAGACAATGGTAATTTCCGTCTATTCACCAAACGGAACCGCTAGCTTTTTGAAAAAATTATATAAGAAAAAATCTCCAGGGAAACCACTCTCCGGAGATTTTTTGCGGAAGAATTCTGCGCGTAAGGTTTCAGAAATGTCAATCGGTTAATTTAGCTTCGCAAAAAGACGACGAGAGCCTTACTTCTTGATACTGCAGGAATACATCGGGTAAACCTCCCCCAAGGCTTCTGAGGCCCTTTGTTGGATGTGTTACAATGGAAGCAAGAGCATGTATGGAAACCAATAAATTAAGCCAATCGGGAACACAACTGCAATTGCAACAGGTTTGATGAGAGGTAGCGATGACATTGTCAGAAAAAAAATTAATAAAGGTTGGGATCGGTTTTGCAACCGGGAGGAAAAGCTTTCAAAAGATCTTGAGAACATTTATACATACCTGGGAAGAATCCGGGTTAGTGGATGATAAGGAAATCAGTCTGAATCTGTTTGTGGCATACGATCTCACGTATAATAAAACAAACGTCCGGGACTACACCAACATCCGCCCGGATTTGGCGGAACAACTGGATAGCGCCCAATTCATTGGCGCTAAAGATATTACGGAAGAGACGGAACGTTTGGTTCATAATAATGTTCTGAATGATGAAGAGGCGCGAAGGATTTTTGGGAAAGGGTATGCCGGCCAGCGGAATGCTATCTCTTATTTTGCCATTAAACAAGGGATGGATTATCTGATTTTTCTGGATGATGATGAGTATCCTGTCGCCGTTACAAAAACGCGGAAGACAGCCATTTGGGGAGGTCAATCCGTCCTGACGGAACATTTGAAACATATTGCTCAAGCGGACATAACGAATGGTTACCACTGCGGTTACATATCCCCCATCCCCTATATCAAGTTCAATGAGACATTGCCGGAGGAGCATTTCCGTTTCTTCATTGAGGCCATCAGCAATGATGTCATCAATTGGGATTCGATCAAGGCAACGATGGAAAGAGGGGGCGTAACCTACGCTGATACGGATATTTTGACCAGCGAAATCGCTGTCGAGGTACCGGAAACGAACCACGCGAAGTTCATTACGGGAGCTAATCTGTGCATCAATTTGACCAACCCGAGTCGGGTATTTCCGTTTTACAATCCGCCTGGAGCGCGAGGTGAGGATACCTTTTTAAGCACTTTGCTGACGGACCGTAAAGTGTTGCGCATACCTTGTTATGCCTTCCATGATGGCTTTTCCACCTACAAGAACATTCTGGAGGGGGTTTTGCCCATCCAGTTGAAATTCATATCAGCCGATGATGAGCATGTGGTCAATCGTTTTTACAAAGCCTGTATTGGCTGGATTCGCTATAAACCGCTGCTGCTTTTCATTACCCAGAGGGATGAATATGATCAAAAAATCATGGAGATGCGGGAACAGTTGATCAAGACGCTTCCGGAAATCTGCGCTTATTTTGATGAACCCAAATTCATGAACATTTTAAAGGAATTGGATAAATACGATAAAAATGCCAAGAAACACTACCATGAATTTGCTGAGACACAAAAAAACTGGGCAAAAATCATGGAACATTTTTCCTGATGTGCAAATCCACCTCATCGCTTCATCAAATAAACCGCCTATCGCTTTCAGATTTTTTGAAGCGAAAGGCGGTTTATTTCTGTAGTCGTAACAGTGCTTATACTGCAGCTTAACGTTTGGGTGGATAAGCTTGGTTGATAGCCTGGGAAACAAAAGGAATTCCTGTTGGTTATTCGCCAAGAACCGTTCCATTAATCACTCCGTACGTTTTTCGCCGTTAAAATTTGTAAAGCGTTTTCGCAATCGCTATACTTGACTTGTAATAGAAAAGTTATGATGACAGCGCACTTTGTGAAAACAACTATTTCGGCATATCCCATCCTTTCCTGTCATGCAAAAGATACTTTAGACCAGAGGCAAGTAGCTGCTGTAAATGGATGATTCGATTAGAAAAAAATAAGGAGTGATTGGTTATGATTTATCCGTTCATAAATTTTAATGGGGACTGCAGAGAAGCTGTGGGATTCTATGCAGAAGTTTTTGGCATTGAGAAACCGAAATTCCAGACATATGGTGATGTTCCGCAGGATCCGAACAGCCCGCAATCTGAAGCAGCCAATAACCGAGTCATCTATACGAAGTTGCAGATTGCAGACAGTATCATCATGTTTGCGGATATCCCATTAGGAACAAAATTTGTTCCCGGGAAAAATATCAGCCTATCGATGGTGATCGAAGATCTTTTGTTGCTGCATACCTACTTTGATGCACTCAAAGTAGATGGAATCGTTGAGTTGCCGCTTCATGAAACGTTCTATACGAAGCACTTCGGCATCGTGACGGATAAATATGGGGTAACCTGGCAGATTGGACTCGGGACAACAGAGGATATTTTGAATCAATAGCAGAGATGTCTGAAACATGACAGACAGTTAATTATTGGCAAAAGGACTTCCGAAAACAGTTGTCGAAGCCGTGTTTTGCCGGCGTATAAATGAACAAACTGGCCACGACTGTTAAGTCGGCGGATTTGGCTCATCATTCAGATGAGAGGCGTTTGGTAAAGATTATGAAAAAAGGATAAGGACAGGGCCGAGAAGTACCGGGAAGCAATCGAATACTTGTCGGAAAAAGCATCCAGCCGTTTGGTTGGATGCTTTTTTATGACTTAATTCGCTCATTAATGAACGGGAAAGATACATGAATAAGAGGCTCCAACCCAATACATAATGAGGGTCAGGACCTCTAAGGACTGAGTTTATTATCCCGAATTTTTAATAATCACAAAAATAGCGTCAATTTATCATTTTTTCACAATTTACCTCCTCATTTTACCCTCATTTTGTAGAATTAGATTAGAAAATATAGTATAATGTTAAAATCGCAATATAAAAAGGAGAGAAGTATATGAGAAAATGGAAAAGTTCTTTAATTTTAGCTACAACAGCTCTTGTTTTAGCGGCATGTGGAGGAAATGCCACGAATGATAGCTCAGCAAGCACTGGTACAACAGGTGGCGGACAAGTAATAAACTACACGGCACCGACAGAATTGTCGACGTTGGATACAACTTTAATGACAGATATCAACAGCTCGAACTATATCAGCCATATAATTGAAGGGTTATTGAAGATCGATGCCGAAGGGAAAGCCGTTCCTGCAATCGCTGCAGAAGCCGGAACCATCTCTGAAGACGGTTTGACTTATACCTACAAACTTCGTGAAGACGTGAAATGGTCAAACGGCGAGCCTGTAACAGCAAAAGATTTTGTCTTTGCATGGCAAAGATTAGTGGATCCGAAATCTGGTGCATCTTATGCTTATCTGGCAGAAACAATCAAAAATGCCAAAGAAATCATGGCAGGGGAAAAAGCTCCTTCTGAATTGGGCGTAACGGCTGTCAGCGATTATGAAATCAAAATTGAATTGTCACAACCCACGCCTTATTTTGAATCATTATTGGCTTTCACAGCGTTCTACCCTCAAAATGAAGCTTTTGTTACAGAACAAGGCGATAAATACGGGACCAGCAGCGAAGCTATTTTAGCTAACGGACCATTCACAATCGAAAACTGGGATGGTACTGGCTTAACATGGGATCTTGTTAAAAACAAAGATTACTATGCCGCTGACGAAGTTGTCATCGATGAAATCAAGGTTCAAGTAATCAAAGAAACAAGCACTGCTGTAAACTTGTTCCAATCGGGAGCAGTTGATAACGCCCAAGTAACCGGCGAAATGGTTAAACAATTCAAAGACGACCCTAATGTCGTTGTTCAAAAGAAAGCACGTACAGCCTACATTGAATTCAACCATGATAATCCGTACCTACAAAACAAGAAATTAAGAACGGCTTTAGCTATGGTCATCAACCGTGATGAATTGGTAAACAATGTAATCGGCGATGGTTCCACTGCAATCGGCGGCTTCCTGCCTGCTGATTTTGTCAGCGATCCGACAACCGGGGAAGATTTCGCAGCAGAAGCTGGTTCATCCTTGGGTTATGACGTCGAAACTGCCAAAACATTATGGGCGGAAGCAAAAGCTGAATTGGGCGTCGATAAAATCAAGTTCTCTCTTGTCGGGGATGACGATGAAAAGAACAAGAAAATCAGCCAATACATCCAAGGCCAAATCCAAAACAACTTGGAAGGCATTACCGTGGAATTACGCAACGTACCTAAGAAAAACCGGTTAGAGTTAGCGAATCAAGATGAATTTGACCTATTGCAAACTGGTTGGGGCGCTGACTTTGCTGATGCCATCAATTATATGGACTTGTTGTACAGCACATCCGCTTATAACGAAGGCCAATACAAAAACGCTGCGTTCGACGCATTGATCGATCTATCCAAAACAACAGATGCAAACAACCCTGAAGCACGTTGGGCAGACTTAATGGCTGCACACAAATTAATAATGGAAGATTCCGCAGTCATTCCGTTATATCAAGAAGCTGAAACACAATTGCGCAACCCTAAATTAAAAGGAATCCTTTTCCACTCCGTTGGGAATGAATTTGATTTAAGCAGAGCTTATTTCGAAAAATAAAAGATAAACCAAAAAAACCGGAAAGGGCTGCCCTTTCCGGTTTTTTTTTGGAGTTAAACAATCTCCTCTTTGCGGATGGATTAAAAAAGGCTTCAGAGCGTCATTTTGGCGCTCTGAAGCCTTTTATTTTTCAATCAGGATCACATTAGACCAAGAAGGCGTATAGCTTAGAATTCTCATTGACAGCTATATAGTGAGGGTCAAATTTCTCTAATCGAGACAGCAGACCTTCGATATCATAACTGTTCTTCAAAAGAACGCCGATCAATACCGGTCCTTCGCTGCGGTTCACCTTTTTGGTATATTCAAACTTGGTGATATCATCATCCGGGCCTAGAATATCGTTTACGAATTCACGTAGAGCGCCGGCTCTTTGAGGGAAATTGACGATGAAATAGTGCTTCATGCCTTGATAAAGCAGGGAGCGTTCATCAATTTCAGCCATCCGATTGATGTCATTGTTTCCTCCGCTGACGATACAGACCACCGTTTTTCCTTTTATTTCATCTTTGTATTGTTCTAAAGCAGATACAGAGAGTGCACCGGAAGGTTCTGCCACAATGGCTTGTTTAGTGTATAAATCTATGATGGTCCCACAAACTTGACCTTCCGGAACGATGATGATGTCATCGACATTCTTTTGGCAATGTTTGAAGGTAAGGCTGCCTACTGTAGCAACGGCCGTACCATCGCAGAATTTATCAATATCGGTCAAAGTCGTAACTTCACCTGCTTCGAGAGAAACCTTCATGGATGGTGCCCCCAGCGATTCAACGCCGATGACTTTTGTTTCAGGCATTGCTTCTTTGATGTAACTGCTGACACCGGAAATCAAACCACCGCCACCGATTGCAGCGAAGACCATATCGGCCGTTTCACCTTCAGCAACGAGGTCCTGATGAATTTCCACAGCAATCGTACCTTGTCCAGCAATTACGTTTCTGTCATTAAAGGGCTCAATGAATGTCAAATTGTTTTCCACTGAATAAACATGCGCCGCAGCATTGGACTCATCAAAGGTATCACCGACTAATTTAATTTCCACATTACCGTTACCGAAGTAACGGACTTGATCAATTTTTTGAGCCGGTGTTGTTGTAGGCATAAAGATGGTTGCTTGTATGCCTAAGCGATGACAAGTGTAGGCTACGCCTTGCGCATGATTTCCAGCCGAAGCACAGCTGACCCCGTTTTCTGTTTCTGCTTCGCTTAGCTGTGAAATGGCGTAATAGGCACCTCTTAATTTGAACGATCGCACTATCTGTAAATCCTCACGCTTCAAAAAAATATTGGCATGGTATTTTTGAGATAAATACGCGTCATGCTGCATGGGTGTCTGGTTGACAACCGTGCGAAGTACTTTATACGCTTTTAGTACGTCTTCTTTGCTCACTAAATCATCCGTCATTCTATCTGCTCCTTATCTTTATAAATTCAATGATGAAGAGAGAAGGCTTAAAAATAAGGGTGCTCTCAACTGATCAAACGAATTATTTTTCTTCGTTTACGAAAGGCATCATTTTACGTAATTCAGCACCGACTGCTTCAATTTGATGTCCTTGTTGTTCTGCACGTAATTTGTGGAATTCAGGGAATCCAGCTTTGTAATCATCAGTGAAACGTTTTGCGAATGCGCCTGTTTGGATGTCTGTTAAAACATCTTTCATGCGATCTTTCACATCCGGAGTGATGACGCGTGGGCCTGAAACATAGTCGCCATATTCAGCTGTATTTGAGATAGAGTAGCGCATTTTTTCCATGCCGCCTTCATACATCAAGTCAACGATTAATTTCAATTCATGTAATACTTCAAAATAAGCGATTTCTGGTTGGTATCCAGCTTCTACCAATGTTTCAAAACCAGCTTGCACTAAGTGAGTTGTACCGCCGCATAGAACAGCTTGTTCGCCGAATAAATCCGTTTCAGTTTCTTCTTTGAAGGTTGTTTCCAAAACGCCTACGCGTGTTGCGCCGACTCCTTGTGCCCAAGCAAGTGCGATGTTTTTAGCGTTGCCTGTAGCATCTTGTTTAACTGCGAAAAGTGCTGGTACAGCAGAGCCTTTAACGAATTGGCGACGAACCATGTGGCCTGGGCCTTTTGGAGCAACCATGAATACATCGATATCAGCAGTAGGTTGGATCGTTCCAAAATGGATGTTGAAGCCGTGACCGAATGCGATAGCATTTCCAGCTTCCAAGTTTGGAGCGATGTCAGCTGCATAAACATCAGCTTGTTGTTCATCCGGGATAAGGATCATAACGACATCCGCTTGTTTTGTAGCTTCAGCAACTGGGAATACTTCAAAACCGTCTTCTTTTGCTTTATCTGATGATTTACCTGCACGGATTCCGATGATAACATCATTTCCGTTATCGCGTAGGTTTTGTGCGTGTGCGTGTCCTTGAGAACCATATCCGATAACGGCAATCTTTTTGCCCTCTAGTGCTTTTACTGTTACGTCTTGATCGTAGTATACTTTTGTCATTTTAAATGACCTCCTGTTTTTTTTTTTATTATCAATGCTTAAAAAAGCAATTTGATTCAATTGATAGGGTGGAGCAGAGTAGGACGGAAACGATCAATACTTACCGAATCGTTTTTCCGTTATATCGGTCGCGCTGATGACGTCGACTTGTTTTTCAAGCTGCTTCGTCAAAAGTTCGGCTTCCGCCAAATTTTGAAAACTGATTCCGACCGTAATCATGGAAACATCGTAATCTTCGGTACCGGTAAGGGTCAATGTATCGATATTGTATTGCGGTTTTAAAATAACCTGTGTGATACGGTTCAACACGCCTGGTTTATTCACAACTTTAGTTTGGATTAATCTTAACATCGGCTACACACCTTCCATTTCGTTATTTGATCTTCCGGTAATGACAAACGGCAATACCAATTCATCTTTTGAAATCATGATTTCCAGTACATAGGCTCCAGGATAATTCAACGCTGTTTCAATCGCCTTGTCAACTTTTTTAGGGTCGGAAACGCGTGCGCTGGCAACACCGTAAGCTTCGGAAAGTTTTACGAAATCCGGTGAATCGGGAATTTCGGAGTGAGAGAAACGGCTGTCATAGAATTTGTTTTGCCATTGATGAACCATGCCCAACACTTCATTGTTTAGGAGGAAGTATTTCACGTTCAGGTTGTTTGAATTCAAGATCGCCAATTCCTGGGTCGTCATTTGGAATCCGCCGTCTCCGACGAAGCAGACAACGGTCTTATCTGGATAGGCCATCTGTGCGCCGATTGCGGCAGGAATGCCGAAGCCCATCGTTCCCAAACCGCCGCTGGTCAATAGCTGTTTCCCATGCTTGAATGGATAATACTGCGCCGTCCACATTTGATGCTGGCCAACGTCTGTTACGACGATTGCTTCCCCATTCGTAAGTTTGCCGACATATTCAATGACGTGCTGCGGTTTGATGAATTCTTCCGATGATTCATAGTGGAACGGATGTTTCTTCTTGTTTTCCATCACATGGTTGAACCATTCCGAGATATCGGCAGGGTTTTCCAGTTTTGTGTCGTTCAACAGCACAAGCGCCAATCTGGCGTCCGATAAAACGGGGATATCCGTATGCATGATTTTGCCGATTTCAGCATTATCGATGTCGACATGGACAATGACTGCGTTTGGCGCAAAATTGTTAGGATTACTGGCAAGACGGTCATCGAAACGTGAACCGAAGTTCAGCAACAGGTCACATTCCATCAAGGCCATGTTGGATGCGTAAGAGCCATGCATGCCACCCATACCTAAGGCCAGTTCGTGTTGAACTGGGAAACTTCCCAGACCAAGCAAGGTATTTACAACCGGGATGCCGTAGTATTCAGCGAATGCCAACAATTCTTTTTCTGCCTGGGCATGGATGATGCCTTGTCCAGCCAAAATAACCGGTTTTTTGCTGACTGCCAATGCTTCGTTCACTTTTTCAATCTGTCCAGGAACAGGGAAGACGTTTGGATTGTATCCCGGCAGATTCATTTTTTGGCTGGCATATTCTTCGTAGGCAACCTCCTGCACGCCGATGTTTTTTGGAATATCGATAACAACAGGGCCTTTTCTTCCTGTATTCGCCAGATAGAAAGCTTCATGGACGATGCGAGGGATGTCTTTGGCATTGCGTACTTGATAGTTATATTTTGTGACGGGTGTCGTCATACCGATCATGTCGGTTTCTTGGAAAGCATCTTTTCCGATTCCGTCTTCAGCCACTTGGCCCGTGATGACAATCAGCGGGATGGAGTCCATCTGAGCTGTAGCGATACCGGTCAATGCATTTGTGGCCCCTGGTCCGCTGGTAACGATGCAGACACCCGGTTTTCCTGTTGCTCTGGCATAACCGTCGGCAGCATGGACAGCGCCTTGTTCATGTCTCGTCAGGATGTGATTGGCCTCGGTTTTGAAGAATTCATCATAAATATGAAGTACGGCACCACCGGGGTAACCGAATAATACTTCGACGCCTTCTTTTTTTAAGGCTTCAACAAGAAGGGTAACGCCTAGTTTTGTTTTAGTTTTCATTTCTGGTTCCATAATAATCTCCCCATTTCTCGTTTATTCGGCATTCCTTTAGGACCAAGGTTATAAAAAAAGCATCCTCATCTATATGATGGGATGCTTCATCCCATTTGATTACCACAAATAGGACTTAAACAATCTGCATAAATTCTACAGTGTTTAACTCCTAGATTATTAAGACAATAATAATGTTAAGTGGTTTCGACTTTTTCATATGGGATACCTGATCTCTGTTTTATTTTTTAATTGTATTGGTTAGTGATTGATATAATCATATAAGATTTACATGAGAGTGTCAACAATTTATTTCATTTTATTTTCATTAAATTCTAATTGTTCGGAAAAAAAGCCGAATGGAGGGGATGTGTGCAGCGTAACCATACTAGCTTTCTAATCGCTGAACATTTCTCCCGATTCTTCCGATGTCAGATGATCGGGAGCGATTGCGAATATTTTATCTCATTTTCCAGTCGTTGTCCCCTTACAAACGAGGTGTCGTTTCTCCATGGGTGCCTATTTGGATGCAGCAGAGCCGATCAAACGGAAACTTTAATTTACAATTCAGTTATGTTATATTTTCAATAGAAACGATGGCTGCACAGAATATTAGGCGGGGTGATGGGAATGATCAGATTTGATCATGTAAATGTGGTACGCGATAATCGGAAGATTCTGAATGACATCAATTGGCATGTCATAAAAGGAGAGCATTGGGCGATCCTGGGCTTGAACGGATCCGGCAAAACGACCCTTCTGCAATTATTGAATGGATATATTTGGCCGAGCAGCGGTACCTTGATCGTTCTCGGGGAAACGTTCGGCAAAACGGAAATCCCTGCGTTACGGAAAAGGATCGGCTGGGTAAGTTCCGCTTTGCAGCAACAGATCAGTCCGAATGATATCGCCGAAAGTATTGTGTTAAGTGGAAAGTTTGCGACCATCGGCGTCTGGGCCCTAACGACAGAAGCCGAAAAAGAGAAAGCCAAGGAATTGCTGGTCAAATGCGGGGGCAAAGAGCTCATAGGCAAGCGCTACGGCATTCTATCCCAAGGCCAGCAGCAAATTATCCTGATTGCGCGTGCTTTGATGGCGGAACCGGAAATATTGATTCTGGATGAACCCTGCAATGGACTGGATCTTTTCGCCAAAGAAAAATTATTGGAAGACATCCAACATATCGCGGATGCCCCTTCCGGACCCACTATGATCTATGTCAGCCACCATACGGAAGAAATCTTGCCATGCTTCAAGAACCTTTTGCTCTTGAAAGACGGCCGAATCTATAAGACCGGCAAGACCGCCGAACTATTGAATGAGGAAATACTGAATGGCTTCTATGAGAAGCCTGTGCAGACACTCCGCATGTCCCAAAATCGGTTGGCAGTATTCCCGAAATAAATGCTTTATACGAAATAATCATCTGAACAGATAGCCACCGCAGTTTTTGCAGGAAAACTGCGGTGGCTATTTTCTTGGCGAGAAAATAATCTTCTAACGTCATTTGTTTACTTATTCGTAAACAAATAGTATAATTGTTTATGAATAAAGAAGGAGGTGACAGACTGATGGATTTAGAGGAAGTAACTCTGGATGAATTAATCAAGGGGTACAGATTGTTGGGAAAAGAGGGTATGTACGAATGCCTCTTTTGCGGTGAACGATTTGACAGTGATGAAATATTCCAGATAGAAGATCGTTTCTTCAATGCGGAACGGACGGTTTCTCTGCACTTGGGGGATAGCCACGGCTCGGTATTCGAAGCGTTGCTGCAATTAGATAAAAAGCACACCGGACTGTCTGAAGTCCAATCGGAATTATTAAAGCTCTTCTATAATGGGTTGACCGATAAGGAGATAGTGAACCGGACGAATGCGAACAGCGTTTCCACGATCCGGCAGCACCGGTTTAAACTGAAAGAAAAAGAGAAACAGGCCAAAGTATTCATGGCAATAATGCATACCCTGGCCAAGGAACAAGCATATGAACAGGTTCGTAAGGAGGACAAAATTGTGGATGCAAAATATATGATCACGGAAAAAGAACAAGAAAAAGTATTGGCAACGTATTTCACGAATGGGTTGGATGGTGCCATCGAGACGTTCCCAAGCAAAGAGAAGCGGAAAGTCATCATCCTGAAGCACGCACTCAATCGTTTTTCGCCGGGTGCGTTATACACCGAGAAAGAAGTGAACGAAATCTTGAAGACTGTCTATACTGACTATGTCATGCTCCGTCGTTATTTGATTGAACTCGGCTACATGGATCGAAACAAAGACGGTTCGACCTATTGGCTCAAAGAAACGAAATAACGTCATAATAAGACTTTAAGGGAACCTTTCATCTATAACTGAAAGGTTCCCTTTTTTTATTTTATGGAAATAAGTCTACTATCGGAATGACCGAGACAGTCTGGGGTATGGGAAAGGAACTGGTTACTGTGAATGAAGTCATACGCCCGGCAAGTAGACCCTGTTGCTAGGAAGCTTCATGTTCAAGCGCAAACCCGCAAGTTTTATCTGAGTGGGTGCAGTTCACTTATCATCCTTTATCACAGGCATCAAACCTCTATAACCGCAATGCGGACACACTAGAAATACGTTAAACCCTATATGGAAAGTAAACAACAAGAGATGTACGGGTGGTTTGAAAGGATAACCACAATTCGGACATTCAAAATGGAAAGTATTTTCATGGAATTTATTTATCATTTCGTCTTTCCCCTTTAACATAGCGCTCGCACCATTTCTTTCCCTTAATTATACCGCTGCTGTTAAGGTTATCAAAAATTATGATTGGTTTAGTCTGCTATAATCAAAAAAAGTTGAAAGCTTCGATAATGATTGGAATACATCTGGAGTGGGTGATAAGATGAAACTATGAATTATCACAAAATGACTACTGTAACGGCACGGGTTTGAAGTTATGGCGCGTCACATTATTTTCGCGTAGGGAATGGTTGGAGATGTTCAATGATTTTCTCAGCAACCGTGTGTGGTTCGGGAAGGGATGCTCAACTAAGTAGCGAGCAACTAGGGATGTGATAATAAATAAATCGATGCGAATGGATGCGATGAAGAATATGGATAAGGGAAAGTTGGATATCAAACCGGACAAACTAAAAAGAGGGGACGAAATACGGGTTATTGCACCGGCGCGCTCTACGTGCATCCTCAGTGACGACACCATCCAAAGAGCTATTGCTTGTCTAGAGGATAGGGGACTCAGAGTTACGTTCGGCAAGCATGTACACGAAAATGATTTGCATAACTCGGCTTCCATAGAGAACAGGCTCGCGGATTTGCATGATGCTTTCTCAAATAAAAACGTGAAGGCAATCCTGACCGTTATCGGCGGCTTCAATTCCAATCAACTGCTGCCGTATATCGACTATGATCTGATTGCGCAAAACCCAAAAATTATTTGCGGCTATTCGGACATCACGGCGTTGACGAATGCGATTTATAAGAAAACAGGGTTGATTACCTACTACGGACCTCATTTCTCGACTTTCGGCATGAAGAAGGGCATATCTTACACCGTCCAAAAATTCGAAAGTATGTTTCTTACAGATGGACCGTTCGAAATCGTTCCCTCTGAGCAATGGAGCGATGACGAATGGTATCTGGACCAAGAAAATCGGATATTCCTGGCAAACGAAGGCTACGAGGTGATCCAAGCAGGCCAAGCAAAGGGTACAGCGATAGGCGGGAACTTATGTACTTTGAACTTGTTGCAGGGGACTGCTTATATGCCGGAATTGGCGAATGCTATTTTGATTCTCGAAGATGATGACCTGACATTCGCGGAAGAATTCGACAGAAATCTGGAATCATTGCTGCAGGCGGTGGATCCGTATGAAGTGAAGGGGGTCCTTTTTGGTCGATTCCAAAAGAAATCAAACTTATCTATGGACGAGCTAAGGGCGATAATAAGCCGGAAAGCCGCGCTGAAGGGCGTTCCAATAATGGCAAATGTTGATTTTGGGCATACGACGCCGCATTGTGTTTTGCCTATCGGCGGAACACTCAGCTTCGACACGGATATCAAAATCATCCGTGTGGAGTAGACGGCACTTAAGAGAAGAATAGGGCGAGACAGGGGAGTCATTCTAGATAATGGCTCCTTTTTGGTGTGATAACGGGCCTGCTGAAGTAGTCGGGGAATCATTCCCCGCGTAGGGTAAAGAACAAATAAAAAAGGGGAGATGTAGTCTGCAGCCGCTCGCCCTATCCTGTTTGGCTATGTACGAGTGGGGCGTATAGAGATGACTTTATTTCACAGGTCAACACCGCCATTACTATCCGGGCATTCGAGTCAGTAATGTTCGCTGCTAGGAGTAATCAAATCCACTCCATAAGCATCTTCGCCGGCAGCGAATCCTTTAAAATACACTGGCATGATAATTAATGCAGACATGAAAAATAATGAATGCAAAAAAAATTTACTGATTTACTCCATATAATAAATTCCTGATGATCAGAAATTTATTATTTTAGTTAATTGATCAATGGATTATTTGTGATTATATTTGGATCCGACGGTTATCAACGACGACTGATATTCAGCAAAGGTTTGTTGCACTTTTTAAACAAACCTTTTTGACAGTAGATGCTTTGACATTCGGTTAAATCCATCTTAACGGTGTATCAGCTGTCTAGCTGCTTCATTCATCTAGTTGTCGCATTCAGCTTATTCAATCCTTACGATGGCAATATGTAATCAGGCAAAAAAAATCAGTTTTAAGCAATCTTCGCTGATTCACTTATAAAGAGAACTGCCGACCTCTGATAGCATTTTTCGGACAATCATACGCAAATCCACTCTTCTTGCTGGGAACTTCATTCCGATGCAAACGCACCGATTCAATCTTTTTGCTGTCGCTGCTTAAACGGGCATGTTTTCTGGTTTATCTATGGAAACTTTAGAAAAATAATTTCCTGACAGCTAATCCGTTCAGCTTTAGGCAGAAAAATGCGCATAACAAATAAAAAATATCCTTTTTGAACGCTCATTTATTTTGAAATGATTATTGACCTGGAAATCCTTATGGAACAGGGGGAGGATCGCTATTTATATAGCCATCCATAAAAATATATATTCTAGTTTACATAATATATATTATACCAAGTTATATAGAGATTGAATGGATAGTACGGTTTATCTAAATGAGCTCTCTTCGAATACATTAAAATAGCAAAATTGCGTTATTTTAAATACGTTCGCAATTTTGCTATAGTGTAACTAAAATTTTATTTTTAAAAGCTTTTTAATCTTTTTTCATTCCAACCAGTCTCATTCTTTTCAGAGATTCAGTGTGTTGATCGCTGCATGCAGAATTTCTTCAGCGACTGCGTCCTTGGATCGGACCGATATATGGATCGGATCCAATTGTGGTTGATAAATAATCACTTCATTCGTATCCTTGTTGAAGCCTGCATTTGCTTGAGATACGTCGTTTGCTACAATCATGTTGGCATTCTTACGCGCCAGTTTGTCTTTTGCGTACGTTTCCACATCATTTGTTTCAGCTGCAAAACCGATCAAAAATTGGTGTTTTTTTTCTTTTCCAAGCCTTGCTAAGATATCTGTTGTCTTTTCAAGAATCAAGGTTAAGTCCTCGTTCGTTTTCTTGATCTTATAGGCAGCTTCCGTTTTCGGCCTGTAATCCGATACGGCTGCAGCCATGATCACGATATCACTATCGTTAAATTTAGCGAAGACCGCTTTTTCCATTTCTGCCGCAGATTGCACCGGAACGAATGCAACTCCGAATGGAATTGGCAATTGATTGGTCGTAGATATCAGTGTCACCTGAGCACCGAGATTGCGGGCGGCTTTGGCTAAGCTGTAGCCCATTTTTCCGGATGAATCATTTGTGATGAAACGCACCGGGTCAATCCGTTCTTTTGTTCCCCCAGCTGTGATGATGACGGATTTTCCTTTTAGCGGCAAATCCTTAGTCTGCTGCACCAGAAAATGTTGGGCTGCCTCGACAATCTGATCAGGTTCCGGCATGCGCCCCTTCCCTTCGTATCCTTCAGCAAGGAATCCAGTTGCCGGTTCCATGACCTCATAACCATATTCCTTCAGGCTGGCCAGATTGCGGACTGTAGCCGGATTTTCCAGCATATGTTGATTCATCGCCGGCACAATCAGTTTTGGTGCGGTTGTCGCCAATAAAGCCGTCGACACAAAGTCATCGGCGATTCCGTTAGCCATCTTGGCGATGACATTTGCTGTTGCCGGCGCAACGATGGCAAGCTCGGTCCAATCGGCCAAATGGATATGGTTGACGAATTGCGCCTCCCTTTCGTTGAAGGTATCTGTGGATACATCATGCTTGCTCAATACTTGAAAGGTCAACGGCGTGACGAACTCCTGAGCGGATGCAGTCATGGCGACCTTCACATCAGCTCCAGCCTTGATCAATTTTCTGACAAGGTCCGCTGCCTTATATACAGCAATTCCTCCGGTTACATATACGGTTATTCTCTTATTTGTTAACAATTTGCACGCCCCGCTCATATTTTAGCTATTTTTTTTGATGAATGCTTTTGCCCGTCCGATGAACTCCTTCAGCACCTTTATTCTGGCGAATTCTTTTTGTTTTCCTTCGACAATGATCCATGGTGCGTCAATTGTGTTTGTACGAACAAGCATTTCGTTCATCGCTTCTTCATATACGTCAAATTTTTCATGATTGCGCCAGTCGTCTTCGGTCAGCTTATAGATCTTTTCCGGGTCCGCTTCGCGTTCTTTAAACCGTTTTTCTTGTTCTTCTTTGTCGATGACGAGCAGGAATTTGATAATGAGATTGCCATCATGGACGAGGTTGTGTTCCATTTCGTTGATTTCATCATAAGCCGCAGCCCAGCGGTATTCAGGCGTGAACCCTTCCACGCGTTCCACCAATACCCGTCCGTACCAGCTTCTGTCATAAATGGTCAGTTTGCCTCTGCTTGGGAAAGTCTGGTAGAAACGCCACAGGTAATTGTACTGCCTTTCCTGCTCAGTCGGTGCCGCTGTTGTGGCGACGTCAAAGCTCCTGGGATCCATCATCCGGGTCAAACGGCTGATCGCTCCCCCTTTCCCTGCCGCATCCGTCCCTTCGAAGACAAGAATGCAGGGAATTTTTTTGATCCATAATTCATAGACGATTTCGCCGGCTTCCTTTTGGAGCTTTTCCAGCTGCGCTTCATATTCCTGTTCGGTGATTGTTTTCGATAAGTCGATTTTTGCCAATGGCTTTATGGCCGACGCAGGACGAGGGACATCTGCTTCTTCCCCAGACGGTTTTTCCAAATGTTCTTTCAATGCCCTTATGGTGATCCCTAAAGCCTCTCTGGAGGCATTTTTTAAGTCTTCCGTGGAGATGATATGCCATGGGGATCCTTCGAAATTCGTTCTTTCCAACACTTCGTCAAAATGGTTCAGGTATTTGCTGTATTTCTTGATCTGCAACTCGTCTTCAGCCGTAATCAGTAATTCGCGGTAGGGATCTTTTTTTAGATTTTCGATTCTTTTTACCATCGTTTTTTCTTTCTGATGCAGGAAAAACTTGATGACCAGCGTATTATCCGCAGTCAACATCCGCTCCAGAAAACTGACGTCCGTCAATTGGTGATTCAGCTTCTTATCGGAAAGCTTCAATTCGCTCATCAATTCAAAATAGAAGCTCCTGTCAAAAAGCGCAATGCGCCCTTTCGCCGGCAAGTCCCGTGAAAAACGCCACAGGAAAGGATGTGCCTTTTCCTCGTCGGTCGGCTCATCGTAGAGACTCACTTCAAAATAACGCGGATCAAGTTCACGCGTAAACTCCTTTAACATGTACCCTTTGCCGGAGGATTCCCAGCCATCGACAATGATCAGCAGTGAAGAGTCGCTGTTCAGCAGTTTCCTCTGCAAAGCTGCCAGTTCGGCGCCCAATTCAGATCTTTTCCGGTCGGCAAAGGTTGTATCAACGGCATTAAAATCAAAGTTTTTCAGCATATTCCACGCCACCCTTTTCATTTTCTTCCATTTTAACATATCCCAAGAACATCAAGAAAGCGCAAACAACAAGGAGCCCGTTATGCTACATAAGGCACGACGGCGATGCTGACGTGCTCGTACGGACCGATGATCTTCGATACGGGACATCTTTTATGGGCTGATTGGGCAATCTTTTCTGCTAATTCCAACTCCAGTCCTTCGATTGCGATGATCGCTTTTAAATCGAAGTAATAGCCTCTTCCGCTTTCTTCTCTATGATAATCAACGTGGACTTCGACTTTGCATTTTGCTTCCATCCCTCGGCCTTTTAAAAGAGCCGCAACGGTTGCGTTCAAGCAGGTCGCCCAGGAAAGCCCGAATAGCTGTTCTGGATTCGTCCCCGGCGTGTCAGCCAAAGGATCGGAAGTCACAACGGCTATGCCATCTTTCACGTATGCCGTCCCGTTCAATCCTTCATCGTTGATAATTTCTGTATGGTATAAGCTTTCTGTCATTTCGTCCGCCCCCTGAATTAATGATTGATAAAGGTTATGCTGTCAGGATCCATTTTTTCGATTCGGGCAAGGGACTCCAGTCTTATCCCGGACCCTTCCAGCAGTATCCTGCCTTTTTGAAAAGATTTTTCGATGACAATGCCGACGCCTGCCACCGAAGCCCCTGCCTGTCTGCACAGCGCAAGCAAGCCGGAAACCGCTTGGCCGTTTGCCAAAAAATCATCTATGATCAAAACTTTATCTTGGTTTGACAAAAATAATTTTGATGCCGACATTTCAGTCGTGGTTTCCTTCGTATAGGAGTAGACGTCCGTCACATACACGTTGTCTCTCAGTGTGACGCTTTTGTTTTTCCTTGCAAATACGACCGGAACCTCCAAATAAAGTCCAGTGAATACGGCCGGTGCAATCCCGGAAGATTCCACCGTCAATACCTTCGTGATGTCTTCATCCCGAAACAGTCTGGCGAATTCTTTTCCGATGTCCTGCATCAAAACCGGATCGATTTGGTGATTTAAGAAAGAATCTACGTCCAGTATGTTATTTTCTAATACAATACCGTCTTCCACTATCCTGTTTTCCAAATTTTTCATAGGCCTCTCCTTTTTTATGCTTCCTCTATCTTATCATGTTTTAACAAACTTGAGAATATCGTATGAAAGCGGAATATATAACCACCGGCCTTTTTCTGAAAATAACCACGACAAAAAAAGACCTGAGCGGCATGCCCAAGTCCTCATTGAAACGATTATGCTGTGATCAATTCTTCCAGTAAATCTGGTCTGAACCCGAAAAAGGGTTCCGTTCCTTCAAAAACGACTACCGGCAAGGATTGGAATCCGAGATTCTTCACTTCCGCCAATGCTTCTTCCGATGCATGGACATCTTTTATTATGTAGCTGATATTGTTATCATCCAAGAATTTCTTGGTGAAGTTGCATTGCATACAATTCGGCTTTGTGTAGACGACGATATTTTTATTTGACATGACGGTACCCTCCAATGACGAAACAACGATGCTTCTCAGGCTTGTTTCATTTTAAATCTTGATGAATACATCATACAGTAGTTTTCTTTTGAATACAAACTATATGTTGTGATTCCTAATCGACTTCGGTGGAAAGCTTTTGGAGTAAGGAAGTTGCTTTCATCTTTTCGTAAACAAAATTCATGCTTGCGGGGAAAATCAGCATCGTAAGCATCGTGCCCTCTCGGATCGTGATGTTCGTGCCGCTGAAGAAGGCTAACGAAAGGGCTGCGACAATCAGCAGTACGTCGACCGTTTGACGGACTTTCCCGAAATTCATGTTGCATTTCTCGCTGACCGCCATGCAGGCCCCTTCCAGAGGCATGCTGATGTAGTTGAGCGCCATCACAAACCCGACACCGATTGAACAAATGATGCCGCCACTAAGAACCATCAACACTCTGACAAAATAATGATCAATTGTGAGGCCGGCGAATATCGTGTAGAGCATCACATTGACGACTTGTCCTAAAATAATCGAAACGGCTATTTGAAAGAATTGTCTGGCTGGAAAATCCTTTTTCAATAGAAACCATTGAATGAAAACACAAGTGATATTTAATATGATTCCTAGAGTGCCTATCTTTATACCGGTGATATGACTCATGCTGGCACTTAGCGCATCGTATGCGCCGACTCCGACGTTTGCCTTTACCATGATGCTGGCGCCGATTGCTGTAATCATCACTGAAACAATAACCAAGATCATGCTTTTGATATGTTTTGACATCTGTTCACCTATTATCCTTTTTATAATGACCTTGTCATTATAAAGAAAGCAGCAATGCTTTTCAATGCCATTGCTGCTTTCTTTATGTTCAATATTATTTTTATTTTTTTGCTTTATTTCGTTCAAGACAGAAGTTTTTCGATTCCGTCTGTATCCCTATTACCGGTAAATCATCGATGATTTAAACGATCATTATTTAGAATAGACGATTTTACCATCAACCAATGTATATAGGGTTTCGCCTTTGACTTTCCAGCCGATGAATGGTGTATTCGTGGACTTGGATTGGAAATCTTCGCTGCGGATTTCATACTCGTCGTCCAGATCAAAAATGGCGATATCCGCTGGAGCGCCGATGTCAAGCGTTCCGCAATCCATTCCGAAAACGGATGCCGGCTTGATCGTCAGCCAATCCACCAATTGTTTCAGGGTGAATACACCGCCTTGAACAAAATTCGTGTACAACAGTTGAAAGGCAGTTTCGCTGCCGACGATGCCGAATGGCGCACCGACCATGCCGCCATTTTTTTCCTCTGCGCTGTGCGGTGCGTGGTCCGTTGCGATGCAGTCGATCGTGCCATCCAACAAGCCTTCGATCAAAGCAGCACGGTCTGCTGCTCCGCGAAGGGGTGGATTCATTTTATAAACGGCTGTGTCGCTCGGGATCGATCCGTCGATCAGTATCAAGTGATGCGGAGCCACTTCGGCAGTCACGTGGATACCGGCGCGTTTCGCGTCGCGGATGACCCGGACGCTTTCCTTGGTGGAAACGTGGCAGACATGATAATGGCAGCCTGTCGCTTCAGCCAAAAGGATATCCCGTGCGATTTGCGAAGATTCCGTCACGCTTAAAATGCCAGGCAGGTTCAATTCCTTCGAACGGGTGCCTTCGTGCATGACGCCGCCGAATAATAGCGAATCATCCTCTGTATGGGCAACAAGAGTCGCGTTGTTTTTAGCAGCTTCCTGCATCGCCAGATACATGGTCCCTGCCGTTTGGACACCTACACCATCATTCGTGAAAGCGAAAGCGCCGGCTGCCAACAAACCTGGTTGGTCACTCAAAACATCACTGCGTAAGCCTTCTGTAATCGGGGCATATTGAAGAACATGCACAACCGCCGTATCCTTGATCAATTGCTGGATGGCTTGGAATTTTTCCACTGTATCCGGTACGGGATTAAGGTTAGGCATGGCGCAGACAGTCGTGAATCCGCCGCGAGCCGCCGCTTTTGAACCGGTTTCGATTGTTTCTTTATATTCAAACCCCGGTTCTCTCAAATGGACATGGACATCCACCAAACCAGGTGTGATCAAGCCGCCTTTTGCGTCGATGACGGTAACGTCATCCCCGGCGATATTCAAATTATTACCGATGGCAGCAATTTTATTACCTTTGACAAATACTTCTACCGGGATTAACTCCTCTTTCTGACTTAACATCTTTGCATTCTTGATCCAAACTGACATGTTGTACCTCCAAGTATGTATTTGTATCCGTCATTAACGGTTCTTTTGCTCATTTCTTCCGTTCAGCACTGCTTCCAGGATTGCCATCCTTGCGAAGACACCGTTCGTCATTTGCGTTACGATGCGGGAACGGCCGCATTCCACCAGGCTGTCAGCCAATTCCACATCGCGGTTGACCGGAGCTGGATGCATGATGATGGCGCTGTCCTTCATCATACGTTCTCTTTCAACCGTCAGCCCGAATTGTTGCAGATATTCTTCTTTGGAGTAGCTCTTATCATCGTTTTCGTGGCGCTCATTTTGCACACGCAACAGCATCATCACATCTACTTCGGAGACGATGTCGTCGATGGCGACATAAGTGCCGTATGCATTGAACGATTCATCGTACCACTCGGATGGGCCGGAAAAATACAGGGTGGCTCCCAAACGTTGCAACATCTGCATATTTGATTTGGCTACACGCGAGTGGGTCAAATCCCCGCAGATGGCGATTTTCAAGCCGCTGAAATAATGGAATTCTTCATAGATCGTAACCAAATCCAGCAGGCATTGGCTTGGATGCTGGCCTGCGCCATCGCCGCCGTTGATGACGGATGCCGTTATGGTAGGGCTGCTGATCAATTCTTTGTAATAGGCCTCTGCGCTGTGACGGATGACGACAACGTCGACACCGATTGCCGATAAAGTCAAGACGGTGTCATAAAGGGATTCTCCTTTGCGGATGCTGCTGGTTGATGTATCAAAATGGATGACGCCCATTCCCAGTTTGTTTTCAGCCATCTCAAAACTCTTGTGTGTACGGGTGCTGTTTTCAAAAAACAGATTAGAAGCATATATTCCGTTTGTCAGTTCTTTATCAGGAAGAGCACCATGTTTGAATTCTGAAGCACGTAAAATCAGGGACATGACTTCCAAGTTTGTAAGTTCCTCAACAGTGACAAAGTTTTGCAATGCGATTTGATTCGTTGTTTGCATCATTTTTTAGCCCTCCAGATAATTTTTTTGTGAACGGAGGCAAAAAGAACCCAAAGAATTTGTAAGTTCTCCAGGTTCTAGGCCAGCAAGCTTTACACTTTTTGGGTATAAAGCTGCCTTGTAGTGACCTTGCGGGCCTCACTGGACCCCCTTAAAGTCTCACATTCGATATGAAATTGTTCAAATAAGATAAATTTGCATAATAAAAGCCCATAATCAAAGAGACAATGGGCATAAGGTCGGTATATAAAATATACTTTTTTGCTCCTTAGCAGTCTCTCTGGACTTTCGTTAAAGGAAATTCATTCTGTTGTTGTTAAAATAATAACGCTACGAGCGTTTTTTGTCAACCAAAGCTACTGGAATACCCGTCTATTATCGTCATCCATTTGGCTGATCAGGTTGTTGGCATCGTTCTGTCAAAATAATTGCATTCAGTATTTTGCTAAATTATAATGAGGGTACAAAATTTGATTGTAGGGAGTGGACAAATTGAGCGAAAAAATAAAGATAGGTTTGGTTGGGTACGGCAATTTAGGGAAAGGCGTAGAACTCGCGTTGCCGTTGTTCCCGGATGTGGAAGTTGTTGCGGTATTCACCAGAAGAGATCCGGCAACCTTGGTGACTACCATCCCTGCTTATGCCATCGATACTATCCTGGATTTTAAAGATAAGATAGATGTGTTGCTGCTTTGCGGCGGTTCTGCAACAGATCTGCCGGTACAAGGCCCGGCCTATGCCGAGCATTTCAATACAATCGACAGCTACGACAATCATAACGAGATACCGAAATACTTTGCCGCAGTTGATGCGGCTGCAAAAACGAACAACCATGTCAGCGTCATATCGGTCGGCTGGGATCCAGGCCTGTTCTCCTTGAACCGCGTCTTGGCTGAGAGCGTGTTGCCGCAAGGGGAAAATTATACTTTCTGGGGCAAAGGATTAAGCCAAGGCCATTCCGATGCATTGCGCCGTATCGAAGGCGTCAAGAAAGCCGTTCAATATACGGTCCCTGTCGAAGATGCGCTGAAGGCGGTCCGTTCCGGTTCCAACCCAACATTGAAGACTCGGGAAAAACATACGCGCGAATGCTTTGTCGTCGTCCATGAAGGCGCCGATAAGGCAAAAATCGAAAAGGAAATCAAGTCGATGCCCAACTATTTCGAACCATACAATACGACGGTTACCTTCATCGATGATGCAACCTTCGATGCGGAACATACAACGATGCCGCACGGCGGCTTCGTCATCCGCACAGGCAATTCCGGCCAAAACAAACAAAAGATTGAGTTCAATCTGGAATTGGGTAGCAATCCAGAATTCACTTCGTCCGTATTGGTCGCTTATGCACGCGCAGCCGCACGTTTGGTGAAAGACGGCAAATCCGGAGCCTTCACGGTATTGGACATCCCTGTCGCTTACCTATCCGAAAAATCAGGGGAAGAACTCCGCAAAGAATTGCTGTAATCCGTTACTGAAAAATATAGTCCCTATACACCAAAAAGCTCCTGCTCGCGATATTCGCAAGCAGGAGCTTTTTTTGTTAACAGCAAGAAAATTATTTTTTTGATATAAGAAGTGCATCACAGCAGTTTTTTAAAGGTTTCTTTTCGTGCCATCACATGATGTCTAGCGGTCCAAGCCTGCCTCTCGGAAATTAGATAAATCTGACCCATTGCGCAGTATGCTCATTCAGGGCCAAATTTCCTAAATTTCTGTCGAGGCAGAGCGGCTTGGACCGCTTTTCTTAACCGATGGGTATCGGTTTGGATAAATCATCATGGCCGATAAAAGCTGTTGTCCACAGCGGGACAGCGTATGCATCGGCAACCTTTTTGCAGACCTGGATGAGAGCGTCTCTTTGGTTGTTATTCGAAAGTGCCATGAACTGACCAAGTATCACACCTTGTACTTGCGCGAATACGCCTATCTGTTCCAATTGGGCCAATCCGCTGCACATCTGCTCATACTGACCGCCGGCCGATTCCAGAACGACTATTTTCTTCCGGAAATCCGGCCAATGCGCGGTTCCGGCCAATTTCAACAAGCACCGGATGTTTCCGCCCACATAGCAGGCATCATTCGGTGGCTCGCAGCCTGGTGGCCCATCCAGCTCCAAATATGCCGACATGTCCACCGAACTGGAGCCAAGCATCCCATCGAATGCGACTTTTTGAAACAGCGACTCGCTGCTGACCAACACCTTCGGATTATACAGATAATTTCGTATGCCCGTCCTTTGCTGCAGCGCGTTGACGATCACCGTATTATCGCTATAGCCAAAATACGGTTTGGGATACACTTTGATGGAATCAAAATTAAGAAAAGGCAGGATTTCGTTGGCAAGGTCGCCGCCGGACAGATCGAAGATCGCTTTGATGCCATCGTTCAGATAGAGTTCCTGCAGACAGGCAGCGCGGAAAGCCGGAGGATGCGTCCTTTCCGTTTCTGCATCCACAAACACGGCAGCGGTGCATACGACAACCAGACCATATTCCCGCTCCAAAAATTGCGTGAACGTCGAAACGAGAGCATGAGCAGCCTCGGTATTCTTCAGGCCGTTTGAGCAGCTGATAAGCCCGACGGCATCCCCTTTTTTCAGCAACACGGCGAACCCTCCTGTTTTATATCAAAATATCCTGGATGGACAAAGCCTGAAGTTCCGCGAAAATGGCTTCCGGCGTCAAAGCTTTCTTCGCTTCGGCATCGTAATCCTTCACGATTTGGCCGTGATGCAGAACGAGCATACGGTTGCCGTATTGGATGGCATCCTGTAGGTTGTGCGTGATCATGATGCTGGTCAGATTATTTTCGGTTACTTGCTGATCGGTCAATTCCAAGACAAGCTTTGCCGTTTTCGGATCGAGTGCCGCCGTATGTTCATCCAGCAATAAGATATCCGGTTTCTTCAAGGTCGCCATCAACAAGGCGATGGATTGTCTTTGTCCGCCGGATAGCAGGCCGATTTCGGCTTCCATCCTGTTCTCAAGGCCCAAGCCCAATTTTTTCAATTCTTCCTTGAAGAAGGCCTTTTCGATGGTTGAAGTGCCGAAACGCAGCGTTCTTTTGTCGCCGCGGCGATAAGCCAAGGACAGATTTTCTTGTACGGTCATTCTTGGCGCGGTTCCCATCTTAGGGTCCTGGAAAACACGGCTGATATACGGTGCGCGTTTATCTTCCTTCAGGTAAGTCACATTGTTTCCGTTTACGACGATGTCGCCGGTATCGGGAAGGAAATTGCCGGAAATGGCATTCAGCAAAGTGGACTTCCCGGCGCCGTTTCCACCGACTAAAGTGATGAAATCCCCTTTATTGACCGTCAGATTAACGTCTTGCAAAGCATTCACCTGATTGGGTGAACCGGGGTAGAACGTTTTTGAGACGTTGGTCATCGTCAACATCGCTTCTTGATTAGCCATTGCGTCTCACCTTCTTTCTTAATTGATATAGGTAGTAAGTTTCCTTGATTTTCGGCAACGCCAGGAAGAATGTCAAGAGGATGGCGGAAATCAGCTTGAAGTCGTTTGGATTCATGCCGGCTTCCAATACCAATACCATAATCAATCTGTACAGCACCGATCCGATGATCAGACAAACCAGGCGCAATTTGAAGGAAACATTTGTGAACAGCACTTCACCGATGATGATAGATGCAAGTCCGATAACGATTGTACCGATACCCATGCTGATGTCCGCATAGCCGTTGTCCTGCGCAATGATGGAACCGGCCAAAGCCACGATACCGTTGGAAAGCATCAAACCGATGATTTTCATCGTATTGGTCGAAATACCCAATGATCTTGCCATCGCTTCGTTATCACCGGTTGCGATCAAGGCTTGACCGAATTCTGTTTTGAAAAAGATGGTGTAAAGGAAGATAATCAACAGCACTACAACCAGGCCGAAAAAGATGGTGTCAAAATGGCGCGGTAAATTCATATTTTGAAGAGCGGTGAAGACCGTTTTCTTCCCTAACAGACTGATGTTGGCCCGGCCCATCACGCGCAGATTGATGGAATAGAGACCGGTCATCGTCAAAATCCCGGCCAGCAAGCTGGGGATCTGCAATTTTGTAATCAAAAAGCCAGTGATCAATCCTGCTGCACAACCGGCGATGATCGCAAAAATAATGGCAAGATAAGGATTGACCCCTAATGTTATCGCTTGTACAGCAACGGCAGCGCCGAGGGGAAAAGCCCCCTCGGTCGTCATGTCCGCTAAATCCAAAATCCTAAAACTTACAAATAAGCCCAGTGCCAATATACTCCAAAGCAAGCCTTGGGAAACGGCAGAGATGATCATGTTCATAGTTATTACTCCCCTTGTTTTACATAAACTGCATTTTGTGCGATGTCATCAGGAATCTTGATCCCCAATTGATCGGCTTTTTCTTGATTGATGACCAATTCGATCCCGCTTGCATACTGAACGGGATAGGTTGCAGGATCCGCACCTGCCAAGATGTCGGCTGCCACGGCACCGGTTTGGGTTCCCAAAGCATATTGGTTCAGCCCGATTGTCGCTAAACCGCCTTCTTTGACCATCGTATCTACTGCCGGGAAAACAGGGATGTTGTAAGAATCAGTGATGGGAATCAACGTACCCATCCCGCTTGCAATCGTGTTATCCGTAGGAACATAGATGGCATCCACTTGATTTGCCAAACTTTCGGCTACTTGGGCAATGTCGTTTGTGGAAGTGACCGTTTTCGTGACCGTTTCAAGCCCTAAAGATTTAGCCACTTCTTCGGCTTCTTTTCCGGAACTGATGGAGTTATCTTCGGCCGAAGAGTACAGGATACCGATTTTCTTGGCTTGAGGCATCAATTGTTGAATCAAAACAAATTGATCGCGTGTCGGTGTCTTGTCGCTGACGCCTGTGATGTTTCCGCCGGGTGCCTCCATCGATGCCACCAATTTGGCCGCTACAGGATCGGTTATCGCACCCATGATGATTGGGATGTCCTTAGAAGCGTTCGCCAAGGCTTGTGCTGCCGGCGTCGCAATCCCGATCATGATGTCCGCGTGGTTGGAAACGAAGCGTTCTGCTATGGACTGCATGTTCGATTGGTCACCTTGGGCATTCTGGAAATCGATTGTGGCGGTTTTGCCATCAACATAACCCGCAGCAGCCAGTTGATCGATGATGCCTTCAGTGATCAAGTCCAATGCAGGGTGAGTCGTCAATTGCATGATACCGATATAAGGAAGATCGCTATCAGAAGCTGCCGTTGAAGAGCTTGAGGCAGACCCATCCGATGAAGTAGTTCCACCGTTCGAGCCCGTGTTTCCGCAAGCGACCAAAAAGGTTATTGCCAAAAGTGTTAACAGCGTTGATCCTACTTTTAAAAATTTATTCATGTCGAATTCCTCCAATATTTTCTAGTTTTTATTTTTTTGTTTCATTTATAAATGATAAAAAATAGCCGCCATCTGAACTGTGTATGGCAGCTTTAAAACAGAAAACGCCACACAGACCCTTATTGTCTATGTGGCGATAAAATATCTTTAGTAATCCACATAGATACTCGTTCAGACGGTTCATCTGAGGTTGTATCTATGGACAGTCATTACGTCACAAAGAACAACCTACTCTACGCGGCTTTGCCAATCGAATCTATTTGGTTTAGAAACGCAAGTAAATTTTCTCATAATAACTGCTCCTTTATCTGCTGATAAATCAATAGTACCCAATGTTAAAAACAATGTCAAGATGGGCATTAGAGAAAAATGAGATATTTTAATGAAATTCCAAATATCTTGCCGCTTCCGAAAAAGAGCGACAAAAAAACCCACCCCACCGATGACCGGTTAAGGGCGAGCATCCAAAAGTTTTGGAAAACATGTCTCCTGCATCGAAAACTTTTTGATGTAATCGAAGTACCAATAAAGGTTTCTGCTTGATGTTTGCTCCAGTTCGGAGATATGCTACCGAAAAAAATCAATAGATCCTATTAGATTGCTTCTGAATCAATCCAACTCCCCTATGCGTCCATGTGGCTGGAAACAGATCCCACCCACGGCATAAAAGCGCTATCAACCCCCCCAAGACATTAAATCCGTTGCAACGAAACAGGGATCCTGCATCCAGACGGTCCCCTCCGAATAATCGGCAGCAACGGATTTTTAAATAGAATGTCGGCTATTCATTCTTTACGATAGCATCCTGTATTTTTGTACTATAAATCACTAAGATGGAGTGTTTAAACTGAAGTTAATCAGATTCAGTCATTCCCAATCTGTGCCTGTCGGGCTCTGAGAATGCTTCTAAAAAATAATGTAAATATTTTATAGTCCGTGTGGATGGAACATCCTTTTATTAACCAAGTTAACGTTCTGCACGTAGAATCTATATTCGATTACCTGTCCATTATAAAGGATTTTGACATTATGCGCAATATGTATTCTTTAAATGGTATAATATATTTCTCTTTAAAACAAGAATAACGGGTATCGTCATTTTCGCATTAACGAATTTTTTAAACATCTGTTTATGTTTTTTTCTGATTGTTCATGTTTTCTAAAAGTAATAACCCGATTTTTTTTTTTGCATATTCCTCTTTTTAGAGGTCCCTGCCCAAATCTTTCAAACTAATTATTTTTAACAACATCGCTTTATTGCTTTGTTATAATTTTATCGTTTTCATCTTTATTTGAAATTCACTTCCATTGCAATACAAAAGAGGCGCACATTCCCCCCTTTGTATCCAGGAATACCTTTTAATTTTTCCGTTCAAGAGAAATCAAAAAAATATCTCCCGGGTGCACTTGCATAATGTTCTTTTTCGGATTCTCCATCTGTGTCTTTCTTGGGCACGCGTCCAAAGAACTGCTGCGCATTCATATAAATGATGAAGCTCGAAGGATTTCACGCCTGAAGATATGCTATAATGATAAGCGTATATTGACATGTACTAGGAGGTGTTTTCATGTCTTTTGATGGTGTTTTTACCCGTGCTATGGTCAAGGAACTGAACCGCGACTTGGAAAACGGCCGAATCAGCAAAGTCTATCAGCCGTTCCAGCACGAAATTATTCTTACCATACGAGCCAACCGGAAAAATAAACGGGTTTTGCTATCTGCTCACCCATCCTACGCTCGGATACAAGTAATCAACGATAACCTATCCAATCCCGATTCAGCGCCCAATTTCTGTATGGTGCTGCGCAAGAATCTGGAAGGTGCCTACATTGAAGATATCCAACAACTGGGTAACGACCGGATCATCATCTTCTCGTTCCGGAATTTCGATGAAATCGGTGACCAGCGCCAAATGGAGTTGATCATCGAGCTGATGGGACGCCACAGCAATGTCTTCCTGATCGATAAGCAAACCAGACTGATCATCGATTGCTTGAAACATGTACCGTTTTACCAAAACAGTTTCCGCCCTTTGCATCCAGGGGTCCCTTATCAATTGCCACCCCACCAGGATAAAGCGAATCCTTTTGCGTTGGAAAAGGTTGAACTGGAAGCCATCGCGGCCACTTTCAGCGCTGAGTTGCCGTTATTCAAATCCTTGCAGGGAGCCTTCCAGGGCTTGGGCAGCGATTCCGCAATGGAAATCAGCTACTTAGTGGAGCAGGATGGTCTGTCGGTTGCCGATGCCATTCTCGCTTTCAGACAGCAGCTTGAATCCGGCATCCCGACTTTGACGGAGGAATCGGCTAAGAAGCAACACTTCACTCCATTCGCGTTCCGGAGCTTGCCCGGCGAGAAGAAGGCGTATACCAGCCTGAGTGAATTGTTGGATGCTTATTACGATGAAAAGGCATCCCGGGACCGCATCAACCAAGTCGCTTCCGAATTGCTCCATATCGTCCACACCGAATGGAAGAAAAACCAGCTGAAGCTGAAAAAATTGGATCAGACGTTGCTCGAAACCGAAAAAGCGGATGTCTATCGGGTCAAAGGAGAGATACTGACGGCCTATCTCTACCAGATGCAAAAAGGCGACACGGAAGTGACGCTTGCCAATTTCTACGATGACGAAAAATCGATCACGATCGCATTGAACCCTGCGCTGACGCCTTCCCAAAATGCCCAAAAATACTTTTCTAAATACCAGAAGCTCACCACTGCAGTCAAATATGTGAATGAGCAGATCGAACAGACTCATGCGGAGAACGAATATCTGGAGTCCATCGAAACGCTGATCCAACTCTCTGATCCGCAGGACTTGGAGGAAATCAAGGATGAGCTGCGTGAATCCGGTTATTTGAAGAAAAAGTATAAAGGTAAACAGAAAAAGCACAAAAGCAGCAAGCCACACAAATTCCTGTCTTCGGATGGCACGACCATCCTGATCGGGAAGAACAATGTGCAGAACGATCAGTTGACGCTGAAGACAGCCAGGAAGTCCGATATTTGGCTACATGCGAAAAACATACCCGGATCGCACGTCATCATTGAAAGCAATTCCCCTTCCGAGGAGACGCTTTTCGAGGCGGCGACATTGGCTGCCTATTATTCGAAATTCCAAAATTCTTCGAATGTGCCGGTGGATTATGTAGCGGTTAAGCACATCCGCAAACCCAATGGCGCGAAACCAGGATTTGTCATCTACGAAGGACAGAAAACCCTTTATGTGACACCGGACAAGGAACTGGTCCGAACGCTGAAGGCTGATTGAAAGTAAGATGACGCAATGTAGTTCCTGACTGTTTTATCAAAGAAAGCTTCTCCATAAACGCATGAAAAGGCCCGATGGATATTTCTCGGGCCTTTTCATGCGTTTGAATTATCTTCTTGTTGCACACGACCGTGTGATTAGAGGCGGACATCGATTCCTGAAACTGTCACATTGCCGTTTCCGCGCTCATTTTGCTTGTCCGCATCCAACGCAGATTTTATTTGTTTCGCGATAAGAAATCAAAATAGGTATTCTTTTTTCATGACCGGCATGTTCCGGATCGTGTCGTCTTGGCCAACATTTTTCATTGTCTATTTTTCATTGTTTCCTATATAATAGTGTAGTGGGAAGAAAGCTAAAATAGCCATAAACAAATTTTCATTATGTTCAATATTACTATTCATTACCATTAAAACTGTCATCAGGAGTGAACAATTATTATGCAAAAGCCAATGCGGATTGGGATTGACGTTGGATCTACGACGATAAAAATTGTCGTTTTAAATGAAAACAACGAGGCGATATTTTCAAAATACGAACGCCATTATTCTGATATTAAAAACGCAACAAAAATGATTTTCACAGAGGCCTATGAAAAATTGGGGGATATTCCCTTCACCTTGGACATTACCGGAAGCGGCGGAATCGGTTTAGCGGAATTGCTGGATATTCCCTTTATCCAGGAAGTCATCGCCTGCACCAAGACAGTCGAAACGCTCATACCCGAGACGGATGTCGCCATCGAGCTGGGCGGCGAAGATGCGAAAATCACCTTTTTCGAAGGTTCCTTGGAACAACGGATGAACGGCAGCTGCGCCGGCGGAACGGGCGCCTTCATCGACCAGATGGCGGATCTGCTGAGAACGGACGCAACCGGTCTGAACGAGCTTTCGAAAGGTCACCAAACCATCTATCCGATTGCATCCCGTTGCGGGGTATTCGCCAAAACCGATGTCCAACCGCTGATCAATGACGGCGCCAGAAAGGAAGATATCGCAGCGAGCGTCTTCCAGGCTGTCGTCAATCAGACGATCGCCGGCTTGGCATCGGGCCGAAAGATAAAAGGCAAGGTAGCCTTTCTGGGCGGACCGCTCTATTTCATGAGCGAACTACGGAATCGGTTCATCGAGACGCTGAAAATTGCGCCTGAAGATGTCGTTTTCCCGGATAATCCCCAATTGTTCGTCGCAATCGGTGCCGCGCTGGCTTCCGGAGGCAATGAAGCCACAAACTTCCCGGCCTTATTCCGTCAGATGAACGCCGAAAACAACCAAGCGCTCACACCTGACATCACCTTATCGCCCCTGTTCAAAGACGAAGCGGAGTTGACGGCCTTCCGGGCCCGCCATGCCCAAGCCGAAGTCAGCCATTCACCCTTGGAAGAACATAACGGCGTCGCTTTTCTGGGGATAGACGCCGGCTCGACCACGACCAAAGTGACGCTGATCAATCCGGAAGGCGAGCTGCTGTACACCTATTACGGCAACAACGAAGGCGAACCCTTGCAAGTGACCATGAATATCCTCAAGGATCTGTATGCGAAAATGCCGGAGAATGCCTACATCGGCAAAGCCTGCGTGACCGGTTACGGCGAAGCTTTGCTCAAAAACGCACTTTCGGTCGATTTGGGCGAAGTCGAAACCATTGCCCACTACAAAGCGGCGAGCAGATTCCAACCGAACGTGGACTTCATTTTGGATATCGGCGGACAGGATATGAAGGCCATGACTATGGGCAACGGCATCCTCTCCTCCATCCAGCTGAATGAAGCCTGTTCTTCCGGTTGCGGCTCTTTCCTGGAAAACTTCTCGAAAACCCTGAAATATGACATCAAAAATTTCGCGAAGATCGCCTTGCTGGCGGAGCATCCTGTCGATCTGGGGTCGCGCTGCACGGTCTTCATGAATTCCAAAGTGAAGCAGGCACAAAAAGAAGGCGCCACGGTTGCGGATATTTCCGCCGGCTTGTCCATCTCGGTCATCAAGAACGCGCTCTATAAAGTCATCAAAATCAAGCGTCCGGAAGATCTGGGCGAAAAGATCGTCTGCCAAGGCGGGACCTTCTACAACGAATCAGTCCTGCGCGCCTTCGAACTGATCAGCAAACGCGAAGTCATCCGCCCGAACATCGCCGGATTGATGGGTGCGTATGGTTGCGCCCTGATCGCCATGGAAGGCTACGAAGCCGGTGACGTGTCCGCAATCATCGATGCAGGCGGCATGAAGGGATTTACAGCCGATAAGAAACAAACGCACTGCACCCTATGCGAAAACAACTGCCTGATGACCGTGACGATCTTCAAGGATGGCCGGCGTTTCGTCACCGGGAACCGCTGCGACAAAGGCGGACAAATCACAATCGAAAAGCACGATGAAAAAATCAACTTGGTCGACTACAAATATAAACGCCTTTTCGACTACAAGCCGCTGAAGAAAAAAGATGCGGCAAGAGGGACAATCGGCATTCCCCGTGTGTTGAACCTGTACGAGAACTATCCTTTATGGTTCACGGTATTCAATGAATTGGGCTTCCGGGTGGAACTATCCGGCCGCTCCTCCAAAAAACTGTATGAAACAGGAATCGAGACGATTCCCAGCGACACCATCTGCTACCCTGCCAAAATGGTGCATGGCCATGTGCAGCAATTGATCAACAAAAAGGTGGATGTGCTCTTCTACCCGAGCGTGGTATTTGAAAGAGCCGAATCGCAGCATGCGGAAAATCATTTCAACTGTCCTATCGTGCAATCCTATCCGGACGTCATCCGCATGAACCTGGATGACATCCGCAGCGGTGCCCAGGATTACCGGAATCCTTTCCTGAACTTGGATGATAAGGACCAGGTCATCGCGGCCTTGACCAAGACATTTGCCGATCGCGGCATTTCCCGCGAAGAGATGGCAAGCGCCGTCGAGAAGGGGTTCAACGAACTGGATGCCTACAAAGCCGATATGCAAAGGAAAGGCGAAGAAGCCCTCGAACAGATCATCCGGAACAACGAGAAAGGCATCGTCCTGGCTGGGCGTCCATACCACTCCGATCCGGAAATCAATCATGGCATCAGTGAAGTCATCACCGCGTACGGGTTCCACGTCCTGACGGAAGACAGCATCTCCCATCTGGAGGATGTCGACGATCTGCGGGTCGTGAACCAATGGACCTACCATTCCCGTCTCTATGCGGCAGCCCGCGTCGTCACCAAGGTCAAAAACCTCGAGATGATCCAATTGAATTCCTTCGGCTGCGGCATCGATGCCGTCACGACGGATCAGATCAGCGAGATACTGAAGCAATACGGTAAAATCCATACGGTCCTGAAAATCGACGAAGGCCAGAACCTGGGCGCCATCCGCATCCGTATCCGTTCCCTGAAGGCGGCCATGGTGGAGCGCGACAAAGAACACTTTGAACCGAAAAAACTGTATGACACGCCGCCGCAAATCATCTTCACAAAGGAAATGCGCAAGAACCATACGATTTTGGTGCCGATGATGAGCCCCATCCATCAAAACGGATTGATTGAAGTGGCGTTGAGCAGCTTGGGGTACAATATCGTCCAACTGAACAGCCCCCTTCAAGAAGAGGGACAGGACGATATTTCCGAAGGCTTGAAGTTCGTCAATAACGATGCCTGCTACCCTGCCATCATCACCATCGGGCAGATGCTGAAAGCTCTCGAAAGTGGAAAATACGACTTGCAGAATACGACCGTATTGCTGACGCAGACAGGCGGCGGCTGCCGGGCGACCAATTACATTCCTTTGTTGAGAAAAGCGCTTGTGGATGCAGGATTCCCGCAAATACCGGTGCTCAGCTTCTCGATGGGCAACAAAGGCGTCGAACAAAGTCCGGGCTTCAAGGTTACCCCGGTTATGCTGCAGCGGATGCTGATCGCCGTCCTGTATGGTGATTTGTTTGAACGGGTCGTGTATCGCACCAGACCTTATGAAATCGTCAAAGGCAGTGCGGACGCTCTGCATGCCCAATGGCTGAAACGGGTGAAAGGCAACGTCGAAAACGGCTCCTTCCGTGCATTCAACAAAAACATGAAAGCCATCATCCATGACTTCGACACTCTGCCAATCCGCAATGAAGTACGGCCACGCGTCGGCATCGTCGGTGAGATCCTGGTGAAATACTCGGCGACAGCCAACAACGACCTTGTCAAGATACTGGAGGATGAAGGCGCAGAGGCCGTCGTTCCCGATCTGATCGGATTCATGAACTACAGCTTTTACAACCAGGTATATAAGGCGGAGGAGCTGGGCTTCTCCAAATCCGGCAAATGGTTGGGGGACTTCATGATCAAAGCCATCGAATTGTGCGAAAAGCCGATGGACAAGGCCTTGCGCGCATCGAATCGTTTCGATGGCATCAACGGCATCCGCGAGTTGGCTGATGGCGCTGCAACAATCCTCAATCTCGGCAACCAGACCGGCGAAGGTTGGTTTCTTACCGGCGAGATGATCGAATTGCTGAAAGGCGGCACAAACAACATCATCTGCATGCAACCGTTTGGCTGCCTTCCTAACCACATCGTCGGCAAAGGCGTGCTGAAGGAATTGCGCAGCCAGTACCCCGCATCCAATATCACAACCATCGATTATGATCCGGGCGTTTCTTCCGTGAACCAATTGAACCGTATCCGCTTGATGCTGTCCACTGCCCAAAAGAACCTTCCGAACGTTACGGTGGATCCTCGATCCGACGGCAAAGAGACGGACAAACTTTCCGAATTGAAAAAACGTTTTGCGCCGAAAGCAAAACCATCCTTCGGCAATCCAGTGGATAATCAGTGATTGCGCAGCAATAGAAATGAACGCAGGGGCTGCATCCAACCAGATACGTATTTCTGGTTGGATGCAGCCCCTTTTTCTTTTGTTGATCAGCATTCATTACAAGTGTTTCGCAGGTTCCTAAGCTGCTTCATGCCGTCGCCAAAAGGCCAACGGTACAAAACTTCAAAGAAAAAACTTCGACGATGTTGAAGCCCAGGAAGAACACCAGCGGTCCGATGATGGAACTGGATCGCAGACCCTTGCCAACGGTCCCATAATCCCTACTTTTCCCCATTGATTGTCCTATTAACCAGTCACACCGATCGACATAATTATGTCCTTTTTCTTTTCGAACTGGAGGGTATGCCCAAACCCATGCGGTATTTCGCCACCGTCCTGCGCGAGATGTCGATTCCCTGCGCGGTGAAATGATTGGCAATCACCTGATCGGAAACCGGCTTCGCCTTTTCTTCGCGGCCGATTATTTCCTTTATTTCGGTTTCGATAACCAACGAAGAAATTTCTACCGAATCCTCTTCATCTTTTTTGGAAAATCCGCTCCGGAAGAAAAAGCGCAATTCAAAGATGCCTTTCGGGGTCGCCATGTATTTGTCGTTCACGACCCGGCTCACCGTCGAAATACTCAGGTCCGTTAGTTTGGCGATGTTTTTCATCGTCATAGGCTTCATCGAAGAGGCTTTTTCCAAGAAATAATCCGCCTGCAGCTGCAGGATGGCTTCCGTTATTTTGATGACGTTCTGTGTCCGTTGGAGAACACACTGCTGGATCCAGGAAATTTCTTTCTTCTTTTCTTCCAGATAACGTTTCATATCTTTATCCGCCAACGCCAACAATTCGCTGTAATAGTCTTGGTTTAAAGCCACCGAGGGTAGACCGCTTTGATTGAATGAAACATCCAGTGTGTCATCCTCGGCTATGGTCACATAGATATCCGGTTCAATGAAGACCGTCTCCTCGAATGTGGACTCCCACTGCAGCTTCGTCTTCAGCTTGCTCATATAGGTGATGATTTCGATCAGCTCATCATGGTCGATTTCCTCGGTATCTGTAATTGATTCCAAACGATAGGTCGACAATTCCTTGAAATAATTTTCCAGTATGTAATAGGCCAGCGGCGGCGACTGTTCATCCCTTTCGGTCTGCAGCATCAGAAATTCCTGCAGATTGCGTGCGCCGACACCGGGCGGGTCCAACTGTTGCAGCAGCGTCAAGGCATCCAACATTTCCGCTTCATCGGCCGCAGTTGCCTCCGCAGCCTCGTCCAGTTTGATATCCAAATAGCCGTCATCCGTCACATATCGGCTGAGGAACAGCACCAGCTGTCTGAGCGGTGTGTTTTTCATGTTCAAATAAATCTGTTCATGCAAAAAATCATAGAGCGATTGATTCTTGCTTTCCATCCGGTCATACCAGGGCGTTTGATTATCCGCCGTATAAACATTGGAGACAGCAACGCTGCCCGTTCCCGATTCCCGCTTTTTGATTTCCATCAACGGATTCCCCAATGCCTTGTCTTCTATATAGGTGGACAGTTCCGACATGGGCATCTGCAAAATGTGCAATGCCTGTCGCATCTGCTGCGTCATCCGGATCGATTGTTGCTGCGTTTGTTTCAGCTGAAATTCCTGCATCGCCATGTCTACTCACCCCCAAACTTTATCCTGTATTCAAGTAATACAAGTAGTATACCATCATTGGAGCGCTTTCTTTCTAAAATTTTGCTAACAAAAAGGAAACGTCTTATGAATGTTTTGGGAAAAGCGGGACCGAACCTGATTTTCGCCGGGAACTTCAGGACGTTCGCTTCATTATTGCCGCGGAACGCCCCAAAGCCAAAAAGCCGTGAAACACTCACTACCACAGTGTTTCACGGCTTTAAAATTCTATATCCCTTATACAATGAAAACTCCGCTGACACACTAGCCTGTCAGCGGAGTTTTGCGATCATCTTTTAGCCGTTTTTAGCCTTTGAACCAGTGCTCTGGGTCTTTGCTCCAGTCTTTCAGCAAGTCCATTTCAGCTTCTGTGATGTAAGAAGTTTCGTGTGCCACTTCCAACAACGTGCTGTAATTGGAGATGGTGTCAATCGCCAAGCCGGCATCGGCAAAATTTTTGATGCCAGAAGCCAATTCGTAAGTGAAGATCGCTACGCAACCTAAAACGTTAGCGCCTTCCAATTCAGCAGCTTTTGAAGCTTCAATGACGCTGCCGCCAGTGGAGATAAGGTCTTCGATGACGACCATTTTTTGGCCTTCTTCTATCTTTCCTTCGATTTTACGGCCTTTGCCGTGGTCTTTCGCTTTGCTGCGGATGTAAACCATCGGTAAGTCCAAGATGTCCGCTACCCATGCAGCATGCGGGATGCCTGCAGTTGCCGTTCCGGCAATCACTTCTGCATCCGGGTATTTTTCTTTGATCAAGTCGGCAAGTCCTTGCGCGATTTGTTTACGGACAGCTGGATAGCTCATCGTGATGCGATTATCGCAGTAGATAGGGCTGCGTAGGCCTGATGCCCAAGTGAATGGATCTTGCGGGCTTAAGCTCACCGCTTTAATGTCTAATAATGATTTTGCTACTTCTTTTGCTGTTGTCATCTATTCCACTCCATTCCATTGCTTCTTGATTTCGTGATAGGCCGCAACGGGATCCGCCGCCTGCGTAATCGGTCTGCCGACTACGATGAAGGTTGAGCCGATTTCTCTTGCCCGTGCTGGTGTCGCCACCCGTTTTTGGTCTCCCACTGCACTGCCGGCTGGCCGGATGCCCGGCGTCAGGCAGATGAAGTCATCATTTGTATGGTCTTTGATCATGCGCGCTTCCCATGCGGAACAGACGACGCCGTCCAGGCCTGATTTACAAGTCAAATCGGCATAATGCAAGACGCTCTCCTGCAGGCTGACTTTGATCAATTGTTCGCTTTGCATCGCTTCTTCTGATGTTGAAGTCAGTTGGGTTACGGCGATCAGTTTCGGTACCGTGCTTCCTACAGGCGTTCCTGCAATCAGGCCGTCTTTAGCAGCCTTCATCATTTCGGAACCGCCGGCGGCATGAACGTTTACCATGTCGATATCCAAAGAAGCTAAACCCTTCATCGCGCGATGAACCGTATTCGGGATGTCATGTAATTTCAGGTCCAGGAAAATCTCATGGCCCAAGTCCTTGATCCATTTTACGATTTCCGCTCCATGTTGGTAGTATAGTTCCATACCCACTTTTACATATAAGGACTCATCTTTGAATAATAACAAGAAATCCTCGATTTCTTTTGTCGTCGAAAAGTCCAATGCTACGATCGGTTTATCGTTCATTACGGATGCCTTCTTTCACTTCGTTGATTAATTCCTGCAGGCTGTTGATGCCCAGTTCATCCATACGTTGCGGCAACTGTTCGATCAGTTTCGGGCAAACGAACGGGTCGGTGAAATTCGCCATGCCGACGCCGACTGCGCTGGCACCCGCCATGAACATTTCCAACACGTCATCGACCGTGTAGACGCCGCCCATACCGATGATCGGTATTTCAACGGCACGCGCCACTTGGTAAATCATGCGGATTGCGACCGGTTTGATGGCCGGGCCGGATAGTCCGCCGGTTTTGTTCGCAAGGATCGGTTGGCGCGTCTTCAAATCGATGCGCATACCGACCAATGTGTTGATCATGGATAAGCCATCCGCACCGGCCGCTTCGACAGCCTTCGCTATTTCGACGATATCCGTCACGTTCGGGGAAAGTTTTACATAGACGGGCACTGTTGCGGCTGCTTTGGCGGCACGCGTCACTTCTGCGGCCATTTCCGGAACGGTACCGAATTGCAGTCCGCCTTTATGGACGTTCGGGCAGGAGATGTTCAACTCGATCGCCTTCACGTTCGGTGATTTCGACACTCTTTCACAGACTGCGTAGTAGTCCTCCACCGTATAGCCGGCCACGTTCGAGATAAGCGGCACATCATACTTTTCCAGCTCTTTGTGCTTCTTGGAGACGACGACGTCGACCCCCGGGTTTTGCAGACCGATGGCATTCAGCATGCCGGAAGGCGTTTCCGCAAGACGCGGCGTCAAGTTGCCGTAGCGCGGTTCCAAGGTTGTCGCCTTCGTCATGATGGCGCCCAACAGGCTCAAATCATAATATTTGCCGTAATCCTCGCCGAAGCCGAAACAACCGCTAGCCGGGATGATCGGGTTTTTTAGTTCTAATCCGGGTAAACTCACTGCTAAACGATTCATAGTACGATTTCCTCCGCTCTGAAGACTGGTCCGTCGACGCAGACTCTGTAGTTGTCCGATGCTGATGTGCTGTTCTTCTTCTCGCAGACACAGCCATAGCAGGCGCCGATGCCGCATGCCATGCGTTCTTCCATGGAAAGGTAGGTGATGGATGGATCAAATGCCCTTGAAGCGGCGGCCAACAAGCCTTTTGGTCCGCAGGCGAAAACCGCATCCGGAACGAAGCCGTCCAACTCGTCAAAATATTGCGTCACGAAGCCTTTTTTTGCATAACTGCCGTCGTCGGTCGCAATGTTCACCTTGCCGAAAGCGCTGAATTCTTTTTCATAGAAGACTTCATCTTTATTCTTGAAACCGAAGCAGTGAACGACATTCACGCCTTTTGCATGAAGCTGTTTGGACAATTCGTAAAGCGGCGGTACGCCGATTCCTCCGCCGACCAGAAGCGCGTTATCGCCCGCTTTCAGCATATCGATCGGGTAGCCGTTGCCAAGAGGCCCCAGCACATCCAACGTGTCACCTTCCGTCAATTGGCTGATGATCTTCGTGCCATCGCCTTCGGTGCGGTAAATGATGACGCATTCTTCATTTTCGGCATCTATTTCTGCGATGCTGATCGGGCGTCTCAACAATAAATCATTTCCAGGGACGCGGATATGCAGAAATTGGTCAGGCGCACCCATTTCCTTCACTAAGTCACCCTTCAGGCGTAATTCGTAAATATCTTTGGCTATCTCAACTTGCTTGACTACTTTCATTATTGCTTGGCTCATGATTTGTCCTCCTTAAATTCTATCAAATAAGGTGATCTTCAGAATGCTATGGAGCAAGCTTCAAAGCACATTCTTCTGCGCTTCACGGAACGCACTTAAAGAATCACCGCTTTTCTTTATGCTTTAATTAAAGTAACTTTTTCACTGCCGTCGAGTTCCGCGATGCTGACGGAAATCTGTTCCTGCTGGGAAGTCGGAATGTTTTTTCCGACATAGTCCGCTTTGATCGGCAGTTCTCTGTGTCCTCTGTCGATCAGGACAGCGACGGTGATGCGTTTTGCTCTTCCCAAATCCATGACCGCATCCATGCCGGCGCGGATGGTCCGGGCGGTGAAGAGGACGTCATCGACTAGGACTACATGCTTGCCTTCCACCGAAAAAGGGATATTCGTTTCGTGCAGGATCGGATTTTGATTGGTGGTGTCGCTGACGCGGTGCACATCATCGCGATAGAGCGTAATGTCCAGTTCGCCGACCGGCACGTCGATCCCTTCGAAATCTTTGATCTTGGCGGCGATCCGCTTCGCCAAATAAATGCCCCGCGTACGGATGCCGACCAGAACCAAATTATTTGTTCCGTCATTCTTTTCCAGTATTTCGTGCGTGATTCTGGTCAGAGCCCTTCTCATGGTCTGAGCGTCCATGATTTCAATCTCTTCTGCCATGTTCATTCTCCTTCGCTGATAAAATGAAAAAAACCCTTATGCAATGGGCATAAGGGTACAGTCACAAAAAATATACAAAATGTGATGCACCTTTTAGCCTCTCTGGACTATTTTAAAGGTCACTGCTTAAATTACTGTAATCATAACGAAAACAGGCATTGCTGTCAATCAGATTTTGCGCAATTCGGCTAATTTATCAGCAAAATAATCAGGCAGCGGCGCTTCGAAATGCATCGTTTCTTTCGTAGTCGGATGAACGAAGCCAAGCGTTGCCGCATGCAGGAATTGGCCGAAGCCGGTGATAGTTTCTGATGGTCCGTACATCGGATCGCCTACGACCGGATGGCCGATGTATTTCATGTGCACGCGGATTTGGTGGGTGCGGCCTGTTTCCAGGTTCAACTTCACCAATGTGTAATTTTTGAAGCGTTCCACCACTTCAAAATGGGTTATGGCATGTTTTCCGCCTTCCGCAACCGTGCGTTTCTTGCGGTCGATATGCATTCTCGCGATCGGCGCATCGATGGTGCCGTCCTCATGGGAAATGACGCCATGCACTAAAGCATAGTATTCTCTTTCCATCGTGTGGTTTTCCAATTGTTCCGCCAATTTTTGATGGGCTTCATTCGTCTTCGCCACCACCAACAGACCGGAAGTGTCCATATCGATGCGGTGAACGATACCAGGACGGACATAGGCTGTCCCTTCAGACAGGGTGTTCACGTGGTAAAGCAAACCATTGACCAACGTGCCGGTAAGATGGCCTTTTGATGGGTGGACAACCATACCGGTAGGTTTGTTGACCACCAACAAGTCATCGTCCTCAAAGACGATGTCCAACGGAATATTTTCCGGTGTCACGTTGATTTTTTCGGCTTCAGGAATCGTCAGTTTCAGCGTATCCCCAAGCTGCACTTTGTAATTCGCCTTCACAACTTCACCGTTGACGGATAAGTTGCCGCCTTTGATCCATGCTTGGATCTGCGAACGGCTTGTTTTCGGCATAAAATCAGCCAATATCTTGTCGATACGGCCTGACTGTAAGTCAATCTTAAACTCTAATTCATCAATCATACTTAATCCCACTTTACTTTAGCTTATTTTTTTTTCGTCTTCTTCAATAAAAATGATATAAATGACCATCAAGATCACACCGACCGTCAAACACATGTCAGCCACATTGAAAATGGGGAAGTTGATGAAATCCAACTTGAACATGTCGACTACGTAGCCCAAGCGCATGCGGTCGATGAAATTCCCCAACGCCCCGCTCAAGATAAATGAGAAACTGATGCCCACAAGTTTGTGCTGCAACCCCTGCTTATGAACACTGTATATCATTCCGCCGACGACCACAACCGTAATGAGGAAGAAAAAAATCATTCTTCCTTCAAAAATCCCCCAGGCCGCCCCTTGGTTTTGGATATAGAACAAGGAAAGGACACCGGGTATAACCTCCCGCATTTCATGCAACTTAAAATTTTGGACAATGCCATATTTGGTCAGCTGATCGACGATGATCAACAAAATGGCGAATATGTAATAGACAATCATTCTCGGATACCTCACTCACTAGATCGAAATAGACACCTTTGTCATTCTATTTTCCTCTATCCATTGTAAACTAAATTCAAAAATTGTATAGTGCTTCTTCCTTTTTATGAGAAAACAAAGTTCAATGCACGGACAACCGGAATGTGTCCAACATCTGAATATTGCCGAGAAACAGGTTTATATCCCCAATGGGGTTGCGCGCCATTTATGATTTTCGGTATAATGTTGATTGTATACTTATAAATTACTTATTGGAAAAGGAGTTTGTTATGTGGAAAAGTAAGAAATTGGCTTTGCTTTTTACCGGTGCGCTGGTATTGGCAGCTTGCTCAAATCAAGTAAAAAATGCGACAGAAACACTTACCGCCATAAAAACGGAAGAAACAGACATCGTTGCACAGTTCAATGGCATGCAACAATTGGAAACGGAACTGCAAACTTCCTTTGAAGAATCATTATCCGCAGACGAAAAACTCGCAACGTTCAAGGACGGCTCTGCAAAGGTATTCGAAAACATAGCAGAACGCCGCGATTCGGCCAAAAAAATTGAAAGCGCTTTGGCCGATTTGGTCAAGACAAAAGGCGAACTGATCGCCTTGGATGAAAAAACGCTGCCTTTGGAAGACATCAAGGCATTCGGGTCAACGGTCGACGCATTGAATGACAGCTCGAAAACGTACCTCGAAGCCTATAAAACGAGCCTGGATAAGGAAGAAGAAATTTTATCCGGCTTCGGTGGGGATGATGCCACCTTTGACACCTTCTATGCCGGCATAGCGTCAATCAACGCGGACGCGGATGCCAATCAAGCGAATATGCAAGCGATCGTCACAGGCCTGACTGCTGTCGAGAACCAGCTGGCCGCCCTGGAAACAGCCATCGCATCCCTGGACGACAAAAAAGATGCAGCAGAGTCTTCTGCTGCAACGGACTCCTCAAGCGCGACAGCAGAAAAAGCAGCCGTGAAAGATGCCGTCAAAAAAGCGGAGCCGGTTGCCTATACCTATCAGATCAACCCTAAAATATCAAGCGTCGAACCGATTGCTGCAGACGGCGAAACGCAGGTTGCCTTGCTGACCTTCGACGACACGCCGCAACAGCCGGACAGCCACGCTGTTGCGATCGCCGAAACACTGAAAGCAAAAGGCGCAAATGCCATTTTCTTTGTAGTGGGACAGTTCCTCGAGTCCGAGCAGGCAAAGAAAGATTTGAAGACGATCAGCGACATGGGCTTCGAAATCGGGAACCATTCCTATACCCATCCGGATTTTCTTAAAATGAGCTATGATGAGCAATTGGCAGAAATCAGCAAAACCAACGATGCCATCGAAGCAGTCACCGGAAAACGGCCTCGCTTCCTGCGCGCCCCCTACGGACAATGGAATGACGATACCGCTACGATTGCCGCAGCGGAAGGCATGACCATGATGAACTGGACCTATGGCTATGACTGGGTCGCAGAATATATGGACGGCCCTGCCCTTGCTGACGTCATGGTGAATTCCCAGTATTTGGGTGACGGCGCCAATCTGCTGATGCATGACCGCCCTTGGACAAGCGAAGCGATTGGTTCCATCATCGACGGCTTGCGCGCGAAGAACTTCACCATCGTCGATCCGACCCTGATCGCATCGCCAGAAAGGAAGGACTCCCTATGATGAACGGATTGAAACGAACACTAGCAGTATCCAGTCTATTATTCCTGTTAGCCGGTGCACAGATCGTTTTGGCCACCGAAACAAACAGTTCCGCAACTGCCGAAAGCGCGGCAGCCACTGGTCAAACAGGAGGCACAGTCAGTGCCTTGACGCTGCGACAAGGACAGTTGCTGAAGACACCTACAGCCAAAGAATTGCCGAAAAAATTCTTCTATGACAGCGGCGTGGATATCGCCTACCCGGTTGACGGCGTCAAAGGCATCTATGTGACGGCCTATTCCGTCGGCTATGAGAAAAAATTCAACGAATTGGTCGACTATGTCGATTCAACCGATCTGAATGCTATGGTCATCGACATCAAGGATGACAAGGGCGTCGTGACGGCTGACTTCAATTCCAAGGACGAGCATATCCAGAAAAATACGGAAGGATACATACCGGATATCAAAGCGTTGATGGCTGTGATGGAAGAGAAACAAATCTATCCGATTGCGCGCATCGTTACCTTCAAGGACAGCCTGCTGGCGCAAGACCAACCGCAGTTGTCGTTCACGAACAGCGACGGTTCCGTATGGAAAGCTTCGAACGGCGAATCCTTCATCAATCCCTTCATGAAACAGACCTGGGATTACGCAATCAATGTCGGAATCGAAGCCGCAAAAGCCGGATTCAAAGAAATCCAATTCGACTATGTCCGCTTCCCGGAAGGATTTGAGGTCTGGGGCAAAGACTTGCATTACGATATGGGCGAATATGCTAACCTGAACATGAGTGATACTGAGAAACGCGTGAAAGCCATTACCGACTTCACCGCTTATGCGAAGGAAAAATTGATGCCTTACGGTGTTGATGTTTCCGTTGATATCTTCGGCTATACTGCATCGGTCATCGAAGCACCGGGCATCGGCCAGAATTTCCCGCAAATTTCCGAAAATGTCGATGTCATCTCATCCATGATCTACCCTAGCCACTGGGGTACATCTTACTTCGGTATCGATTCGCCTGATTTGCACCCGTACCAAGTGGTCAGCGAATATATGAAACTGGAAACGCCGTTGCTGCAATCACTGGATACACCGCCGATCAGCCGTCCATGGCTGCAGGATTTCACCGCATCCTACTTGGGCTCCGGCAACTACATGACCTACGGCAAGGCTGAAGTCGACGCACAAGTACAGGCATTGAAGGATTCCGGCGTCAACGAATTCCTGCTGTGGAATGCAACGAACAATTATACTTACTAAGAGATATAAATAAAAACTCGGCCGGGAATTTTGTCCCGGCCGAGTTTTTCGTTATGGAATCTCCTGTCTTTCTATGCACCCTATGTTCATTTTTAATTTAGCTGCTTGATTCAGCAATCTTAGGGCTACCATCTCTGCGACTGACCACAAATGTTTCTATGCTGCGCTCAGCAGCTAATCCTTATTATATGAAGATGGAATGCCAAACACCCACCCCGCTCAAAATGTAAAATATTTTTGACATTTTTGTTTATTTTATATACCATGATAACGTAAAAAGAATTTGACAAAAAGGGGTGCATATCATGCGGAAAAAAGATGAAATGGAGCAAAAAATGGCTGATCAAGCTGCTAGAATTACATGGTTTGTTACTGTAGTAGCTCTGTTTATTATAGGCGGTATTGAATATTATATAAACGATACGGGAATGAATATCCTTCTAGTGATTGCTTCGCTTTCGGTTTCCCTTATCCTTTTACTGGAACGGTATTACTTGTCTAAAGCGAATGGAGATAATACATTCAACAAAGTAATTGTAGCGGCTCTGATTATTGTAGTCATTATACTTGGAATAGCGTTTTTAGTCTGATGAAAAATAAAATCAAAGAACTCCGTAAATCCAAAAAAATCTTGCAACAAGATCTGGCGGTCCGTTGCAATGTTACTCGTCAAACCATCAATGCGATTGAGAATGAAAAATATGATCCGTCTCTGCAATTAGCTTTTGATTTAGCGAAAAACTTAAATACTACCGTCGATAAGTTATTTATTCCTGAAGAGTAAAAAATAATTGAAATGAAAAAAGCACACATCAGATTAGAGTATTTACATAAAAAAGAGAACCCATTTTTGGATTCTCTTGGTTATTACACAATTCGTGTCCCGTGTACTTCGGTGAATTCCAAAACTTTTTCAAGTTCTACGAGATTGTCTTTCGTAATGCCGCCACCTGGCAGGATCGTCATGTCTGGACTGATTTTCGCAAGTTCGGCAATGTGCGCCGCGTTATCGAAAATCGTATTTCCTGCTGGACCGCCGTGCGTCAAAATCCGTGTAAAACCAATTTTTCCGAGCCACAATAATGCATCTCTTTGCTTATCCTCTGGTATGTGATCAAATGCCATATGGAAAACAAGTTCGATTCCATTATCGATGGCTAACTTGGTGATTTCTTCCAAAAATGGTTTATCCAATTCGTTAGCCGCGGTTAAAGCACCTACCGCTATGCCATGGGAATGCAAGGCAATGATTTCTTCTAAATCTCGCATCATGATAGCTTTTTCCATAATAGAATAAACAAAATCCCCGCCTCGTGGTCGCAGTATCACAATAACGGGTACAGCTTTGTCGGAACAATAATCCGTTGCGATTTTGATGACGCCAACGCTTGGCGTTGTTCCCCCTACTGCTAAATTGTCACACAGTTCAATCCGTTTAGCCCCGCGCGCGATGACTCCTGGGACGTTCGTAAAATTTTCTACACATGCTTCTTTTAGCATTCTATCACCTCATGGATACTATACCGTTTTCATCATTATTGCTCAACTTTCGCACTTACAAAATCTATTTAACCCTTTGATCTATCAATATTTTTAAAGTCTTAACCATCAAAAATGTCCGCAAAAAGACACCTCTCTTTGATAAAATGTAGTTACCACACAACACATACGAAAGAGGGATGTATTTTTCGATACCGTGATACACAGAAACCGTTCAGTTTCGATCTGCATCTACTTACTTATAACTGAAGTATCAATGGAATTATCCTTGCTGGAAATCCGCCTGATTATTTGGCGCTCACACTAATCCTTCTTTTTTTAGCACTTGCATGAGGTCTACTTTATTGTCAGCGACGACCTTCCGAATATCCAAGTGGATGCCCTTATAGTTCAAGTACTCAAAGGCCTGAATATCGCGTTTGTCAACCGCTACTGCGTTGGTGATCATCTTCTTGCCATCTGAATAGCTCATACTGCCTATATTGACGAAATCAATTTGAACGCCCCTTTGCACGATTCGTGCGACATCGGTAGGATTCGTAAACAAGAGCATCGCGCGGAATTGGTTATGCGTATCATCAAAGTAAATTTCGACAAACTTTTCTACTGGAATCACATTGACTTTTACACCTGGTGGAGCGGCCTGACGCAAGAGCGTCTTACGCAGATGATCCTGCGCCACCTCATCACTGATGACAAGAATCCGCTCTGCTTTGCTTAGCTTTGTCCACACGGTTGCCACCTGTCCATGAATCAAACGATCGTCGATTCGTACTAATCGAATATCCATTATCTCTTTAGAACCTCCTTAAATCGCTCATCCAGCAACCGCCAACCGTATGCATCTTCATTTCACGCCGCAATTTAGGATACTTTCTTTTTGAACAAATGCTTGAAGGCATTCTTCAAAACATCGAAGAAACCCAATGATTGAACCATATGATCTGGTCTTACATAGATGCGGATCGCACGTAACACGTCCTTGGGATTTTTTGATGAAAAAGTATACGTACCATCTTTCTTTGTTTGAAGCGCAAAACGTGGAATCCATTTTCCTTTGAACATCACGGATGCCATGACATAATCGACCTCTTCCCAAGGAATCTGAATGAACTTTCGTGGATCACGATGATGATAAAATTCAAACGCTTGATCTCCAATCATAATTTTGCCATAGTCCGTTAACCCCATATAAGAAGTACCATCCACTACCATATCAACCTTTGCATTCAGGGATTCAACCATTGTATATGCCCCTCTCTCTTTTCGTCTGTTTTGAGTATAATATAAACCCTTTGCTTTTTACAAGAAAAAGAAAGGCTCAGGCAGGTTTGCCTGAGCCTCATATTCGTCATTTTTTTTGATGCATCTGAAAATTATAGCAATCCGATCAAGCGTCCGACGATACCAACAACGAACAGGCCAAGAATGATCACGATTGGAGAAACTTTCTTCCTCAACAACCACATGCACAGGAAGGTCAACAGCAAAGCCGCCAAGCCAGGGATCAATTGATCCAAGTTGTTTTGCAAGGTCGTAACTTTTGTATCAGTCAGTGACATGCCTGAAGTATATTGGCTCAATGCTTGCTTGATGCCGTCAGAGCCTGATGGCAGGTTTGCCCAATTGATATAAGCGCCTTCTGAAAGCTTAACAGAAGAAACGATTGGAACAAACGAGATGGATACCCAACGTTGCACCAAGGCAGCCAATACGAACATTCCAAGAATGGAAGCTCCTTTTGTCAAATCTTGAAGTATTCCGCCAGACAAATCTTCGGTGATTTTTGATCCAGCCTTATAGCCGAATTCTTGGGTATACCACATGAATGACCAACGGATAATGTTCCATGCAACAAAGAAAAGAATAGGTCCTAAGATGTTTCCTGTTAAGGCTAGGGAGGCACCTAAAGCCCCCAGAATTGGACGGATTGTAAACCAGAACACGGGGTCACCAACACCGGCAAGAGGTCCCATCATTCCGACCTTTACACCTTGAATCGTAACGTCATCCACTGGGGCACCGTTTGCCCGCTCTTCTTCCAACGCTAGCGTTACCCCTAATACTGGGGAGGCCACATATGGGTGTGTATTGAAGAATTCCAAGTGACGTTTCAACGCTAGGATGCGATCTTCCTCTTCTGGATAAAGTCTCTTGATTGCTGGAATCATTGCGAAAGCCCAGCCACCGTTTTGCATCCGTTCATAGTTCCATGATCCTTGAATGAAGGTGGACCGCCAAGCAACTGCTAGTCGATCTTTTTTAGTTAAGACGAATTTTTTATCTATCGTATTTTGTACCATGTTTGCAGTCTCCTTTCCTAATAATCATTGAGAATCTGATCGAGTGGATCGCCAGTATTGCCAGAACCGCCAGTGCCAGAACCGCCCATTTTAGAAAGGTTCAAGTAGATCAAGGCCATTGCAACGCCTAGGGCTCCTAATGCGATCAACGTCAATTGAGATACAGCAGCAACAACGAAACCAATGATGAAGAATGGCCATACTTCTTTGCTGGCCATCATATTAATGACCATTGCATACCCAACGGCTACGACCATACCGCCGCCGACTGCCATTCCGCCGGTCAGCCAAGCAGGCATTGATTCCAACCCAGTTCTGACAGCGTCTGCAGGGATGAATAGAAGCAATGCAGCAGGAATTGCGATTCGCAAACCTTGCATGCAAATTGCGCCAATTTGAAGCAATTCAATTCTGCGATAATTTCCTTCTTCTGCAGCTGCGTCCATCAAATGAACGATGGGAACAGCGAGTGTACGAACGAACATCGTCAAGACTAATCCGGCTACAGCCAGAGGAATCGCAATGGCGATAGCGGAAGATACGCCTTTTACGCCTTGACCACCTAATACCAAAATAATTGCGGATGCAACAGAAGCAAGTGCTGCGTCAGGGGCTACAGCGGCTCCGATATTTGCCCAACCTAATGCGATCATTTGTAATGATCCGCCAAGAATAATACCAGCTTCAAGATTTCCTGTGACTAGTCCGATCAGTGTACATGCAACGAGCGGTTGATGGAATTGGAATTCATCCAAAATGCCTTCCATCCCAGCAAAGAATGCCACGATGAGGACCAGAATAATTGAAACGACTGACATAATATATCTCCTCTTTTCTTGTTATGCCTTTGCTAATTCTTCTTTAGCTTTTTTCAGCAACCCATCCATTTTTTCCGATGAATCATTCGGAACTTTCCGGACATCAAATTTAATGCCTTTTTCTTTCAATGTTTCAAATGCTTTCACATCTTCAGGCCCCATTGACAAGACCTTATTCACAACAACCTTGCCGATTGAGTGAGCCATTGACCCAACATTCAATTCCTCAATCTTCACGCCGCCTTCAACTGCCCGAACGACATCTTGCACGTTTTCAAAAAGCAAGAGGGCATGGGTGTTCCCAAAACGAGGATCCTTGGAAATTTCAATCATTTTTTTGATTGGAACCACATTGGCTTTGACTCCTGGAGGAGCTGCTTGCACGATGAGGTTTTTCCGCAATTCATCTCTTGAGACATCATCCGAAACAACAATAATTCGATTTGTTCCGGTTGTTTTCGCCCACGTTGTTGCCACTTGACCATGAAGCAATCGTGAATCCAAACGAACTAAAGATAACTTGATTTCGCCATCGCCCACGACTGTCCCTACAGGAAGGCTGCCTTTTGGTTGTTGAGCCTTAGAAGCCGCTTCCATTTTAATTGGTTCAAGGCTTTCCGGCTTAGCTTTTACGCCATCCTTCGCTGCTGGAAGAATTTGTGCAGCAATTTTTTGTGCTGAGTCCATACTCAGACGTGCAGCATACGCTTCGATGACCATTGGAAGGTTCATTCCCGCGATAATTGCCCATGTGTCTTTATGCGCTTCAAAAAGGCTGTTGGCTTGATTGAACGGTGTTCCGCCCCATAAGTCGACTAAGAACAACACTTCCTCTGGGTTGTCAAAGGATGCGATTGCCTCTTCCATTTTTGCTTTGACATCGGCCGGTCCTTCGCTAGGCGCCAAAGTCACTGCTTTGACATTTTCTTGTTCGCCGAAAATCATCGAAGCAGATTGCATAATGCCTTCAGCGAAATTCCCATGACTTGCTAGGATAATTCCTACCATTTGTATACCTCCTATTGAATGTATTTTGTGACTGTTTGGATAAACAGCTTAGCAAGCCATTTTCCATACACTTAACTATATGCAAAAAGCGTGCCAACTTAGTGTATGGCTCAGTACCTTGGAGAAAAAAGCAAAAACAATACACTAAAACCCGCAGTGTTTTAGTGTATTGTTTCTTGTTCGGCGTTAGTGTATAGGGTACTGTATCGTTAATCTTGATAGGCCAACAATTGCTGCAAATAGTATACTTCATCTTTCGGCATTTCAATTTTAAAGGTGCGGCTCAGGAGATTTAAGGACTGTTCCAGCTGCTTAAATATTTCTGTCTGTTCAGTCATTTCCAGTTCTTCTTTCGGTGCGATCAATGTATCTTGGCGCAGGGACCGCTCAAACATTCCCGCGGTGTGCATCAAAATATTGATTATTTGGGAATAATTTTCTTCATTTTTCAATAAGGAACGACTAAACTTCCACAAAGGTTCGATCAGCTTTTGCGGATTCAAGAAAGTAAAGCTTTCCGTCATGTATTCCACGCATATCTGCTTCGCCTTTTCCAATGTCAATTCACTATCATCATAGGATTCGGACTCTTCTACTAAATAGTCCAATACTTTTTCGGCATCTCCATTGAAAAACTGTTCCATTGGAATGTAAACGGCATCGATTTTTGGTCTGACGATTCCTGTTGTCGCCAGGATTTCATACTCCTGTTGTAAGTTTGCTAGCTGCTCATCCATCTCGATCACTGAAATCGGCAGTACCTCGATTTCCACATCAAAATATTTCTCTAAATGCTTGTCGATGATCTCTTTCATCTTTTGCGCTGTTCCTTCTCCCGAAGCGCAGATCGCAATGATTGCCTTTTTGCGCTTTAAAGTGTGCCCGTTCTCTTCTCTCGTGGTCACGTTGCTGCCTGCATAACCACGAAAAGATTGGAGCGATCTATAAATTTCATCAAGTGTCGTATCAACAAGATCCGTCTTGCGTACCGTCTCCAAAACGATCGGGGTCGTGACCATGTCGATCGTTTTGACCTCAATTCCTGTTTTTTCTGTTATTTTTTCCGAAAAGGTCGCCAGCGAGCCCATATCTACCAACAAAATGACTCCACTCCCTCGATCGATTTCTTGGACACAATGAATAATTTTTTCGAGGGCCACTTGGGGCTTCATCTCAAGAGGCATATCTACAGCGCGAATATTGTCGACCCCCAACAATGTCGTCACAACCTCCGCCATGCTCGTTGCTGTACTCCTGCCATGGGCTGCAATCACAACACCCACTCGCCCTGTGACCTTGTCTTGCTTTAATGAAACCAGCAGCAAAGTCAGATAATAGGTCTCTACCTCCGGGATTTTAATGCTGTATTCTTTTTGCAGCTCTTGTTTCATCCATTTAGCGACCGTAAACTCTTGGGGATAATCTTCCACCATATTTTTGATGCTTGCATGGAGTGTCCGGCTGCTCTCCCCTAATTGAATCCGCTTTAAAAACGAACTGATATGGAGACTCATCGCATAGACGAAATTCCGTTGGAGGTGATAATCCAAATGATCTTGCGCATACTCAAACATATTTTTTGCAAAGCGAATAATTCGTTGATCAATGATTTCGGAAAGCTTTTTCTCCGTGTCAAAGGTCAAACCCGTATCACGATAAAAAGACTTCAGATGGACATTGATGTCGGTCGTAATATAACGGTTGATGGATTCCTTATCAAGACCCTCTTCCCGCAGCAGCGCGGCCTTATTCCCAATAATTTCATATAAATTATAAGGAAGCTCATAGGAATCGCTTATCAGCGGGCTTTCCGTTCCTTCATTCGGCACCAACGTCAGCACGGGCTCCAGTATCCGAGTGAGTTCATTCAAGCGCTCGCGATGATTATTCGCCAGATTGAGCAGCCCATTTTGGATCTCTGGTGTAAGCTCATCCAACGTAATCGATATTTCACTGGAATTCATATAGTTCAAAAAGGCCCGCGCACAAACAAGCTGGACATTCGATTTCAGCTGCCCAACATTTCCGTAGGTTACGCTGCCGATCAAAGCCTTCACTGCATCCTGTTTCACATGGATACTTCTTTGGATTCGATTGGCTTCGATCGCGACCATACGCTTCAATAAATCCACCTGTTCCACAATCGGACGCTCCGAAAATTGCGGCAATTTAATGACGATTGGGATGCGTCGCACAAAGGTCTGCAGCAAACTAGAAGCGGGATCTTCCGTCGTTGCACAAACAAGACGGACATTGACTTTATTGGCTTTATCGGTTTCGCCTAAACGATTATAGGTGCCGTGATCCAGAAGATAAAAAATCATTTCTTGTCCTTCAGGCGGCAGGCGGTGCACTTCGTCCATAAAGAGCATGCCGCCGTCTGCCCGTTGGATCAACCCGTCCGTCGTTTCCGTCGCTCCTGTAAAAGCACCCTTGCGATATCCGAACAAATGAGCCATCAATAATTCGGGATTGTGCGCATAGTCGGCACAATTGAACACAACCAGCTCCTTATCAGCTGCAAAAACTTGATTTGCTTGCGCGAAACGATACATCGCATGAACAAAAAAGGTTTTCCCGCTTCCTGTCGGTCCAGTGATCAGGCAGCTTAACCCCTTAGGAGGATAGAGGATCGCCGCCTTTGCCTGATCAACTTGAGTCCGCATACTGTCATTTGACCCGATTACATTCGCAAATGCCTCATTATTTTTTTCACGGATACCCGTATTATTTCCTTCCCGGGTTGCGGGAACACGAGAAATTTCAGAAGCAGGCACGCGTGTTTCGCGGTTTGGCCTTACTGTTGGCTTGGGTTGGTCTACTTTCTGCGAGTTCATCTTATTTTGTGGTCGCTTATGCCATTTCAAAGAGTGATCCGCATATCTGACCGGCCGTCCAGAAGATTTGATCAGTTTTCCCTGACGCACGAGCTCATTTAAGTCGCTGCTTGCATTGGGCCGTTTGATCTCGAGCTGCATCACGACTTCCTGAGTCGTCACGCCTTCGTTCTCTTGCTCAAAGGCAGATTCTGTCCACTCCTGTGAGCGGATTTTGATATACTCGTAGATTCGGTCAATTCGTTTCATCCAGATGCCTCCTTTTCCTTCGTCACCCTAAAAGTACCATAGTCCCGAAAAAAACGAAAGAAGAAGCTTACGAAAGTGCCGTTCCACAGCCTCCTTTTTTCAATATTTATTTTTGATGTCTTCTAGTTATTAGATCAATCTGTCAGGCATCATTCCTTCTAAGAAAGCCCAAAGACCATTTTCAATAATCAGTTCTTCGCGGTCGAATTGTGACAGCTCTCTTCTGATCAGTTGCTCCTGACCGCTTAATACTTTGTTCGTCCAATGCGGATCTATTATAAGCGCGCGCCCAACAGCCACTATTTCTGCATTCTTTAAAACTTCTTCCGCATCCGTTCTTGTGCGAACGTCCCCAACACCAATAAGAGGCACACGCCCGTTGATTTTTTCATGAACGTATTTCAGCATGGAATGCTCTTTAAAGTCATCGCTCACAGAAACACGGTTAAAATCATTCAAAGAAATGTGTAAATAATCCAGCGGTTTGTCGGCGAGTTTATCTACCAGATACAAAGTGTCAGCAAATCTGATCCCCGGATTTTCATATTCCTCTGGAGAAAAACGATAACCAACGATAAAATTGGAAACTTCTGAATCATCGACAATTTCTGTCACGCCATCCACCAAGTCATTAATGAATTTGAAGCGTCTTTCCATTGTGCCTCCCCATTCATCTTCTCTTCGATTCGAATGAGGTGAAAAGAATTGTTGAATAAGATAGGTATTTGCCCCATGAAGTTCAACGCCGTCAAATCCGGCTTTTATCGCTCGTTCCGTGGCCTTCTTAAAATCTTCGATCAGTTCTACGATTTCGAAGTCAGCGAGCTCTCTGGGCGTTTCAGAACCAGGACGTTCTGCGGGGATAGCACTCGGTGAGACCGTGGATTCACCACGAAGAACTGTTGAGTTGGTCATTCGGCCACCATGGAAAATTTGTAAAATCGCTTTTGTCCCATTTTTTTTAATGGCGGAAGATAGTTTACTTAATCCCGGGATAAATTTGTCATCGTAAACTCCTAACTCGCCTTCCCAACCTTTGCCATTGGCTTGTACATTTGCTGCGGCCGTAATAACAGCTCCCACTTCGCCAGAACGTAAGGCATAGTATTGTAGCTCATCCGTTGTGACCACACCATCAAAAAAGCTCATCTTAGTCGTCATCGGCGCCATTACGACGCGGTTTTTTAGCGCTAATCCTCTTCGAAACACTAATCTATCATCAATATTATTCATTATGCCGCTCCTCTAATTTTAATTTTTTCACTGCCTCAAATAGCGGTGTTTGCCCGTTGTGCCTCTTAACGCCCTTTTGTCCTCCTGCTTAAATGAATGCATGCGCGTGCATATATAAAGGGGGAAATTTTTCGTCAATTCATTGGAGGTTTTATTTTAAAAGATCTTGTAAAACATCATCCACAATTATTTGTCCTTTTTCAAGCATGTTTATTCCGCTTTGAGTAAGACTGATATAGACTCCGCGCTTATCGTCCGAACAGATATGGCGTTCTATTACCCCGCAATTTTTATCCTCCATACGCGAAATCATCCGTGACATGGCACTTTGACTTAAGCCTATTTCAATTTGCAGATCATTTAATCGCATTTTTTTATTCTTTGCTTTGTTTAAAAAATACAACACATAGTACTCATTCAAAGTCAGTTTACTGCTTTCCAGTAATTTGTTTTCTAAAACCTCGGCAGTACTTCTTTGCATCCGCGTGAATTCTATCCATCGTTCAATTAAGCTGGTCATTTTACGTCCTCCATAGTTATCCCCTGCCTAAAAATTTCACAGGCAAGTCTCTTCGATATAACATTTTCGTATATGAGTCAGTATATCCTAATTAGAATGATTGGAACAAATAATTAACAATCACAAAGACTGATATCATTACTGAATAAGTTCATATACATGCATGCGCATGTATATATTATCAATAATCAACGACTTAATCAAGATAAATTATTTAGCGTTTTCATTAAAATAGAAGGTGTGGCATATTCTGATAGGCACTAGGAACTTGAATATGTCAGTTTTTTTGTCCCAGCCGAGCTTTTTCCTTTATGGAATCATCGCACCCTATGTTTCATTTGGGATTATTCATTAAGAAAGCAAATAACCCCTAAAGGGCATCCAAAACATTTGAACGATAGTTGCATTTTCAATACAATGTACGTATAAAGGAGTGGTTAAAATGAGTAACATATTATTGCATCTGGATGAAGAGGAAGAAAAATTGATCAGAGAATATGCGAAGGCAAAAAATATTACGATATCCACTCTCATCAGGAATGCAATATTGGAAAAATTTGAAGATGAAACTGACTTAGAACTCTACCACGCCGCCATGAAGCAACACCATGAGAACCCTCAAGTCCTTTCTTTTGATGAGATGATGGCAGTAATTATTAGACACTTATAATCTACTCTAAGAATACAAAAAAATAAATACTTGTCCGTGTCATTTTTGGGTACACCTTAAAAAGGCAATGGTAAGCACAATCTCTCTATCGGTGGAGGAGTTTCAAATAAAGGTTCGACTTTTGAAGGCTTGTGATATAAAGCTAAACTTCCATTTGATTTTCCTATAGTAATTAGAGATAAGGGAATATCTATAGCAGACTTATGGAAGTGAGTTTTTTGAAGTAGACTATGTCATGAAGATTTACCCATAAATAAGAAAAGGAAGTTAGTAATGCCGCAAACTGGCAACACTATCCTCCTTCATTATTTCGCTCTCCTCGATCACGCTCAATAGGGAATTTTTTTAAAGAAGAAATATTTGTAACATTAGGTATATAATAATACATAGTAAACGCGAGCTCATTTTTGTAAAAAATAAAAGGTGGTTACCCATGGATATACTTAAGCAGCTGTTCCGTAATTTCAACAGTTCACCATTAAGGCGAAAAAATGATATTGAAGAGATATTAAATAATCACACAGAAAGTTTAAAAAATAAAGGTTTTGAAGTCGTTTCTGTAATCCCAAAAGAAAAGTCCAGTCTTATACTATACAGACACTTTTATGACGATATTCCTAAAGAGGAAGAAAGGAGGATTTTCCTTGGAATTAGAGTCATAACCCGAAAGGGGAAGAAGCTTGGACGAGATCCGATGTTAAATGCGTTCTTCAATGAAAACTTTACTAGCATTTCTTTAGAAGATATTGAAATGGAAAAAGAGTTAGTTAACCAAGGCTATGGAGGTATACTTCTTTCTACCCTTATTGACATCGCAAAGAAAAGAAATATAAATCGTATATCCGGGTGGATATCCAATGTTGATGGGGACCATTGGGATAGGTTGGAACATTTTTATAAGAATCACAATTTTGAAGTGATACGGTATGAAGATAGGGAAAATAACCGAAAAATTGGTGACATAGTATGGAATAACGCCCCAATGTCATAGAAAAGCGGAGCTGCTAAGCGAATCTTAGCAGTTCCGTTTTTTACGCCAATTCTCCTCATTCACTTTTTGCATGGTATGTTAGACGCCCTTATTTTTCAGTTGTTTGATTTGCTCATATGAAGATTGGGCGAAGGATGTGCTTTTATAGGATGAGACCGAAATAGCTGCCAAAGTAAATGGTGTTGTATCGGAAAAGCATCGGAAACATATATCCTGCATTCCCGCTAAAATTATAACGTGGAGCCTTAAAAGTTTAATAAATCAACATTTGCAGAGTATTCCAAAGCAATCCACGTTATAATTTTTTATAACGTGGATTATTAGATAAGACTGTAGGTATGGGCTTTTTCAATACCTCGTTATAATAATTCGGGAATGTAGGATATATATAAAAAGTAGAAGAAGGTGGGACATCCTAGATTTAGACCTAGGATTGCCCCACCTTCTTTCTGTTTATCTCATGCGCACCACTGCTTAGATGGAAATATTTGTATTGTTCGACAGCAGGCAGATATAGACCGCGCTGACGGGTTTGTGCCGTATGATCTCCAGCCCTTTTTTGTACAGGTTCATCTGCCCTTTGTACTTCTCGACGATGTTCTCCGGCAAAAAAGGTGGCCGATTGCCGACGAAATCCGTCTTGAACTTATACAGGACTATGCTTTCTTCGTATTCGATGAAGCCGTCGATGATACCGTGGATCCAAAAGATTTTCTTCGAAATGTTCGGGAATATCCGTGAATATTTTACTTGCCGAAATCAGCAGCGAGAACGGTATCTCCCGTTTTACCCCCTATCTGCATTCACTTGGGGTTCCTACCCTAATCCCGTTTTGAAAAGGCTACTTCTGAATTTTCAGCTTCAAGATCGAGTAAAATTAGTTCTTCCATTAATAATTTATTTTTTACGCTTCCATTAATAGAGTCTCCTTTCCTTATTTATTATTTTTATTTGATGCTTTTACAGTCGCCTGGACCATATCTCTTAGCATTTTTTTGGGGTCTTTTGCCTTCACTATACCACTGGTACATCCAACTCCATCAGCTTGCAGCAAAATTGTTCTATAGACATCATCTGCCGTGCTGATTCCAGCTGCTTGCATAACTAATACATTCGGATTAAGACTCTTAACAGCCTCGATCGTTTCTTTAACATAGCTCTCATCACTTGTTTTACCGGTACCAATTAGCTCTGAAGGTTCGCACAGAACAATATCGGGATTTAGCATTGTTATTGCCTTTGCCTCCGCAATCGAATCTGCACATACAATTGTTATGATTTCAAGTTCAGCTGCGCGCGAAATTGCTTTAGCTAGACCATTCAGAGTCAAGGGTTTTTCAGCGTGATTTAGAAATACTGCACGTGCACCTGCTTCATAAAGTGATTCGGGCAACACATGACCCATTCCTTTATCCGGATAAATGCCATCTAAATGCTGAGCTGTCACAATAATATTTTTGGAATTTGATGAAACAGCTGCAATATCGGCGAAGGGAGCGGTTACAAAAATTGAAATCGGAAATTCTTCTGCTAGTGTGTCTGCTTCTCTGACTAGTTCCAATAAGCCTTCTCCAAACAAATAGGATTTGGGGTTAAAAACAAAGAATGGTGTGCGGATATTAGTTTTTGCCATGATTTTCTCCTTTCATTTATCACATTCTTGGGTGTGAAATACATCAACGTGATGTTTAAGGACCTCACTCATACCTTTATCAGCTAAATTTTTCAATTCTAGATAGTTGGCGGGCTTGTTCTAACGGATTGCCATAGATATAGCTATGCTTAACGCAGTTGTTACGCCCATGTCCTCCTTTGGTTCAACTTCTCTCTCATCTTCATTATATATCAAAGTATCTACATGCGGAAACAAGATGGCTACCAAAGGTAATGGTGTTGTGTCCAAAAAGCATCAGCAAGATATACAGATAACAGAAGAAGGTGGGACAAACCTAGATCTAAATCTAGGGCTGCCCCACCTTCTTTCTGTTTATCCCACCCACACCATTTTAGATGGAAATATTTGTATTGTTCGACAGCAAACAGATATAGACCGCGCTGACGGGTTTGTGGCGGATGGTCTCCAGACCCTTTTTATACAGGTTCATCTGCCCTTTGTACTTCTCGACGATGTTCTCCGGCAAAAACGGTGGCCGATCGCTGACGAAATCGGTCTTGAAGTCATACAGGACGATGTTGTCTTCGTATTCGATGAAACCATCGATGATACCGTGGATCAACAGGTTGTCCCCGTCCTCTTCCGAAATCTCCGCGAAGATCCTGCCGGCGGGTATCAGGAGCGAAAACGGCATTTCCCGTCGCACCTTGTCGGCATTCACCTGGATTTCCTGGCCCAATGCCGTCTGGAAGAACAACGCGATCTGTTCCACGTTGATTTTTGCCGCCACGGCTTCCTGTAGCAGGCCATCACCCACCAATTCAAGCAACAGTTGCGCGACATACGTTTCCGTGATGTCCTGCGTCAAATCCACCGACTGCATTACGAAATGCGTTGCGGTCCCGATTTCGGCGCTTGTCGGCGTCACGGTCTCCTGCATGAATTTCGGGTGCGGGAAGTCCGGCTCGACATAGCGCGAGACGCGTTTTGTGTCCGCCAGATCGAGCTTCAGCATATGCGTCTCATCCGGGTCCTCGAACAAGCGCTTGATCTCCGACACCGACTGGTAGCTGGTTGTCGTCGTCGCAGCCTGGTGGGGATATTTGGCTTCCATCAGCGCGACGGCCAAGCGCATGTCCTCCGCCAAGGAATGGTCGTGCGGCTCCACTTTCCCGTTCGCCATCTTTTCGATCTCATCCTTCCATTCGGACTCGTTGATCTCCTCCAAGGCGACCGGAATGAAGGACAGCAGATCCTCCTCGCGGAAGGTGCTGACGGCGAAATGGACCGGATAATGCGTCAATTCGCCTTTGTATTCGCGGTGGAAATAATCATTTTCGGCGTCCTCATGTCGGTAGAGACACATGCCCAGCCATTTCATCATCGAACTGGCCTGCAGGCGCAGATAGTCCGGCAGCATCTTCCCGCGCGTGCCGTCCGCCACATGCCAATCGGCCCACAGCTTCTCTTCCGTCTTGTAGGAGCCGACCAGGAACAACTTCTGTTCCGCCCGGGTCAAAGCGACGTACAATTTCCGCATCTCTTCGGCCAACAGATTCTTCTTCTTCTCGATGGCGAGCGCCTGGCGCGCCAAGGAAGGGTACTGCACCCGTTGGTCGACATCGAAGTAGTCTGTCCCTAGGCCGTATTTCTCGGAGAAGATGTAGCTGCTGCGGGTGTCGCTCAGGTTGAAGCGCTTCGACAGGTCCATCAGGAAGACGACCGGGAATTCCAGCCCTTTGCTGGCATGGATGGTCATCACCCGCACGGCATCCTCGTCATCGCTGAAGGAGGTCGGCTCCGCCAAATCCTTGTCGCGCTGCTGGATCTTCTCGATGAAGCGGATGAACTGGAACAGACCCTTGTAGTTCGTTTCCTCGTATTTCTTGGCCCGCTCGTACAAAGCGTGCAGGTTGGCGGTCCGCTGTTTGCCGGCGACCATCCCCCCGACGTAGTCCAGGAAGTGGGTGTCGTTGTAGATCGTCCAGATCAGTGTGACCAGGCTGCTCCGTCTGGACAGGTTGCGCCATTCGGCCAACTGCGCCAGGAAGCGTTCCAGCCGCGTGTGGATGTCCTTGAATTCAGCGGTGTGTCCGATGGCGCCGGTATTGTACAGCATCATGAAATGCTGCACGGCGTCATAGAAGTCGCCGTTTTTGTGATGGATGCGGATCAGCGCCAGCTGCTTCTCGTCCAGGCCGACGATCGGCGAACGCAGCACGGCCGCAAGCGGGATGTCCTGCCGCGGGTTATCGATCACCTTCAGCAGCGACAGGATGATCGATACTTCGGTCCGCTGGAAATAGCTTTCCGTGTCGTTCAAGATGACCGGTATCTGGAAGTCCTTGAAGATCTCCAGGATGACCAGATTGTTCTTCTTCGTCGGCGTCAACAGCACGATGTCGCGGTACGACAGCGGCCGTTCGCTCTTCGTTTTCTTGTCGTAGATGGGGAAATGCTCGTCGATCAAAGCCCTGATCTTCTGCGCCACCATCGTGACTTCGCCGGCGGTCTTGTCGTCGATCGTCATGTCTGCCTCCAGATCGTTCTCTTCGGTGAGGACTTCTTCATCGCTGTCCGCATTCTCCGACAGGTAGATCAGCAGCTCCGTCTGGTTGCGTTCGCTTTCCGGAAAGGACTTGTTGCCGGCCTGCAGCTTCGCGGCTTCGTCATAGGCCATCTGCCCCACCCGCTCGTCCATCAGCTGTTCGAAGATGAAATTCGTGAAGCCGATGACCTCTGTGCGCGAACGGAAGTTTTCCGCCAGGATGATCCGTTCCCCGCCGTTCTTGTCGGCGAAGGCCGCGTATTTGCGTAGGAACAAGCTCGGATCCGCCAAGCGGAACGCATAGATGGACTGTTTGACGTCACCCACCATGAACAAGTTCTCGGTTTCGGGCTGGTGCCGCGTGACCCAATAGAGGATGCTTTCTTGCAGCTGGTTCACGTCCTGGTATTCGTCGATCAGCACTTCCTGGAATTTGTTGCGGTAATAAGCGCTGGCATCGCTCATCTGGCGTTCGCCGTTGGGGGCAAAGGGCGCCAAAATCTGCAGCGTCAGATGCTCCAGGTCGTTGAAGTCTAGCACATTGTCCGCCAGTTTGCGTTCCCAATAGGCTTCGGAGAAGCGCTTCGTGACGCGTGCCATTTCTTCGGCGTAAGGGCGGATGCCCTGCAGTACCTGCTCCTGTTCCGCCAGCGGACGGTTGAAGTATTGCTTCGTCAAAGCGCCGAAATCTTCCTTGTACTTGTCGCGCAGGTCCTTCAGCTGGCCTTTGCGCTCCTTCAGTTCATCGTCGTCGGCCTTCTTGCTGCCGGTCCAGCGCGCGAAGTTCAGCTGCTCCGTCACGATGCGGTAGCCCTTTTCGTAGTCGTCCTGTTGGATCGCTTCCAGCAGTTGGACGGCATAGCCGCACTCCGTTTCCAACAGTTCCCGCTGCGGTGCCGTTTCGCTGTCTTCACCGGCCAGGTGCAGGGCCTGTTCGGCATCGTATCGGATGCCTTCGATCAGGCTCAGCATCTGCGGCTTCAGCAGCTCCCTGTAGAGCAGGCTGTTCACCAGTCCTTCGTCTGTGTTGTACAGCATAGGCAAGGAATCCAGCCAACGGTAAGGGTTCGGATTCGCCCGGGAGAACTCGTAGAGCGAGAAGACCAGCTTCATCAGGTCTTCGTCGCTGCGGTCCTTCGAATAGGCCTTCGCCAATTTCTTGAAGAAGGTGTCCGGTTCGCCGTAAAGTTCCTCCTTCACCTCTTCCCAGACGTCCTCCTTCAGCAACTCCACTTCGATCGTGTCCGCCAGCAAGCGGAAGACCGGGTCCAGATCGATCAGGTAGAAATAGCGCTGGATGACCTTCAGGCAGAAGGCGTGGATCGTCGAGATGTTCGCCTGCGGCATCAACGACAGCTGCTTGATCAGGTGCAGATACTGTTCCTGCGTCTCCGCCTGGTTGATGGCGGACTGGATGGCGCTCGTCATCCGCTCCTTCATTTCCTTCGCGGCCGATTCGGTGAAGGTCACGACCAACAACTCGTCGACGTTCGTCCCGCCCTTCACTTTTTCGATGATCCGCTGTATCAGCACGGTCGTCTTGCCTGACCCCGCCGATGCGGAAACGAGGATGTTGTCGCCGGTCTGGTAGATCGATTGCCATTGCGTTTCCGTAAATTTTTCGTTCGGTGTGCGTGCCGGAATGCCCGTCATCATCGCTCATCCCCTTCCTGCTTGGTTTCTTCGTTCAAATGATTCGCGCCGTTCGGTTCGTGTTGTTCATCTTGATTTTTATCCTGCTCTTTATCCTGCTCTTCTTTGATCTTCGCCAGCACTTCTTCCTTCGACAGCTTGATGTACTTGCGGTAGCGGTTCTCCGGCAGGGTGTTGTCGAACTGCGAAATGGCACGGTACGGCCCGCTGACGGACGGCGTATACGGCCGGTCCTTGATCGGATCGAGCTTCAGGTCGCCGGACAGGATCTTCTCGCCGGCTTCCACCATATTCGCCCGGTTTTTGCCGATCAGGCGATTGAATTCATCCAGCGTGATCAATTCGTTCTTCTTGCCCAGGTTGCCGCCCTTCAATTTGTTGAACGGGAACACTTCCGACGACTGGCCGCTTTCCACGGCCGGGTCGATCGTATCCAAGACGGCCGGGTCGCTCAACAGCAGACCTTTCAGCTTGTAGTCGGAAATGATCGTCTGCTGGTATTCCTCGAGCGTCAGGAAGGAATTTTGCTTGATGAACGGATTCTTGACGTGCAGATAGAACGCCCCCGCCGGCAAAGTTTTCCCGGCCAGCAGCTTGTCCGCGTTCGACAGCGCCACATCCAGATAGGTGATCATCTGCATCGCCAAGCCGTAGTAGGCATCGGAGAAATTGAAGCTGTGCGCACTCGATTTGTAGTCGAGGATGGTCAGGTAGTTCTCGTTGCCGGCATTGACCAAGTCGATCCGGTCGATTTTGCCGCGGATGTGCAGCGTGCCGCCGTTTTTGAGCGGCATATGCAGGCCTTCCAGCATCGCTTCGCCGCCCATCTGGCCGAATACCGCTTCGGTCCTGACATTCTTCAGGGCCGTCCGTTTGCCGTGCTGGTTGATGACCCACGCCATCTTCTGGATTGTTTCCCCTAGTTGGTCGCGGATGAAGGCCATCCGGTTCGAGGTGGACAGGATTGTGTATTTCTCCTTCCCGTAGAGGATCTTCAGGACTTCATCGGCGATGTGCTGCACCGTCTCCTCGGTCAGGTTATCGGTATCTATCAGTTTGCTCTTCAGCTGGTTGACGATTTGTTCCAAGGCTTCATGGAAGAATTCGCCCGTACCGGCCGCGGACAGTTCGTATTTGGCCCGTTCCTTCAGCTTCAATCCGTATTGTAGGAAGTGGCTGTACGGATCTTCGAAATAGCGTTCCAGCTGCGAGACCGACAGATAGAGGTCTTTCCCGTATAGCTGTTCGGCGACCGGCGCCGTTAGCTTGCTCGGCACATTCTTGTGCCAGAGGCTGGCGAAGACCTGCTGCATGATTGCCTTCGTTTCCGGATCCTTGGCAATGTACGCCAGAATGTATTTCCACAGCGTCGGGATTGTTTCGTTCGTGGAACGCTGTTTGCGCAGCAGATGGACAAGCTGGCTGACGTTCTGTTCCTTCGTGCCCAGGAATGCGGTCGTGTCGCCCGCGTCTGCGATGTCCTGCGGCTTCACCACGACCGGGATGTTCAGGGCGTTGGCGATGCGCGAAACATAGGGCGATAGCTTCGGCGACTTTTTGCTGTCCTCCGAACTCATCGGATAGCTGAAGATGACCTTCTCCGTGCCCGACAGGAACGCCTGATAGGCGACGTAGGGTTCGGCTGCCATCGATTCGGCGGTCGTCGGATGCAGATACTTCTCCTCGCTCAAGGAGCCGCTGAGCTGCTCCCGGTCCTCTTGCGTCAGGAGGGATTTGGTCTCCTTCTGGGCCGGCAGGTGGTCCTGGGTCATCCCCATCAAAAAGACCACCTTCGACGGCTCGAAACGCGCCCCCTCGATGCTCGAGAAGACGACTTGGTCGATGCTCGGCGGCACTAGGCTGAACGTCGCGTTCTGGAATCCCGTCAACAGGATTTCATGGAAGGCCGCCGCGTTGAAGGGGCTGTCCCCCAGCAGTTCGACGTATTCGTCCAGCAGATTCAGGAACACTTTCCAGATCTGCTCCTGCTGGCGCGCCAGCGTCAAATCCTCCTGCGCCAGCGCCTCATCACGCCAGAAAATCATCTGCTTGTCGACTTTGGCCGCAATGAGGAAATGGTACAGCACCGTCGCGGCTTCGCGGCCGGTCTTGGCCTTCACCATCTTCTGGTAGAACGGGATCAGCAGATCTTTCAGGAAGTTGCGGACCTCGTTTGCGGTCTCCTGCATCTTCTTGTCCTCCGCACTTTGGTTGGCGTTGCCGTTTTCGTCGGCGAAGGTCGCGAAGTACCAGTCCTGTTTCGACATCCAGCTGTTGCCTTCATAACCGTAAGCGAGCAGCACATTCTCCGTCACATCGACCTTTTCGCGGAACTGCAGGATTTCCTTCAGCGTCGCCTCCAGCGCTTCCGGATTGCCGTGCGCTGCCGGCGTCAGCAATTCCGTCCGCAGCAAGCGCATGATGTCCGGATAGCGCCAATAATTTTGGCGGATGCGGAACAATGCATCGATGAAATCCATGAACGGGTGGTGCTTCATGGCGTCGGCTTTGTCGTAGAAGACGTCCATCCCGGACTGGTCGAAGATCGGCTTCACGATTGTCTCGTATTCCTCGACCGTCCGTGCCAGAATCAGGATGTCTTTGTAGCGGTATCCTTCCTCGGCGACCAGTTTCTTGATGTGGTTCGCCACATGGAAGACTTCCGCCTGCTTCGTTTCGCATCCCCAGATCTGGATGTTTTCTTGCTGCTCCTCCGTCAATGCAAACGAATCCTGAAGCTTGTTGCCGTTCACGTCGGAAGATGCAATCCAATATTCCTCCAAGCGGAGGATGCCGGCGCCGTAGCCGTCCGTATCCTTCGCGATCCATTCGTCCTTCATGACGTGCACACCCATGCCGCGCGCCAGATGGTACAGCATATGGTAGGTCGAGCCGGCCGTGTAGAACAGCTGGTGCATGGCCGGCGGTTCGCTGACGTACGCCTTATCCAGCGCCAATGTGATCGTCACCTGCTTCGCTGCACGCAGAAGGGTCGTGACGATCTGCAGTTCGCGGGCCGTGAAGCGGTAATAGCCGTCGATGAAGATATAGGTGTCCTGCATATCCATCGTTGCGATGACGCCGGCCAGCGCCTCGAGGATCGATTCCTTCTCCAGATACTTGTCCAAGAGCGCCGCGTTGAAGGCATGGTAAAGGGCCGTCAATTCCTCCAGCTTGAGCTGGAAATCCGTTCCGTTGGAAGAGTCGTCCTGTTTCGCCAGGATGCCCTTCAGGTCCTCCTCTTCGATCCGGCCGCTCCTCAGCTCAAGGAACAAGTCCGTCAGCTGTTGGATGAAGCCTTCCTTGTTGGCCTCGCGCCGGAATAAGACCAGGTCGTTCTCCTTCTCCAAAAGGATCTTCCGGACCAGCATGCTCAAACCTGCTTCGGTCAATTGCTGCTGCTGGAAAATCGGCGATTTCTTCAGTAGATACCATGCCAACCGGCTGAAACTGAACGTCTGCAGATTCATCGAACCCATCATGTCCTGGCCTTTGAAACCATTCAGTTCCCAAAGCTTGTCCAGGATGGACATCTCCGCCTCAAACTTCGCATGCTCCGGCACCAGCACAAATATATTTGCATCCGGCTCCTCCGCCATTATCCGTGAAATCTTCTGGTAGATCGCCTGCTTCTTATCCGCTGATTCCTTGCCTAATGTAAACTGTAACCCCATCGGATCCCCTCCTGTTCCTTTGAATCAATAAGACCATTTTACCATAAGGGGATGGTGAAACATTGGGTTTAAGGGTAAATAAAAAAGCGAAAATCCTCAAAATTAGGATTTTTGCTTTTTTAATACAATTACGAAAAATGACCGCATAAGAGATATGCATGTGCGTATCATTTGTTAATGATATTTTTTGAAACTTTTACACCCGCTTGACAAATTCGATATATTTCTTGATTTTTCTTTTATTTTTATAATTCTCTGTAGCATAATATATTTTTTTAGCGCCCTCATTTCTGTTCTCATATTTCCCACAAACAACATTACTAATATTTCTAATCAAAGGGTACCCCGGTATAACGCTTTCTGCTACTGCATCCAAACAATAGCTCACAAATTCTTGTCTTGATCCTGCTCCTAGTCCTTCAATTAAACTTTTTATTTCACTTTGAATATCTATTAATTCGCTCGTAATAGTTCGTGCTTTTAATTCATTTCCATTTATTAACTCTTCTGGCAAATTGGTTATACCATCATTAAACGCTTTTCTAGATAATTCAAAAGTCCTGTTATTTCTTCTCAAATCTATCAATTTATCTAAATCTACTTCTCTATCAGGCAGCCAACGCTTTAATAGGAACGTTTTAACATATTCAAAGTTCGCATTTTCCATCGCACAATCTCTTGTAGTTTTGGAATAGGATTCTAACTCCTCAAAAATACTATTAATATATTTAAAATTTGTATCATCTGTTGTTAAAATATATTTTTTTTGCTCACTTTCTTTGCCTACATATGACCTTTCCGCAATATTTTCAGCTAAAAATTCCATGAAAATTGCTCCTAAACATTTAGAGGTCATTAAACCTGAATGGGTTGGGATTACAAGATTCTTACTGCACAAATACTCATATATATCACCATTAATTTTACCTTTTAAAATTAAATTATTCTTTTCTCCACATAATATTTCATTCTTCAACCAACTGTTTTCACAATACTCTAAAATATTATCAACAGTCTCTTTAAAGTCAGTCGAAATCCTGTTAATATCACTTTTTTTTGGTTCATAATAATCTATTATTCCAGAACTCTGTATCTTCAATGCAATATCGGATAAATGATTCCTAGTGCCCTCGGGCAAGATAAAGGTTATGCTATCCTTATAAAGTAATGATAGATTAATCCACTCATCATTATCATATACTTCAACAGTTGGGTAATATAGCTCGTTTATAGTTTTATGTCCATTCATATGAAATCACCTTCCACTGTATTTATCCAGTATTATCTGACCCACTAAGCATTTAGTCAAATAGAATAATTCCTATATTAATTTATCATTGGAAACGCCAATAATTTTTATGTGAATATGTATTCATATCTATATAAACAGTTGATGCATAAATCCTTTTTTTTGTTCTTTCAGTAAGGTAATCATATTTTCTTGATTTTCGACTTTCTTGTTTAACGCAGAAAGAAAGATAGCAATTTTTTTTCGCTCTTCGCTACTTGGAACATCTATGAGTAGATCTTTAACATCATTAGAATTAATTGACTCAAAGGTACTCCCTTGTATTATTTTACGCCATCCATCAGTATCACGTATCATTTCTAAATAGTGAAAAATATACGGGTCTCCTTTTATAGCACACACGCCACGCCCAATGCATGCCCTTGTATTAGCAATGGCCAGATCCCCCACTGGAGCACGAACGGTTAATATAATGTCTCCTGCTTCACATGTTTTGGTTATTTGAGTAGTGTAAATCCTAGGAGTGATTTTGCCTCCATTTAAATCTGCATTTCCCTGAATTAAAACTGTATCTTGCTCATTGGATGTATAGTTAGCACTATCTGGAGATTGTCCCATGATTATTTCTGAAATTTCTCCAAGGGTACCTCTTTTCCATTTGGGATAATCATTTCCATCTACGTCTTTGAACCTAAGCTCTTGGTCGAAGATCTTTTGTATCATGGATTTCTTTAGTTGTTTGTAGTTATCCAGTTGACGCTGATGAAGAGCGATAGTATCATCCAGTTGCTTAAATAAATTCCCGATTCTGGTTTGTTCCTCTAATTTAGGAGCAAAAAATTCATATTTTTTAAAATCTACCGTGGTAAAGCTTGCTTGATTTACCGCTGGTTTTGTAATGATTTTTACATATTTATCATAACTACCTGTCATGGTTAAAGAGAAAATAAAATATGGATTATTGTTTTCATTAGTTTTAAGTTTTAAAACATTAGTAGTATAAATAGTATCTCTAATAGGCTCTATAGTAACAATTGTCGCTGTTCCCATCTTTGCTTCACTATTAATAAAATTAACTAATATGTCACTTTTATGAACTAAATAATTTCTAGTATTTGCTCCTTGAGGATCATTAACATACCAGTACTTTATATCATTAACTAAATCAAGGTTCCCATTATTTATGTTATTTGCTCTAATAACAGGAAGACCTATATCTTCATTTGAAAGCAATCGTGATAGTCCACTCTTCATTTCCACCAATGCCTCACCTAACTGACGCTGTTCCCAAGCGTCAATAAAACCTTCAAAACGAATGGAAGGAATTTGCTGCTTTTTATTACTCATTTCCATCACCAACATTCATCAATTTCGCTAGCGCATTCTGCAATTCTCGTTCCGCTTCTTTGGTTGTTCCATGCAATTCTCCAAACAGCGCAAACAATTCCTTCTCTGCTTGCATGATTTCTTTTTGGGTATGTTGAATCGCGGTTGCAACTTCCTCAAGCGAGATTTGTTCTTCTTCCTCGAACGTATCCACGTAGCGCGGAATGTTTAGGTTGTAGTCGTTTTCCTTGATTTCATCCAAAGTAGCCACATAGCTGTATTTTTCGATTGCTTCCCTATTTTTGTAGGTAGTCACGATCTTTTCCACGTTCGCATCGGTCAGATTGTTTTGATTCTTCGCTTTTTCGAATTCATTTGATGCATCGATGAAGAGAACACTATTGTCGTTTTGGCGGCATTTCTTGAAAACCAGGATGCAGGTCGGAATGCTGGTTCCGTAGAATACATTGGCGGGCAACCCGATGACCGCATCCAAATAGTTCTTTTCTTCGATGAGATATTGGCGAATAGTTCCTTCAGCCGCTCCACGGAATAGGACGCCGTGCGGCAATACAACCGCCATTGTGCCGTTGTCATCCAGATGATAGATCATGTGTTGGACAAAGGCGAAGTCTGCTTTCGATTTCGGTGCCAGTTTGCCGTAGCTACTGAAACGTTCGTCATCCAGGAATTTCGCATCGGCACTCCAATTCGCGCTGTATGGCGGATTGGCAACAACGGCCTCGAAACGCATGTCATCAAAATGTGGATGCTCCAAGGTGTCACCTATTTCTATATCGAAATCTTGGAAGGATACTTCGTGCAGCAGCATATTCATGCGGGCCAAGTTGTAGGTGGTACTGTTGAGCTCCTGTCCATAGTAATGGCGGACATTCGCTTCATTCCCTATGCGAAGCAACAACGAACCGGATCCACAAGTCGGGTCATAGACATTTTTCAGGTCGGTTTTGTTGAGTGTTACGATTTTAGCCAGAATCTTGGAAACTTGTTGAGGTGTATAAAACTCTCCTGCCTTCTTGCCTGCATTCGCTGCAAACTGTCCAATCAAGTATTCATAGGCATCCCCTAGCACATCAATTTCCGCATCTTCATGCATGAAATCTAGGGTATTGAGGTTAATGATGACTTTCGCGATCAGACTGGATCGTGCCTTAACGGAATTCCCTAATCGGGATGAAGATAGATCCATGTCATCAAACAGGTGATTGAAGTCCTCTTGGCTAGCGTGACCTAAAGTGGATTCTTCAATTTTATTGATGGCCTTTTCGAGTACTTCGACGTCGAAATTCCCTTGTTCACCCTTTTCTATTTCCGCCACCATTGCTGAATATAGGTCGTGAGGCTCGATGACATACCCGATTTGGGCTATCAATTCTTCCTTCAGGCCTTCTTGATACTCGAAATCATTCCATGCTTCTTCATAGGTGATGTTATCTTCTTCCAACAGCTTAGCTACCCGTTGTTCCGTTTTTTCAGATAGGTAGCGGTAGAAGATCAGTCCTAGAATATAGTTACGAAATTCGCTGGCGTCCATTGTACCGCGCAGATCGTTGGCGATGGACCATAGTTTCTTATGTAGTTCTGTTTGTTGCACCTTTTGTTTTGCTGATGTACTCATTTTTATTTTCTCCCTTGTAGGTATTTATTTAGTAAAGCATGCACTGCCAATTTTTCTAGCTTGCTTTTTTCTAATTTCAGCAGCTCTCTTTTTTGCTGGAGACGGTATATCGCACCTACTCTATGCTGGTCCTCTAAAGGGGGACAAAAAAGTTCAAACTTGCGTAATTGCTGCAGGCTTAATCGGGATACAAGACTTGCTCCCTGTTCATTCATGGCAATTTGCTTTTTTACTTCATCCGACTCATTGTAGACATAGCAAAAATAATTCGGATCTATTTTGTTGGCATCGTAAGCTACCCGGACATAGTTTGAAGTCAGTAGGTGTCCCTCATGTTCGGTGCTGACAATGGCCGCCTTGTTCGTTGTCAGGCTAATCAGGAGCATACCTTGTTCGGCAAGCATCACGGTTTCATCTGTTCGGATGATTTTATCTTGTTTTCCGTCATCCGACTCGTGCTGAAATGAATCGGTTAAAAAATGCTTTCCGGAGTACACTACATAACCAATGGCATTCGGGTCATTCACTTCTGTGATACGAGTCAGCAATTGTCCTGGTTGGAGCTTGGCTATCTCATCTATTTGATACCTCATCCCCTCATCTCCTTTGTAATTTCTTGAAATTTCATCCTTATTTATCTATCTTACCGATTAATATATACAAAGTCAACCAAAAAACGGTGTAATTTATATAAATTACACCGTTTTTGTGATTAGTACATCCAGATTCAAAGTTTTCGCAACCCGAATTAGACGTTCCCGAATGAGAAGATTTTCTTGCTCATTCACTTTTTTGTCTATGTGTTTCTCCAATTCATTCATGAACTCACAGATGGTCTCTCTGTTGTATTCAATTACAAATTGATAAAACATGGCCATAAACAAGTGCCTATCGACAATGCTGTTGGCAAGCTGCTTATCTGATATAAAGAGCTTGAAGGTAATTATCAATTCATAATAGGACATGGCATCTTTATCAGGGTACTCTGCCTGAATATCTTTAACTTCTAGTATCGTATCAAACTCACTTAATGTCGGGTTGGTAGCCAATCTATAAAGCCTAAGCGAAAGTTTCTGGTTTTCCGGTGAAATATCATTCAGCAAAATCTCTCCTGAAAATAGCTCATTTTTTCTGGCAGAAACTGGTGCGTGATAATGTAGAACATTATTAATATTCCCGTGAAGCTTCTCATCCTCGATTGGTATCTGATAAGCTCTCAATGCAGTCGCAATATGTCGTTGTGTCGCTGGTTCTGATTGTTTGGCAGCTAAGATTCTAATTAGCTCTTTAACATATTTGTTGTATTTACCATCCGCAGTGGCTTCGCCAAATAGTGCATTACTTAGTCCGGACAATATATGATCTGTAAATTCGTCATCTACTTCAAGTAGACAACCAGCAAACGTATCCCTGAAACTGAGATAGTTATTCATGAGATTGTCAATGAAGCTGTCAGCACTTGTGTCCTTGAGTAAAAGGCTAATTAATTCCTTTATGATCTCATTCCACTCATCATGAAGTTGAGATAAAATTCTTCCCTTGTCATCATCCGTCACTGTCCGCTTCGAATCTGGATCATACAAGTACGCCGTTTCAATCTCTTTAATCGAGAGGCTCCTATTCTCTTTTTTCGCCTTCCCTTTATTAAGAATAACTTGGAGCGGTTTATCTTGTTGTTTGAGGAATAGCGACAATTTGGTATCGTCCATGTTGGTTATTTCTTTGCTACTATCCAACTGAGAAACATTGTCTATTTGGATGTACTCCTTGTTTTGAAACTGCACGTGTTGATAGCTGAATGACCACTCCGGATCGTAATAGAAACGCTGTTGGACGTATTTCAACTGTAAACCTTTTATGTTTATATAGGCTTGAAGCATATTTGTGTCTTGTTTCTTCAATCCTTCTGATATTTCCATGACATACAAAAAATCGCCATTATCCATTAGTTTTACTTCTTTTAGTAGTTTTTTTCGAATGGCTAATCCACCATAGATTTCGTCATTCACTTTTAGCTGCAACTCATTCAATGAATACGGAAATCCCATCACAATACCGACTCTATTTGTGCCCGTCAAAATATCATATGATATATCGTCAACACTTACACTCAGTCTAGGGATGTATTGCTCACGAGAAAAAGTAATCATCCGTTTGTGTGGCCGAATACAGTATTTCATTTCCCCGTCATACACTTCAGTACGATTCATTGCTAAAACAAAAAGACTTTCATTTGTTTTTTTGTGATCGGCCTTATCAATACTGAATCCATTCGGCGGTGAAATTTCATAAACATACCCTGGTTTCAACTCATTCAATGAAGTCTCGATTCTCTCCCCGTTTGGATGCAGGGTGAATACATTTGTATTCAACGGTAGAGGCTCTTTTTTCGTATCTGGTATAGGTGATGTTTCTTTCGTTTTCAACTTCTTGCTCTCATTTACACTCTCTTGATAAAGCTCTTTCTTACTGTCATAAATTATTTCTTTTGTCTTTTTCTTCTCTATTGTATAGCGTATATTTTTATATTGCTTTGCAAAAGTTAAATCAATGGGATCACTTTTCCAACCAATGCCCCCAGAAGATATATTCATCGGGGTAGTTTTCAACAAATGCTGGAAGTTGAATACCTTAAGCACTACATTCTGATCTTCATTCGACTGGAAATCGATAAAATGCCTTGGCACATGCAGTCGGACCGCTCTTTGTTGATACTCAATTTTATCCTTCTGCGGAATTCTCTTTGGCTTTTTATGAATGTACGCCCTTGTATATTCATTTTCAAAGGCATCGTTTCTTTTAAAGCTGACATTAATCTTGTTTTCGAATCGCTCATTGATTGTACAACGTTCGCTCTTTCCGCACTCCATATCTTCAAAGTAATAAAAAATATTCTTCAGCACGGTAGCGACCGCAGAAGGATTGAGCAAAAAGGCATGCATAAAGGACTTTGGTATCTGTCCGCGAATGTACGTAATGCCATTTACATCATATGTAGTGGCATTCTCATCCGCGCTGCCCTCATACTTTTTGAATATTTTTCGTAAATAAGGAAAGAATAGATCCAGCTTTTCGCTGGTTATTTCTTTTTCAAAATCTTTTAGATAGATGACATAGAGCGCATAGATAATCTTGTCTCCTGAGCTGTCATTTCCGATTATTCCATGCATTCGGATTGTTTCGACATACTCATTTCTGGTTGTTTGATAAAAACTCCAGTATCGGCTCTCGAAGGTTGTTTTCATTGCTTCTATGATGATATCCCGCACGAATTTTTCATCCAACCCAACATGTATCGCCAAAGACTCCCAAAAGCGATCGCCAGAATATTTATACATATCAAAAAGAATAGCATAGATAGACAAAATGTCGCATTGTGCTGGATAAATGTAGGGATGGTGCTTGTAACTTACCATTATCTCTTTGGCTTTTTTTTCTAATGAGGCATATTCTTCAGCGGTAACATCGATGAGCCCGACTAATATTTTTTCTTTATGCCGCTTTTCTTTCTTTTTGATTTGCTCAAAAATAGGGGCTAAAATATCCATAATCTCTTCCTTTTAAAAATATTATTCAATCATAGTTCCGCATCAAATATTCGGAATTCTAAACAGACATGAACTTGCGTGTGTTTTCCAAGACAAAATCAAAGATGCGGTCGATTTTCCTGCGTTTTTTGATGAAACTGCCGTTGATCTGGTCGGAAACCCGTTCCCTATTCAGACTGCCGCTGTATTCGTACTCCGCCAAAAATTCGTTGACCACTAGCGGCTCCAGCTCCACATTTTTGGCAAAGTCATAGATTTCCCCTTCACGTTCCTCTTCTTCGAAGGCGTTGTACGCTTCGTCAACATTGCAGTCCTTTTCAAGCGCTGGTAAAACGGTGTCCAGGAACTTGCGGATCAGATCCGCTTTCAGGCGTAGGTCTTCATTGTCCGCTTGATTCAAAAGGCGGTGGATGGTCGCAACATCTTTCTCGCGCTCGGCGTCGTCCGTCAGATTGATGTTGCGGATGAGATTCAGAATGTAGCTGACATTGATGGTATCTGTTTGGATGACTTCAATCGCAAAGTCGATGCTGTCGAGGATAGAAACTTCTTCGCCCTTCTTTTTCTTTTTCACCTTCTCGTAGATGGCGAAATACTTGCTCTTGAAGTCCTGGTAGTTCTGTTCCACCATCCCGATGGCGTCTTCCGAAAACTCAAACTCATCGAACGTCCGCATCTTCAAAAGCAGTTTTGACAGTTCTCTAAAGAGTACTACAAATTGATACTGTTCCTCTTCGGATTCTAGTTGATCGACCGATTCCGGTGTCGGGGAAAGCTGCAGTAAGGACGCCAACGCGGTACGGAATTCAGCCAAGTACTCGTCATAGCTGGCCATCAGAACGGTATCGGTGTCGTTCGTCTGTGAGTACAGCTTGATAGCTTCATCGGTTTGGTACTTCAGGTTGCGGTAGCACACGATGTTCCCGTATGGTTTGGTTTCTTTTTCGATCCGGTTCGTCCGGGAATAGGCCTGTAGCAAGGTGTGGTATTTCAGGTTCCGATCCACGTACAAGGTGTTGAGTGGTTTGCTGTCGAAGCCCGTCAGGAACATGTCCACCACAATGAGGATGTCCAGTTTTTCGCCGGACACGCCTTTCTTGATGCGTTTGGACACATCAGCAAAGTAGCCGCTGAAATTATCCGTTGCGAAATTCGTGTTGAAGGTTTCGTTATAGTCTTTCATGATCCGTTCTAGGCTGTCCCTTGAATGCTCCGTTGTGATGTCTTCATTGCCGGGTTCGTTCGCTCCATAGGTGAAGATGCTGGATACATTGATCCCTTCTGCGTATTGCTTGAAGAGGTCATAGTATTTGATCGCCATCTTGATGCTTTGGACGGTGAAGATGGCGGTGTATTGCTGGTCTTTGGTTTTCTTGCGGTGGTTTTTCAGGATATGCTGGGTGATGTCCTCCAGCCGTTCATCTGCCATCCACACTTCATTCGTGTTGATGCCTGCCACCCGTTCCTGGTCCTCTTCGTCGAACTGGCCCCGGAAGGTGCTGATGTATTCCACCGAGAAGCCCAACACATTCTCATCCCGGATGGCATCCTTGATGAGGTAGCTGTGCAGACATCTTTGGAAAATGTCCGCTGTCACACGGCCGTCTTGACTAGGGTTCTCCGGAAAACGAGGGGTCCCCGTGAAGCCGAAATACTGGGCATTCTTGAAGTGCTTACGGATCAGTTTGTGCATCTCGCCAAATTGGGTCCGGTGGCATTCGTCAATGATGAAAACAACGCGATCTTCCCGATAGCTGTCGATCACCTTACGGCCGGACTTGACGGCATTAGCCATCTTCTGGATGGTCGTCAGAATCAACGGTTTGGTCTTGTCACCCATCTGCTTCAACAGTGTGTAGGTGTTGTCGGTCATGTCCACGGAATCCGCTTCAAATTTGTTGAACTCCGCTAATGTTTGGGAATCCAGGTCCCTTCTGTCCACCAGGAAAAACACTTTTTCTATGCCTTCTTCCTGTGCGATGATCTGGCTGGCCTTGAAAGAGGTTAGCGTCTTCCCGCTGCCTGTCGTATGCCAGATGTAGCCGTTGTTCCTTGTTTCCAAAGCTTGCCGCACCAACGCTTCCACCGCATAGACCTGATAAGGACGCATCACCATGAGGATTTTGTCTGTTTCGTTCAGCACCATGTAGCGTGCCAGCATCTTCGCCAAATGGCATTTCTCCATGAAGCTGTCCGCAAATTCATTCAGCAAATTGATCCGGTTGTTGTCCACATCGGACCAGTAGAACATCTGGCTCTTCAGGATTTCCCCGTCGCTGTTGGAGAAATAGCGGGTTTCCTGGCTATTGCTGATGACGAAGACTTGGATGTAGCGGAACAGTCCGGTGTAGGTGTGCTTGCGGTAGCGCATGATTTGGTTGAATGCTTCCGTCATGTCTACGCCGCTTCGTTTCAGTTCCACTTGCACGAGCGGCAGACCGTTGATCAGGATGGTCACATCATAGCGGTTGGCGTATTTCCCCTCCATGCTGATCTGATTGGTGACCTGAAAAGTGTTCTTGCACCATTCTTTTGTGTTGAACAGCTCCAGATAGAGGTTCTTGCCGTTGTCGCGTTTGAGCAGCGCCTTGTCCCGTAGAATTTTGGCGCTGTCGAAGATGCTCTTGCCGTTGATCTGTGTCATCAGACGGTCAAATTCTTTATCGGTAAGGGGTTCATCCCCTATGTTGGCGCTGTTTCGTGTTTCCAGAATGGTTCGGAAGTTTGCAATCATCGTTGCTTCGCTTCTGACTTCCGGTACCCATTGGTAGCCTTTTGAGACTAGTTGTTCGATTAGTTTGTTTTCTAATGCTGATTCACTTTGATAGGCCATGCTAGCCCTCCCATTCGGTACGCAATATCGCTTAATTTCCTTTTTTTCATTATCTCAATATTCCGCCAGTTATTCAATCTAATTCTGACTACAAAGCATTTTCGGATGTTGAATCTACTAGAACGAAAAAAAAGAGATGAATTTGAACTAGACAATGCCGGGTGATGGCTTTGCTTCTTGTTACAGGCCAGTATATCGTAGATTTTTGCAGGTTAGTCATTGAGCATCCCGATCGCTTCAATCAGCGCCTCTAATTCAATTTTTTTCTTTCCCAATTGTTGGTGTTTGTCTTCTATCTCATTTCCCAGCATTTGAATGTCCTGTACCTTTTGGACAAGCTGGTCTTTCAATTTCTCTTCACCAGTATTTTTTGCGATTATGATCTGCTCTTTTTGTAACTTGTATTGATGGTACAGCATAGCCCCAGCATAACTTTTTGGGCCACCATTTTCTTCCATTTTTTTACATGTTGAAATTTGTTCTTTTGTTAATTTCATCATCTTTCCCTCCATTTTGTTTTTTTGAAAACAAAAAAACCCTTCTTTAAACAAGAAGAGTTGGGATTTAACGTTTACTCTCCTTATCTTTCAGATTTCTCTGCAGGATTTAGCACCGTACTTCTGTGAGTCACACACAAGTCGGTTGCTGAGATGTCATAGGGCCAGTCCCTCAATCTCTCTTGATAAAGAAGTTATTTAGTTTTCGACTATATTATTACATGATAGCGTTTCTTTTTCAAGCATTTTAGACTAACAATTCGAGGATTTTCCATTTCTGTCATGGATTTGTCCGCGAAGCGAACTTGTAGTTTTGTACCTTTTTATGCTTTTGAAGTGCGCTACTAAGCGAAATTTAGGCCTATCTGCAACTGCGAAGTTTTAGTTCCAAATAACACATTGTTGAAGGCGGTTTCTTTGAGCCGCTTCCAGATTCCCTCCATCAGATTTAGCTCCGGACTGTATAGCGGGAGGAAGACTAACTCATATTCGAGTCTATGAAATCACCTCAAAATCTGCCTCAATAATCTCCCCATCATAGCACCATTTTTGAAAATCTGACTGAAGCTTCTCCTTGTCACTCATTTCATTCTTCATCATCTGCAACTTATCCTGTAATTCGGTATACCCTGGGAAAAACTGAGTAACGAAAGTATTTTGATCATTAATAAATTCTAAAGACTCTTTTCTTTGTTTATTAAAACTCTCAACCATTTCCCGTATAGTTTGGGCGAATTCCTCTTGTTGCTTTTTTTTACTCCAGCTATCCCAAAGTTCAACAGCAATTCCTAATCCAACTCCAGCCCCACCAATAAATTTGTTTGCACCATCGGCAATTTTTACTGCCTGCCATGGTTTAAATTTAAATGCCGGCATGATAAAATCTCTTGCAGCTAAAATCCCTTTGTTAGTAAGTGTTACCCCTCCGTTTTTCAAGAAATTACTACCAGCTTTGACCCCTTTGAAAGCAAGATCTCCAACCATACTGTTATAGTGATTGAAACTTGCATTATAACTTGTTTCCATCTTCCCAATTTCATGCGCCATGCTACCCAATTGGCGTTCAAACTCGTTTTGGATTCTCGTTTCAAGTACAATTCCTTCATCACCAATATTTCTTTGGAAAAACGCGCCAATAGTCTCCATATCAGTTCCCTCAGCTTGGAGAATCAAATCAGTAAATAAATCCATCACGAATTCCCGCAGAGTTAATCTGGCATTGCTGATTTTGCGGTCAGTCTTAGCTATATCTGCTTGAATATCTTCACATGCCTCACTGAACTTTTGGAACTCCCCCGTTGCTTCCTGAACTCTTTGTTCTGCTAACGGCAATTCTCTTCCTAAAATATCTCGGATAATACTTTGTTGAGATTCTAAAAAGAAGGCTCCTGTGCTACCAGCTTTTTCGATTTTTTCAGTTGTTGCATATTGAAGATCACCTATATGAGAGATTTTCTTAAACTCTTCCATGTGTTGAAGCCAATAATCGATACCTTGTTCAAATGGATTAGCTGAAACAGCAATAATACTTAATTCTTGAGATGAATCGATTATTCCAAAGTCAATAAGACGGTTACGAATGTTTTCCCTCTTAACACGCAGTCCTTCTTCGTAGTCAGACTCATCCTCGATATCAACTTCCTCATCGAAACGGCTCAATACGAATACGGTTCGGGAAAGTAGATTCAATTCTTTGAATAACCAAATCAATTCATCTTTATGACTTTCTTTGATCGGATTATTTGGGTTCATGATATATAGAAGTAAATTCGCTTCACTAACATATTTTTTTGTGATATCCATGTATTTCTCTTTATTCGCTGTCTCCTTAAATCCAAAAAGCCCAGGTGTATCGATTAATTCAAAATCATCAAAATCGAAAATCGCCACTTCATCAGAAGATTCGGCTTGGCTGATTTTCATTTTATCCTTATCATATTTTTCTGCCCAGGCTGCAATGATAGATGTTTTCCCCTCAGAGAAACCACCTACAAGTGCAATTTTCAATTTTTCTTCCTCTTTTTGATTAATCGCGCTCTCCACTTTAATCATAAATTTCGGATCAATGTCGATCCCGAACTGTTCAGCTTCTCTAAGAAATTTCAGCAATCGTTTTAAGACTTCAATCGTCTCCGCCTGTCGCTTTTTAAATACTTCAATTGTTTCCATTTGGCTTGCCCATCCCTTCTTGCTCTATTTCCCATGATAGTAACTTCAGCTTTCTTTCTGCTTCTTGGAATACCTGATTCATATTATTTACATACTTAATCTTGAAGCTCAAATTTCCTTTAACTTTCTCAATTCCTTCCATTAATGGATCATGAGCTTTCTTGATATTTTCGCGTATACTTTCTGATAATTGAATAGCCATTTTTTCAATGTTCTCATCAGTTGCTTTTTTTTGCTGCGAAGCACGATACTCATGATTGAAGAAGCCTAAAATATTCTTACCAACACTAATGATCATGCTAACCACAGCCAAGGCAGTTATTAACGGACCACTGGATATTATAATACCCCATACCCCGAATCCAAGGGATGAAATTGTCCTAGCAATGCTACCACTATTTTTTATATTCAGGATCGGCTCGAACTCAAAATCAAATTTTGCAGAATCATCAAAAGATTGTAGTAACTCAGCAGTGTACCTTTCTTCCTTGTTAACAATTTCTTTGATTTCCTTCTCAAATTCCTTTGAGACCCCTTTCATTCCCTCTTCCAGCAGATGCTTGGTTTCATCTATCGCAATATTTATCTGTTTTTCGAAAGTGACTTTAAATACATCTTTATCAATCTCCTTTTCGATTTCCTTGTACATTTGTTTCCGAAGCCTATTCTTGAACTTTCCAATTACCTTAATCTCTTCATTATTCAAATTTTGTATAAGCATCTCCGACTCTGCATCCAATTTCCGATTTGTATATTTTTCATTTAGTGTAAATTTCTTTTCAAGGTTATTGAATTGTTTTTGAATTTCTGAAATATTCCCTTGAGTATGACCAATTGCGAAAGATATTTTTCGATAATTCGATCTGATTATTTTAGATTTGCTCTCATCTACCAGTGAGGTTCTTAACCAGTCACTAAAATCTTTGACACCACTGTCTTCTAGTATATTATCAGCCGACTCCAACTGCTCGATAAACTTTTCTTGATTCTTACATAATTTGTCTTTCCAAAAATTTCCCACCGATAATAATGCAGGGTAAGCGCTAAGAACTTTATGCCCTTCATATTGATCTGATAGAACCTTATTTAGAACGTCGTCAACTTCCTTTAAAGCCACCTTATCATCTTCACCGATCAACGTTTTATTGAGTTGTTTTGGGTTCTTGATACGCTTGTTATGAACAAAGTAGACTTCTGTATGCTGTGAAAGATGGTGCTTTATTTTATCAATAGTTCCTTCAGTTTTCTCATCACCGTTTTGTGGTGGTGCTGGCTTTGCGCTAATATAAAAAACTGCATGTGCTTTTTCAACTGCATTATTAATTTCATCTATGACAATTTCTTCTCTGCCTTCAATCCCTGGTAAATCTAGAATTACAAAATTCTGATTCTCATATCGAAATGTATATTGACCAACTGTCTGTGTGTAATCAGAACGACCGTCCCCAACAATTTTCCCATCAGTATATTTCAGGATCTCATCATTTTGGTTTGATAAGATTTCCTCTAATTTTGAGATTTCCGGGGAAAACATCTCAATTTTTTTATGCCATTCTGAGTTTGTCTCGTCTAATTCTCGTTGTATCTTATCGATTTCTTGATTCGTAATAGACGTTTCCGTTTCAAGTAGTACTATCCTCTCTTTAGCTTTGATCATTTCCTTCTGTTCAAACATACGATTAAAGAAACTCTTTATAAAGTAACAAAAACTTGAACGACGCTTTTCAAAAATCAAAGCCCCCAAGACATCTACTTTCCAATGTTCCAATTTATTTTCTGCAATTAACTTCGTTTTTTGAGAAACTGCGGTTTCCAGTTTTTCATTAATTTGTACAATATTTTTTTCAAAGCTAATATTAACTTGATTCAAGTCTTCTTCGAATTGTCTGAGGATGGTCTCACTTTGATCAATTGCTTGAGAAGAACTATAGAACATTTTTCGTTCTTCTGTCTTAGAAGGCTCAGATAGCAATATTCTCAATGTTTCAATAAGCGTAGATTTCCCAGCATTGGTTTCCCCATAAAAGGCTATCGTAAATACATCCCACTCAGCATTTTTTGCAAGATGTTCGAGGGATGTTTGCAATTCCTTATGTACGCCATTTAATTTTTTCTTTGCTTCGTTTTGCTGTTCTAAAATTTCTTTTTCCTCAGTTGGTTCACCAAGTGAATCTATCAAATAGGTCACTTCATTTATTACAGTTTTATATAATTCAGCAGGTGCTTTTTTCATGCTAGCATGCACTCCCTCATATGTTTACGCTCCCCTGTTCCACATTAATTTTGTGTTTTTGATAATTGATCTTCCCATCGTCTCACTGGAGCGGCTGTATTACTTGGAGTGATACAATTTCTCAAAGTTACCAAATATTTTATCTTCTACATTTTCAGCATTTACATTCATCATTGGTAAATCCATGAAACTCACCTTGCTGAGTCCCCGATATTCTAGATCCGCTATTTCTTTTGTTTTTGGAGTAGCTTGGGTTATTCCTTCTACATTCGGTTGGTACACCATAGTGTCCTCGTCTCTCAATGGATAATAGAATGACCAAAAATTTGACTGTGAAAAACCCTTATCCCATGAAGCGATATCTTCATACTCGAACTTAGACAAATAAATGGTGGGCATCTGTTCGGGATTTTCATAGTTACTTAACATGATTTCCACGGCATATACTGGACCATCGCGCCATTCGTTCGTTAGCTTTGTATCCGTTTTTCTTTGGAACAAAAGGATAAAATCATCCATACACCACGAATAATAATCTCTTTCCGGTTGCCACCTTAAAATCTTTCCATTGGCAGTATTGTAGTTTGTTTTCTCATTCGCAATGGTACGGCAATATTCCATAAGTTTATTAACATTTTCATGAGTTTTGTGTACTGCAATAAAGGCATTCCGGATATTTTCTTCAACTGAATTCATAGTGTAAGTCTCCCTCGATCGTACTATCCATTTTAATGTTAAAATCTAAAGAGTCTGTTGCACCGAATGAATAAAAACTTGTTTGATCAATATCCACATCAAACTGTACATTCATGTCTTTGAAACTTTCGAATCCTTTTTTCTTCAACAAGGAAATTAAATCGTCGATAATAACTTGGTAATATCGATTATCAAGTTTCAATTTTTCCAGTTCCACCAAAATGCTTTGCCAGGAAATGTACGCCAGTGTAACATCATTACTGATAATCTTGCGGTTTAATACATCATCATAAACAGTGCGGCAGGAGTCGCTGTTTGCTATGAAAAGTAAAATTTTGGTTTTACCTGCACCATGTCTTGAAACGATCCTGGACTCTCGCGAAAGCTGATTTCTGCTTTGTTCTTCTATGGATTGCTCGTCTATTTTAGCAGAGTTATCTATATCATCATCGGATGATAGTCCGCTTGCATACTTTACTTCGATACCGATTATCGTATCGTCAAAATGCAGCAAAGCATCAATTTCGCCTTCTGTATCGTACGGCCAAAATTCTATTTTATCGCCCCAAAAGTCAGCGCTAATTCCCCCAATTTTGTCGCCTGTTTCGCTTGGATACACTCCACCTGACAATATCTTTCGCAAAGCTAAATCAAACGGGATGTACCTCAATGTTCCAAAAAAATTCCCGGTTAAATTATCTTCTAATCTGTCATTCAAATTATAGCCTGTTTGATTCAGCTTGCCTTTAATTTCAGCAATCACATTTGCATCCCCTCTCGATTTCACCAATCCAGTATGATGTATTTTTATCCGGATACTTTGATTCGCCATGTCCCAAATATTTTGGATAAGCAAGTTGTCCGCCCCTAAGGACACATTGTCGCCTTGAGTTCCAAGAAATTCGAATAATATCCATTTAGAATCAGTTCATGTAATTCTACGCCACTTTTAATTTAGTCTATTCATATTTTTATGGTTTATGGTTGAATGAATTATTCTAGTCAATAACCAATAACATCACTAGCCACTTCAGTGATGACCTCAGACGGAATTCCATTGATGTTCAATAGGTACACCTTATTTAATCTCGGGTTGAAAATCCCCAATTTTTCTACATTCTGAAATTCTTCATGGATAGAACGAGAGCCCATTAAATAGTACATGAGGAGTTGCAAGGTGTGCTTATTAGTGGGTTCCTTCTTCGAAACCTTGAAATCCCAGAGAGTGGACTCCGTTAAAAAATCACCATCGCCACTGGAGACTGTCTGCGTGTACCCGCCTTCAAAAGTAAAGCCATCTTTCACTATTGGGCCGAATTCTTTTAGGAAAGCAGTGCCTCTCTCAACCATAATCCGTATGTTTGAAATGGTTTCATAATCCGGCAGAATAGTTCCAACAGGCCTATAAGCTGCAACACCCGCTCTGCGGGCTACATCGAATCCAGCTAGCTTGCATGCATTGATAATGGAACTATCGTCAAGTCCAATAACAGCATCCACAAGTGCCATTGCATGATCACTCTCATGAACAAGCATGGAACCGAGAATTGAAATTTTGAATGCTTCTTTAGCAGGTGTTCCCATCGTAAATCTAGTCAGATAATCAACGGCCAAACCAACGATAGTACTGTGCGTATTCTCATCTGGATACAGTTCTTTGCTGTCATTCAGTTCAATGAGCTTAAAATCCTTTGGCTTGATATACCCACCTCTTGGCTGTTTTACTTGCGCTATTCTATTCGTTACAGAAACCATTTCAAAACCTCCCAAATCCATTTAGTAACATATTTCACTGATGTTGTATTAAGAATTAATAATCCAAACCCTAGGAAAAAACGTTTGCAAAAATGCCTATTGGAGCCTTAGCCTTGGTCATCCTATAGCACTTATCCAACCTGATATTCTCTCGCAATGGCTTCATTTATTTGAATCATGTCAGTATTGAAAAATTTATCTAACTTAGCCTTAATGTCATTCTTGATATCTTCTACATCGTCGTATTGGTCAATGTAATTTTTAGGCAAGATATCTTTCCTATAGATTTGGGTCCATTTTTTGCCACTGCCTATTTCAGAAAAAATGCCCTGAGACTGGTTCTTTTCGACAATATTTAAGATTTTTTGTCTAACGCTTTCTTCTCCGGGCCCCACATATAGCGTGAAACCTATTTTGCCACTTTTTATGTCGCATTCATACAAAAGGATCCTTCCTGAAGAGGTCCAACCCATCCCGCTTTTCTCAATCAAGTCATCCAATATCTGGGTTGTAAACCGGATGTATCTGAAGTTCATTTTGCTATCTCTAATGACTTCCGGATTTGAATCCAGTACGCTTTTGATTGTCTCGACCACTGCTTTATGGATTTTATTTTTCCCGTCATCTTTGAACTCTATCATGAGATCATCTTCCGCTATTTTGTATAATTCAAATAATTTTTTAAGACTATTCTCTTTGGCCCAGGTACTTGTCTCTCCATAGAAATATAAACGCTCTGCAATTTTCACGTATCCGTCTCGTTCATCTTCTATGAAAGATATTGCCAGTCCAGGTTCTTCAGCTGCAGCCAATTGATAGAGGATGCTCGGATCCTTATCAAATAGCATTTTGATAATATTTATTATCATTTCTTTCCAATACTTGACCGGAATCCTTCCGCTCCCTAAAAAGTCAAAAGCTGCAATCGTCATCCCGGTATAATCTTGTTCAGAATCAAAGGGAGCGAAACCCACGTCAATAGCAATCGGTTCAAAGGAAGTGCTTGGGTATTTCCATAAACCCAATGCATTCTTTTCCATATCTTTTGATCTTTCCTCAAGCTCTTGTTCTGTCCATTGTTTTGCTTTTTTTAAATGGTCATTCAACCTGAACGGACTGTTCTTAAAACCATCTGGCATGTCTCTTTTAGCGGAAAATACCCGATTACTGTAATTGGAATTGTATCCGGTAACAGTAAGATTAGCTAAACGATTTAACCAGATTTCATGTACCTGTTCAAAATCTTCTCCCAGCTCTTTCTGCCATTCTTTAGATAGTGTTTGGGGCATGATGTGCTCAATGCTATATTTCTTTGCATTAAGCAAGCCATCGACTATCTCCGTGGTCTCTTTACTATTTCCATTCTCTAGACGATTAAATATATAGGCTCTCCATTTATTATTGATATGATAAAAGTCTTTAGTCTTGATTGCCTCTCTAAACTCTTCATCCTTTGGCATCCTTGAAGTGCCGGTTTTAGTAAGAAGGAAATATTTCATCACTTCCGCATAATCGTCTTGACTCGTTTTAAGTTTTAAGACATCTCTATTGAGGGTTGAAAATATTTTATTCAAGGAACTTGTAGGAATATCACAGATGGATCTTCTCACAAGGAAGGTTTCGATTACTTGGAAAACGTTTATAATTTCATCTGCCGAAAAAACTTCAGCTTCGTAATTTTTCAGGATTTCAAGAAAGAAAGGCGTCGTGACGCTCATTTCTAATACATAGATGCGCTTTAATACCTCGTTAACGCCTTTTATCGTTGTAGAGGCTTTCTTTATTTGCTCATAGCGTTTAGCATAAGCCAACAAGTCGATCAGCAGCGATTCAATAGAAATCGCGTTGGCTGTTACATATTCTTTAAAATCAAAATAGATATTCGAAAAATTAGGAATCTTATTTTGCTTCAGCGTTAAGTAATGACGGATAAAATCACTGACATCGTACGCTGTTTTTTCTTCAATAACGTTCCAATACTTATCGTAATACTCTTCTTGATGCGCAGGGGATTCCCCCATCAGAATAAAGTTTCTGATTTTGTCGCCTTCGCTTAAATCCAGTCCAGTTGAATTTAAACTTTCAAAAATTAATTGAGGATCATCATCCTGTGCGTCTAAACTGACCTGCATAATTTCAAGTTTTTGTATGGCTTTAAATAGCTCATCGATACTGATATTCTTTTCCTGGATACGATTATAAAAGTATAGATAATTTACCGTCATATTCGATGACATGATAAAGTCATCTGGATCCCCAAATAACTTGTGAAAAGCGATATTATCCTTTTTTATTGGCTTTAATTTCAGGTTCTCATCACCTTTTTTAAAAGGATTCGTCAAATATAAGTCCTTGATCATTTCAGCCGTACTTTCCTCATTAGAAGTCACCTTACCTTCAAACAAAAGATTCATCATTGCCAACAACAGTAATGAAACTGTAGTCAAGCGCTGTTGTCCATCAATAACAACTACCTCGCTCATCATTCCGCTGGGCTTATAAACGATACTGCCGAAAAAATGTTTATTCTTATTAGTCTTTGATACATCGATCAAATCATCATACAGTTTTTTGCAGTTGGCTTTCTTCCAATCATAATTTCTCTGATAAACAGGGATGATAAAGCGAGCACCGCCGCCTTGCATTAACTGTGATAACGGAATTACATTCCCTTGCATAATTAACCTCCTGACAAATTTTTATTTTTTTCAGATAGCATTTTAATCACAAAATATTTTTAATTTTATTTTAATATAATTGTACCATTATAAGAGTGCGAATCAATATCATTCATGTGGATATATTAAATTCCGTTAAAGCATTTGTCCCAGTCTATTCATTAAAAACCCGTAAAAAATAAAAAGCCGGAACCGAAGTCCCGACCTTATTACTTTAACGAGGATACTGTTTTTTTTGACTCAAGCGGATAGGTGCCATTCTTGTTGTTATGGATTGATAAGGACAGATGCAGGATCAATATTGGAGCTGAATGCTGGCGCTAATGTCTTCTTGTATGCATCTGCGATAAAGCCATCATTATTCAACGTGTCAATTTCTTCATTCACCCATTCCAAAAGTGCGGTGTTGCCTTTTGCTACTGCCGGTGCGATGGTATCTTGGTTTCCGATCGCTTCAACCCTTGCGACAAATCCAAGATTATCTTTGATCCATCCGAAGATCAGGGTATTGTCGTGTGCCAAGGCAGCACCGCGGGCCATCCAATAACGCTTGGAAAGTTTCTGTGTTTTTTTATACGGCCAACAGTTCAAATTGATACAATTCTATCCCGTTGGCTTCCCCGCCCCCTGGGTTGGTGCGGAGAAACTACGGGCATTCTTAAAATTATAAGCGCATACTTTGCAACTTTTAACACCCTGAGTGCATAAAAATACAATAAACGCTTCTCTCATATTTTCACATTCAGTTGACTTCAGTTCTTCCAGTCCCATCGGTTTTTATTTTATATTCCTTTTGGCCGAATAAACTATAATAAGTATAATAAATCCAGTCACCAACCACATTTATAGAACCTGAAGAATCATTATTTATTTTTGTGTTTCCAGAGCCATCCGTTTTCATTTTGTATAGTTTGCCCGAATCACCACCATTGGAATAATATATCCAGTCACCCACTACGTTTATAAAAGGTGTTTCATCATCATTCAGCTTGTTTTTTTCAGTACCGTCTGTTTTTATTCTGTAAAGGTTGGCAATGCCACTAGAATTCTCAGTAGTTACACTATCAACATAGTATATCCAATCCCCTGAAACATTTATATAGCCCAAAATATCATCACTTATTTTGGTTTTTTCCGAGCCATCCAGTTTCATTTTGTAGAGATTACCAAAGCCAGGCACATAGATATTCCCCATTTTGAAGTCTTCTTTTCTTGTTCCATTGCTATAATAAATCCAGTCTCCCTGTATATTCATATAGCCAATAGGATCGCTGCTTATTTTAGTTTTTTCTGAACCGTCTGTTTTTACCTTGTATAAATTTCCAGAGTAAATCCCGTTAGTAAAGTAAATCCAATCCCCAGAAACAGACATGAAATCTGGCACTGTATCATTGTATAGCATGGTTTTTTCTGTTCCATCAAGTTTCATTTTGTAGATGCCTTGACTTGTGTAATAGATCCAGTCTCCTACAACATTTATATACTTTGCCTGATCATCGCCAATCTTGTTTTTTTCTGTCCCATCCATTTTTATCTTATATATGCCCTTGGTGCTGTAATAGATCCAGTCACCCTGTTGTGCGGCATACCCGCCATTTATTATATTTCCATTTGTATTCCCGATTATATTGACTGCTGCATTATTACTCGCACTGCTCTCTAGGTTAGTGTTTGTATCCATACTAGTTTTAAAAAGGCTGCATCCGTAAAGAATAAGGGTGACTAGAACGAGAGAAATCAAAAGACTGTATACCTTAAATCTTTTCATATTAATTCCTCCTTTTTACGACCTGAATGATGAGAAAGTTTGTAAAGTGGCAACAACAAATAAATCAGCTTTCTGCATCTCATGATGTTCCCTTCTGTTATTAATAATAATGGACTCCTAGTCTCTATCAATTCGATTTTCATATGACATAACCCTTATTTTAATTCAGTCTTTCCAGTACCATCCGTTTTAATTTTGTATATTTTATATTTATAATTCATGCTCTTAAAATCCGTGTAATAAACTTTATAATAAATCCAGCTTCCTGCAATATTTATTTCAGGGTCTATAGAGTCATTGCTGACCTTCATATTGTTTGATCCATCCGTTTTCATTTTGTATAGTTTGCCCGAATCACTACCATTGGAATAATAAATCCAGTCGCCCACGACATTAATACCAGCTGTTTCATCGCTCAACTTAGTTTTTTCTGTTCCATCTGTTTTTATCTTGTATATTCCGTCTAGCCCAGACGGTTCATATGAAGCACTGCAATAATATATCCAATCCCCTGAAACATTTATACAGCCCGAACCCTCATCACTTATTTTGGTTTTTTCCGAGCCGTCCAGTTTCATTTTGTACAGATTGCGCCCCCCATTATTGATGTCTTCTTTATTTATTCCATCTCTATAATAAATCCAGTCTCCCTGTATATTCATGTAGCCAATAAGATTGCTGCTTATTTTAGTTTTTTCTGAGCCGTCTGTTTTTATCTTGTATAAATTCCCAAAATACATCCCGTTAGTAAAGTAAATCCAATCCCCTGAAACATAAATGAACTCTGTATTTATTATATTAGATGTATCATTAATTGTATCATTGTACAGAATGGTTTTTTCAGTACCATCAAGCTTCATTTTGTAGATGCCTTGGCTGGTGTGATTGGTGTAATAGGTGTAATAAATCCAGTCGCCTACAACATTTATATACTTTGCCTGATCATCGCCAAGTTTGGTTGTTTCTGTACCATCCATTTTCACCTTATATATGCCACTGTTGCTGCTATAATAAATCCATTTCCCCTGCTGTGCGGCATATCCGCCATTAACAATATTTGCATTTGTATTCCCGATTGTGTTTAAGGCTGGAGTGCTATTTGTATTATTACTTGTATCGCTGCCGGTGTTACTACTTGTGTTATCAGCACTGCATCCGACATTGATTGTTAATAAAAAGGAGCAAACAAACAATAGGCTCATGATTTTTTTCATTTCATTCTCCTCCTCTATTCTCTGGATTTTTATTAAACCTCTGCAATTTTCATCACTATTCTAGAATTTACAGCACGCGCGCCTCTGTTGAACCCGTTTATATTTTCAACCAATTCTTAAATGCGCTCGTGTATTTCATCTGATTTATTAATCCGGTTTGTATGTTTCATTGCGCTCATAACAGAAATCGTTCACTGCTTCACAAGTTTATTATACGGCGCATATTTTTCATTGTAAAAATATCCCCCTCATCAGCAAACATGACATTTGCGTTAAAACCGCAGATGATCCGGAAAACAAAAAAAGCGGAAAGCCCGTTATTATAGGCTTCCGCTCAAACGATTAACTTTTTAAATCATTATATCTTTATATTTTATCATTTCATTATAGTACTTGTCGTCTGACCACTAAGCTCACAGTTAACGTCTCCTATTACCACACTATCGACAACAAAAATGAAAGTTCGTTGTCCAGTCGACTGTATTAATTTTTCGGATGTGAATGATACAGTCCCGGTTTTTCCAGTTTTTCCGGAATTAATCCCTGTTGTTGCATCTTCCCAGTGGCCGGTGACAGTTGCATCAGCTACTGGTGCACCCGATTCCATGACCTTCACTTTGGCTGTAGCCCACACATAATTTATTTTGCTTATTTTTCTGGTTGTCGCGCTCATCTGGACAACGAGATCCACATTCCTTGTAGGTACGACTGTAGATGTAACATTTATATTCACTGTTGCAGTTGCTGTTGCGCCTGCGCTGTCTTTTACTTCATACGTAAAGGTATCCGCTCCTGTGAATTCAGCGCTCGGGGTATAAGTGATGTTTGGTACTGTACCACTCACTGTTCCGTTTGCCGGACCTGCAAGTATCGTATAAGTCAGCGGGTCACCTTCTGGATCTGTAGCGTTAAGTGTGATAGCTATAGAGTTGTTTTGCGTTGTGTCAACAGCCTGGTCATACGCGATAGGGGGATTATTTGTAGCAGGCACAATCCCCAACGCTGAAGAAGCGTCTACCAATCCGTAACCATATAGGTTGTCCTTACCAGCAGTCCCCAAGTCCAGGGCGGTCTCATTCATTTTATTGCGGACTTCCTCCGCAGTATAGCTCGGATTAGATGCCATCAGCAACGCCGCGACACCTGCAACATGTGGCGAAGCCATTGATGTTCCGCTTGCTTCTATGAAGTACTCGCCTGGGTAACCTACAAACGAAAACGGCTGTGGGCCCCCTATGTTGGCACTGTCTTTCCATGTCGACAGAACGGATACCCCAGGCGCAGCTATTTCAACGGCTGATCCCGTACTGGAAAAACTGGCCCTCTGATTGTTTTTGTCGACAGCTGCTACAGCTACTACCGATTCGTACCTAGCAGGATAACTGACATTATTACCATTGCCAGCAGCACTCCCGTCGTTTCCTGCAGAGCCTATGTTCAGAACCCCGGACTTAGCCAACGCATCAAAAGCTGCTCCAAGCTGTGATGAATATGATCCTGTGCCATAACTATTATTTGTGATGCGTATGGGAGAATTAGGATGTGCGGCATTATAATTCTGAATCCACTGCAAAGCTTCAATGATTCTGCTTGAAGTGCCTCCCCCATTGTCATCCAGAACTCTGAGTGCTACTATCTGTGCGTTGGGCGCAACGCCGACAACCCCAAATCCATTGCTTGCTGCAGCAATTATGCCTGCTACATGGGTGCCGTGCCCATAAACATCCTCTGGGAAGGAATCATCCGAAACAAAATCGTATCCTAATTCATTTGCGTAAAAGTCAAAGTTATCTCGAAGGTCAAAGTGATTGAAATTCACTCCGGAGTCCAAAACGGCAACCTTGACTCCCTCGCCAGAATAACCAGCTGCAAGAGCTGTATCGGCGTTAATATGATCTACACCCCAACTATTGCCAAGCTCGTTTTCTGACGAGTATTCAAGAGCTTGTACAGCGTAATCCAATTCGACTACTTCCACTTGAGGATTTTTCTTAAGCGCTTCGATGGCTTTTGATGGCAGTTTTCCGGAAATCGCAGGAATAATGGTGAAGACATTTTTGACGTCACCACCCATGCCCTTGAATGCATTCAATTCCGCCTGACCCGGTTTGTCCTTAAATCTTACAATAACATCCTCAAAATCGGCCGAGTTATGCGAGGTTGCTGCTGTCTGGGCTGGCGATTGGGATGCCATTGCCTCAGTGGTTATTGATGTATAGCTAAAAATGAACAAAAATGTTAATACAACTGCATAAAATCTTTTCAAAAACATATTATTTCCCCTTTCTTTCTATCATAAATCGACCATGGATGGTCGGTCACGCTACGAATTAAGAAATTCTGAATAGAGCTATACCTAACTGAGGTCTCAGCGATTCAAACATTTGATTTTCAGTACAATATTCTTAGATTGTATACCTTTACATTGATGATTTACAAGAAGAAGTTTCTTTATATCCAGACTATCTTTTCAATATTTCTAAAATGATTGAGTATTCAAGTCAACAACTGGTGGCTAAGGCCATAAACTTGTCTTTACATCCGTGAAAAGATAGTGCTTTCAAGGCTAATCTCTTGACTAGTCACAACCTCGGTAATAATATGAAGTAGAATCCTGTTAAATTATATTGATTTTTGATAGTACAGATTTCTGTAAAGTTTTACATTTTTTATAGCTGACAAATGAAAGAAGGTATTTTAATGAATGAGACAGAATTGTCAGAAAAAGGTTACCGGAAATACGAAGGTACGGATGTCGATGTATTCTTCAACACAAACATTTGTGCACATGCCGGAAATTGCGTCAGAGGGAATCCTGACATTTTCGATACCAAACGCCGTCCTTGGATCCTGCCGGATAACGGTTCCAGTGATGAGGTCGTCCGCGTCATCGATACTTGCCCAAGCGGAGCTTTGAAATATATCAAAAGATAAAAAGGGGAACATACTATGATATTTGATATTGGTGAATCACGTTTCTATAAAAATGACGATAACGAAAATTTAATCGGCGAAATCACTTATTCAGTTGCAGGCAGCAGCATGATCATCATCGACCATACCTTTGTGCATGACGACTACCGCGGTCAGGGAATTGCCGCGCAACTTGTCGATCGCGTGGTGGAAATGGCCAGGGATGAAAACAAGAAAATCATCCCTCTTTGCCCTTTCGCTAAGGGTATGTTCGAAAGAAATACCACACTTTATGCCGATGTAATGAGATAAGATTTTCCCCTCGCTCAATCTAAAAAATCTGCTACAAGGATGGATTCGGTTTCTATGAAGCCGCTATCCCTCAGGAAGATCGATGGGAAAATTGAAGACCGCATAAAAGCGGAACTACTGTTTCAACATACACAGTAGTTCCGCTTTTAATTTAGGTTCTGTCTGATTATCATTTTTCCATTAGATACAATCATAGTCTTGTACCACCAAAACGAATCTTTTTTACAGCGCTTATTCGTTCCGATGCCTAATTCTTTTTCTGTTTTGTGTTCCACCTAATTTGTCATATGCCTAGTCTTGGAGTCTGTTGTTCGCTAATGGTCCCGGCCAATACTGTAGTTTAATAAATGCTTCAAAAATGAGCTGTTGCGCGGTACTTCCTGTAAAGTTTCCATTGCAAGGCAATAATGTTCCCACATCATTTTTCGGGCCTCCGCTGCACCGAGGATGGACACAAACGTTGCATTGTTGTTCTCAGCATCTTTTCCGGTTGCTTTCCCGATCAGTTCAAGCTCCCCCTCCACATCCAGCAAATCATCCTTAATCTGAAAGGCTATCCCAAAATGCCGAGAAAATTTCTTCAAGGCTGTCATTTCTTCCTCTTTTGCATGGGCGAGAATGGCAGGCATCACTACGGAAGCTTCGAATCCAATAGCCGTTTTGTAGAAGCAGATCATGTTCAGTTGCTCCAGCGTTAACTGTTTCCCTCTAGCTTTCAGATCCATCACTTGTCCCTTGCACATATCCGCGGTCACTTGCGTTGTGTATTGAATCAAGCGCAGGACTGTTTCCGATTCGAACGCAACAAGCTTCGTCTGTTCCTCAATGGCTTTTTGGCTCAAAAAGAGGCCGGTCAACTCGGCTGTGGCTGTGTCATACGCCTGATGGACGGTTGGCACACCTCTGCGGATAGCCGCATTATCCTGGGCGGGCAGATCATCAAAAATGAGCGATGAGGTATGCATATATTCCAGTGATTTTATGAGTGGTAGGATGGCTGGACTTTTTAATCCATATCCGTCAACAGCCATCATCCACGCCACAATTGGACGGAGTCTTTTGCCACCGTTGTTTAGGCTGTAATTGGCTGCGTCGATGATGGACTCATCCAAGAAAGGTACATTGTCACCTTTAGCTATAAGCAAGCTGGCATTGATTTGCTGCCGCACGCTTTCAACCTTATCTGAAAATTCCGCTTGCTCTGCGTCTTCCTTTTCCAAATTTAGAATCAACTGATCCCGTATCAATTTATCGATGAAATCCACATCATCGGCTTTGCGGACCAACGTTTGGATCACATCATTGAGCGTCGGCATGCCCGCAGTGAAAACAGCCATCACATCATTGTATTTTTCCGTTCCCAACTTTTCCTTCAAGCGCTTCAAGCCATTGATTGCCCGATCCAACAGCACTTCCTGGGCCTTGGCTTCTGAAGCATAGACGTTGTGGATCAAATTGGAAACGACCGTCCAATATAATTCGAAAGGATTAATCAAATCCGGCCGCTGATCGTGATGGGCCAAATAATAGGTATACGGTGTTACGGCACCTTCGTCCCTGTCGCTGAACATATCGCTCAAATCGTCCGCAAGCTGGTTATAGATGCCGTAATAGAAAGTGCGCTTGGACAAACCCTCATCATTGATGGCACCGCTGATGGTGTGGACAATCAAGCGCGACGAGGCCGATTTCAAGATAACCGGTATATACAGTTCTTCATTTGTGTAGTCGCCATTGGATAGATCCTTGGCGCGATCCACTTCCTGGGAACGAAAAAATACATAGGCCTGCTCCAAAAAATCGTTTCTTGACGCTTCCGGTTGGTGGTCCCGGATATACTCGAACGCATCCTTCAATTCCGCATGGACATAACCGATCAAATCAGCATGCTCTCCCGCCCATTCTCCCAGTTCCGGTACAGACCCTGTCGTCAGCGTGGTGCCTATCAAGTCGGAATAGCACGCTTCCTCTTCAACGGATAAGACTTTGGCATCGAGCAGATCATCGATGAAGGGATACGTCAGCCCGTAAGCATAGCCCAGCCGAATGGCCACATCAAGCTTTTGCGCACGTTCTTCAGTCGTTATTTCGGTCCCTATGCCTTCCAGCTCGTTTATCAGGACCCCGACAATGATTTTGAGCAGTTTCCGTTGCGTTGATACCGCATCCAGCTTTTTTGGAAGGTTGGGTGTGATGCTTTTTAATTTTCCCATTAGCCAAATCATGGTCGCTTCAATATGATACTCCTGAGCCAACCGATACAATCGGTCCATGCCAAGCCAATCCATTTCTGCCCCTTGCTTCGTTGCGGTGGCCTCTTGCAGTTGCTTCCTTAACCTTTCCACCGTTTGCTGAACACTGGACTGGACGTCAGCCTCAACCAAAGATTTGCCCATGTCCCGCATATAAATATAGGCGATGCTGCGATCCAAGTAATCATCTAGTTTTCCTGTGTAGTCCAACCACTTGATATACTCACGATAATTCTTTGATTTGGGCTTCTTCTTGCCGCGCGAAAAAAAGGCTGATAGGGAATGATGATGAATATGCTTCTCTTTCCAGCTCTCCATATCTTTTGTCAGCGGAGTCAGATAGCTCTTTTGTTCGACTTGATCATAAAGCGATTGAAAATAATCTGCTGCTTGCTGCTCGGCACGCGCGTAACAAGCAGCGGGATTTATTGCCAGCTCCTTATTCATAGACACCTCTCCTCCAGCTCAATTTCGTAATATTACGAAAGAAATAAATATTATTATATCACTTCTTTTTCTTTGTGAAAAAAAGAATTTCGGGAATGATGCATACTGCTGCAACGATTCAAATCCCAGCAGATTGAAAAGTTTCATCTTTTTATAACGAGGTAATGTTTCTCGTCATAATAATTCGGGAACGCAGATCGACATTCCAGCTATAGCTCTAAAAAAACTCTTGAAGAGAAGTTTCTCTTCAAGAGTTTGTGAATGATTGATTCCAATAGCTGTCAGTTCTTAATACTCGCCGTCATATCCAGGATGTCTATCGGATTATTTGTGCTATCGATCCGATAAACGACTTCATTTTTCTGCCACATAATCATCGTTTCCATTTGCGAAGGGTTGGTAACATCGACTCGGATACGCCCCGTATCATTTGGGGGCGGCAAAAAGACGGTTTCTAATTCATTTACACTATTTTTTGCCAAATCGATACCCATTTGGTTTCCGATAGGATACAGCACTTCCAATAACCAGTTGCCTTCATTCCATCCCAGCAACGTTTTGCCCATTCCCGAATTTTGATAGCCGGCTATTCCATACCCCAAATCGATAGTGGGAGCATCTGGAGAAAATCCCTCAGCGGCATCGTGGTGGTCAATAGCTTTCGCTGCAGCTGCTTTATCGACATAAACAATGGCTTCAAAAGTAGCTATTTGGCGGGCTATATCCTGATTATGCAACGCCGAATCATTTATCGGAACAGGCTCCTTTGTTTCGTAGAAAGTAACAAAATAGCCATATTCCGTCCTTTCGGTAGCAGCACTAGCAGAGGTATAACCCGCCTCCAGGGGAATCATGGATGGCAAATTATCCGGACTCTCACCCAAAACAGTTGCTATTTGATGCAACATTGCTCCGGTTGTCTGCACCGTTTTCGCTCCCTGTGAGATAATAATTTTTTGACCAATCAAAATCAGATTAGGATTAACGATGCTATTATCTTTCACAAGCTGTTGAACGGTCACCTCATATCTGAGGGCAATGCCATATAGCGTATCTCCTGCTTTGACTATATAGGTATCATCAATCGGCGATAATGCAGTTGACGTTTTGCTGACTGGGACTATAATCTGCTGCCCGCTAAAAATCAAGTTTGGATTAGCAATATTGTTGGACGCCACTAGCTGTTGAACGGTCACACCATATCTGAGGGCAATTCCATATAGCGTATCTCCTGCTTTGACTATGTATGCTATATTTCCTTGGACTGCCATCTGTGAATCAGCGGCAATGGCGTTTGTCGAAAAAATGCCGAAAAGAAACAACACTGAAAAAAGAACAGCAACAGCCGATTTGCGCATTCCTTGTATATAAACGAGCATAATCCTCACCCTCTTTTTCCGAACCTATCAGTACTGACACTGGTCAGGGAGAAATGTAATAGGAAATTGTATTGGCATCAAGAAACTCGCTCTATTGTTCTACAACTGTATTGTACTGCTTCTATATTAGTTAATCAAAAAAAGCGTTTGGATCTTCATCCGTTTGAAACCTTGACTGATCTGGAAGGCAAAAAGAATAGGCCAAGATCCAATTTGGAATCTGGGCCTATCTTATTTTCTGATGATTCATGGATAAAACATATATTTCAAATTGGGATTTTTTCAGGAATCACACTGTCCCTGATAGAGATCCTTATTTATGCTTGTATATCAAATCCAGCTAAGGGTTATTTAATACGATGGAACGCGCGATTCTTCAACTCTAAGGAAATATCGCATTGGTCCGAAAGTTCTTTTTCATGAGTGACGATGATGACACATTTGTTCTCATTGTGTGCCAAATCTTTGAACAAGCTGATGATTTCCTTCGTTGTCTCTTCATCCAAGTTACCGGTTGGTTCATCGGCAACAATCAAATCACGGTCGCAGCACATAGATCTGACGATAGCAATACGCTGCTGCTGACCGCCGGATAACAATTTGATGTTTTTATTAGCTAATTCTTCAGCAATGCCTACTTTATCCAGCATTTTTAAAATGTAGTCTTTTTTGTCTTTCACTGTTGAACCTGTGATTTCCATGGCTGTTTGGATGTTTTGCATAACAGTCATGTAAGGCAAAAGATTGTATGCTTGGAACACGATGGAAACTTTTTGGTTACGGTAATTCGTCAGCCCAATTTTGCTCAATGGTTCGCTATCGAATAAAATTTCACCCGTTGTCGGCTTGTCCAAACCGGCGATTAGAGAAAGGAATGTTGTCTTTCCGGATCCACTGGCCCCGATAATGCTGTACATTTTGCCTTTTTCAAACTGAAGATTAACGTGTTCATAAAGGGCATGCTCCGCTTTTTCGTATCTATAGCCTAAATCTTTTACTTCTAGCATTTCTTCACCTGATTTCTATAATATTCTTTTTCGCTTTAAGGATTACATGGTTAAGATTTTCTTTGGATCCAAGCGGATGACACCAACAGATGAGATGATAACAGATAGGAAGCAGATTCCCAATCCGATACCACCTAATTCAACAAGATCACTGACAGAAAGTGCGATGTGCAAGTTCTCGATTTCTTTTGCAGATGCAGAGCTTGATGCACCGAAGTTCCTGAAAGGGCCCCTGAAACCGCCCATACCACCTTCGGGGAAATTTCCACCAGGGCCGCCTTGAGCCGTCATAGAAGTTGTTTGAGCCGTTGTTTGTTGATCCAATAATTGTTGTCCTAGCACATTCCCGACATATTTTCCGCTGAAACCAGCAACTACAAGAGCCGCAACAAAAACGATAATCAGCTCAATGAAGAACTGCGCAACTAGTTTCCATCTGCTTTCACCTAATGAAAGCAAGACACCCATTTCAAATTTTCGTTCTCTGATAGACATGATGACAATCAAGGAAAGGATGATAACGCCTGCTACAGCTACCAAAATGACAATCTTTTGGGCAAAGTTAGCAACATTTTCAAGTGGCGAAATCATTTGTTCATATAAAGCAGTATCCGTTTGCAGAGAATATGTTTCTGTATCCAAGCCGGTTGCTTTAGCGGCAGTAACATAAGCATCCACATTTTGCGGGTCATCCAAGTTGATGACAACAGAGTCAACAGCATTACTGTAATCTGAACCTTTCATTTCATCAGCCAAAGTATAAGAAACATAGATTTTGTTAGATGCATTCAGGAAACTGAAATGTTCTGCCATAGGATCTGTAGTGGCAGTTGTTTTATAAACCCCTTTGATAGTTAAATTGTATGTTTTTGTACTATCGGTCGGATTAGAAATTGTGATAGTGTCTCCAGTTTTCAAGTTATTTGCATCCGCCAAGCTTGATTCAATCACTACGTTATTTGTATTCACATCATCAGCTGTGATGCCGCTCCCTTCAGTAAATGTGTTTGTGCCTGCAGTGAAATCGCTCAAGTTTTCCGTTGATAGCACACCTTCAACTGCTAGGTCACCTGCAGCTTGCATTCTCCCACCTGTTGGAATTTTACCAGATGCAGCGTCTGAGCTTGTAGAGCTTGTAGAGTTTGAACTGCTGATTGGCTTGAAGTTTTCTGCACCAGCAGAAGTTTCAGATAAATAGTTGTAACTCTTAACGTGATCCAATCCTGTAATCAGGTTCGCTTGATCCAAAGATACTGGTGTCGCTTTGAATGAGCTCGGATCGATTTTTCCGCTGCTGCCGCTTGAAGCACTGTCAGATGCTACAGCTTTTTCCATAGTTGCTTCGCGGTTGACAGATAAGGTAACGGTCCCCCCCATTGCTTGTCTTGCTTGAACCATAGATTGGTTTGAAGCGTTTTGAATGGTCAACCCAGCCAAAACAAAAATTAAAATTGCTGAGAATACTAAGAAAAGGATAAACGAATGTCCTTTTTTAGCTTTCGTACTTAACCAAGCACGTTTTATGAAATTCATGATTGCTACCTCCTAATATATTAAGCACTTTGTTATCATAGCTTATGATTATGAAAACCATGTGAATATAGTTTGATGATTCCTAATTATATTCATATGTTTCTAATAAATAATCGTCGCAAGCAAAATAACAAATCAACAATAATTTTGATTTGAAAGAACAAGAAACCTGAACAAAGCATACGAAGGATTATCCCAAAATATTCAAAAACCCCTAAAAACACGGAAAAAGTCACAGGAATATGTCCTCAACAGACTGTCCTACAACCTACTCCAACGTAGTGATTGAGGGGTATCAATCATACATTACAATCATCAAATGGTTTGTCCCCCTGGGTACAGAAATTTCAACAACTTCCGTAATAATATCTTCATTCAGTTCAGCCGGTTACCTGCCTATTGATAAAAAAGAAACTCCAGAAGAGAAAATTCATCCGAAATTTCTCCTCTGAAGTGTGTAAATTCGATTCAATTAATTTAATCGGATATGAATCATTCAGGATCGCGATTCACTAATAATTTTTTTCTTTTTCCCAGGAAACAAAGGGCAGACAGTTTTACGAAAATTCATGCAACACTAGTGCTTATACCAAACGGAATAGGTGAGCCAATAAGGTAGTAATCATGCATGTTACAATCCCCATCACGGTAGGTATTATGAAGGATACCCATGTCCATTTACTACTTTTAGTTTCTTGATAGATTGTGACTAATGTTGTAGAACATGGCCAATGGTAAATCGTAAATAGAATCATATTCGTTGCTGTTAACCACGTCCACCCATTATCTAAAAGAAGATTCTTAAATTGATCTAACGACTCAAATCTAAAGAGTGTTGATTTGCTCAAGTACCCCATTATCATAATCGGAATGACAATTTCATTCGCAGGAAACCCCAAAATGAAGGCCATCAAAATGGTTCCATCCAGACCCATTAAACGAGCAAATGGGTCAATCACATCTGTTGCCCAAGTTAATATGCTGTTGTCACCAATCATGATGTTAGCCATCATCCAAATAACTAATCCAGCTGGCGCTGCTATTGTGATAGCACGCCATAAAACAAATAAAGTTCTATCAAAAATAGAGCGAACGATAACCGAGCCAATTTGTGGCTTACGATAAGGGGGTAATTCCAGCGTGAATGATGAAGGGATTCCTTTTAAGATTGTTTTGGAGAGCAATTGAGAAATCCAAAAAGTGGTTAATACCCCTAAAATGACTGTGCCAGCCAATAGAACAGCAGAAAGCAAACCACTCCCTAAACTCACGGAACTCCCTACAAAGAACATCGTAATAATTGAAATTAAGATTGGAAAACGTCCATTACATGGAACAAAATTATTGGTAACGATAGCAATTAATTTTTCTCTTGGCGAATTGATGATTCGTGTCCCGATTACACCTGCCGCATTACAACCGAATCCCATACACATAGTCAGCGCTTGTTTCCCACAAGCCCCCGCATTTGCAAAATATTTATCTAAGTTAAAGGCTACACGTGGCAGATAGCCAAAATCTTCCAGCAGCGTAAATAATGGGAAGAAAATTGCCATTGGCGGTAACATAACTGAGATAACAGTTGATAGCACATTGTAAACCCCATCAATTAATGCCCCTCGCAGCCATTCGGGCATATGAATATAATGAGCAAATTGATTCAAATAGTCACCTATGATCGCGAATATATTAGCTAAAACATCTGATGGTGCATTGGCTCCATGGATAGTTAACCAGAAAACGATGATTAATAACAAAATCATAATCGGAATCCCTGTCGATTTTTGCGTTAAAATCATATCCAGTTTACGGTCACGACGATTGTAATCTTCATCGGTAAACACCACTGTATCTTTTGCGATAACTGTGGCGCGATCTAACAGTGCGATAGTATTTTCTTCCTGATTTCCTTTTAGACTTTCTAAAGCTTCCTTCATATAAGGATTCATTTTAATTTCCCCAGAGACAACTTTCGCTAAAGCGGACATTAAATCATCTAATCCTTCATTTTGACGTGCCGCAGTGGCAACTACAGGCACCCCCAATAAAGATTGGAGTTTCTCAATATCAATCTTTATTCCTTTTTGACGTGCTTCATCGATTAAGTTAACACAAACGACTACGTTATCTGATAGTTGCATAATTTGTAACACTAAGTTTAAACTACGTTCCAATGAGGTTGCATCACACACACAAATAGTAGCTTCTGATAGATCCGATTGAATAAATGCTTGCGCTACTTCCTCTTCTTCTGAGTTAGACGAAAGCGAATATGTCCCGGGTAAATCCACCAAGCAATAGTAGCTACCTTGATACTCCGTTGTCCCTTCCGCTAAGCCTACGGTTTTTCCAGGCCAATTGCCTGTATGTTGTTTTAAACCAGTCAACTTATTAAAAACCGTACTTTTCCCAACGTTAGGATTGCCTGCTACGGAAATCACATGGCCGTTTTTTTCATTTTGCAATACAAATTCATCCGGCATACTATCCCTCCTCTGTTTTTACCTGTATATAATTTGCATCTTCATCGCGGATTGCGATAACTGTCCCTCTTACTTCGTAGGCTTTAGGATCTTCCTTAGGGCTGATCAACACCAATTTAACTGTCTTTCCTGGATAAAAACCTAAATCCAATAATCGTTGCTGCATTTTTGGATCAGGATGGGCAACTTCCGTCACCACTGCTGACTCGTTTCTTTTTAATTTTGATAGTTCCATCAAAAAACCTCTCTTCATTTTTAGGCTACCCTGTCCGTTTTTCAGTACGGCCTTTACATGCTGGCTCTTTTTTCCTACCCTGATTCATTGAACATAAATCTTGCTTGCCGCTTTGAAGCTGATTTGGCAGGATTGCTGATTCTGCGACTCAAAGGTATCCGGGCCTTCGTACGGTTCCACGTTCGTCAACAGATAGGGCACGCTTAATTTTACGTCCTTATTGAGCAGATACGCCAATAATTCCTGATCGCCATCAACATCTTGGATGGCAAAGAGGCTTCCGACTTCAAGTTCGATTAAAGGTTTGCTTTCGGAAACTTCAATCCCGCCCCTCTTTGACGGGTATCACGCCCCCATGAGGATCATATTTAGGAAAACCTAAATAGGCATCTAAGCTATTGATCAATCGCTCCGAGGACACACGCTCCAACATTTCTGCCTCGTCATTTAACTCACCCCAGCTAAAGCCTAATTTATCAGCAAGAAAAACTTTCCATAAGCGATGTTTTCCTTATCAATTTATTAGCAATCAGTTGGCCTTTTTCGGTTATCTGTACACCCTGATAAGGAATATGACTGATTAATCCATCCTTAAGCAACTTTGCCGACATTTCAGTAAATGATGTGGCGGAAATAGATCAAGCCTTACCTATCTGTTTTTGATCATTTGCTGTTCCCCACCAAATTCCATGATAACCTTCTTTATGGGGTGTCATGCGCTATTTCCTTTTTAGGTATACCTAAACTTCATTTCATATTATACTCAAAATTTGTTATTTACAATTAAAAATACCACGGAACGATCTAAAATGATAGTTCTTATTATATTGCCCAATTGGCAATCTATTAAAAAACCTCATTTACTTGTGATACGCATGTGCGAATCGGTTTGAAAAGTCTTAATGATACGACAAAGAAACCCCAAAAGAGAAACTTCTCTTCTAGAGTTTTTGAATGCAGCTCCCTTATTTCAACAAATCAAATGCTTGATCAACACCATTTGATATTTGATCAGTTACATTTAACGGAACATCTTCTAGTCTTCTAAAGCTTAATAAGAAAAAATAAACCTGAATTATTCAAATTTATTATAAATCTTCATAATTACCTGATATTCTATGACTGTGGAGCAAAAAAATACTCCGGAAAGAATGCAGATGATCCTATTTACCGTTTCAATGGTACTCTGTCAGGGCATCATGATGTTGAAGATGACAAGCATGCATAGAGGTCTATCCATTCAAAATAGTAATAACGCAAGGAAGGTTTTCCACTGGCGTTGAAATTCTGCGGATGTAGAAAATCGAAGCCTTCGATTGAAGCGAGTACAGTAAAGGGAATAACGAAGGAGTTTTTTCATATGTATATAAGAGTAAACGATACTAATTTATGGTATGAGACAAAAGGAACAGGACAGCCGTTTATTTTATTGCACGGAAATGGCGAAAGCCGTGAAATATTCACTGTTTTGATTACTGAATTGTCAAAAAACTTTTCTGTTTACGCAATAGACAGCCGCGGCCATGGAAAAAGCAGTAAAACAAACCAATTGAGTTATGGGCTGATGATGGAAGATGTCGCTTCATTCATCACAGAATTGAAATTGGAAAAACCCCTGCTCTATGGATTCAGTGATGGCGGCATCATCGGTTTGTTATTGGCATCCAAATATTCGGACATGCTGTCAAAATTAATCATCAGCGGGGCTAATACCCAGCCTAATGGCGTAAAGAAGAGCTGGGCAATGTTATCCCAACTCTATTATCTTCTTACAAGAAGCAAGAAAATGAAAATGACGTTGGAAGAACCAAACATCAGCAAAGAAGATTTGAAAAAAATACACATACCCGTACTCGTCTTGGCAGGAAAGAACGACTTAATAAAAGTAGAAGATACAAAATATATCGCCAATAATATTCCAAATTCCACCCTGACTATTTTAGACAGGGAAACCCACAGCAGCTATGTTGTGAATAGTCCAAAACTATACAAAATCATTAAGGCCTTTATTGAAAACAATCAGAGTTAGCTATTTCCCAGAAAAATTTCGTGAATGGCTCACATCATTTTTCTGAATGTGCCGGGCGCACCAAAATAGAGGGAAAACCCGCTAGGATTTCCCCTCTATTTATCGTCAACGCCATTTTACATCGTTCCAAATCCATTTAGCAAATATGGTGCTTCCATTGTTTCTATTGGAAATAATTTGTATTTCAAGCAGGAAATTAATCCTTATCGTAAGTGATTGCGACGAGCGCCAACAAAATATTCAATAAATCACCATCGTCTTTATAGGCAAGATAAACACTGTTCCAAGTTGGATGATATTTTTGCTTATAGCTGCGCAAACCAGCAAAACCATAAATTTTATTGCCGTATTGATAAGCTAATTTGACGAGCTTTTCTTTTTTATCAGAATATAATTTGTTGCCGACGTTTGAAAGCGGAGCCGGTCCAAGATCAAAGTAGGCATAATGGTTTTCTTTCGCCCAGTTCATGATCGAGATGAATAGGAAATCCATGGTCCCGTTCGGAGCACTTTTACGGTGGCGCATCAAATCAATCGACAACGTTTGATCCTCTTCCGGGAACAAATTGGCAAATGCTTGAATGACGCCATTCTCATCGTGTATGACAAAAATGGGGGTCAGACGAATATAGCTCTCTTTGAATCCCCCCAGTGAAAACTGCATGTCGCTGCGGCCGTTCAGCCATTCATCGGAAATCTGCCGTATCTCTTCGATAAATCCATCTGAGAACGGAGGCTTAACAACCTCAAAAGTAAAATGTTCTTCATTCATCTTGTTAAACGTATTGCGCAGCGCCCTATTTACCTTTCCAGCTATCGTGAAATTTTCCAATTCGACCAAAGCACTTTCGCCCAACTTTAAAAAATGGAATCCTTCTTCAATAAAATCGGCTATATAATTTTTAGATATTTGGTAAAAGGTGACCAACATGTCTTTTTTTTCAGCCCAAATCAGAAGCTCATCGATAGCGTCCTCGAAATCAGCCGGCTTGCCAATTGGATCACCCAAAACTAAAATATGGTTTTTATATGGACGATAAAGGAATAGAACCGTTCCTGCCTGATTATAAAATACGTTTTTATCATTCATATAATATAAATGGCTGTATTCACTCGCTTGATAATTTTTCATGAAAGAGCTGAATTTTTCGTCATCCTCAGCTGTGTTGTCATGAAATACGTGATATTTGCGATTCGTGAATTGGATCAAAATACCGATAACTACGGCAACCAAAGCCATTAAAACAACGTCAACCCAGTGCGTCTGCAAGTAAGCCAGTGAGTAACGATGCGATCCAGAAAAAAAGGCAATGCGATGGCTATGATTATAGATGCCGACATAGCCTGCCAATAAAGCCATACCCGTACAAAATATGGCAGCCACCGATTTGAACTTCAACGGGATATTTGGATTTTGAAAATTGCCATGCGTCAAAAGCAATCCAATTGTGATAACCAGCATAAAAACAGCTTCTTCATAGTCCAATCCTTTCAGCAAACATGTGAATGCAGCCAGAATCAGGATTACAGTCGTAACATGGTGGACCTTTTTTACACGCAGACGGATTCCCCGCGATAAGATGATCAGCAAAATGCCTAGGCTTAAGGTTATTCTGGTTGAAATAATGATGACAATCTTCGGGAAAATATGCTGCAAAATATGCATCCGTGTCAAAATCCCGGGCGTCGCTACCGACATGAGCAAGACGAGGCCGCTTAAAAAGACGCCGGCCGCAAGTATGTCAGAAAGAATTTTTGAAAAATTAGCATCCCCTGTTTCTTCAAAAAAATTCCCCATATATTCCGCACAAAGCAAAAGGAATCCAATCAACCACGGCACGAGAGTGTACACAATCCGGCAGATCAATAGACTGAGCAACAGGTTCGGCGTCTGAAATCCCATTAATTGAAACAATAAAAGGCAAGTTCCTTCAAAAGTTCCAAATCCTCCAGGTACCATGCTGAGTACACCTACAATTGTGCCGATGACGTAAACCAAGATACCGACAGACCAACTTACTTCAGGTTGATAAATTTTCACGGTATACGTAAAGAACAAAGCCGCCACCAGCCATTCTATTGTCGACCACACTACTAACTTAAATTTCACAGGCAAATCAAAATAAGCCAACGGCGAATTCTCATTTTTAAATGACTTAATTGGCAATTTATCTCCAAACAGGAAAAAGGGAATAACCAGAAAAAGCAAACATAATATTGGAATATAAACATATTGGCGAACCTGTACAAGCCCACCGATAGACGGGACAGCTAATACCAACAACCCCATGAAATCGACCAACACGACTCCCAGGGTAATTTTCCAGGAAGTTTTACTGTCGGTGCCATTTTCTTCATACATTTTTTTCCGAATGGCTCCCCCTGTAATACCGCCGAACCCAATAAAATTATTAAAGGATTGCGAAATCCAACCAATCTTAAACAACTCTTGTTTTGGAATTTTCAATTTGAAATAGTTTGCAAAAATAAAATCGTAGCAAGTCACAAAAGCGAACGCAACTAATCCAGCAACCGTTATTTCTAATTTTTTGCTGAAGCTTAACCCTGCCGCTAAACTTTGCAGATTTTCAATTTTTATATCTTTCGTTTCTGAATAGATGACATAACTAGCCAGAATAATCATCAAAATCATGAAACCGTATTGAAAAAAACGCTTATATTTTTCCACAAAACCCATTATTTTCCGCACATACTCACCTCGTTTACTTGATAAAAAGCATACAATGTTATTCCATAACACCATTTTAGTTATCTGACCATCCCATAATTTCTAAAGGCTATACTTCATAAGAATACACAAAATTTTTGTTATGTGCTTGGGAACAGCTTATTTTTACAAAAATAGATTTCAAATTTAAAAAGCATTGATTTTTAATTTCAGCGGAAATAATCAATGCTTCATATACTTATTATGGGAACCTTCATGTTGACTTATTGCAATAATACATTTATCGACGACATACTTTATGGGTACACTTTTCCTGGAAAGTCTTATCCGACTCCAAAATTGTTGTCGCAGAGTCATGTTTTAGTTGGTAGGTACTCTTTTACTTTTGATGGCTGTAATAAATACAGGTATTAATGAGACAGCCACAATCCCTAAAACAACAACAGAGAAATGAGCAGCAACGAATGGTATGTTCCCAAAGAAGAATCCGGCAAGTGTCCCTACAGCGACCCAGCAAATTCCGCCAATGGCATTGAACATCGCGAAATGAGAATAACGCATGCTGCTGGCGCCCGCAGTAAACGGAATGAATGTCCGTATGAACGGAATGAAACGGCCAAGGAAAATCGTGCTGCCACCATGGGTATTAAAAAACTCTTCCGCTTTCTCCAGCTTCTCTTGGTTGATTAATTTTGACAAACGCGGGTACTTCACTAATTGATGGCCGATTTTTTTCCCGATTTCATAGTTCAGAGAGTCGCCCAAAATAGCCCCCAGCACCGTGACAAGCATGAGGATCGGCAAACTTAGTTTTGAACCATGCAAGGCAGTCATTGCACCTGCGGCAAACAACAATGAATCTCCTGGCAAGAACGGAAAAATCACTACACCTGTTTCAATAAAGACAATCAGGAATAAAAGGACATAAGTCCATGAACCGAACTGGTTGACCATCAAAACCAAATTTTGATCAATATGTAAAATAAAACTGATTACGCCCATAATAATATCCATAAAAACCTCCCATAATTAATTTTAATACTGATGCTGTATGATTCGATTCCTTATAGGATTTCCGAAAAAATTACAGCGTGAAGAAGTGCCTGTCACAGGCAAACGCCTGCTTATCTATGTACCAACTATAAAATAAAGTTCTAAATATGTCATGCACAAATTCTAAACAGTTTATAAATTCTGCAATCAAAGCTCGCTGACAGGCTTTCCTTAAGCATTACACAGCAATAAAGCGGTGTTGAAATTTATCCGCCGGTTCTCCAACCTATTCTCCAGGGCACTTATGTAATTGCGCGATAAAGAATGAAAAACCAAATTTTTTATCTGGCCTTGCCGCCGATCAGATTTCAATTAGTTCACCTTCATCCTAATGGTAAACTATATCATTCACTCCATCTTATTACCATAATTTATTACCATAATTTTTTTTGAGGATAACCTCTAAAAAAACAAACCCCAAAAGAGGACGATTCTCTTCTAGAGTTTGTGAAGGCGGCTCTCTTATTTCAATAGATAAAATGTCTCATCAATACCGTTTGACAGGGGGCCATCTGTCTATGCTGTATGGATATCATGTATCGTTCAATATTCCGCTCCACCTGTAACTAACGCTGAAGAAAAATCACTTTTCCTTACTTACTCTCTACCGTTGAACTGCCCTGATTTGTTGGTTGGTTTATCTCTAATTCTGACTCCAATATGGTTTGAACACGAGCTATTTCTGAGTCATCCACAAAGTTATACCAAATGCCATCCAGCGTATCATTGGTGCCGCCTAATTGTTCCTGCTGAACATTTTTCAACGCCGCTACATAATTGTTGCTTTGCAGTTTTTTATAATCAGCCATTTGGAAGTTCGTTTCTACATTTGTGGAAAGAGCATCCAAAAGATTTTGATAATTGAATACTGTTTTCGCAGAGATCAGTTTTTTGAGGATAGCTTCAATGACCAAACGTTGCCGTCCTTGCCGTCCTGTATCGCCTTGCGGATCCTCATGACGCATTCTGGAAAAAGCCAAGGCATTTGCACCATCCAGATGAATTGGGCCTTCCGCAAAGGAGTAGCTAGTTGAGGAGCCGTCTTGATTCCAATCACTAAAAGCAAAACTCATTGGACTCACAACATCAATGCCGCCTATTTTATCCACAATCGTCTGAACGCCCGACATATTCACGGTGACATAATAATCAACTGGTATTCCCAAAAGATTTTGGACTGTATTAATTGCCATTTCCGTTCCACCATATGCATAGGCACTATTGATCTTATCATAGTAGGGATAATTGTCTGAATATCCAACAATTTCTGCGTAGGTATCACGCGGGATACTCACTAAAGTAGTCTTCTCCGTATTCGGGTTAATGGTCGCAAGAATCATCGAATCGGTTCGACCTTGTTCTGTTCTGCCCAAGGAACCTGTATCCGTTCCTAATAACAGAATCGAAATCGGATTCTGCTGTCCCAAATCTACCGAACTGTCACGCAAGTTATCCGTGCTTACCGAATTATAGATGGAATCAGCTGCACTATTAACATCGGAATAAACTTTGCCCAAATAAGCAGCTATTCCAACTATGCCAAGCAGCAGAACGGATAAAACGATTTTGAGGACTCTTTTATTTTTTTTGCTTTTATTTTTTTGGCTTCTGTTAGTTTCATTCATATTTGCAATTCCTCTTTCTGACTAATTGAAATCCTTGCTTCTCATCCCACGTAGCGTTGCATAAGCAAAACTCATTTTTAACGGTATAGAGTATCTTTCAAATAAATAAGCACCCCATTGGGCCTGGTCTCATAAACTTACATAAATACGTTCATTGCCTATGTCAGTTTGTGCTGTATATTTTATGTGCAGCGCAAATAGCGTTCAAAATATACCATATATAATTTTGTTTATCAATTCCCAAATAAAAATTATATGTGTCCATATACCATTGGAAAAAGTTTCTCTATTTTGCAAAGTGATGAATAGGATTACTTTATTGAAAGCAGTAAATACATATTAAAAAGACTATTTGTTTTTATTAGACAACAATGGAATAATAGAGAATATACCACTTGATGAGTGCATTCAAGTCAGTCAGGCATTCGAATGCATGAGTGGGATATCCGTTTCTGAAACGGATCAGCAAATAAAAATTTAACTATTCAGCCAATTGATTGGCGAATAGGATAAGGAGGGAAAACTTATGGAATATTTACGAAAATCAAAGTTAATGTACTGGACGGTTTGGCTTCTAGCGGCGGCCACTTTAATTTTTGTTTCAACAAAAATTAGTTTCATTTTCCAGCCTATCAGTACATTCGTCTCGACATTATTTACGCCACTGATCATTGCTGGCTTTTTGTATTATTTATTGAATCCCGCCGTCACTCTGCTGGGAAAGATGAATATCAAAAGAATTTATGGAATTCTCATCGTTTTCGTATTGCTTATTGGGGTATTGGTTTTTCTTGGCATATCCGTTTTTCCGACGTTGTTTAACCAAATAGGTCAATTGATCAACGATATACCTAATTTTGTCAATCAACTGCAAAAATATTCGGCACAGCTCCTTGCTCAATCTTGGCTTAAGGGCATTGATGTACAAGCGACCTTGAATAAAATGAATTTGTCGATTGGAAATATCGTGAATTCTCTTATTTCAGGAGTCACTGGGAGTCTCGGGAAACTTATAGGAACTGTAGCAAATGCCACTATAGTCATTTTTACGGTACCCATCATACTATTCTACATATTCAAAGACGGAGAGAACTTTCGGCCGTCTGTCGCTAAATTCTTGCCAAAAGAATACCGCGAACAAATGATTGAATTGTTAGGCCAAATGAATAACACTATCGCTTCTTATATCAGTGGACAATCTTTGGTCTGTCTTTTCGTAGGTGTGTTCACTTTCTTGGGCTATTTGATCATCGGTATGCCTTATGGATTGCTGCTGGGGTTAGTGGCTGGCGTAACCAATATCATTCCTTATCTGGGGCCATATATTGGGGCGGCTCCTGCTGTAATCATCGCGCTGACGATTTCTCCAACAAAAGCACTATTGGTTATCACTGTCGTACTGATGGTTCAGCAAATTGACGGAAATTTTATTTCGCCGAATGTAATCGGAAAGACACTAGCAATCCATCCGTTAACCATTGTTGTCATTTTGCTTGTTGCCGGTAATCTGGCGGGGGTATTGGGGATGGTTTTAGGTGTTCCGACATATGCTGTTACAAAAACGGTAATCATCTATATCCGATATGCAGTGATGCTCCGGAAAAAACATGAACAGCCAACAAAGGAAAAACAGTTCTAAACAACAATACGCGCTGCAAAACCACAGAAAAATATCCTGTATTCCCATTTTTTTGAGGATACAGGATGTTTTTTTGTTGTTGACTGCATTCAGAGACTCAAATTTTTTTGGGGACGATATCTTTCCTTTATTTGTGTCGGTTGCGTATGGCATAGATACTTTTTCTATTCATAATGTTCTGAGTTGTTTGCCCAAAACAACAGCTCCCCAAGTGGATAGAAAAATCTTATTGAAAGTTTAAGCTTTGCTTTGAAAAAACACTATCTATGTTATAAGCTGCCCTATATAATGGAGCACAGATAAGTAAGAAGGAGCCATAACATGGAAATGACACCAACATCAAGCACGCAAACACTTGAATCAAAAATAAGTAAAAACAGTAAAATTATCGTCAATGTAGTCAAAGTCATCTCGGTCATTACTACTGTCGCTCTAATTTATGTATGCCTCAAATATAATCTATTGACGTCTAAGACAGCCATGGAACATTTTATTGGACAATTTGGAATGTTAGGGCCAGTCATATTGATCGCATATATGGCGATTCAAGTCGTTATCCCATTCTTGCCAAGTAATATCTGGATGGCAAGCGGAATGTTAATGTATGGGTCATTCTTTGGTTTTATTTACAACTATATCGGCATTACTATTGGGTCGATTGCCGTTTTCTTCATCTCAAAAAAATTTGGTCCTCATATAATGAATGCATTGTTCAGCGAAAACGCACAGGCCAAGTATCAGAAACTGACAAACAATCCCAAGTTCGATTTATTGTTTGGTCTGCTGATTCTATCTCCGGTTACACCGTCCGCTTATCTATGCTACTTAGCAGGTATAACTAAAATAACGGCTCGAAAATATATTTTAGTTATTATACTCTGCAAAATTCCTTCGTTGCTCGCATACACCTATGGCCTGCAACTAGTAAGCACGTTGCTGTTATCCTTTTTCAAATGAATTACCCCTACTTCCCTAATCCTTACGGCGCTTAACGGTTGAAGTCTTGACGCCTAGTTTTAATGCGAAGCCAACAAGCTTAATGCTGTTTGGCTATTTTTACAGAAAAAGGGTGCTGATGAAATTTTATTCATCAACACCCTTTATTATTGAACCGACTTTGGACATGCGTTATTCGAAATGGTTATTCAGAGTCTGCTTCAACAATCAGTTCCCCGTTCTCTGTATCCTGTTCATAATTTTTGAAGAAGTCCCAGATCAGTGCAGCTTCGGGTTTGTAATTCCAGTGCGCCAAATCTTTGACAGCCACTAATTTCATCATGACGCCCTTCTCATTCGATGCTGTCCTTGAGAGCATTTGCTTATTCCCCAAGGTTGACCATTGTTGGTCATCCAACGCCACACCGGGGGATGATACAGCAGCAACTGCTGCGAATACATGCGGATGTTTTATTCCGAGAAGCGTCGCTTTTGAGCCGCCGGCGGACAGCCCGGTAATATAGATCTTTGAAGGATCGATCTGCGGATATTTCTCCTTCAGATCCTCGATCAAATTCATGATACCCTATTCGCCAAGGCCCTCAGGCCACCCGCCCGTATCTCCCTGTAATCTCGGATCGTTTGCAAATCCATGGAGCGTCACGATAAGGGGAGGGGGACACCCCGCCGGAAAATCTGGTCTCATCTGGTTGCTCTCTTTCCCGGCGAAGCACTCCTCGCCGGGTTATTTGTCCCTTCGCCTAAAAAAAGAAACCCTGAATGAAAGAGTTTCTTCTTGAGCTATGGCATACATCTGCCTTACTTATTCTAATTATTGTTCTCGTTCTTTTTTATGCACTTTCTTGCCTACTGCAGCCAAGAAGATCGTGAATTCATCTTCGCCATCCAAATGCAGCAGTTCATCCACCATCTCTTGATCGTATATGCCCAATGCGCAAGTGCCAGCATCGATCGATTCGCTCGTCAGGTAAAGATTCTCCACGACCGCGCCGATGTCGATCAGGATCTTTTTGTGCGCGGTGATGTCGTATTTCCATTCCGAACGGTAAGGGATGCAGCTCCATGAGAAGATGACCGATGCCCGCTTCGCGAAATTTGGGACGAACGGCTGATCGAGCGTCATTTTGTCGACCTGTTCATCGATATCGTTGACTTCGCTCAAATACAACAGTTTGTGGCAATCCGCCAAATAACGATATACACCCTTTTTTAAGCCATCCACGTTGAGGATGAACAGATACGTCTCAAAGGAATGCGTTCCACCGCTGCACGGAACCGTGCGGAAAGTGATGCCGGATCTGTTGGTTCCAGTGATTGCCTGCGTGCACCACAACAGATAGGATAATTCATCCAAAGATAGTGCATCCTTCGCATAATGGCGGACGCTTCTTCTTTCCTTGATGATTTCATAGATGTTTTCCTTTTTCACTACATCGCCAGTGACTTCCGGCAAATCCACGATAACCGCATCAGCGGCATAGCTCTTTACATTCGACGGCTGCGGAATGCCTTTTTGTTTATCGGTCTCTATCTTGTTGAACGTCTTGAAATCGGATTTCAAAAAATTACGTTGTTCTTCATATCTAGCCATTTTTCATCCCTCCAAATATACTCTATTTTACCACTGCAGTTGCATATATGCAGTATCAAAAAATGGCAAATTAGATTTGCGAAATAAACGCTTCCCTAACTTGCCATTCTCTATTTTTATGGGGCGGCTGAGAAAAACATCATCTCAATACTTATGGCTGCATTCTATAAGTATTTCGCCAACAGATGAGCGATGCCGTCTACGTTATTGGATAAGGTGATTTCATTTGCGCTCTCTTTCAGAGAATCGATTGCATTCCCCATCGCAACGCCGATTCCTGCGTATGCGATGATCGACGTATCATTCTCTCCGTCACCGAAAGAAATGACATTTTCCGGTTTGATTCCTAAAGGCTGCAGGGATTTATCCAGAGCATAGGCTTTATCGATGCCTTTATCGGCGAACTCAAAATAGAACGGCGCAGAGAAAAACCCATTGACGCGACCTTCAAACGGCCGCATGATTTCTTTCCAATTTTGCGATAAGTAGTCCGGTTCACCCGCGATCAATATCTTATACAAGGGGAAATCGACGAATGCAGCAAGATTGTCCACTTCGCACAATTTGAAATTGCCGCTTCTGGATTCATATTCGATGATATTCTTCAATCCGTGCGGTGGCGCGGTGATCATGCAATCATACACATTGTTCACGTACATGTAATCGTTGTTCGCAATCATCGGTTTGACTTCGAAATTCTCCAAATGCGCCAGAATTTCCTTGCCCACTTCGTGGGATATACTTTGGCTGAACAATGTCTCAGTCGTAGAGCAATCCGTCACACAAGCCCCATTATTGGAAAGAAGCAAACCATGATGTTGCTCCATATTGAGTTCCTTTGAAAACTTCAGCATTGCTGCTAATGGCCTTCCGGAGGCTAGCACGATTTTCACGCCAGATTCTTGTGCTCTTAGTAAGGAGTCCTTGGTTTTTTCGCTGATTTCTTTTTGATCATTCAATAAGGTACCATCGATATCCAAAACAATTGCCTTTATATCCATTCCATTCACCCCGTGATTTATTTAAATTGTGATCTCGATCCGGTTCCCTTCCGGATCGCCGATGACGGATTCGTAATAGCCATCGCCGGTCACTCTGCACGGGCTCAATAAGGGATAACCCTCTTTCGCCAACAGCTCCGTCAATGCGTCTACACAATCTTTGCTTCCGACTGAAACAGCCAAATGCGCAAAGCCTAATCTTTCTTTGTTATGAGTGCCTTCGTTGACATCCTCACGATGCATGATTTCCAGTCTGGCACCATCTGCGAAGGATAAGAAATAGGACTGAAATCCCGTTTTTTGATTGTGGTAAAACTCTCCTGCTGTGGCTTTGAAGTAATCACAGTAGAATTCCTTCATTTTCTCTAAGTCCACCGTCCATAAGCCGATATGTTCTATTTTCATCTGTTCACCCTCCTGATAATGTCAGTATAACGTGAATGGAAAAAATTAAAATGTAAAATAAGCATGTTGAAAAAAATTTATCCGTTAGATGTTCCCTTCAATAATAATCATGGAAATATTTTTTCAGCACTTTAGTTGCATTCGCAACCATTCGTGGTAAAATAGATTCATCTCGTCAAGATAGAATCTATTTTAGAAAGCAAGTTGATCAGTTCTTTTGCTTCAGAACTCGTTAGATTTTGAAGGGCGTTCTTTACATAGCTCTCCTCAAGCTTGGCTAGTTCAGGATATACTTCTTTCCCTTTTTTGGTAGCATATAACCGTTTGAATTTTCGGTTCGTTGCGTCAGCAATTTTGTTGATGTAACCCAATTGCTCCAACTTTTTGATTGATCGGCTAAGCGTCGTTTTATCAACTCTGGCTTCCTCGACAAGATCTGATTGGGAAAGACCCTCCTTCTCAACAATCCTCATAAGATAGATAAAAAGATTGTTGTCTAAACCAAAATGCACTACTTGCTGATTCATTTCAGTAGTCGCTTGACGAGAAATGGAACCAATCGACCGGAATAGATTTGTATGATTCATATGACTTTCTCCTGTATACTATAGTTGTATTTACAACCATAGTATACACCAATAATAATTAAGAGGTGTAAATAAATGTGGCAAATAAAGAAATTAAGTGATCTGTACAGCAATGAATTTTATGAAATTTTGAAATTACGAATAGATACTTTCGTTGTTGAACAACAGAGAATCTATCACGAGTTAGATACAAACGACAAGATCGCTTTCCATATTTTCTTTCAAGATGAGAGCACCGGATTAGTTGAAGCATATGCCAGGGTTTTCAAAACTGGCAATCATGTAACGTTTGGCAGAGTCGTCGTTTCTAAAGAGTCACGAGGCACAGGGCTCGGCGACCGTTTAGTCGAAGAAATCATCAAAGTCTGCAAAGAAGAATGGCCCAATGCCGAAGTTATGATCGAATCTCAGCAACAAGTCATCGATTTTTACAGAAAACACGGTTTCGTCCAAGTTGGGGATATTTTTGAATTCGAAGGGACGCCCCATGTCGAAATGAAATTACAAAAATAGATACAAGCGAAAGAAAGTCATTTCTGTGGTGTGTTATTCCCATTATTAAGCCTGCAACGATAATACGATGCGGGCTTTTTACAATTAATCATATATATTTACTCACACATTCTCTCCCGCAGTATGGTACTTTTAATTCATTAAGAACGCACATTGGAGGCAAGCCTCATGAACATCGAAAAAATCAAATACTACCTTGACCTGGTAGACTGCCGCAGTTTTACGGAGACGGCTAAGATGAACTACGTGTCGCAGACGACCATCAGCCAGACCATCGCTTCGCTGGAAGATACCTTCCAGATTCAATTGATCAACCGCAAGAAGACACCGATTGAGCCGACGGAGGCCGGCCTGCTTTTCTACGATGAAGCACTGATCCTGTGGAAACAATACCAAAGCATGCAAAAAAAGATGCGCAATTTCCAAGCGCATCGACAGGAAACGGTGACGATCGAATATTCTGCGATGACCGATATCCAGACGCTCCTGAACGTCACCCCTTCCTTTAAGGAAAAGAATCCGCACCTTGAGCTGAATCTGACGAAAGTCCTCTTGAAGAATATTTCCGAATATCTTACGAAAGGCATCTATGATGTGGCGATTGCCTTCGACTCCGAATTTCAAGATAAGAAGGAAATCACGACAATCCCGTTATATGCCGGGAAATATCAGGCGGTTGTAGGTGCTGGGCACCCTCTCTTCGATAAAGAGGCGGTAACTCTTGCGGAACTGTACCAATACCCGCTTGTTATGCTGGATCCCTCTGTCATTGGAGCATCGTACAACTTAATGCAGCAGCATGCCCAAAAAGACGGCTATCAACCGCATATCGCCAAGACCGTGGATGATGTCGAGACGGAGCTGTTCGCCATCAGGACTGAAAAACTGATCGGGTTCTTCCCCGATAATTATAATCTGACTTATCCGGCCAGCGAGATCCGCATGATTCCGATTGAAGGATCCTTCCATACTTTCCAAATCGAGCTGGGTTATCTGTCGACGAATGCCAATACGGCCATCCGTTCACTCATCCACTCGATCAAAGAGAAACATTCGATTTCCGAATAGCCCATTCGATTTTCGCGTTGGAGTTTGCTCCCTATTTCACATATGATAGAGATAGTTAAAAAACAGATAGGGGACGATACGAATATGGGTAAATTATTATTGACTGGCGTGGACGGAAACCTTGGACATCAGGCAGCGGAATATCTTTTGAATTTGGTAGATAAAGACAAATTGATTTTCTGCGCGTACAGCGAAGCGGCCTTACAGAAATATGCAAACCTCGGCATTGAAACGCATGTCACAAACTTCAATCATAAAGACGGCTTGGTGGAAGCTTTTGCCAACGCTGATAAAGTCGCATTGATTTCGATGCCTTTCGTAGGCGAAAAGCGCCAAAATGCACATAGAAATGTGGTGGATGCCGCTAAAGAAGCCGGCGTGCAGCAAATCATCTACACGTCACTAGTAAACGCAGCGGACGAATCCAATCCAAGCGTCGAAAAAATCGATCATATCTATACCGAAAACTACATCAAGGAAGTCGGCATGGATCATATCTTCCTGCGCAACTCCCAATATGCCGAAGCCATGATCACGAACTACTTCACCTTCGTGAAAATGGGCGGCGTTATGCAAAATAATCAGGCGGATGGCAAGATGGCCTATATTTCCCGCAAGGATTGCGCGAAAGCTGTTGCACATGCACTGGTATCGACCGACTATCATAACGCTGTATTGAACATCAACGGCGCAGAATTGATGACCATCACGGATTTCGTGAATTACGGCAATGAAGCGACCGGGAACAACGTCACTTACCAAGCCATCTCCGACGAAGAAAACTATGCCATCTTCGATGGCATGGGTGTTCCAAGAACCACAGAAGGCACATTCAAAAAAGACTCCGAAGCTCCCTTCTCTTCAGAAGGCATGGTCACATTCGGCGAGGCCATCCGCCTGGGCAAAATGGACAACTTCACCGATGATTTCAAAAAATTGAGTGGTGACGATCCAATCATCGTTAGCTACATGTTCGAACACGCCGATGACTTCCAGGTCGGCGAGCGCCACTCGGAGGATAAATAGTCCAGGAACAAAAAATGATTGAAACTCGTCTTCCTGCGCCCTAAAGTCAGAACTCAATCTCATGGAATGGCTCTGGAAATGGTTGAAGGAGTCTATAATTAGTAACGTGTTCTTCTCGAATAAAATTCATTGTTACAGACAAAGAGACAGCAACTTGAGGTGCATGCCCTCGCGTTGCTGTCTCTTTGTGGTTATTCAAAACATTCCAAACCGGCTGCTTATTCCACCTTATCAGTAGCCTCGTCATCGGTTCTATTTTTCTTTGCCTTTACTTTCATTATTCTGTGCCCTTCTATTTCGACGACCTCAAAAACATAGTCTTTGTAGCTTATGCTGTCACCCTTTACAGGGGTACGCCCCAAGCGATTGAAAATATAGCCGCCCACAGTGGAGACATCTTCTTCAAAATCTATGTCGAGCACTTCCGAAACGTCATCCAGCAATACCCGTCCAAGAAATTCATACTCATCTTGGCCGGTTTTGACCACTATGGGCTGTTCCTGTTCAAATTCATCGTAAATTTCTCCGACCAGTTCTTCCAATATATCCTCGGTAGAAACAATCCCTGCTGTCCCGCCAAATTCATCGACCACAACCGTTATATGGACCCTTTGGCCACGCATTGTTTTCAACAATTGAGCTATCGGCATGTTTTCCGGTATAAACAAAATATTCCTTTTGATCTGTGATAATGCCGTGATGGCCGAATCGCCCTCACTGGCTATGAGATCCCGCAAATGAATCATGCCGATGACGTTGTCTTTATCATCCTTGCAGAGCGGATATCTGATATGACCATATTTTTTGGCTACTTTACGTGCTTCATCAATACTATCATCCGTGTACAGACAAATCATATCCTGTCTTGGAACCATGACATCCTTTGCTATCCTATCGGTAAAATCAAAAACATTATCCAGGAGATTGCCTTCCATCCTGTCAATGATGCCATGGCGCCGGCTCGATTCCACAAGTAACCTGATTTCCTCCGGTGAGTGGGCAACATCAGACTCACTGGCCTGTTCAATGCCCCAAGAACGCAAAGTCTTATTGGAAATGCCGTTTAGAAGCCTGACAACCGGATAAAAGATTTTGTAGAACAACTTCAGCGATCCGGAAAGTGACATAGCTATTTTTTCCGCTTTTTGGATGGCCAGTGATTTAGGGATAAGTTCACCCAATACAATATGAAGAACCGTTATGATAGTGAACGCCAATACAAAAGAGATTGTCTTTCCAATAGCAGGGGGAAAGTTGGGAATCCATTCAAATACGGGTTCCAGCAATACTGCTATCGCAGGTTCCCCTAGCCACCCAAGTCCTAAAGAGGCTAGCGTAATGCCCAACTGGCAGGCAGAAAGATAGGCATCCAGTTGTGACGTAACCTCTAGAGCAACTTTCGCCTGGCGTGAACCGCCTTCAGCCAACTCGGATAGCCGCGTGTGCCGCACCTTAACCAATGAAAATTCAGCCGCAACAAAATAACCATTCAACAGGACTAAAAGAATTGCCAGAAAAACTTTTCCCAAACTCAAAAAAACATCCATGATAGCCACCTTCTCTTCATATTTCATTGTTCCCATTCCAAGTGTCTGCATGACAGGCAATCATCCGTTTAAAACGTTTGCCGGAAATTTCTGTTCCATCCTCAGCTAATAAGGCCCCGAGTATTTTTAAATAACCTGCCCACTTTCTGTATCATCAACTATTCGCTCTCGTTATCTTAATTATAGTTTCATTTAGCCCCAGACACTAATTTTACGAACTTATCCTTCGTATTCTGATAAAAAAATATAAAAGTTGAGCCTCTCAAGAAGATTTTCAAAATGTTTTATGCGATAATAGCAACGTTGTAAAAAAAGCAATATTTTATAGGAGGAGTTTTATGACTTATACTTTGACCACCAGGCTTATCGCTGAATTTATCGCCACAGCCATTTTAATTATTTTAGGTAACGGTTCCGTTGCAAACGTCGAATTAAAAGGGACAAAAGGACATGCCAGTGGTTGGTTAACCATCGCTGTCGGCTACGGGATGGGCGTGATGTTGCCGGCTATGATTTTCGGCAGTATTTCCGGCAACCACATCAACCCTGCTTTCTCAATCGGGTTAGCCATAAATGGTCTATTCCCTTGGGCGGAAGTCGGTCCGTATATCATTGCGCAACTATTGGGCGCTATGTTCGGTCAATTGGTTGTATATGCCATTTATAAACCATTTTATGACCAAACCGAAAATGTGGATCCTGTATTCGGTACTTTTTCAACGACTGACGCTGCAGACAGCCAACTAAACGGTTTTTTGACTGAATTCGTGGGATCCTTCATCCTCTTTTTCAGTGCATTGGGCATCACAAAAGCACCGTTCTTCGCCAATAACCAAGGAACGGCACACTTAGCCATCGGGTTTGTGGTACTTGTTCTGGTTGCTTCTGTTGGTGGTCCAACAGGCCCAGCCTTAAATCCCGCTCGTGATTTTGGACCTCGTATCATGCACGCAATTTTGCCATTGAAATATAAAGGTAGTTCTCACTGGGACTACGCGTGGGTCCCTGTCGTTGCACCTATTTTGGGCGCCATCGTCTCCGTGTTTCTATACAAATCCCTATTCATGATTGGCTAATTCGAAAAAGGGCTTCTTAAAAGGGAATGGTCTTTCTACTCCAAAAGTAATGCACACATTACTTTTGGAGTTTTTTTGCAGAAATGAGAAATACGAGCCTAGCCGAGGATTACGGAAAGCGTATAACGGGGAAAAGTCTACAGCAATTAAAAAAGGCCAAGATTCCTGTTACGGGATCTTGGCCTAAATTCGAGGTTTTCAGCTCTGACAGTCTAAACGTCATTGCAATACCTTCATGAACCGGATTTCGAAATATGCGGCAAACACTGCCAAGACCACAAAAATACCGATTTTTGTGATGAGGACCGGCAGAGGAATCGCTATTCCTGCCGCAACTTGGAACAGCATTTGGACAGGCAACATCACCCCCATGACCATACAAATGATCAGCAAAATCGAAAGAAGCATATAGCCCAGCCCTTCCCTCTTACGGAGGAGATACAGACAGCTGAATGCTAAGGGACTGATGATGCCCATATCCAAAACATAGGTTGGTTCCGTCGTATAGACCTCGATCATCGCCAAGGGACGGCTGGCCTGCAAGGCGCTGATGATATCGGGCAGCCAGGCGATGAAAAGTGCGATACCCGTCACTGCCAGAAAAGCATATATCCCTTTATACGGGAGTACATTCGTGATGGACTTTTCGACATCTGAATAATCCATGCCGCTCATCGCAATGATCAAGGCAAAGAGCGCAGATGAAAAAAGGGCGATATACACCAAATGGAGGGAATTATAGGTCACGCCAAACGCAATGTTTGCAGCATAATAGAGGAATAGAGCTATCATGGAGGCCAAGAGGATACGCCGCTTCACAGTCTTCCTTTTCAAGTCCAGCAGCGTTGCTGCAGCCAGCATCGGGACCCCCACCAAAAGAATGGTGAAGTCAGTCCCTTTGAAGATGGGTACTCTAAAAAAGGAATCATGGGCATAGATGCCATCCCCGTACATTTTGACGCTACCCCCGTACTGGTTGATGACGTCAAAAGGCTCTCCCCCTGATGTATAGAACAGCCCCGTGGCAGTAACCAGAACACTTAAAATGATAATCATGAATGAGAGGATATGCAGAACGTTGACCTTATTTTTTTTCATCGTATTCCCTGATTTCCTTAAAGAATGAATTTTAGCCTTTCACGTCTACTTTGTATCGCCAGACTCACAGATGGCCAGAAAGAGAAATCACAATAGTAAAATAGCCCTATTAGGTTAAACCATCCGTTCCAATTCATTCAACCAAAGTTCATAGCTGGCATCACTCGGCATGCGCCAATCGCCGCGCGGGGAAAGGCTGACCGAACCCACCTTCACGCCATCCGGCATGCAGGAGCGTTTGAATTGTTGGGTGAAGAATCGTTTGTAGAAAACCCTGAGCTGATTGATGATCGTTTGCCTATCACTGTCTTCAAAGGCGTGCTCAGCCAGGAAAACAATCTTTACAGGGCTGAAACCAAACCGCAAGACATAGTAAAGGAAAAAATCGTGCAGATCATAGGAGCCGATAACCTTTTCCGTCATCTGTTGGATGTTCCCGGTCTCATCGAGCGGAAGCAATTCTGGGCTGATCGGCGTATTGAGGATATCTTCCAACACGCTTTTGATATTGGGCTCGGCCGATTCAGCAAACCATGCTACTAAATATTTAACCAAGGTCTTCGGTATGCTGGCGTTGACGCCATACATGCTCATATGATCGCCGTTGTACGTGCACCACCCCAATGCCAACTCCGACAAATCGCCCGTGCCGATCACCAGCCCTTCCTCCTGGTTGGCGATATCCATTAAAATTTGGGTCCTTTCCCTGGCTTGGAGGTTCTCGTAGGTTATATTTTTTTCATTCGGATCATGGCCGATATCCTCCATGTGTTGGATGCATGCGTCCCGAATGGATATGTCTTTACTCGTGATCCCCAACTCCTGCATCAGTGATGCGGCATTAGCGTAGGTGCGATTGGACGTCCCAAATCCCGGCATGGTAACGCCGATGATATCTTTAACCGGACGCTGAAGCTGTTTATACGCATAATAGGTCACCAGCAAGGCTAATGTGGAATCGAGTCCCCCGGAAATCCCCAGCACCGCCATCTTGATGCCCGTCTTATCCAAACGTTGGGCCAATCCGGTTGCTTGAATGGTGAAGATGTCGGAACACGACTGCTCACGAGTCTGTTGTTCTACCGGGACAAAGGGCTTAGGGTCAACCTTGCGGCGGAAGTCAGTCGTTTCATTTTCCCTATCCTGGGCTTCAGAAGAGTCGTGCAGCTGGAAAACGACTGTTTGATAGTCATGGTTTTCCACTTTGCCCATGAAGGAATTAAACTTTCTGCGGTCATTCGTCAACCGCTCGATATCGATATCCTGGATGAGCAGGGTTTCCTGCAGGTTCATTCGGTCTTCTTGCAGCAAAGCTCCGTTTTCTGCGATGATCGCATGACCGCCAAAAACAAGATCGGTCGTAGATTCGCTAGGGCCAGATGAGGCATAAAGATAAGCTGCGATACATTTCGCAGACTGCACCGCCACCAGACTTTTACGGTAGGCCGACTTGCCCACCACTTCATTGCTGGCCGACAGGTTGAGGATCAGGTTGGCCCCGTAGAGCGCATGGTTGGAACTGGGCGGAATCGGAACCCATAGATCTTCGCAAATTTCCACGCCGATCACCAGCTCTGAACCGGCGTCTTTAAACAACAGGTTCTCGCAAAACGGAACCTCCTGCCCGCAGAGGCTGATTTTGTCGGAAATGCGATGGACGGATGAAGAAAACCAGCGTTTCTCGTAAAATTCATTGTAGTTAGGGATGAAGGTTTTGGGGACCACGCCCAAGATTTTGCCTTTGAAGAAAACGACCGCGCAATTGAAAAGCTGATTGTCTGCCCGCACAGGCATCCCTACCGCAATCACCATCTCAAGCGATTTTGTGCCCTGCAGCAATTCCGTTAACTCTTTCTCGGCCGCTTCCAGCAACAGACGTTGATGGAACAGGTCCCCGCTGCTGTAGCCCGTGATACTGAGTTCAGGGAATAAAAGCACGTTGACCTTTTGAGAAGCGGATTTAACGCTAACATTCAATATTTGTCGACAATTGAACACCGGATCCGCAACTCGAAGTAACGGAACAGCTACTCCTGCTCGGATAAACCCGAGCTCGTTTAAAGAAATCACAAGTAATCCTCTCCTTTTCCGAAAGAAACCCGCACGCGAAATAACGCTTTCATGTATAAACGGTAGCCGCACAAACAGCATCGCATACTGCTGTGACCATTTCATAGTTGTTTCTTGTTGGCACAGTTTGGCCGGATGGAACGATTTCAACACCTTTTCGTTGTTCCTCTATGCCCAAATTGTATCACACCGATAGATTCAAACGTTACTGTAGCACCCGAAATTGTATGGTTTAATAAAAGTCGCTATGAAGGCATTCAGGCGAATCCATTTTGATTTGAGAACGCCTCTTGTAAGCGTTATACTGAAAGAAAATATGTTTGGATGGTGAAACAGATGATATACGAATTCAGGTTGTCTTTACGGGATATCGGGATTCCTGTTTGGCGCGATATCCAGGTCGACTGCACCGATAGTTTTCACGACTTCAATACCTACATACAGGCGCTTTTCGACTGGAGCAGCATCTTCGAACACCGCTTCGAAATCACCCGCTCCGGAGGCGTAGAAATCCCTCCGGTCATCATCGAAGAAACTTCGATGGACGAGTATGAAGCCCTCGATGAGGAAGGCGACTTCGCGGATGCCTTTTCTGAAGACAGTTTTGATGAAAATTACGAGTTGGATTATGAAGAAGCTTTCGACGAGGACGAGTACAGACCCATCGGCTCCTATTTTGTGGATGTGGGCGACCAAGCAACCTACACCTATTTTACGGATGCCGTCCTCGAGATCGAGATTATTCTGACTGAAATAGTTGCCGCGCAGGAAGATGCAACCTATCCGCTCTGTACGGGTGCGGAAAATTTGGCACCTGAAGAAATGGACGACCGCGGCGATATTTTGCAGAAGAAGGCTAAGCTGATCAGCGTAAAAAAAGAGGAACTTGTCGCTGCCATCAATAAGGAACTTGCGCTTTTGGGCGATGCCATCAGCTACGATTCTGAATATGAAGAATTCCAGCACGATTTACACTTTGATGACGATGAAATCTATGACGAACCCTATGATGCAGAATCGGATAATTCCGACTGCTGAAATCCATTCTGAGTCGTCTGGCCTTATCCATTTGCTGCCGCCTTGCGCAATAACCAAAAAAACAGAAATCCCGTCATTGCGGGATTTCTGTTTTTTTGGTTCATCAGTCGGATGCCAAATTCAGGAATGTTTACAGATTTTTCTTCAGCCAATTCCCCACATTCATTTTAGCAGAACCTGCCTGGGAACCGGTTATGGAAAGGCCGTCTTTTACGGTGGCATTCGGACACTCTATTGCTATGTTCCTCACCGTTCCGCTCAATCGGCCGCCTTGCTTTACGCTAACGCTTTCAACACCATGCACGCACTCTGATAATCCCCTTGCAGTGCTTCCTTCAGGTACAGCCCGCGGTTCATAAGCTCATCGCCTCCGATTGGCTCTTCGTAGCCGGTCACGGCGTAGACTTTAGCTGGGTCGAGCCCTTTGAAGATGACTTTCTTGCGCTTCATGTTGGCGCGGTCCAAGACGCGGTAGTAGAAGTATATCGCTTCCTCTTTTTCCGGGCTGACGAATATCCAGGCCGCTTCATTTTGGGTCTCGAACGGGTTCAGGATGCGGTGGAATGTGCCGTATTGGATGAGTTTGCGGTGTTTTTTGTAAAAGGCGATCTGATCCTTCATCTCCGCTTTCTCTTCTTCTGACAAGGTAGTCACATCCAACTCATAGCCTAAGTTTCCGGCCATGGCCACATCCCCGCGCATCTTCATCGAAGTCATGCGGTGCACTTGGTGGTTTGGCACGGCGGATACGTGAGAGGCCATGCTGGAAATTGGCATCACCAAGCTAGTGCCGTACTGGATTTCCAAGCGCGCCACCGCATCGGTGTTGTCGCTTGTCCACGTTTGTGGCATGTAGTAAAGGATACCGGGGTCATAGCGTCCGCCACCGCCGGAACAACTTTCGAACAGAATGTGCGGATATTTGGTCACCAACGCTTCCATCACTTCATATAGACCCAGCATGTAGTTATGCAACACTTCACCCGGCAGCGCATTTTTCGCAGCTGTACCGATTTCTGTCATATTGCGGTTATAGTCCCACTTAATGTAATCGATCGGCACCTCATCCAAAATCTTCATCATCTGCGCTAGGATATCGTCCCGCACTTCCTTACGACTGAAATCGAGGACATACTGGCTACGTCCCAGCGATTTTTCCCTTCCAGGTGTATGGACGCACCAATCCGGATGCGCACGGTACAGTTCGCTGTCCCCGGAAATCATCTCTGGCTCAAACCACAAACCGAACAGCATGCCTTTTGCTTTGATTGCTTCTGACAAGGCCTTTAAGCCGTTCGGCAATTTCTTGTCATGAACGAACCAATCCCCTAAAGAGGAGTAATCATCGTCGCGTTTGCCGAACCAACCATCATCCAGCACAAATAGTTCTACGCCCAATGCAGCGGATTCTTCAGCCATCGCTTCGATTTTTTCAGGCGTGAAATCAAAGTAGGTCCCTTCCCAATTGTTGATGAGGACAGGCCGTTCGGCGAATTGATGGGCGCCGCGCACCAGATGTTTTTGATAGAACGGATGCAGCGTCTGCGACAGACCGTTCATGCCTTCGTCGCTGTATACCAACACGACTTCCGGCGTCTGGAAAGTTTCACCGGCAGCCAGCTTCCATTGGAAATGTTCCGGGCTGATTCCCATCTGAACCCGGGTTTGTGCGTAGGTATCGACCTCAACATTGGCGACGAATTCCCCACTGTAGACGAAGTGGAATCCGTATACTTCCCCTTGGTCTTCGTTTGCATCCTTGCCGGCCAAGGCCACGAATGGCTGATAGGCATGACTCGTGGTGCCGCGTTTGCTATCGAGGCGATGGATACCACGGACCAATGGCGAGCGTACGATTTGACGTTCCCTTCCCCAAGCGCCCGGCAACTGGATCATGTCGAAAGCACTGTCCGGAAAATCGATGGACATGCTCAAGGCTTTATTCAGATGAACGGTTTCTGTGCCGCTGTTCGTGAAGCGTGCAGAACGCGTCACAATCGGGTAGTCCGCAAACAAGGTATACACCAAGGTGACTTGCGCTTTCGTGATCACATCTTCCATCGTCAGAAGCAAGGTTTCAGCGGCTTCCTCTTTCGTCTCATAAGTCTGCGGCAAACCCGTCAAAGGCTGTTTGCCGGACAAAATTTCGTGCCCTTTGTAAGTCAGCAGGCTCACAGTCGTATTGTCAGCATACAGACATTCAAATGCCGATTCACGGAAATCACCGCTTCCATTACCAGGGAACTCCTGCGGCAAGGTCGCAAGCGAAAACTCGCGGCCCGTCACATCGTATGGGTTTGGCGCAAAAGCATTGTCCTGCCGTGGATAATCAGCCACTTGCGAAAAGGCATTGATCCTCTTTCCCCAGTATTGATGGGAAACATAGGTTTCTTCTTCAAGTGCGATCACATAGCTGACCGACTCGTTTTGCAAATGGAAATATTTTTTATCTTCGTTATACTGTATCGTCACATTTTTCGCTCCTTCATCATCCGTCTTCCGTGCCTGTCTTTCAGAAAATCAGTTTTTCGCCGTCCGCCGTGCTGTGCACGATAGCGAAGGTTTTCTTCGGTAAATCGACCGTCAGCAGGGCTGTTTCTTCTGCCGTTTTCCACGTCAAGGTGAACGTGCCTTCACCGGTATCTGTCGTCTCCAGTTCGCCATCGAAGGCTTTTGCGGTGTTACGGAAAGCCAACAGGCGGAACAGATCCTTCACGACCGCTCGTTCAGTCTCTTGTTTGATTTCGTCCAAACTGTAGTAATGTCGATTGATGTTCCGGCCTTCTTTGCTGTTCTCCAACAATTCCAGATCATTTTCTCCAGCAAACAAGCCCACGTAGTAAATTTGTGGAATTCCCGGCGTAAAGCATTGGATGGCTCGGGCCAATAAATAGGCATCATCGTTGTTGCCCAAAGCCGAATAGTATGTGCAATTGATTTGGTAGATGTCTAAATTGTTGTATGCTTCAGAACTGTAGATGCGTTTCAAATTCGCGCCCTTTTCATACAAGGATTGGACCGCAAAATCCACTTCTTCTTGGGTCAAAAGATCCTTTACATCGACAACGCCGATGCCATCATGCGTATCCAAGGTCGTGAACTGATTACGCGGGCAGATGTCCAGCCAATGCAGCAGTTTTTCCGCTTTGCCGCTATACAGGGCATGTAGCACCAGCATCGGCAAGGCAAAGTCATAAACCGGATAGCCTTTTTCGGCAATTTTTTGCTGGATCGTGTAGTGTTCATGGATCTCCGGCAATACCGTCACCTGATACGGTCTGAGGATATCTGCTGCATATTCCAGCATTTCCCAGATATCCGGTTCGACGAAGAAGCAATTTGTATCCAATCTTTTAACGGCATAAGCAAATGCGTCCAGACGGATGACGGAAGCTCCTTTATCTGCCAAGAAAGTCAGGGTATCCTTGATGAACGCACGGGTTGCTTCCGTTGCGACGTTCAAGTCGATTTGTTCCTCGGAGAAGGTACACCAGACTTTTTCCACCGTGCCATCCTTGAAGTGCGCGTCCTCGAATGGCGCTTTCGGTTTTCGTTTGTAGATCAGATCGATGTCGGCTTCGGTTGGTCGGTTCTCCGGCCAATACTCATTGTAGCGGATGAAGTAGTCCTTATAAGGCGAATCTTCCTTTTTTTCGAGGAAGTCGAGGTAATAGGGCGATTTCGCCGAAATGTGGTTGAGCATGAATTCATACATCATATAGTACTTCTCGCTGATTCGTTTGATGTCCTCCCAGCCGCCGAAAGACTCGTCCACTTTCGTGTAATCCATCGGAGAAAAACCTCGGTCACCTGAGGAAGGAAAGAACGGCAAGATGTGTACCCCGCCCACAACGCCTTTTAAATGGTGGTCCAATACGTATTCCAAATCTTTTAAGTTCTTGCCCAGGCTGTCCGGATAGGTAATCAGCATGGCTTCGTTTTTTATTTCCATCTTGTCACTCCTGTTTTGAGATATTTATTCCGTTATGATCCCTATTTCCCGCCTGTCGTGGCGATTCCCTCGATAAATTGTTTTTGGAAAATGACATAGAGGATGATCATTGGGATGATGGCAATCACGGAGCCAGCCATCAATTGTGGATAATTCGTCGTGAATTGGCCTTGTAGGCTGGCCAAACCGGCAGACAAGGTCATCTTGTCCTGGGACATGTTCACAACCAATGGCCACATCAAATCCTTGAAGGCGAACAGTGAAGTGAAAATCCCTAATGCAACCAAACCGGAACGCGCCAGCGGCATATAGATGCGGTAAAAAACTTGCCAAACCGTCGCGCCATCAATGGTGGCCGCTTCCATCAATTCATTCGGCAATTTAATGAAGAATTGTCGTAAGAGGAATGTACCAAAAGCAGATACAATTCCTGGGATGACAAGCGCGGAAACGGTGTTCAGCAAACCCAATTTCTGCACCAATAAGTACTGTGGCGTCAAATAGATTTGTGACGGAATCATCATTTGCGTCAAAACAATTCCAAAGAAAAGTTTCTTTCCTGGAAAGTCCAATTTCGCTACGGCAAAGGCAGCCATGGCACTGAATAAGGTTGACGTCAACACCCGGAAGGCAATCATGAGGCCGGTATTGATGTAAAAACTAACGAACGGCAAGGAATTCCAAACGGTTTTGTAATTTTCGATTTGGAATATTTTCGGGAATATTTGCGGTGGAATCTGCGTCGATTCACTGATGGTTTTTCCGGATGTCAACAACATCCATAAGAACGGGACAACCATCAGGAAAGAACCGATGATCAGGACGATATGAATCAACGTCACCATTTTTGTATTTTTTGTATGCATTCTCATTCACTCCTAATCGTATGTAACCCATTTTTTTTGTGCCAACAATTGGATTCCGGTAATCATCATGATGATCAACACCAATGAAATCGCGACAGCCGAACCATATCCTTTTTCATTCAGTACGAAAGATTCATTAAAGAACATGTAAACTAACGATTGCGTGCTCTTCAATGCCAAATTGGTCCGGTCGAACATCATGAAGATGATGTCGAATACTTGCAACGCACTGATGACACTCGTCACGGAGACGAAGAACAATTGTGGCGACAGAAGCGGTAAAGTGATGGAAAAGAATTGCTTCATTGGACCAGCGCCATCGACGACGGCAGCTTCATAATACTCTTTTGGTATTTCTTTTAAGCCTGCCAACAAGAGAATCATGTTATAGCCAACGTTTGTCCAGATCCCTACAATGATGATGGACCAAATAGCCACTTGGGGATCAGTAATCCATTGGATCGATCCGGTATAGCCAACTTTATCCAATACAACATTGATCAAGCCATATTCGGAATTGAACAACCAACGCCAAACCATTGCGATTGCAGCAGGAGCCGCAATCATCGGCAGAAAGAAGATAGTGCGGTACAATCCGAGCGCTTTCACTTTTGTATTCATTAAAACAGCAAAGAATAAGGAAAGTACGATGGTCACAGGAACCTGAACGATAGCATAGAAAAAAGTATTCCTTAACGATTGCCAAAAATCCGCATCGTTCAGCATCTTCAAATAGTTATCCAGTCCGACAAATGTTGATGTCCCGAAGGTACTCACATTTTGGAAACTCATGAATAACGATTGAAAAAGCGGAATGACGTTCAAAATCATTAACCCGATCAAGGTTGGAGCAATGAAGAACCATCCCCATAACGCTGTTTTTCTTTTGCGTTCTTTCGCCGTCACAGTACGGACGGTTTTTCCCTTAGTATTTTCTACAATCGATGTCATCCTGTTCACCTCATATATATTGGAAAGCCACTTATAAGGAATAACTCATAAGCGGCTTTCCTATTTTTATTTTTCGTTCGCTAAGATTCCTTCAACGCCGGCTACGATTTCAGGCGCTACTTCTTTAACTGATTTTTGCCCATCAAAAACTGGCATCAAGGCATTTTTTTCCACATCTTCCCAACGAGCAGTTTCATTTGAATAAGGTTTGATGTAAGCATTTTTCATTTGGTCTACGAAGACTTGCATATTGAATTGGCTGTATGCTTTTATAAATGTTTCTTCTGTTCCTTTGTATGCTGGTATGGCCGCGCCATTTTCACCTTGCAGACGCATCGCTTCTTCTGAACCCAAGAATTCCACAAATTTTAAAGACGCTTCTTTATTTTTTGTTGATGCCGAAACCGAATTTGCTAATCCATTGAAGATAGTAGCTGCTTGCTTACCTTTTGGTAATGGAGCAACATCAACATTAGCTGCTGTATATTCATTATTTGCCATTTCACCTGTCATCCATGAACCGAAGAATCCTATAGCACCCCGGCCGGATTGGAAGAATGAAAGATTTGTATTTTCCGCGAATTGACTTTGTGTAGGGGATACGCCATATTTCAAGCTCAAATCCGCATACCATTGCACAGCATCGATTGTTTCATCCAAACGGAAACCGGATTTAGTCTTATCATCTGATAGGACATATCCACCGTTTTGGAAAATGAAGTTGTAATATCCTTCTTGGCTATTAAGCGGTGCCAGAACTCCATAGACACCATTAGCAGGATCATTCAATTTTTGTGCATTTTCTAATAGAGTGTCCCAAGTCCATGTACCATCTGGATAGGCAAGTCCAGCTTTATCAAACAGGGTTTTGTTGTACCACATGCCGATGGTGTCATAGTCCTTTGGAATACCATAAAGCGCATCTTTTGTTGAATACAGATTAACTAGCTCAGTCGGGAAATTATCCAATGATGCTATTTTGCTGTTTGCGTATGTGTCGGTCAAATCCATCAAGACACCACCGGTTGAATACTTCGCAATTTCATTGGAGTGCATCCAGAATACATCCGGCATACTGCCTCCTTTTGCTCCCGCTTCCAATTTCGTCCAATATTGATCCCACGGTGTTACTTCAACTTTCACGTCTATACCAGGGTTTTTTTCTTCGAATGCGCTTGCGATCGCTTCCATACCAGGTTGTTGAATTTTATCCCAAATTTCGTATGTAATCGTCACGTCGCCGGATGCAGTGTTGCTTGAACCCCCATTACCGCATGCTCCTAATACAAATGCCGATGCTACAACTGTCGCTAAAGATAATTTCTGCCATTTCTTCAACATATTTTACTCCACCTTTTCTTGTTTTTTCGATAAAAATCAATAAAATTGCATATTCTGAAAAACTTCGGTATTCTCTTTCTATTTCCTTGTTGCGTTATGATTGGCCAAACCACGCTAATTGTAAACGCTTGCTTCCTTTCGATGTACTTATAATACCAAATCATCGTCTGCTACGACAGATATCTACGCAATCTAAAACATACTTTTTTGTTGATTTTCTATTTATTCTGTCTCCTCCTCTGCGGGACGGGGCGTAACCTTCCAATTCCTACCGTAATCCTGTCGCTTTTAAGTATCTGCTGCTTATCGCCATTAATGGTGTTGGGTCCTTCCTTGTAGCAGCCCTTTATCAAACTGATTCAAACGCACCCCAAAAAAGAACCTGATTCCTAAATCAAGTTCTCCAATCATTTATTCTTCGCTTTTTTTGCATACTCCCGCGGCGACATCTGCATTTTACTTTTGAAGATGCGGGTGAAGCTCAATGGGTTTTTATATCCGACCTTCTCTGCGACATCGGCGATGCTCAAATCGGTCGTCTCCAAATATATCCGACCCGTATAGACGCGGAAGTCGATCAGGTATTCATGCGGTGTCCGATTGGTCGTTTTTCGGAACACCGCAGTCAAGTAGGATTCGTTCAAGGACAATTCCTGACTGATGTCCCCGATCTGAAAGTCTACATCGTGATACCGCTCTTTGATGATTTCAATGGCTTGCTTCGTGTACTCGACACCCCTGTTGACCTTCTCTATTTGCCTGATTTCCGTACCGTCCAAGTCGCTCCCCAACATGCTCAAAAGGAGATAGAGCTGACCTTGCAGACGCACACGCGACAAAACATCAAAAGGATTCGCCTGCATGATGTCTTCCATCATCTGTTTTGTCTCATCAAATCGCTTGACATTCCCAACCGGATTCGATAGTCGAAAGCCGATGGCACCCAGCAAAGCTTCCAGCTGTTCACCTTTTAAACCGATCCAATAATATTCCCATGGATCTTCCTCGTCGGCTTGATAAAAAGTTATCACATTGGGGTAGATGATAAAGAACTGCCCTTGCTTCAGGTTGAAGCGGCTGTTGCCGATTTCAAAATAACCTTTCCCCTTCATGATGATGTGTATCAGGTAATATTCTCGCATGTACGGACCAAAACTGTGGTTGGGTTCACATTGTTCTTTGCCTTTTGTCACATAATACAGATCCTTATAGTAGACTTCCTCCCGGAAAAAATCCTCATCCATTCCCTCACCATTCCTATTCTCAAAACGCTTTCTTCTATTGTAGAAAAATAAGCTGTGGAATGCTATAGCTTATTCTAATATCTTCCTTTATTTGCCATCCTACCAGCTTCAGCTGCAGTGTGGTCCCGGTTAGGAGCAACGTCTAACTGAACATATTAACAAGGAGGGCCTGTCCAAAAACTTGATCCTGCATTCAAGTTTTTGGACAGGCCCTCCTTGTTTACTTTTAGAATAGATTATACAGTTGTGCCATCGGAAGCACACTCACAGGTTCACAACTGACCTCTTTGCCATTCACTGCAACACGATAAGTATCAGGATCAACATGAAGAGTAGGTGTTTCGCTATTGAACTTCATATCTTTTTTCCCTACTGTTCTGCAATTATGGACAGGCAATACCTTCTTTTTAAGATCATAGCTGGCGATGGTTCCATTATCAATGGAAACTTGTGAAACAAAGCTGAAGCACGTATCATGTAATGCCCCACCAAAAGCGCCAAACATGTCGCGATAAATGATTGGTTGTGGTGTTGGGATAGAAGCATTCGGATCACCCATTTTTGAACTGATGACCATGCCTGATTTTAAGATTTGCTCCGGTCTCACACCAAAAAATTTCGGTTCCCAGACAACCAAATCAGCATATTTCCCAATTTCAATGGAACCTACGTAATCGGCAATGCCATGAGCGATTGCAGGATTGATTGTGTATTTCGCAACATAACGTTTTGCGCGGAAATTGTCATTGTCAGTAGCTTTGTCTTCAGGCAATGCGCCACGTTGATCCTTCGATTTAGAGGCTGATTGCCAGGTGCGGGTAATGGTTTCTCCTACTCGACCCATAGCTTGAGAATCTGAACTCATGATAGAAAATACGCCTAAGTCTTGCAGGACATCTTCAGCTGAGATGGTTTCCGGGCGAATACGGGAATCGGCAAAAGCCACATCCTCTTTCAAACTCTTATCCAAATGATGACAAACCATCATCATATCCAAATGTTCATCGATCGTATTGATTGTGAATGGCATCGTTGGATTGGTGGATGCAGGTAAAATATTTTCTTCTCCTGCTGCAACAATAATATCCGGAGCATGGCCACCACCCGCACCTTCTGTGTGATAGGTATGGATTGTGCGTCCGTTAATGGCTGCCAGCGTATCCTCGATATTGCCGGCTTCATTCAAAGTGTCGGTATGGATCGACACCTGCACATCATACTTGTCAGCTACTTGTAAACAGGTATCGATGACGGCTGGCGTTGAACCCCAGTCTTCATGTATTTTCAGCCCGCATGCGCCAGCTTCGATCTGTTCTGCCAATGGTTCAAAGGAGGAAGAATTGCCTTTGCCTAAAATGCCGATATTCATCAATAAACCATCCGCAGCCCGATACATTTCTTTCAGATACCAGGGTCCAGGCGTACAGGTAGTGGCATTGGTGCCATCAACCGGTCCCGTCCCGCCGCCGATCATTGTTGTGATGCCGCTGTTCAAGGCAGTCCGGACTTGCTGCGGGCTGATGAAATGGATATGGGTATCGATTCCTCCGGCCGTTACTATCTTGCCTTCAGCAGAAAGGATTTCTGTGGACGCCCCAATCACTAGACTGGGTGTCACATTGTCGTTGATGCCCGGATTTCCGGCTTTGCCGATTCCGCAAATTTTACCATCCTTGACGCCGATGTCAGCTTTATATATTCCGGTAAAGTCCAACACTAAGGCATTCGTTAAAACGAGATCCGGAGCACCGGCTTTGGAAGTGATTTCAGAAGCTTGGGCCATGCCATCGCGAACGGTTTTACCGCCGCCGAATTTTGTTTCTTCTCCGTACACCGTATGATCTTTTTCCACTTCGATCAAGATATTTGTATCAGCCAAACGAATCTTATCCCCTACTGTTGGCCCATACATCGAGGCATATTTTTCTCTTGAAATTTTGATGCTCATAATGTCCCTCCTAGTCGATGAAACCTTTTAATTTGGCGTTTTCAATTGCTTGCTTTTTGTTCAACTCATTCGTTTGGCCGTTGGTCAATCCATTTAAACCGATGACTCTCTTAACCCCACCCAGTTCTACTAATTGAACCTCTTTTTCTTCTCCAGGTTCAAAACGGACGGCAGTTCCTGAAGCAATGTCCAGACAGAATCCATAGGCAGCTTCACGGTCAAATTTCAAATGACGGTTCACTTCAAAAAAGTGATAATGAGAACCCACCTGAACGGCACGGTCACCGACATTCTTAACCGGTAACCGGATGACTGCTTTACCTGCATTCAACTCAATATTTTCCTTTTTTAAAATATACTCTCCCGGAATCATCAATTTTTACCCCCTAAATAATTGGATTATGAACGGTAACTAATTTTGTGCCATCTGGGAATGTTGCTTCGATTTGGATGTCATGGATCATCACTGGCACACCATCCATCACATCTTCGCTGGATAAGATTTTGGTCCCCAAATACATGATTTCTGCAACAGTTTTTCCATCTCTGGCAAGTTCGTACATTTCTGAACTGATCAGTGCTATTGCCTCGGGATAATTCAGCTTCAACCCTCGCTCTTTTCTTTTCCGTGCAACCTCACCTGCAGTAAATATCATCAATCTTTCAATATCTTTATCCACTAAATGCATAAAACCGGCTCCTTTTCTTGTTTATTGGCATTGTTCAGTCACTTTCTTTGCTATCTTTTCCAATTCCTGGGAATTTCCGCCTAAAACCCTCACCACATAATTTCCCGACCAAGTGGTAGAAATGCCGCCTTGAACGGAAGGGTGACTATCGATTATCTTTCTTATTTCAGCCTTTTTTTCTTCTGCTAGTTGATGATGGAAAATCAGGACGGTAAGCAAATGCGTGAATCCTTCAAACATCCCAAAATCAGCCATCTGACTTTGCTCAGGTTCGAAATGGCAGTTGTCCAAGTATAGATATTCCCCTTGCGAAATGATTTCGGTGACAGATTGGAATTTACGGAACTGGAAGGATTCCCCACTGTCCACCCTGCCGGAATTGATGATATCCATCATGATAAATCGGGATGTCTCGTCTTCTAATTGGATGCTGGTTTTCGCCCGGTAGGAAGAACCACGGAATGGAATGGTCGTAAGCGGATTATAGATGAGCGATGCATTTGGTCCAACCTGAATAGTCGTGTTTCTGACGGCTAGTTCATCAGGTTTCATCGTAAATATTTTTTCAAATGATTGCGATGAAATCTCAACGTTCGTATTCGCACCAATCCCGATATCGATCAGTTGGTCATCGCCGGCTAAAATGCCGGCTGAAGCGCTCATGATCATTAGCTCCATTCCTTGATCGGAGCGGTAGAAAGGACGCATCACTTTCAACGGTGGCGTTGAAAAATTGTCGACTAAGCAGGTCCGGTTATTCTTTTCTTCTACCCGTAAATATAGTTTTGATTGTTGGGCAAATTTACTTTTCATCCCTCATCACAGACCTTCTAATAAGATATTCTTGCGGATCCAGTCAGCTATCAACAGAGGACCTTCGTTACCTTTCATGTTTGTAATGTAGTAAGGCTTGTCTTTGCGCATGCGCGCACAATCTACATCTAATTGTTCCAAATCAACGTCTACATAGGGCGCTAAATCGCATTTGTTCACTACCAGCAGGTCTGAACGTGTAATACCGGGACCACCTTTTCTGGGAATATCTCCTCCCTCGGCTACATCGATGCAAAAAATAGTAGCATCGGCTAAATCCGGACTGAAGGTAGCCGCAAGGTTATCTCCGCCACTCTCAATGAAGACGATCTCTGTATCCGGAAAGGTAGCCGCCAATTCTTCCACGGCTTCCATATTCATGGAAACGTCTTCCCTGATGGCTGTATGCGGACATCCTCCGGTTTCAACTCCGCGGATTCTTTCCGGGTCCAAAATACCGCTCGCAATCAGATATTGTGCATCCTCGTTTGTGTAGATATCATTCGTTACGACGCAGATGCTATAATCTTGCTTTAAAATGCCGACTACATTTTGGATTAAACGCGTCTTTCCGCACCCTACCGGTCCGGCAACTCCGATTTTTACATATGGCATCATTTTTTCCTCCTAAGACATATATAACCTTGAATACAGGTTTTCATGTTGCATCGATCTGATTTCAAACCCGGGCGATGCTTTCCCTAGATCGTCTTCACTCAAAGACAAGCACTTCTCAATCATTTCATCGAAAACAGGATAACATTGGACCATTATCTTTTGGCCAGAAAGTTGACTAATCGGTACAGCCTTCACACAATTGATGACGCTGTTCAGCGTATTGGAAAACAGGAATCCCTGCAAAGCCTCTTCTTTTTCAATCTGCAGGTTTGCGCACAGCACACCGTATGCGACACTATAAGTCGATGCCAAACCCTGCATGCCGCATTCATCCACATACGAATGGAATCCGGATAAATCGGCGGTGATTTGCATCTTATCTATCGTTTTGACAAAGCGCGAGCCTATTTTTTCATATGCCTCACGGATCTCTTTTTGGGGGCGCAACGCTCTTATTTTTTTCTCCAAACGCAGACAATCCTCAATTTTTTCTTGCTCCGCTGCATCATAGGCTTGAGAGATGGCGAGCACTTCATTATAAAGAACGCTATTCATCAAATTGCTTTTGATGTACTGAAAAACAGCTTCATCATCCTGGATGAGTTCGGCCTGAATATACGTTTCCAGACCGAACGAATGCGCGTAACTCCCCACCGGAAACTGGGAGTCATTTATTTGGTGCAACAGATAGTGCTGATCATTTTTCATTTGGACACCCTTTCTAATGATGGTGATCTCCTTTGTTGCTCACTGAAGAAATGGCATTTGACTCCAGCAGCTTAATTTCCGCTACTTCAATCGATGAACTATATTTTTTCAGCAATTCCTGCATGGGTTCATCAAATGGGACAACCAGTTGGAACTCATGTGACCCGTAAAACAGGGGAGCATGACGATTGCCGATTTCATAAGCAAGTTTTGCCATCATTTTTGTATTGGCACCTTCGACCACGATGCATTTTTCAGGTAAGATCGATACATAAATGAGTTCTTTCGTATTTTCGTTCAAAAACAGAATATCGCCTTCTTGCAGCCCATGGTCTGCCGTATGGTCGTCTAATTTAATGCCTATCTCTGCACCATTTTTTGACAGCAAACGATTGATTTTTTTCCGTGATTCATACCAGTGGATCTCAACGTAGTCCTTTTTAAAAGAATCGGCGTCCCTGTTTTTCATGTTTCCTATTACGTTTTCAATAATCAATTCGATTCACACTCCTTAAAATAAAAATGGAAAGCTCATTTGCAAGTACCGCAAAATCAGCGTAATGACAACTGTCCCCAGCGCCATTGAAAAAGTGAAGCCAATCATACTGTGCCAATGCTTCGGCAATTTGCTGTTCACATATTCAGCAATCGGCGGACAAATAATCGCCGCCAGCACTGCTGTAAATACAATGATCCAGATGGAGGAACCGAACTTCAAAACGGTTTGCGGCGCCACCGAAACGATTCCGACAAAGCTCGGGAAAAAATCTTGCTCCATCCATTTGTCCCAATAAAGGTAAATGGCTACAGCGCCTGAAAGCCAGCCGGCCAACAGAATACCCGGAAATAAACCCGTGCCATAGGAAACATGATACGGATTTAATAACCAGGAAAGTAGACTGCCGATAATCAGAAAGAAGCCGGCATACTCATTCCCGACAAACATCGGCTCAGAATAATCCGCCAATAAACGTCTGATAAAGAATCGGTTTGGAGAAGCCTTTTTCAATTGAGCGATCGTCATCTCACCCGGAATAACCGAACTATTCGGCGCCGTTTCGACTAATGTCATCCAAGGAAGATAGTAACACGTTTGCAAAACGATGATTCCTCCAATCCACATCCCGGAGACACTGCCGATTACTCCCGGCAACCCGTTGGCTAAACAAATATATCGGATGAACATCGTAATTGGCGTTGAGAACAATGCCCCCAGAATACTGCCTGTCAATACGGATTTCATATTGCCGCCGTACTTCAGGATCACAGCACCGGCAATACTTACATACGGGATAAAAGTGGCTACCCAGCCAGGCTCTTCGCTCCTGATATTTCCGAAAAGGAGCGTAACGATCAGCAAGCTTAAAAATGATGCAGCAAAAAGCCATGGCCACAATTTGCCGTAACCGTATGTAATCGGCGTCAAACGATATCTGGATTTTCTTTTATCCAATTGATAGGCAAGAATCGAACCAATCAGCAAACCGATACCGCCTAACAACGATTTAAAGAAAAATGGCTCGGTCATGTCGCCGATCATCCAATAGAACTTCATTAACGGGGATGTCATCATGTGATCCAACCAATAGTGATAATCAAATAAGATGCTAGGCAATGTAGGTTGTAGCCACATCATGGCATAATAAAGGAGCAATCCCCCTAAAACCGAACAACCGAAAGCTAATGTGGGTTTCTTCGTTTTTTTCATCTCAACACCTCTTAACCAGTCATAATCGTCTATCGCAACGCAACCAACGTTCACTTCTGCTTTCTTATCTTTGGTACTGTTCATCTACCAGATTCACTCTTTTCAAAAGTTCGATTTCTGCAAGCAATTTTTCTGTCGCTAAATCGGCTACAATACTATGTTCTTCCCCAAACAAAACCGCTCTTCGGGAAATTTCTTGCACCAAATCTAAATTATGGGTTGAGGTAATCAACGTTTTCCCGGCCTTATTTAATTGAATCAGAAAATTTACCAACCATCGTTGCGTTCTTGGATCCAGACCATTCATGGGTTCATCAAGAACCAGCACGTCCGGATTCAAAGCCAGAACGCATGCAATCGCTACTTTTTTTTGCTCCCCACCGCTTAAATGGTAAGGCGATTTCTGCCGAAGCGCGTGGATGTCCAACAAAGTGAGGCAATCATTCACCCGTCTCTCGATTGCTTCTTCGGTCATCCCCATCTGCCGAGGGCCAAAAGCAACCTCATCATAAACATCAGGACAGAATAGTTGCGTATCCGAATTCTGGAAAACGAAACCGATTTTTTGGTGAAACCTCTTGGCAAAAGCGGGGTCTTGCATTTTTTTTGCGGTTATTTCTTGATTGTTGAATGTATATACGCCGCTATCAGGTGATACAAGCCCGTTTATCAGCTTCAACAAAGTCGACTTGCCACAACCGTTTGGTCCCAATAAGGCGATTGCCTCACCTTTTTTTATCTGCAGATTTATATTTTCTAATGCCGGGCTGCCCGCATAAGCATAGGACACACTGTTTAATTCAATCATGATAGATCCCCTCAAATGACAAAAAATAGAAAGATTATACCTGCGTCGAGCATGGTACCCAACAAATCACCGATGCCCATTTTTAATTTATGACCCCCATAATATTCACCGGTGAAGCCGCGGCATTCCATCGCACTTTGCATGTCTTCAGCCATTTCCTTCGATTTGATGAAGGTCGTTCCGACAATACCGGAAAGGGAAGTATACTTGCTGTTGTCTCTGCCGACTGACCTTAAATTTAATGCTTGCAGCATATTCAAAGCAAAATCACCCAACAGCACCAGGTATTTCAGCGTGATATCCAAGACGAAAATAAACATATCCGGAACAAAGAAGCTTTTTAAAACACTGACAATGGCGTTCCAATTTGTCGAATGGGACAGGATATTCACTGCTAAGATATTCGCAAATACTTTACTGACCAATAACAGACTATTGAAGAAATCCCCCCAAATAGCTGCCGGCAAGAGAACAAACGCAGAAAACAAAGTTGCCGCACAGCTTACCTTTAGGATTCCTACAATCATCCTGACTTCCATCAGACTTAAAATGACGAGCAAGCATACGATTACAGCCATTACGAATAAAGGGCTTCTTGAGACAGAAAGCAAAACTACCAACAACAACGTACTGAACACTTTCAAGGTTGCACTTACCGGATATTTCAGCGCTCGGCTTGAAGTTTGATCTTTTATTCTTGAAATGACCTTCAGTATTGACTGGATGCTTTTATCGATGAACGTATTCTTGTCTGATTGCAGCACGTACGTTTCTTCTGTTAACAACCACTCAGGTATCTCTTTCATCTTTTGCCGACCTTCTCTTTTTTAAACTGCCGATGATTTTAAATGCAATGATTGAAATGGCGACACCAGCCACCGCTGATAAAAGATATCCGGTTGCATCGGATAAACCAGCGATTTTATAATCCGGCATAATGGCTTCAAAGCTGAAGCCATTTTTCAAACCGGCAGGTATGTACCCCAGCGCTTTCCCATTGGCTACCGTATTTTGGATTTCCTCTTTATCCCATTCTCCCCAAGCGGTACCTGTTGCTAAAAGTCCGAGCGGTGTCAAACAAATAAGCGCTACAATCAAAGCATAGATGGCTCTGCTTTGTTTTATTGTCTCTTTATGGATCATGTCTGGGGAGACTCTTTTGATAAATTTGTAAATTTCCACCGAAACCAGGGCTTCTACGATACCCACCACCAGCAGATGCGGAATGGTGATGGCCGGTATGGCGACCGACAGCGGATACGGGCTATACAGCGGTTGGCCCCTAGCATCCGTGAAAAGCAGCGGCTGAATGCCGAATTCGACGGCTACACATAGAGCTGCAAGATTTAGCCCTAAATAGGAGCCCGCGGCAATACCAAAATATTCGCCTTTTTCTGTTTTCGCTTTAGATTTTATAAATTGAAAAATAAAATAGCCAGCAAAAGGCAACAGGAAGGCCATATTAAAACAATTGGCACCAAAAGCCAAAATCCCTCCATCGCCAAATAGTAAGGCTTGAATCAGAAGTGCGATCGTAATCGAGAGGCACGCGGCATATGGTCCCAGCAGGAGTGCTATTAAGGTCCCTCCAACCGCATGTCCGGTTGTTCCTCCAGGCAACGGTACGTTGAACATCATCAACAAAAATGTAAAAGCCGCCCCAACCCCGAGTAAAGGCAACTTTGTTTTTGGAACTTCCGCTTTGACCTTTTTAATTGCTATCGTCCATATAGGAATCATAGTTGCTCCCATCATGATACTGGTCGACGGACTTAAATAATTGTCGGGAATATGCATTACTGCATTCCTCCTCTCTTTTTACTCACCCAACGATTGCGGTTAAAAAAATGGAGACAACCTTCAGCCACCTAATCCAATCAAGTTTTCACCCTCAAAGACGGCCACTGTGATAACGTTTACATATTCAGAAGTAAAATTGAAGGCAGCAATTAGCCTTGTTGGCACCTTCTTTTATTCATTATAACGAACATCCTATTTTGGCGCAAAAATTTGCGCTGATTCACTCGTGACTTCAGCAATGATCTGTAGTGGACTTTCATCACCAAGTTATCACCCCTGCCGGGCAAATCGAAAAAAAAAGAATCCAGAAAATGATTTCTGGATTCTTTGGGTATATTAGTATTTTGCGAATTTAGCTTGAAGTTTAGGGATATCTGACTCTCTGCAGTACACGAAGTGTCCAGGAACGATTTCTCTCATTTTTTCTTCTTCGCCATTTTCTTCGCGCGGTACGTAGGTAAATCTTGTACGGTTGCGCTCATACTCTGGATCCGGTAACGGGATGGCGGACAACAGGCTTTCTGTGTAAGGATGCAACGGTTTGTTGTAAACATCCTCGGCAGGAGCCAATTCTACCAATTTACCAAAATACATAACGCCGATGCGGTTGCTGATGTATTTTACCATGGATAAGTCATGGGCAATGAACAAGAAAGTCAATTTTTGTTTTTGTTGTAATTCCATCAATAAGTTTACTACTTGCGCTTGAATGGAAACGTCCAAGGCGGAAATAGGTTCATCGGCGATGATCAATTTAGGTTTAACAGCCAATGCGCGTGCGATTCCGATACGTTGACGTTGGCCACCGGAAAATTCATGCGGATAACGGGAGGAATGATCTTTGTTCAACCCTACCAAATCCAATAGTTCCGCTACGCGTTCGTCAACTTCTTTTTCATTGGAGACAAGGTTATGGATTTTTAATCCTTCCGCGATGATGTCGCGGACCTTCATGCGGGGATTCAATGATGCGTAAGGATCTTGGAAGATCATTTGCATATCTTTTCGGAATGCCAATTGTTCTTTCCGATCATGCAACGTATGGATTTCGGTACCATCAAAGAAAATTTCCCCTGAAGTAGGATCATACAATCGGATGATGGCGCGGCCCGTTGTCGTTTTGCCACAACCTGATTCGCCTACCAAACCTAACGTTTCGCCTTCATAAATATCGAAAGACACATCATCGACGGCGCGGACTTCATTTTTGGTTCCGACATTGAAATATTGTTTTAGATTTTTCACTTCCAACATTTTCTTTCTGTTCGATAAATCTTGCATTACATCAAACCTCCCTTCTCTGTGAGTTTCGGATCTATTTCTGGCTCATCTGTTTTAGGTTTTGCGACTTTCTCTTTATCCATCGTGCCCATCTCTGCCAATTCCTCTGAAGGTTCCAAATGGATGCTTGCAAAATTCGCTTGGCGATTTTGGATGCCGATTGGAGGCGTTACTTTAGGTGCATCAGGGTGCAACAGCCAAGTAGCGGCTTGATGTGTTTCAGATACCTTAAAGAAAGGCGGATCATACATGGTGTCGACTTTCATCGCATATTCGCTGCGGGGTGCAAATGCATCCCCCTTTGGCGGTTCCAATAAATCTGGAGGCGTTCCGGGAATAGCATACAGCGTGCCGGCTGTGTCCAACGTCGGCATGGAACTCAATAAGCCCCAAGTATAGGGGTGTTGTGGGTTGTAGAAAATTTCATCTACAGTACCGACTTCAACAATCTTGCCCGCGTACATAACCGCAACACGGTCTGCAACATTGGCGACAACCCCAAGGTCATGCGTGATGAAAATGATGGATGTTTTGATTTTTTGTTGCAAATCCTTCATCAATTCCAAAATTTGCGCTTGGATGGTTACGTCAAGAGCCGTTGTTGGTTCATCTGCGATCAGAATATCCGGGTTACATCCCAATGCAATAGCGATGACGATACGTTGACGTTGACCACCAGAGAATTGATGCGGATATTGCTTCATTCTTTTTGCAGGTTCCGGAATCCCAACCAATTTCAATAACTCTTCGGCCTTACTATACGCTTCCTCTTTGCTGACATTTTGGTGTTTCAGGATTGGTTCGGCGATTTGTTTCCCGATTTTTTGAGTCGGGTTCAATGATGTCATCGGGTCTTGGAAAATCATTGCGATTTCGGAGCCGCGGATTTTTTGCATTTCTTTTTCCGTCTTATGGACGATATCTTGACCTTTGAACAAAATCTCACCGTGTTCAATGTTTGCATTGTTGGCAAGCAGACGCATAATGCTTCGGCTTGTGACCGATTTTCCGGATCCGGATTCACCAACGATGGCTAATGTTTCGCCGGGCTTCAGATCAAAGCTGACGCCACGGATTGCCTTGACTTTACCGGCATACGTATCAAAACTGATTTGTAAATCTTTTACTTCTAAAATCTTTTCCATCTGGTTACCTCCTAATCTCTCATTTTCGGATCGAATGCATCGCGCAGGCCATCAGCCAATAGGTTGAAGCTGATCATGATGACGCTCATGATGCCTGCTGGATACCACATCAAATGCGGTAAGAAACGGAATGTTTTGTATCCGTCATTGATCAATGTACCAAGTGAAGCATTTGGAGCCGGTATCCCAATCCCGATGAAGCTCAAGAACGCTTCGAAGAAGATTGCGGATGGGATGGAGAACATAACCTGAATGATGATGACACCGGCTAAGTTAGGTAAAATATGTCTGAATGCGATATTCATCGGCGATTGCCCCAAGGTGCGGGCAGCCAAAACATATTCTTGGTTCTTCAGTTTCAATGTCTGGGCACGGACAACGCGGGCCATGGATAACCATTCCGTCAACGCCAATGCAACGATGATAGAGGTAATGCCCGGTTTCAGAACCAAAAGCATCAAGATAACGACAACCAGGTTAGGCACACCCGATAGGATTTCTAAAATCCGTTGCATGATGTTATCCACTTTTCCGCCTAGCCAACCTGAAATCAGGCCATAAACAACTCCGATAGTCAGATTGAACAAAGCTGCCATAAAGGCGATGAATAAGGATACACGTGTACCATATAGAACACGTGACATGAGATCGCGGCCTAAGCTATCCGTTCCTAAATAGTAATAGACATCTGCAGGGACGCCGGCAACATCATATTTATCGATGCGCGTACCGTTTTGATTGACTGTACCATTAAAGCCGTTGATCCCCACGCCCGGAAGCTTGGGCGGCAAATTGGCATATTGGACAGTCTGTTCATTCGGATTATGCGGCGCGATGAGCGGCGCCATGAAACTGGATATGCTGATGATCAACAAGATGACCAAGCTGACCATCGCTACTTTATTCTTTTTAAGACGACGCCATGAATCGGCCATGAAGCTTAACGAAGGTGCAGATATTTTTTCGTTATCTTGCATCGACGCTTCGGTTGCAGGGGCGAATAAATCTTTTGCGATTTCAGGCATATTCTGGTTATTTTGTAATTCCACTTCGCTCATTAAGCTTTTCCTCCTTCTGAGGTAACTCTGATACGAGGATCAATGATTCCGTACAAGATATCCACTAATAAAATAACGACAACTAACATGGTAGAATACATCATCGTTACACCCATGATAGTCGGGAAATCGTTAGTCAAAATAGATTTTACGAATTGTTCCCCGATACCTGGGATTGCATAAATATTTTCCACTACCATTGAACCGGTCATCAATCCGACCGTCATCGGTCCGATAATCGTAACCAAAGGAATCAAAGCATTGCGGATACCGTGTTTAAACGCTACTTCCCAACGGCTCAGACCTTTCGCTCTCGCTAATTCAATGTAATCACTGCTCAGTACATCGACCATTTCGGTACGCATGAACCGGGCCGAGTCGGCCAATGGCGAAATACATAAGGCTATGGTCGGCAAGATGGATGAACGAATCCCGTCGTTCCACAAAGCGATTGGAAGAACTTTCAACCAAACACCAAAAATCAATTGTAATAATACAGCAAAAACGAAGTTTGGAATGGATCGTCCTATAATAGCAGTCAATGTCGCAACCGTATCAACCCAAGTTCCTTGTCTCATAGCGGCAATAACACCTAAGACAATCCCCAAGATTGTTCCGATGATAACAGCCTGAAGTCCAAGCTGCATGGATGGCCCAATTCTGCTGCTCAATAACTCTGTTACCGGCGTATTGTTGAATTGGAAGGATACTCCCATATCACCACGTAATAATCCGAAAATATAAACGCCGTATTGCACCAAAATAGGTTTGTTCAACCCATATTTTTCGTTCATGATAAGAATCTGATCTGCTGATAACTTGTCTTGGTTACTATAAGGTGTACCAGGTAAAGCCTTCATCAGAAAAAAAGTTATCGATGCAATCAAAAACAAGGTAACCAACATATATATGATACGTTTACCGATGTACTTTGCATAACTTTTCATCGTTTGTCATCCTCCATTAAAAATAGTTTTGTAAATAGCACTTGATAGTATATCATATTTAAATATACAAAAAAGAAAATGAACGCAAAACTAATGAATATTTTAATTGAGTTTTCTTTCTTTTTTTTGTACATTTAAATGTAAGAAATTCAAAAGGAGCCGTAGCTATATGAACTTCACAAAAAAAAATGTGCTCATTTCAATAGTCATTTTCATCATTGCATTGTTCGTTCAATCGATAAAATCCGGATCCATTGGATGGGTTGAGGCATCGAATATTACGTTCACGTTGGCAGGAATATTATTGATAATCGGTCTTTTCGGACTGATTTTTGCCTCTGGATCGTTTGATTTTTTTCATTATAGTATGCGAAAAGCCTTCAGAAAAACAAAAAAAGGTAGTGAACACGAGGCATCATTGAACCCTAATGCCTTATCAGCTTCGGTCGGGAAAAGTTATCGTAACGTTCTGACAATTGGTGTAATACTGTTGATCATCAGCATCCTTTGTCTCTGGGACTACATACTTTAAATAAAACATCCATCTGGCACATATTTCATTTGCCAGATGGATTTTTTTATTTTCTTAATTATTGCGCGTTTTGAGCGCCGGCATTAGAAGCCCATTTGTATGAGTATTCAGCTCCAACTAAGTGTTCAGCTAAATCTGTAACATATGGTTTTTGCAATACTGCGTAAGAACGTTGATAAAGAGGTGCGATTCCTGCATCTTCCATCAAGATTTTCTCAGCTTGCAATAAGTTAGCCCATCTTGCATCAAGGTCGGAAACATTTGTGCGTGCTGCATCAATCAATGCATCGTATTGTGCATTAGAATAACCTGATTTGTTGTTGCCGTTTGTTGTTTGGAATAGTTCCAGGAAGTTGATTGGGTCAGCATAGTCAGCGCCCCAGCCAGCTAATTCGATATCGTATGTACCTTTTGTATCAGCTTCTAAACGAACTTTGAATGGTACGTTACGTAAAGTAACAGTCAAACCAGGCAAGTTTGTTTGCAATTGGCTTTGCAGGAATTCAGAAGAGCGTTTTGCGTTTTCTGTATCATCACTCAAAAGTTCTAGTGTGACAGAGTCTTGACCTAATTCAGCCAATCCTTTTTCCCAATAGGTTTTAGCTTCTGCAGCGTTAAAACTCAATAAATCGCCATTTTCTGCACGGTAATCTTCGCCTGTAGAAGGATCTAAAGCCAATCCTTTCGGAACTAAACCGTTAGCAGGAATCGACCCGTTTTGTAGAACAACGTCAGCATAAGCTTGTTTGTCGAAGGCCATTGCCAAAGCTTTGCGGATGTTCGCATTCTTTAATGCCGGGTTATCTCTTTGTTGGTTGAATTTCAAGTAGAATACTGATGATGTAGGCATTGTGTGCAAGTCAGGATCGCCAGTTTTTTGGGTAACATATTCACCCGTTAAAATCATGCGATCGATTGCGCCTGTATCATATAAATTCAAGGCGGTAGACGTTTCTTTGATAACTTCGACGTTGATAGCATCTAAATTGACTTTATCTGCATCCCAGTAGTCTTTGTTTCTTTCGTACGTCCATGAAAGGCTTGCTGCATCCCATTTAGCCAAAACAAATGGTCCGTTGTATAGCAATGCGCCGCTGCTCAAAGCGTATTTATCGCCCTGTTTTTCAACAAAAGCTTGGTTTTGCGGGAAGAACATGGCTAATGTCAATAAATCCTTGAAATAAGGTACTGGACTTGCCAATGTAATTTCCAACGTTTTTTCATCGACTGCTTTAATTCCCAATTCTTCCGGTTTCTTATCGCCTGCCATGATTTCAGTAGCGTTGGCAACGACACCGTCCATCATGTAAGAGTATGAAGCCGCAGAAGCTGGGTCGACAAGTTTACGCCATGAATAGACGAAGTCAGCGGCTGTAACAGGTTCTCCGTTAGACCACTTTGCATTATCGCGGATCTTGAAGGTGTAAGTCAGGCCATCTGCACTTACGGTTGGATCTTCTGCTGCCATGCCTAATTCGACAGTACCATTTAACCCTTGACGATATAACCCTTCATTTACGTTGCTTAACGCAGTGAATGCAACAGTATCTGTAGCCTGTACAGAATCCATTGTAGGGATTTCCGCGCTCTCGACCAAGTTAAGAACTTGACCGCTGCCTGCTGTCCCCGTTGCTGAAGAATCGGATGAATCAGCGGTATTGTTTCCGCCGCAAGCAGCCAATACCAAAGCAGAACTTAAAGATAATAATACTAAAGCTGATAATTTCTTATTGCCCATTAATATTTCCCCCATCCTTACAATTTGCTATAATTTCTATAGTAAGGTTAATTATAATTGTGTGTGAAATTAAAATCAAGTTTGGGTTTTTAAGAAATTGATTAAAATTCGCTAAATTTATTCATATTTATAAGTATAAAAAGTCAATATAGCATATTTATGCATTTATTGACAAAAGGTATATTCCGCGCAGTACAAAAAAAATTTACCGTAAGCGTTACCGAATATTGATTTTAAGCCTTTAACAAAAATAAACATTTGTTTGGTAATAAAACATAATTTTATATCTCAATAAGTTTATATCAACCTCAGAATAATTCGATATTGCATTTTCATGAGGAAATAATGAACTTTTTTATCACATTACTTCATCAAACAGTTGGTTTTGATTTTATTTTTCGCAACAATACGGCTACAGTATGCGCTCCAACAAAATAAGACTCCATTTCCATGGGAATGTCTTTTCCTTCAAGATATACCCTGTTATCGTCTACCAAGACTGAATAACTTTGCTTTTCAAAACGGAAAGTAGTGTCATTCTCGTTTCCGTTGATGATGACGATAAATTCCTTTGATCTGTCCTTCAGCGAAAACGCAACGATATTAAAGTTTTGGCTGAGCGTTGTAAAGTGCTCTTCTATTTCGGTGGGTGTGTGCAAGCGGAATAGGTATTCCCTTTTCCTTAAGGCAATCAACCCTTGGATATACTTAACGGACTGCTGATGCGTCACTACTCTGTCCCATTCAAATTGATTGATTTCATCGGAAGACTGGAAGCTGTTTGCGTCGCCCTCCTTGGTCCTCAGAAACTCCTGCCCTCCGTGTATGAAAGGAACGCCTTGAGCCAAAAGGATGATGCTGGTAGCCAAGGTATGACGCTTGATGCGTATTTCTTCAGCGTCGTCCGGATTGGAACGCAATAATTTATCATACAGAGTCAGATTATCATGCGCCTCCACATACTGGATGACCTGTTCGGGTTCGATGTAGGTCCCATGACTCGGCAAATGCATGGCGCCTTTTATATTTCGCAACAACAGATCTTCCTGGTAATTTTTGCCGCTGATGAATCCTTTATCTTTTTCGTCCCCGAAGTCGCTACCTTTGAGGACGACACGGATGGAGTCGTTGAAATGGGCGATTCTTGGCATGTTTTCGGCATTCAATTGTATGGCCATTAGATTCTCCGCTAAAGGCGTCTGCATCTCCCAGCCCTCCCCTATCAGGATAATCGAGGGATCGATGTCATCTAAAGCGTCCCTTATGGCATTCATCGTGGCGATGTCATGGATGCCCATCAAGTCGAAGCGAAAACCATCGATGTGGTATTCTTTGGTCCAATACGTGATGCTGTCGATGATGTATCTCCGCATCATATGCCTTTCGGAAGCCGTATCGTTACCTACTCCCGTACCGTTCGCCAACGTGCCATCCTGATTATAACGGTAATAATACCCGGGCACCGTCCGTTCCAACGCTTGTTCTTGCGGATCGTAGACATGGTTGTAGACGACATCCATGATGATGCGGATGCCACTATCATGCAGCGCCTTGATCATCTGCTTCATTTCGGCAATTCTCGTGAACGGATGAAACGGATCCGTGGAATAGGAACCTTCCGGAACATTATAGTTCAATGGATCATACCCCCAATTATATTGCGGCTTCTCCAAATCCGTTTCGTCTACGGATGCATAATCAAACATCGGCAAAATTTGAACGTGCGTGATGCCTAAATCAATCAAATAATCCAGCCCTGTGGTATATCCTTCGGCTGTTTTTGTGTTTTTTTCGGTCAGGCCCAGAAACTTTCCCTTATTCTTTATTCCGCTTGAAGGCGAGATGGAGAAATCACGAATATGCAGTTCATAGATGATGGCTTCTTCCGGAATGCCGAATGGGGGCATACGCTCTCCCCATTCAGCCGGATTTGTCCTGGATAGATCAGCGATGACCGTTTTTGTCCCGTTTACAGTGACTGCGCGTGCATAAGGATCGACAGTGACTGACTCATGGTTATTGAAGAACGTGACTTTATAGTTATAAATGGTTCCATGTTGATCCCCAGGCAAAAACAGCTCGAATACACCCTTGGGCTTCGCTGTCATTTTAAACGTTTGAGATGCGACAGCAGTCAGGGTATCCGAAAAAATAAGCACTTCAACATTCTGAGCGGTTGGTGCCCATATACGCAACAGCGTCCCTTTTGGACTGTAGATTGCCCCCAACTCCCCGTCATAGGCAAAGGTATCATCAAAATAATCCGATCTCACAAATCGAAACATCTCTTTATCGATTGTTTCACCATCACGTGAATCGGAAAAAAGTTCCTGCAGTTCATTTATCTGAACCCAGTTTTGGAAATCTTCCAACATTGCTCGCCACCTCCTCTCATTCATAGTATACCAACACGGGCCGGTTTAGAGGTACCAAAAAGGCCAAAAAAAGAGACAAGTTTCCTTGTCTCCTCAAACCGTTATTTCCCGACGGTTGCATGTATGGTAATGCCGCTGTTATCTTTGAAGATGAGCGTGTCAGCAGCTGTTTCATACGTTACATTGTTTTTTTCCAATCTGTCTTTCAAGGCATCCAATTCGGACTTGCTCGGCAACAGCCAAGTGTAATAGGCCATTCCGGTCTGTGTTTCCAATGGCGCAGGAAGGTTTCTGCCGGACCAAACATTGGAACCGATATGGTGATGGTAATTACCGGAAGCGAAGAACTTAGCCTGTCCGAAGTAATTGGACTTCAATGCGATGCCCAGCACATTCACGTAAAATTCTTCCGTGTCCTCCAGATCATGGACGGTTAAATGGACATGGCCCATTTTTGTTCCTGAAGGGATGCCAGCAAATAATTTTTCCATCGATTGAACCACAGCTTCCGTATCCATTGCGGCAGTAATGCCTTCAATTCTGCCGTCAGGACGGATATCCCATTCTGCCATCGGTTTGTCGCGATAGATTTCGATGCCGTTTCCTTCTGGGTCATTCAGATAGAGCGCTTCGCTGTAACCGTGGTCGCTGGCGCCGACCAGATCATATTTTTTTGTCACCAAATGATACAGCATCGCCCCTAAATCGCCTCTTGTCGGCAACAGGATTGCCAAGTGATAGAGTCCGGCAGTCACTGTGCGGCTGCTTGCTTTGGGTATTTCAATCAGTTCAACCAAAGGTACATTATCCGTTTTCACGCCCAAAACGGTAGCATGCGCTTGTTTTTCCAATATATCTAATCCGATGGCTTCTTGATAGAAGGCTGTCATCTTCTCCAAATCATTCACTTTCAATACAACTTTCCCTAGTTCCCAATTGTTTGTTTTATCCATAATTACCCTCACCTTTTCAAAATTGATTTTACTTTTTTAAACAAATGATATTTTCCCCTGTCGGAATGATCGCAAGCGGAAATGTATGGCATTCCGTATACTTTTAAGGACGGCTTTAATGGTGATATGAAGCCAATTTGCATTACACCACCAATCACTGTCTCTGCATGTATTCCTTTTGCGTCTGAGTCAAAAGTCTGTTACTCAAAATATACCTATCAACATAACCTATTTACCCAAAAAGAAAAGAAAATGTATCTCAACCATAACGAACATTTTGTAAGTGATTCATAAGATGATTATATTCCGCTTTCCCCTCAATGTCAAATATATATTATTCAGATATATTCATTTCGAGACATTCACCAAAGAGAATTCCGAAAGAAGCACCTACCCTTCGATCAGAAATTCTTCCAACGTATAGGCCAATTCGACATACGGATCATCTGTATACCAATGCCGGCTGCTCCCTAGGCAGGCACAATAATAGGAAATGCCCTTTTCTCTGTATAGTTTCCGGAAATGGACATGACCCATGACGCTGTGCTTGATGGGATAGTCTTTGTAGAGTTGCATGTAACTGGTATTACCGAGGAAGGCGTTATAGTAATCATATACTTTATGCGGCAGGGGGATGACAAACTGCGGGTGCGTCACGACATGCGTCATGAAGATGATTTTTCTGCCTGCGGCATGGTGCAGATCTTGTTTGATTTCCTGGTACATGTCTTCCGCTACGGATACATCATCCTTTTGCCAATGGACGTATTCGCGGTCATTCCAACCGCCGACCTTCAGCTTTTTTTTGGAAAATTCATCTTTTGTGTATTTGCTGCTGCCGAATCCGTAATCGTACCAACCCGGATTCCCGACCACTGCCCAATCCTCATTGAGCAATAACGGACGGCCGACAGGGTTCTCATCCCGTTCTTTAAACAAGCGATAAATTCTGTCGGTGTCTTCTTCATGATTGCGGATCGACCAAAAGTCATGGTTGCCTGGCACAAAAAGGATTTTGGAGACGGCATGGTTCTTCATGTTATCCAAAAACTTGAACGTATCATGATAGTCGGAAGAAACATCCCCCGCCAACAGCAACAAATCAATTTCCTGGTTATAGAGCAGTTCAGCCAACAGACGGTCGTAGGTCTGGCCGGGGGCTAATTTTTTTCGGTTTGAATCAATATGCAGATCAGAAATGACACCTATCTTCATTTCGGCTCCTCCTTTTTAACGATGGCCCCAAATGAACGCCATCTCTCTGAACGGTCTGATTTACTATCAGTATAGCACGAAAAAAAGCGGATAGCTTTTACGCCATCCGCCTATTTGTCATATAAATTATTTTGTGAAAACGTCTGTCAATGGAGGGACAACTTGCTTTTTACGGGAAACGACGCCCGGTAAGTTTGCCGTATTGTTTACAAGTTTAACACCGAATGCTTCTTCAACCGCATCCAATGGTGAGCCGATAGCTAACAATGCAGAATCGCTTTCGATGATGTTTGTGATGACCATCAAGAACAAATCATAGTTTTCCGTTTGATTGGCTGCTTCCATTGCTGCAGAAAGCTCTGCTTGTCTCGATAGGACATCTTGTACGTCAACCGTATTGACTTGTGCGATGCGCACGTTTTTGTCGCCCATCGGGAATGATTTGGCATCCAGCGTCAATAGCTCAGCTACCGTTTTCGTTCCCAAGTTGGTACCTGCCTTCAGCATGGTCAAGCCATATTCTTCCAAGGAAATGCCTGCGATTGCAGCTAAAGCAGTGGCGGCCTCCTTGTCTTCCTCCGTGCAAGTCGGGGATTTGAACAACAGGCTATCCGAAATGATGGCAGATGCCATCAAGCCAGCCAAGTCAGCGGGAATGGCGATATTTTTTTCTTTGAACATCTTATAAAGGATGGTGTTTGTGCAGCCGACTGGTTCCGCTCTGTAGTAAAGCGGATTTGCCGTTTCAAAATTAGCGATGCGATGATGATCGACTACTGCGTACACTTCAACGTCTTTGATATCCGATACGCTTTGTTGCGCTTCGTTGTGATCGACCAATACGACAGTATCGGTTTCGTTCGCTGCAGTTTCAATAACACGGGGAGCATTCACATTAAATTTTTCAAGTGCATAAGCCGTTTCTTCATTAGGAAGACCTAACGCAACCGCTTCTGCTTCCATTCCGGTTTGATTCAAAAGATAGGCATAGGCGATAGCAGATGTAATCGCATCTGTATCAGGATTTTGGTGCCCGAAGACTAATAATTTACTCATTTTATTCCCTCTCTCTTCCAGTATCTTCAATAATCATAATAAAAAAGAAAGAAAAGAGCAATGACAATTCTCTTTTCTTTCAGAAAAACTCATCTATTATAGGGTCAAATACCCTTTGTAATCTTCTGTATGCAACAATTTCTTGGCATTTTCCACCCGTTCAGCAGTCGGTGGGTCGATGCCTTCCAATTGGTAAGGAATGCCAAGCGTTTTCCATTTATATACGCCCATTTTATGGTATGGGAGTATTTCCACTTTGACGATGTTTTTCAACGTCTTAAGGAACGCGTCCAAACGGATCAAAAATTCATCGTAGTCGGTACGTTCTGGTATCAGGACATGGCGGATCCAAACCGGCTTGTTGATGTCCGAAAGATACTTAGCCAATGCGATGATGCTTTCGTTCGGCCACATAGTCAGTTCTTTATGTTTTTGGCTGTCGATGTGTTTGATGTCCAACAACAACAAATCGGTGACCGCCATCAATTTTTCGAATTGGCCGAAAAACGGTTCATCATAAGTGAACGGCAAGCCGCATGTATCCAATGTCGTATGGACACCGAGCGCTTTTGCTTTCGTGAACAATTCGATCAAAAAATCGATTTGCAACAAGGGTTCCCCGCCGCTGACGGTGATGCCACCTTTCGCGCCCCAGAATGGCTTATATTGTAAAGCGAGTTCCAACAGTTCATCCGTCGTCATCTCATTGCCGCCGCCGATATTCCATGTATCCGGATTATGGCAGAACTGGCAACGCATCCGGCAACCTTGCATAAATATAATAAAGCGGATTCCTGGACCATCAACCGATCCGAAGCTTTCCGTCGAATGCACAAATCCTTTTAAAGGTTCAGTCATTTCAAAAACTCCTTTATCTGTTATTTCTTATATTCATTGTATATTGTCTAAGGAATATTTCCTATCAAAAGAAACGAAATGTTCATTTCCTTTGATAGAAAACGGATGAATCCGATGATTCATCCGTTTAATTTTATATGATAAAGTTTTTTTTAAAGAGTGATTACATCATGTCGTGCATCGTACGGTTGATAACGTCCATTTGTTGTTCACGAGTCAACTTGATGAAGTTAACAGCATATCCAGAAACACGGATTGTTAATTGTGGGTAGTTTTCTGGGTGATCCATAGCGTCAAGCAATGTTTCACGGTTGAACACGTTAACGTTCAAGTGATGTCCGCCTTTAGCTACATAGCCGTCCAGCATCGTTGAAAGATTTTCTTTTTGTACATCTTCTTCACGGCCTAAAGCTTTAGGGATGATTGAGAATGTATTAGAAATACCATCTAATGAATATTTGTAAGGAATTTTAGCAACTGAAGATAAGCTTGCTAATGCGCCGTGTGTATCTCTGCCGTGCATTGGGTTAGCACCTGGTGCGAATGGTTCGCCGGCTTTACGTCCGTCAGGAGTGCTACCTGTTTTCTTACCATAAACCACGTTAGAAGTGATTGTAAGGATTGAAGTTGTAGGGATAGAATTACGGTAAGTATGGTGTTTCTTAACTTTAGTCATGTATTGTTTCAACAAGTCGATACCGATTTGGTCAGCGCGGTCATCGTTGTTACCATATTTAGGGAAGTCGCCTTCGATTTCGAAGTCAACTGCGATGCCGTCTTCGTCGCGGATTGGTTTAACTTTAGCGTATTTGATAGCTGAAAGTGAGTCGATTGTCACTGAGAAGCCAGCAACACCCGTTGCCAATGTACGGATAACATTTGTATCATGTAATGCCATTTCCAAAGATTCGTATGAATATTTGTCATGCATGTAGTGGATAACGTTCAACGTGTTCACATACAACGCCACAATCCAGTCCATCATAACATCGAATTTTTCCGCTACTTCATCGTAATCAAGATATTCTGAAGTGATTGGTTGCAATTTAGGTCCGACTTGTTTTTTCTTCTTCTCATCAACCCCGCCGTTGATTGCGTAAAGCAATGTTTTAGCTAAGTTAGCACGAGCTCCGAAGAATTGCATTTGTTTCCCGATTCTCATTGCGGATACACAGCAAGCGATACCGTAGTCATCGCCCCATTCAGCGATCATGATGTCATCATTTTCGTATTGGATAGCGCTTGTTTCGATAGAAACTTTAGCACAGTATTTTTTGAATCCTTCAGGTAATCTAGTTGACCATAGAACTGTCAAGTTTGGTTCTGGAGCTGCGCCCAAGTTAGTCAATGTATTCAAGAAACGGAAGCTGCTCTTTGTTACCATTGAACGGCCGTCTAAAGCCATACCTGCGATTGATTCAGTAACCCATTGTGGATCTCCTGAGTATAATTCTTGGTATTCTGGCGTACGTGCAAATTTAACCATACGTAACTTCATAACGAAGTGGTCAACGATTTCTTGTGCTTCTGCTTCTGTCAATGTTCCGTTTTCCAAATCGCGTTGGATGTAGATGTCTAAGAATGTAGATGTACGTCCTAATGACATTGCTGCACCATTTTGTTGTTTAACAGCCGCTAAGTATCCGAAGTATAACCATTGGAAAGCTTCTTTAGCGTTTGTAGCAGGTTTTGAAATATCGAAGCCATAGATAGCGCCTAAATCTTTCAATTGTTTCAAAGCTCTATATTGTTCGCTGTACTCTTCTCTTAAACGGATAACGTCATCTGTCATTGTGCCGTCGCCGATGTTAGCGAATTCTTTTAATTTTTCTTTCATCAAATAATCAACACCATATAATGCTACACGACGGTAGTCACCGATGATGCGTCCACGTCCGTATGCATCTGGCAAACCAGTGATGACGCCGGTAGTTCTTGCTGCGCGCATTTCTGGTGTGTAGGCATCGAATACGCCTTGGTTATGTGTTTTTCTGTATTCACGGAATGCAAATGAAATTTCTGGGTCAACTTTGTAACCAGCTTCTTCACATGCTTGTTCGCTCATGCGGATACCACCGAATGGCATCAAGCTGCGTTTCAATGGTTTTTCAGTTTGGAAACCAACGATTTGCTCTTTATCTTTGTTCAAGTAGCCTGCTTCATGTGATGTGATAGTAGATACAACTTTTGTATCCATATCCAAAACGCCGCCAGCTTCTCTTTCTTGTTTCGTCAAATCCATTACTTGATCCCATAATTGAGTAGTTGTTTCAGTTGGGCCTTCTAAGAAACTTTCGTCGCCTTTATATTCAGAGTAGTTCTTTAAAATGAAATCTCTTACATCGACTTCTTCTTTCCAAGTTTTGCCTTTAAACCCTTGCCATTGTTCCATTATATTTGTTCCTCCTCAAAGTGCTTGCACATTGTGATATGTGTAACAGGTTTCTACATGAATATTATAACACGTCCCTACAAAAGTGCAACAACTATCAAACTATTTTTGGTATTTTTTAAATGTTTTTTTGGGAGGTTCTATGAAAACGTAATACATATAGCTTTTTTGCTGGTTGGACTGTTTATATAACTATCTAATAGTTAGTGAATGTTTTACTATTCGACCGAAACTGTTACATTCAAAAAGCGGAAACTGTGTTATTACACAGCCTCCGCTTTTTGAAATTGTTTATAACAGAATATTAGAGTATTCTAATTTGTGAAAAATTATACGCTTTTTCGACGCTCGTAACTTCGCCGTCTGTCTTCTCATTGATGGCGAAGCTGCCGTTGGCATATCTAGGGCTGAACGGCACTTCTTTGCTCTCAGCCTGTATGTCAGCGCCATTGGTGGTATGGATGATGTATGTGTTCGGCTGTTCCAGCGAACTATCCATGTAGATGATGCGATGCGGTTTTGCCTTTAATTCCTTCAAGAGCATAAGTCCTCGTTTGGCCCTTCCTAATGGTGGGACTTCTCCGGACTTGAATCTCTTGATGTTCCCTCTTTGGGTGATGATAAGGATAGGATAGTCTTCATTTTGTTCCGTGAAGACCGCTCCACCGACGACGAAATCGCCCGTTTTCAAGTTGATCGATTTTACGCCGCTTGCCCGCGTACCGATTGTAGGGACTTCGCTGACGGGATAGCGCAATGCGAATCCGAAATGGGTAGCCAACAAGATTTCATAGTTCGTTTTTTCATCAAGGTAATGCAGGGAGACGATTGCGTCCGTTTCGTTTTTCATTTTCATTGCGACGCTCTTTTTGTTCCGGTACCCTCTGAATGTCGTAAACTCATTGAGATTGGTTTGCTTGATCAACCCATCCTGCGATACAAACAACACCGTTCCGGTCGCTTCGGTATGATGCTTCATTATAGTGACACTGATGATTCGTTCATCCGCGGCGAAAGGAATATTTTGGGATAGGTGATGCCCGATGTCCTTCCATTTCAATTCAGGCAATTCATGTATCGGGAAATGCAGATAATCCCCTTTGTTAGTGAACAGGACAACCGCGTCCAGTGTGGAAGCTTTCCCGATGAATAGTGGTTTATCCCCTTCGCGCAACGCCACCTCTTCGATTGCCGAGGCAGAGAACGAACGGACGCTCGTGCGTTTGTAATAGCCTTCTTTCGTCACGACAACGATGACTTCTTCGTCCGGCACCAGTACTTCGGTATCGATCTTAATTTCGTCGATTTCAGCCTGTACGCTGGAACGGCGTGGGTTTGCATATTGTTTTTTGACGGCCGTCAATTCGTTTTTCATGACTGAATACAACGTCTTATCATCTTTCAGTATGCTTTGATACATGGCCACTTGCTCGTTCAAATCCATTTTCTCATTTTGCAGAGCGGTGATGTCCGTATTGCTCAAACGGTACAATTGCAAGGAAACGATTGCTTCCGCTTGTATTTCTGTGAAGGCATAGCTTTTGATCAAATTCTGTTTTGAATCTTTTTTATCTTTACTGTTGCGGATAATTTGAATGACTTCATCCAGAATGGAGATGACTTTTATCAACGCATCCACAATGTGCAGTCTTGCTTCCGCTTTTTTCAGGTTGTATTTCGTCCGTCGTGTGATGACCTCTTTTTGATATTTGACGTAGGCTTTCAGGATTTGGTGCAGCCCTACTTGTTTCGGACGGCGTTCGTCGATTGCGACCATATTGAAATTATAGTTCACTTGCAGGTCGGTGTTTTTCAAAAGGTAATTCAGGATACCTTCCGCATTTGCTTCCTTCTTCAATTCAACGACGATCTGCAGGCCGGTCCGGTCAGATTCATCACGGACTTCCGATATCCCCTCGATTTTTCGGTTGATGCGGATGTCATCCATCTTTTTGACTAGTGTCGCTTTATTTATTTCATAAGGGATTTCCGAGATGATGATCTGTTGCTTTCCGCCGCGGATTTCTTCGATCCTGGTTTTGGAGCGGACAATCACTTTTCCTTTGCCCGTTGTGTAAGCATCCTTCAGGCCTTCCAAGCCTTGAATCATCGCTCCGGTCGGGAAATCGGGTCCTTTCACGTACTTCATCAAATCGGCCAGGGTAGCATCCGGATGGGATATCAAGTGCAACGTCGCATCGATGACTTCCCCCAAATTATGCGGCGGGATATCCGTCGCATAACCTGCAGAAATCCCGGTTGCGCCGTTAACGAGCAGATTGGGATATTTTGCCGGCAGAACGGTAGGCTCTTCATCGGTGTCATCGAAGTTCAGGACGAAATCGACCGTTTCCTTGTCGATATCACGCAGCAACTCCGCCGATATTTTGGATAGTCGCGCTTCAGTATAACGCATGGCGGCAGCCGAGTCGCCGTCCATGCTCCCGTTATTCCCGTGCATCTCTATCAGCTCTTCACGCATTTTCCAATCTTGGCTCAACCGCACCATCGCTTCGTACACGCTGGAGTCTCCATGCGGGTGATAGTTACCGATAACATTACCGACTGTCTTGGCCGATTTACGGAAGCCCTTTTCGGAAGTATTGCCCGCCACAAACATCGCATACAATATCCGTCTTTGAACGGGTTTTAGCCCATCGCGGATATCCGGCAAAGCACGATCCTGGATGATGTATTTGGAATAACGGCCAAAACGGTCTCCCATCACATCTTCAAGCATTATTTCTTTGATTTCTTGATTATCCGTCATCTTACTCTTCACCACTTTCAAAATCTAATGCTATCTGCTCAATCTCATGTTCCGAGGAGTCTTGCTTCTCGATAGCCTCTTTCTTTACTTGCTCCTGCATATGTGCTTGGCCATCTTCCGTTGCATTTTCGGATAACCCTTCCTCCAGGATGCTCTTTTTGTCTTCCATGGAAAATTCGACATGCTCCTCTATCCATTTGCGGCGCGGTTCTACTTTATCGCCCATCAGAGTGGTCACCCTGCGTTCCGCTTGCGCTTTGTCATCGATGAGGACACGGATCAGCGTTCTCGTATCCGGATCCATTGTGGTTTCCCAAAGCTGGTCCGCATTCATTTCACCCAACCCTTTGTAGCGTTGCAGGATGTAGCCTTTGCCGATGATAGCGATTTTTGCGGCTAGCTCTTTTTCGGTCCAGGCATACTCGATCTTTTCGGATTTCCCGATCCCTTTTGAAACCTTATAAAGTGGCGGCTGCGCCAAATAAATCTTTCCGGCGTCCAACAGCGGCTTCATATAGCGATAGAAGAAGGTCAACAGCAGAATCTGGATATGCGCACCATCCGTGTCCGCATCGGTCATGATGATGATTTTATCGTAGTTGCTGTCCTTGACGTCAAAATCGGCGCCGACCCCGGCCCCTACGGTATGGATAATGGTGTTGATTTCTTCGTTCTTCATAATATCCTGGATACTGGCGCGTTCCGTATTGACGACTTTCCCTCGCAACGGAAGGATCGCCTGGAATTTGCGGTCCCTTCCCTGTTTTGCGGATCCGCCGGCGGAATCTCCTTCGACCAGGAACAATTCATTTTTCTTTGGATTCTTGCTCTGCGCAGGTGTCAGTTTGCCGGAAAGCAGGGATTCGTTCTTTTGGCGTTTCTTACCGTTCCGTGTATCTTCCCTTGCCTTACGGGCAGCGTTTCTTGCCTCTCTTGCTTTCAAAGATTTCCGGGCAAGCATTTGTGCCGTTTCGCCGTTCTCAATCAGATAATAGCTTAATTGCTCGCTGATCAGACTGTCGACGGCTGCTCTTGCTTGCGGGGTCCCCAATTTTTCCTTTGTTTGTCCTTCAAACTGCAAGAGATTTTCAGGGACACGTAAAGACAATACGGCCGACAACCCTTCGCGGACGTCACTGCCTTCCAGGTTCTTATCTTTTTCCTTCAGCATGCCGATTTTCCGGGCATATTCGTTGAATGCTTTCGTTATAGCCGTTTTCGCACCGACTTCATGCGTGCCGCCGTCCTTGGTCCGGACATTGTTTACGAATGACAAGATGGTCTCTGAATAGCCGTCATTGTATTGGAAAGAGAACTCGACCTCAATGCCATCCGATTCGCCGCTGAAATAGACGATTTCATGCAACGTATCCTTTTCCTCGTTCAGGTAAGCGACAAATTCCTTGATGCCTTCTTCGTAGCAAAAGGTCTCGCTTTTGTCGGAGCGTTCGTCCGTGAGCGTGATTTTCAAGCCTTTCAGCAGAAACGCTGATTCACGGAACCGCTCTGCCAATACTTCATAGGATAATTGCGCTGTGCCGAATATTTCTTTGTCGGGCAAAAAATGGATCAGCGATCCATTGTCCTTCTGCACATTTTTTTCTTTGGTCAGCTTGTTTGCCGGCTTGCCGCCGTTTTTGAAAGACATCTTATAGACTTCATGTTCCCTGATTACGGAAACTTCCAGCCATTCCGACAGAGCGTTCACAACACTCGCGCCTACCCCGTGAAGACCTCCTGAAGTCTTATAGCCGCCTTGTCCAAACTTTCCGCCGGCGTGCAGTACAGTGAAAATGACTTGGATGGTCGGAACTCCGGATGCATGCAAACCGGTTGGCATGCCGCGTCCGTTGTCTTTCACGCTGACACTTTGATCCTTATGGATGGTGACGTCTATTTTATCGGCATAGCCTGACAACGCCTCATCTACCGCATTGTCGACAATTTCATATACTAAATGATGCAAGCCGCGTGCATCGGTCGACCCGATATACATTCCTGGTCTTTTTCTGACTGCTTCAAGTCCTTCGAGGACTTGAATGGAGTCGTCATCATAATTAAATACTTTATCTTGTGCCATGAAAAAACTCCTTCATATCTGTCCTTATACGAACATCTATTCTATCATACTTTAAAATATCGAATTTGAAAAGAATAAAACGGTTTTACGCTAAATGCAACTAGTATCACACCCCCTATAGGAAAAAAACACATAAAATGTTAGAATGATAGGGAATTGAAAATCTGATATTTAGTTTCAACAATAGGAGTGAAGAAAGAATGACAGCAATCGTCATCATCCTTGCATACTTGTTGGGTTCCATCCCTTCAGGTATTTGGATAGGCAAATATTTTTACCACACAGATATCCGTAAACTCGGCAGCGGCAATTCGGGAACAACGAATACCTACCGCGTATTAGGCAAAAAAGCCGGCACAGTCGTATTGATCATGGATATTTTAAAAGGCTCCATCGCAACGCTATTGCCCCTGTGGTTTGGCTTGAGTATACACCCTTTGCTCATCGGTGTCATTGCGGCAATCGGACATACGTATCCTATTTTTGCCGGTTTTAAAGGAGGAAAGGCCGTTGCCACCAGCGCGGGTATCATACTGGCGTACAATCCGCCTTTTTTCATGATCGCTATCGTCTTCTTTTTGGTCTATCTTTATTTTTCCCGGATGGTCAGTCTCTCCAGCATCTTAGCCTGTCTGACGGCCATTGTCGTTTCCTTTTCCTTCCACGATTGGGCTCTGACCACCGTGACCGTTTTCTTGACGATATTCATCACCTACCGTCATCGTTCGAATATCGAACGGATCAAAAACGGAACCGAAAGCAAGGTTCCTTTCGGGTATAGAGCCAAGGAAAGCAAATAAACAACGCAAAGAAAAAGGGCACCCCTAAATCATCAAGCATGATTTAGGGGCGCCCTTTTTTGGTCCTGGATCAGCAGCCCTGAGCGGATCTGCCGGGATTTAAAAGAATTCGATTTTATGTTCTGCCGTGAATTTTTCCCCTGCATTCAGCGAATGGATGGCTTGTTTATGTTCGATGTCCCCATCTGAATTTGTAAAGTCGGCAAGCCCACACCACGGTTCAATGCAGATATACGTTGCATCGCTTTGATTCTTGGTCCAGATGCCTACATAATCGAAGTCCTTGACCGTCATTTTCACGCCATGGCTATCCTTCGTTGAAGTGAGCGTCAGGGTCATTGGTTGTCCGGCTTTGAAGATGATGGCATCATCGGCAAACAGCCCATGTTCCAGCGGAATATGATTTTGGTTCACCCGTCTGCTGTCTTCTGCCGCGACAAATGGCCCCCGCAGGAAAATGCGTTCCCGCTCGATGGCAGGCTCGATGGTGATGGCATAATCCGTAAACACCGTTTCCCCAGCCAATGGGACGTTGAACCCCGGATGCCCACCGATGGAGAAGAACATGGTTTTTTCATCCATATTCTTCACTTTGTAGGTGACCACCAGTTCATTTTTGAAGAGTCGGTACGTTATCTGAAGCCCGAATAGGAACGGATAAACAGACAGGAAACGCTCGTTCGGCTGCAAAATAAACGTGATGCTGTCGGATAGGCGTTCATGGACATGAAACTTGCTGTCCCTTGCGAATCCATGCTGCGTTAAATGATAAGGAGTACCTTTATAGTGGTAGGTATCTTCCTTTAATCGGCCGACTATCGGGAATAAGATGGGTGCATGCCTGTTCCAAACCTTCTCATCACCTTGCCAGATGTATTCGATCCCTGTCTCCTTAGCGGTGACACTGATTATTTCTGCCCCCACGTCTTTCACTTTTACGGTAAGGTGTTGATTTTCTATTACAAATTCCATTACTGAGTCCCCCATTATTATACTTCTCGTTCCCGCTGTTTTCTCTTTTATTTAGAAAACAAGGCTTTCTGCAATGCATCCAATAATTGCGTAGAGGCAACCTTGATGAATGTCCCCTTCATCCCCAGCGATCTGGTTTCGATGATCCCTGCAGATTCCAACTTACGCAAGCCATTGACAATGACCGAGCGGGTGATGTTGTTTTCTTCCGCTATCTTGGACGCGGTGATCCGTTCCTCCAGCGATGAGAAATGCCGAAAAATCGCTTTTACGGCCTCCAACTCACTGAACGACAATGACTTGACTGCAATCTGGATCATGGTTGTGACGCGCGTCGCCTCTTCCGTCACCAAATTGATGGAATGGAGCATCTCCATCCCGATAACGGTCGCGCCATGCTCCGCAAGGATCAAATCGCCGCTGTCGAACACCGGAGCCATCCTTGCTAAAATCAAGCTTCCCAACCGCTTCCCGGCCGCAAAAATCGGGATGATGGTCGTCATCCCGGTAATGAACAGATCCCGGCTCTCGATCGGAAAAGCCGTCATATCCGATTCGATGCCGATATTAGCGGTCGTCTGGTACAGCGCGGATAAATTTTGGGCGTATTGTTCAGGAAATTTTGTGTCTGTCAGCATCTGCTTGATGCGATAGTTGTTTATATCGGTCGCTTCACTGTAGCCCAACAGATTCCCATATAAATCGATCAGATACGTATTGGCCCCCAAAATGTCCCCTAACACGGTGGCCATTTCGGTAAAAGGCAATGAGCCTTTTTTATGAGCCGCGGTAACGAAGCCGCCTTCTTTTTGGAGCATCTTATTGATTCTTCTTAACTTTTCTAATAATTCATCCATAGTTTCCCCCACATGTCTCCCTATTAGAAAATAGTTGCAGCTTGTACCCATCTGTCAGAAATGGTCATTCATCATGCACAGGCCAATTTCTGCTGATTCTTTATAGGATATATCTTCGTAAATCCTTATTTTCGACGATGTGCGCCAATTTTTCATCCACATAATTTTCGGTGATGGTGATTTGATTTCCGGGTATCTCGGATGCTTCAAAAAGCAAATCTTCCAATAATTTTTCCATGATGGTATGCAATCTTCTTGCTCCGATATTGTCCGTCTCTTCGTTCACCTGGGTTGCGATTTTCGCCATTCTCCGGATGGCCTCCTGCGTGAAGGTGATGTGGACATCCTCCGTCCCCAGCAATGCGATGTATTGTTTCAACAAGGCGTTATTCGGTTCCGTAAGGATCTTGACGAAGTCATCCTCCGTTAAATCATTCAATTCCACCCTGATCGGGAATCGGCCCTGCAACTCAGGAATCAAGTCGCTCGGCTTGGAAACGTGGAACGCACCCGAAGCAATGAACAGAATGTGATCCGTTTGAATCGATCCATATTTTGTCGAAACTTGCGAACCTTCCACGATAGGCAAGATATCCCGCTGGACGCCTTCGCGCGATACTTCCCCAGTATGTTGTGATTTTGAAGTGATTTTATCGATTTCATCAATGAAAATAATGCCGTTCATCTCCGCTATCTTCAATGCTTCCAGAGAAATATCATCTTTGTTGACCAACTTATCCGTCTCTTCCTGCACGAGAATGCCGATAGCGTCGGCCACTTTCAGCGTCCGTTTGATTTTCTTTTTAGGGGTAAAGGATTCAAAAGCTGACTGCAACATCATCATTTGCTCGTTGTTCCCACCTGCACCCAACGGACTGCCTTGTTTTTCCTCAACTTGGATGGTCACTTCGCGATTGTCGAGCAAGCCTTTGCGCAATTGCTCGATGATTTCGATGCGTTCCTTGGCGATCTCGGTCGTCACCTCCTCGGAAACTTCCTCTTCCATTTCGCCGGGAAGCGGCATCCCCATATTTTTGAACATGGTTTGCCAACTGTCCGCCTCTTTGCTTTGCGGTTTAGCTTTCTTGATACCCGGCTTTAATGCTTTCGCCAATCGTTGCAAAGCCTGTTCGTAGGCTTTGCTGTAGACCTCACTGCGTTTTTGCTTTTCAACGATCTGGATGGCGTTCTCCACCAAATCCCGGACCATTGATTCAACGTCACGCCCTACATAGCCTACTTCCGTAAATTTTGTCGCTTCAACCTTTACAAAAGGGGCTTCCACCAGCAACGCCAATCTTCTTGCCAATTCCGTTTTACCCACACCGGTAGGACCGATCATGAGGATGTTCTTAGGCGTCACTTCCTGCTGCATAACGGCATCCAGCTTCAGCCTGCGGTATCTGTTCCGCAATGCTACGGCGATGGCTTTTTTAGCCGCGTCTTGGCCGATGATATATTTATCCAATTCCTTTACAATCTCTCTAGGTGTTTGGTTATATTTTCCGTCCATTTCTCATTCACCCCCTAAAATTCTTCAACGATAATATTATCATTGGTAAATACGCAAATCTCGGAAGCAATCTTCAGACTCTCATAGGCTATTTCCTTAGCCGATAGCCCTGTCCCTTTTCGTTTCAAGGCGCGGGCCGCCGCCAAAGCGAAATTACCGCCGGAACCGATGGTGAGAATGCCGTCATCTGGTTCAATGACTTCGCCGCTCCCCGAAACGAGCAGCATCTGGTCTCTGTTCATCACGATCAGGAGGGCTTCCAATTTTTGCAAGGCACGGTCTCCACGCCACTCTTTGGCGACTTCTATGGAGGCGCGCAGCAGGTTACCTTTGTATTGATTCAGTTTTTCTTCAAATTTATCTTCCAGCGTGAAGGCGTCGGCAACACCACCCGCAAATCCGACGATGACTTCATCGTTGTAGATGCGCCGGATTTTTTTTGCTGTGCCTTTCATGATAACGGATTCGCCCATCGTTACTTGTCCGTCACCGGCCATCGCCGATTTCCCGTTGTACTGTACTGCGCAGATTGTTGTCATCCTTCATTCCTCCAATTCATGAGATCCCCGCTTAGCGCGGGGATGATACAGGTTATAGTTCCTTTGCAGAGCATCTTTCGTCACGTGCGTATAGATCTGCGTAGAGGAGAGACTGGCATGCCCCAAAAGCTCTTGGACCGTGCGCATATCCGCCCCGTTATTAAGCATATCAGTCGCAAAGGTATGGCGGAGCATATGCGGATGGAGATCGCCGGTCAAACCCGTCTTCTTCATCACCTGCTTCAACACATATTCCACACCACCAGACGTGATCGGATCTCCGAGCCGGTTGACGAACAGCTTATCATGTTCGCGCTGATTTTCCGTCATCAGAACCTTCCGGCCTTTTTCCAGATATTCTTGGATGGCGTCGGCTGCATAATGGCCGAACGGGACATACCTTTCCTTGTTCCCCTTGCCGAGCACCAGCACGACGCCCAAATCGAAAGCGATGTCATCCAAGCGGATGTTCTTGCACTCGCTTACCCGGATGCCGGTAGCGTACAGCAGTTCTATCAATGCTGCATTGCGGTAATCCAGCGGTTTATTCCCTCTGGCTGCAGCCAATAGCTTTTCCAATTCTTCTTCATATAGATATTGCGGAAGCCTTAAATTCTTCTTTTTGAACGAAATGTAGGCTAGCGGATTCTCTGTCATGATGTCATTCCGGATAAGAAAATTATAAAATCCCCGTAAGCTGGACAGCGCGCGCGAAATCGTGTTGCGGCTTAACTTCTGTTCATCCAAAAAACTTAAATAGAGGCGAATGTCGTAAATGGTTACCGCAAGCAAGGACGCGTTCCCGCTTTCCGCCAAAAATTGTTCAAATTTCTGCAAATCCAACAAGTAAGCCTTTACGGTTTCCACCGAATAGCGCCTTTCGATAGCTAAGTAGTTCATAAAGCGGTCAATTAATTCCTGATTGCGCAAAAAAATCCCTCCAACATCTTATGATTAAATTTATCACAATGTTGGGGAGATTTCAATGTCAGCGGGCCTTTCTTAAATTGTTTGGACAAATTCCTCCAAAGATTTCAGGGCTCGATCCGCCAGTGTTTGATTTTTTAGTACTTTATCTTTTATTCGTTTTTCCAGCGGCTCGATGATGCCAAAGTTTGCATTCATCGGTTGGAAGTGTTTGCTGTCGGTATTCGTGATGTAATGCGACATCGCACCGATCATCGTGTTTTTTGGAAACACGACGCATCCAGACCCTTTCGCCATCCTTGCGGCATTCAATCCAGCCAGCAGTCCGCTGGCGGCACTTTCGACATACCCTTCGACGCCGGTCATTTGTCCCGCGAAGAAGAGGTTATCCCGCTTCAAGCTTTGGTAGGTTGCCCTCAAGACGCTTGGTGAATTCAAAAAGGTATTCCGGTGCATGACGCCGTATCGGACAATTTCAGCGTGTTCAAGTCCAGGTATCATCTGCAGAATGCGTTTTTGTTCTCCCCACTTCAGGTGTGTCTGGAAACCGACGATATTATACAAAGAACCGGCTGCATTGTCTTGGCGTAATTGGACAACGGCATAAGGGATTTCTCCAGTTCTGGGGTCTTCCAGTCCGACCGGTTTCATCGGTCCGAACAGCAAGGTTTTTTCGCCGCGTGAAGCCATCACTTCAAACGGCATGCAGCCATCAAAATATTTTTCTTTTTCAAATTCATTGACCGGCGCAACTTCCGCATGGATCAATTCTTGATAGAAGGCTGAAAATTCCTCTTTTGACATCGGACAGTTCAGGTAGGCGGCTTCGCCCTTATCGTAACGCGATTTCAGATACACCTTGTTCATGTCGATGCTTTCTCTTTCGATGACAGGCGCAGCTGCATCGTAGAAGTAGAGCCCTTCCGACTCGATGAAGGCTTGGATGGCTTTGCTTAACGGCTCTGACGTCAAGGGGCCGGTCGCGACGACCGTGATCCCTTCAGGCAGTTCATTCAGCTCATCCAGGTGGATGGTAATGTTTGGATGCTCCTCCAACGCTTTCGTCACGTAGGCTGAAAACGTATCGCGATCAACCGCTAAGGCTCCCCCGGCAGGGATAGAAGTGGCATCTGCCGCTTGCATGATCAAGGAATGCAAGTGACGCATCTCTTCTTTCAGCAATCCCGCAGCATTTGTAACTTGATTTGCACGCAATGAATTGGTGCAGACCAACTCGGCAAATCCACTCGTGTGATGAGCCGGGGTCATTTTTTTAGGTCTCATTTCGTAGAGGTTTACCTGGACACCTTGCTCCGCTATTTGAAAAGCAGCCTCGCTTCCGGCAAGGCCAGCCCCAATGACATTTACACTGTTCGTACTCATATAATGCTCACGCTCCATTACATTATTTCTGTAAGTCTTCTTCATAATCACACTGGCTGCATTTCACTTGCATACCGCCTTTTACTTTCTTCTCAACAAGATAATGTTGACACTTCGGACAATCGCGTCCGATCGGTTTATCCCAAGAAACAAATTCGCATTCCGGATACCGGTCGCAACCGTAAAAAATACGATTTTTCTTGGATTTTCTTTCGATGACCTCGCCTTTGTGGCAAAGCGGGCAGGTAACATTGATTTTTTTCACGATCGCTTTTGTATTACGGCATTCCGGGAAATTGCTGCAAGCATAAAATTTGCCGAATCTGCCTATTTTGATGACCATCGGATGGCCGCACAGGTCGCAATCGAACCCTGCTGGTTCATCCTTGATCTCAATCTTTTCGATTTCGACTTCAGCTTTTGCTAATTCTTCTGCAAACGGTCGATAGAAATGGTCGATGACCTTCACCCATTCCATTGTGCCTTCCTCGATGCTGTCCAAGTCTTTTTCCATCCCTGCAGTAAAGGAAATATTTACGATGTCAGGGAAATAAACGGAAATCAAGCTATTGACGATCGTTCCTAATTCGGTCGGTTCGAAGCGTTTTGCGGTGACTTTGACATAATACCGTTTTTGGATCGTGTCGATGGTCGGCGCATAGGTGGACGGCCTTCCGACCCCGTTCTCTTCCAAAGCTTTGATCAAGGTTGCCTCGGAATAGCGGGCAGGCGGTTGCGAGAAGTGTTGATTCGGTTCGATATCTTTTGAATAGACGGTGTCGCCGATGATCATTTCCGGCAACAGGTTATCCTTTTCCTTCGTATTGCCTTCAATATACACTTTTCGGTAACCCGGGAAGTTTTCTTTCGATCCCGTCGCGCGGAACCAAACATCTTCATGGACCAAATCTACTTTCATCGTATCGAAAATTGCCGGAGTCATTTGGCTCGCCAAAAATCGCGACCAAATCAATTGATATAATTTATATTGGTCTTTCGTCAAGAAGCTTTCGATTTCACTGGGAACGCGCAGGACACTGGATGGACGGATCGCTTCATGCGCATCTTGGGCCGACTCGGCATTCTTCACTTTTCTTTGCTTTTCGATAGCGTAGTCGGCGCCAAACGTTTCCGTGATATAGGTATGAGCCTCTTCGATCGAACCCGCTGACACTCGCGTGGAGTCCGTTCTCATGTATGTGATCAGGCCGACAGACCCTTCTTTTCCTAGGGGGATACCTTCATAAAGCTCTTGCGCAATCATCATCGTTTTCCGTGTTCTGAAATTCAATTTGTTTGCGGCCTCTTGTTGCAGCGAAGATGTCGTGAAGGGTTGGGCTGGATTTCTTTTTTGTTGTTTCTTCGTAACATCGGTAATCTGGAAAGCATTCGATTTTATTTTTTCAAAGACAGCATCAGCTTCTTCTTTGTTTTTCAATTTCATTTTTTTGCCATCCAAGCCATAGAATGCGGCATTGAAAGTATGCTTATCCTTTAAAAAAGTTCCATCAATCGTCCAAGATTCCACTGGTTCAAAATTGGCAATGTCCTCTTCGCGGTTGATGATCAGCTTCAATGCGACGGATTGCACCCGGCCAGCACTGAGCCCCTTTTTCACTTTCTTCCATAGTATTGGCGATATGGAATACCCCACTAAACGATCCAGGATTCTGCGCGCTTGTTGGGAAGATACCAAATCCATATTGATTGGACGTGGTTTTTTGATGGCCTCTTTTACCGCTTCTTTGGTTACTTCGTTATATACCACGCGAATATCATCTTCAGGGTTCAATCCCAACAGATGGGCAAGATGCCAGGCAATGGCTTCCCCTTCTCTATCCGGGTCGGATGCCAAGAATATTTTTTCTGCTTTGCGCGCATATTTTTTTAGTTCTTTTATTAGGTCACCTTTGCCTCGGATTGAAATATAGTCCGGATGGTAATCATTTTCAAAATCGACACCCATTCGACTTTTCGGTAAATCTCGCAAGTGGCCTTTGCTTGCTACCACTTTGTAGTTTCTTCCGAGATACTTTTCAATAGTTTTGGCTTTTGTAGGTGATTCCACAATGACCAGATATTTATAAGCCAAAGAAATGCCCCTCTCAACGAAATGTTTTTGTATGTATATACTATGTTTCAAATTCGTTAATCATCTTATGCCATAAACTATGGGTTTGTCAAATGGAACCTGATTACCTATCGCGCTATTTCCAAAGATGCCGCATGTCTGAAAGGATATCCGCCGCCTCCAAAACACAGCCGGCCCCGGCCTTGATCAATTGATTTGTGCCGACGCTCAAAGGGTTAGTGATGTTGCCGGGAACGGCAAAAACTTCCCTGTTCTCTTGAAGGGCCACATTTGCGGTAATCAAGCTGCCGCTCTTTTCTTTTGCTTCTATGACCAAAGTCGCTTGGGAAAGGCTGGCAATCAAGCGATTCCTCATCGGGAAGTGGTATTTCTCCGGCCGTGACCCCAGCGGATACTCCGTCATGACCAAATGCTCCCGCATCATCTCCTGCTGCAACAGGACATTTTCGTTCGGGTAATAAATGTCCAGTCCGGTTCCGATGATGCCGATTGTCTTCCCTCTATTGGCGATCGTCTGCATGTGCACCGCCCGATCGATGCCTTTCGCCAAACCGCTGACCGTCACGACGTCTTCTGCTACAATCGGCGGCAGGAGGCGTCTGATGGCTTCTTCGCCATAAAGGGACGGATATCGGCTGCCTACGACACTGATGCTGTTTTTAGCGAGCAGCTTGATATCCCCCTTATAAAAAAGCACAATCGGCGGCATATAACTATTCAGCCAGCCGATCGGGTATTCCTCATCCATCACCATAAGGGCTTGGATACCCTTTTCATCATAACGCTGAAACGTTTGGTCCCATGGATTTTTCATCGCAGCATCCTTTATTTTATCCAATAAGACATTCTTATTTTTGAAGGATGCTGTCGGGGGATAGCTCCAAATGATTGCTGCAAGCGGCATATTTATATTTTGTCTCCACGACGTATACATATGGCCTAACAACATGGGCGGACAGACACCCAGCATGGCATAGTAGACTATTTTATCCCTGATTTGTGTTTCGATCATTTCGTCATGCATAAAAAAACTCCCTTCGATTCATCTATTGTTATAGATAGTCCGAAAGGAGCGATTTGCGTTTATATATTTTTGCTTTTTTTAATCTTGTAGGAAACAATAAATTTTTTCGAGTGCAGAAATGCATCACCGTAGGTGTTTCACAGGTTAGTAAAATGTTCCATGTGCTAACGAGTTGTCCAGCTTCACGGGTTAGCCCTTCGGAAATTAGATAAATCTGACCCATTGCGCTCTGCGATGCTCATTCAGGGCCAGATTTCCTAAATTTCTTTCAGGGCTGAACGAACCCGTTCAGCATTTCTTATCTTTTTCATTCCGCACCATGCTTTTTATTGGTTCGAATGTCTTTCTGTGGATCGCAGTGACGCCGTATTTTTCCAAGCCCAGAAGATGCTCTTTTGTACCGTAGCCCGCATTATTCTCAAAGCCATATCCGGGATATTCATTTGCATACTCCGTCATCAGTCTGTCCCGGTACACTTTGGCAATGATGCTTGCCGCAGCGATTGAATAGGAGAGGGCATCCCCTTTTATGATTGCTTGCTGCTCTACCGGCAGCGGCAGCTTCATGGCATCAATCAAGAGGCTGTCCGGTTCTATCGATAAATTGGCAATGGCTTGCATCATCGCCAACTTGGTGGCTTCATAGATGTTCACTTGGTCGACCACTTCCTGCGAAATGACGCCGATGCCCACATCAGCGATGGCCATGATTTCCTGAAAAAGATGTTCTCTTTTTTTGGCGGACAATTGTTTCGAATCGTTGATCGGCAAATAGGGCATTTCATCCGGCAGAATGACTGCTGCAGCCACAACCGGGCCCGCAAGCGGGCCCCTGCCCACTTCATCGATGCCGGCGATGAACCGTCTCCCTTTCGCCCGCAAGGCATTCTCGAAAACGAGCATTTTTTCTTGATGTTCTCTCAATGCAAGCTCTTTTTGGTAGTTTTTATGCCAGGATTGAATGGCGCTTTGGACACCTTTCCTTGCATCCGCCTGAATGTCCGGCCAACGCGGATCGTCCAACGTTTGGATATGCTTCAGCAGTTCCTTCATTTCTGCGATGGTCGGAAGCTTGCTCATTGCGCAGACTCCGTTTTCTCAGCGTCATCCTCGCTCTTCTCCACCGAATCCAATGTATACGGGCCGAGTTTGCCGTTCCGAATATCGAACATGATTTTTTCGCTTGCTCTTCCGTAGTCTTCACCAAAACCGAATTTGGTAGTCAGCCCCATCAGGAATTCCGGAGTGTTTTCCGCAAATGTTTTTTCATCAATTTTATAATATTCTTGCAACTTCCCGGGGTAGTACTTAAGGAAATAAGCCAATGCAAACAGGGCGACTTCATCTTTATGGAAAAGCGTGTCTTTGATGGCCCCTGTCAGAGCAAGTTTTTTGCCGATCACCTGATCTTCGAATTTCGGCCATAAAATGCCGGGAGTATCCAATAATTCAAAGTCATTGCCGATTTTAAGCCATTGTTGGCCTTTTGTGACACCCGGCCGATTTCCGGTTACAGCCCGATTTTTAGTCAAAAGTTTGTTGATCAGGGTTGATTTGCCTACGTTCGGTATCCCTAAAATCATCAAGCGGATGGCACGCGGCTTCACGCCTTTATCCGTCAGTTTTTTCATTTTAGGCGCCATGATTGCCTTCACTTCTTTCTTCAACGTTTGCATATCTTTGGGATTCAATGTTGAAATCGCGATGGCGCGCTGTTCTTTTTCATCTTGATTATAGTACTCCAACCATTCTTCCGTTTTGTCTTTGTCGGCTAAATCCGCTTTGTTCAGTACGATCAATCTTGGTTTGTTGCCGATGATTTGATCGATCAATGGATTGCGGCTCGATTCAGGTAAACGGGCATCCAACAACTCGATCACCAAGTCCACCAATTTCAATTTTTCTATCGCTTCACGTCTTGCTTTTGCCATGTGGCCTGGAAACCATTGTATCAGCATAATACCACTCTCTCTTCTTTTAATATGATTGGTCCATATTCATGATAAAACACAAGTGCAAAAACACTTGTGTTTCCGTTGTTTTTTTATTTGTTGCCATCCATCAGCCCGATTTTAGCAATAGGCCATATCCTTAAATCGGCAGTCCCCTCGACCTGCGCGGCTGGGATAAAGCCGAAGACACGGCTGTCTTTAGAGACCGATCGGTTATCGCCTAAAACAAAATAAGTATCTTTCGGAACGGTAGAAACCTTTGTGGAATCTAAGCTGAATAAGGTGAAGTCCGGCGTCAATACTTTTCCATTCGCCGCCGCCTTCAACGGTTCCAAATAGTGTTCGTCGACTTTTTTACCGTTTATATAAAGCGTGTCCTGGAAATAGGTGATTTCATCGCCTGGCAACCCAATGATTCTCTTTACATATTCTTCCCCGGATCCATCCGGAGCGGGAAAGACAACGATATCAAAGCGGTCGACTTTCGCCAGTCTATTGAGGATAAGCCGGTCACCGGTTTCCAAGGTCGGAACCATGGATTCTCCGACTACTTGAAAAGGGTAAAAAAGGTACGTTCTGATGACGATGAATAGCACGAATGCTACCGCAACCGAAATAGCGATATTCGCAAATTCTTTCCAAAATCCATCTGGAGATCCGGGATTCTTGCCGGACCCTTTTTTTGTTTTTTTATTGGACTTCACGCCAAAACGTTCATTGCGCGAGAAATAATCCGCATCGTGGTTATTCAAATCAGTTTTGTCAATTGACATAATGACACCCTTTCATTTGTAAAATAGCACTTCGTTATTCGCCTATAAACCGGAGTTCGTCTAACGGATAGTATACCATACTTGCTTTCCCTACAATATCCTCTTGGGAAACAAACCCGAACATACGGCTGTCGTTGCTGCGGTTTCTGTTGTCGCCCATCACGAAGTAACTGTTTTCTGGCACGCTATCCATCCCGGTCAAGTCCAGCAAGTTGAAATCGGAAGTAAAGGTCTCCAGTTGCTCATTGTTCCCTTGTTTCAGATAGGGTTCCTCCACAGGCTTACCATTCAGGATCAATTGATCGTCTTTATATTCCAATCTGTCGCCGGGCAAACCAATGACCCGTTTAATCAGTGTTTCTCCTGCATCATTATTGAAAATGATGATGTCAAAGCGACGGATCGGCGTCAGCTTCTCATAGATAATGTAATTATTCTGCTGCAGCGTCGGGCTCATTGAGCTGCCGTCGACTCTTAACGGAATAAAAATAAAAAAACGGATAATCACTGCCAGCAAAAGAGTGAGCATGATCGCTTTAACCCAATCCCAGATGCTGTCTTGCATTTTCTTATTGATTCTCATCGGTACCTGCCTTTTCAATCGTAATGTACAGAAGGAAATAATACCCATAGTTTAGCACAAAAGACAAATAAAAAAAATCTAAAGTAACTCAAGAGAGCTAGATCCCATTACAAGCCGAACAGATTCTGCCCGCTTGAACGGGTTTTGCACAGAAAAACAGGCCTGGAACCCTGACGGGACCCAAGCCTCCTTTCTTATTACTTTCCGGTCAGTAATTCTATCGCTTTTTCATATTGTGTATCATTTTCGGCTATGATTGTGCGCAATTTTTCTACGAGTGCCACGGCAGTGTCGCCCGTCACTGTCCCGCTTACCTCAAGGTTGTTGTCTTGTTGGAAGGCGGATACTTGGCTGGTAGTCGTTTCATCGTAATACCCATCAGCATTGACAGGATAACCTACAGCAGTCAACATTTTCTCGACATTTTTCACATTTTCCGAAACGTCGCCCTGTTGGTAGGTGGCGGTAGAATCGATGATGGTCAAAGTGGCATAATCCGGCAGAGCTACTTCGTAGTCTACTTTGATCCCTTTCTTATGGATCCAATTCCCTTGCGGCGTCAACCATTTTGCGACAGTTAATTTTAACTCGCTGTTTTCACTCAATGGATACACGGTTTGGACGGTCCCTTTACCGAAAGTGGTCGTTCCGACCAGTGGTATTTTAGCGGATTCCTGCAGAGCACCCGCCACGATTTCAGATGCGCTGGCGCTTCCCTCATCCACGAGAACGATGGTCGGTTCGGTAATCTTAAAGTCGCCGAAATCTTTACTGCTTGCTAGGATTTTATTCGGTTCCGCATCCTTTTCCTGGGTCTGCATGATGACATCCCCGTCTTTAAGGAACATGTTGCTGATCTTCAATGCCTGATCCAGCAAACCGCCTGGATTTTGTCGGAAATCAAAGACGAATGAGGTTGCGCCTTGTGTACGCAAATCTTTTACCGCGCTGACAATATCATCGTATGTCGGTGTTGAAAAACTTGATACGTGGACGACGCCTATCTCCGGATGCGCTTTATCCATTTCATAGGTCACTGTTTCGATCGGTATCGTATCCCTTACGATAGTGACCTTTATGGTTTGATCGCCTCTCAATATCTCCAAGGCTACTTCGGTTCCTTTTTCTCCCCGGATCACATTTACCGCTTCCTGGGCCGTCATCCCTTGGAGGGCTTGTCCATCCGCACTGACGATCACATCATTCGGCAACAGTCCCGCTTTTTCGGCAGGCGATCCTTTGATTGGTGATACGATGACGATTTTTTCATCCAGCGACATGATCTCTGCTCCGATGCCTTCGAAAGAGGCGGAGATTTTTTCATCCAAATTTTGGCTTGCTTCCGTGTTCAGGTATTGGCTGTAAGGGTCGCCGACAGATTCGACCATACCTTTTAAAGCTCCTGCGATCAGCACTTTTTTGTCGACGCCTTCGACATAGTTATTCAACAAGGTTTGATAGACTGCGCCGATCTGTTCCGAGGCAGCCGAATCCAGCGTTGAAGTATTGGTCCCTTGAATGATTTCTTCAGTGGGCGGTAAGGCAACGCTCCTCCCGATCCAAGCGTACGTCCCTCCAGCCGCTGCTCCCGCAACGATGAGTAAGGACAAGATATAGACTGAAAATTTTACACCCCGCTTCTTTGCGGTTTTATGCTTGTTGTCAGGTTGATTATTTTCCATTCAGGATTACACCTCGATTATTATAGGATAGATTCTAAAGCGACCAACATCATATCGTCGAATGTTGTTTCTCTTTCTTCGGCTGTTGTTTCTTCGCCGGTCAGGATATGATCGCTGATGGTCAGCAACGCCAATGCCTTCCGGTTATATTTTGCCGCAAGCAGATACAACCCGGCTGCTTCCATTTCGACGGCCAATACACCGTAGTCGGCAAGCTTTTGTTTATCCAATTCTTCATTGTAGAAACGGTCGGAAGAGAGTACGTTCCCTACATGCACGGACAGCTTCCGTTCTTTGGCAACGTTGTAAGCATTGTACAACAAGCCGAAATCAGCTATCGGGGCAAAGTTCACTTGGCCGTTGAACGTGTTTCTCACTACGCTGGAATCGGTCGTCGCTCCCTGCGCAATCACGATGTCACGGACATGGATATCTTTTTGGATGGCTCCTGCAGAGCCGACACGAATCAGGTTCTGCACATTGTATTCCGTGATCAATTCGTTCGCGTAGATCATGATCGATGGCAGACCCATCCCGGTCCCTTGAACAGAAACCCTTTTCCCTTTATACGTACCGGTGTAGCCGAACATATTCCGGACCTCATTATATTGCTCGACATCCTCAAGATAGGTTTGCGCAATATATTTTGCTCTCAATGGATCTCCCGGCAATAAGACCGTTTCTGCTATTTGTCCGGGTTTTGCTGCGATGTGTGTGCTCATTTCTCATTACCCCTCTTCACATTAAATTGTGTTTCTATCTTTGTATACTTCAAACAATTCATCAAAGACAGCCATATAGGAAACATATTCTCCGCTCAATTCCAAATAGTCCGCCAATTCATGGTAATCGGTGGATTGCTTAGGAAAACTTAAGTCTTCCGCCACTCGATTGGCGAACTTCGTTTGCGCATCTTTCTTATATGGGTCCTTGTACGTCAATATAAAAAGATAAAATGATTGTCTCATATCCATCACCTCTACTTATTCTATCAAATTTTCTACTGGTATTGTGACTTCCAGTGAATATTCTTTCGTTTGTTCATCAATATTTATCAGGCGAACGGACATTTCCCGCGGCAACGGGATTTTATTGAGCAAAATGACGACCGTCCCCTCTTCCGGTTGAATACTGAATGCATCGGGAAAAGCTATTGCCCCAGCCAAAATGCGCAAGGATTCCTTCTTCGGCAACGGTAGCCCACCCAGCGATATGCTGTCAACCTTCAGCTGCAGATTGCCTTCTGTAGTGACGAACGGATCTCCGACCAGGGCAAACGGAACCGATAGCCCCAAAATCCCCGTCTTCCCCTGTAAGGCAACCCTGTCGGTTATTTCAAGCGTGTACCCAGAATAGTCCTTGGAATTGCTCAGATATTCGTTGACGATGGACGAAATCTCCTTATTATCCAAAGACACGTAAAGCGTTATCCCTTCCGCCGGCTGGCTAACGGCGCTCTCTTTCGTGTTGCCGTCCGCAGTAGGCGCAGAAATTTCCCAGATCAACCACCCTCCCGCTAAGACGATCAGCCCAACCAGTACGAAGAAGGCTACCTTCCAAACATTGTAATGCCTCCCTCTGTTTTTCCGTGTATTATTTTCCACCATGCACAATCATCCTTTCTCAGCACTGAACAAAAAACAAAAAAGGAAACCGTGAAAAAAAGAAGGTTCAGTATTTCCTAAATTTTATCATTTAATATGCTATAATGCATTCAGAAGGATACCTAAGAGATTTTGTTTTTTTGGCTGATTACACATGCACACATGGAAAAAGGGGGAATACGTTTGACAACATTTCCGCAAAGAGACAGACACAAAGTGATTGTTAACGAGGTTTGGAACGCTGTAACACACGGCATCGGGACGCTGCTGAGCATAGCAGGTCTGATGCTATTGATCATGAAGGGATATCAATCCGATTCTATCGTCGCTATGGTAGCCTATACCATCTACGGCGCATCGATGATTCTGCTGTTTTTATCCTCAACATTATACCACAGCTTCAGCATGACCCGGTTCCAAAGGATTTTCCGCTACATCGATCATGCGGCGATCTATCTTTTGATAGCCGGAACCTATACGCCCTTCTGCTTGATTGCTGTGCAGAACGGACGAAGCAGAGTTTTATTCATCACAGTGTGGGCGATTGCCTTAGTCGGCATCATCCTGAAAATATTTTTCGTCGGTAAATTCAACCGCATCTCTACCCTTCTTTATCTGGGAATGGGATGGATGGCGTTGTTCATCGTTCAGCCTATGTACGCAACAGTCGGATTTAACGGCATTAGCCTGATTGCTTTGGGCGGTTTGGCTTACAGTTTGGGCACCATCTTCTATTCCAATAAAAAATACGGGTTTATGCATGTGATTTGGCACCTATTTGTATTGGCCGGTGCAAGCTTCATGTATTTCGCCATTCTGCTTTATGTTTAATTGAATAACAAAGAAGGGAACGGATTCGGCAGCGAATTCGTTCCCTTCTTTGTTTTGTCATGACTCTTGCGGTATTGTTATCCAAAAACATGTTCAAAGGGAAACGCCGTTTTGGCACGCCTTTTCCTATTTTGCGCGTTTGAATATCTTGAATTCATGTTCATAAAGGTTGTGTTCATCGACGGGGCCCATTTTCGATTCAACGAGTTCCCAATCGGTCCAGTCGATTGTCGGGAAATAGGTGTCCCCTTCAAAATCGGCATGGATTTTGGTCTGGTATAAATAATCGGCATAAGGGATGAACAGGCTGAAAATTTCGCTTCCGCCGATGACGAAGAGCATCTCATCTTCTTTATCCAACGCCAAGACATCCTGCACATTGTTCAGGACGGTCGCGCCTTCGATGGCGTAGTCTTTTTGGTGGGTAAGGATGACTGTCTCCCGCTTGGGAAGGAGTCTTTTCCCCATCCCCTCAAATGTTTTTCGGCCCATCACAATCTTGTGGTTCAATGTTTCTGCTTTGAAATACTTCAGGTCGCTGGGAAGATGCCACGGCAAAGTGTTGTCTCTGCCGATGATGCCATTTTCATCTTCTGCCCATAATAATGCTATCATACTGTTGTTTTGCCGCATAATCGCGATGCATGGACCTGCAATCATTCCGATAAACGCATAGAGGCTTTGTCGGTGCGGCATCCTCCTTTTTCATTTTCTTAGATTCATTTATACTGCAATCGGCGCTTTAATTCCCGCATGACTCTTGTAGCCTTCCAAAACGATATCCTCTTTATCCATCTCGAAGATGGATTTTTCCGGATGTTTCAGTACCAATTTCGGCAGATCATAGGTTTCCCGTGAAAGCTGCAGCTCGATCTGGTCTATATGGTTCAGGTACAAGTGGGCATCGCCCAGTGTATGGACGAATTCGCCGACTTCCAGCCCGGTTTCGTTCGCAATCAGATGCGTCAGCAAGGCATAGCTGGCGATGTTGAAGGGGACGCCCAAAAAGATATCCGCGCTGCGTTGATACAGTTGGCAGCTTAATTTCCCTTCGCTCACATAAAACTGGAACAAGGTGTGGCAAGGCGGCAAGGCCATGGATGGGACATCTTCGGGATTCCAAGCCGAAACAATCAGCCTTCTCGAATCGGGATTTTTCTTGATCATTTCGATGACATCCGAAATTTGATCGATGAAGTCCCCTTTTGTCGTCCGCCAATGGCGCCATTGCGACCCATAGATGTTGCCCAATTCCCCGTGTTTAGCAGCGAAGCTCTCATCGGTCAAGACGGCATCCCTGAACTTCTTCATTTCAACGTCGTATATTTCCTTGAAGCCTTCTTCATTCAGGACACGGCGGCCAAAATCAGCCATATCCGGTCCCAGATAGTCCTCGGATTTCACATACCGTTCAAACGCCCATTCGTCCCAAATATGATTATTGTTTTTCAGCAGATACTTGATGTTCGTATCGCCCTTCAGGAACCACAACAGTTCGCTTTTGACCAAGCCGAACGCTACTTTCTTGGTCGTCAGAATCGGGAATCCTTCAGATAGGTCGAAACGCATCTGATGCCCGAAAATGCTTTTCGTTCCTGTCCCGGTTCGATCGTGTTTGGTGTTTCCTGTCTCTAATACGGTCCTTGCTAAATCTAAATATTGTTTCATCCTTATTCTCCTAAAAGTTAATCTGTCGCGAATTGGCTGAGGTATTCCCAACGTTCCCATTTTTCAGCAATGGTTTCTTCCGTTGCATCCAATTCCAGCTGCAGTTTAGACAGCTTTTCAAAATCCGATCCATTTTCGGCCATGTCTTTCTGCAAAGTTTGACTCTTTTCTTCCAGGCCGGCAATGATATCCTCAATCTCTGACCATTCTTTCTGTTCCATGTAGGTCAATTTGACCTTTTCTTTGACGGCTTCGGCTTGTATTTCCGGTTCTTTGGCCGCCACGGCTTTGCTGTTCTGTTTTGCCGAGTTGCTTTCCTTCTGGTCCGAAACAAGCAGATACTCACTCATGTCACCGAAGAATACATCCGGCTTCCCGTCATCGTTCAAGATCAGCAACTTATTCGCCACCTTATCCAAGAAATAACGGTCATGGGAAACGGTGATGACGGCTCCCCCAAATGTGTTCAAATAATCTTCCAACACCGTCAAGGTATCGATATCCAAGTCGTTTGTCGGTTCATCCATCAAGAGGACGTTCGGTTTCGTCATCAAGAGCTTCAATAAATAGAGGCGGCGTTTTTCACCGCCGGACAGCGAACTGATCAGACTGCCATGTGTTTCGCGCGGGAAAAGGAATGTTTCCAACATCTCTTTGACGCTCACGATGATGCCGTCGCTTCTTTTCACCTCTTCGGCGATTTCCTGCAAGTAATTGATTACCCGTTTATCATCAGGCAACACTTCCGACAATTGTTTGTAGTAGGCAATTTTGACCGTTTCGCCGATGACCAAGTCACCGCTCGCAATTTCTTTTTCGCCTGCCAGCATATTCAGGAAAGTTGTTTTGCCGGCTCCGTTTTTCCCGACGATTCCGATCCTGTCCGTCGATTGGAAAATGTAGGAGAAGTCATCGAGTATTTTCTTTTCACCCACAACCAAGGAAATATGTTCCAGATTGAAAACGCGTTTCCCTAAGCGTGAACCATCCAATTGGATTTCCAGCTTCGTATCGGAACTGCTTTGCTGGGTAGCTTTTTCGAGATCTTCAAAGCGATTTATCCGCGCCTGCTGTTTCGTCGTTCTAGCTTTGGCGCCTTTGCGCATCCATGCCAGTTCGCTCTTATAAAGCTTCACTTGCTTGTCATCCATTTTTTGCTGGATGGCTTCGCGTTCACTCTTTTGCATCAAATAATCTTCGTAATTGCCGGTGTAGACTTCCAGCCCGCCATTTTTCAATTCGATTATTTTCGTCACTGCGTTTTCCAGGAAGTAACGGTCATGCGTCACCAATAATACCGAGCCTTTGTATGAGGCTATATATTTTTCCAGCCAAGTGATCGAGTCCATGTCCAAGTGGTTGGTCGGTTCATCCAGCAACAGCAAATCCGGTGCTTGGATAAGCACTTGTGCCAGTCCCACGCGTTTTCTTTGCCCCCCTGATAGTTCGCCCACTTTTTTTGTAATGTCATCCAAGCCGAGTTTGTTAAGGATAGACTTGATCTGCACTTCTGTCTGCCAAGCATCCTGAGCGTTCATGTTCGCCTCCGCTTGGCTATATCTATTCTGTGTTATGGGATTCATGCTATCCACTGCCAACAGTTCCACAGCTTCTTCATATTCGCGGACCGTCTTCACGATGGGCGCTTCGCCTTCATAGACAGCTTCAAAGATGGTCGATTCTTTATTCAACATTGGTTCCTGTGCCATATAACCAATCCGATAGTCACTCGGAAAGTCCAGCGTCCCAGAATCGGGGCCTTCAATACCAGCGATGATTTCCAAAAGGGAACTTTTTCCTGTTCCGTTCTGTCCGATCAAGCCGATATGTTCCCCTTCGCGGATGGTGAACGATATTTTGTTGAATAAACTTTTCATTCCGTACGATTTTTCTAGCTCGATTGCATTAAAATCTTTCATTTATGTCATTCATCCTTTGTTTTCAATCCATGCTGTTTCTTGTCCAGGGATTTTAATTGTCTCTTTGACATTGTAACACATTCATCTATATGATTGGACTCACATGTCCTAAAATTAAGTTGACCTTATTTGAAAATTTATTTTCCGAAAAAAAACTAGAGAGGAAAAGCCCTCTCTAGTTCGCTGTAAAGTCATTTTTTAAAATAATCCGGTTACGATGCCCTCTTCGGTGACATCCATCCGCAATGCAGCAGGCTCTTTCGGCAGACCCGGCATGGTCAGGATATCCCCTGTCAACGCCACGACGAAGCCCGCACCGATTTTCGGCACGAATTCTCTGATTGTTATGTCGAAACCTTCTGGACGCCCGATGGCTTTCTGGTCATCCGACAAGGAATATTGCGTTTTGGCCATACAAACCGGCAAACGATCCCAGCCGTTTTTCTTGAACTGGCGCAATTGGATCTTGGCTTGTTTCGAATAGATGACGCTCTTTCCGCCATAAATCTTGGTGACGATTTTTTCGATTTTTTCTTCGATGCTGCATTCTTCGGCAACATAAAGCGGTGTGAATGCAGCGGTATTTTCATCGATGGCTTTGACAACTGCATTCGCCAAAGCCACTCCGCCTTCAGGCCCTTTCGCCCAGACCGCAGTCTGCACACAGTTTACGCCTTGCGCAGCGCATAAATCAACGACGGCTTGGATTTCGGCTGCTGTGTCGTTTGTGAACTCATTCAATGCAACAACAACTGGAATACCGTATTGTTGCATGTTTTCGATATGTTTCTGCAGATTTGCGTAGCCCTTTTTGACGGCAGCGACATTCTCTCCGCTGTTCAGGTCTTTCACAAGTACGCCACCATGCATTTTCAGCGAGCGAACCGTCGCAACGATGACAACCGCATCGGGATTCTTGCCTAATTGTGGCGCTTTGATATCCAGAAACTTCTCAGCACCAAGATCCGCACCGAAGCCTGCTTCGGTGATGACGTAGTCGGCTAATTTCAACGCTGTTTTTGTCGCAAGGACGCTGTTGCAGCCATGGGCGATATTCGCGAACGGTCCGCCATGAACGAAGGCTGGTGTATGATACAACGTTTGGACCAAGTTAGGTTCCAACGCATCTTTCATCAACAAGGTTAAAGCCCCTTCGACTTTTAACTCTCTGACCGTCACAGGTTCCCTATCGAAGGTGTAGCCGATCACGATATTGCCGATTCTGTTTTTCAGATCTGTCAAGGAAGTCGCCAAGCACAGAATGGCCATGATTTCGCTCGCAACCGTAATATCGAAACCATCTTCGCGCGGAACACCTTGCACAGGGCCGCCCAGACCGATCACGATTTTTCTTAAGGCACGATCGTTGATGTCCAATACCCGTTTCCAGGTGATGCGTCTTTGGTCGATATTCAGTTGATTTCCTTGTTGAATATGATTGTCGATCAGCGCAGATAACGTATTGTTTGTAGCTGTGATGGCATGCATATCACCGGTAAAATGCAGATTGATGTCCTGCATCGGTTGCACTTGGGCATATCCGCCGCCTGCAGCGCCGCCTTTGACTCCCATTGTAGGCCCCAATGAAGGTTCGCGCATCGCGATCATCGCCTTCTTGCCGATGCTGGTCAAAGCATCGCCCAGACCGACTGTCACTGTCGATTTACCTTCACCAGCCGGTGTAGGGTTGATGGCTGTAACCAGGATGAGTTTCCCATCTTCTTCATTACTCAATGAATTGATTTTATTGATGGCCACTTTAGCTTTGTATTTCCCATATAAAATCAAATCATCTTCTGTTAAGGAAAGCTTCGCTGCCACTTCTTTAATCGGAAGCATTACATTAGATTGGGCAATCTCGATATCTGTCTTCAAAACTATCACTCCAAATTCTTCATTATTTACATACATTTTAGCACATCGCCTAGCAGATGGAACGCATTTTATAACCAAATAACGAATAAAACTGCTTTCATTTTTCGGATTATAAAGGTTTTTGCTGCAAAAAGAGTCGTATTTCACCTGGTGGAAAGTAAAATGTCAAAAATAAACTCCAGAAGAGAAATTTCATTCGAAATCCCTCCTCTGAAGTTTATGAATGGGATGCAATCCATTTGGTGATGAGAATGTCCATCAACACCATTTGAAAATGAGCCCTATTTCTTATTGGCGAATCAAATAATCGAATGCGCCTAAAGCAGCCGTTGCTCCAGCTCCCATTGAAATGATGATTTGTTTGTAGGCACTATCTGTGCAGTCGCCTGCAGCGAATACGCCATCAAGATTTGTGGAACCATGGTTATCGGCAATGATTTCGCCACGTGCATTCAATGCCACGCCAGAGTCCTTCAACCAAGCAGTGTTCGGTATCAATCCGATCTGAACGAAGACACCTTCAAGTGCTATGGAATGCTCTTCATTCGTTTCACGATCAGTATACGTAATGGCTTCGACTTGATCTGTGCCGGTAATTTCTTTTGTCGCAGCATTTGTAATGACAGTTACGTTCGGCAATGCATTTACGCGATCCTGCAGCACTTGATCAGCCTTTAATTCCGGCAAGAATTCCAGCACATACACCTGTTTAGCTAACCCAGCCAAATCGATTGCTGCTTCAATCCCTGAATTGCCGCCGCCGATGACGGCGACGTCTTTGCCGGCAAACAAGGGGCCATCACAGTGCGGGCAGTTTGTTACCCCTTTGGTGCGGAATGCTTCTTCGCCAGGAACATTCACATTACGCCAATGGGCACCGAGTGACAAAATCGCAGTTTTCGCTTTCAAGACTGCTCCATTTGCCAATTCGACTTCAATCAAGTCATTTTTGCGGATAGCGACGGCACGTTGATTCTTCATGATATCCACTTTATATTGGTTCACATGTTGTTCTATTTGAGCCATCAATTTTGGCCCTTCCGTATAAGGAGTCCCGATCAGGTTTTCGATGCCTACCGTATCCATGACTTGTCCGCCGTAGGTTTCGACAACCATGCCGGTCTTTATGCCTTTACGCGCTGCATAGATTGCCGCGCTGTTTCCGGCTGGTCCACCACCTACAACAAGGACGTCGAAAACGCCTTTGCCGGCAAATTCGTCTGCGCTCGTTGGCCCGGCGGCTTTATCAAGTAATTGCTCGATGGTCATACGGCCGCTGGCAAGCTCTTCCCCATTAAGGAAAACAGTCGGCACAGCCATGATCTTCTTCGCTTCAATTTCATCTTGAAACATGCCGCCTTCAATCATTGTGTGAGAGATTTTCGGATTCAGGACAGACATAATGTTTAACGCTTGAACAACGTCCGGGCAGTTGTGACATGTCAAACTGACATACGTCTCAAAATGCAACTCCTTATCGATTGCTTTAATCCGTGCAACGATCGCGTCATCCACTTTCGGCGCACGACCGGAAACTTGCAATAAAGCTAAAATAAAGGATGTGAACTCATGTCCTAATGGCAGTCCGGCAAACACAATGCCGCTTTCTGCATCAGGATTAGTGATAGTGAAACTTGGTGTGCGGGCTAACGCTGCAGCTTCTATGGTGATTCTAGGCGTCATTTCAGCAATCTCTGCTAAAAACTCTCGCACTTTGCCGGAGTTTTCATCCTCGCCCAAGCTTATTTTGAATACAATATCCGATTCTAAAAGTTCAAGATATTGTGCCAGTTGCCCTTTGATTTCTGTATCTAATGCCATGGGAGCCTCCTTAAATTTTACCTACCAAATCCAAGCTAGGTTTCAATGTTTCTGCTCCTTCTTTCCATTTCGCAGGGCAAACTTCGCCTGGATGGGTACGGACATATTGAGCTGCATGGATTTTATTGATTAAACTGCTTGCGTCACGGCCAATCCCGTCCGCATTGATCTCTACTGCCTGAACGATTCCGTCCGGATCAATGATGAATGTTCCGCGCTGGGCCAAACCTTGTTCATCCAATACATCAAATCCTATAGAGATAGCATGAGACGGATCGCCGATCATGATGTATTCAATTTTGCCGATGGCGTGTGAATGATCATGCCAAGCTTTATGAGTGAAGTGGGTGTCTGTTGAAACGGAATAAACTTCCACACCTAAACTTTTCAATGTAGCATATTGATCTTGTAAATCTTCTAATTCAGTCGGGCAAACGAAAGTAAAGTCTGCTGGGTAAAAACATACAATGTTCCATTTCCCTTTTAAATCTTCTGATGAAACCTGGATAAATTCACCGTTGTGATAAGCGTTCGCTTTAAATTCTACTATTTCTTGTCCGATTAATGACATTTCGCTTCCTCCAATTAGAATAATTATTTTAGAATAATCTCTATAAATCACTATATCGAAACGGATGATTTTGGTCAATTTTTTTGCCTCCGTTTGTAATTTATATTATCGACTAATTATATAGATCGACTTATAATAGCCAAAATCCTCTTGCATTCTCAATTATACGGTAGCATTCTCAAAGATACACAAAAAAGACTGTCCGGTGAATGAGATTTCCATTCGCCGGGCAGTCTTTTGAAGAGTTCGAAGTTTCAAGCATGGATACTTCAGGTCAGATAGCGAACTGTTCACGATTCAAGTCGCAGGCAGTCCACCAGGATTCCATCGTATTAACCATTATTTCTTCGGTTAATCCTCATCCATCTTCAAAACGGCCATGAACGCTTCTTGCGGAACTTCAACCGATCCGACTTGCTTCATGCGTTTCTTACCTTCTTTTTGTTTTTCGAGCAATTTGCGTTTACGGGAGATGTCTCCGCCGTAACATTTCGCCAATACGTTTTTGCGCAAGGCTTTGATTGTCGTACGCGCCAAAATCTTGTTGCCGATTGTGGCTTGGATAGGCACTTCGAATTGTTGACGCGGAATCAATTCTTTTAATTTGTCAGCGATGATGCGGCCGCGATTATAAGCGAAGTCTCTGTGTACAATAGAACTCAACGCATCGACCACTTCACCGTTCAGCAGGATGTCCATCTTGACCAACTTGCTTTCGCGGTAACCGATCAACTCATAGTCAAGAGAGGCATAGCCTTTTGTGCTTGATTTCAGTCTATCGAAGAAATCGAAAATGATTTCGGCCAAAGGCATTTCGTAGACGACGCTCACGCGGAAATCGTCCAAATAATCCATCGTCACGAAACTGCCACGTTTCTTTTGGGCAATCTCCATCACGGCGCCGACATAATCGTTGGGAACCATGATGCTTGCTTTGACGTAAGGCTCTTCGATGCTCTGCACTTCAGTGGCGTCAGGCATTTCAGAAGGGTTATCGATCTGCAGCACTGTACCGTCCGTTTTGTTGACGTGATAGATAACCGATGGCGCCGTTGTGATGATATCCAGATCGAATTCGCGCTCGATCCGTTCTTGGATGACATCCATGTGCAGCATGCCCAGGAAGCCGGTACGGAAACCGAACCCTAGGGCTTGCGATGATTCCGCTTCAAACTGCAAAGAAGCATCGTTCAACTGCAGTTTTTCCAAAGCTTCGCGCAGATCGTTGAAGTCTGACGCATCCACCGGATAGATTCCGCAGTATACCATCGGGTTCATCTTGCGGTAGCCGGCTAAAGGTTCGCTTGCAGGATTGTTCGCCAACGTGATGGTATCCCCTACTTGCGTATCTTGGATCGTTTTGATGCCGGCGGTGATGTAGCCAACGTCCCCTACCATCAGATAATCCCGTTTGATCGGTTTTGGAGAGAAAATCCCTACTTCGATGACTTCATATTCTTTTTTGGTCGCCATCAGTCTGATCATGTCGCCAGGGCGGATGACGCCGTTTTTGATGCGGACGTTCAAGACGACACCACGATAAGCGTCGTAGGCGGAATCAAAAATAAGGGCCTGAACAGGAGCTTCCAGATCGCCTTCCGGAGCGGGTACTTTTGCGACGATCTGTTCCAATAATTCAGGAATACCCAAGCCGATCTTTGCGCTGGCCAAAATCGCTTCGCTGGCATCGATCCCGATAACCTCTTCGACTTCTTCGCGGACGCGTTCAGGATCCGCAGCCGGCAAGTCGATTTTGTTGATGACCGGTAAAATCTCCAGATTGTTGTCCATCGCCAAATAAACATTCGCCAAAGTCTGCGCTTCGACACCTTGTGCGGCATCGACAACTAAAATGGCGCCTTCGCAGGCCGCTAAACTGCGGGATACTTCATAAGTGAAGTCGACGTGCCCCGGGGTATCAATCAGATGGAAAATATAATCTTCCCCATCGTTTGCTTTATAAGTCAATTCAACCGCATTTAATTTGATGGTGATACCGCGTTCTCTTTCCAGATCCATGGAATCAAGCAACTGCTCCTGCATGTCGCGATCGGCTACCGTATGGGTGCTTTGCAGGATGCGGTCGGCCAATGTCGATTTCCCGTGGTCAATATGGGCAATGATAGAAAAATTTCTTATCTTTTTTTGTCTTTGTTTCATTTCTTCTAGGTTCATATTAGTTGCTCTCTTTCTATAACGTCCATTTGGTTCACTAGAAAATTATACCAATCCAAAGCGTATCTGACAAGGCGGCTGCCGACATTGGCTCCTCTTTCTATCACAAAAGAGCTTATTGCAGACAGAAGAACCTGGTCCAATTAGTCCCAGGTTCTTCCGTTATATTGAGCTGTTCGGTATTAAAGAGCGTCGATGACCTCTTGCAATGAATGTATTGATTCTTCAGGGATAGGCAGATCCTGATGTGCCTCATTAAATTCATCCAGGTAGTCTTTTCTCATCTGCATTCTTGTTTTCACTAATTTTCTGTAGTCTTTGTCCGTGATGTCGGGATCGAAGCCGGCAACAGAAAGATAGCTTAAGTGCGGAACGTCGCCAAATGGCTTGAATTCCCCGGACCCTTCCACGACGCTTTCGATGACGCCCAGTGTCACTTCTTTTGGTATTTTTTTGTCCAAGAAGAAGCCGGTGTTGATGATATAGCAGTCCACTTCATCATGCTCCAATAATTCCTTGAAGCCGGCGTAGTCCTCCGCCAACGGATAGACACGGAACGGGTTCGCAAACGGCTCGATGACCAGCATATCCCGGGATTCCCCTTTTTTGATGGTCTCTGCGGTGGAGCGTTTTGTTGCCAAAGTTGTACCGAATGTTGCTGCCAATACGGCATTATCGACTTTAACCAATGGCGGCAAGGAATCATCCTTCATGATCCAATAGACCGCATTGATCGGTTCAGAAAATCTATCCACCCGGTTCGGGGTTGAATAGCGCGATTTGACTGTTCGGCCGTTGCCGTTGCGGATATCTTCGGTGACCAAAACGATTTTCCCGTCTTCATCCTTTGTCACCCCGACGTTTTGCACAGTCACGAAGTAGTCCTGTTCCGGATGGTCGGCCGGATAATCTTGCGTCTTATCGAAGTAGGCTGGCTCCAACGCAATCGATGAGCCATCTTTGAGGTCGATCAGGAATGCGTCATCATGCAATACCTTGATTTCATATTTATTTTCGTGTTTGGAATGGGTCAGGGTGGATTTCCCCGAGCCTGACAACCCGAAGAAGGAAGCGACATAAGATGCGCCATCGTTCAGTTTGAACTGTTTCAGCCCCCCATGGCAAGCCACAAAGCCGTTGCGGTGTCCCGTCCCCCAGGCGAGCGTCAAGGTGCCTTTTTTGAATTCTCCGAAATATTGCATTCCCAGGATGCAGGCAACGTTTTTATCCGGTTCAAACAAAGCCAGCCCCAACGGATAATCTGGATGCCGCCAATCGGGATCGCCATAAATATAGATGTCACCATCATCGTATGTTTTTGACTTAGCATACATATCCTTATATTCTTTGTTATCCCATTGGAAATTCAGCAGCCAGGAATACAGATTGTTCTCGTTTCCTTCCGGCAAGGCAATATGCGCCTTGACCATAAATTCTTCGTCCAAACCGACGTAGCCGGATGTTTTATAGTAGTAGCGTTTGCGGTTCTTATAGATGACATCCCTGACGATTCCTTCCAGAATTTCATCTTCCTCTTTGTTCTCACCGATGGTCCGTCTCGCTCGGGCAGTACGTCCGAAAATCTTCCCGCCGTTTTCGACCAGCACTTTAGCATGGTTCGGCAATCCAAGCTCTGCAGTATGTAAAACAGGCAGATCCGTTACGATGACGCCGTCGGCATTTTTTGCCAGCTCGTAGGCATCTGCGATATCCGTGACTTCATGCATATTATTGCCATAGAAAGCTGTCTCAATCGTCGTTCTGAACTTAGTAAGCAAAGGATTGGACTTTTTTAACTCAGATCTTTTATAAGTTTCTCTAGTAGCCATATACGTCACCTCGTTGATTTGATACTCCTATTATAAACTTTATTCTATGTTTTGTAACCCCTTACACCACTTAGAGCTAAACTTTTTATCTTTTTTGACACAATTACAACTTGAGTATAGGATTATCAGTCAATATCCTTTCCGGCATGATGAAATCAAAAAAACAGAAAAAGAATGAGCGTACCCCATTCTCTTTCTGTTTTTTCATTTCTTCTTTTTGCTGCCGTCGAAGTTAAAGGCATCCTTTACTTTTTCAAAAAAATTGGACTCATCCTCAACGACAGTATCGCCGCCTACAGCTGCAAAGGCGCGAATCGCTTCTCTTTGTTTTTCATTCAGATTTTTCGGTGTAACAACCGTGACTTTTACGTGTTGGTCGCCGTTGCCGGTTCCGCGCAGCTTCGGAGCACCTTTCCCCTTCAGGCGGAAATTGGTTCCCGTTTGAGTACCGGCAGGAACCTTCAGTTTCACCTTGCCGTGGACGGTAGGCACTTCAATCTCATCACCCAATGCCGCTTGCACAAAACTGATCGGCAGCGTGTAGTAGATTTCCGTCCCTTCGCGGTCGAAGATATCACTCGGTTCAACCTGGAAAACGACATAGAGGTCGCCGTATGGGCCGCCATTGCTGCCTACTTCGCCTTGGCCATTCAAACGCATTTGTTGTCCGTCCTCCACACCGGCAGGAATCGTGACCGCGACGGAATGATCGGCTTCAACATGACCGCGACCATAACAGGTTGTACATTTGTCGGTGATCTCTTTTCCGGTACCGCCACAGACATCACAGACCGCTTGCGTCATCACGCGGCCGAAAGCTGTGTTTCTTTCGACGCCGACGGATCCCGAACCATGACATTTTGAACAGGTCTTAGGACTTGTTCCAGGCTTCGCCCCGGAACCGTGACAGGTATGGCATTCCTCTTCGCGTTTGTATTTGATGGTCTCTTTTTTACCGAAAATGGCTTCCTCGAATTTCAGGTGGATACGGTATTGCAGATCAGATCCTTGACGAGGAGCGTTAGGATTTCTGCCGCGGCCGCCACCGCCACCGAAGAAGGATTCAAAAATATCTTCGAAGCCGCCGCTGAAGCCGCCGAATCCACCGCCGCCAAAGCCGCCGCCGCCGAAATTAGGGTCTGTGCTGGCATGGCCGTATTGATCGTAGGCCGCTTTTTTGTCCGCATCGCTCAACACTTCATAGGCTTCGGCGAGTTCTTTAAATTTTGCTTCTGCACCTTCCTCTTTGTTGATATCCGGATGGTACTTCTTCGAAAGCTTGCGATAAGCTTTTTTTATTTCGTCGTTGGTTGCATCTTTCGCCACGCCCAACACTTCATAGTAATCTCTTTTTGCCATTGTTTCGCCTCCATCTTCTTGGCTTCGTTTGAACGGATGGTCCCATAACAGTGAGAAAAGCCAATGCAATTAAGCGTTGGCTTCACTCTCGCTAGGAAGGACTATTTGTTGTCGTCTACTTCTTCAAAATCAGCATCTACAACGCCGTCGTCATTTTGTGTTGATTGGCCTTGTGCGCCTGCTTGGTTTTGTTGTTCTTGTGCAGCTTGTTCATATAATTTAACCGTTAAATTTTGAACAATTTCGTTCAATGCATCGCGTTTGGTTTTCATTTCTTCCAAGTCATCCGCTTCAACAGCAGCCTTCAATTCGTCTCTTGCTGCTTCTGCTTTTTTAACATCGTCAGCGTCGACTTTGCCGTCCAGCTCTTTCAATGTTTTGTCGGTTTGGAAGATCAATTGGTCGACTTCGTTGCGCAATTCAACTTCTTCTTTGCGTTTTTTATCTGCTTCGGCATTCGCTTCTGCATCTTTAACCATTTTTTCGATTTCTTCGTCAGTCAGACCGGATGAAGATTTGATTGTGATGGTTTGTTCTTTTTGTGTACCCAAATCTTTGGCGCGCACGTTTACGATACCGTTTTTATCGATGTCGAATGTAACTTCGATTTGCGGGATGCCGCGTGGTGCTGATGGAATGTCCGTCAATTGGAAACGACCCAACGTTTTGTTGTCGGCAGCCATTGGGCGTTCGCCTTGCAATACATGTACATCTACGGCTGGTTGGTTGTCAGCTGCTGTAGAGAATACTTGTGATTTGCTTGTCGGGATGGTTGTGTTGCGGTCGATCAGTTTAGTGAACACGCCGCCCATTGTTTCGATACCCAATGATAATGGTGTTACGTCCAACAATACGATATCTTTCACGTCACCAGTGATGACGCCGCCTTGGATTGCAGCACCCATAGCTACTACTTCATCAGGGTTTACGGATTTGTTAGGTTCTTTGCCTGTTTCTTTTCTTACCGCTTCAACAACGGCCGGGATACGCGTCGATCCACCAACCAAGATGACTTGGTCGATATCCGCTGATTTCAAGCCTGCATCTTCCATCGCACGGCGAACGGGAACTTTCGTGCGGTCTACAAGATCGTGAGTCAATTCGTCGAATTTAGCTCTTGTCAAAGTGACTTCCAAGTGCAATGGACCAGCTGCGCCGGCAGTGATGAACGGCAAGCTGATTTGTGTGGAAGCTACACCGGATAAGTCTTTTTTAGCTTTTTCAGCAGCATCTTTCAAACGTTGAACAGCCATTTTATCGTTGGCTAAATCAATGCCGTTGTCTTTTTTGAATTCAGCTACCAGATAGTCCATGATTTTTTTGTCGAAATCATCCCCACCCAGTTTGTTGTCTCCGGCAGTACTCAATACATCAAATACGCCGTCGCCCAATTCAAGGATAGATACGTCAAATGTACCGCCACCCAAGTCGAATACTAAGATTTTTTCTTCTTTTTCGGTTTTATCCAAACCATATGCCAACGCTGCTGCAGTTGGTTCATTTACGATACGTTCCACTTCAAGCCCTGCGATTTTACCTGCATCTTTTGTTGCTTGACGTTGTGCATCGTTGAAGTATGCTGGGACAGTGATGACAGCTTTATCAACTTTTTCGCCCAGGTAATCTTCAGCATAGCCTTTTAAGTATTGCAAGATCATTGCGGATACTTCTTGAGGTGTATAGTCTTTTCCTTCAACAGAAACTTTGTAGCCTGCTTCGCCCATATGGCGTTTGATTGAGCTGATGGTGTTAGGGTTTGTCACTGCTTGACGTTTAGCAACTTCGCCTACTTGGATTTCTCCATTTTTGAATGATACGACGGATGGAGTCGTTCTGTTACCCTCTGGATTTGGGATAATCTTTGCTTCTCCTCCTTCTAATACTGCAACTGCGGAGTTTGTTGTACCTAAGTCAATACCAATAATTTTACTCATGTCATAGTTCCTCTCTAAAATGAAATTTTATTTGTGTTTTAAACAATGATGCTTATTTTGATACGACAACCATTGCCGGTCTAAGCACGCGATCCTTTAAAGTATAACCTTTTTGCACTACGGCAACAACCGTATCCGGTGCTTGGCCTTCTGCTGCGGGCATTACTTGGATGGACTGGTGGAAATTCGGGTCGAAAGGTTCGTCGATCGGATTAAGCGCTTCGATGCCTTCTTTAGCAAAGGCGTCGTTGAACAGGTTCAGCACCATTTCAAGCCCTTTTTTAAGGTTCAACGCTTTTTCATCGTCGACTTCTATTTCCATCGCTCTTTCCAGACTGTCCAGAACCGGAAGCAGGTCTTGCGCCAAGGATTGCGAACGGTATTTAGCCGCGTCCTGTCTTTCCTTGGTGTTGCGTTTTTGGATGTTTGCCAGTTCTGCTTGGAGACGCAACATGCGATCTTCCGTCTCTTCTAATTTTGCTTTCAAAGTATCCATTTCAGAAACGACTTCGGTTTCTTCTTCAATGGTTACATCACTGGATGAATCAACTTGAGAATCGTTATTCTCTAACACTTCTTCGTTTTTATCCAATTCTATTCTCCTTTGTAATGGTTATTTATAAAAATCATTGAAGCTGTCCGATAGTTCGTAGCGCATGATTTTCATAATGTTAATGACTTTTTGGTAGGGCATATTGGTTGGCCCCAATAATGCGATCAAGCCTTTGCCATTACCTGCAGTGTCATATGAGGCGGTGATTAAACTGAAATTATTCAACAAGTCATTGTTCATTTCGCTTCCGATCTGGACTGCGATGCCGTCATGAGATGATGAGAACAGCGAATGAATGTAGGGCGAGCCGTTGATCATACTGTAGATGGCCTTGACTTTTTCTTTGTCCATCGAAGCATCCAAATAATTGAGCAGATTCATGCTGCCCCCGACATGGAACCGATCCTGCTCCAACTTCAAAACAATGTCGTTAAAGACGGACAAGAAATCAATTTCCGAATCGACATATTTCTTGGTGATAAGCGGGATTTCCGTCTTCAGCTTCAGGAATACCTCCGGCAGCGTTCTGCCGATGAGTTTTTGATTGAAAATGTTGATGACTTTTTCGATTTCGGCTGAAGAAAAATTCGGTGGAACAGAAAAAATCTGGTTTTCGACATACCCCTTGTCCGTCACGAGGATGGCCATGACCTGCCCTTCATTCAAGGGAACCAATCTAAAACCGGTCAAACGGCTGTTCTTCGTATCCGGCCCGAGTCCCAATGCCGTGTAATTCGTCAATGATGACAGCATTTCTGCTGATTTCTCAACGACCTCCTGCACTTCGCTGTACGGATTGCGGAAAGCATGCTGAATTTGTTTCCTGACATCATCGGAAACCTCTTCGTTTTCTTTGGTTAGGATGTGGTCCACGTAGTAGCGATAACCCTTTGTGGAAGGAATGCGTCCTGATGAGGAATGCATTTTTTCTAATAAACCAAGTTCTTCGATGCGCATCATTTCATTGCGGATGGTTGCGGAACTGAATGCCAGCTCTGATTCTTTCATCAGCGTCTTCGAACCGATCGGCTCTTCGAATGCAATGTAATGCCTGATAATTAAGTTTAAAATTAATAATTGTCTTTCCGTTAACAAGATTCTCACCTCACTTTAGCACTTGACCACATTGAGTGCTAACCTTAAATAAATTTATCACGAGAAGATTACTTTGTCAACGAAATACAATCATTTTTCGGTAACATGCTTTCAGAAAATTATTATTCTCACATCAAAAAAGATTGGAAAACTTCATTCCCCAAAAATATCCCTTTTTTCGTCAAAAGAATCCGGTCCCCGACGATAGCGATCAGTTCGCGCTGCAGAAGATCCCTGATGACTGTATCGTAATGGTCCACTAAGGAAATCCCGAATTTCTCGGCGAAATGTTTTTGGCTGACGCCTGTCATCGTCCGCAGCCCCAAGATCATTTCTTCTTCTATTTGTTCATTCTTCGTCAATGTTTTCCGGTAGATGACCGGCAGTTCATTCGCACGCAAAGGTTCCAAATAATGTTGGATCGGTCCATGGTTATTGTAGCGCACGCCATCGATATACCCGTGGGCACCCGCGCCGAAGCCGAAATAATGTTCATTTTTCCAGTAGGTCAGGTTATGCTTCGATTCGAATCCGGGTTTTGCGAAATTGGAAATTTCATAGTGGTTTCTGCCGTGCTTGGCCATTGTGTCGATCGCCAAGGCATACATATCCGCTTCCGTATCCTCTGAGGGCAACGGCAGTTTCCCTTGCCGCATCAAATTATAGAAGACTGTTTTGTTCTCCAGAATTAAGGCGTAGATCGAATAGTGCGGCAGATCCAATTCCAACGCTTTCGTCAGGCTCTCTTCGAAATCCTTCATCGTCTGGTTGGGCAATCGGAAGATCAAATCGATGCTCATGTTGTCGAATCCGGCTCTTCTGGCATCGGCGATGCAGCGATAGACTTGTTCGGAAGTATGGATCCGGCCGATTTTCTTCAAAATGGCGTCATTGAACGATTGGACACCCATGCTCAAACGGTTTACGCCGTAATTCTGCATGATTTTAAGTTTATCGAAAGTCAGGCTTTCGGGATTTGCTTCCATCGTGAATTCGCCGTTTTTCGGCAGCTTGAAGGTGTCCCGGATGCCGTAGAGCAAACGGTCGAGCTGTCTTTCGTTCAGCGTCGTCGGCGTCCCCCCGCCTATATAAAAGGTGCTTACCTCTTCGCCGGGATGAGCCTGAACGGTCAGTTGCATCTCTTTGATCAAGGAATCCACATAATCGTCCACCGGCTGGCCTTCGAGGAACACCTTATTGAAGTCGCAATAGAAGCAGATGTGCTCGCAAAAAGGGATGTGTACATATGCTCCTGTCATTTTAGCGTTCCTCCCCTTCCAATGGATGCGCTTCGAAATAGGCGATTGTGTCTGCTTCATCTTGTTGCAGCTGCTCGACCAATTTCTCGACGCTCTCAAATTTGATCTCGCCGCGGATGAAATGATGCCATCTGACGTTGACGTATTCGCCGTAGATCATTTTGTTGAAATCTAAGATATAGACTTCCACGGTCTTGGCCCGGTTCGCCTCGAAGGTGATGTTATATCCGATGGAAGCCATCCCGCGATACCAGACACCGTTCACTTCGATGCTGACGACGTACACGCCCGTTCTGGGCAGACGCGTATTTTTCTCGATTTGGATGTTCGCTGTCGGAAAGCCCAACAACCTCCCCCGCGCGTCACCGTGCATGACGATTCCGCCAAATTGATAGGTATAGCCCAAGTACCCGTTCGCTTTTTCCATGTTTCCTTCTTCTAAAGCATCGCGTATTTTGGTCGAACTGATCTTTTCTGACGACTCCTGCAATTCAGCTACTTCAACGACAGCAAATCTGCCTTTGGCGTAGCCAGGTAATTGCGCCATGTTGGCGATTTCTCTCGGCCCATAGGTGTAATCGAATCCCGCTACGACGGTATCCGCATGCAAGTCACACATGTATTGATCGACGAATTCCTGCGGGGCCAAGGAAGCGAAAGCGGAAGTAAAGGCGATCACGTAAAAATAATCGACGCCCAATCCTTCCAGCAGTTCCGCCTTCCTTTCGGTGGTAGATAGATATTGCATCGCATCGGGATCCATCTTTTGGAAAACGATGCTCGGGTGATGGTTGAAACTCATCACAGCCAGCTTCACGTTCTTCTTTTCGGCTATTTCCTTGGCCCGTCTGATGACTTCCTGATGGCCTCTGTGGACACCGTCAAAGTATCCCATCGCCAAGACCACCCTATCTTCCGGTATATCTTGTTTATTATAGGGATGGTGTATGTTTATTATCTTCATTGCGCCTTAATTCCTTCCTATGATAAGAACATTTTTCTCGGCTTGATAAACGCCGGCTTGTTCGAGTGTTTTTCGTACATTGCCACCACTTTATCCTGGTAGACAAAAACGAAAGGACCTTCGATATCCTTAAATCTATCATCATTTGCGAGGACCGCGCCATTTTTTATTTTCTGCCAAGTCGTTTCGTCTATTTCAAAATGGGCATAATCCGCAAAGACCGATTCGATCGGTTTCAGATGGGCATCCATTTCCCCTGCGGACATAGCGTCCGCTACTTGTTGCAAGGTCAGGCAGTCTTTTTCGGTGAAAGTCCCGCTCTTTATCCTTGTCAGGTCCGACATGAAGGCCGGATAACCCAATTTAGCGCCTAAATCCACCGCAAGGGTGCGGATGTACGTGCCTTTTCCGCAACTGACGGTGAAGCGCCAGCTCATTGTCTGCGTGTCCTCATGGTATTCGGGCTCCGAGGTGCGTTGAAAAGCGGTCACTTGAATCTTCCGTTCGGGCCGGACCACGCTTTCCCCCTTGCGGGCATACTCATATAATTTTTTCCCGTTCACTTTGACCGCTGAATACATCGGCGGAATCTGGATGCTTTCGCCCAACATGGATGCCATCATTTCATCGATACTGTCCTTTGACAAAGGTTCCAGCACAGGCTTTTGATCGATGACTTCCCCTTGGCTGTCTTCGGTCGTCGTGGCGATGCCGATCGTAATCTCCCCGGCATACGCTTTGCTCGTGTCGGTCAGGAACTCCACGACTTTTGTCGCTTTTCCGATACAGATCGGCAACACGCCATCGACTTCGGGATCGAGTGTCCCGGTATGTCCAACTTTCTTTGTCTTTAATATTTTTCTGAGTTTAAAAACGCAGTCATGACTTGTCATCCCGCGTTCTTTCCACAAAGGTAAAATTCCATCCATTTCATAACCCTACTTTCCTAAATAACCCATATATTATATCACAAATTATAATGGACACGAAAAAGCATGTACACGAAAACCACTTATTCGGCCGAGAGAATGATTTACGGGTTACATTCACAACGAAATCTGCTATGCTTAGGGAAATAAAGCGCTTTAGGAGCATAAAATGACTAAATTTAAAATCGTGACGGATTCCACCGTAGAACTTTCAAATGAAGAAATCAAACAATACAGCATCACCGTTGTGCCGTTATCATCCATGATCGCTAATATATTGTATTACGATGGCGTGACCATCACAAAAGCGGAGTTTCTCGAAAAAATGAAAAAAAGCCACGAGCTCCCCAAATCGTCTCAGCCAGCCATGGGTACCTTCCTTGATACCTATAATGAATTGACGGCGGAAGGCAGCGAGGTGCTTTCCATCCACGTGGCGGAAACGCTAAGCGGTACTGTGAACTCAGCCCATCAGGCAGCCAACCTGACGCACGGGAAAGTGACGGTCATCGATTCGGAATTTTGTGCACGCGCCATGGCCTTTCAGGTCTTGGAAGCTGCAAAATGTGCCGAAGCGGGGTTGTCGATCAAAGAAACATTGCAACGCTTGGAGGAAATCAAAAAGCGAACCCTCCTTTATATCACCGTCGTTGACCTTGAAAATATGATCAAAGGCGGGCGGATTGGAAAAACGATGGGACGTGTGACAAGCTGGTTGAACATCAAGGCCAACCTGCAAATGATCGATGGTGTGTTGACGCCGGATATGAGAGGCCGCGGCACAAAATCGATCGTAAAACGCTACGAAGCGATCATCGCTGAACTCAAAAAAAATCATGTAGAAATGGAAGCCATTGGCGTAACCCACACTGGCCTCAGCGACTATTCCGACCAGATCATCCGGATGCTCCAAGAAGCTTTCCCGAAAGCCGAATTTTTCATCTCCTATGCAAGCGCTAGCGTGATAACCCATGCGGGCCCCAATGCCATCTCGGTTCAATTCTTGACTAAAAAATAATCAAAAAAAACTTCCGTCGTTCATCCTAAAATGAGCAGCGGAAGTTTTGGGTTTAAAAATAGGATACCGCAGACTAACGATCAGAATCCATAATAGTAGTAGGCGATACCGGATAGGATGACGCCAGCGAAATAAGTGACGGCAAAATAAGTGTGCTTCGTTTTATGCCGAAAAAACCTCATCCCCAACAAGCCACCGAGCCCTCCGCCCAACAAACCGAGCAGCAACAGATTTTTTTCAGGGATGCGCCAAGCGTGCTTCTTGGCCTTCTCCTTGTCGATGCCCATCATCCCGAACAACGCCAGATTCACAACGATTAAATAGATATCTTGGATAGCCATCTTATGCTCCAAATCCTTGGCTTTGTCTGATGATTTCGACGATGACCGCAGTCGCTTTCTCCATGCTTTGGATGGACACAAATTCATAACGCCCATGGAAGTTTTCTCCGCCGGCGAAAATATTCGGTGTCGGCAGACCCATATACGACAGTTTGGAGCCGTCCGTTCCGCCACGGATCGGTTCGATGATCGGAACGATGCCCAATGCCTTCATAGCGGATTCAGCTAAGCTAACCGGGCGCATATCTTTTTCCAGGATTTCGCCCATATTGAAGTATTGATCGGAGATTTCGATGCTGATCCTTTTTTCCTTTAGCTTGCTGTTCAACAAATCCGCAACCGACCGCAGCATCGCTTTCTTTTCTTCAAAAAGTACCCGGTCGTGATCACGGATGATGTAAACCATTTTGCTTTCTTCGACGTTGCCTTCGATACCCATCAAATGATAGAAGCCTTCGCGTTTTTCGGTTTTTTCCGGCACTTCCTCTTGCGGAAGGGCATCGTCGAAAGCGAGGGCCAGTTTGATGGCATTGACCATCGTATCTTTCGCGGTCCCCGGATGAACATTTTTCCCCTGGATGCGCACGATCGCTTGCGCTGCATTGAAGCTCTCGAATTCCAGCTCTCCGACAGGTCCGCCATCCATCGTGTATGCGAAATCGCAATCGAAGGCCGCCACATCAAACAAATCCGCCCCCCGGCCGATTTCTTCGTCAGGCCCGAAAGCGACCTTCACGACCCCATGCTCGATGTCTTTCGCAGCCAATACTATTTCCATAGCCGTCATGATTTCTGCGATGCCAGCCTTGTCATCGGCGCCCAGCAAGGTTTTTCCGTCCGTTGTGATCAACGTTTGGCCGACATAGTTCTTCAAGGCCGGGAAATCATCCGGCGATAGAACGATGTTTTTTTCTGCATCCAAAACGATTGCCTTGCCGTCATAATTTCCCCGGATGATCGGGTTCACATTGGCGGCTTCAAAGTCGGCGGTGTCCATATGTGCGATGAACCCCATTTTAGGGAAAGGCTTATCCGAATTGGCGGGCAATACCGCCGTAACGAAGCCGTTCGCTGGATTATATTGAATGTCAGACAATCCTAGCGCTTCCAATTCCGGCATCAAAACTTGTTTTGCGAAAGCAACTTGGTTTTGTGTGGAGGGAACGGTTGTGCTTGTTTCGTCTGATCTGGTTTCGAATTTTACATAGTTTAAAAAACGGGGCACTAAATTTTCGTACATGTGATGACTTCCTTTCAGATTTCGCTATCGAAGATGAATGGATCTGTATTGATTTCAGATACCAGAATATCGATATCCCAATTCTGCTCTTTTTTCCATTCGTTGAAGATAGCGTGTAATTTCGGTTTGCAGATCTGCTCGATGTGGTGGCCTGGATCGATGACCGTCATGCCATCCGCTTGCATATCGTGAGCGGTATGATAATAGACATCTCCGGTAATATAGACGTCCGCCTGTTTATTCATGGCTTTACGGTAATATTTCCCCGCATCGCCGCCGCAGATAGCCACACGTGAAATCATTTGATTCCGGTCGTTCGCAATGAAGCGCAGCCCTTCGACTTGAAACGTCTCTTTCACGTGTCGGATGAAGTCTGGCAGCGGCATCGGTTGCGCCAAATTGCCCACTCTTCCCAGTCCATATTCCCGCTGGAAATTCTCCAACGCATATATTTCAAAAACAGGTTCTTCGTATGGATGCGATTCGTACAAGGCTTCCAGCACATCCGGAAGATACTTGTCTTCCACAAGCATTTCGATTTTCTTCTCCTGGACTTCTTCCGGCTCATTGATATGGCCGATGGCTGGCTTAGCCCCTTCAAGCGGCGTAAAGCGGCCTACACCCTGAACTTCGTACGAGCAGTGCGTATATTCATCCGTGATGCTTCCTGCTCCGGCGTCGGTCATCGCCAAACGGACAGCGTTGCAATGTGAATTCGGTACACAGACTGCCAATTTTTTGACGGGAATGCGTTTTGTCACATCCATGATTTCGATATCGGCAAGGCCCAACGCTTCCGCCAGCCAGTCGTTCATCCCGTTCGCCGCATTATCCAGATTGGTATGGGCCGCATAAACGGTGATGTCATGCTTGATCAGATCGGCATACATCTTCGTCTGTCTGTCCGAAAGATCGAGATTCTTGATTGGGCGATAAATCGGTGGATGATGCGAAAAAATGAAGTCAACCGATTTTCCGATGGCTTCCAGAACAACTTCCGGGCGCACATCGAGCGTGACCATGATTTTATGGATGGGGCGGCTGAGATCACCGACATGCAGACCGACGGGATCCCCATCCTCCGCTAACCAAGTCGGGACGTGCGATTCAAATAATTCGATAAATTCATATCCAGTAATTTTGCTCATCCTAGCACCTCTGATATTTCCTTTATTTTATTCATTATTTGCTTTTCTTTCTCATGCAGATCCTTATTTGCCTTTTGCAGGCTGTTCAAGATGTACTGATATTTGTCTTTTTCTGACAACCATTTCTTCCTGAACGCATCATTCTTTTCTTTCAAAAGATAACGGCCGAAGGTGTATTCCAACTCCGAATATGCTTCCGTCTCGTCTGCCTTCTCGGCGACGATGACTTCATAAATCTTCTCGTTCTCTTCGAGAATCGTTTCGTCAATGATCGTATAGCCATGCGAAAGCAACCAGATCCGCAGCTTCCGTTCTCCGTTGTTCGGCTGCAACACAAGCCTCTTGGCCGTGTTCAATTTTTGTTCCTTATTGCCGCTATCCAAAATTTTTGAAATGAGATCCCCGCCCATACCGCAGATAGTGACGACGGTTATGTTGTCGGCCGGGGCGATTACGGCTAAGCCGTCACCCAAACGGGCTTGGACAGTGCCTTCCAATTCGGATGCAATGATCTGTTCCTTCGCGGATTCAAAAGGACCCTTTACCACTTCCCCTGCGATGGCGAAGGTGATGACCTTTCTGTTCGCCAAAACGCATGGCAAATAGGCGTGATCGGAACCTATATCCGCCAATCTTGAACCCTCCGGTATAAAACCGGCCACCGTTTCAAGCCTCTGTGATAATTGTTGATTGTTCAATTTTTTTCCTCCAATCCCTTTTAATCCGATACTATTATTTTAGCACAAATTTATAATTTCCCCATGTAATACTTTCAGGCACATTCCTTCCCTGTCCACAGGAAAGGGCCTGGAACAATGTCCCAGGCCCTTCATCCAGACTGTCTTGCCTTCTGCGGGGGCAGAAAGCAACTGACTTTCTGCCTATCCGCTTCGTTGACGACCATCGTATGCAGTCGCGTTCCGAAAAGCGGCTCGGTATGTTTTATTCCAAGAAATCTTTCAATTGTTTCGAACGGCTTGGATGACGTAATTTACGCAACGCTTTCGCTTCGATTTGACGGATTCTTTCTCGCGTTACACCAAACACTTTCCCGACTTGCTCCAAGGTGCGGACATTGCCGTCATCCAGGCCAAAGCGCAGGCGAAGGACGTTTTCTTCGCGATCGGTCAAGGTATCCAATACCTCTTCCAATTGTTCCTTCAATAAAGTCATCGCCGTATGTTCCGCTGGGCTCATCACTTCTTGGTCTTCGATGAAATCGCCCAAGTGAGAATCGTCTTCTTCACCGATCGGCGTTTCCAACGATACAGGTTCTTGCGCAATTTTAAGGATTTCACGGACTTTTTCGGTCGGCAAGTCCATTTCGGCCCCGATTTCTTCCGGTGTCGGTTCGCGTCCTAAATCCTGCAGCAATTGGCGTTGGATTCTGACCAGTTTATTGATTGTTTCAACCATGTGTACAGGGATACGGATCGTCCTTGCCTGATCCGCAATCGCGCGGGTGATGGCTTGACGAATCCACCAAGTAGCATAGGTAGAGAATTTGAAGCCTTTGGTATGGTCAAATTTTTCAACGGCCTTCATCAAGCCCATATTCCCTTCCTGGATCAAGTCCAAGAATTGCATACCGCGGCCGACATAACGTTTTGCTATCGAAACGACCAAACGCAAGTTGGCTTCAGCCAATTGTTGTTTCGCCTCTTGGTCGCCATCTTTGATGCGCAACGCCAAGTCGACTTCTTCATCCGCACTCAACAAGGGTACACGGCCGATTTCTTTCAGATACATGCGGACCGGATCATTTATTTTCACGCCTGCAGGGACAGACATGCTGTCGTCTTCGGTTTCTTTCTCAACAACTTTCTTCTCGACCTTTTTTGTTTCAACTATCAGTTGACGGGCAGTCGGGCCGCCGTCTTCATCGACAACGCTGACGCCGCCGTCTTCCATTTTTTGAATCAATTTATCCATTTCATCCGCGTCCAGTTGGAAGGGGGTTGCGACTTTATCGGATAATTCGTCATAAAGGACGGTACCCAATAATTTGTGTTCTGCGATCAGCTTTTTCGTTGCCTGTTCTAATGTTAAACCTTGATCATTTTTTTCAATTGCCATAAAATGATTCCTCCATTCAATGCGGACTATTTCTTGTTGCTTTTAGTTGCCTGGAAATCGATACGATTTCCAGCATTAAAGATTTTGCTTGCTCACTGTCTTTCAACCTGCGGGCTTCTTTCATTTCCTGCTGCTTCTTACCCAACAAATCCTCAAGCGAAGACTTGTCGCGGATAATGTGGACCAGATCTTCAATCTCCTGGTAAGTCACTTCCGAATCCAACTGAAACCATTCGATTTCGGCAATGACATTCTGCAATGCCGGATTGTTGATCCTATCTAAAAATTGATCTATGTTTCCTACTTGCCCAGTCCGCTGATAAAATTCTTCATACAGAATGTAAATCGTTTGGTAGTCATCATGGATGAAGTGGAATTGATCATCGATTTCCCGTAAATATGACCAAACTTCCTCAAAATGAAATAATCGATAAAGCAATTGTTTCTCACTTTGTTCCGCTTGGGTAATCTTGCGTTTTTTCGTGACAGCCGCATCCGGATTGGCTTTGTAATGTGAAATGGGAGCTGGGTTACTTTGCCTTTGGCCGGTTCGTTCCGAGATCAGTTGCTGCTGATAGCCCTTCAACTGTTTCTGCAGGCTATCAACCGGAATGCCGAATTCATCTGAAAGTTCCTTTAAATACAGTTCCCTTTCGATCAGCGAATCCAACGATACCAATGCCTTCAAAATCGTTTCAATGTATGTAATCCGGTTCTTTTCCGTATCCAAATTCAATTGCGTCTTTAAATAGCGGGAAAAGAACTGGATGCTCGTTTCACGATTATTTTTGATGGCTTCACAAAAGGCCTTTGCCCCTTTTTGCTGAATGAACTCATCCGGGTCCATTCCGGCTTCCAAAGGGAAAATGGAGATGTCGAAATGCTTGTTCTTGTCCAATATTTCGATGGCGCGCTTTGTCGCTTCAATGCCGGCGCGATCCCCATCATAAGCGATGACGATATTATCCGCCACCTTCGTCAACATGCGATTCTGTTCTTCGGTCAAACTCGTCCCCATCGAGGCGACGCCATTCCTGACGCCTGCTTGCCAAGCGGAAACGACGTCCATGTATCCTTCGAACAGGATGACCTCGGAACTTTTCCTGATTTCGCTCCTGGATTTATCAAAATTAAAAAGGAAATCACGCTTATTGAACAGCAGCGTCTCTGGACTGTTTAAGTATTTGGCTTCATGGTAATCCGAATCCGTGTCCGGCGACGCCTGTAGAATCCTGCCGGAAAAGGCTATCGTTTTGCCCTTCGGATTGCGCAACGGAAAAATGATCCTGGACGAGAAACGGTCGAACATTTCATTTTGCCCTCTCCGTTCCGAGAAAATCCCGCTTTCCTGCAACAGCTCATCATCGAAGTGTTTGGCTTTCAGCATCTGGTATAGTGCCGTACGGTTGGAAGGCGAAAAACCGATTTGAAACTCCTTTAACGTTTCCAACGAGAAGCCACGCTGCATCATATAATCAAGCGCTTCTTGTCCGGTCACCGTGTTCAACAGAATCTGATGATAAAAACTGGCCGCTTCCTCGTAAATCTGGACCAGTTTGTCTTTTTTTGATTGGATGGGGTTACTGTAGTTCTCATCAGGCAGTGAAATATCGACATCGACATGACTTAGTTGGGCAGTTTTTTGGACCGCCTCGACAAACGATATCCCTTCGATGTCCATCAGAAAAGTAAAGACATTCCCCCCTCTTCCGCAACTGAAACAATGGAAAATCTGTTTTTCCTCGGCTACAGAAAATGATGGTGTCTTTTCGTCATGAAAGGGGCAGTATCCGAAATAGTTCTTCCCTCTTTTTTTGAGTTGCACATATTGGCTGACTACATCCACGATGTTTGTTTCAGTTCTAATCTTGATTAATTTTTCTTCTGAAATTCGTTCTGCCAACTGATTACCACCTTGAAGAAATGTCTTGTTTTTTATAAATTGAGCATAAAGATACAAATTAGATTCTACCACAGTCGGAACGAATATGCAAATAGGATTATTTTTGCTTCAGTTGGCTTTAGTGAGCGCTTTTCCCACAGCATTCGATGCCGACTTCATCAAACGAAAACAGTTATCCAAACACAAAAAAGAACGGGAACATCTGATTTTTCCAGGATGTTGCCCATTCTTTTATTATTGGACAATGAACATTGGGAAATCATTCAATCCTCTAAAATATCTTCAATCAATTTCCATGCCTTGTCAAAGCCTTCCCCAGTTTCCGAAGAAAAAAGGATCAGCGACTCATCGCTAGGTAAATTTAAAGCTTTTTTGATTTGGTAAAAGTGCTGGTTCCATTTCCCGCGGGGGATTTTATCAGCTTTTGTAGCAACGACAGTGTAAGGAATATCATAGTATTCAATAAAATCCTTCATTTGAATGTCATCGATGGTTGGTTCATGCCGAAAATCGACAACCAAAAAAACGTGCTTCATTTGATCTCGTTGCGTAAAATAGGTCTCCATCATCCGGCCCCATTTAGCCCGCTCCGTTTTCGAAACTTTTGCGTATCCATAACCCGGCACATCCACAAAATAAAAAAAGTTATTGATCAAATAAAAATTCAAAGTCTGTGTTTTCCCTGGTTTACTGGATGTCCGTGCCAACGCTTTGCGGTTGATCAACTTGTTGATGAAAGATGATTTACCAACATTCGAACGGCCAGCTAACGCAATCTCCGGAAACCCGGTTCCCGGATATTGTTTGGGATCCACCGCACTCATTACGATTTCTGCATCTTGTACGTGCATTTGTTACCCTCCTGTAGAAAGAAGATGGCTATCCTCATTCTGTTTCTTTCTGGTATTCTAACTAGATTACCTCAAAAAGAGGCTCTATTCAAGGGAAAATAAAATCCGGCAATCAGTTTTGGCTATTTTCTGATTCACCGGATTTCATACTATAGTTGTTTTTCAGTTCAATGGATGGTCATTTTCGTCGAACAATAGAGGTTGCCCTATACCGTTCACCGTATCATCCGTGATCACGCATTTTACGATTTCATCTCTGCTTGGAATTTCGAACATGATGTCCAACATGATGTTTTCGATGATGGATCGCAGTCCGCGAGCGCCCGTATTTCTTTCGAGGGCTTTTTTCGCAATGGAGCGCAAGGCATCTTCTTCAAATATCAATTCGACGCCATCCAATTCCAGCAGCTTTTTGTATTGCTTCACTAAAGCATTCTTCGGCTGGGTCAAGATATGCACTAAATCATCTTCAGTAAGTTTTTCCAATGCCGCCATAATCGGTAACCGTCCGATGAATTCGGGAATCAAACCGAATTTCAACAAGTCTTCCGGTATGATCTGCTGCATGATGCTCTTATCTTCCAACTGTTTAGCTTGTGGCGATCCGAAGCCGATGACCTTTTCGCCAAGACGTTCCTTGACGATCGTTTCAATGCCGTCGAAAGCTCCACCGACGATGAACAGGATATTGGTTGTATCAATTTGGATAAATTCTTGTTGAGGATGTTTTCTTCCGCCTTGCGGTGGAACGTTTGCGACGGTGCCTTCCAATATCTTAAGCAAAGCTTGTTGGACGCCTTCCCCGCTTACATCTCTTGTGATGGATACATTTTCGCCTTTGCGGGCAATTTTATCGATTTCGTCGATGTAAATGATGCCGCGTTGTGCGCGCTCTACATCAAAATCGGCTGCCTGCAATAATTTTAGGAGGATGTTTTCGACATCTTCCCCAACGTACCCAGCTTCAGTCAGACTGGTAGCATCCGCAATCGCAAAGGGAACGTCCAAAATCCGCGCCAATGTTTGCCCGAGGAATGTTTTCCCTGAACCGGTCGGACCGATCAGACAAATATTGCTTTTTTGTAACTCTACATTATCATCATCAGACATCAGGCTCATTTGGCCAATACGTTTGTAGTGGTTATAAACGGCTACTGAAAGCGTACGTTTCGCTTTTTCCTGCCCGATTACATATTCGCCCAAGATCTTTTGTATTTCTTGCGGTTTTGGAACCTCCGTGAAAGTTGTTTCACTAGGCGTGTATATTTCTTCGTCGATGATTTCTTTGCATAAATCAACGCATTCATTACAAATATATACATCCGGACCCGCAATGATTTTTTTCACTTGGTCCTGAGATTTTCCGCAGAATGAACAATGTATTGTTCCGATACTTTCATCATGGAACACAATCATTCTCCTCTCTATGTCCTTACTTTCCAATTAACACTGGAATTGCTTTTCTTTCTGACGATGTAACCCGATCATTTCAAAGTGAGCAATTTATCCAACTTAATCATGAATGGTTCCCATCTTAACACAGAAAAGAAAAATAGAAAATTATTTTGTTTCGAAAGGAACGCCTCTGTACTGGCCGTAAAATCTTCCTGATTATAAATAGAGGGGACACTGACTCAACAAGACAATGCCCCGATCTATTCTTTTTATTTCATTTTAGCGGATCTTATGCTTCGATAGCAGAGTCAGTGATTACGCTCATCGCTTTTTTCATTTGGATGTCGTTTTTCAACATTTCATCGTTGACTAAACCGCGAACACGCGTTTCATCCATGTTGTATTGTTCAGCTAATGCTTTGATTTCTTCAGCAATTTCAGCTTCGGAAACTTCGATGTTTTCTTCTTTAATGATTTGTTCCAACACTAGAGAAGTTTTTGTGCGGACATCAGCATCTGATTCCATTTGTACGTGCAAATCATGTTCAGTCGTGCCAGTGATTTGGTAATACAATTCAGGAGAGATTCCTTGGCGTTGCATGTCATTCAAGAACAAGTCCATTTGACGGTGAACTTCATCATGTACCATTACGTGCGGTAATTCAACGATTTCAGCGTTTTCGACAGCTTGGCGTAAAGCTAAGTCTTGGACTGCTTCATCAGCTGCAGCTTTTTTGCTTTCTTCCAATTCTTTGCGGATTTTAGCTTTCAATTCATCTAAAGTTTCGACTTCTTCATCAACATCTTTTGCGAACTCGTCATCCAATGCTGGCAATTGTTTCGTTTTAACTTCGTGAACAGCAACTTTGAATGTTGCTTCTTTGCCTTTTAGGTCTTCAGCTTGATAGTCTTCAGGGAAAGTAACGACTACTTCTTTTTCGTCTCCAGCTTTAGCGCCTACTAATTGTTCTTCAAAACCTGGGATGAATTGGTTTGAACCTAATTCTAATGAATGGTTTTGATCTTTTCCGCCTTCGAATGCTTCTTCAGCGACGAAACCTTCATAGTCGATAACAACTGTATCGCCTAATTCAGCGCCTTCTTCTTTAAGAACCAATTCAGCTTGACGTTCTTGTTTTTGTTTCAAGTTGTTTTCTACATCTTCGTCTGTAACTTCACGGTCTTGTTTTGCTACTGTAAGGTTTTTGTATTCGCCTAACTTAACTTCAGGTTTTACAGTTACTTCAGCAGTGATGGTCCATGGTTGGCCTTTTTCCATGCTCTTGATGTCGATTTTTGGTTGAGATACAGGATCGATCCCAGCTTCTTCGATTGCTTGAGCATAAGCTGTTGGCAATGCTTCGTTCAATGCATCTTCAAATAATGATTCTTCACCATAAACGTTGTTGAAGATATGGCGAGGAACTTTCCCTTTACGGAAGCCAGGAACAGAGATGTTCTTTTTCACTCTGTTAAATACTTTTTCGATTTCTTTCTTGATAATTTCTTCTGAAATTTCAAATGTTAAGACACCATCGTTTGTGCCTGTTTTTTCCCAATTTGCAGTCATTTACGTTCCTCCAAAAATCTTGATTTTATTGCAATTAATTTGATATTGCATACTATCCAATACTACACTACAAAACCGCGCTTGTAAAGAATAACCGCTTGAATATTGTACAACTGCGCAATTTATTTCCTGCTGGCTCCCCCTAAATTAAACAGTTTTTTAAGATTAGCAAGATTTATTTCGCTGCATATATTTGGTATAATCATTCAATGGGGGTGAGTACGAAATGGCGGTAAATTATCCGAACGGTAAATTATTCGATGCAGTCTCGCATTTGCCAGAGAAAAAGAAAAAAAGAGACACCATCTACAGCAACCGGGGAATGAACCTGGAGGAAGACATCAATACCTCCAATGACTATTACTTGTTGGTGGAGAGAGCCGTTATCCATAAAAAACCGACTCCCATCCAGGTCGTTAAGGTGGATTATCCCAGCCGTAGTGCCGCGATCATCAAGGAAGCCTACTATCGCCAGTCATCCACTACCGATTATAACGGCGTATACAAAGGCTATTACTTGGATTTCGAAGCGAAGGAAACCAATAACAAGACTTCCTTTCCATTAAAGAATTTCCATGAGCATCAAATCGTGCATATGAAAAGATGTAATCAGCAGATGGGAATCACTTTTGTTTTAATACGCTTTTCCTGTTATAATCGTGTTTTCTTATTGGATAGCTCTTATTTGATTGACTTTTGGGAGAATAAGTTGAATAATGGCCGTAAATCCATCCCTCTTGCCTTCATTGAAAGCAAAGGTTTTGAAATCGGTTATGGATTTAATCCGCGATTGGATTATCTGGTTGCGGTAGATAAGCTGCTTGAGATGAAAATGAAATAAACTATACGAGGTGAACCAGAATGCCGAATGCAGGCAATCAGAACGTATCAAGAGTAAATAATAAGCAAAAGAACAAAAAACAGAAACCCATCAAAGCCAATAACAAAAAGCCTAAACAGGCTAAAATGGCTTTATGGAAGAAATTGTTGCTTGGGATTGTTTCTCTGGGCATATTAGGCTTGGCAGCAGGCGGCGGTTTATTTTTCTATTACGCCTCCTCCGCTCCGGAACTGTCCAAAGACAAATTAGTGGGCACGGTTGCATCGACCATTCTTGATGCAGACGGGAATGTCATCAAAGAAATTGGCGGAAATGACCAAAACCGGACGATTGTTTCGGCAGATGAAATCCCACAAGTTTTAAAAGACGCTATCGTTTCGATCGAAGATCAGCGCTTTTACCAACATAACGGAATCGATCCCATCCGGATCATCGGTGCGTTGTTGGCCAATCTGCAAAAAGGCGGCATCGCTCAGGGTGGTAGCACCATTACGCAGCAGTTGGTCAAATTATCCTACTTCTCAACCAGTTCCGAGGATCAAACCATCAAACGGAAAGCCCAAGAAGCTTGGCTGTCTCTTAAACTCGAACGGGAATATTCGAAGGATGAAATTTTAGCTTTCTACATCAATAAAGTTTATATGTCCAACAATGTATACGGAATGGGCACGGCTGCCGAATATTATTTCGGAAAGAGCATATCCGATGTGAATTTGGCTGAAGCCGCGACGTTGGCAGGCATGCCGCAAGCCCCCGTCTATTACGATCCACTTGTCAATCCAGACAACACAACAGCCAGACGCGACTTGGTGCTGGACATGATGGTGGAAAATAAAAAAATCACCGCCGAGCAAAGTGCGGAAGCAAAAAAGATGATCATAACGGATGATTTAGTCGATCATACCAACGATACGAACACGTCACTGGTCGTCGACTCCTATGTTCAACTGGTCATTGATGAAGTAAAGAAAAAGACCGGTCTGGATGTTTATGAAGGCGGTCTGACGGTAAAAACCAATATCAATATGGCTGCGCAGCAAAAGTTATATGATATCGTCAACACCAATGACTATGTGAACTTCCCTGATGCTCTGCTTCAAACAGGCGTATCGCTGATTGATGTCCATACTGGTGCCGTTAAAGCTGTCATCGGCGGTCGCAATCAAGATGTTCAGTTGGGGTTAAACAGAGCTTCCACGTTGCAACGCAGCATCGGTTCCACAATGAAGCCCATGGCGGATTATGGTCCTGCGATAGAATATTTGGATTACTCTACCGGGACACTTGTCGTCGACGACAAGTACAGTTATTCTGACGGCAGCGAAATAAATGACTATGACCATAAATATAAAGGCAACCAGACGATCCGTGAAGCACTCGTCGATTCAAGAAATATACCGGCTTTGAAAACATTCCAAGCGGTCGGTGCCGATAATGCCTTCGCATTTTTGAAGAAGTTAGGCATCACCATCACAAATGATAATAAAGAGTACCTGGTTGAATCAAATGCCATCGGCGGTGAAGCCACTCCGATTCAACTATCTGCAGCCTATGCCGCGTTCGCAAATGGCGGGACCTATTACGAACCCTATACCGTGCAAGCTGTCACGACTTCCGATGGCAAAGAATTTACTTTTGAATCAAAAGGCACACAAGCAATGAAAGATTCTACCGCTTACATGATAACGGACATGTTGAAAGATGTCATCACATCCGGCACGGCAACCAATGCGCAAATCGACGGCTTGCCTCAAGCAGGCAAGACAGGTACTACGAATTATACGGACGCTGAACTGGCTGCCGTCGGAGGAACGAATATCCCTTACGCAGCACCGGATGCTTGGTTCGCAGGCTATTCCACAAGTTATTCCATCGCTGTCTGGCTTGGCTATGACAATTCCAAAGAATACGGTAATTTCTTGGATTATAAAACACAAAGCTTGACACGTGATATCTACAGGGAACTGATGTCTTACGTTTCTAAAGATACTGATTATTCCGATTGGTCCATGCCGGCTTCCGTCAGCAAAGTCTCCATCGAGAAGTATACGGATCCGCTCATGAAACCAGGTACAAGTACGCCGAGCAATCTGATTTCCACTGAATTATTCGTAAAAGGGACCGAACCTACTTCTGTCTCTAAAAAATATGGTGAGAAGCTGACTGCTCCAACAGGCCTGAAAGCAAGTTACAATGCAGACAAGGACGAGCTTACCATCACTTGGGATGCTTATAAGACGACAGGATCCAGCCAACCGCAATACTCGGTGACGGCAGGAGCGACCGACAAAACGATAACCGATACGTCTCTTGTCATCGCGAAACCTGCAAAAGGAACCTTCTCGATCTCGGTATCCGTCCAAGTGGGTCAAAGTACTTCCCCTGCTGCCACGATCCAACTGACGATTGAAGATGCCGCAAAGGCTTCCTCAGGGAGCGATACGTCAAAAGACAGCAGTTCTTCCGAGTCGTCATCCTCAGGAAGCAGCAGTTCTGAATCCAGCTCTGAAAGTGCTTCGCTCAAGGCGGCGACACCCGATTCAGCAAGCAGCAGCCAATGAGATTCCCAACAAAATAAGAGGAGGCCCGGACTTTTGTCCGGTCCTCCTCTTATTTTAGATGCATCCTTTTCTTCCCGTCAGCGCAGATGGCGAGCAGCGGGCAAACCTCACATTTCGGATTTCTTGCGGTGCAATGGTATCGCCCGAAAAAGATCATTTGGTGATGCGCATCCGACCACATTTCCCTGGGCAGTTTCTTCATCAATATTTGCTCCACTTCCAAGACGGTAGCCTTTTGTGGAGCAATCCTGAGCCGCTTGGAGATCCTTTCGACATGGGTATCCACAGCGATTGCCGGGATATGGAAACCGACGCTCATCACGACGTTTGCCGTCTTGCGGCCGACCCCCGGCAGGGACATCAGTTCATCCAGTCCGCTCGGCACTTCCCCGCCGAAATGTTCCATTAATCGGCCGCAACATTTTTGGATGTTTGTAGCCTTCGTCCTGTACAACCCGATTGACTTGATGGCTGCCATCACTTCCTCTAGAGGCGCCGCCAAAAAGGCCATGGGGGTAGGGAATTTGGCGAACAAATCCGGTGTTACCTTGTTTACGGAAACGTCGGTTGCTTGCGCACTCAGCATCGTCGCGATCAGCAGCTGAAATACATTCTCATGGATCAATTCGCACTGCGCTTCCGGAAACAATTCGCCCATTACTTTGACTGCTTCGATCGTCATTTTCTTAGATAACATATACCTTCTCCTCGTCAGCTGTTTGGTTCAGAATCCAACCAATTGAACAAGGGAACTTCCAGGTCATATTCGGCATTTGCATTCATTTCGTCGAACTTAGCATTGCCTCCCTGTGTCCTTTTGGATTGGTTCAAGACATCTTTTGCAGAACGAATATTTTTCTTTTCCCAAGACAGCAAAATCCGATCAATGTATTTTAAGCTGTAGGCCTGATTCAATACCGCTTCACGCAAAGCAGCTTCGATCAAATCAATCGGATAATGATCGGTATCCATCCAACTGGCAATCGTCTGCATTTCGATGGGCGACAGATTTCTGCCGAATTCTTGTTCGAACATCGTCATGATATCTACGGCTTGCTTCTCAGGAACAGCTTTCTGTTTGTCGCGCTCGAGCAGCAGGAAAAGTCTTTGATACAACGGCTGCAAAGAATAGGTGTCCTCCACTTTCCCACTTTTGTCATTTTTCGTTTCCATCAGAATGACTTTCTTCTGCAATAGAATATGCAAAAGAGAAAAGACCTCTTTTTCTGACACGCCCATAAATTCTGCGATGAGGGACAGGTTCGGAAAGGGTGTATTTTTATCGATATAAGCCTTTATTTGCAGGATGAAGATGAATTCGGAATCCGTAAGGCCAACTCTTCTGTAATTTTGCAACAACACATTCGAAACCACAGTATCCCCTTCTTCAAGCCATTTCAATAAACCATCGTAAGACATGGCCGTCTCCTTTCATAACAGAAAGTGGAACAAATATTTTTTCTATTTGTCCCACTTCTATTTTTTTTATTTTATTCAGCACGTTAACGCACAGCCAGCAAAATCATTATGGATAAATTCTGTTCAGCAAGCGCGGGAATGGAATCGATTCACGGATATGCTCTGTTCCGGAAATCCACGTCACCATTCTTTCCAAGCCCAAACCGAATCCGGAATGAGGGACCGAACCGTATTTTCTTAAATCCAAATACCAAGAATAATCCTCCGTACTCAAACCAAATTTTTCGATTTGTTGGCTCAAGCGATCGTAATCGACTTCCCGTTCACTGCCGCCGATAATTTCTCCGTATCCTTCAGGGGCAATCATGTCCGCACATAAAACGACATCGGTGCGTTCTGGGTGTTCCTTCATATAAAAAGGTTTGATCGCTTTCGGATAATTCAAAATAAAGACAGGTTTGTCCGATTGATTTGCGATAAACGTTTCGTGCGGCGACCCAAAGTCATCCCCCCAAACGATGTCATCAAAGCCGTTTTCAATCAATAAAGCGACGGCATCGTCGTAAGAGATGCGATCATACGGTAATTGTGTATATTTCTTCAGCAATTCCTTGTCGCGTTCGAGCGTATCCAAGAAAAGGTCACAATTATCCAATACGGATTGGACCAGATAAGCGACATATTTTTCTTGAACCTCCAGGCTTTGTTCCTGATGCATAAACGCCATTTCAGGTTCGATCATCCAAAACTCGATCAAATGACGACGTGTCTTGGATTTTTCAGCACGGAAAGTAGGCCCGAAGGAAAATACTTTCCCGAAAGCCATTGCAGCGGCTTCCATGTATAGTTGCCCGCTTTGAGACAGATAAGCTTCTTCATCGAAATATTTGGTGTGGAATAATTCGGTTGTCCCTTCAGGAGCGCTGCCTGTTAAAATCGGCGGATCGACTTTCATGAACCCTTCTTTGTTGAAGAACTCATAGGTGGCACGAATGATTTCGTTACGGATTTTCATGATGGCATGTTGTTTTGATGAACGCAACCATAAGTGGCGATGATCCATCAGGAAGTCCGTTCCGTGTTCTTTTGGTGTGATCGGATAATCATGGCTTTCTCCGACAACTTCGATTCCGGTTATCAATAACTCATAACCCAATTTCGACCGGGTATCTTCCTGTACAATCCCTTTTACGATAATGGAAGTTTCTTGCGTCAAAGATTTCGCTGTGTCGAATAATTCTTCGCCGACCTCATTCTTCAGAACAATCCCTTGAAAGAAATTAGTGCCATCCCGTAATTGCAGAAATGCGATTTTCCCGCTGCTTCTTTTATTTGTCACCCAAGCTCCGATGGAAATTTCTTTTCCTACATAATCTTTCGCTTGATCCATTGTAATTAATGACAACTCTCGTCGACCCCTTTTTTTCCATAAAAAACTGGTTATTTTTTATGTGTTTCAATAAATTTCTTAATGCGATCTACTGCCTCGGCAAGCAGGTCATTGTTAACAGTATAACTTATTCTTGCGTAATCCGGGTAACCAAAACCATCGCCGGATACCAAAGCCACATGCGCTTCTTCGATCAACGCCAAGGTGAAATCTTTTACTTCGGCGAAACCGCACATTTCGGCTGCTTCTTTCACGTTAGGGAAAAGGTAGAAAGCGCCTTTTGATTTCGACACTTTGAATCCAGGAATGCTTTGCACCAATGGGAAAAAGAAGTTTAAACGTTCCTCATAGGCTTTGCGCATGTCTTCCACGAAATCTTGTGGACCCGCTAAAGCGGCTAAAGCGCCGTATTGACTAGGGCCAGCCGGATTGCTTGTCGAATGGCTGGATAGTTCCACCATTTTGCCGATGATTTCAGCATTTCCGATTGCATACCCGATTCTCCAGCCGGTCATCGCATATGTCTTGGATACCCCATTGATGATGACTGTTTGGTTTTTGATTTCTTCTGAAAGAGACGCGATTGAAATGGCTTTGTTTCCGTTATAAACTAAACGGTAGTAAATTTCATCTGCGATGATTAGGATGTTGTTGGCTACTGCCCACTCGCCGATTTCCTTCAGTTCTTCCGGCGTATAGATCGTTCCGGTAGGATTTGATGGAGAATTCAAAATAATGGCTACGGTTTTATCGGTACGGTGGCTTTCCAATTGCGCCAAGGTCACTTTAAATTCATTCTCAGGCTTCGCTTCAACAATGACGTTGACCCCCTCAGCAAGCTTCACTTGTTCCGTATAGCTCACCCAGTAGGGAGCAGGGATAAGCACTTCGTCCCCCGCGTTCAAGATCACTTGGAAAAGCGTATATAAAGCATTTTTTGCCCCTTCCGTCACGATGACCTGATTCACGCCGTAGCTCACGCCATCATACTTTTGATGATAGTCAACAATGGCTTGACGCAAAGGAAGAATGCCGGCTGTCGGGGTGTAGTGATTTGCCTTATTTGATTGGATTGCTTCTACAGCAGCATTCAGAATGGAGCTATGCGTATCAAAATCCGGTTCCCCAACAGTAAGGTTAATGATATCTAAACCCTTCGCTTTCATCGCGTTTACTTTTGCGGATGTTGCCAACGTCGGGGATTCACTAATTTTTTTCATTCTCTCAGAAATTTTTACCATTTCAATCACTCCATATTATATATTTTCAATATCTCGCACCCATTTACCAGAAAGAGCCGATATTAAATAATAGCCGATCGTACCATTTTCGTTTTTATAAGTGACTTCCCATACCGGTTCATCGTTTTCGATACCCAGCCTAGCTTCCAATATATACTTAGGAGCTTTATCTGCCTGCGTGATGGATTTTGCCTCACTTTCGGTGACAACTTCTGCTGTATTTAAAATCGTCGTGCTGCCGCCACTTTTTTTGATGATGACATACAACTCTTCGTTTTTGTTGTCTGTTCCCGCGACGGTGAAGTATGTCTCGGAACCATTGTACCAGTAAAAGTCTTCAACTTTCTGAATGTTCGCTTCTTTTTTAGCTATGATGACAGCTTCTTTTTGCGCTTGCATCATCGGCTGTTGGGCACGATAAAATATCGTGTAAGAGCTGGCGATCAACAGAAACAGAAGGATGATCGTCCCCACAGTGATTTTCCTCTTCAAATGAATCACTTCCCTTTAAATTTAAACACTTTTAATACACTTTGATTCAATTATTAATAATACATGAAAGTTGGGAATGTGGGAATATCTGATGCCACTATTTTTTCAAAAAAGCAGCCATTTTTTCGCTTATTTCCCCGGAAGGCAATTCTTCAATCAAAACATTTTCCGGCAGCGCATTTTTAATATTGTTGTTATAGGAGCTGTGCACTAAGCGATTATCCAAGCAAAGGATCACACCTCTTGCATTTTCCGAGCGAACAAGCCTACCCGCGCCTTGCTTCAGGCGAACCATCGCCCGCGGTAAAAATTCCGCATAGAATGCGCTCTTGCGCCTTTTTGCATAATAGTCTTCGAAGGCTAGACTTTCAGGGCGATAGGGTGGTTCAAAAGGCAAACGGGTTATCACTAATATCTCGACAGCCTGATCCGCGAAATCGACGCCCTCCCAATAGGAGGCGGATCCCAACAAAACCGCTGTGGCTGCTGACGTGAATCGGTTATGCATTCTTCTGCGGCTCCCCGAGAAACCCTGGGCCAATATTTCCGGACCGTCAGCTGCTCTGTTTTCCTGTGATTTCAATGCGCTGAACACATCCTCCAACAATTGATTGGATGTGAACAAGACCAACGCCTTCCTTTGCAAGGGCAGGACAATCTGTTGGAGCATCTGCACGATCTGTTTTGCTGCTTCCTTATCCTCCAGCGACGTGATGGCACTTATGTCGGCAGGAACAAATATTTTCAACCGCTCCGCAAGATTGTAGGGTGAAGCATACGTCAGCTCTCGTAGAGAAGGTTCCCCGACCTTCTCTTTGAAATAGGCGAAGGTGCCATCCACCCTCAGCGAGGAGCTCACATAGATTATTTTCCCGAAGGAGTCATGCAATAACTGGCGGATTTTTTCGGAACTCCGCAAATAATTTTTCTCGATTTTTAATGACAGCACGTCATTTTCCCATGTGCAGATCAATACATAGTAGATTGTTTCGTCATCCGAAAGGAAGTCATCCAGCATGCGCTTCACTGATTCCGTTTCTTTCAGCAAGGACTGCCCGCGCAACCCCAACATCGGATCATCGAGCGCGCCGGTGTTGACCAAACAGCGCTCCCCCGAAAAGATAACTTCGCTTACGTACTGCTTCAACTTTTTATCCATTTTGATGACGCGCTGTTCTGCCTGGAACTCCCGTTCAAGGTAGATGCTCCCCTGTTTTCCTTTTCTGTCCGCTGCAAAGGATTCCATCAACAGCTCCTCAGCATCCGACAGCGCTTGGTAGAATTGATCGACAGCGAACTCGAAGTTGAATAGATCGTACAGCAGTTGGTTATCCCCCCGATTTTTTTCTTCGCCCTCCCGGAAATCCCGCAAATACATCGCGAATCTTCTCATCCTTCGTTTCAATAGGGAAAGTTCGAAGGTTTCTTTCAGGCTTTCTTGGAAAATACGGGGAAATTGATGCGCTTCATCCAACAACAGCGTCATGTTGTTGGCAGATTGCAGGAATGCGATATCCTGTATATGGTGGCTTAAAAAAGCATGATTCGTCACGATGATGCTTGCTTTTTCAGCCTTCCGGTTGTTGGAAGCATAGAAATCGTCTTGTTCCCAAACGCCGGTCAACGGAGCATCCTGGCTGCTGTATGTCAATTTTTGCCCCAGTAAATCGACCGTGTGGCTTTGACTTAATTCATTGATGTCTCCGGTCAGCGTTTCGGTCAGCCAAACAAAAATGCTCATCATGACCAGCGACTCTTTCTTCGCAAGCGTATCAAGCTGTAGTTTGGCAATTTTTTCCAAATGGATAAGATTCCCTTTACTCTTCAATGAACTGACCAACAGTTCAAAAGGCAGCATGCGTTTCAGTTGATGCATTTCTTTATCCAAAATTTGTTCCTGCAGCAGCAAAGTGGACGTGCTGATGACCACTTTATTTTCAGGCGTGGCATGAAAAGCCACCGGCAACAGATAAGCCAAGGTTTTACCGATTCCAGCGGCTGCCTCGATTGCCAGATTTTCTTCCGGTGGCTCATCCATGAAATCGGATACCGCTCCCATCATCCGCAACTGATCTGGGCGGTTCTGGAATCCCTGCTCCTGCAGTATCTGCTGTGAGGCCTTCATAAAATCCGCAACGTTTTTCTGACGATAGGCTGTCTGCTCACTGATCCGTTCTTTTTCGCGAAGCGCTATCCCATTTTTTACATAGACATGCTTTCCCAACGGTAATCGCATTTCTTTCGCTTCTTCATAACAGTCGTAAAAAAAAGACGAGTTGTTCATTTGACAAAACTCGGAAAGAATATTTAATTTTTCTAGGGTAACGAGTGGCAGATGCACCGCTTTTTCTTTCAGCAGCAAGAACAGTTCGGCCGTTGCATGCGCATCGCTGGCGGCATCATGCGCATGGGAATGGTTCAGCTGGAATAGGGAGGAAAGATCCCCCAAACGATAGCTTGAGAGGGTTGGAAATAATATCTTCGTCAGCTCGACTGTGTCCATTGCGCGCAGATTGAGCGGCGCTCTTCCGAGTTCGCTAAAAGAGCTGTTCAAAAAATGGTAATCAAAATGGACATTGTGCGCCACAAAAATGCAGTCTTCCAACGTGTTGAAAATAAAATCACAGACATCATCAAAATAGGGCGCATCTTTCACATCCTGATTTGTGATTCCCGTCAACTTTTCTATGACAGCCGGAATTTTCCTTCCCGGATTAATGGTGATATTCATTTCTTGCACTATCTTATCTTCCTGAAGTAGCGTGCACCCAAATTGAATGATGCGATCCCCTCGATTAAAACTGGACCCCGTTGTCTCCAGGTCGACAATAGCATACGTTCTTTTCATAAATAAAGTCTCCTAATTCAACAGAAACGTCTCCTGTCATGATCTAATATCCCTATTCTACTAAAAAAAGCTTCTGGATTATAGGCCTTGTGCAAAATAAATAGGGTCTTGGGGAAAAATCATTTGCAGTCTTGCGGTCCAGAAACTGCGGCTACTGACTTCTTGGGATTCAACGCTCACCGCCAAGTTGGCGCACATGCCGGGCGCCATGCAAAAAGGGACCAGAACAAAAGTGTTCTGGTCCCCCTTTTTGCATTATATGTATGGTTTATTTTACGTCTGGATAAATATCTTTTACATCTTTTTCAGGGTCAATCACAATATATAATTTTTCATCCGAAGAGACGAAGGATGATTGGAATTCGTTGTCATTTCCGTCAGTTTCGGCCAAAGCCTTGTATGGGAAATAAATGCGATCAGCTTGAACGATGACATCCGATTTTGGATGATCTTCGTCTTGGTAAAGGATATCCATCATTTCGATGTCTTGGAATTTCGCAACGCGGGCAAACATCCCCGATTCGATACCGCCCAGATTAATATCATTGGAGTTTACATGATCCGCTTCTTGAGCGATTTCAATGCGTAACGATTCGCATGGGTGAATCTCTTGGAAATTGCTGTTTCCGATACGGCCATAACTTGTCGTTACTTGCTTGATCCAAAGATCACCGATGTGTTCACGTTTTATCGTCCATGTTTCGCCATTTCTAAAAATAAATCTTAGATTCTTCATTACTTTTTTCATCGAAATCACTCCTGATATATTTACTTTTTGAATATATGACTATTTTATCATAATTTATATTAAATGAGTAATAATACGATTTGAATTTCGGCTGATGCTCGCTACTTCAGCTTTTCCATGAACGTTTTTGCATTGACGACTGCCCGTGTATGTTTCGCAGAACCAATCTCGACGCCTTGATCGAGGGCTCGGCATTCGAAATAATATTTGCTGCCGCTTTGTTCGGTGAATTTAACTTCTACCGTAATGACGGCTCCAGGCAGTGAAGGTTTTTTGTGCGTCAAGTCGACATGCGTCCCCACGGTGGTAAAACCTTCGTCCAAGTGCAGTTGAACCATTTCCTTGCAGGTATTCTCGATCATGGCTAACAACGCTGGTGTCGATAGCACCTCCAACATACCCGAACCGACTTCAGACGCCAGATCCTTTTTTTGCACGGTATATTGTGCCGTAAATATTTCATCCAAATAAATCATTCTCCTCTTTAAAATGAAATTTTTAATTGCGGTAGGCGTGTTTTCCAATTTTTCCGCCAAAACGAGGTTCTTGATGTCCTCAAAAATTTCACCCAGAAAAGGTCCGCCGCGTTTGATTTTCAGCAACGCCATCAGCTCTTTCCCATCCAAAGCCAAATCCTTGATGGAATGGATCGGGATTGTCCTGTCCAATTCGAGCAGTAGTTCAGTCTGGCTTGTCAAGCCAAAGCCTTCGATGATTTCTTCCACTTGCAAGGCAATCTCGATGCCGGTTTCATAGAGCAACGGATAATCCCAAAATTTCTGCATCCTTATTTTCAAGGCATGCACGCCCATCCGGATATCGGAAATTTCTTTGCGCGAGCATTTCCATGACCGCAAAAACGATTCGATGTCAGTATCTTCCATTTTCAAAAAGTGGACGAGCACAATCCAGGCAATCGTCGTACCTTGAAATTGCATAGGGAAAAGTGCCAAGTCAACGAGGTTGTCTTCCTTATTTTGAAAACCGGGACACATCTGGAAGAGCCTGGTCTCGACAAAAAATTTGATGCCGATTTTGCGGTTACGCCCTATCAGCAGTTTATTCCATTCGTCGCGGACACGCTCCACAGCGATTTTCGAAAGCAACGGATGGTACTCGACCACCGCTTCCCTGGTTGCATCTTCGATGCGGAAATCCAGCTGGCTCATAAATCTGGCCGCGCGCATCATCCGTAAGGCATCTTCTCGGAAGCGCTCCTCCGGATTTCCGACTGCGCGAATCAATTTATGCTCCAGGTCTTTTTGGCCATCGAAGAAATCTTTGATTTCTCCCCGCCTATTTACAGCCATGGCATTGATTGTAAAATCTCTGCGTTTTAAATCTTCTTGCAGGCTACGGACATACTCCACCTTTTCCGGTCTGCGGAATTTTTCGTATTTCGACTCGGTCCGGAATGTCGTAATTTCATAGGTCTGATTTTCGAACAATACCATTACAGTGCCATGCTGGATGCCGACATCGAACGTAATCGGGAAAATCCGTTGTATTTCTTCGGGCATGGCGCTTGAAGCGATGTCGACATCAGAAATTTGCAGGTTCAGCAGCGTATCCCTTACACAACCACCGACAAAATAGGCTTCATAGCCAGCGTTTTCGATGGCTTCGATAATCGGCAACGCTTTTTGAAACTCTGGTCCATCAATTATCATAAGAAATTTTCCAAGCCGTATGCCAAATAATCAATGCCCATCACTTTTTGGCAGGATAATGCCACTCCTGTCATGAATGATTCGCGGTCATAGGAATCATGTCGGATGGTCAAGCCTTCCCCTGCGCTGCCGAATTGAACTTGTTGATGGGCAACCAAACCGGGTAATCTGACGCTGTGGATCTTCATGCCATGGAAGTCGGCGCCTCTTGCACCAGCGATTGTTTCCATTTCTTCGGGATTGCCTTGATGGTGGTCCCCTCTCTCCTTGTAGATCAGCTCTGCTGTCTTGATGGCAGTTCCGCTCGGCGCATCCAGTTTGTTGTCATGATGCAATTCAATGATTTCCACATTCGGGAAATATTTCGATGCTTTTGCGGCAAATTCCATCATCAGCACCGCACCGACAGCGAAGTTCGGCGCAATTAGACCACCTAAGCCAACTTCTTTGGATAAACTGACTAATTCGTCGAATTGATCCGCAGTGAAGCCTGTAGTTCCGATTACGGGGCGCAAACGATGCGTTATTGCGAACTTGGTGTTTTCATAAGCGGCCTCGGGTCTGGAGAAGTCGATCCAGACGTCGGCTTCCACTTCGCTGGCCAGTAATTCTTTGTCTTGGTACACTCTGACATGATGCCCTCCATATTGCGGCATTTCATCCAAATAGGCCTCTGTAGCGAAGGGGTCGTACACTGCCGCCAAAGTGAAATCCTCGTGATTCAAAACCATATTTGTGCAAGATGTCCCCATCTTTCCTTTAAAACCTGAAACAATTATTCTCATTCTGCATTTTCCTTTCTTTCGAAGCGATTTGCATCCCTTATTTTATATTTTTCGATTGCGCCCGTAAAGGCTTCGGACATGTCAATTTCCAAAGAATTTGCGAGCGCCAACAAGACAAACAGGACATCTCCCGCTTCTTCCTCGACGGAACGAGGTTTTTCCGAACTTTTTTTCGGCTTATCGCCATAGTGGTGACTGATTTCCCTTGCCAGTTCCCCCATCTCTTCCGTCAAACGCGCCATTTGCCCCAATGGCGAAAAATAGCCTGTTTTGAACTGGGAGATGAAGTCATCGACTTGTTTCTGCATTTCATTGATATCCTTCGTCACTCACAACACCTACATTCGTCATATCGTATTTTTTTCCTCTAACTCCCTCAGTTCCCTCGTATACCTCCTGAAGCTGTCTTCATCATATTTCGATAAAGAAATGTCTATTTGTTGCTTCAGGTAATGGATGCGATCCCGGATAGCTAATTTTTCCAGCGATTTCTCCACCAGCAGCTCCAATTCGCTGTCGTAGGGTTCATTCGCGTCGAGGAACGGATTCTCTTCCAGCACCCCAAAAAACGAAAGGACCTGATAAGATTGGTCAAAATAAAGCTCCAAATAAAAATCTTCTTTCCAGTTCAACCGCAGATCATGGAAGGCTTTTTCCGGGTCATCAAAGGTCTTGCCATCTTTGTAGTATACAAAAGCGACGTTCGGGTTGCCGACCACAGAGAATCCCATTCCCCTGTTCGTTGTCTGCACGCCTTCAATCAAGTGGATATTTTTCAAAAGAATTTCATGGTTGAGCAGATAATTCAAAATCCAGAGCGATTCTCTGCGTTTCAGCTGGTAATTTTGAATGAACCATGAAATGAAATTCTTTTTTTCTTCTAAAGTAGGATTAATCATTTTAGTACCTCCGCTATACTGAGATAAGGAATTAATTACCTAAATGATGGAGCTCGTCGTGCAATTCTTGCAATTCCGGGTTCGACGGATTCATTTCCAGTCCATAGTGGACAACTTGACTGAGTGTATCCCAATCGCCTTCTTCTCTTAAAAATGCCGCATATTCCGCCAAGAATGACTCGTTTTCAACGAAGTGGGGATAAGCTGCGCGGTATGCCTCTTTGGCTGCAGCGTAGTCTTCCAATTCATTGTAGCTCTTGGCCAAAAGCCAATCATATTGCGGGTCGCTCTCGTCTTGGCTTTTGCGTTCGGAAATATACGTGACCACATCGTCGTAACGCTCTTGTTTCAGCAGTAGATTACCGATGGCGAGATGAATGCTTGATAAATCAGGTTCCAATTCAGCTGCCGTCATCAAGTTGGCTTCGGCCTCTTCTTCGCGGTTCAATTTGAGCTGCAGGTCCGCAGCCGTTGTATAAAATTCAGCTTGGTAAGGGTTTTGGGCGATCCCTTGCTCCATCACAGCCAAAGCTTCTTCCAATTGCAACTCTTGCTCCAGGGCATGCGCCAGATATAAATAAGCACTTTGATAATCCTTGTCCGCTTCGATCAGTTTCCTGAAAATGGCAATGGCTCGTGGGTACTCCTTCAGCTGATAATAGGTGAAGCCTAATTGGAAATAACTGTCGGGATGGTGTTCCTCTTCCGGAACCTTCTCTAAATAATTCAGGGCCTTTTCAAATTCACCCACCGCATTGTAACAATCCCCCAACAGGAAATAAATCTGGGATTCAGAGACCATTTCATCGGCCCCGTAAGCCAGCTCTTCATAAATAGGGATGGCTTTCTTATATTCGCCGATGGAATGATACAGTTGCGCCAAGGCAAAATCCAATACCGGTTCATTCGGCAATAACGCCATCGCCTCAAAAATTTTCTGTTCGCTCACTTCGTATAAGCCCTGCACTTGGTAGGCATCGGCCATCGTCAATAAAGCTTGCGGATATACGTCACTGTTCTTGTCTATCGCCAGCAGGATATCTAGTGCTTCATCATAGTTATCTTGATCGATCGCTATTTCCGCTAATGCGATATCCCAATCTGCTGTTTCGGGAGAAAGACTTTTCAATGCAGTGTAGGCTTCTTTTGCTTCTTCCAAAAAACCTAACTGGTGCAAGGTTTCCGCCAACTCCAATAAATCCTCTATATTGCCTTCCGCAACAGAAAGTCTGACGGATTCCTTGAATTGCTTTGCTGCCGCCTCTAAATCATTCTTTTGAATGGACTCGATCATGGCTTGCGCTTCTTTGTTCATACATTAACCCCTTTTGCCGTTTACATGTACTTGCTTAATAAGTATATTTTATCATAAAGTTTATCATCTGTATCTATTTGCGGCCATGTGTTTTTCCAGTTCCGCCAAACAGAGCAAGGATTCGGGAATACCGACCGGCGTAAGATGGCATTTTCCGCTCTTCTAGACGATGCGCCGGCCGCTCAGAGTTCGTTTGAAACAGCCCCTGCCTGCGGACGCTCGGCAAGAAGCAAAAATTTGCAAGCTGAGCCGTGCAAAAAAGGGCAAAAAAATAGAGTTGAAGTCCCGCTAGGGACTCCAACTCCACTTCATAAATTATTTAACTGCATCTTTTAATGCTTTACCTGGTTTGAATGCAGGGATTCTGCTTGCTTCGATTTGGATTTCTTCCCCTGTTTGAGGGTTACGTCCTTTACGAGCTGCACGATCGCGAACTTCAAAATTACCGAAACCGATAACTTGAACTTTTTCGCCGTCTTTCAATGCTTCTTGAATCACTTCAAATAATGCATCAACGCTTGCTGTAACATCCTTTTTAGTCAAGTTTGTTTTTCCAGCAACTCTTTCGATTAATTCAGCTTTGTTTGCCATGTTGTCTGTTCACCTCCTTCTACAAGAAGAATACATGCTTTCTTTGATAACACAACAAAACATGGAATAGCTATTTTTGAGTGGTCCAAAAACAGCTCTGAAATACCAAAGTCGTTTTGAAAAGATATTTCTAATAAAGAATATCACACAAACCTTGCTACTGCAACGATTATAGTGCATTTTCTTCATATAAAAGGTCAATTTATTTTTTTTGACGGGCAATTAAACGGAATGGTGTTCCTTCGAAATCAAACGAATCTCTTATGCGGTTTTCAATGAATCGCTCATAGGAGAAATGCAGTAATTCGGGATCGTTTACGAACAATACAAATGTCGGCGGTTTGATCGCGACCTGCGTCAAGTAATAAATCTTCAATCGGCGGCCTTTGTCCGACGGTGTCGGGTTATGCGCGATGGCATCCATCAATACATCGTTCAACAACGACGAAGGAATACGACGGCATTGATTCTCGCTGATTTCCTTGATTTTAGCGGGTATTTGGTTTAATCTTTGTTTCGTCAGAGCCGAAACATACATAATCGGCGCATAAGAAAGGTATTGGAATTCGTTACGAATTTCTTCTTCGAATTCCTTCATCGTATTATTGTCTTTCTCAAGCGTATCCCATTTGTTCACCAAAATGACGATACCTTTTCCGGCTTCATGGGCATAGCCAGCCACTTTTTTATCTTGTTCTTGGATACCTTCTTCAGCATTCAAAACGACCAAGACAACATCGGAACGGTCAATGGCACGCAGGGCTCTCATGACACTGTATTTCTCAGTGGATTCATAAACTTTCCCTTTTTTACGGATACCGGCAGTATCAATCATCCGGAATTTTGTTCCTTCTACATCCGTAAAGGTTGTATCGATGGCATCACGCGTTGTTCCGGCAATGTTCGATACGATGACACGTTCTTCGCCAAGAATGGCATTCACTAAAGAAGATTTCCCGACGTTTGGACGGCCGATGAATGAGAAGTTGATGACTTCCTCTTCTTCTGCTGACTCATCATCAGAAGGGAATTCTGCCACTACGGCATCCAATAGATCACCCAGTCCCAAGCCATGGCTTCCTGAAATCGGATAAGGATCGCCCAGTCCCAAACTGTAGAAATCGAATACTTCTGCTCTCATCTCTGGGTTATCTACTTTGTTTACCGCTAAAATAACGGGTTTATCGGATTGATACAAAATACGCGCGACATTTTCATCGGCATCCGTAACGCCTTCTCGCACGCTCGTGATGAAGATGATGACATCCGCTTCTTCGATCGCTACTTGAGCTTGCAATTTAATTTGGCTCATGAAGGGTTCATCAGTGATATCGATACCGCCTGTATCGATGATGCCGAATTCTTTCCCCAACCAATCTCCTTTGGCATAAATTCTGTCACGCGTCACGCCGGACACGTCATCAACAATGGAAATTCTTTCTCCTGCTAGTCTATTAAAAATTGTTGATTTCCCAACATTTGGCCTTCCTACTATGGCCACAACCGGATTTGGCATGTAACTTCCGCCTTTCTTCTTCTTTTCTCTAAATAAAACATTTCTTTCGATTATATAATTCAAAAAATCTATATGCCTAAAAGGTCATCATTTTATTCATGTCATTTATAACACACATCAGGCTATAAAAACAACCACAAAAAAAGAGCATGGATGGAATTCCATGCCCTCACATGTGTACTGAACTCAATGTTTATTCTTCGGATTCATCTTTCAATCCAGCTAATTGGTCGCCCAACAAGTCGGCTAAAGTGAAGCTTCCGTCAGAATCATCTGCGGAATATTCTTCCACGACTTCTTTTTCAACTACAGCTTCTTCTGTTGCAGCTTTTTCTTCCAAAGCCTTGATGCTCAATGATAAACGTTGTTCTTCCGGTTTCACTTCAAGCACTTTCACTTGAATTTCTTGTCCTTCTTGCAATACTTCATGCGGTGTTGCAATATGTTGATGAGAAATTTGTGAAATGTGAACAAGTCCTTCTACCCCTGGGAATACTTCAACAAATGCCCCAAAACTTGTCAAACGTTTAACAGTACCTGTCAATACAGATCCGGCTGGCGCTTTTTCTGCAATCGCATCCCACGGTCCAGCTAAAGTATCTTTGATGCTCAATGATACGCGGCCATTTTCTTTGTCGATAGACAAGATTTTCACGTTCACTTTTTGGCCGATCGTCAGGACATCACCAGGATTTTTCACATGTTCATGCGCAATTTGAGAGATGTGGACTAAACCATCTACGCCGCCTAAATCAACGAATGCGCCAAAGTTTGTCAATCTTGCGACAGTCCCTTCAACGATGTCGCCGGCAACCAATTCATCCATTACTTTGCCTTTATTTGCTTCTTTTTCTAATGCAACGACTGCTTTATGGGACAAAATCAAACGATTTTCGCTTGGTTCCAATTCAACAATCTTGAATTTCAATGTTTTGCCTTTGTATGAGCTGAAATCTTCCACGAAGTGATCCTCAACCATCGAAGCTGGCACAAATCCTCTTACACCGACGTCGACCACTAAACCGCCTTTGACAACATCTTTGACTGGCGCTTCGATAATGACGTTGTTTTCGAATTTGTCTTGGATGTCTTTCCATACCGCTTTTGCGTCAACGCGGCGTTTTGAAAGCAAGAAACTTCCGTTTTCTTTATCTTTGATTTGTTTGATGACAACCAAATCAACTACATCCCCAACGTTAAGGATTTCCGTAATTTCTTCGAATGGTTTAGCCGATAATTCGTTGTAAGGAATGACCCCTTCAACGCCGCCGCCGATGATGCCGACGATAGCTTGTCTATCTTGGATGCTTAACACTTCCCCTTTGACGGTATCGCCAACTTCAATTGACAATGCTTCATCTAAGACATCCTGCATCGTTTGTTCAACGCCTTTTGGTTCTTCCTCGTTTAACTCTGGGTTTTCAATGTAATCTGACATGTAACTATTCCTCCTAAAAGTCTGCGGCTTACAATTGGCTTGTTTGCTTAACTTTACTGTTGTTCAGCAGAAAAGTTAGTGCTGGACTCTGTATTTTTGAAACCGTAATCCTACATATAATTATTCTAACATCTTTATTTCGAAACGTCTAGTATTGTTGATTCTGCACTTGTAAGGGTTTTATTTTTTTGGGTGATGACAGCTAAAATTTCTTGTACAACTTCATCGATCGTCAAATGCGTCGAATCCAATTCAATGGCATCATCCGCTCTCTTCAAGGGGGAAATGGCTCTTGTGCTGTCGAGATGATCCCGGCGGCGCATATCTTCGGTCAGCTCTTCCAAAGAAGTGTTGATGCCCTTCGCCACATTTTCTTTGTAACGCCGCAAAGCACGCTCTTCTGCTGTCGCCGTCATGAATATCTTCACCTCTGCTTGCGGCAGTACGACTGTCCCGATATCCCGGCCGTCCATGACGACACCGCCTGATTTTGCGATTTCTTTTTGGCGAGCGACCATCTCTTTCCTGACCTTCGCGAAGGAAGACACGAGTGATACGTTTTGCGTCACATCTTCCGACCGGATAATTTCTGTCACATCTGCTGCATTTAAGTAGACATGTTGCTTTTCTTTTCCGGCAGAGAAAGTGATTTCTGTCTCCCGCAGCAAACGGTACAGCGCTTCTTCATCTTCCAGGCTCACCTGCTTCGCTAAAGCAGCATATGTCAGCGTGCGATACATGGCGCCTGTATCCAGATAGATGAAGCCTAATTCTTCCGCAACTTTTTTTGCGATGGTACTTTTACCGGCCGATGCAGGGCCGTCGATGGCAACATTTATTTTATTCACATTAATCCTCCAACTATATTCACTCTATTTCATTTGAAAAAGCCGTCTTGTCAGACGACTTCTTTTATTTTACTTTTAGTGTCATGCCAATTTGAGCTTCCGTGCTTGATAAACCGTTGGCTTGCATCAATTCATCCAATGTCATCCCGTGGTTCAAGGCGATGCGGTAAAGGTTATCGCCGGCCTTTATGACATAGGAGTTGCTGTAATTTCCGGTTGTTGTCGTTGTTTTATCCTCTACGACAGCAGGAGCCTCCACTACAACCGCGCTCGAACTCGAACTGGAACTTACTGAACTGGATGATTCCGGCGCTGATGACTCAGATACAGCAACCGATGCTGCAGACTCAGAAGATGCTTCTTCAGAAGAGACCGCCTCACTGCTTTGCGAAGTAGAGCTAGCGATTCTTTTGCTGATCATCACTTGTTCCGAGCTTTTTGGTGTTGGCACGCTATCTTTTTGCTTATTTAAATAAATGGTGGCAAACGGAATAATGAGAATAGCCATAAAGAGAAACAGCAATACTTTTAATAGAGGTGCTACTTCTTTATTTTTTGAATTTCTGGCTGAGCGTGAATATTGGCGATTTTTTAGATTTTCATCTTCACCGAACTTACGTGACCAGGGCTCTCCATTATTGCGATTGCGGTTCTTTTTATCCATTCAGTCTCCTCCTATAAGTGATTCAACATAATTGTAGCACATTTCCAGGAATTTTGGTTTACATTTTTCATAAAAGAAAAAGATCGGATACTATTTTACCCCAGCCGTCTTGTACTTTTTTTGAAAACGCATCCCTTGCCGGCCTGAAGCGCTCCATATACGGTTCTTCATCGCCGCAACTGCTGCAGCAAAATTCCGGTTTTTCGTCGAATTCTTTGCCGAAATAGTGCGCTATGATCTCCCGTTTGCATCTGTTCGTTTCTGCGTAATCTTTCATCTTGAACAGCATCTCTTTTTTCAAGTTCAGCCTATTTTCTACGAACGCTTTCGCTTCCGTCGACGAAAGGTTGTTTTGCAGTATATAGGTGAGCAACGTCTCTTCGGTCGGGGTTGCATATTCCACCGCCATTTTTTTGGAGGAGACGGTCTGTTCGATCAACGCTTCCGAAGGGAAATCATTTTGCAGCATCCGCAATTTAAAACTGGCATCGGTTGCTGCATAAAACAGGATCGCGATGCACGGGTTGCCATCCCTGCCGGCCCGGCCCACTTCCTGGACGTACTCTTCGATGGAGTTAGGCATGTGATAATGGAGGACGAAGCGTATATTCGGTTTATTGATGCCCATTCCGAATGCGCTGGTTGCGCAGATGATGTCCAACTCATCCTGCAAAAATTGGTGTTGGATAGTTATTCTGTCTTCATTGCTGCGGTCCGCATGATAGGATTCCGCACGCAGATCCGTCTTTTGCTTGATCAAGTGGGTGACGGCATCCGCTTGGGCTTTGCTTGAGAAATAAATGATCCCAGGGGTCGGGTATGCTTTTATGACATCCAACAGGACAGCATTTTTATCTTCTGGCTGCACGGCAACCGTTTTGTAGTAAATGTTATCCCGGTTAACCGCTCCCTCAAAAACAGCGACCGCTTCCGGGGAAAGGTTCAAAGACCGCAGGATATCTTGCCTGACCTTCGGAGTGGCCGTTGCGGTCACAGCTAAAGTCAACGGGTTGCCCAACGCTTCCCTGGACTTCCCCAGCGACAGGTAATCCGATCGAAAATCCAACCCCCACTGTGATATACAGTGGGCTTCGTCCACTACGAAAAGGGCAATTTTTGACTGTTTCAGTCTAGCCATGACCGCATTGTTCTGCAGCATTTCCGGGGAAAGGAAAAGAAATTTCATCTTGTGTACGCGGGCCAACAGAAATTGTTTTTCCTCGGCCGTCAGCATGCTGTTCAAGGCGGCGGTCCTCTTCTCCCCCATATACTTCAGTTGGGCAACCTGATCTTGCATCAGCGACAACAGCGGAGAAATGATGATCACAATGCCCTCCAGGAGATAGCCGCTCAATTGGTAGATCAGCGATTTTCCCGTTCCGGTCGGCAACGTGGCTAAGGTATTTTTCCCTTCCAGTATGGATAAAATCGGCTGCACTTGTCCAGGCTTAAAATCACTGTAGCCGAAACGCTTTTCTAGTTCAATTTTTAACTGCTCTTCGTTCATTTTTATAGTAAACCTCGCTTGCTATTTGGATTAATCTGGATTCGAAGAAGGTTATGTCAGGCAGTGCCGCTTGAATCTCACGATAATCCACCCGCGCTTTTTTGCTGATCAATTGCCTCAAATAAGCGTATTTTTCTTCATCCATGAAAGATTGGAACGGAAAAGAGGGATAGAGCATGGCAAGCTCAGAGAAATGGTCCTGGATGGTGCTTTGTTTCCGTTTTCTTATCGAAACGATTTCCGCCAGCGAATAACCCTGCTTGAAATATTGCAACGTCCGTTCCGCGCTGCTCGATGCCAAGCCTTTTTCCTGGATGATTTCTTGGATGACGGCGGACAGAACCGGGAATTCCTCCTTGGCGTTCACCACTTTCCCCAGCAGTTCCAACCAGCCTTCCTGCATCATTATTTTGACTTCCATTTCATCCTTTTGCATTGCTTGCGCAATTTGTTCCGTCGTTTTGCGGACATGCTGATGCCCTTCGAATTGATACGTGAAAATGGTTGCCTCCTGTTCCGGGAAGGATTCCAAAAGGACGTACATTTCTTTCCCGAACTGTTTGGCATATTCCGACCGTTCCAACTTCTGTTCACTGAGCAGTTTCTTCACCCACAGCTGCTCCTTTTCGTTCGTTTCAATCGGATAGTACCGTTTATTTTGATGCCTTATTTCGGAAAGGACCTGCAATAAAAATAATACCCGCGTCTTGATTGGTTCCAGGACAAGCGTATATGTCATTTGATTCTTATTCTTAAAAGATGGATGATGCTCAAAAAAAGCATCGCGTTCCTTTTCCCCATACGAAGTCAACAAATATTCATTCTCATTCGAAATATTGATATATCCATTCGCCGCTAACCGCGCCACGCTTTCCTGGAGGACGTGGTATTTCAGATTGGAAAGGGCATTGAAATAGGCTTCCAGATCCAGTTGCGAGCATTGCAGCATCGTTGAGATTGTCCGTTTTCCTATAAGGATATAATAGATGGTAGCCTCTTTTCTTTTCTGTATAGTTGAAAAGCAATTCAAAAAAAGATAATCTGTATAGGATAACTCATTCATTTTTTCACCACCAAAATTATGTAAAGAAGGATATATATGTATTATACCAAAATGTAACCCGTAATATTTTTTAAATGCAAAAAAGATTAAAACACCGCTACATAAACAGTCGTGCGGTTAATACATTTTGAACTTCCTTCCATAATATAGCTTAAGTTTTATATTTATGCCCCTTTTTTGCCCCTTTTTAATATTATTCTGCAAAATAAAAAAGCCCCACTCGTTTAGGAGCGAGGCGGTGCTATCTACAGGAGTTGTCCCGTAATCCCATTGCATTTAATACAAATCTTATTGGCCCTAGAAGGAATTGATAACGAAGATTTTATCCCTGCGAGAAACAGCATAAAAGCTGTAGCCCAATTTTTTTGATAAAAATCCTGAGCAATTGAAAAAGGCAGAAATGTTGCGTGAGCTAACTGACCAATAGCTTAAAATGTATTTAGAAAACTAATTATTAAACAACAACCTCCAGCTCAACTTGGAGGTTGTTTAGCAAATCCGAGCAGGACTAGGTTCTTGTTAGGCTATCAATGAAAAAAATCTTCTTCTAATTTGAAGGCGGATTTCTTAAGTGATTCGAAATTTCCCTAGCTCTCTGATAGTCTTCCTTATTTTTTTCTTTATCTAAAAAATCCTCTAATTTATACATTAAAGTCGCATTTTTTAGTTCTCTTAATCTTCTTTCTTCAATTTCCTCAATAGTTTTTACTATATCATGTTTTAATATGATATATATTATTACCCCAAATTGGAACGCTGATGTCATAAATAGTATCAAAAAAAATAGTAAGAAAAATACAGTAGTTTGCTTGTTCACTTCATATGATTTGATAAAGAAGATGGAATACAGGGTATATGAAAAAGAAAAAATAAACCCGGTGCCTAAAATACTTAGTAGCTTTTGAAAATTCTTTCTCCCCAAGTTTGATAATACTGAATCTGTTTGAATGCTAGTGAGCATAGTGTAAATAGAAAAGTATATCCCAATAAATACAGTTGCTACTGTAACAATTGAACCATCTGTATATACTAAGTAATAGCCTAAATCTGCGATAAAAAAGTTAAATATCTTTTCACACACCTCATATTTATCTTTGAATAAGTAGGAACTCCAATAAACGACACAAAAAGAAACTAAAACAACCGGCAAAATGATGTCTTCAACTAACCTGCTTAAAAGATGGATTGCTTTCTCTTTTATAGTTAAAACCTCCATAATTCCCCTCTCCAATCCAGTATTTACAGAAAAATATCTACTTTAGAATCCACAGCAGTTAGTGGGAATTTTGTATGATGATTATATCCCTTCTTATTACCGATACCGTAATAAAATTCAGATATATTTGAGGCTAAATATTCAAAACCATTAGAATTATCATCTTCCAAAATAAAATCTGAAGCTAATCCGTCATGTTTCAAGTCAATATATTCCATTTTTCTAGTATTTTTGTTTATAAAAGATACCTTAACAGAAATAATACCTTCCGAATTCAAATCTAGCGCTGCCAACATTGAAGTTAGGAGATTAACTTTCATTTTATTTTTATATCTACTTTGCTTAAGAGTTAGTGTTGTGACATTTGCACCTACTTTAGTTGCTACATTTACTGTATCGCCTATCAATTCCTCGATTAAAGTTTTATTCTCAGCTTCTTCCTTAACAAGTTCAGGTAAATAGGAAGATGTAGTTAAAAACTCAATTTGGATAGATTTAATTTGATCGGATGCCTCAACCAAATCAAATCCTTTTTTATCCTTTAGCGCAGCTAACTCAAAACTCCATCTTGGCTCATCTTCGTTTAAACCATCACTGTTACGAAGAAAAGAATTAAAGTAATCACAAAGACCCTTATCCTTACAACCTACATGGTTATACTCCATTACGACCAATTGACTTCCAGGAATAAATAGAAAAGTGGCTGGCTCAAATACATCACCAGGTATTGGATTTACAACATCTGATCTCTTAAGTCCTTGAAATGGTTTCTTTTCTCGGTACTTTCCGACCCAGACGATTCTGTTTTTTGTTTCTTTTTCTTGTTCTGGTGGTCTCATTTTATTCATAGTATACGATCCACTTTTTAGATCCTTGTATCTAGTTACAGCAGTTTTTTTAGTCATCATATCATCCAAAAAAACTTCAATTGGATAATTTGTTTTCAAACCATTTTTACAAATGAAAGCATTAAAATATAGTAACTTTGTAGTCATATTTTCTCCTCCAAGTATCATAAGCCTGTTTCAATATTAACAAAAAAGGCCAAAAAAACAATAGTTTCTTTGGCCATAGGCTTATATAATCATTGGAGATTACTAGTAAATCATATCACAAGAACGCACGTTCTTCAAATAATTTTGATCCAAGTAGCTTAGTAATGCCCTCATAAGTAAGCAATTAAGTAACAGAATGAGACTGATTCGCCTTGGGGGTTATAAATCAGTCTCACTTATTAGTTACGCATTTCGTCAAAAGTCATTTTTTTTATTTATGCATATTTTTTGCTTATGCTCGCTCCCTTGTCTGCATCAAAGTAAATTCCAACAGGCCCGAAATTTGGAAGATCAACTATCAGCACCTTACCATCATTTCGCTCTCCTTTGATCGTGAACCAACTCCCGCCATCAGATTCTAGCGAGATGACATCTCCCGCTTGATATGGACCTTCAACAGGATATACCACCCAATCTTTACCATTTGGCAAAAACAAGATTGATTCAATAACGACAGGGACTTTTTTTAACGCTCGTTTATCTATCCATCCAAGGCCGGTATTAACATATTCGCCAGACCCATTTTCTTCGACTGCTTTGACAACCTGTCCTAAGTAGTTGTCTGTCCTACCCCAGAATGCTTGTCCGGGTTCTCCCCACGGCCGGCTATCAATGGAATAGCCTCCGCTTACGATAGTTACTTCATAATCGACTTTCACCCTTGAATAGGTTACAACAGTAGGTTCAGCGGCCACGCTTGTGGGTTGGCCAAGAGCCGGAACAATAGTGCTATCACCTGCGTGTAATGCATCATAATATTTTTTAACTTGAGCGAAAGCTGTATCCCACGAAACACCAACGTTCGACCAATAAGCAATTGGATCCGTGTGGTCAGTGTTTCCTAAAAACTTAGTGACGGCTAAATGCGTCCAGACGGTACCTTGTCCATTCTTAGTTGCATCTGTACAAGCCAAATCGTACCAGTACAGCTGATAGGCCGCCCAGAATAGCCCACGATCAATCGCTGCAATAGCCTTCGCCTTATTCGCTATGCGGCAAACTTCGATTTGTACAAGCCTTGCATTTGCCGGACCACCTGCACCCCAGCACTTGTAATCAGTATTGGAAATCTCTCTTAGTTCATCGTCATCGGCCCAGGCGTGGACAATCCCATTTGCCGCAGGATCTCGTAACTCATAACCAATTTGGTTAAGTATCAATCCTTCGTTAGCCGGTTCATGCAACACAACGCCCTCTGGTTTCCCGTTACGATACGATCCACAATAACCATCTGTTAAACGGTGATCAGTGATGATTTCATACTTCATTTTTGCATCTTTAGCCATTTTATTTTTCCTCCTTCTTATTAATCGGGAAATATTTTTCTTTTTTCACAGCGATTTCATTGTCTAGCCATGTCAATAACCACATCGGGAAGTGTTTATCCCATCTCAGGACGACAATGTTCGCCATGAGTGAATAAAAATTATGATAAATGAACGCAGCGGTGATGATCGTATAGATGATGCTGCCGGTAGAAAATAATTGATCTAGTCCCAATCCCATCGCGCATATACCAATGATGAGCACATCACGAATCAACGAGTCAATCGCAACTCTGCTCGATCTTTGCTTGTCAGTCGATACCGTTGCCAGTCGACCGCCTACGATCCACTCGAAACTGATGATGCCGATAAGAATACCGATTAATATCGTGTGATTTAAACTCCACCCCTGCGTATAAACCCATTGCGGGATAGCGATTGTTAGCCCGCCTGTAACCGCACCAAATACCCACGATCCGTCCACGTTCATTTTTGATAACTGTCCTTTTAATAAATCCATTATTTCAGTCATTGTCCACGCTCCCTTTTGCATAATAAAAAGGCTGCCCGGATGGACAACCTCTTCTTATTAGTCACTATTTTTAGTTGCTCTACATGTCCATGTTTGGTATTTCAGTATGACGTGGTCTCTTGCATACCTCGCACCAAAATGTCTTATTTTCATGTTCAAGTCCACTTCTGTCAAGGGCAGAAGATAAGATTTTATCTGTCTCCCAACACATACCGCAGAAATATCTATTATCCTTCTTTCGATAATAGACACTCCCTTTATATTCCAGTTCAGATTCCAGAATTTGCTGATTTTCCAACTCGTTAATTCTATTTCTTAAATCAAAATTCTCTGAAGATAGATTAAACATGGCATCTTGAAGATCCAACAACACACTCCTTAACTGTAAATCATTGGCTCCCGTTGCAAAGTTTTTTGCATCCTTGATAAGTTCTTTCCAATCTGAATATCCCATAGTATTTTTACTCCTGTTCTCTTTTGGTCTTATACTATTTAATATAGCACAAGTTAAGAGAATCAAGTTTCTTTTCTATGTACGTATCGACTGTTTTTACCGATGGTATCCATTTAGCCATAAACCTAGTATTTCATAGAATTATCAATTTTTCACTAATTACCATATGCCGCAATTACAGCCCCAGTTGCACAATCGCCAATCTGAGCATAACCTAAATTGCTACAATGCAGTTGATCGCCATTGTGAGGATATGTTCCACTACGTCCTGTTATGGCTTCAATGTATGTAAATGACTCAGCACCATATACTGTCCACGTGAACTTATTAATTCCGCTATTATGCCATAGGTCGCATACCGCTACATTATTGTAGTTTGCAACTTCCTTCATAATATCAGTCATCGTTTCCATCGTCTGTCCGCTACCTGCTGGATATATTGCATACCCGTCAGCGTCAACGTATGGATATTTTCCTGCACAATGCGGAGTCATGATTAATACTTTGCATGTCAGGTTTCCTGCAGCAATAAGCTCTTCATAAATTCTATTGATTACATATTGGGTGTACCCTGCAATAGTGTTCTGAGTTGGATACAAGTCACCAAGCTGACCTACAAGAGTTGAGCGATTATTATATCCGCCGAAGTAGATGATTAATTTCTTCCCTGCTACATCAGCAGACGATAGTGGCCTTAGTGTACCGGCAGCATCGGTAGTTGAGTTATAAGTTCCTGCCCTACCTAGCTCACCGTCAACTAACGCAATCATCCCTAATCCGCCTTTAGCGTGATAAGTAACATTCATACCTAACTTACTGACTAACTGATTCGGCCATTTTCTAGCTGCAGTTAGGCTATCCCCAATCGCTAGAAATTCTCCGTTTTCCCAAGAAGTAGTAGTTGACATTGAACCTAAGTCACTCTCAATTTCAGAAATCTTCTGTGAAATTTCTACTGCCGAACCTGCCGTGTCAATGCAATGATTCACTAATGTAGTATCTTGAGTAGCGCCAGTAACTTCAAATACTCTTAGCTCAGTTAATGTATGCGTGCTTCCAATTACTCCACCATTATGTGTCACTAGCATATGTGCTCGCCAGTCAGCACCGACAGTAAAGTAAGCATATTCATACACTACACCATTATAGGTATAGCTGTTAAAGGCGCCATAACCGCCCCACCC
>NZ_FOTD01000021.1 GCF_900114465.1 Trichococcus palustris | reverse complement strand
AAGAAGCACCTCAAACGTCGCACTGTGACGTTTGAGTAACTGACCGGTACGGTCACGTTGATTCCTTTATTTTTGGAAGTCTCTCAGCAATTGCGCAGTATGCTCATTTGCATGGGACTCTAAGGGATTCATCCCTTAGAGTCCCAGTATGGTGGCCGTAGGGAAAGTTGCAGGGCCAGATTTCCTAAATTGTCATGACTCTTGCGATTTCAATCGCTTAGAGGCATGATACACTTGACCGAGGCAGGGCGGGCTTGGACAGCTTTTCTTGCCAAAACTAGCGTTACCAATTGACTTTCATAAAGATAATGAGATAATAGATAGCGTGCTATGTATATCGGGAGGAGGGAACAAATGCTATCGCACGCAACTATGGGGATGTATATCACCATGATCCATAATCAATTCAAGGAACAACTGAATCGCTCGGTAGAGCAGCTGGATTTGACGACATCGCAAATCCACATCTTATTTTACTTGAAGAATAATGAAAATCGTGAAGTGATCCAGAAGGATATCGAGGAGCGGTTCAATCTGTCCAATCCGACTGTAACAGGCATCATCAAACGATTGGAAACAAAAGGTTTCATTGAACGCAGCGTCAGCAGCAAGGATGCCCGTTCAAAAAAAATTACGATGACAGAAAAGAGCTACAAGGCCAATGAAGAGATGAAAAAGGCTATGCATGAGGCCAACGAGCATCTATTACAGGGCATTTCCGAGGAAGAGTTGGGCATACTCGAAGGCTGTTTCAAGAGGATGCTGCACAATCTGGAGGGATGACAGGTATCGGCAGAAACATAGCGGGCCATCTATTTGTCAAAATGATTTAAAAATTCTAGGAAAGAAAAGGTAAAACCGATGAAATTAATTTTTAAATACCTAAAACCTTTTACGGCAACCATTCTACTCAGCCTGTTGATTCTGTTTGGGCAGGCGACAGGGGAATTGAGTTTGCCGAATTTGATGAGTGAAATCGTCAATACGGGTATCCAAAACGGCGGAATCGAGCAGGCGACGCCGAAAGCCATCAGCAAAGATGGCTACACGCTGATGACGATGTTCATGAAGGAACAGGATAAAGAAACGTTCCAGGGGGACTACACACTGGTCGAATCCGGTTCGGCCGCTGCAAAAGATTACAGCAAGGACTATCCGGAAATAAAAAATGAGAATCTGTATGTTTTGAAGGACGTAACTGCGGCTGAGCTTGCGAGACTCGAAACCATCTATGGTAAAGCAAGCTACAGCTTCGTCGAATTCATGAAAGCGATGCGTGCGCAGCAAGGTACTGGCGCAAACGCAGTCGATGCCACAAAGGGCTTTGACAATGTGGATATGACCCAGATCTATGCACTCTTGCCGCAACTGCAGCTGATGCCGGCGGAAGGCTTCGCGGATTTCATCGCTCGTGCGGACAAAGCAGAACCGATGCTGTACAGCCAAATCGGCATTACGTTCACCAAGCTCTTCTATAAAGAATTGGGGACGGACTTGAAGGGGGTGCAGAATGGGTACATCCTGATGAAAGGCGCACAGATGCTGGCCATCGCTCTGGCAGTATCGGTCGCATCCGTTGCTGTCGCATTCTTCTCATCACGGATCGCTGCCCGGGTTTCCGGTAAAATGAGGCGTGATGTCTTTGCGAAGGTCGAAAGCTTTTCGAACAGCGAATTCGACAATTTTTCGACAGCCTCCCTTATCACCCGTACAACCAACGATGTGCAACAAATCCAGCAACTGATCACGATCGGTATCCGGATGCTGTGCTACGCACCGATATTGGCTATCGGCGGATTGGTGATGGCGGTAGACAAGAGCGTCTCGTTGGCTTGGACGATTGTCGTTGCCGTGGTCGCCCTTGTCGGTGTCATGACGACTATCTTCTCGATTGCGATGCCGAAATTCAAGATATTGCAAACCTTGACGGATAAATTGAATCTGGTCAGCCGAGAAAATCTTTCCGGTATGCTGGTCATTCGCGCCTTCGGAAATGAAGGATTCGAAGAGAACCGTTTCAATGGCGTGAATGAAGAATATACCTACACGAACCGTTTTGTGCAACGCCTGATGTCCCTCATGATGCCGGCGATGACCATCATCATGAACGGTGTTTCCATTTTGATCATCTGGTTCGGCAGCAAACAAGTCGCGGACTCCACACTGCAGATCGGAGACATGATGGCCTATATCCAATATGTAATGCAGATCATCATGGCCTTCCTGATGATTTCGATGATGTTCATCTTCCTGCCAAGGGCTTCGGTTTCCGCAGTGCGGATCAGCGAAGTGCTGAACACGGATTTGAGCATCACCGATCCAAAAAATCCCCAAAAAATCGGCAAGAGCCAAGGGGTGATTGCATTCAAAAACGTTTCCTACCATTATCCTAAGGCAAGCGACAACGTTTTGACAGACATCTCTTTCACTGCAAAACCGGGTGAAACGACTGCCATCATCGGATCCACAGGGTCAGGGAAATCGACGCTGATCAACCTGATTCCTCGTTTCTATGATGTGACGGATGGCACCATTGAAATCGATGGCGTTGACATCCGGAACCTCACGCAAGAGGACTTGCGGAGGAATATCGGCTACGTGCCTCAAAAAGGGATGCTCTTCTCGGGCGACATCGCGTCCAATGTTCTTTACGGTAGAGAGGGTGCTTCCATGGATGAAGTCATGAAAGCCATTGAGGTGGCGCAAGCCAAAGATTTTGTCGCCGAATCAGAAGACGGAATCGAAACAGCGATCGCTCAAGGCGGCGGGAATGTCAGCGGAGGTCAAAAGCAACGGTTGGCCATTGCCCGCGCCTTGGTGAAAAAAGCGCCCATCTACATCTTTGACGACAGCTTCTCGGCCTTGGACTTCAAAACGGATGCGGCATTGCGTGCCGCATTGGATGACTACACCGATAATGCCACGGTATTGATCGTTGCACAACGGGTGAGCACCATCATGGAAGCCGAACAGATCATCGTACTCGATTACGGTAAAATTGTCGGGATAGGGACTCACGATGAATTAATGAAAAACTGTGAGACTTATCAAGAAATTGCTAAATCTCAGCTTTCAGAGGAGGAATTAGCATGAGCGAAATGAAACAACAGAAACCACAGAGAGGTCCCGGTGGCGGACACGGACCGATGGCCGGAATGAGCGCGCCAGTGGTGAAAGCCAAAGACTTCAAAGGCGGCTTCAAAAAATTGGCTGCCTATCTTTCACCCTTCAAATGGTCGATTGCGGTTGTCATGGTTTTGGCCATTGCATCTTCCCTTTTCGGCATCGTAGGGCCTAAAATCATGGCTTTGGCCATCGATAAACTGGTCAGCGGGGTTATGCTGAAATTTACGGGTGGAACAGGCGGCATCGACTTCGATTACATCGGCAAAATCCTGTTGGGCTTGCTGGGCTTGTACCTGTTCAGCGCCGCGTTTTCCTATCTGCAAGGATTCTTGATGGCGGGCGTTTCTTCCAGGGTATCCTACACTTTGCGGAAAGATATCATGGAAAAAATAAACAAGCTTCCCTTAGCCTATTTCCATAAAAATAGCCAAGGGGATGTGCTTTCCCGCATCACCAACGATGTGGATACCCTGAATACCAGTTTGAACCAAAGCATGACGCAGATCATCACCTCCATCACGACTTTGACGGGTGTCTTCATCATGATGCTGACGATCAGCTGGTCATTGACGCTTGTTATTTTGGCTGTCCTGATTCTGTCCATGATGCTCTTGGCGCTGATCATGTCGAAATCCCAAAAACATTTTGCGAACCAACAAAAGTATTTGGGTGCGGTCAATGGGCATGTCGAAGAGATGTACGGCGGGCATGTCGTCATGAAAGCCTTCAACGGCGAGAAAAAATCCGTAGCCGATTTCGATCATGAGAATGACCAATTGATCGAAGCTGGTTTCAAATCGGAATTCCTTTCCGGTTTGATGATGCCCTTGCTGAGCTTGATCGGGAACCTGGGTTACGTCGTCGTCTGTATCATGGGTGGCGCGATGGCGGCAAATGGAAAAATGACGATTGGGGATATTCAGGCCTTCCTGCAATATGTACGTAATTTTACCCAACCGCTGACTCAGGTCGCTCAAGTGAGCAGCCAACTGCAACGGATGGTTGCTTCCTCCGAACGGATCTTTGAATTCCTGGAAGAAGAGGAAGAAGTTGTCTACGAAGCGAAAGCCGAAATGGCGACGGCGAACGTCAAAGGGAATGTCCGCTTCGAACACGTCAAATTCGGTTATGATCCAAGTCATCTGGTCATCAAAGACTTCTCGGCAGATGTGAAGGAAGGGCAAAAAGTGGCCCTTGTCGGACCTACCGGAGCAGGGAAGACGACGATGGTGAAATTGCTGATGCGTTTCCATGATCTGACCGGCGGCACCATCTACATCGACAACCATAGCCTGACCGATTTCACGCGCAGCGATTTGCGTACGGAATTCGGGATGGTTCTCCAAGATACCTGGTTATACAACGCAAGCATCATGGAGAATATCCGCTACGGTAAGTTGGATGCGACGGATGAAGAAGTCATTGCGGCCGCAAAAGCAGCCCAAGTGGACCACTTCGTGCGGACCTTGCCGGATGGCTACAACATGGTACTGAACGAAGAAGCCAACAACGTATCGCAAGGCGAGAAGCAACTATTGACGATCGCCCGTGCCATCTTGGCGGATCCGCAGATCATGATTCTGGATGAAGCAACCAGTTCCGTCGACACGAGGACCGAAGTGCTGATCCAGAAAGCGATGGACACGCTGATGCATGGCAGAACGAGCTTCATCATCGCGCATCGCCTGTCGACCATCAAGAATGCCGATTTGATTTTGTGCATGAACGAGGGCGACATCATCGAACAAGGGACCCACGAAGAACTATTGGCAAAAGGCGGCTTCTACGCCGACCTTTACAACAGCCAATTCGAAGACGAAGAACCGATTGCACCGGTTATGAATTAGTAACACAAAAAGGAGGTGGACCTGCAGTCAAGCGACGGCAGGTCCACCCCCTTTTTATTTCGTAGTAAGTGGGAACTAAATTCCCGGATGAGAGCGGCATCTCCGATGAAGGAGGCGTTCGCCGAAGAACGGAGTCTTTCGTGGTACCCAGCTCCGGCAAGCAATCTGTTGGCCGGAGCAGATTTATTTCTGGGTAGCAGAACTCCGGCGAAGCCTAGCTGACCGGAGGAGACATTTTTTGGGTTCTCTGCTCCGGCGGAAATCTGGTTCACCGGAGAAGATCGCCCTGATCGACATAACCATCAGGGCGATCTTCCTGGCCAAACAATTCCGGAAAAAAACGTTATATTAACAAGAAAAGGGAAGGCGCGTTGGCTTTCCCTTTTTGGTTCCTGTTCATCATTTGTTGGCTTTCAGCTTCATATTTTCGTAGGGCATATTCGGATTCAGTAAACCGCGATCGCTCTTCAGGACGAAGGAGAACGTGCTGTCGTTGAAATCGATGGTATTGTCGTCGTCCAATTGAACCAAGTTATCTTTGACGGCTTTGACCGCGCCTAAATTGGTATCCAAAATCGTATTATAGGCGGGGTTGTCCGTATCGAATGCGCGGATCGTGAACATGCTGCCGTCGGGACCGCCGCAGCCATAAATGGAACTCATGAAAAGTGAAAGGTCTTCGGTCATCCCCAATTTTCCCAAGCGACTGATGGCATTTTCCGTGAATGTCAGTTTCATTTTTTATCACCTCTTATTGTTAAGTATAAGGCATTCAACAGGAAAATGAGGTCCGGTTTGCTCAGCTGGAGGGCAAAGCTACCAAAAATCTTCTCATTTCTTTAAAATAAGTGTTTGACAAGGTTAGAAACTGGTGTTATATTTAATCCAATCTTAATAGAAGAGCGATGAAGAGAAGAGTACCTTTCAATTATCATTTCAGAGAGCCCCGGCAGGTGAAAAGGGGTATGGTGAGAAGAAGCGAAGATGGTCTTGGAGCAAGGCAATGCAGATAGTGTTGCTTCGTTTTGTACACGTTACGGTACAGGAGTATAACAAGAGCAATCTTGCGTACTTTTTAAGATATGGATCGTGAGGTCCGTATGAACCTGGGTGGTAACACGAAGAGCTTTCGTCCCTGTATTTCAAACATTTGAAATATAGAGACGAGAGCTTTTTTTATTTTTCCGCAAGGAAGGGGACTCACTCTCGGCTAAACCGACAATTACTAGTAAAAGCGATTACTATTGGGAAAACAATTTGAAAATCAGAAGGGAAAGATGAAAAATGACAGCAACGAATTATAGCTTTGAAACACTACAAGTACACGCAGGACAAGTACCGGATTCCGTGACAGGTGCCCGTGCGGTTCCGATCTACCAAACAACCGCTTTTGTCTTTGACAGTGCGGAACAAGCGGCCGGCCGTTTTGCATTGACGGATGCAGGTAACGTCTATACCCGTCTGACGAATCCGACGACAGCAGTCGTGGATGCGCGCGTTGCGGCGTTGGAAGGCGGAACATCAGGCATTACGGTTGCATCCGGTTCGGCGGCGATCACTTACGCCATCCTGAACGTTGCAGGCGCAGGCGATGAAATCGTCGCTGCGAGCACCCTGTATGGCGGAACCTTCAACCTGTTCGGTGCAACGTTGAAGAATCTGGGAATCAAAACGACTTTCGTCGATCCGGATGATCTGAACAACTTCGAAGCGGCCATCACCGAAAAAACGAAAGCAATTTTCATCGAATCGATCGGTAACCCAAGCATCAACCTGATCGACATCGAAAAAGTGGCCGATATTGCGCATAAACACGGCATCATCTTGATCGTCGACAACACCTTCGGGACGCCTTACCTGATCCGTCCCTTCGAATTCGGCGCGGACGTCGTTGTCCATTCCGCCACAAAATTCCTGGGCGGCCACGGCACGACCATGGGCGGCGTTGTCGTTGAATCCGGCAAATTCGATTACAAAGCGAGCGGAAAATACCCCGGCTTCACGGAACCCGATGAACATTACAATGGCTTGGTCTATGCCGACTTAGGTCCGGGAGCATTCACAACCAAAATCCGTGTGCAATTGTTGCGCGACACTGGCGCCTGCATCGGGCCGATTGACGCTTTCCTGTTGCTGCAGGGGATCGAAACGTTGTCGCTGCGCGTGGAACGCCATGTGGAAAACGCCCGCAAAGTCGTTACCTACCTCGCGAACCATCCGAAAGTATCTTGGGTGAATTATCCGGAATTGGAAGACAGCAAATACAAAGCCTTGGCGGATAAATACTTCCCTAAAGGCGTCGGCTCCATCTTCACCTTCGGCATCAAAGGCGGCAAGCAAGCCGGGATCGACTGGATCGACAAACTGGAACTGTTCTCCCTGTTGGCGAACGTTGCCGATGCGAAATCCTTGGTCATCCATCCGGCGAGTACAACCCACGCCCAACTGAGTGAAGAGGACTTGGTGGCTGCGGGCGTATCCGGCGACATGATCCGTCTGTCCATCGGAATCGAAAATGCGGACGACATCATCGCTGACTTGGATCAAGCGTTCCAACAAATCTAAAACAACAAACGAAAAGCTTAGATACACGGTTTTTTAACCTTGGTATCTAAGCTTTTCTTTTCAGAGATACTGCTTCAGTTCCGCCCAAGCCTCCACCTTCTCAGGCAGGCTTTTGACATTCTTTCCCGGCATCGGGCTTGTCGAGGGCATCGGCAAATAGCGGAGGCAGGGAGCAGCATCCAACCCGATGTGCTTTCGGTAACTCCGGTAGGCTTTGCCGCCGTTGAAGACGACGACCCTAAGTTTGGGATAATCGCGGTAAAGCTTTTCCAGGTCATTGGGGAGTTCTTCGGTTATGGCCGAGTCGAGGCTGCCCTTGCGGTAACAGGAATGGATCACATCCCATAGGGCGATGTGGTGCTGTTGCAGAAGCGCAAGCCTAGCCGCGTATTCTCCGGGATCTTCTTCCTGCAGGATTGCGAAGATGATCTCCCAGAAATGATTCCGCGGATTCCCGTAATAGTGTTGCGCCTGCAATGATTTTACGCCGGGGATCGATCCCAAGATCAATACCTTGGCTTCGGAATCGATAACAGGCGCCATCGAAGTTATTCGGTCTGGCTGTTTCAGGGGGAACACGTCCTTTATCTTTGTTATGAATTTATTTTACACGAATTTTCCGAAAACATAGAATGTGAAACCCGCTGCAAAATAATGAAGTCACTGAAAATCAGTGACAAAAAAATAAAAACATAAAAACAGTTGACGAAAGGAAAACAATGCGTTAAGATATCCTCAACATTAAAAAAACGTTAGAAAAAGCATGGTTATCTAATGAAACCGACAATCAAGAAGAGTACGTATCATACAATGTTTCCAGAGAGTCGCCACCAGTGAGAATGCGACAACAGGATTGATACGGAATGGGCTTGAGAGGGTTGCCTTGAAAAGAGTAGGGGCGAACGGGAAACCTGATCCGTTATCAGGCAGGCGCATATGGTAGTATGCGTAACGAGTGGGCGATGGAAATCGTCAATTTGGGTGGTATCGCAGGAGATAATCAGAGCTCTTGTCCCTTTAAAGGGGGGACAAGGGCTTTTTTTGTACCCGAAAATCATTCTTTCGCTAGGAATCAGGAATTAGGGGGAAAAAAGATGCAGACAAAAAATAGATCATGCCATTCAACCTCCAATCGGTATTGGCGTCCTTAATAGGATTAATGAGATAAAAATGATGCAAGGGACAGGCAAAAGGCAGCCAATCGTTTGTGCGAAAGAACAGAATGATAATCACAGAGAATAGTAGGAGGTAAACAGATGAATCAGTATTTTGGCAACCACGGGGGACAATTTATTCCCGAAACATTGATGAACGCTTGTTTGGAATTGGAAAAGGCATTTTTCCATTATCAGGAAGATACTGGCTTTAAGAAGGAACTAAACGATTTGTTGAATGATTATGCGGGGAGACCATCCCGGTTATATTTTGCCAAGAAGATGACAGATGATTTGGGCGGAGCAAAGGTTTATTTGAAACGGGAAGACCTGAACCATACGGGATCCCACAAAATAAACAATGCGCTCGGGCAAGTGTTGTTGGCGAAGAAGATGGGCAAGAAACGTATCATTGCGGAAACGGGTGCCGGCCAACACGGCGTGGCGACCGCAACTGCCGCAGCTTTGCTGGATATGGAATGCGTCGTCTACATGGGGGAAGAGGACACCCAGCGTCAGGCATTGAATGTTTTCCGGATGGAGCTGCTCGGGACGAAAGTGATTCCGGTTACGAGTGGGACGGCTACCCTGAAAGATGCCGTGAACGAAGCGATGAAGGATTGGGCCGCTACCTTTGAGGAGTCGCATTACTGCATCGGCTCCGTGATGGGACCGCATCCTTTCCCGATGATGGTCCGTGATTTCCAGAAAATCATCGGCGAGGAAACCAAAGCGCAGCTATTCACAGCGGAAGGGAAACTGCCGGATGTCGTGATGGCCTGTGTAGGCGGCGGTTCGAACGCCATCGGGACCTTCTATGATTTCATCGGTGATGAAAGTGTGCGCCTGATCGGATGCGAAGCAGCCGGCCGGGGTATCCACACGAAAGATACGGCAGCCACCATCGCAACGGGGACTCCCGGCATTTTCCACGGGATGAAGTCCTATTTCTGCCAGGACGAATACGGCCAAATCGCACCGGTCTACTCCATATCGGCAGGATTGGATTATCCCGGCATCGGACCGGAACACGCCGATCTTTATGATCGCGAGCGTGCGGAATATGTTTCCGTCACGGATGATGAAGCCGTCGCAGCCTTTGAATATTTATCGAAAAAGGAAGGAATCATCCCGGCCATCGAAAGTTCGCACGCTTTGGCACATGCCATCAAGTTGGCGCCGACGCTGGACAAGGACAAGGTGATCGTCATCTGCCTGTCCGGGCGTGGGGATAAAGACGTAGCGGCAATCGCAAGATATAAAGGAGTGGAAATCTATGAGTAGAATAACAGATGCATTTCGGCATAAAGCGTTTATCCCTTTCGTGACGGCGGGTGATCCAAATCTGGCGACAACGAAGGAATTGATCAGGGAAATAGTGGCGAACGGGGCGGATATCGTCGAAATAGGGATCCCCTTCTCCGATCCGGTGGCGGAAGGACCGGCCATTCAAAAAGCGGACGAGCGGGCGCTGGCAAACGGCATCAATACGGACGATATCTTCCGGATGGTCGCTGAACTGCGGACCGAGATCACTACGCCTTTTGTTTTTATGACCTACATCAACCCGGTGTTCGTTTACGGAATCGATAAATTCATGGCACGCTGCAGCGAAGTGGGAATCGATGGCATCATCATCCCGGATGTGCCATTTGAAGAGAAGCATTTGGTTCAGGCCGCATGCAGAAAGAATGGCGTCACCCTTATCTCAATGGTCGCCCCTTCTTCGGCGGAGCGCATCGCCATGATCGCCAAGGAAGCGGAAGGATTTTTATACGTCGTTTCTTCGTTGGGCGTCACCGGCGTACGCAGCGACATCACGACGGATATCGGAACGATTTTGGCGGAAATCCGGAAAGTCAGCGACATCCCTTGCGCCGTAGGCTTCGGCATCTCCAACGCCCAGCAGGCCAAAGCGATGAGTGAAGCGGCAGATGGCGTCATCATCGGTTCGGCGATCATCAACATCATGGAGAAATACGGAGAAGATTCTCCGAAACCCGTCGGCGAATTTGTCGCGGGCATTGTGGATGCCATACGCGGCAAAGCGAACAGTCCTATTACCTGACTTTTACAGCCTGCAGTAGTACAATAAAAGAAAAATGCAGGTAGAAAGTAGGGACGATGATGAGGAGAATTGTTTTTGTCCGTCATGGTGTGAGCGAATGGAATTTGCTGAACCTGTTTACGGGATGGGTCGACGTGGATCTGAGTGAAAAGGGCGTTCTGGAAGCGGAAGAAGCCGGCCGGAAAATAAAGGAAGCCGGGATTGAATTTGACCTGGCCTTTACCTCGGTGCTGAGAAGAGCGATCAAAACTTGCCATATCATCTTGGAGGAAACCGACCAATTGTGGGTGCCGGAAGTGAAGAGCTGGCGGCTCAATGAACGCCATTATGGCGATCTGCAGGGTCTGAACAAACAGGAGACGGCAGAGAAATACGGCGAGGAGCTGGTTCATCAATGGCGCCGTTCATACAATACGTTGCCGCCGCTGATGAACCCGGATAATCCACTTTCGCCAGCCAACGACCGCCGCTACGCCAATCTGCAAAAACGCGTCATTCCGATGGGCGAAAATCTGGAGACCACGTTGGAACGGGTCATCCCGTTCTGGGAAGACCAGATCGCCCCGGCGATATTGGATCGGAAAACGGTGCTGGTCGCCGCGCACGGAAATTCCCTGCGGGCATTGATCAAATACATCGAAGAAATACCTGATGACGAGATCATGGCGCTGGAGATACCTACCGGCAAGCCTTTGGTCTATGAACTGCAGGATGACTTATCCGTCATCAAAAAATATTACCTATAAAATGAAAAAAGCAATTACGGGCAGAGGATAATCCACTGACCGTAATTGCTCTTTTTTGCATCAGCTTTCAGCCGGCTCGATCGGAAATGAAAAACGAACATCCGTTGTTCCACCGTTCGCCAGGTAGGTCCGTTCGGCAAAGGTCACCTGATCGGCATGATCGACGAGCAGCAGGGTGGTGGAACGCGTGCCGAAATGCGGTGTCTCGATGAAATTGGCGGAAACAGCCCGTTTTTGCTCAATAGGCAAAGGCAAATCGGGAAGCAGTTCATCCGGTGCGGGCGTTTTGTCCGCCATGATGTGGAAGAGTGCTTCTTCGTCGATAACACTGGGCGCATCCAAGGAGGAAAGGGCTGCTTTCGTTTGGGTGACTTTTGGCCACGGCGTATCCAGCGTCGCATTGCTTATTCCGTGGATTCCCGCGTCTATTAAGGTTATTTCATCAATGCTGTTGTTGTAGTGGTAAAGATGTACGATGGAGCCCAAGATAAGGTTGAATCCGCTGTATTGCAACCTTTTTGCCTGAATCTGTTGCAGGTAAGCTAAGGGATTTTCATTGCTGCTCAGATAATCCAAGACAAGTTTACCCCTGGAGACGCCAGTCGGCAGCTTGGGCATGGTACCTGTATAGTCGTTCGTGATGGCGGCGAATCTGCCTTGTTTGGTTATTCCCAGCCAAGTGCCTTTCGCCGATAGATCCTTTCCCGCCAACAAGCCGGGGTATTCCGGCCAAAAATGGGCCGCCATTGTCGGGCGCGCATAGTCTTCATCGCGGTTTGCGGCTACGATAAATTTGTAGCGCGGATGCTGATCGATTTGTAATACAATGAGACACATAGGAACTCTCCTCTCATTGGAAAAATAATAAGCCTAGATTGTTGGCTGATTTCGTTTTCCATTCGATTTTACTTACAGTATAGCACGCATCCTTATGCAGCAAAAATAGCTGGTTTCGCTTATCTGCAAGGAGTGTTAGTAAAAATGCATTACACAACTTTGGGGCAGGAGCGCCCGGAAATTGTGGGCAGTATTTTTTTGGAGTATACTTAAAGAAAGTGAATGCGCTGTCAAAGTTAACGGGGACGTATCGAAAGGGAGTGGATTTTGATGAAGCAAGTCAAATTATATGGAATCCTGCTGATGGCGGGTCTGTTCATCGTCGGGTGCAGTCAAAATAATGACACCACTACGAAAACAAGTGAGGCAACAAGCCAATCGGAAACGGAATCGAAAACAACCAATAATCAATCGAGTGAGGGTGCGGAATCAGGGACAAGTGAGCAAATAGGGACGTTAGCGAAGGATTATATAAACCTGTTCAACAGCGGACACTATTATATGAGGACGCGGACAACTGCAACGGATGGTGCCGGAGCGATGATGGGAACTGAGGCTACCACCATCGTTTCAGGCGGTAAGACGGCATACACTTCCATAGTAGACGGCGTGGAAACGCAAATGATCATGATGGACGGAAAAGTTTATCTGATCGACCACATGAACAGAATGGTAAGTGTCATGAATCAAGCTGCTGAATCGGACAGTGCCATCTCCAGCATCGAAGATAATGTGATGCCTATGATGGATGATATCGAATATGTCGGCAGCGGCAAGGAAGATGGTCTCACATATGAGGAATACCGCTCCGGAAGCGGCATGCATATGTTCTATTATTTCGATGGAAAAAATCTGAAGAAAATAAAGACGGTAGACGGCGAAGTTGTGAATATGATGGAGATTTTGGAACTGTCCGATAATGTGCCAGCCGACAGTTTCGATATTCCCCAAGACTATCATCAACAGATGATGAACTAAAACAAGCAGGAAACCAAAAGAACCGTTTGCTCAACTTGCTGAGCAAACGGTTCTTTTCTATTCTTCTGAAGGCTTTTCTTCTTTCTCCGTCATCTCCGGATAAACCTGAACGGTCGCGAAATCCTTGACGGGGGAGGAACCGCTTAAAGGCGGTTCCTCCTCTTCATTCAGCGCATAGAATCCGTCCTCATCGCCGAAATAGCGGTTGTAGCGTATTTTGAATTTTTCGAAGATGTGCTCAATGAGAATCTTCAGCATTGCGGATAGGGGGACGCCCAGAATCATGCCGATGAAACCCAAAAGATTACCCATGATCAACAGGACGATCATGATCATCAAGGGATGCATCTTCAGATTCCTGCCCATGATGTTCGGTTCGACGATGTTCGTTTGGATGAGTTGAGCCACCACCCAGACGATAACCATTTTGAACAACATCGCTGGAGAAGTGAAGGCTGCGACAAATATGGCGGGAATGACCCCGATGGTCGCACCGACGAAGGGAATGACCGCAGTAAATGTTGCAATAAGGGAAAGGACGAAGGCGTAATTTAATCCGATGATGAGATAACCTGTCAACAGAAGGACGCCCAGCGTTAGAGCAACGAACATCTGTCCTTGGATATAGGAACCGGCTTTTTTCGTCATTTTCTGCGATATTTTTTCGATATCCTCGCGGAAAGCGGGCGGGATAATCTTCATCATAAATGGTTTAAACTTATCAGGGTCCTTCAACATGAAGAACAGGATGATCGGGAAAGTCACCAAGACGACGACAACACTGGATATGGTGGAGAAGATGTTCATGATTTTATCGGACGAATTGCCCAGCCAATCCAGAATCATTTTAGGGATATCACCCACCGTGCTGTCCAGCCAATCCCTTGCCTGGATATAATAGTTGTTGAAGCTGCTGTTAGCGGTCAGACGATCAATGCCTGCATTCATCTGTTCGATGTACTTCGGATATTCGTTGACCAGATTAGTCAATTGCGTGGCTATGATAGGGATCAACAGCACGAAGCCATAGACGACCAACAGGATGAACAGGATGAAGACGATGGCTGTCCCCAGAGTACGATTCGTCCCTCGATGCTCCAAAAAGGTGACAATCGGATTCAAAATGTAATAGAAGACAATGGCCAAAATGATGGGGGCGATAATCGACGAGAACATCACCTGTAAAGGCTTGAAAACAAAGGAGATGGTATTAAAGATATAGATCAGTATCCCGATCAGGAGCAGAATGGACAAAATGAAGAGGATATTTTTGCCGCCCAAAAAATTTATGAGGCGCATATCTTCCGAATGTCCTTTTTTTGTTTCGTGTGATTTCGACATGGACATTTCCTTTCTAAGTGGAGAATGGAATGGGATCTATAAATCAGTGTACAGCAATAAGTGCTTATAAGATAAGTTTAACAAACTTCAGCCGCAAAACAATACTGCGAAGGTCGTATTCAGCCAATTTTTTTGATATAAACAAGGAGCCGGGAGCCAATCTGTTTGCTGTTCGCGATAGGAATAGTAAAATGATAGGAAGAGTAGCCGAGGACAGGCTACTCTTTCTGAACATCATAAAATACGGCAATGAGCGATAAAGGAGACCTAGCATGAAATATAAAATATATACGCGCACCGGGGATAAAGGCAAGACGCGCCTCGGCGGCGGGCAAGCCGTTTCGAAAAACGCCAAACGGGTGGAGGCATATGGTGAAATCGACAACCTGAATTCCTGGTTTGGGTTGGTGCAGTCAAAAGTGGACATCGGCGAAGACGTCAAGGCTGATATCGCCTTGATTCAGCAATTCCTGTTCGATTGCTCCACCGATCTGTCCATCCCGAAAGGGTACCGGGAATACAAAATGACGAAGGAGCACATCGTTTGGCTGGAAAGCCGGATCGACAACTACAGCGAAGAACCGGAAGAAACGCAATATTTCATCATCCCTGGGGGGACGGAGTTGGCTGGCTGGTTCCATATTCTGCGGACAACGACACGGAATGCCGAACGCCGGATCGTCGATTTCCTGGAAGAGGAACCGGAAGAAGTGAACCCGTTTGTGCTGCAATTCATCAATCGGCTATCGGATTATCTGTTCATCCTGGCGCGTGTGGCAAATGCGCGTAAAGGAGTGCCGGATGTGCCCTATGAGCGGAGCGAAAAAGTATTCCGTGTCGCAAACCCTGAACCAAGGGAACGCAAAGGCAGCAATGATAAATAAAGTGATAAGGGCTGTCGAGGAGCCCTAAATTTTGGCACTTATCCGACTATTTTGGCTACGGCTGAGCGCGGAAAATCGGATACTCATCACCTATCCGGGTTTTTCGCAAGACAGCTACTTTCCTTGAAATTTTGCCTTATTTTTTTTTGACAAGCGCACACTTTCGCACAAGAAGAGAGACAGCCACTTATCGGCGCTGCTGAAAAAGTTGAATAACAGTAGAAATGGCAAGTTAGAAATGTTGATTTATCAACAATCTAACTTGCCATTTTCTTTTATATCAATACTTTTCCAGCAGCTTGCCCTTATCATGCAGGCTTCTATTCGAAAAAAGAGGCGGTTATTTCAGAACGGCAGTCAAGGCTTCGATGATGTCGCTGGCCATGAGGCTGTATTCTGATTTTTCTTTTGCGGCTACATCGCCGGCAAGGCCGTGGATGTAAACACCCAGTTTTGCCGCTTCGGAAGCCACCATCCCTTGCGCCAGTAATCCGGCAATCACGCCGGTCAAAACGTCTCCCGATCCTCCGGTTGCCATGCCATTGTTTCCGGAAGCGTTGATGTACTGCTCCTCATGATGGGAGACAACGGTGCGGGCATCCTTCATGACAAGGGTCAGATTCGAATCAGCGGTGCAAAGCGCGGCTGTCCCCAACAGATTTCCCTTGATCTCATCAAGGTTTTTATCCAAGAGGCGTGCGAGTTCCTTCAGATGAGGCGTCAAAATCGTATCTTTCGGAACGGAATGCGCCAATTCGGAAATGCGCGCGCAAGGATTGTTGCGCAGCAAAGGGAATTTATTATAGAGTTCGGACACGATGGTCAATGCATCTGCATCCAGTATCAACGGACTTTTCGCGTTGTATAAGACCAAATCCAATACCTTTCGGGCTGCATCGGAAGTGCCGATTCCCGGTCCGATGACGATGGCATCCGCTCCGGATACCGCTTGGATGATTTTTTCTTGCTCCGCTTCTTCAGCTAAGCTGTCGGTATAATAGGTCGTCAAAATCGCTTCCGGCAATTGCGTCTGCAAGATCGCCCGGTTCTCCTCCGGTGTCACGATCTGTACAAGCCCTGCGCCCGTGCGGTAAGCCGCTTTTGCGGATAAGTAGGCGGCACCGCTCATGTTTGCGGATCCGGCTACGATGACGGCGCGACCGTAGTTGCCTTTGTTTGAATATGCGGAGCGTCTCGGAAGCGAGAAAAGATCGGTTTCATCATACATGGATACGTTCGATGAGACGGATTCGACGGCGACGGGCGGGAACCCGATATCGCTGACGATCAATTTCCCGGTATGCAACGAGCCGGGATAAAGCAATTGGCCAATTTTTTCGATGCCGAAGGTGATGGTCACATCGGCACGGACAGCCGTACCCAGAACTTGCCCGCTGTCAGCGGAAATGCCGGACGGAATATCGACGGCGAAAACATAACCGTGGAACGCGTTCATGATTGCGATGATTTTTTCATGTTTGCCGGTGACTTCGCGGTCCAAGCCGATCCCGAAGATGGCATCAACCAAAACGGTATAGGATTTAAAATTGATTTCATTGGCATCATCCCAAATGACCATATCCAAATTTTCTGCGATTTCGAGTTGCTTTTTGGTTTCCTCCGTCATTTTATCGCGTTCTCCGACGAGATAAACGTCTACCTGAAAGCCATGGTTCAATAAAATGCGTGCCACTGCCAGGCCGTCGCCGCCGTTGTTGCCCGATCCGCAGACCACAAGGATGATGTCTTCCTTGGAAATGCGCTCTTCCATTGCGTTGACCACTTGATTGGCCGCATTTTCCATCAATACTAAAGAGGGTATCCCTACTTTATCGATTGCAAAAGCATCTATTTCTTTCATTTGTGTGCTGTTAACGAGTTTCTTCATCCGATTATTCCTCCTGAGGTTTTGGTGGATCCCTTGGGACCAGCCTTTTTGATAGGAAAGCGAGACGCTTTCCATGGGTGGATTCAGGACTCTCTAAAATTGAGAACCATTTTGCTCAAGGGATATTATACCATTACAAGCACGAGAAAGAACATCGTAAACCCATAGGGACATAATTTGAAGCGAAGTTGAATTTAATCGATAGGCGCAACAATCCTGGCTGGCATGGATGGCTATTATTTCCTGGAAGGAAGCGAAATCAATCTTTTACAGCTATTCACTTTTTATAAGTAATGTGATAATCTTATCAAGGAAATCGAATAATAGGAGGAATTTTTGATGATCGAGCTGATTGCAACAGCTGAATCAGTAGCGCAAGCCAAAGCGTTAGTGGATTGCGGTATAGATATTTTATATATAGGGGAAGATGAGTATGGCTTACGTTTGCCGTATTCCTTCACCAGAGAAGAGCAGATCGAAGTGATTCGCTATGCACACGAAAAAGGGGCACAGGTCAGTGCAGCGGTGAATGTGATTTTTCATAACGACCGCATCAATCAGGTGGCCGAATATCTGACGTTCTTGCGCGAAGCCGAGGTGGATACGATTACCTTGGGTGACCCGGGAGTGGTCCAAGTCATGCGTGAACAGGATTTATTCATCCCTTACCGTTATGATGCACAGGTGATGGTGACATCCAGCAGACAGATCAATTTTTGGGCGAAACGCGGAGCTGTCGGTTCTGTTTTGGCCCGTGAAGTGCCGTATGAAGAATTGAAGCAACTGGTTCCGGAGGCGCTGATTCCGGTCGAAATCTTGGTTTACGGTGCGACCTGCATCCATCAATCCAAACGTCGCCTCTTGGAGAACTACTTCAATTTCATCGAAAAAGAAGAAACGGTGAACAAGGACCGCGGTTTGTTCATTTCTGAGCCGAAAAAAGTGGATTCCCACTATTCCATCTACCAAGACCGCAACGGCACCCATATTTTTGCCAACAACGACATCGATCTGCTGCCTCATTTAGGCGAATTGACCGAAATCGGTGTTTCCCAATGGAAGCTGGAAGGCATCTTCGCGCCGGGTGAAAATTTCTTGGAAATCGCTAAAATCTTTGTGCAGGCCCGCAATGCTTTCGCCGACGGCACCTGGACAGAGGAATTGGCCAGCCGATTGGATGCGTCCTTGCGTGCCTTGCATCCAGCCAACCGAGACTTGGATACCGGATTCTACCTGAAGGATCCGAACGAAGTCGTTTGATGATGATTCCCTTGAGCCTATAGAGAAAGAGAGTGCAAATATGCGTACAATAACAAAGAAGCCTGAGGTCTTGGCCCCAGGCGGAACATTAGAGAAATTGAAGACGGCTATCCATTACGGAGCGGATGCCGTTTATATCGGCGGGGAAGCGTACGGGCTTCGCACCCGTGCAGGGAACTTCGACTATGAAGAGATGGCTGAAGCCGTAGCTTTTGCGCACAGCCACGGTTCCAAAGTCTATGTGGCTGCCAACATGGTAACCCATGAAGGCAATGAGGAAGGTGCGGGCGACTTTTTCCGTACCATCCGTGATATCGGAATCGATGCGGTCCTGATTTCGGATCCTGCCCTGATGGAAATCGCCGTGACGGATGCGCCCGGCTTGCCGATCCATCTGTCGACACAAGCTTCCGCAACGAACTACCAGACCTTGAATTTCTGGGAAACCGAAGGCTTGGAGCGCGTTGTTTTGGCCCGCGAAGTATCGATGGAAGAGATCAAAGAAATGAACGAAAAGACCAATGTCGAAATCGAAGCATTCGTCCATGGCGCCATGTGCATCTCCTATTCGGGACGCTGCGTCTTGTCGAACCACATGTCCAACCGCGATGCCAACCGCGGCGGCTGCGCGCAATCCTGCCGTTGGAAATACGGTCTGTTCGATATGCCTTTATTGGGCGAGCAAAACCCTGTCGGTGCCGGCGAAGAGGGCATCGAAGAACCATTCTCAATGAGTGCGGTCGACTTATCCATGCTGGAACACATTCCCGACTTGGTCGAGAGTGGTGTGGACAGCCTGAAGATCGAAGGCCGCATGAAATCGATCCATTACGTATCGACGGCAGTCAACGTCTACCGCAAAGCGGTGGATGCCTACTGTGCCGATCCGGACAACTATGAATTGAAGCAAGAATGGGTGGACGAACTATGGAAGGTTGCCCAACGCGAATTGGCGACCGGTTTCTTCTATCAAGAACCGACGGAAGACGAGCAGCTGTTCGGCCAACGCCGCAAGATTCCGCGTTATGGCTTCATCGGCCAAGTGATGGCCTACGATCCGGAAACGCAGATGGCAACGATCCAACAACGGAACAACTTCGGGGTCGGCGACGAAATCGAGTTCTACGGACCGGGACTTCGCCACAGCAAACAGACGGTCGAAGCCATGTGGGATGAGAACGACGAGTCCATCGACCGTGCACCGAACGCCATGATGACCGTCAAGATGAAGGTCAACACACCTGTCGAACGACATGATATGATCAGAAAAAAGAGATAGCATTCCTGCCGAACCGCGCACCGGCAAAGCACCCATAACTGGATATAATAAGGAAATGGCTTCAGCCCCGAATGGGTGCTGAAGCCATTTCCCCTTAATATTTTTTGCTATTGGCCGTTTTTTTTGATAAGATAGTTCAGCTGTGGAATATAATTGATTGTTAACTTATCGATAATGCGTTTTCAAGAAACCGAACCACTAGGAGTTCGTCGGCAGGTCATGATTACTGACATCCCGACGGAAGAAGTTGTTTGAAAATCCTTGTTTTCATGATCTATAATTTGAAAACGTGTTGAAAATAGCCGTAATGCATGCAAATGGATGAGCGCAACCGTCATATAAACGAAACGATGAGCAAACGAATGGGTTTGCTTCAGGCAACAGAAAGGAAGATGAATATGATTACTTTTAAGGATGTAGAAAAATATTATGGGAAGTTCCATGCGTTAAAAAATATCAATTTGACGATCGAGGAAGGCGAGGTCGTCACGCTGATCGGACCGTCCGGATCAGGAAAAAGCACGCTATTGCGCTGTATCAACGGATTGGAGACCATCACAGAGGGGCACCTCTTCATCGAAGGAACGGACATCCGCGACAAGTCGACGAACATCAACAATGTCCGTAAAAATATCGGAATGGTGTTCCAACATTTTGAATTATATCCACATATGACGGTTTTAGAAAACATCACATTGGCTCCCATGAAAGTGTTAGGTAAGAGCAAAGCCGAAGCGATGGAATATGCGGAACAATTGTTGAAACGCGTAAACATGTGGGACAAGAAGGATGCCTATCCACCGAACCTGTCGGGCGGGCAAAAACAGCGGGTCGCCATCGCCCGCGGACTTGCGATGAACCCGAAAGTGATGCTGTTCGATGAACCGACTTCTGCGCTTGACCCGGAAATGGTAGGAGAAGTGCTGGATGTCATGAAATATGTCGCGAAAGAAACCGGGATGACCATGATCGTCGTGACGCATGAAATGGGATTCGCACGCGAAGTATCCGACCGCGTCATTTTCATGGCGGACGGGGAAATTCTGGAAGACAAGGAAAGCAACAGCTTCTTCGAGAATCCCGAAGACGAGAGAGCAATTCAATTCCTAAGCAAAATCATTAATCATTAGAAGAGGTGAGCAGATGAAAAAAATGATGAAATTTATTTTTCTGTTGCCCCTGTTCTTCTTTTTCGCCGCTTGCGGGAAATCGACTGTTGCAGCTGTCGATATCGCAGAGCGTTTGGAGAACGCAGAAAAACCGACGATTACTTGGGGTGTCAAAACCGATACAAATTTATTTGGACTCTATAATATTTCCAGCAGAAAAATCGAAGGCTTCGATATTGATATCGCCGAAGCGCTGACGAAGGAAATATTGGGTGAAGAAGGGAAAGCGGAGTTTGTCGAAGTGACTTCCAAAACGCGCATCCCGCTGTTGAAGAATGGGAACATCGATGCAATCATCGCCACCATGACCATCTCGGCTGAAAGGGAAAAAGTGGTCGATTTCACCGATGTGTATTTTGAAGCAGGACAAGCCTTGCTTGTTCCGGAAGACTCCCCGTTGAAGGATGTGACGTCACTGACAAGCAAGGATACTGTTTTGGTCGTCAAGGGCTCGACTTCCGCTACCCGCATCCGTGAACATGCGCCTGAAGCCAAGATTTTGGAATTGGAGAATTATTCCGAAGCCTTCACAGCCCTGCAATCCGGTCAAGGCGATGCCATGTCAACGGATAATGCTATCCTGTTGGGGATCATGGCAGAGAATCCAGGCTACCGTTTAGCTGGCCCTGCTTTCACTGACGAACCGTACGGGATTGCCGTCAATGAAGGCCAAAAGGCTTTCTTGGCCGAATTGAACGACGCCCTGGCGACCCTTAAAGCTAACGGGACCTATGATGCCATTTACGGCAAATGGTTCCCTGAGGCTACGCAATAATACGAAACGAGGTGTAAAAAAGCATGGTGGAACTATTACAAACTTATTCACCAGATTTAATCTTGGGCTTCCGCAATACCTTGTACTCAAGTGTCATCGCGTTGGTCTTCAGTTTAATCATCGGAACGTTATTGGGAATCTTGCAGGTTTCCAATAACCGATTCTTAAAAATAATCGCAACAGCTTATGTCGAATTCTTCCGGAACATTCCGCTTTTGGTTATCGTTATGTTCTTTTATGTTGTCATCCCCCTCTATCTCTTTCAAATAGATGGGTTGACGGCCGGCATCATCGGATTGACGATCTACACGTCATCCTTCATTGCCGACGTCATCCGCAGCGGGATAATGAGTGTGCCGCGCGGACAATTTGAAGCGGGGTATTCGCAAGGGCTCGGCTTTGCAGGCGTGATGCGGTACATCGTGTTGCCGCAAGCTCTTAAAATCGTCATCCCCCCGTTGGGCAACCAATTCATCAATCTTGTGAAAAATTCATCCGTTTTGGCGATGGTGGCAGGTTTGGATTTGATGTATTACGGGGACCTGATCGCCAGTGAAACGTTCAACACGTTTGATACCTATATCTTAGTGGCTTTGTTCTACTTGCTTCTTACGGTTCCGTTGACCTACTTGATGAGTCATGTCGAAAAACGTTTTGCTTCGAAAGCATAGAAAGGAGTGCACCGAATGGATTTTACAAATGCTTTTTCATGGATGAATATCCGCTTTTTGTTTGACGGCCTCCTTATTACGCTGGAGGTGGCAGTCCTATCGATCATCATCAGCTTGCTGATGGGGACACTATTGGGTGTCCTGCGCTATCTGAAAATTCCGGCAGTGTCCAAGATCATCGGATTCATCATCGATGTCATCCGGAATCTGCCGCTGTTGCTGATCATCTTCTTCACCTATTTTGCGTTGCCGCAATTAGGCATCCGCTTCGATATCTTCTGGTCGACGGTGGCGGCAATGTCGATCTTTGAATCGGCGATGATTTCTGAAATCATCCGCGGTGGTCTGATCAGCATCCCGAAAGGGCAAACCGAAGCGGGGCTTTCGACCGGATTGACGAAAATGCAGACGCTCTGGTATATCGTCTTACCGCAGGGGCTGCGCACCATGTTGCCTTCCATCGTGAGCCAGCTGATCGCCTTGATCAAAGATACCTCATTGGCGACCATCATTTCCTTGCCGGAATTGACGCACAATGCCAAAATCATCTATGGCCAAGATACAAGCTATGTCATCCCGATGTTCGTGGCGCTGGCACTGTTCTACTTTGTCATCTGTTACGCATTATCACTCCTATCCAAACGTCTGGAAGTGAGATTGGCGAAGTAAAGCTGAATGAATGACTTATCAAGCGATAATCTTGAAATATCAGCGGCAGAGACTTTTGTGCAATAACATGGATCTGTTTTAGGAGTTCGGAAAATAGCAAGTTCTACACTCTAAATTTTGTAAGGAAGTCTGGAAGAATTTCCCGTGAAGGGTTTTTCTTTCAGGCTTTTTTGACATTTGCGCTTCCATAAGAAGCTTCTTAAGTAAAACAAAGTTCATTAGATTTAATATGGATTGCTAAGTGGAGTATACTATATACGAGAAAGGATGATACCTTGATGAATATATCTGAAGCTGCAAGAATAAACGGAGTTACTCCAGCCACGTTACGCTACTATGAAAGAGAAGGGCTTATTCCACCTGTCACCCGTAAAAATGGCGGTGTCCGGGATTATCAACAGGATGACCTAGGCTGGATCGAGTTCGTAAAATGTATGCGCAGTGCGGGACTGTCCGTCGAGTCGCTCATCGAATATACGTCTTTATTCAGAGACGGGACAGATACAGCAGAAGAACGCAAAAATATCCTAATCAGAGAGCGGGACCTATTGCTTTTGAAGTACAAGGAAATCGGCGAAACGATCGAACGCCTGAACGGTAAGATCAAAAGCTATGAGGGCGACTTGCGGGATTCCGAGCAGAGTCTGAGCCATTAATGCCGTTCGTTGCTCCAGATGAAGAGCCGGTAACCGAACGGAATCATTTCCAATAAAGTGAAAACCATCCAAGCAGACGTTGTCCAACGTCCGCTTGGATGGTTTTATTATGTCCGGGAGGAATCAGTCTATGCCAATGTGTCCAAGATGTCCCTTACAATCAATTCAGGAGTCAGATGGAACTGCTCATAAAGCGTTTCAAGCGGAACATTGTCCGTAAATTCTTTTTTCGCGCCGAAGTTCAAAACTTTGACAGCTGAGGCTCCATAGAATGAAGCGATTTGCTCGCCGAAGCCGCCAGCCAAAGAACCGTCTTCAAGAGTAACGATCAGGTCATGATTTGTTTCCAGCTCCTTCAGCGTCTTGACATCAAGAGCGGTGATGGAACGCGGGTTGATCAAGGTGATGTCCTCCCCGGCTATAGCCTTCATTTGCTCAGCGACTTGCTCGCCGAGGGAAAGGAAAGAACCAAGCGCCAGGACTGCCACTCTGTTGCCTTTGCGGAGAATCTCATAGGTTGGCGATTGGAAGTCGGCAAACTTATTTTTTCTGGATATAACCGGTCCGTTCGGCAATCGGATGGCGATCGGTCCGTTTTCCTGTTGCAGCGCCCAATCTAGCATCGCAAGCAGTTCTTCCTTGCTTGTCGGCGCAAGATAGTTGAAATTAGGGATGCTCTTGATTAATGGAATGTCGAACAGACCCAGATGCGTCACCGCTCCGCCAGAGATATTCCCGCCGCCGATGATCAGTACGGCCGGCAACTCGTTGATGGCCAGATCGTGTGACAATTGGTCATAGGCTCTCTGAAGGAAGGTGCTCGAGTGGAAGACGACCGGTTTGACTCCTTGTGAAGCCAAGCCAGCGGCAAACGTAATCGAGTGACCTTCCGCGATGCCTACATCAAAGTAATGCTCCGGATGAGCAGCCTGGAAAGCGTTCAGGCCGAACAGCCCCGGGATGGCGGCATTGATGGCAGCCAGTTTCATTTCGTCCTCGTTGACCTTTTTGATCAGATGATCCATGATGATGGAATTGTACGATTCACCAGCAGCCGGGCGCAAGCTTTCGCCTGTTTCCAAGTTGAATGGTGAACGCCAATGGTAGTTCGTTTTTTCCTGAGTGGCTTTTTCGTAGCCGTGACCTTTTTCGGTGTGGACATGAAGCACGATCGGATGGGCAATGTCCTTGACCTCGCGGAAGGTTTCGATCATTTTCGTCAAATCGTTTCCTTCCTCGAGGTAACGGTAATCAAAGCCCAATGCTTTGAACGGATTATTCGACGCTTCACCATTGGTCGCACGCAGCTCTGCCAACGAACGGTATAGACCGCCGAAATTCTCATCGATCGACATTTCATTGTCGTTGAGGATGATAATCAGGTTGGAATTCAGTTCAGCAGCATTGTTCAGACCTTCGAAGGCCAGCCCGCCGCTCAGGGAACCGTCACCGATCAAAGCAACGACATTTCCTGTTTCCTTCTTCAGATCCCTAGCTTTCGCCATCCCGACAGCGAGACTGATGGATGTGGAAGTATGTCCCACCGTGAAGAAGTCGTGTTCGCTTTCGTATTGAGAAGTGTAGCCTGTGACGGAATGGAAATTTTCTTTGTCGACGAAGCCATGTTTGCGGCCTGTCAGAATTTTGTGAGGGTAGGACTGGTGGGAAACGTCCCAGACGATCTTATCCTTTGGCGAATCGAAAACATGGTGGAAAGCGATCGTCAATTCGGCAACACCCAAGTTGGGTCCGACGTGGCCGCTGACCTGGCTGACCTTGTTCAATACCAACGAGCGGATCTCTCCAGCCAATTGTTCCATTTCAACGAGGTTCAGTGTCTTCACGTCTGCGGGGCTGTTCACGTTATCGATAATTGTTGTTTGTAGTGTATGCAAATGTTAAGCACTCCTTTTCGGCTGTATAAGCAATTCTCAAGAATGTTCTTGTTCATAATGTTCTATTTTCTTGTTCAGTTTTTCCAGTGTTTTTCCTAGTTCGTCGTAACGTTCCTGCAGTTTTTTCTGTTCTTCGATCAGGATGTCCTTCCTTGCAATGACGGTATCTTTTCCTTTATCGAACAAAGCCGTGTATTCGATCAAAGATTCGATCGACAAGCCGGCATTGCGCATGCACTTGATGAAATCGATCCACCCAAGATCGGATTCTTCATACAACCGGACGCCGCCGTTGCCCCTTGTTACGGGTGGGATCAAGCCGATCCGTTCGTAATAACGCAGGGTTACCGCTGTCAGCCCTGATTTTTCTGCTGCTTCTGAAATATTCATGTTTTTCACCTCCTGATTGGCCTAATTTGTTTTATAGGCAAAGCTTACAACTTAAAGTGAAGGTTAAGTCAAGTAAAACTTTCAAATGGATAAAATTTCCTATTTCCTGTTGACTTAAAGTCAAGGTGAAGTGGTAGAGTTGAGTTAGTTAAACGAATGAAAAAAAGGGGGCAATTATGATGAGTTTCAAAAAGGATTTTCTTTGGGGCGGCGCGACTGCCGCAAATCAGTGTGAAGGAGCTTTCGATGCAGACGGGAAAGGGCCTTCCGTGGCGGATGCAATGCCGGGCGGGAAGCAACGTTTTGCCATTTTGAATTCGCAGGAATTCGACTGGACGATCGACAAGGGAAAATATGGTTATCCGAATCATATTGGGATCGATCACTACCATCGTTTCAAGGAAGATATCGCTTTATTCGCTGAAATGGGCTTCAAAGCCTACCGCTTTTCGATCGCCTGGAGCCGGATTTTTCCTCAGGGCGACGAGGAAAAACCGAATGAAAAGGGATTGGATTTCTACGGAGCTTTGATCGATGAATGCTTGAAGTACGGAATCGAGCCAGTGATTACGTTGTCCCACTATGAAATGCCGCTGCATCTGGCGAAGGAATACGGTGGCTGGAAAAACCGCCAGATTGTTGCTTTCTTCGAACGCTATGCCACAGTCGTTCTGGGACGTTTCGCAGCGAAAGTGAAATATTGGATGACGTTCAATGAAATCAATTCTGCAATCGAATTTCCGACGCTTTCTCAAGGGCTGATCCCGAGCACGGGTTCCGATGATTTCACGAACCGTTTTCAGGCTTGGCACCATCAATTCGTCGCAAGCGCTCTTGCTGTAAAGATCGGCCATGAGCTGCGCGAAGATATCCAGATTGGTTGCATGCAGATCTATGCGCCATTCTATCCATTGGATGCGCATCCGGAAAATCAATTTTCTTCCCAATTCAAGGAAAGAGCCTTCGACTATTTCACGAGCGATGTGCAAGTGAGAGGGGCTTATCCTACTTATATGAACCGCCTGTTGCAGGAATATGATGCCAAAGCGCCGGTCTTGGAAGACGGCGATCTGGATCTGATTAAACAATATACGGTCGATTATCTCGGCTTCAGCTACTATATGAGCATGGCGACGGATGTCATCGGGGCTCAAGGTGAAAGCGATGCGGCTTCAGGTAATCTGATGAACGGCGTCAGAAATCCGTTCCTGCAAGCAAGTGAATGGGGTTGGCAAATCGATCCGTTAGGCTTGCGCATTTCCTTGAATGATCTGTGGGATCGTTATCAAGTGCCATTATTCATCGTCGAAAACGGTCTTGGTGCAAAAGATGTAAGAGAAGCTGACGGGACGATCAACGATGATTACCGCATCAATTACTTGAAGGAACATATCCGGGCAATGCATGAAGCTGTGCTTGATGGGGTCGACCTGATCGGCTATACGCCTTGGGGCTGCATCGATCTCGTGTCCGCATCGACCGGTGAGATGAGCAAGCGCTATGGCTTCATCTATGTCGACTTGGATGACGAGGGCAACGGTACCTTGGAACGCTCAAAGAAAAAATCATTCGACTGGTACAAAGAAGTAATCGCCACGAATGGAGCGAACATCTTGGAGAACTGAAGCTGAGCAGTTGCGCATTCAGCTTGCAATGTTTACAATGAATCGGAAAGGAAGAGCTGTCTTGTAATGAGACAGCTTTTTGCTTTTGTCACGATATATCCGAATAAAATAATAGAAAACGCTTGCCTTTGAGTGGACTCCAAGCTTTATACTTACCTTGTAAGCGAGATGAACGAGGAGGAATGAAAAATATGAAAAAACGCATTATCGGAAATGGATTGGAAGTATCCGCTATCGGCTTAGGATTGATGGGGATGGATCATGCCTATGGACCTGCCGCTGATCGCGCGCAAATGATCGAACTGATCCGCAAATCAATCGAACTGGGCGGAAATTTTTTTGACACGGCGGTCGTCTACGGCGAAGGGAATGAAATCGTCCTTGGCGAAGCCATCAAACCCATGCGCGAAAAAGCTGTCATTGCAACCAAATTTGGCATCACCGGACAGGTAATGGTGGACGGCAAACCGCAAAATATGGTGGACAGCGCGCCGGATTCCATCCGCGAACAATTGGCGGGGTCCCTGAAGCGGCTGCAGGTCGACTACATCGATTTGTATTATCAACACCGCATCGATCCGAATGTCGAACCCGAAGTTGTCGCAGCAACCATCAAGGCATTAATGGCTGAAGGCAAAATCAAACATTGGGGGCTGTCCAATGCCCCAATCGATTATATCCGCCGCGCCCACGCGATATGCCCATTGACGGCTGTCGAAAATCAATATTCGATGGTATGGCGCGAACCGGAGCACGAATTATTCGGCGTTTGCGAAGAATTAGGCATCGGCTTTGTCGCATACAGTCCATTGGGCAATGGCTTCTTGAGCGGAAAATACAACAAGGACACAAAATATGCGGAGGGAGATTTCCGCAGCATGATGGGCCGCTTCAAGCCGGAAGTAATGGAAAAAAATCAAGCACTGCTGGACTTGTTGGCTGAAATCGCTGCAAGCAAAGAGGCGACATCTGCTCAAATCGTATTGGCTTGGGAACTTGCCCAACGCGACTTCATCGTGCCGATTCCGGGAACGACGAAATTGCATCGTTTGGAGGAGAATCTGGGTGCCATGGATATTGAGCTCAGCAAGGAAGAATTGGTGCGGATCAACGCAGCCTTGGATGCGCTCGACATTGATGAGACGCATTTCTAGGCCGAATCAAACCTGAACCATTTTTAGGGGTGCATCAGCTATCAAAGGGACTTCGTTTCGAATACGAGGAATCTTTGGTGGCTTTTATTTTGGCCCTGAAGGACCCTTTTGCGTATCTGCTATGATTGAGCGCCATAATGTATGCCCCGGCGCGTTCATGGTAAAATAAACGTATAAATGAAGCAAATCGCCAGGAAACAGGATCGAGGAGGAAAAGGATATGCACCTCACCGTTTTACCTAAGACGTTTCTGGGCAAGTTGGCTATCGGGTTTTTCGTTCTGTTTGTCGTAACCTGGACGCTTGTCAGCATCTTGCAGCCTCAATTCGGAAATTTGGAACCAGGTGGTGCGGGCCAAGGCAATTGGGCTGGGATTGTTTTCGCCAGCTTGACGGTCATCGGCATCCTCTCCCTTTTTCTGGGATTCGTAACCGGATTGGTCGCCATGATCAGGAAGAAGGAACGCTCCGTTTTGGTGCTGCTCATCGTAATCCTCTGCCTGCTGCTGAGCGTTATCGTGGTTGCATTTTTGAGCGAAGGTTTTTAATGGATCCAGGACGTAAAGAAAGAAGAAGCGGAATAAAAAATCCGCTTCTTCTTTCTTTGCTTTTCTTAGGAGAACAGTTTTTCTTTAGGCTGCGGTGGTATCTGGAAGGGGATGGCGATTGCCATGGCGATGACCGTGAAAATCAGCAGTATCAAATAGAGCATATGCAAACCTAAGTTGTCGATCACAGGACCGGCTATCATCTGGAAAAAGATGGTGCCTATGTTCCGCGAAATCATGGCGACCACGGTCAATCCGGTAGTGATCAGTTTTCGGTTCAGGATTGTTGAAACAATCTTGATATGCAGCATGAGAAAGGTGCCGGAAGCGAAGAACTTCGTAGTTATCACGATAAAGGAAAGGACAAGGAAGTCCGACGACAGATAACAGACGAGATAGTTAACGGCTGTCAGCAACAGCACGGCCATCAACAGCTGCTTGTTGGTGAAGCGGTCCATGAAACGATTTGAGAAAATCATGACGAGTACTTCTGCAAATAGAGCAACCGTCAAAGTGACGCTGACGATCGATACAGGGGCCCCGGTTGCTTTCAATAACAACGGCAAGTAACTGGTGTTTATCATATTTGGCCCAAAAAAGAGGAATGCGATAACCAGATAGGTGATGAATAATTTGTTTTTAAAGATATTTTTGACGGTATGTTTTTCTGGATTCTCGCTTATTTCAATGACGCCGGTAGGACTGGTAGCCGCTTTGGGCTTCGGTAAAATATAGATGCAGACAACCGCTAGCAGCGAGGCTACGATGAACAGGATGAAAATGGAATTCGGCGCGATATAATCATAGATGATCCCGGTCACTTGTTGGCCGGCGGCATAGCCGAGCGTACCCCACAAGCGAATCAAGCCGTAACGGAAATGGCTTTCGGTAGCCATGCCTTCAAATAAGGGATTGACCCCCAGGATGATGGCATTGCTGAGGCCATAAACGAAGCCGAGAAGCCACGTGTCGGTAGTGACGAAAAAAAGGAGAGCAATGGCTGCGCCTACCAAGAGATAGATGGTTATGTTTGTCCGGATGCTCCAACGTTCATTGGTGATGCCTACCAAGCCTTGGATCCCGATCGCGATGATGCTTGCGACGATCAGGATAAGTGAAATTTCCGATCCGCTTTTCCCTATGCCGGTCAAGTAAACCGAAATTAAGGAAGACAGAGCCGCCATAGCCAAAAAATAAAAAATAAATAATGCAACATATTTCCAATACAATTTGTCCCGGAAATATTCCATTAAAAAACCTCCCAAAAATTATTTCTCTTTAGTTTAGCACGGTTAACTGAAAGTGAGAACGCTTTATTAATGGAAATAGAATAATGTTACATTTCATCATTTATGAAACACTGCAATCCGAAACGAATGGGCAGATTCCGGAGGGCTTGAATTGTTTTCCGTCGTTCTGCTATAGTTGGAGGAAAGGACTATCAACACAAGGAGTGGATGGCATGTACCCGGAAACACGCAAAAAAATCGCGAAGATGCTCGAGGAGAAGGTTTTCCCCGGAGCGAGCTATGCCTTCATAGAAGGGGAAGCGGTCTGGGAATACCGGGAGGGCGTCGCGGCAGCCTATCCGGAAACAGAACCTTTACGGGAAGGCATGCTCTATGATTTGGCCTCGCTGACCAAAGTGGTCGTTACGACGACCATCCTGCTGCAGCTCTATGAAGAGGGGGAAATCGATTTCGACCAACCGGTGCAAGCGATTCTGCCGGCTTTTTCTTCCCCGAAGGTGACGCTGCGGCATTTGTTGACGCACACGGCAGACTTGAAAGGATACATCAAAAACCGGGATGCCTTGTCCGCGGCGGAGCTCTCAGCAGCGTTGCTCACCTTGGAACCCGAGTCGCAATTCGGCAAGAAGGTGACGTACACGGATGCGGGGCTCATCATCGCCGGATTCATCATCGAGAAGCTGACCGGGAAATCGGTGGCGGAAAATTTTGAAGAACGCGTCAAAAAGCCGTTGGGAATGGATGCCAGCACCTATCATCCGGCTGCCTCAGCGGACTGCATACCGACCGAAAACCACCCGCAGCGCGGGGTGATCCGCGGAGAGGTCCATGATCCCAAAGCGCGCATCCTGGGCGACCATTGCGGGAGCGCTGGCCTGTTCGCTCCGATGAAGGACGTGCTTCGCTTCAGCCAGATGCTGCTGCATGAGGGCGAGTGGGAAGGCGTCCGCATCCTGAAGAAGGAGACTGTCCGGATGCTGCTGCAGGATTGGGGGCACGTGCCAGGGAATGCCCGTTCGCTGGGCTGGAACCTGCTTGGTGCTGGCTTTGGACAGGCCCTTTTCCATACCGGGTATACGGGCACTTTCCTCATTTTGGACCCGGCGGCAAAACAAGGGTTCCTTTTCCTTTCCAACCGTGTCCATCCGGACGACCACCGGCCCGAATGGATTCTGGTCAGGGATGAACTGATCGACACCTATCAAAAGGAAAGAACCAAAGCATGACCGCAGCACAAAGAAACCTCCACGATTTTTTCGTGGAGGTTTCTTTGCACCGACTCAGCATAAGCTGCTGAGTCGGTGATTTGGTTATCTTTAGAAAGGGATTGCCGAAGTTGCAGCTTCGAACAATCGGAGGGGAGATCTAAAGAAAAGATTAGGTTTGTTTGGTATGAAAAGAGTATACCGTGCAGTTGTGAAGATTTCGTGACAAACCTTTAATAATTCGAGGAATATTTGATGAGAAATCCCCACATTTCCCTTGCAATCTCTTTTCCGCCGCGTATCATGGCCATAAAGGGCGACGCAACGTCAGGGACTGTGAAAGTTGAGCTGGGTTGGTTATAATGGAAAAAAGAAAAGCGAACAAAGGGAGGGATACGGATGCCAAGAGAAGGCACAGCAGATTTTGAAATCACCATGGAGAATATCCGTTATTCTGCTCCACAACGCTATTACGGTACGCGCATCTTATTGGTCATCAAGGGAACAGCAACGGTGGCGGTAAGCGGGAAAAATTATGTTTTGGAAGAAAGCGACATCCTTTTTGTCAACCGGAATGATAATTACACCATTACAGGAAATGAAAGCAACATCGTGATTTGCCTGAGCATCTCCAGCCATTTTTTTGTGACGCATTATGCGAAATACTTTCATTACTATTTTGAGTGTTATACGAAAGAGCTGGATCCGGGGCGCGAGAGTGTCGTTGCCCAGTTGCGCAGGCTGTTGTCCGAATTCGTAATCGCCAACTCACGCGGGGAGGAAGGGAGCTTTCTGGAAGTTCAAAGCGCCCTTTATCAGGTGATGCTTTTGATGACCCGCTTCTTCAAGAAGACAGTGCCGAACTTCAAGGGTGGTGAAACGAGTGATGAACGCATCGCCCGCATCATCCAAATCATTGAACTACGGTATGCTGAGCCCTTGACGTTAGCGGAAATGGCAGAGAGTGAATATCTGTCCCCCTCTTATCTGTCCCGTTACTTTAAGCAGTCGACCGGAATGGGGTTTTTGGAATACCTGAAAATGGTCCGTTTGAAGCATTCTGTGGAGGATTTGCTGTATACCTCGGATAATCTGTTCCAGATTGCCGTAAAGAACGGATTTTCGACAGCCAAAAATTTTTCATTAGCCTTTAAATCAGAATATGAGCAAACACCGGCACAGTACCGGAAAGAACACCAAAATGAAAAGTTGGAGAAGCAAGAAGCAAGGACGGTCAAAATGGAAACCAAGCAAGTCTTGGATTCGCCGGAAGCGCTCATCCGCTTGGCTCAATATCTGGAAGAATCAGCGAAACAAGGTTTGTTGCCGGATGAAGTGCCGATTGAAGAACGTGAAATCATTGTCGGGAAATGCGAAGTGGCGGAATCGTTGGAACGAGAAAAGCATATTCTTTTTGTCGGTGAACTGAAGGAGCTGCTGAAGGAAAATGTGAAAGAACAGGTTATTTTGTCCAAGCAAAAATTACGTGTCGATTTCGTCGGGGTGCGCCATCTGATTGGAGGATCGACCTTATTACCGGAAGTGGATACGGACGAATTGGTGCCGACTTCACCGAAATATGCCAATTCAGATTTGGCTTTGCAGTTTCTGAAGAATCAAGGAATCAGCCTTTTTTTTAGGATCGAATACAAAGAAGTCATCCACAATGAAGAGCATTTCTTTATCGAATTGGACAGGTTTTTGGTCCACGCGCTTCAAATCTTTGGCAGGGCATTTGTCGATCAGTGGCAAATCCTTTATTACGCTGCCAAAGAAACAACCGTCTTGTCTACAGAATTGGAGCGTATTTATCTGAGGATACATGAAGTGACACGAAAACGCTCCGTACAATTGAGGATGGGAACTTTTTTCCCCTTCCGGGAAGATAGGGAAAATATCTCGGTACATCATCAATGGCAATTCAATCAAGCCGATAAAATCGATTTTATAGCCTATGATGCGGATCAAAATGAAATCGTCGATTTTTCAAACATCAGTGATGAGGATTTTTTGAACAGTCGGGATTACATTTTGAATAAGACACAGAAATTAAAGCATTTCTTGAAGAAGCATCAGTTGAAGAAGCCGCTTTATTTGGACAGTTGGAACACGCTGACCGGAAACACCCGCTATACCAACGGAACGTTTTTCAGGGGTGCGTTGATTTTAAAAACAATTTTGGATTTGAGCACAGAAGTGGAGGGGCTGGGTTTCTGGGTAAACAATGAAATCCACGAACAAATCAGCGGAAGCCGCGATATTTTAGTGGATGGGTTGGAGTTATTCCATTTCTTCAACGGGAAACGGCCCGCTTTCTTCACCTTGATGTTCAAGGAGCGGATGACCGGAAAAGTGATCGCCCAAGGGGGGGATTATGTGATGACGGGAAACGAAGACGGTTACCAACTTATGCTTTTCAATGAAAAGCATTTCAACCCGCGCTATTCGGTCGATGAATTGTTCATGAGGAACCGCAGCAAAGAACTGCATGTCCGCTTGTTGGGGATGGAGCCTGGCGAATACCAAGTCCGAAAATACCAATTTGACAAGGAAAACGGTGGTCTTTATTCGAAATGGGGACAACTGAACAGCAAATATGGCGTTGATTTTGAGGTGATGGACTATATCGTGCAGTCTTCATCACCGACTTTGGAGATAAAAGATGAACAAATTGGCGAAGATTGGACCTTCTATGTTTCTCTGGCCAGCAACGCCATCCAGTTAATCGAATACCGCAGAGCAATTGTCTAAAAAGAGTACGGCGACCTGTATACGAACAGAGTCCGGGGCACAAAATGTGTGCCTCGGACTTTTTTTGTATCATTTTTTGTTTTTTCTGAAAAAGTTAGGCAACCAATAAGTCGCGGAAGCGCTTAATGACAAAAATGTTCCCTTTTTATTTGCTTTCAGCTGTTTTTTTGAAAAGAAAAAAGCAAAAATAGGGGTATTTTGAATAAAAACTGACCTGTCTTTATTTTTTGGAGGCGGTATACTAGCTGAGTGATTAGGAGATACTGCAAAAATGTGCTGCATGAAAATACAAAAGGGGAGAGAAAAAGAGTGAACGAAGCAATGAAAGAGCAATTATTCAAAAAAATAGCCGAAAAGCATGACCGCATGGTTGACATGTATCGCTACCTGCATGCCCATCCGGAACTGTCTTTCCAAGAAGAACAGACAGCCAAGTATATCGAAGCTTTTTATCAGGGAAAAGATTGTGATGTTCGTACCAATGTTGGCGGGCGCGGCATTGTCGTGACCATCGACAGCGGAAAACCAGGCAAAACGCTTGCTATCCGTGCTGACTTCGATGCGTTGCCGATCCAAGAAGAAACGGGCTTGCCGTATGCTTCTGAAACACCAGGCGTGATGCACGCTTGCGGACACGATGCCCATACATCCTATATGCTGATCCTTGCTGAATCCTTGATTGAAATGAAGGAACAATTGGAAGGAAAGATTGTTGTCCTGCATCAGCCTGCTGAAGAAGTTCCGCCGGGCGGAGCAATCGGCATGATCAAAGACGGCGCATTGGACGGCGTTGACAATGTCTTCGGTATTCATGTGATGTCCCAAATGGAATACGGTAAAGTGTTCTACCGCGAAGGGAATGTTCAAACAGGCCGCGCCAACTTCCATGTGAAGATCCAAGGCGTCGGTGGACATGGTTCATCACCGCATAAAGCGAACGATGCCATCGTGGCAGCCAGCTATTTTGTGGTCGCTGTACAATCCATCGTTAGCCGCCGCTTGAACCCATTCGATGTCGGGTCCATCACAATCGGCAATTTTGATGGACGCGGTTCTTTCAATGTCATCAAAGATTCGGTCTTCCTTGAAGGGGACGTACGCTCGATGTCTGAAGCGACGCGCAATTTGATTGAAAAAGAAATCCGTGCCAAATTGGATGGCGTCGCCGCCATGTTCGATGTGACCTATGAATTGGATTATGATAATGATTATCCGGTATTGTATAACGATCCAGAAATGACCGCATTCGCAGCGAATGCTTTGCAGGCTACTGATATGCCGGGAGTAAATGCTGTGGAACGTTGTGAAGCTCAACCGCCTTCAGAAGACTTTGCTTACTATGCAAAAGAACGCCCTAGCGTTTTCTTATACGTTGGTGCAAGTCCGGAGGAAGGCGAGGCATACCCGCATCACCATCCAAAATTCAGAATTAATCCGGAAAGCATGACGATTGCCGCTGAAACGATGGGAACATTAGTAATTGATTATTTAAATGGAGGTAGTGGAAAATAATGGAGACGCAATATAAAGGAAATAATAGACTTATTCTTGGGATTGTTTTTGGGGTTGTAACATTCTGGTTGTTTGCTCAAACAATGGTAAACATTGTGCCGGCCATTCAAGCTGACTTGGGCATTTCATCAGGCATCTTGGGGATCGCCATCAGTGTGACATCTTTATTTTCAGGTATGTTCATGGTTGTTGCCGGTGGGCTTGCGGATAAATATGGCCGCGTAAAATTAACGAATATCGGGATGATCTTAAGCATCATCGGTTCTTTGTGCTTAGTATTGGCAAACGGCCCAGCTTTGTTGATCATCGGGCGCATCATCCAAGGGCTATCCGCTGCATGCATCATGCCGGCTACTTTGGCTTTGATGAAGACATACTTCGACGGCGCCGACAGACAACGTGCGTTGAGTTTCTGGTCAATCGGTTCTTGGGGCGGCTCAGGAATCTGCTCATTCTTCGGCGGTTTAGTAGCCACTTACTTCGGCTGGCGCGCAATCTTCATCGTCTCGATCGTGGTTGCCATTGCCGGTATGCTTTTGCTTAAGGGAACTCCGGAAAGCAAATTTGAAGCAGTCGGCGAAAAGAAACCTTTTGACATCGGCGGGCTGATTACTTTTGTAATTGCTATGCTGACGTTCAATATTTTCATCAGCCAAGGAAGAACCCTGGGATGGACAAATCCTATCATCTTGGGATTGGCGGTTGCATTCGTCATTTCCGTTATTCTTTTTGTGAATATCGAAAAAAGACATGCAAACAGCTTCATCGACTTCTCGCTATTCAAAAATAAAGCGTACAGCGGTGCTACTTTATCTAACTTCTTGTTGAATGCTTCTGCAGGTACAATGCTGGTTGCAAATACTTATGTTCAAGTCGGCCGCGGCTTCTCTTCATTCCAATCCGGATTGTTGACGATCGGTTACCTGGTGTGCGTGCTGAGCTCCATCCGTATGGGTGAAAAAGCATTGCAAAAATTTGGTTCCCGCAAGCCAATGATGACGGGTACGCTCATTGCAACAAGCGGCATTGTTTTGATGGCCTTTACTTTTGTGCCAGGAATCGCCTATAATTTCTTGGTATTCGTCGGCTATGCTTTATATGGTTTTGGTTTGGGTATTTATGCTACTCCTTCAACGGATACAGCCATTTCCAATGCGCCTGCTGATAAAGTCGGTAGTGCATCCGGAATTTACAAAATGGCCAGTTCTTTAGGCGGAGCAACAGGGGTTGCCCTTTCTTCAAGTCTGTACAATGCGATCGGGGCACAAGGTAACTTGGAAGTTGCCGGTTCTATGGGTCTGATTCTTAACGTCGCTTTTGGAGTGATTGCTTTGATCTCAATTTTCATGACTACGCCAAAAGCAAATGTAGCAGCTCAGGTTGCCGAATAATTTTTTTAGAATGAAGCCTTATTGCTGTGATGATTCCATCGGCTAAGGGAACAGGGAATGCAGCGCTTTTATTAGCGGTGCATTCTTTTTTTGCTGGAAGAAGAACGGCAGGAACGGTATACTATCAGTGCATTCTATCTAGGAGGGGTTTCAACTGGAGTTTATTTCAATTGTAGAATTTATTGGTACGGTCGCTTTTGCGATGTCGGGGGCTTTGACTGCCATTGAGAAGGAGCTGGATTATTACGGAATTGCGGTTTTTGCAATCATTACCTCGGTTGGGGGCGGAATTGTCAGGGATGTCCTGATCAATAGAAGCTTGCCGGCTTCCTTCGCCAATCCGTCCTATGCGATAATCAGCATCCTATCTGCCGCTTTCGTAATCGCCTTTTATAAGAAAATCCACCGAATGGCTAAAATTCTGCCGCTCTTTGACGCTGTCGGTCTTGGGGCATTCACTGCCATTGGTGCAGATGTGGCCATCAGGGAGGGATTCCATCAGCCATTTATTGTCATAACGCTGGCGGTCCTTACCGGGACTGGCGGGGGAATAATAAGGGATGTATTCGCTAAGGAAATACCCTATGTATTCCGCAAGGAAGTCTATGCAGTGGCATCCATTTTAGGCGCAGTCCTATTCTTAGCAGTCTATAAAATGTTTGGAAATGAAGCAGCACTATATACTTGTTTTGTTGGCACGTTCCTCATAAGGCTATTTTGCATGAAAAATAATATTCATTTGAAGAAGGTCAGCGGCTAGTATACGTACGGGCAGGTCCATCGAATCCAAAGTGGGGAAAGTTTTTCAATGGACAGTAAGCTGGATGAGTCGGGTAAGCGAAACGTTGGTGCTGCCTCGAAATCAAAATGATATGCCCCAGCGTTTTGACCATGCTTTTTTCAATTCAGGCTATTGACATTAGATAGAAGAAAATCTATATTAAGTAAATAATGGTCTGCCATGCAGACGGTTCTGGATCTATATAAAAAACTTACTTTAAGGGGAAATAAATAATGACGAATATAACAATTTTTGAACCGGCAATGTGTTGCAGTACAGGTGTTTGCGGACCTTCCGTTGACCAAGATCTAATGCGCATCACAGCCGTAATGGAAGCTTTAGGGGATTCTGAATACTTTGAAGCGATTCGCTACAACTTGTCAAACAACCCGGATGAATTCATCAAAAACAAAGAGATTACGGAAGTTTTGCAAGCCGAAGGCGTTGAGGCATTACCAATCACAATGGTTGACGGTAAAATCGTAAAGACAGGCGGCTATCCTTCGAATGATGAAATCACCGACTATATCGGCGTCCGTTTTATTGAAGTGACCGACGAAGAGTGCGGTTGCGGATCATGCGGCTGTGGTTCCGAAGACGAAGACGAAGAAGAGGGCTGCGGCTGCGGAGCTGGATCAGAGGGCGGTTGCTGCCAATCTGAAAAAAGCGAAACACCTTCATGCGGCTGCGGACACGGTGGCTGCTGCTAAGAAGGACATCACTGACTGAAAAAAGGGATAAAATTTAGAAACGAGTGTTCTATTAGAAGGGGCTGTCTTATTTTGAGGGATACTTAAGACGGCGCGGTCTCTTGGAATAACCCGTCGCGCTCCCTGATCCAGCAACTAAAAAGCCTGCACATGGCGAGATCCTCGAATGTAGGAAGATTATTCGGGAAATTTCCCGCCAGTTTAGGAATATTTAAATAGAGAAGAGAGTGAGACAAAAAGCGTTTAGACCCGAATCACTGGAGCGAATAAGCGGAGGATGGTCGCAGACCGTCTGAGCATTATTCGTGAAGTGACTTCAGGTCTGCTTTTTGGAACACGTTTACGATTAATTGTTAGGAAATGCGAAAGAGGCTAGGACTTTTGTCCCCAGCCTCTTTCTTTAACAGTTAAGGAAGAGGGAGTGTCAACGGATGGATAATGGGATAGGCGTGCAGATGATGGGCGTCTTTTCCACAGCACCTGCCATCCGTCATACGGCATCAAATATTTTTGGCGAGGCGATGGGTACGGGTGTGCTGGTTTTTTGTGTGCTCAGCCATTCG
>NZ_FOTD01000047.1 GCF_900114465.1 Trichococcus palustris | reverse complement strand
TGCCGGTGTGGCGGAATAGGCAGACGCGCTGGACTCAAAATCCAGTGCCCGCGAGGGCGTGCCGGTTCGACCCCGGCCGCCGGTATCATATGAAAAGCAAGGTTCCATTGATGGTCATCATCTTGGGAATCTTGCTTTTTTTGTTTCATTGCTGATTTTCGGCGCAGCCAAAGATATTTTTGTTGACAAAGATGAGAATAAGATTATAATAGGTTAAAATTACATTAATGAAAGTCTGTGAAGAGAAGTAGTAGTCATCGGAATTTAGGTAAAGCGAGTTTGGGGCAGTGAGAGCCAAACCCTGTAGCTGATGGTGAATGGATCTCTGAGACGTGATGCGAATAAATAGTAGCAGCAACCGGGAGTCTGCCGTTAAAAAGACAGGGTATCGAGTCACATCCGTACCCGCAGAGAGAGTTTTGTACTAAGGTGGCATAACGAATGGAGACATTTCGTCCTTTTTTAAGGAGGGAGTGTTTTTATTTTTGACGTAACGTGTGCTTATTGGCAGGGGAATCGGTTCGGTCGGCAGGATTGCCGGCCGGGGCGGTTGTGGATCTTGCAAATCAGCAACAACTATCGGGTGAAACCGATATTCGCGTCAAAGATAAATCGTTTTTGCTATCCCTTAAGTAGAGACTAATATGGGTGGCACCGCGGCTACTTCGTCCCATTATATGGGGATGGAGTGGCTTTTTTTGTGCAAAAAAGGGTGAGCGACGCAGGTAACGGAACAAAAACAGTATAAATTAGGGGTGAAAGTGATGATCAATCTATCAGAAAATGAATTTTTGACATTAAAGCAACAAAAGAAGGTTTTCCCTGTCCAACTGACGGTGAATGCCGATCAACAGACGCCAATCGGAATCTATTACAACCTTCAGGGAAAACATAAATTTTTACTGGAAAGTGTCTACTCCGAAAGGGAAATCGGCAGATATTCGTTCGTCGGCGCGGACCCCTATAAAACAATCAAAAGCTTTGGCGAGAAAGTGGAAATAACTGGTGACGGCAAAACGGAACATCATATCGGCAGAGTATTGGATTATGTCCAGAAGCAGGTGTCGGTCCCTTATGCTGACAAAGGCATTCCTTTGCCGTTCGCTGGTGGAGCAGTTGGTTATGTAGGCTATGACGTCATCCGTCAATATGAGAAATTGCCGCATGAAAATATCGATGAGCTGAATGTTCCGGAGGCGTATCTTATGTTCTATCGGTTATTCGTCTGCTACGATCATTTCCAACACAAAATGACGATTGTCCATAATGTGTTTCCCGAAGATGCGGAAAATTATGAAGCGGTCGTTTCAAGACTAAAGGATATGGAAAAAATGCTGACGCGTACCACTGGTGTCCAAGCTTTCAAGGAAGCGGATCCGGATATAAAGGTAAAATCAAATGTCACGGAAGAGGAATTCTGCAAGCTGGTGGAGCAGGCCAAAGCATACATCAAAGCTGGGGATATTTTCCAAGTGGTCTTATCTCAGCGGCTGACGGCCCAGACACAATCGGAACCATTCGACATATACCGGCGGCTGCGTTCAAAGAACCCATCACCCTATCTTTTTTATATAGACTTCGACGGATTCCAGATCATCGGTTCTTCGCCGGAAAGCCTAGTAACCGTCCAAGGACGCACGGTGATGACCAACCCCATAGCAGGGACAAGGCCCAGAGGAAGAAATGATGAAGAGGACAACAAGTTCAAACAGGAGTTGTTGACTGACGAAAAAGAAAAAGCTGAACATGTGATGTTGGTTGACTTGGGGAGAAATGATATCGGCAGAATAAGCGAATTCGGGACAGTGAAGATTGATAAATTCATGGAGGTGGAAGCCTATTCCCATGTTATGCATATCGTCTCAACAGTTACCGGTGAATTAAAAAAAGGTCTGACCTGTTTTGATGCCTTGAGTGCTTGCTTGCCGGTGGGGACCGTATCCGGGGCGCCTAAAATCAGGGCGATGGAAATCATCGACGAACTGGAGAAAACGAAGCGGGGAATCTATGCCGGAGCGGTAGGTTACTTTTCCTATAACGGAAACATGGATACCTGCATTGCCATACGGACGATTGTCTTGAAAGATGGCCAAGCACATGTGCAGGCTGGCGCTGGGATTGTCCATGACTCTGTACCTAAATCGGAATATACCGAAACATTGAATAAGGCTATGGCCATGAAGGAGGTAATTTAAATGATTCTATTGATCGATAACTATGATTCCTTTACGTATAACCTGTATCAATACATCGGGGAAGTCAATGAGGACGTAAAGGTGATCAGGAACGATGCTGTTACAGTTGATGAGCTGAAACAGATGGAACTGGAAGGTATCATCTTGTCGCCTGGGCCGGGTGTACCCGAGAATGCCGGTATATGCGTAGACGTAATCAGAACCTTCGGCGGAAAGATACCTATTCTGGGCATTTGTCTTGGACACCAAGCCATCGCTTATGCCTACGGCGGGAATGTCATCCGGGCGGAGACGGTGAAACACGGGAAAACATCGATGATCGAGCATCAGGACGATAAACTCTTTGAAGGAACCGATAACCCTCTTAAAGTGATGCGTTACCATTCATTAGTGGTAGAGGAACATAGTTTACCGGAAGTGCTTACGGTAACGGCCAGAAGTTTGGACGATGGCGTCATCATGGCTATGAAGCACAAGGAGTACGCTGTTTACGGTGTGCAGTTTCATCCTGAATCGGTTTTTACGGAACAAGGCAGGACAATCATAAAGAATTTTCTGATAGGAATCTGCAATGTTAAGGCAAACCATCAATAACGATTTGGAATCACAAATCCAAACGAAATGATAGCCTATCATAATAAAGAAATCAGGTAAGTTTGGTACGGAATTGCAAGTGGGGCAGCAGAAATCGAGCCGAAAACGTCAAAGGAATGAAGGAGGGCAGCGTTGTACCTTCGGTCGTTCCCTTGACGTTTTTTGAGGCCCTCAGCTTGAAATTTTGCATAAGTGTCATCTCAGCCTGCCGGAATTATTTTTAGCGCAGTGCAACTGATGAAAAGTTGAATCAATAAAAAATGTGAAAAATCATCAAAAAGGCTTCACAATGCATGTTTTTTCGGTTATTATAGTAAACTCAAAGGCTTTTAGTTTTTGAAAAGCAAAAAATTAGGCGTTATAAATATTTTTTTTAAGTAATCCAAAAAAATTAGAAATATTCGTTGACACCCATTTGAAGCCGTGATAGTATATAGAAGTTGTCCGCGAGAGCATCAGAAAAAACAATTGAAAAAAGTTGTTGACATGCAATC
>NZ_FOTD01000049.1 GCF_900114465.1 Trichococcus palustris | reverse complement strand
CCCGACTTTGACAGTTAACTCAGTATTTTTTTAGTGAAAACCTTGCGGTTATCGGAAAAAACGCAAGGTTTTCATTATTTTATATTGTTGTATACGGTTGTTTACGGTATAATGAAGTATGTTTATAAAAGTGATCAAGAACCGTGAAGGCACACAATATGTTTCGATTGTGGAGGGCTATCGCGATAAAGACAAAGTGAAGCACCGTACCATCAAATCTCTGGGCAAGCTGAAGGACCTAGAAGCCGGGAATCCCAATTATTTAGCGGAGTTAAAGGAGAACGTCAAAGCAGGGAAGTATCAACCGGAACCAGAAACCCTTTCGCTTAACCTTGATTTAAACAAAAAAATATCGAATCCACTCCAAAACTACGGTTGGCTCCTATTGGATGAAATCTATAGAGGCTTAGGGCTCTCAAAGGTTTTACGAGCACACCAAAAAGGAACGAACTCAAAAATCGATCTCAACGAGTCATTGCGCCTATTGACGGCAAAGAGGATTTTGGATCCCCAAAGTAAATGGAAAAGCGTTCAGTCCCAACGGGACCTGTTCGGAGATTTCAATTTGTCGACGCAAGATGTCTACCGGGCATTGGATACCTTCAGCCTACTGAGCGAACAGATTCAACTGCAAATGCATCATGCCATCACGAAGAATGTTGGACGTACTGGAGCATTGGTCTTTTATGATGTCACGAACTACTACTTTGAAACCGATTTGGATGATGAGCCTCTCAAGGTTGATGGGGAAACAATCCCTGCTTTTCGGAAGCGGGGCCCTAGCAAGGAGAAGAGACCAAACCCGATTGTCCAAATGGGTTTGTTCATGGACACCAAAGGAATTCCTATTGCCTTCCGATTATTTCCTGGAAACTGCGTAGACGTAAAGACCTACCTACCCGCTGTGGAACAAATCAAAAAACAGTTTGGCATCGAGCGAATCGTTGTCGTAGCCGATAAAGGAATGAACAGCAAGAACAACATAACCGAGACACTCCAGAACAAAGACGGATACCTTTTCAGTCAAAAAGTCCGTGGCACCCGAGGTGCACCAAAAGACATCCAAGCGTTCGTTCTGGATTCTGAAGGTTGGATCGCCAATGAGCAAGAAACCTTCGCAAAGAAATCGATGATCCGCAAAAGAACAGTGAACAAGAAGGAAATCACCGAGAAAATTCTCGTAACCTGGAATCAGAAATATGACTTCCGTGAAAAAATCCGGCGTAAGAAATCGGTGGAGTATGCGGAGAAATTGACGGCAGGCGAGAGATTCCGATTGACCATGAGAAAAGGCGGCAAACGATACTTAGATGTGGAAACTGTCGACGAAGAAACCGGGGAAATCAAGAGGCTCGTGCCACACATCTCCATCGATGAGGAACAAATTGCATTTGATGAGCAGTTTGACGGCATCAATGTCCTTATCACCAGCGAGACGGAAATGAGTGATGAAGAGATGTTGGCTAGCTACCGCTCTCTGAGCCGCATTGAAGATTGTTTCAAGGTCTTGAAGACTACCTTTTATGCGCGTCCAATTTACGTCTGGACCCAACCCCATATTGAAGCACACTTCCTGATCTGCTTCATCTCCTTAACGATCATGCGGCTACTGGAACATAAACTTGATGGGCAACTTAGCCCTGAAAGAATTCAGAGCGCCCTACTCAGCGCGCAGTGCCGTCCGTTGGAAAAAGGCTACTGGGAAGTCTTCGGTGACGATGATTTCCTGAAAATCAATGAACTCCTTGGAAAAAAATGGACCCATCAATATGTTCCTCTAGAAGTCCTTAGGACTTACGCAAAATAGTATGTGTGTACAACAAATTTAAAACGAAAAAAAGCAGCTGGAAACCGCTATTTAACGGTATTTCTAGCTGCTTTTCCCTTTTTAAACTGTCAAAGTCGGG
>NZ_FOTD01000050.1 GCF_900114465.1 Trichococcus palustris | reverse complement strand
GGCTGGGACATAACTAGCTGAAATGAATTAAAAAAGGTTCCAATCACCGAATTTTGGTGGTTGGAACCTTTTTTCGAGGGCCAAGGTGCAGATTCCCTCCCAAGGAGGGCTGTCTGAACAGCGTATTTCCTCATGTTCACTGCCATAAGCGCAAATCCCAAGTCATTGCGCACCTTCTCCTTTCCTCTGACCGAGAATCGAGTGAAGCACAAATTAGCCTTCAAGAATCCGAACACTGGTTCTACATCGATCTTCCGTTTTCCGTAGATCGCGCCAGTCTTTTCATCCGAAAGCAAATCTTTAATTATTTTTTTCTGTTGTTCCCACTTCTCGTTGTAGCGGATGGTGCGGTTGTTCCCTTCTTTCGCCTTGGTGCATTGCTCTCGTAATGGGCAACCCGAGCAGTCCGCGCACTCATAAACTTTGAAGGTTCGGGAGAAGTCATAAGTGTCTTTCCGATGGGATAGATAACGGAAGGGGAGCTTCTGCCCGTTGGGGCACGTGAAAGCATCCTCTTTTTCATCATATTCCCAATTGGAGGAGTGGAAAGGGTTATTCCGATATTTCTTCTGCTTTTCTATTCGATAGGTGTTGTAGGTGATGAGGGGAGTCGTTTCTCGGTTTTCAAGGATATCCCCATAGTTCTGCTCGCTTCCATAGCCCGCATCTGCGACAGTATAGCCCGGCAAAGAAAAGAACTTTTCTTCGATAGTGTCCAAGAAAGGGAGCAAGGTGCGCGTATCCGTGGGATTTGGGAAAATGTCGTAGGCCAATGCATACTGACCTTCGGTCGCCAACTGCACATTATAGCCGGGCTTCAACTGGCCGTTCTTCATGTAGTCATCCTTCATACGCATGAATGTTGCATCAGTGTCCGTCTTGGAGTAGCTATTTCGTTTTCCAAAAATCGCCATGTCCTGTTGATACTTCTGCTTCCGGTTGGCCATCTCTAGGATCAGTTTACGATACTGCTTCGGGAGTTTTCTTTGGGACCGAAGCTGTTTTCTCTCGCTACCTGCCTCCGTCGTCGATATCTCTTGATCGAACTCTGCAATTTTTTCGTCCAGCTGTTCGGCCACCTGAAGAAGCTCCGCGTCCGATAGTTTCTCTAGACTTTCCCGCTCAATCCCCGGGATAATCTCGTTCTCTAGGAGCTCGTCATACATCTGGTTAGACTTCTCAATCAGTGCGGCACTGTACTTTTCGATCGACTTGCGCCAGACAAACGTGAATCGATTCGCGTTGGCCTCAATCTTTGTCCCGTCGATGAAAATAGCCTCCTCCTCGATTAACCCTTCCTGCACAAGTTGGCAACGGAACTGTACAAAGCATTGGCGCAATAGTTCCTGAACCGCAGGGTTCACCCGAAAACGGTTGATAGTACGGTAAGTGGGCTCATAGCCTTGCGCGAGCCACATCATCCGCACGCTATCCTGAAGCAATCCCTCAATTTTTCTTCCGGAAAAAACTGATTGCGTGTAGGAGCACAAGATAATCTTCATCATCATTCGCGGGTGGTAGGCAGGGCAGCCGGTCTGCCTGACGAAAGCTTCAAAGGCTTCCCCTGGGATACTCTCCACAACCTCATTCACCGAAAAAGCGATATCATTTCTTGGTAATTTTACTGCTAAATCGATAGGCAAAATAACTTGATTCATAGTATAATGTTTAAACATAAGGGTACCCCCGATCGATTATTGTGTCGTTACTTTAATTCTATCAAAAGGTATCCTTTTTGTTTACTCGAAACCTCCGTAGGAGGATAAAAA
>NZ_FOTD01000052.1 GCF_900114465.1 Trichococcus palustris | reverse complement strand
AAGATGCTGGAAAGTACGACCGGATCAAAGATACCTTGGAAACGGATGTTGTGGATGGTGATCACTTTACGGATGTCCTTGAATGCCTGCACCCAATGGTATTTGTCCACCAACAACACCGGCACCATTGCGGTGTGCCAGTCATTGACATGCACAACATCCGGGATGAAATCTATTTTTTCCATCATTTCGCAGATGGCAAGGGAAAAGAAGCCGAATCTTTCGCCATCATCCAATTGTCCATAGAATGATGAGCGGTCAAAATACGTTTTGTTGTCTATGAAGTAATAGGTGATACCCTCTAAAACCAATGTCTTGATGCCACAGTACATACTTTTCCAGCCCACTTGCACACGGAAAGATATTAGCTCCTCCACTTGTTCTTTATATTTTTCGGGCATCGTCGAATAGTACGGCAAAACAACCCTGATATCTACTCCTTGCTTCACCAATTCCTTCGGCAAAGCGTAGGCTACATCGCCTAGACCGCCTGTTTTAAAAAAAGGTGCTGCCTCACTGGATGCAAATAGGACTTTCATTATGTGACCTTCTTTCTAAAATGATTCAATGTTTTTATGAAGTGCTGATATTCGCTGTTGTATTCATTGTTCAAGTCTGACCATTCCAATTGCGAATAAAAACGCCATTCAAGGAATTGGCCGATTTCATTTCCCATAAAGTTCAATTTTTTGCCGGGATGAGCCATCATAAACGCTTGCATTGTCCGCAAGGTTGCAAATTGGTTGTATCTGTCGCCAGGCACTTTCCCTAACAAGGATTGTTTTCCATGGACAACTTCATCGTGTGAAAAAGGAAGAATGAAGTTCTCATTGAACGCATACATGAACGAGAAGGTGATCAGGTTGAAATTATCTTTCCTGAACAACGGATCCATTTCGAAGAATTTCAGCGTATCATTCATCCAACCCATATTCCACTTGTAATTGAATCCTAAGCCGCCCATTTCGATTGGCTTCGTCACATTCGCCCAAGCGGTGCTCTCTTCAGCGATCATGTAGGCATCAGGGG